>CAVYFW010000009.1:0-250124 GCA_963767885.1 uncultured Actinomycetota bacterium
GCTCGCGCTCCGCGGTGCCGGGCATCGTCCACGACAGCTCGGGCTCCGGGCAGACGCTGTTCGTCGAGCCGTTCGCCGTCGTCGAGCTGATCAACGAGGCCAGCGAGGCCATGGCCGCCGAGCGCGACGAGGTCGAGCGCATCCTCGCCGAGCTGAGCGCCGGCGTCGGCACCTGGGGCCCCGCACTGGAGACCGCCGTCGCCGCGCTCGCGGAGCTCGACCTCGCGCTCGCCCGCGGCCTCCTGTCGCGGCGCTGGGGCGGCTGCCCCGTGGAGCCGACCGACGGCGCCGTCGAGCTGCTCGGCGCGCGCCACCCGCTGCTCGACCCGGCCACCGCCGTCCCGGTCGACCTCCCGCTGGCGGGCCTGCGCGCGGTCGTCGTCAGCGGCCCGAACACCGGCGGCAAGACCGTGGCGCTGAAGACGCTGGGCCTCGCCGCGCTGCTCCACCAGTGCGGCCTGCGCCCGCCGGCGCGGACGGCGCGGCTGCCGGTCTTCGACGCCGTGCTGGCCGACATCGGCGACGAGCAGTCCATCGCCGCGAGCCTCTCCACGTTCTCCGGCCACGTGCGCAACCTCGTCGCGATCCTGGCGCAGGCGACCGGCCGCTCGCTCGTGCTGATCGACGAGATCGCGGCGGGCACCGACCCCGTCGAGGGCGCCGCCCTGGCCCGCGCGCTGCTGGCGGAGCTCGTCGAGCGCGGCGCCCTGGTGCTGGTGACGACGCACTACGCGGAGCTGAAGGAGTGGGCGAGCGCGCACCCTCAGGCGGAGAACGCGGCGGTCGGCTTCGACCCGGACGCGCTCGCCCCGACGTACCTGCTGGTCATCGGGCGGCCGGGCGCCTCGCACGCCCTGCAGATCGCGGAGCGCCTCGGGCTCGACGCGGCGTGTCGTGCGGGCGGCGCGCGGCACGATCGCCCCGGAGCGGCGCGCGGCGGAGCGCCTGCTGGCCGACGCGGCAGGTGCCGAGCGCGACGCCGCCAGGGCCCGCGCCGAGGCCGAGCGCGACCGCGACCTGGCCGACGCGGCCCGCGCGTCGGCGGAGCGGCGGGTGGCCGAGCTCGAGGCGGCCCTGGAGGCCGTCCGGGCCGGGCAGACCGTCGCCCGCGAGCAGGCGCGCCGCGAGGCCGAGGTGGCGCTGGCCGGCGCGCAGCGGGAGCTCGACGAGCTGCGGGCCGAGATCCGCGCGGCCCGCCGCGAGGAGGAGCGCCGCCGCCGGGCCGCGCAGGCGCCGTCGCCGGCGGCCGACCGGGCGGGGCGCGAGCGCGACCGCAAGCTGGGCGCCGCCGACCGCCGGGTGCGGGCGGCCGCGCGGGCGGTGGAGACGGCGCTGGAGCGGCCCGTACCGCAGCACGGCCCGCTGGCCGTCGGCGACCCGGTCGTCGCCCCGGCCCTCGGCGTGCGCGGCACGATCACCGAGCTCTCGGGCGAGACGGCGGAGGTGCACGGCGCCGGGGGCGTGCGCATGCGGGTCGCGGTGGCCCAGCTCCAGCCCGACCCGCGCGGCGGCAGCGGCGATCGCCCGCCCGAGCGCCCGGTGCAGGTGCGCACGTCGACGCCGACGAACGTCGCGAGCGAGCTCGACCTGCGCGGGGTGCGGGCCGACGAGGCGCGCCAGGCGGTGCGCCGCTTCGTCGACGAGGCGCACCTCGCCGGGCGGCAGGAGGTGCGGGTGATCCACGGGCGCGGCACGGGGGCGGTGCGCAAGGCGGTGCGCGACGAGCTCGCCGCCCACCCGCTCGTCGAGGCCGCCTCGCCGGAGAGCATGGACGGCGCTACGCTCGTGCGCCTGGCCGTGGTGACGGGATGAGCGTCAACGTCGCGAAGCGACTTGCACGCGGTGGCGAGCGCCGCGGCCTGATCGAGCGAAGCGAGGCCACGGCGTGAGCCTGTACGACTCGATCGGTCGCACGTACGCCGCGACGCGCCGTCCGGACCCGCGCATCGAGGCCCGCATCTGGGCCGCGGTCGGCGACGCGCAGCGCGTCGTGAGCGTCGGCGGCGGCACCGGCTCCTACGAGCCGCCGACGACCGTGGTGGCCATCGAGCCCTCCGCCACGATGATCGCGCAGCGCCCGCCCGGCGCCGCCCCGGCGATCCAGGCGAGCGCCGAGGCCATCCCGCTGCCCGACGGCGACTTCGACGTCGCGCTGGCCATCCTCACGATCCACCACTGGAGCGACGTCGAGCGGGGCTTCGCGGAGCTGCGGCGCGTCGCGCGGCGCTCGGTCGTGCTGACGTGGGACGCGGACGTCGGCACGTCGTACTGGTTCATGCGCGACTACGTCCCCGAGTCGATCCCGGAGGACCGGGCGCGCTTCCCGTCGATCGCGCGCGTGGTGGAGCTGCTCGGCGGCGAGGCGGACGTCGAGGTCGTCCCGGTCCCGCACGACTGCCTCGACGGCTTCGCGGCGCGCCCACTGGCGCCGGCCGGAGGCGTACCTCGACCCCGCCGTCCGCGCCGGGATGAGCAACCTCGCGCGCTTCGGGGACGCCGTCCCGCCGGGCATCGAGCGCCTGGCCGCGGATCTCGCGTCGGGCGCCTGGCACGAGCGCTACGCCGCCCTGCTCGAGCTCGAGGAGCTCGACGTCGGCTACCGCCTCGTCTCCTCGCGGTAGGGGGTACCCACGTATCTGCCGCGGACGCGGCGCCTCGTAGCACGTGACACGTGCCTGTAGAGTCGCGCACCATGGCCCCCGCCTCCCCGGGCCTCGCCCCCGCGGACGTGACCCCGACCGACGCCGAGCCCACCCCGGGCGGCGGCTACCAGAGCACCCGCTGGACGCTGGTCATGGCCGCGCTGGCGGTCGACGTCTCGATCGTCCGGGCCGTCGACCGCAACCTCGCCATCGCGGACCACAGCGGCCGCGCGATCGACCTCCATCACATCTCCAGCGACGTCGGCATCGTCGCCGCCGCGATCGTCGCGGTGGTGCTCTTCGCCCTGCTCTTCGCGCACCCCGCGGGCCGGCCCGGCTCCACGTTCATGCAGCTGTGGCGGGCCGCGGCCGGGCTCGGCACCATCGCCGCCGCCGCCAAGGTCGTGCTGCTCGTGCCGACCCTCTACCGCAACGAGCAGCCGGTCGTGTTCTCGGGGCTGACGACGACGGCGCTGGTGGCCGCCTCGCTCGGCGTCGTCCTGCTCTGGTGCATCGACAGCCTCACGCCCGGCCGCGACGTGCGGACCGAGCCGACGCGCGACGCGACCCGCATCATGCGCGTGAACCTCGTGGTGGCGATCGCGTACGCCGCGCTGGCGCTCGCCACGCCATACGCCGCGCCGCAGGTCGGCGACCTGCTGCTGGCGTGGAGCGACCGCGCCCTGCCGGCGGCGTCGAGCTTCGGCGTCGCCGCCATGCTGCTGTTCGGCCTCGTGCTGCAGGAGAGCGGCATCGAGCTCCGGGCGGCGAACGGGGCGGGCGGCGTGCGCCGGCGCGGCCCGCTGCGCCCGGCGGTGCGCTACGGCGGGGCGGTCGTGGGGCTGCTCCTGGTGGCGCTGTTCCTGGCGCCGGGGACGTGGGACTGGTGGAGCCTCGTCGTGCTGCTGCCGCTGCTCGTGCTGGCGCTGTCGCTGTGGGCCGAGTCGAAGCTGCAGGCGCCCGATCCGCCCGACCAGCCGAGCGGCGCCGCCTTCCTCGCCGTCGCGGCGCTGCCCCTCCTGGCGCTGGCCGGCGCCCTCGCCAACGCCCTCGTCGACGCGCTCTTCCTGTTCGGCCCGGGCACCGACTACCTGCTGCGCGGCCTGCTGCCGGTCGGCGCCCTGCTGCTGGCCGTCGTGCTGCTGGCCTGGACGACGCCGCGCGTCCGCCGCTCGGTCCCGGAGCTCGACGTGTGGTGGGCGGCCGTCGCCGGCTGCGGCGGCGTGGTCGCGCTCGCGTCGCTCGCGTGGTGGCTCGTCGACCCGCTGCTCGCTGGCGTCATCGCCCTCGCCGCGACGGTCGCCTACACGGCGCTCGTGCGCGGCCCGACGCGGATGTGGGGCCTGATCGGCGCCCGCATCGCCGCGGCCGCGCTCGTGGTGGGCCTGCTGCTCGACCCCATGACCGTGGGGCGCGGCGTCGGCACGCTCGGGGTCATCGGGATCATCGTCGCGGGCGCGCTCTCGCTCGTGCACTACCTGCTGCGGCTCTTCGAGCTCGTCGACCTGCCCGCGCCGTTCAGCACCCGGATGCACCTGAAGCACGTCCCGATCGTGGCGCTGCTCGCGCTCTGGGTCGTCGTGGCCTTCGTCGGCGCCCCGCAGACGCGCCACGACGTCGCCCTCAGCGCGCCGGCGCCGACGGACCCCGACGGGGTGGACGTCGACGCCGCGGTCGACGCCTGGTGGACCGCGCAGCCCGATCGCGAGCGGGCGCGCACCGGGCCGGACGACACGCTGCCGCTGGTGCTGGTGGCGGCGGAGGGCGGCGGCATCCGCGCCTCCTACTGGACGGCGGGCGTGCTCGACGTCCTCGCGTCCGGCGACGACGCGTCGCGGCGCCTGGTCGCGCTGCCCGACAAGAGCGAGAGCTGCGACCCCGCCGCGAGCGCCGACCAGCGGCTCCACGCCGGCCGCGTCTTCGCGCTCTCGGGCGCGTCGGGCGGCTCCGTCGGCGCCTACGCCTACGCCCGCGAGCTCCAGGCCAACGGCTGCCTGCGGCCGGGCTGGTACGCCCAGTGGTTCGGGCGCGACCTCGTCGGGCCGACCATCGGCTGGGGGCTCGCGCACGACCT
Source organism: uncultured Actinomycetota bacterium (assembly GCA_963767885.1). Taxonomy (GTDB): domain Bacteria; phylum Actinomycetota; class Thermoleophilia; order Gaiellales; family F1-60-MAGs149; genus CAVYFW01. The sequence goes on from CAVYFW010000009.1 coordinate 4,717, forward strand.
GCCCGGCGTGCTGCTGCACCAGGAGCCGGCCGCCGACGGCAGCTGCACCTTCGACGTCGACGTCCTCTGCGACGCGCTGCAGGACCGCGGCCGCATCCTCGAGGACGCGCTCGACGGCGATCCCGCGGCCCGCCAGCTGGGGCTGCGCCGCGACGAGTACGCCAACCCGTGGCCCGTCCCGCACCTCATCTTCAACACGTCCGCCGACGACCTGAAGCGGCGCGTCACCTTCTCCAGCCTGCGGCTGCCGCAGCGGCCGGGCGTGGTCGAGGACGCGCTCGACGCCCGCTGCACCGACGGCGACGTCAGCTGGCTCTCCGCGTCGTTCCTCTCCGCCCGCTTCCCGCTGGTGACGCCGAGCGGGCGCGTCGTGTGCGCGGGCCGCTCGGTGGTCGACGGCGGCTACCTGGAGAACACGGGCCTCGGCTCGATCGCCGAGCTGCTGCCGGCGGTCGCGCGCCGCGTCGAGACGATCAACGCGACCGCCGACGCCAACGGGTGGCCGCGCGTCCGCATCGTCGTGCTGGAGCTCTCCAACAGCCCCGGCGCACGCGCCGACCCGCTCTCCCCGAACGCCGCCGAGACGCCGCTGACGGGCCCGCGCGAGGCGCTCCTGTCGCTGGTGGGGCTGCCCACGTACCCGACGCGGATCGCGCGCGACGACCTGCGCACCGCCACGCAGGCGGCGTGCGCCGCCAGCCCGCGCGTCGACGTCGCGCTGCTGACCGTGAAGCCGCCGCTCGCCCCGGGCTGGAAGGCGCCGGTCGGCTGGCGCCTCTCGCGCGCCTCCCGCAGCGAGCTGGAGAGCGCCCTCGCCGCGACCTCCGATAGCGGCCCGACGACGCTGCAGCGCGCCACGGCCCTGGTGCAGCAGCCGGCGAGCGCCGCGGGCGCCTGCCACGTCTGACCGTCAGGCGTCCGCGGCGTCCGCCAGGCGGCACAGCTCGTCGAGGCCGGCGAGCGCCGGGCCCACCAGCGTCACGTGGCCGAGCTTGCGGCCCGGCGCGCGCCGCCTTGCCGTAGAGGTGGAGGTGCGCGCCCGGCAGCGCGAGCAGCTCGCGGACGTCCGGCACGCCGCCGATCAGGTTGACCATCGCGGCGGGCGCGACGAGCTCGGTGGAGCCCAGCGGCAGCCCGCAGCACCGCGCGCACGTGGTTCTCGAACTGGCTGGTGACGGCGCCCTCGATCGTCCAGTGCCCCGAGTTGTGCACGCGCGGGGCGAGCTCGTTGGCGAGCACGGCGCCGCCGGCCTCGAACAGCTCCAGGGCCAGCACGCCGACGTAGTCGAGGGCGTCGACGACCCGGCGCGCCGCCTCCTCGGCCGCCGCGGGCACGTCCGCCGCCGGCGCCCGCGACACGCGCAGGATGCCGCCGCGGTGCACGTTCTCGACCACGGGCCAGACGGCGGTCGTCCCGTCGCGACCGCGCACCGCCAGCACGGACAGCTCGCGGTCGAACGGCACGAGCGCCTCCAGGATCAGCCCGCCGCCGCCGAGCGCGACGCGCGCGTCCTCGGCCTCGGCCGGCGTGCGCACCACGCGCTGGCCCTTGCCGTCGTAGCCCTCGCGGCGCGTCTTGAGCACGGCCGGCAGCCCGCACGCGTCGAGCGCGGCGCGCAGCCCGTCCGCGTCGTCCACCGCCGCGAACGCCGGCACCGCGATGCCGAGGCGCTCGAACAGGCGCTTCTCCTGCAGCCGGTCCTGCGCGACCGCCAGGGCGGCGGCGGGCGGGTGCACCGGCACCCGGCCGGCCAGGCGCTCCGCGGACGCCGCCGGCACGTTCTCGAACTCGAAGGTGACGACGTCGCTGCGCGGCCGCCAGCGCGTCGAGCCCGGCCGGGTCGTCGTAGGCGGCGCGCAGCACGGCGGCGGCCGCGGCGGCGGGCGCGTGCTCCGCGGGGTCGAGCGCCGTCGCCCGCACGTCCGAGCGGCACGCCCGCGAGGGCCAGCATGCGCGCGAGCTGGCCGCCGCCGAGGATGCCGAGCCTCACGGGGCCGGCGCGCGCGGATCGGGGTCGGCCAGCACGGCCTCCGTGCGGGCGCGACGCCAGGCCGCGAGCCGCTCGCCGAGCTCCGGCCGCCCCCGGGCCACGATCGCGGCCGCCAGCAGCGCGGCGTTGACCGCGCCCGGCCCGGCCGATGGCGAGCGTCCCGACCGGGATCGCCCGCCGGCATCTGCACGATCGAGAGCAGCGAGTCCATGCCCTGCAGCGCCTTCGACTCGACCGGCACGCCGAGCACCGGCAGCGCGGTCTTCGCGGCGCACATGCCCGGGCAGGTGGGCCGCGCCGCCGGCGCCGGCGATGATGCACCTCGAGCCCGCGCCCCGCCGCGCCCTCGGCGTACTCGAACAGCAGGTCGGGCGTGCGGTGCGCCGAGACGACCTGCACCTCGTGCGGCACGTCGAGCTCGTCCAGCGTCTCGGCCGCGTGCGCGCATCGTCTCCCAGTCGGAGCGCGAGCCCATGATCACGCCGACGAGCGCCGTCACGCGTCGCCTCCCGCGAGCGCCCGCGCGGCGTGGTAGAGGCCGGCCTCGGCCTCGCTGGCCTCCGCGCGGCGCTCGACCGACCAGCTGCGGTCGGCGGCCACCTCGCCCTCCAGGAGCGCCAGCAGGCGCGCCACCTCCTCGGGCCGCGACGAGCCCTCCTGCCGGCGCGCGTGGGCGCTCGCGAGCGGGTCGAGGGCGTCGGCCAGCACGGCGGCGTCGATCTCGACCCGCGCGCCCGTGACGGCCTCGGCCGCCTCGGCCAGCAGGCCCGGGGTGAGATCCGCCGGGGTGCCGCCGGCGGCCCGCAGGTCGCGCACGGCCCGGCCCACGACCTTGTGCGCGCGCCGGTAGTCGAGCCCCGTGGTCATCGCCAGCACGTCGGAGACGTCGGCCATCGACGTGAAGCCCTCGCGGGCGACGCGCCCCAGCCGCTCGACGTCGACCTGCAGGCCGTCGAGCACCGCCGCGGCCAGCCGTCCGACGGCCACCGCCTCCTCCAGCGCCCGCGGCACCAGGCCGTTGAGCAGGTGGAAGTGGTCGGTGCGGGCGGAGCCGGTGTGCAGGGTCGTCAGCGCCGCCGTGAGGTCGCCCGCCGCCTGGCCGGCCTGGGTGCGGATGACGGCGAGCGCGTACGGGTTCTTCTTCTGCGGCATCAGGGCGCTGGCGCGCGAGTGGCGGTCGTCGAGCTCCACCAGCGCGAACTCCTGCGAGGCGTAGATCTCGAAGTCCTGGCCGAGCTGCGACAGGTGCGTCGCCTGCATCGCGATGGCCGCGAGCAGCTCCACGTAGACGTCGGCCTGCCACATCGCGTCCTTGGCGTGCGGCTCGAGCTCGACGCAGCCGAGCAGCTCGGCCAGGCGGCGGCGGTCGAGCGGCCAGCGCGAGCCGGCGCTGCCGCCGACGCCCGCGACGCTGTGGCGCGAGGGCCAGGTGCACGCCGCGCAGGCGCTCGGCGTCGCGCAGGAGCGGGAACGCGTACGTCAGCAGCAGGTGGCCGACCGTCGTCGGCTGCGCCGGCTGCAGGTAGGTGTAGTCGGCCGCGAGGTCGTCGGCGTGCTCGGCGGCGTGGCGGCCCAGCGCCGCGGCGGCGTCGACGAGCGCGTCGTGCAGGTCGACCGCGCCGTCGCGCGCCACCAGCCGCAGCGCGACGCGGAACGCCTCGCGCCGCGGGCGACCGGCCGACAGCCAGCCCGCCGCGTCGGGGCCGATGCGCCGCTCGAGCTCCGCCTCGCGGGAGTTGAACGCGTCGCCGAGGCCCGGGTCCCAGGGGAACTCGTCGGGCGGGATGGCGTCGAGCTCCAGCAGCCCGCGCGAGCAGCCGGCCGCCGCGCTCCGCGTCGAGGCCGCCGCCCTCGACCAGCGCGACGGCGTGCGCGAGGTCGGCCTGCGACAGCCCGCGGGCGAGGCGCCGCGCGTGCCCGATCTCGTGGCGGTAGCCGGCCTCGACGAGCTCCGGCGCGGGGCCGCCGGAGAGCCGTCCGCCCGCGCCGAGGTAGCCCGCGTCGCTCATGCGGGCAGCGTAGCCTCACCAGCCGCTCGAGCCCGGCCCTCCCTTGAACGGCCCGACGAGGTCGGCGGTGATCCAGCCGCCGTAGAAGTCGCCGGCGTTCGGCGTGACGACGCTCGTCGTCGACGCGGCACTCGTCGACGCGCTGCGGGTAGAACGCGACGTGCTCGGCGAGCGCGGCGTAGTCCGGCGTCGGGTCCGGGTAGACGCCACGCGGCGTCCGCGGGCTCGGCGGCGCCCGACGACGAGGTCGCGGTACGACCGCAGCGCCCTTCCACTCGCACCAGGTCGCGCGGTGCCGGGAGCGGCACGAGCAGCGCCAGGTCGACGTCGTCGGGCGGGAAGTAGTACGACGGCGCCTGGCTGGTCTCGACGCACGCGCAGGCCGCGCTGCGTCTCGGCGACGACGCGGCCGGCGAGGCGCACGAGCAGGCGCCGGCGGACGGGCTCGACGCGGGGCGGACGCGGGAAGTCCCAGACGGACTCCTGGCCGGTCCGGGGCGGGATGCGGACGGGGGATCGACACGCACCTCGGATTCGCAGCGAGCGCCGCCGGCCGGTTGACGGGCATCCCACCGTCGGCATGCATCCTAACCGGCGCTGAACGATTGGCTCAGCCGCGCTTCAGGGTTCGCTGCCACGATCGGATGCATGACGACCCCGTCCGGCGACCCGACGGAGCCGGCTGCCGACGACGCGTCGAAGCCTGCCGCCCGAGGACCCCACCGCACGAGCCGCCTCCGGCGGAGCAGCCGGCTCGCCGAGGCCCACGGCACCGACGCCGCTCCGGCGGAGCAGCTCGACGCGCCCGAGGACACCACGGCACAGATCGCGCCCTCCGCGGACCAGCCCGCCCCGCCCGCGGACGCGACCGCTCAGCTCCCGCCGCCGGCCGAGCCGCCCGCCACCGCACCGGAGCTGCCGGCCGCGCCCCAGGCGACGCCCGCGTACACCCTGCCGCCCGCCGGCTCGCAGCCGTCGCAGGCGGAGACCGACCGCTCGGCGCGGCGCCCCCGCCGCCCGCCCCGCCCCCGCCGCCCCCGCCGCCGCAGCCCTCCCCGCCGCCGCAGTTCACCTCGCCGTCCGACGGCCTGCTGGACGACAGCCCGCCGGCAGCGCCCCCGCCGGCCTCGGCCCCGCCGGCTGCGGCGGAGCCGCGCGAGCCGAGCCGCCTCCACCGCGCCCTGCCGCTGCTCGCCGCCGCGCTCATCGGCGGCATCGTCGCGGGCGGCATCGTCGCCGTCGTCGACGGCTCCCGCGACACGCAGGTCACGGTCACCAACGCGGCCGGCCCCGGCGGCCGCCGACGCAGGGCACGACCGGCGAGGGCGACGCCCCGCGCCGCCGGCGAGCTCCGAGCAGCTGCCCGCCACGCCGCCGCCCGCCTCCTCGGAGCAGGACCAGCAGCCGACCGCGCCGACGCCGGCGCCGGCGTCCTCGGCGCGTACCTCGGCATCGAGCCGACCGCCGTCGACTCGACGCTGGCCGGGCCGCGTGCGCCTCGGCACGGACAGCGGCGTGATGATCGCCGGCATCGCGCCCGGCAGTCCGGCCGACAGCGCCGATCTCGAGGCCGCCGACAGCCAGATCACGATCGACGGCCAGCAGTACTCCTTCGGCGGCGACACGATCACCGCCATCGACGGCCAGCAGGTCACCTCGGTCGACCAGCTGCGCCAGATCATCGGCTCGCACAAGCCCGGCGACACCGTCAAGCTCACCGTCGTCAACGCCAGCGGCGACGAGCGGACCGTCGACGTCACCCTGGGCGAGCGTCCGGCCGACCAGCAGCAGGAGACCCCCAGCTGCAGCCGGACAACGGTCTCACCCCCACGATCCCGGACGGCCTGCAGCCGCCCGGCTCGAGCAGACCACGCCCGACGACGGCTCGGCCTCCTAGCTAGGCCCGAGCGCCCCCGGGGAGCCGCCGGCCATCGGCGGCTCCCCGATCATCCCCGCGCCCGTACCGTGCCGGGGTGCGCGAGCGCGACGGCGACGCGGTGCTGCTGCCCCTGGTCCTCGTCATGGTCCTGTGGGCGGGCAACGTCACCATCGTCAAGTGGGCCGTCGACGACTGGGAGCCGCTGGCCTTCTCGTTCCTGCGCTTCGGCGTGGCGGCGCTGGCTGTTCGCCGGCTTCGTGCTCGCGCGCGAGGGCACGCTGCGCATCGCCCGGCGCGACGTGCCGCTGCTGCTGCTGGCGTCGCTCTTCGGCATCTTCCTGAACCAGCTCTGCTTCATGTACGCCACGGTCTACGCCGAGGCCGGGCGTGATCGCGCTGCTGATGGCGACCGCGCCGGCCTGGGCGGCGCTCGCGGCCGTCGCCCTGCGCCTGGAGCGCGTCCGGACGCGGCACTGGCTCGGGCTCGGCGTCGCCGGCGTCGGCGTGCGTGCTGGTGATCGCGGGCTCCGGCGCCTCGCTGGCGCTCACCTCCATCCGCGGCGACCTGCTGGCCCTCGGCATGGCCGCGACGTGGGCCTGGTACTCCGCTGCTCGTCCGCCCGCTGATGCGCCGCTACAGCGCCGCCGCGCATCTCGGCGCTGATCCTGCTGCGTCGGCACGCCGATGCTCCTGCCCTTCGCGTGGCGGCAGCTCGGCCGCCAGGACTACGGCGCGCTCGACACCGGCCTCTGGGGCGCGCTCGTCTACTCCTGCCTGCTCGCGCTGGTGTTGACCAACCTCATCTGGTTCGACGCCGTGCACCGCGCCGGCACCGCCCGCACCACGGCGGTCATGCCGCGTGCAGCCGTTCGTTCGGCGCGATGCATGGCCTTCCTGCTGCTCGGCGAGCGCCTGGCGCGCGCTGGAGTGGATCGGCGGCCTGGTCGCGATCGCCGGCGTCGTCGTCACCCAGCGCGTCGACGCTCCGGACGCGGCTACCGGCCGAGCGCGCCGATCTCGCGCGCGACCTCGAGGTGGAAGCGCACGGCGTAGGCCAGGTCGTCGACGTGCAGCCGCTCGTCGGCGTTGTGGAAGCCGTGCTCGTACACGTGCGGGGCGTCGAGCGGAGCGGCCAGATGCCGTACGCGACCGTGCCGAAGGCCTCGCGCATGTAGTGCGAGTCGGTGAAGCCGGTGGCGATCTCCGGCAGCAGGACGGCGCCCGGGTCGTGCCGGTCGAGGAAGCCCTGGCAGCGCCGCGCCAGCGGCGAGTCGACGCGGCGAGATGGTGCCGCCCGTGCCGGTCGTCGAGCCACTCGAGCTCGTAGGGCAGGTCGTCGCCGAGGGCCGCGCGCAGCTCGCGCTCGAGCTCGTCGTGGCCCATGCCGGGCAGCAGGCGGCAGTCGCAGTCCACCGTCGCCCGACCCGGCATGACGTTGAGGGCGTCGGAGGCGCCGCAGCCGCGTCGGGGCGATGGTGATGCCGAGGCAGCGGCGGCAGCGCGTGCTCGAACGCACGGCAGGAGCGCACGTCGCGCGCGCCAGCGCGTCGTCGACCTCGTCGTCGCGCGAACGGCCCGACGAGCGTCTGCAGCAGCGCCCGCACCTCGGGGATCAGCACGCGGCGGCGTCCGGTGCGCGCGCCAGCCGGCGCACGAGCTCGGCCAGGATCGGCACCGCGTTCCGGTTCATCGCCGGCATCGACGCGTGCCCGGCCTCGCCCAGCGCCGTCACGCGCACCGGCAGGGTCGCCTTCTCGCCGACGTTGATCGGCATCGCGACGCGGCCGTCGGCCAGCTCCTGGCGCAGCCCGCCGCCCTCGTTGAGCGCGTAGTCGACGCGCACGTCGGGGCGCTCCGACGAGCCAGTCGAGGCCGACCTCGTCGATGCCGTCCTCCTCGTCGCTCTCGGCGATGAACAGGAGGTCGCCGCGCGGCGCGGAAGCCCGAGCGCGCCAGCACGGCGATGGTCACGGCGCGCGTCGCGGTCTCGTTCTTCATGTCGACGGCGCCGCGGCCCCACAGGTAGCCCTCGTCGTCGACGTGCGCGGCGAACGGCGGGTGCGTCCAGTCGCGCGCGTCGGCCGGCACGACGTCGGTGTGGCCGAGCAGCGCCAGCGACGGCCCGTCGCCGGAGCCGCGGAGCCGGGCGACGAGGTTGGCGCGGTCCGGGTCGCGGGCGACGAGCTCGCAGGCCACGCCGTTGGCCTCGAGGTACTCGCGCAGGCAGGACGCCGCCGGCGTCTCGCGGCCGGGCGGGTTCGACGTGTCGATGCGGATGAGGTCGCGCGTGAGCTGCAGCGCCTCGTCGCGCAGGTCCGCGTCCGCGGATCGACGTCCTCGCACCTCCGGCATGGCGCGGGGAGCGTAGGGCATCGCGGGCCTCGGGCGTCAGCCGTCGCGGCCGGGGCCGGCCGGCAGCTCGCAGCTCCCGCCGAGCCGCATGCGCCGCGCGGCCAGCGCCCGCGTAGGCGCGCCGCGCCGAGGCCGTGCAGCCCCGGCACGTAGAGCGTCCAGGCGACCAGCGCGCCGAGCGGCGTGCGCATCGCGGCCGAGCGGACGGCGTCGACGCCGAGGGTCACGCTGCCGTCGGCGAAGCGCACGCGCAGCCCGTCGCCGAGCGCGCCGCGGCCGATCTCCGGGTAGCGCTCGCCGGCCGTCGAGTAGCCCTCGTCGTCGAGCCGCCGCAGCCAGTCGAGCCGGCGCAGCAGCCGCACCGAGCGGGTGCAGAAGGCGCAGCTGGTCGTCGTAGACCACGAGGGGCCGGCCAGCCATGCACCCAGCGTAGCGCGGGACGCTCGGCCGGCCGGCGCTCGCAGGCAGGGGGGCGCCTACCCGAGCACCCGTTCCGTCGCTACCAGGAGGAGTGTCTGGCCATCACGCCACCCGCCCGAGATGCTCGTCGCCGACGGGCAGGTGCGCGCCGGCGCGGCGCCAGCCTCCCGCGGCGAAGACGGCGATCACCAGCGCGCAGACCGGGGCGCCCTGGCAGCGCGCGCCGGCGACCTCGATGCCGCGGAACGCGAACGAGGTGCCGCGGTTGACGCACAGGGCGTGCAGGCTCGCGCCGACCAGCAGGCGGACCGAGGCCTCGTCGGCGGCGGTGTGCTCGACCAGGAGGCCGCGGCCGGCCTCGTCGTGCACCCAGCCGATGGCAGCCCAGGCCTCGTCGCCCGGACGCGACGCGCGCGCCTCGGCGAGCACGCAGTACAGGCGGTCGCCCCACTCGCCGGGGGCGCGCTCGATCCGCTCGACGGGCAGCACCTCGCTGTCGGGCGGCAGGACCGAGCTGAGCGGGATCAGGTTGCGGTCCGCCACGCCGGCGGCGACGAGCGCGGCGTCGAACGCGGCGAGCTCGGTCGGCCCGTGGCCGATGGCGCGGGCGACCGGGATGGTCATCGCGGCGGTGCGCACGGCAGCCTCGCTGCGCGGGTGCGGCTCGGGCGGGGTGACGACCCGTGGTGCGCTCGTCGACGTGGCTCCGGTGCGGTCCCTCATGTGCACACCCGAGCCCGCCGCGCGGGCCGTGATACATCGCCGCCGCGCAGCCGCCCGACGACGGCCGCGCGGGCGGCGCGGTTCAGACGGCGACGGGCAGGCGCAGCTCGCGGCGGCCGCCGGCCGGCGGACCGCTGACCTGCATCTCGACGGTCGCCGCGGCGAGGGCGGCGGTGCGCCGGATCGCGGCCGTACAGCGCGCGAGTCGGCGCCGTCCTGGAGGAACGCGCGCACGGCCTCGACGGCGTCGGGCGCCACGTGGCGGCGCTCGTCGCGCAGCATCGCCGAGATGGCGACGAGCGACGGGCGCGCCGCGGTCGCGACGGCGGGCCGCACGAGCGTGCGCGGGCCGCGCGAGACCAGCGGGCGCTCGGCCTCGAGCAGCAGGCGGTCGATGTGGCGCGCCAGGACGGGGCGCAGGCGCGCCGCCTGATCGACGGCGGTGGAGCGGAGACTGTTCGGTGTTCCGGGCAGATCGATGGACATCGTTCAGATCCTGCAAGGTGGTGAATAGGACGATCTTCGATGGTAATCGTGCCACCGGCTCCGTCGCGCTGCTATCGGGTTATCCGTACACGATGGTGGTGTCGTTCGAGGCCGCCACCGGGCGCGCCATAGTCCCGCCGTGGTCGACTTCGAGAAGCTCGGCGTCCTCTACCTCGGCCGCGCGGTCGGGCGCGGCACGGCAAGGCCGACGACGGAGCTCGTCCTCTACGACTCGACCGACCTCGTCACCCACGCCGTCTGCGTCGGCATGACGGGCAGCGGCAAGACCGGGCTCTGCATCGACCTCCTGGAGGAGGCCGCGATCGACGGCGTGCCGGCGATCCTGATCGACCCCAAGGGCGACCTCGGCAACCTGCTGCTCACGTTCCCCGACCTGCGCGCCCGCCGACTTCGCAGCCCTGGGTCGACCCGGGCGCAGCGGCCCGCGCGGGCGTCGACGTCGATGCCTTCGCCGCCCAGGAGGCCGACGCGCTGGAAGGAGGGGCTCGCGGCGCTGGGGCCAGGACGGCGAGCGCATCCGCCGCCTGCGGGCCGCGGCCGACTTCGCGATCTACACGCCGGGCAGCGACGCCGGCCGGCCGCTGTCGGTGCTCGGCTCGCTCGCGCCGCCGGCCGACCGCGACGACGCCGAGGGCCTGCGCGACGCCATCGCCTCCACCGCGACCGGCCTGCTCGCGCTGGTCGGCATCGCGGGCGATCCCGTGCAGAGCCGCGAGCACATCCTGCTGGCCACGATCCTGCAGGACGCCTGGACGAAGGGCGAGAGCCTCGACCTGCCGGCGCTGATCGCGCGCATCCAGGATCCCGGGACGACGCGCGTCGGCGTCCTCGACCTGGAGTCGTTCTTCCCCGCCAAGGACCGCTTCGGGCTCGCGATGGCCGTCAACAACCTGCTCGCGGCGCCCGGCTTCGACCTCTGGCTGCGCGGCGAGCCGATCGACGTCCAGGCGCTCCTCTACGGCGAGGGCGGCCGTCCGCGCATCTCCATCGTCTCCATCGCCCACCTCTCCGACTCGGAGCGGATGTTCGTCGTCACGCTGCTCCTGCAGGCGGTCGTGGGCTGGGTGCGCCGCCAGTCGGGCACCACCAGCCTGCGCGCGATCCTGTACCTCGACGAGGTCTACGGGCTTCGCACCGCCGGTCGCCGAGCCGCCGTCGAAGCGACCGCTGCTGACGCTCATGAAGCAGGCGCGCGCGGCCGGCCTCGGCGTCGTGCTGGCCACGCAGAACCCCGTCGACCTCGACTACAAGGGCCTCGCCAACGCCGGCACCTGGCTGATCGGCCGCCTGCAGACGGAGCGGGACCGCGAGCGCTTGCTGGACGGCCTCGAGAGCGCGCAGGCCGGCGGCGGCTTCGACCGCGCCACGGCGAGCACCGCCATCGCCGGTCTCGACAAGCGCCAGTTCCTGCTGCACGACGTGCACGAGGACGGGCCCGTCGTGCTGGCCTCCCGCTGGGCGATGTCCTACCTGGCGGGCCCGCTGACGCGCGAGCAGATCCGCCGCCTGACGCCGGCCGACGCCGCGCCCGCACCGGCCGCCCAGGCCGCCGCCGCTGCCGCCGCCGCACCGGCGCCGTCCGTCAACGGCGGCCCGCCCGCCCTGCCGCCCGAGGTGCCGCGCTGCTTCCTGCCCGTGCGGCGCGCGGCGCCCGCCGGGGCGTCGCTGCACTACGCGCCGACGTTGCTCGGCACGGCCGCGGTGCGCTTCGTGCGCGCGGCCGTCGACGTCGACCACGCCGTCGACGTCGCGTACCTCGCGCCGCTGGCGGACGGCCCGTCGCCGGTCGACTGGGCCGCCGCGACCCCGGCCGGCGTCGCGAACGGCGACGTCGCCGCCGCGCCGCAGGAGGGCGCCGCGACCTACGACGACCCGCCCTCCGCCGCGGCGCAGCCGAAGCGCTACCCCGCCTGGCAGCGCGAGTTCGTCACCTGGCTGACGCAGAGCCAGGAGGTGACGGTGCTGCGGTCGAAGCGGCTCAAGCTCGTCAGCCGCCCGGGCGAGGACGAGGCCGCCTTCCGGCTGCGGGTCGGCCAGGCCCTGCGCGAGGAGCGCGACGGCGCGGTCGCGAAGGTGCGCCAGCGGTTCGCGCCCAAGGTCGCGGCGATGGAGGAGCGCATCCGCCGCGCCGACCAGGCCGTGCAGCGCGAGCAGGACCAGGCGACCGGCGCCGGCATGGACACCGCGATCTCGCTCGGCGCCACCGTGCTGGGCGCGATCTTCGGTCGCAAGAAGGCGTCGGCGGCAGCGGCGCCTCGTCGGTGCTGCGCGGCGCCGGCCGCCAGCGCGACCAGCAGGCCGACGTCGAGCGCGCGCAGGAGACCGCGACGGCGCTGCGGCAGACGCTCGCGGACCTGCAGGCGGAGTTCGCGCAGGCGGTCGCCGAGCTCGACACCCGGATGGATCCCAACGTGGAGGAGCTGGAGCCCGTGACGATCCGGCCAAGGAAGACGGACGTGGACGTCGGCGCTGCTGGCCCTCGCGTTCGCCCCGCACTGGCGCGACGCCACCGGGCGGCTGGAGCCGGCGTGGATCGCCTGAGGCAGCATGGTCGAGCAGGTCCGCGTCGAGCCCGGCGCGAAGGCTCGGCTCGGGCATCGGCGGCCGGACGACAAGCTGGGCCAGGACGACCGCGACGCGGCCGAGGCGCTGACGAGCGAGGTCGCCGAGCGCGTCGGCACGTGCTGGCGTCGAAGCTCGGCGCGTCGCAGGCGAAGGGCCTGCTGGTCGTGCTGCAGGGCATGGACGCGTCGGGCAAGGACGGCACCATCCGCCACTGCTTCGACTTCATCCACCCGGCGATCCTGCACGTGTGGAGCTTCAAGGTGCCGACGGCCGAGGAGCTCGCGCACGACTTCCTGTGGCGCATCCACGCGAGGGTGCCGCGCCGCGGCGAGGTCGGCATCTTCAACCGCTCGCACTACGAGGACGTGCTGGTCGTGCGGGTGGACGAGCTCGTGCCGCGGGAGCGCTGGGAGCCGCGCTACGACGCGATCAACGCCTTCGAGCGCAACCTCGTGCTGGAGGGCACGGTGGTGGTGAAGCTGTTCCTGCACGTCTCGCGCGAGGAGCAGGCCGAGCGCTTCCGCGAGCGCATCGAGGACGAGACGAAGAACTGGAAGTTCGACGAGGCCGACCTCGCGCAAGCGCGAGCAGTGGGACGCCTACCAGGACGCCTACGCCGACGCCATCGAGCGCACCTCCACCGCGTGGGCGCCGTGGTACGTGATCCCCGCCGACCGCCCGTGGCTGCGCAACCTCGTCGTCTCGGCGGTGCTCGACGCACGCGCTGGCCGGCCTGGGCCTGGAGTGGCCGCAGGTCGACCCCGCCGTCCGCAAGCTGCGAATCACCTGACGAACCCGCGGCCCGCCGGCCGCTCGACGAAGGAGGACCGATGAGCCTCGACGATCTGCTCAAGCAGGCCGAGCACCTGGGCGAGGAGGCCGTGGACAAGGCGAAGGACGTCGTCGACGAGCGCGGCGGCACCGACGCGCTGAAGACGGACGCGACCGAGGTCAAGGAGGCCATGACCGGCGACGGCTCGCTGAAGGACCGCGCGACCGAGGCGCTCGACGCCGTCAAGGACCCGGGCGCGCCGGGCGCGGACGCCCCGCCTGCCGCGACGCCGCCGCCGCCCGCGCCGAAGTAGGCGCGCGGGGCCTCGAGCCGGCGCCGCTAGCGGGCTGGCTCGAGCGTCAGGTCGTGGACCACCATCGCCGCCGCCAGGGCCCCGGCGGCGATCGCGTTGGCGACCGACGGCATCGGCACGCTGACGTCGCCGGCGGCGAGGACGCCGTCGGCCGTCGTGCGCTGCTGCGCATCTATCTCGATGGCGTCGGCGGGCTCGACGCCGCCGGGCCCGTCGGTGAGGAGCGTGACGTCGTCGTCGGCGCGCACGGCGAGCGCGTGCACGTGCACGCCTGACGGCGGCGGGCGGCGCTACTCGGCCGGGTGCGGCCGCTCGGCCATCAGCGCGAGCAGGCCGCCGTCGGGGTCGCGGAAGAAGGCCATCCAGAGGTCCGCGTCCTCGCCGCGGTGGACGAGGTGCGGCGCGCTGACGAACGGCACGCCGCGCGCGACGAGGCCGGCGTGCGACGCGTCGATGTCGTCGACGCTGAAGTACAGGAGCGGCTGCGAGCGCACCACCGAGCCCTCGGCCTGCCCCAGGTAGAGGCGGATGCCGCCGGCGTCGAGGAAGGCCATCGGCTGCCCCTCGACGCGGAACAGGAGCGGCAGCCCCAGCGCGTCGGCGTAGAACGCGATGCTGCGCTCGAGGTCGTCGACCGTGATGTGGATCTGCCCGATGTGGCCAGCGCCGAGCGGACCGGGGCCGGCCGGGTGCGTCGCCTCCATGGCGGAATCATGCGCCGACGACCGGCGCGAGCGCGGTGCGCCGGCGCCGGGCGCAGGCAGCGGAGATGGCGATCGCGCCGGCGCCGAGCGCGAGCAGCGGCAGCGCGACGCAGGCCGTGAACGCCAGGCGCTCGCCCTCGAACCCGGCCGGCAGCGCGCCGTCCGGATCCGCCGTCCCCAGGCCGGGCACGACCGCCACCGCGAACGCGAGCGCGCACCAGGCCGTCGCGAGGCCGCTCGCGAGCCACGCGCCGGCCGCCCCGCCCGGGACGCGGAACGGCCGGGGCGCGTGCGGGTGCCGGCGGCGCAGCACCACGAGCGCGGGGAACACCAGCAGGTTGGCGAGCGCGAGCAGCGCGATGGCGACGGTCAGCACGACGCTGAAGTAGCGGTCGCCGTCGTCGCCGGCCACCGCGAAGGCCGCCACGGCGGTCGCGGACGCGAACGCGCCCGTCAGCAGGACGGCCGTGACCGGGGTGCCGGTGCGCGCCGAGAACCGCCCGAGAGGCGCGGGCGCCGCACCGTCGATGGCGGCGACGGCCAGGCTGCGCGCTGACGCCATGACCCAGGCCAGTCCGGTGGCCACCAGCGTCCACACGAAGCACGCCGCCAGCAGGCCCGCGAGCAGGCTGCCCGCGCCGTCGAGGGCGACCGTGCCGTCCGGCCGCACCTCGCCGCCGTAGACGGTGAAGACGGCCGCGATGGCGTCGACGAACCCCGACAGGCTCGTGATCCGCTCCTCCGGCACCACCACGAGGATGGCGAGGATCGGGATGCCGTAGAGCAGCACCGTCAGCGCCCCGGCCCGGCCGATCGCGGCGGGCACGTCGCGGCGCGGGTCGCGCATCTCGCCGGCGGCCGACGACGGGAGCTCGAAGCCCAGGAAGCCGTAGACGAGCACGGGCGCGACCGCGATCAGTCCGGCCCAGCCCGGCGCGAACCCGCCCGCGCCGACGCCGTGCACGCCGTGGTCGACCGCGTAGAGGAGCACCGTCGTCGTGAACGCCGCGAGCAGCAGCACCTGCGCGAGCGCGCCGCTCGCGGTCAGCCACTTGCCGCGGCGCAGCGGGGCGAGGGCGGCGGCGACGACCAGCCACACGAACGTCAGCGCGACGGCCCAGCGCGCCGGGCCCTCGAGCCCGATCACGAGCCGGTCGACGACGGTGACGCAGAGGATCGCCAGCGAGCCGCCGAGCCATACCGGCGTGTCGAACCAGTAGAACCACGCGGTCACGGCGCCGACCGTGCGCCCGAACGCGCGCCGCGCCCACACGCACGCCCCGCCCTCGTCGGGGAACGCCGAGCCGAGCTCGGACACGACGAGGCCGGCCGGCACGAAGAAGAGCACCGCGACGACGGCGAGCCAGGTGAGGCTCTGGGGGCCGCCGTTGGCAACGGCGCCGATCAGGTCGATGGCCACGATGGCCGTGACGAGCAGGCAGATCGCGTCGAGCCGGCCGAGCTCGCGGCGCAGCCGCGGCGCCTCGCCGGCGTCGAGCGACGGGCCCGTCTCGAGCTCTGCGAGCACGGGTCGCTCCGGGGATGCGGGGGTCGAGCCTCGACCCTATGGCGCGGCCGTCCGCGCGTCGACGGGGGTTCCCCTAGACCGCCTCAGGGGTAGCCCTACGACGAGCGACGGGCACTACCGGCGCCCGGTGATCACCCAGGCTCGCTGCCGAGGTCGCAGAAATGTTTTCGCGCGACCTGTCGAAGTCCGCGGTGCTGCTGCGTCGTGGAAGATGAGGCCGCACACACGCGGCAGGTCCCGACAGGAGGCGTCATGCCCCAGTACATGCTGCTGATCTACATGCCCGCAGAGGGCGGTCCGTCGGAGGACGAGCGCGCCGCCGAGAGGCCGCGCTGGTTCGAGTACACCGAGAGCCTGCGCGACGCCGGCATCATGGTCTCCGGCGACGCCCTGCACGGCGTGGACGCGGCGACGACCGTGCGCGTGCGCTCCGGCGAGACGCAGATCACGGACGGCCCGTTCGCCGAGACCAAGGAGCTGCTCGGCGGCTACTACGTCATCGACGTCCCCGACCTCGACACGGCGCTGGCCCACGCCGGGCGCATGCCGAACGTGGCATACGGGTCGATCGAGGTGCGGCCCGGTGCTGGACTTCAGCCAGACCGCGATGGCCGAGCCGCAGGCGCAAGCTCGCGCGTGAGCGGATCCGACGAGCGGCGGCCGGGCCCCGGCGCTCCGGCCGCCGCCGTCGACCGCGTCTTCCGCGACGAGCGGGCGGCGGTGCTGGCGACGCTGATCCGCCACGTCGGCGACTTCCAGCTCGCCGAGGACGCCGTGCAGGACGCGTTCGCCGCGGCGGTCGCGACGTGGCCGCGCGAGGGCGTCCCGCCCAACCCCGGCGCCTGGATCATGGTCACGGCCCGCCGGCGCGCCATCGACCGCCTGCGGCGCGACCGCTCGCTGGCCGATCGCACCGCCCGCCTGGCCGGCCTCGCCCGCCTCGACGCGCAGACGCACCCCGCCCCGGAGCCCGAGAGCAGCGTGGTGGACGACCGCCTGCGCCTGATGTTCACGTGCTGCCACCCGGCGCTGGCGCTGCCGGCCCGCGTGGCGCTGACGCTGCGCACCCTCGGCGGCCTGACGACGGCGGAGATCGCGCGCGCCTTCCTGGTCAGCGAGCCGACGATGGCGCAGCGCATCTCGCGCGCCAAGCGCAAGATCGCCGACGCAGGCATCCCCTACCGCGTGCCGCCGGACGAGTCGCTGCCCGAGCGGCTGCAGGGCGTGCTCGCCGTCGTCTACCTGATCTTCAACGAGGGCTACCGTGCCGGCGTCGGCGACCGGCTGGTGCGCGGCGAGCTCTGCAGCGAGGCCATCCGGCTGGGCCGTCTGCTGCACCGCCTGCTGCCCGACCAGCCCGAGGTGGCGGGGCTGCTGGCGCTGATGCTGCTCCACGACGCGCGCCGCGACGCCCGCGTCGACGCGCAGGGCCGCTACGTGGCCCTCGACGAGCAGGACCGCGGGCTGTGGGACCAGGGCCGCATCCGCGAGGGCCTGCGGGCGCTGGAGGAGGCGATGCGGCAGCGGCGGCCCGGCCCGTACCAGGTGCAGGCGGCGATCGCGGCGCTGCACGTGGGGGCGCCGAGCGCCGCGGACGTCGACTGGGCGCAGATCGCGGAGCTCTACGGGGCCCTCGCGGTGCTGGAGCC
This sequence comes from uncultured Actinomycetota bacterium, assembly GCA_963767885.1. Taxonomy (GTDB): domain Bacteria; phylum Actinomycetota; class Thermoleophilia; order Gaiellales; family F1-60-MAGs149; genus CAVYFW01. Next base: position 22,130 of record CAVYFW010000009.1, read on the forward strand.
CTCGCCGGTCGTGGAGGTCAACCGTGCGGTCGCGATCGCGTTCGCGGGACGGTCGCGGGCGGCGCTCGACCTGCTCGCGCCGCTGCTCGACGACCCGGTCCTCGCGGGCTACCAGCCGCTGCACGCGGCGCACGCCGAGCTGCTGCGCCGCGCCGGCGACGTGGACGCCGCCGCACGGGCCTACGCGCGCGCCATCGAGCTGAGCGCGAACGCCGTCGAGCGAGCGGAGCTGGAACGGCGCCTGGAGGGGCTCCGGGCCACCTGAACGAGCGTCAAGCAGCCCCTCGCGGGTGCCGATAGCGCGATTGGGCACATGGCGACGGGGCTCACACCTTCCGACGACGGCGACCTGGCCGGCATCCTCGACCTGTTCGAGGAGCACGTCTACGCCGGCGCCATCACCCCCGACGGCCGCTACCTGCACCTCGCGGCGGGGCCGCGGCGCGAGCGCGTGCTGGGCGGGCCGCTGCCGGCGAGCGCGGAGGACGGCCGCTTCTGGGCCTCGCGGGTGCACCCGGACGACCGCGAGGCGTACGAGCGCTTCAACGAGCGCCTCGTCAGCGGGCGGGACGCGGAGGTCACGTACCGCCTGCTGGGCGTCGACGGCGTGACGCGCGTGCTGCGGGATCGCGCGCGGCCGCGGGCGCAGGCGGACGGCTCGACGCGCATCGACGGGATCATCTCGGACGTCACGGCGCACCACGAGGCGGAGCGGTCGCTGGACGAGGCGAGCGATCGCTTCACCCGCCTGCTGGACGTCGTCGGCGAGCACGTGTACCTCGCGCTGGCCCATCCCGACGGCCGCCTCGAGGAGCTCTTCCAGGGCCCGGGCGCCGATCGCCTGCTGGGCGGTGCGATCCCGGATCCGGAGATGACGAACTGGGAGGCGGCGCTCCACCCCGACGACCGTCCCGCCTACGACGCGTTCAACGCCGCCCTCGCAGCCGGCCGCGACGCCGACGTCGAGTACCGCCTGCGGGGCGCCGACGGCATCACGCGCTGGGTCCACGACCGCGCGGCGGCCCGGCTCAACCCGGACGGCACCATCGAGGTCAGCGGCATCGTCTCCGACGTCACGGAGCGCCGCCGCCTGCGCGCGGAGCTGGCGCGGGCGCACGCGAGCCTGTCGCAGGTCGTGGACTCGATGGACGCCCACCTGTACACGCTCCGCATCGACGCCGACGGCAGCCACCGCGCGATCTACCGCGGCCCGAACCGCGAGGTGCTGACCGGCGGCGACCTGGCGCTGGACGACGAGACGACGTTCGAGCGGCTCGTGCACGAGGCCGACCGGGCGCGGCGCCGCGCGGCCTTCGCGGGCCTGGCGGCGGGCGCGGCGGTGGAGGTCGAGTACCGCGTGCAGGGCCTCGACGGGCGCGAGCGCGTCGTCTCCGAGCAGCTGCGACCGCGGCGCGACGCCGACGGGTCGCTGCTCTTCGACGGGGTCGGCCGCGACATCACCGAGCGCCGCCGCCTGGAGGACGACCTGCGGCGCAGCATGGTCGAGCTCGAGCGGGCGCGCGCCGAGGCGGAGCTGCGGGCGCGAACGGACGAGCTCACGGGCGCGTTCAACCGGCGCCACTTCAGCGAGATCGTGGAGGGCGCGCTCGCGTCGGAGCCGGAGCGCTGCGGCCTGCTGCTGCTCGACGCCGACCACTTCAAGCACGTCAACGACACGTACGGCCACGTGGTCGGCGACGCGGTGCTGGTGGAGTTCGCGCGGCGCCTGCGGGGCCTGCTCGGCGAGGGCGACTGCCTGGCGCGCTGGGGCGGCGAGGAGTTCGCGGTGCTGCTGCGCGACGTGCGCTCGGACGCGAACCTGCTGGGCCGCGCGGAGCACCTGCGGACCGCGGTCGCGCGCACGCCCGTCACGGCCGCCGGCGTCAGCCTGCGGCTCACGGTCTCGCTCGGCGCGGTGCGTGCGGGCGGCGAGCTCTCGACGCTCGACGCGCTGGTCGACGCGGCCGACCGCTGCCTCTACGACGCGAAGCGCCACGGGCGCAACCGGGTCTCCCTCGTGCCGCACCTGGCGCCGGTGAGCGGCGCCAGCGAGCCGGAGGCCGTCTGCATCGCACGCGCCATGTCGCTGGTGGCGACCGCCCGCGAGCGGGCCGGCGGCGTCGAGGGGCACGCCGAGCTGGTGGCGTCGCTGAGCACGCGGACGGCGGAGCGCCTCGGGCTCCCCGTCGACGCCGTGCTGCGCGCCCGCCTCGGCGGCTGGCTCCACGACATCGGCAAGGCGGCGATCCCGCGCGGCATCCTCGACAAGCCCGGCCCGCTGGACGACGACGAGTGGGCGGTCATGCGCACCCATCCGGCGATCGGCGAGGCGCTGGTGGCGGACATCGCGGCGCTGCGCGAGGCGGCCCCGGCCGTGCGCCACCACCACGAGCGCTGGACGGGCGGCGGCTACCCCGACGGGCTGGCAGGCGAGGCGATCCCCGTGGAGGCGCGCATCGTCGCCGCCGCCGATGCGTACGCCGCGATGACCGCGCAGCGCGTGTACTCCGCCGCGCGCACGCCGCAGGAGGCCGCCGCCGAGCTGCGCCGCAGCGCCGGCACCCACCTCGACCCGCGGGTCGTGGACGCGCTGCTCGACGTCCTCGGGCTGGCCGCCGTGGAGTCGCGCGTGGCGTAGGTCGGTCAGGCCGGCCGGGCGAAGCCGCGCCGGTAGGCCGCCGGCGAGACCCCGAAGGCGGCGCGGAAGTGGCGCCGGAAGCCGGCGGGGCTCGGCAGGCCGACGCGCCGGCCGACCTCCTCCACCGGCACGTCCGCCCGCTCCAGCAGCGGCAGGCTCGCCTGCAGGCGGCGCTCGAGCAGCCAGGCCGCCGGGCTCGTTCCCGTCGCGGCACGGAAGCGGCGGCTGAACTGGCGCGGGGAGAGGTGGGCGCGGCGCGCCAGCGCGTCGACGTCGAGGGGCTCTGCCAGGCGGTCGAGCGCCCACCGCGCCGCGTCGTCGACCGGGTCGTCCGCGATCGGCGGCCCGACCGGCGCGTCGGCGAACTGTGCCTGGCCGCCCTCGCGATGGGCCGCGACGACCATGCGGCGCGCGACGCGGTTGGCCACCTCGGTCCCGTGATCGCGGCGGATGAGGTGCAGGCAGAGGTCGATCCCCGCGGCGGTGCCGGCGGAGGTGAGCACGTCGCCGCCGTCGACGTAGAGCACGTCGTGGCGTACGCGGACCCGCGGATAGCGCTCCGCCAGGAGACGGGTGTGGCGCCAGTGCGTGGTCGCCTCGCGGCCGTCGAGGACTCCCGCCTCGGCCAGGGCGAAGGCGCCGGCGCAGATGGAGACGAGGCGCGCCCCGCGGGCGAGCGCGGCGCGCAGGGCGTCGGCGACGGCGGGCGTGGCCGGGCGGCGCAGGTCGGGGCAGCCCGGCACGACGACGGTGTCCGCCGCCGCCAGCGCGTCCAGCCCGCGCCCGGCGACCACCGCGAACCCGCCGACCGCCCGCAGCGGACCCGGCCGCTCCGCGCAGACCGCGAAGTCGTACCACCAGGCCACGTCGAGCTCGGGCCGCCGGACGGCGAACGCCTCGACGGCGACGCCGAGCTCGAACGGCGCCAGCCCGTCGTAGGCCAGCGCGGCGACGCGGTGCGGCGTGGCCATGTCCGGATCGTAGCGGAGGGTGTCGTTCCGGCCAGTGGCGTCGCCCGGGCGGACCCGGCATCGTCGGGACATGCTCCAGCTCCGACCCAACTGCGAGTGCTGCGATCGCGACCTGCCGCCCGAGAGCGAGGACGCGCGCATCTGCTCCTTCGAGTGCACCTTCTGCGCCGACTGCGTCGAGACGGGCTTCGACGGCGTCTGCCCCAACTGCGGCGGCGGCTTCGTGCCGCGGCCGATCCGCCCCGCCGTGAAGCTCGCGGCGTACCCGCCGTCGACGGAGCGGGTCGTCAAGGCGCACGCGCCCTGCGTCTGAGCACGCCGCGACGGCACCGGGCGCCGCTCCAGCTCGTCCTTGACGTAGCTACGTTCCGTAGTTTATAACTATCGATCGTAGTGTTTCGACGACTGGAGCGACCCATGATCCTCGTGACCGGAGCGACCGGGCAGACCGGCTCGCACGTCGTGCGGTCCCTGCTCGAATGCGGCACGTCCGTCCGCGTCTTCGTCCGCGACGCCGAGCGGGCGCGCAGCCTCTTCGGCGACGCGGTCGACGTGGCGCCCGGCGACTTCGCCTACCCGCCCTCGCTGCGCGCCGCGCTCGACGGAGCCGACGCGCTGTTCCTGTCGGGGGCCGACGACCCGCGGCGGGTGGTGTGGGAGACCGACGCCATCGACGCGGCCGCCGCCGTCGGCATCGGCCGCATCGTCCGCCTCTCGGCGCTCCCCGCAGCGCCCGGCGCGCCCGTGGCCTTCTGGGACTGGCACGGCCGCATCGACGATCACCTGCGGCGCTGCGGCGTGCCGGCGACGGTGCTGGGCGCGGGCTTCTACGCGTCCAACCTGCTCGGGGCGGCCGACGGCGTCGCGTTCGACGACCGCCTGTACGCCCCGGCCGGCGACGCGCGGGTCGCGGTCATCGACCCGCGCGACGTCGGCGACGTGGCCGCGGCCGTGCTCACGACGCCGGGCCACGACGGCGCGACGTACGCGCTCACCGGCCCGGAGGCCGTCTCCTACGCCGAGGTCGCGGCGCACCTGTCCGCCGCGCTCGGGCGGCGGGTCGACTTCGCCGACGTCCCCGACGATGCCGCGCAGCAGGCGATGGTCGATGCCGGCCTGCCGGCCGAGGTGGCCGAGCAGGTCGTCGCGATCTACGCCCAGATCCGGCGTGGCGCCCTCGCCCGTACCACCCAGGCGGTGCGCGACCTGACCGGCCGCCCGCCGCGCGGCGTCGCCGCCTTCCTGCGCGACCACCTCCGCGCCTTCCAGCCCGCCGCAGCCCGTTAGTCCGACCCCATCGAAGAGGAGCCCCCGTTGAGCCTCGCCGCCAACAAGGACGTGATCCGCCGCGTGTTCGAGGAGGTCATCCCGGCCGGGGTCCCGGCCGCGATGCGCGACGTCGTCGCCGATGACTTCCTCGACCACCACCCGCTGCCCGGCCAGCCGCCGGGCGTGGAGGGTGCCGAGTACGTGGTCGCCACCATGCACGGCGCGCACCCCGACCTGCGCTTCGCGATCGACGACCTCGTCGCGGAGGACGACCGCGTGACCATCCGCTGGACGATGCGCGGCACCCGCAGCGGGCCCCTGCTCGGGCAGCCGCCGACGAACGCGCCGGTGGAGGCGTCGGCGATCGTGATCTTCCGCCTCGCAGACGGCAAGATCGCCGAGCGCTGGGCAGCCTGGACGAAGCCGCCGGTGTAGCGGTCAGGACGTTCGCGGCCGCACCGGGCGCATCGTGATCGGTGCGCCCGGCGGCCCGCCCGGCCGTGCCCGGTACGCGGGCACGCCGACGCAGGTGCAGAGGAGCGCCTGCAGCGGCTCGCCGAGCAGCGCGGGCACCTCCGAGTCGAGGAACGTCATGCCGCAGGCGCCCAGGCCGAGCGCGAACGCGGCCAGGTGCAGGCGCCCGTCCACGCGGCCCGCCTCGAGCTGCGCCTCGCGGTAGCCGCGGTCGTCGAGGGCGTCGAGGTCCGCCGCGCCCAGGACCACGAAGGCGGCGTCCCGCGGCAGCTCCTGGTCGAGGCAGACGCGGAACAGCTCCTCGCGCAGGTTGCCGGCGCGCACGGGCCGCTCGAGGTCGGGCCAGCGGTAGAGCCCGGGCTCGACGCCGTCGACGGCGTGGACGGCGACGAAGTGCGGCACGTCGACGCCGCGCAGCGCCGCCTGCAGCGACCAGGCGAACGCGTCGCGCCCGATCGACCGCGTGGCGTCCATGACCCGCGTCGAGCTGCGCCGCAGGATCACGTCGTCGAGGCCGGCCGACGGCGGCGGCTCGCCCGGCAGGGGCGGACCGGCCGGCAGCGGCTCGCCCAGCCGCTCGCCGTCGCCGGCGTGCTGGGCCGTCGTCACCAGCGGGAACTCGCGCGGCGGCCGCACGTCGACCTCGCCGCGGGCCGCGGTGCCGGTCGGCCGGATCGCGGGCTCGCCGTCGCCGAAGGTGAGGATCGCGAGCGGGAACTCGTGCACGCCGTCGGCGCCGACGAGCTCCGTGACGGCGGCGTCCGGGAAGGTGGTGCGCAGCCGCGGCGCGAGGCCGGCGTCCTCGCCGAGCGCGAGCGTGTGGGCGAGGATCGAGCCGGCGTCCCAGTAGAGGTGGCGGAACCCGCGCTCGGCATAGCGCCAGCCGGTGCGCCAGGGGATGCCGGTCAGCACGAGCGTGGTCGCCGCCCCGTCCGGCGCCGGCCCGACCTGGACGAGCGCGTGCTGCAGCGGGTCGAACCAGTGGACGCCGTCCGGCAGGCCGTCGACGCCGCGCGCCGCGACGTACGCCTCGTACGGGAACTGCCCGCCGGCCGATCCGGCGGCGCGGAAGCGGTAGCGCCGGCCGTCGCTGCGCTCCGAGATGCGCACGACGCCGACCGAGAGGTGCAGCAGCCGCGCCAGCAGCGCGAGGTCGAGCGCGGCCGGCGGCGCCTGGTGCTGGCCGGCCAGCACGGCGGTCGCGGTGGCGCTGCTCGCGTCCCAGGTGCGCGGCAGCCCGGTCGCCGCCAGCCCGTCCGGGTACGTCTTGCAGTGGGCCGGGAACGTCGCGAGGTCGTTGGGCTGGAAGCCCTGCACGATGCGCGGGTCGTCGAGCGGCGCGTCCCACTCGCGGTCCGCGGCGTACGACGTGAGCCGGTGGTACAGGCGGGCGGTGTCCCCGGGGCGCATGGCGCGGGGAGTCTGCCAGGCCGCGCGGTGCCGCCTAGCGCGCCGCGAACCAGCCGCGCTCGCCGACCGGCGCGCCGCCGTCAGCCGCGGCGCGTAGTGGTCGAGAAGAGGCGGGCGACGAGCTCGCCGCGCGACGCGCACCCGTCGCCGAAGGTCGCCTTCAGGTGGTCCCGCCGGAGGACGGCGAGAGCGGCCGCGCGCGGTCGGCGCAGGCGGAGGTGTTCGCCACGTCCGGGCGCTCACGACGACGCGGGCGGCGGGACAGGCGGACGGCCTCGCGCCTGCAGCAGAACGGGACGTGGCGCATCGTCCTCGACAACCCGCTGACGCCGGACTGAGCGCCCGGCGGTCGCTACGAGGCGGGGCGGCGACCGAAGGCGCCGACGACCGTCGGCAGCGCGACGACCGCCCCGCGGCGCGCAGGTCCTGCCCGATGCGGTCCTCGAGCGTCGGCAGGTCGAGCTCCGCCTCGGTCGCGATGCCGGACGCGTGGATGCGCGGCGCGAGCGAGCGCAGGACGCGGGCGAACAGGGCCGGGCCGCGCGGGTCGTCGGGCCCCGAGTAGCCCTGGATGCCGAAGCCACCAACGTCGACGAGCCCCGCCTCGACCAGGATCAGCGCCAGCCGCGTGCCGATCGCGGGGTCGGCGTGCGCCGCGCGGAAGGCGGCGTTCATCCAGCCCGCGAGACGCGTCATGAGCTCCGTCGGCGGCTCCGCGCGCAGCGCGCCGCAGTCGAAGTCGATCGCCGTGAAGATCCCGCCCGGGCGCAGCGCCTCGGCGTGGTGGCGGACGACGTCGACGGCGTCGGGCAGGTGGAACAGCACCAGGCGCTCGACGATGGCGTCGAAGGGCTCGGCGTCGCGGAAGCTGCGCGCGTCGCCCTCGAGATAGCGCACGTGGTCGACGCCGGCCGCGGCACGCCGCCGCTCCGCGTGCTCGACCATCCGCGGATCGCGGTCGATGCCGATGATCTCGCCGCCCGGCCCGACGAGCTCGGCCAGGAGCAGCGAGACGTGGCCGAGGCCGGTCCCGAGGTCGAGGACGCGCATTCCCGGACCGATGCCCGAGGCCTGCAGCAGGGCCATGGTGGGCGGGCCGATGGACTGGGCCTGCAGCTCGAGGCGCTCGAGCTCGGCGTCCTCGCTCCCCAGCACGTACGGCGTGCGTCGACTCGCTCATGCAACGCCTCCCGGAATTGGAATCGCGGCCGCCATCGCGCGTCAGCCGCCGAGGACCGACTCCGCGGCCGACGACGGCTCGGGATCGGGCCGTCGCGTCATGCGGAAGCCGTTGAAGACGCCGAGCAGCGCGGCGAGCAGCGGAACGAGCAGCGCGATCTGGAGCGCGGTCGGGCGCACGTCCTCGTTGATGCGCAGGATCTCGGCCTGCACCTCGGGCGTCTGTCCGACGAGGAGCTCCGCCAGGTGCGTGTTGCTCATGAGCTCGGCGTTCTCGTCCAGCGCATCGGCGACCTGCTCCTGCTGCGGCCCGGTCAGCACGTCGCTCGAGTCGGCCTCCTGCGTGAACAGGAACGACAGCGACGCGAGCATGATGGCGCCCGCGAAGGCGAGGCCGAACGACAGGCCGAACGACCCGCCGGCGGAGTTGACGCCGGCCGCCTCGCTGACGCGCTCCTCCTCGACGGGCGAGAGCGTGTAGTTGTTCAGCTGCGACACGAGCAGGCCGAGCCCCGCGCCGGCGAGGATCAGCGGGATGACGAGATCCCAGCCCGAGTCGGCGCTCGGCACCAGCGGCAGCAGCGCGATGACCCCGACGCCGAGGAGCACGAATCCCGCGAGGATGATCCGACTGGGGCTGCGGTTACCCGCCTTGCGGCCGGCGACGAGCGCGACGGCGAACATCGTCAGCGACAGCGGCGCCAGCGAGAGGCCGGCCTCCAGCGCGTCGTACTCGAGCACCATCTGCAGGTACATCGGGAGCGCGATCATCATCCCGCCGAGGGCGATCTGCTGCAGCGTCTGCGACTCGATCCCGAGCCTGAAGTACTGCGACGAGAAGAGGGAGATGTCGAGCAGCGCCGTCCGGCCGAGTCGCTTGCAGCGGCGCAGCCACCAGACCAGCAGCACCATGGCGGCGATGCCGAGGACGAACAGCACGCTGACGGCCTCGCCGCCCTCCTCCCAGACCAGGATCGCGAGCACCAGGCCGCCCATGCCGACGGCCGAGAGGACGGCGCCGACGAGGTCGATGCCGCGCGCGCCGGTGTACGGGACGTCGTGCACGCGCCGGCTGCCGACCAGCACGATCGCGATGATCACGACCTCGCCGAAGAACGCGACGCGCCAGGACAGGTAGGTCGTGATGAAGCCGCCGATCAGCGGTCCGACGGCCGCCGCGATGGCAGCGGCCGCACCGACGAGGGCGTACGCCTTGCGCTGCATCCCGCCGGTGAAGTTGCCGTGGATCAGCGACTGCATGGACGGCAGCAGGAGCGCAGCCCCGAGCCCGCCGATGACGGCCCAGAAGATGACGATGGCGGTCAGGCTCTGCGACAGCGCCATCGCCAGCGCGCCCGCCGCGTAGCCGAGCAGCCCGAGCACGTACGCGCGCTTGCGCCCGATCAGGTCGCCGATCTTGCTGCCGACGAGGATGAAGGCCGCGGAGACGAGGGCCTCGAGCGCGATCGCGGACTGCACGCCGCTGGCGGTCGTGTCGAGGTCGTGCACGACGGCCGAGATCGACACGTTCATCAGCGACGTGTCCACCACCAGCACGAACATCGCCATGGCGAGGAGGATCGCGACCCGCTGGTCTCCGGACGACTCCTCGGCCGCGGTCGGCGGCGGGTCCTTCCCGGCGGTCACGGGACGACCTTAGGGAGGGGCAGCCGGAGGCGCCATCGCCCGCAGCGGGTGGGCCGGACCGGACCGGGCTACGCCTCCACGATCTTCCAGTAGGAGTCCTTGCGGACGATCAGGCCGCCCCTGAACGCGAACAGGTCGCAGCCGCGCACCTCGATCCTCGCGCCGTCGACACTCGTCCCGGTCAGCAGCCACTCCGAGCAGCCGCGGTCGCCGGCGATCCAGTGGCGGGCGTCGCCGTAGTGCACGTCGGGGATGCCGGCGAAGCGGCTCGCGAGCCCCTCCCGCACGCGCTCCCGCCCTTCCAGCCGCCGGCCCCAGGGATCCGGCCCGCGCGGCATCTCGAGCACGCAGTCGTCGGCGAAGAAGCCCATCACCGCGTCGAGGTCGTGCGCGTTGAAGGCGTCGAGCAGCCGCTCGAGCGTCTCGACGGTCACCTGGTCGGGCTCGGTCGCCACGCGACGCAGGCTACTCCCCGATCGACCTCGAGCCGGCTGGGGGCGTCGGCTCAGGGCGACGGCGGCGAGACCCCGAACGCGGTCGGGATGTAGTCGATCGCACCGACCAGCGAGATGTCGACCTGGGAGACGCCGGGATCGAACTTCAGCGGGCCCTCGCCGATCGTGACGCTGGGGCCGGTGCGCCAGGCGATGTCGTCGATGCCCGCCGTCCTTGCCGGTCGTGATCGCGATGCCGGACTCCCAGTCGACGCCGAAGCCACCGCCACGGGCGCCGACGACGAACGTCGTCTTGCCGTCGCGCGCGACCTGCACCTTGTCGAAGCCGCCCACGGCGCCCGGCGTCGAGCCGCTGAACTCGACCTGGTCGCAGCCGATGCCGACCTCGAAGAACTTCAGGTCGACCTTGACCTGGGCCCCGGCGACGGACGGTGGGCACGCGCCGGGATCGACGACCTGCGGGAGGGCCGCGGGCTCGGGCGTCACCGGCGTGTCCTCGCCGGCGATGCAGTCGGCCTTGAACCCCCACGGCCGATGCCCCCAGTCGAACGCCTCGTCCACGAGGTTCTTGAACTCCCGGTCGGCGCTCGCCTCGGCATCGATGAGGATGATCTCGCGCGTCGTCGGATCGCGCACCAGGGCCGCGAGGGCGGCGCGCTGGCGCCCGTCGGCGCGCACGAAGTTCCGCACCGCCGTGTCGAGCGCGTTCTGGGCGTTCAGCCAGCGGCCGTGCACGTCGATCGTGTCGGCGGTGCAGGTCGGGCGATAGCACGTCGCGTCGTTGTTGCACGCCGCCTTGTCCGCCAGGATCCTCGTGCTCCAGTCGGCCCAGCTGCGCGCGTCGCGACGGCCGCAGGCTCGACTGCGTCGTAGAGCGGCTTGATCGACGGCTCCAGGATGCTGCTGCTGGCAGCCGACATGATCGCCGCCTGGCGCCGGACGGTGATCGGCGGCAGGTGGGCCGAGCGCTGCTGCCAGGTCGTCACGAGCGCCTCGCGGCGGGTGCTGAGCTCGTTCATGTGGGCGGCAAGCTGGTCGCTGAGCGCGCGCCAGCGCGCGATCGCGTTCCCGAGGCTCTTCGGCTCCGCGGGATACGGCAGTCCCGGCAGCGTCGCGTCCTTGCCGGCGCTGAGGTCGAAGACCTGCGCCGCGAGCGGCCGCGCGCTCTCGCCCAGCGTCGGCGACCACTCGGGCGGCAGCGGCACGTAGTCGTACTTGCGGCGGTGCTCGCCGGCCTTCCGGGAGGCGAGCGACGGCGACGTCTTGCCCTGGCAGGCCAGCGCGACTGCCAGGTTCTGGTCGGCCTCGGCGAGCTCGGGCTCGAGCGCGGCGGCACGGCGCAGCGCAAGCTCGGCGTCATGGGCGCGGCCGAGCGCGATCAGGGCGAACCCGCGGTTGTTCTCCGCGATGGCCGTCGCGTCCCAACCGAGCAGCGCCGGCCCGAGGCGGCGGAGCTGGCGCGCCCGGTCGAGGAAGGCCAGCGCCTCGCGCGGTCGTCCGAGCTGCACGAGCGGGACCGCGGCTGACACGAGCAGCGAGCCGTCGTTCGGCGCCCGCTCCCGGGCCACGAGCAGCGCCGCCAGCGCGCCCTGGTTCGACCCGCGCACGGCCAGCGCCGCTGCGGCCACCTGCGCGCCCTCCAGCGTGCGGCCAACGCCGTTGCGCAACGCCCGGATGCCCCTCGCCCCGGCAGCCCTTGGCCGCCCTGCTGCTCGCGGACCGCAACGCGTCGGCGAACGACATGGGCTTCAGCGGTCGCGGCGGACGCGCGATCGCGAGGAGCGCGCCGGGAACGCGACGCGGATGCCGAGGGGGCTCGCGGACGCACGGACGCAGATCGCCGAGGCCTCGGCGGCGAACAGGCCGTCGACGAGGGTCGCGGGCAGCGGCGGCTCGGCGTCGCGATAGATCGTCTCGTCCGGCTCCGCGGCCGCGGTCGTGGCGACGACCACCAGCAGGAGCGCCATGCCCAGCGCGCCCGACCGCGCGGCAAGGCCGTTTCCCCGCACGCGACGAGTCTACGCCTCTGCTGCCCGGCCTGCCGACGTCGCTGACTGGAGGCGCTAAGAGACGTCCCGGGTCGTTGCGGGAACCATGGCTGGCACCGAGCGTCAGAGCTACCGTGAGCCGGCGCGGCATGGCGAGCGGATCGGCGAGGCAGGTGCGTCTGATCTCGCGGGCAGTCACGGCATCGTGCCGTTCGCCATCGCAGTCGTCCTACTTGCCGGCTGCGGTGGGGACGCCGAGCGGGTCGCCTCGGGCGTGACCCCCGACGTGTCGGGAAGTACGGCAGGCGCCACCGCAAGCGCGAGCCCGACGGCCTCGATTGCACTCGGGTGGGACGGGCAGGTCCCCCGCGACGCCTGCGATCACCTCGGCGCGCCACCCACCACGACCGAGGCGCCCGGGGTCAGTTCGGAGGCGGCCCCTCCCGGTCCCCCCTCCCCGAGCGACGAGGCGCTGCGACCCAGCATCGACGCCGTCGCGGAGTATCCGGGCAGCACCCTGGTCGATGAGCGCACCGCGGTCATCGCCGGCGGCTCGCCCGGGATCACGCGAACGTACTGCCTCCCGCTCGGTACGGCACAGCAGGACGTCGACGCGTTCTACACCGGCCGATTCGCCGGCTGGTTCGTCTTCCCCCGCGAGGAGAGCATCCCGAGCCTGCGCAGGTACAGACGCGACGACATCGACGTCTCCGTCGTGTTCCAGCCGCAGGATCGCCTGCTCGCGGTGACCGCCCAACGCGCACCCGCCCCGTAGGCGACCCCCGGGACCGTCATGGCGGCGAGGGTGCAACGAGGCGGCGCAGGAATCGAACCTACCAAGCAGTGGGCTACACCGCCCTGCCGGTTTTGAAGACCGGATCCCCCACCAGGGAGCTGCCGCCCCGCCGCGCAGGGTAGCGGCGGGCGGTGCGCCTAGATCCGCGCCGTGACCGTGCAGCGCTCGCCGGACGCGCGCGTCGCCTTCGCGGTCAGCGTGTCGGTGCCGCGGTTGTCGTTCACGACGCGGCGCACCTCGAACGAGCCCGACGGGCGATGCGTCGTCGCCTTGCCGGTCGCGAGCTGGCGCTGGCCGCGCAGCAGCGTCCACGTCCACTGCACGCCGTTGCGGTTCTGGTCGACCTCGATCTCGACCTCGAGCCGCCCGTCCTGCGGGCTGAGCTTGATCTTGATGTCGCTCGGGCCCGAGCAGGCCTTCGTGACGCGAACGTCGCCGCTCTTCGCGGCAGCCGGGCCCGCGAGCGGCAGCGTTGCGAGGCCGGCTAGGGCCGCACCGATCAGCATCCGACGTCCGTTCGTCATCTTCCATCGCCTCCTGCGGTTCTGCCTTGTCGGTTGTGAGAGGAGCGCAGCGCCGCGGACCGTGCGCGACGACGTGCTCCGGCTCACATCTGGCAGCGGCTCAGAGCGCGTGCTCGGCCAGGAAGGACTGCACGTGGCCGGCGAATACCGCAGGCGCTTCGAGCGGCGGCAGGTGCGCGACGCCCGGGATGACGACCAGCCGGGCGTTCGGGATCTCGTCGGCGAGCTGGCGACAGGACACGTGCTTCGACGGCTGGTCGAGCTCGGCGTCGATGACCAGCGTCGGGCAGCCGATCTCGCCGAGCCGCCCCGCCGCGAACGGCTCCAGCGCCTCGCCCTCGCCGCCCATCCCGGCCGTCCAGGCCGCGCGGTTCAGCTCCCGCGCCCGCTCGCGCAGGGCGGGGTCCAGGACGTCCGGGGCGCGTTGCGGCCCGTCGACCCAGATGCGCAGCTCGAGCTCGACCGCCCCGTCGACGTCGCCCGCCTCGCCCATCGTGTCGGCCTCCTCGGACTGCCTGGCGAGGTCGGGGTCGCGCTCGCCTCCGAACGCGCCCGTGCACGCAGCGACCAGGCCGGCGACGCGATCGGGCGCGGCCAGCGTCGCGTCGATGGCCACGCCGCCGCCGAAGGAGATGCCGCAGAGCACCGCCTGCGGGATGGCCAGCGCGTCCATGACGCCGAGCAGGTCGCGGTAGACGTCGTACGAGCCCGGCGGCAGCGACGACTGGCCGAAGCCGCGCAGGTCGTAGCGCACCCAGGGCCGCCCGGTCAGCTCGTCGACGACGTCGTCCCACAGCTCGAGGGTCGCGATGGCCGCGTGCAGCAGGACCAGCGGCGTGCCCTCGCCGTCGAGCTCGCGCTCGTAGCGGAGCTCCGCGCCGTGCACCAGGATGCGGCCACCTTCGCGCATGGCCTGCACCCTACCCCGTACGATCCGATCGTGCAGCGACTCGGAGGCGCGATCGTCGCGGCGCTGGCCGCCGTCGCAGCGCTCGCGGCGTGCGGCAACGACGACGCGTCGGACACCCGCACCGCGTCCACGCAGGCCGGGCAGACCGCGCCGGCCTCGACGGGCGACGACCCGATCGCCGTCATCGACGCCCTGCTGCGCGAGCGCGCGGCGGACGACGACCGCATGTGGCAGCGAGCGCTGACGCCGCGCCTGCCCCTGAGCTGGCCGCCGGCGGCCGACACCCCGTGGGTGGTGTACGCGTACGCCACCGCCTTCGACCCGCAGCTCGCGGACGGCGTCCGCGTCAGCGACCCGTTCGCCCGCATCGTCGAGGCGCCGCAGACGGCTCGTCGCAGGTCGAGCCGCTCGGCGGCGTCGAGGCGGTCGACGTCCAGGGCGTGTCGCCGTTGACGACGGAGCAGCAGGCGGCGCTCGAGGGGCTCGCCGAGGCGTCGGCCGACACGCGCGGCCTCATCGCCGATCCCCACCGACGAGCCGTCGGGCGCGCGCATCCGGCTCGCCTACCGCGCGTGGCTCGCCACGAACGGCGCCATCGCGGCCCGGCTGCCCGACGAGCACGCCGCGTTCCTCGCCTGGGTCGCCGCCGGCTGACGGGCCGCTATCGTCGGCGGGATGCTCGACGGCTGGCGCGTGGAGGAGGTCGGGCGGTCCCGCGACGGGCTGCCGCTGCGCGCCTTCCTGCCCGAGCGCGAGCCGCCGCTCGCAGGCCTGCTGATCGCCGCGCTGCACGGCGAGGAGCCCGAGACGCTGTTGATGGCGCGGCGGCTGCTCGAGCGCGTGACCGCCGCCGAGTCCGGCTGGGCGATCGTGCCGTGCGCCAACCCCGACGGCGTCGTGGCCGGCACGCGCCAGAACGCCGCGGGGGTCGACGTCAACCGCAACTTCCCGGCCGCGAACTGGAGCGACGCCCCGTCGTTCACCTACCCGCCGGGCTGTCTCGACCGCCGCTCGCCGAACCGCACCAACCGCTCGTCGCCCGGCGAGCACCCCGGGTCGGAGCCGGAGACGCAGGCCGTCATGGCGCTGGTCGAGCGGCTGCGGCCGGCCCTGCTCGTCGACCTGCACAGCCCGCTGGCCTGCGTCGTCACCACGCCGACCGTGCCGCCGGAGGTGATCGAGGCGCTCGCCGCCTCCGCCGAGCTGCCCGTCGTGCCCTCGACCGGCAGCGCGACGCCCGGCGCGCTGCGCGACTGGTGCGCCGACCAGGGCCACGCCGCGATCACCTACGAGGTCGAGCACGCGCCGCTGCCCGCCCTGTGCGCGCGTCACCTGCCGGGGCTCGAGGCGCTCCTGCGCGAGGGCCTAGCTGCCGGCGAGACGGCGCGCCGCCGCGACCACCGTGACGCCGTAGGCCAGGTGGTCGGCGAGCTGGACCGGCGAGTCGAGCTCGACCAGCTCGGGGTAGCGGCGCGGCGCGATGACCTTGAAGTCGAGCGCGTAGATCGCCGCGCCGTAGGCCGCCCCGACCGCGAGCGGCGCGCGGCTGCGGGCCAGCAGCGGCGCCGGCAGGGCCCACAGCAGGCTGATGGCGAGGTGGCCGGCCGACCCGGCGACGAGCGTGGGGCGGCCGACGAACGCGCTGCCGATGCGCCGGGTTGCGTCGAGGGGGTCGAGGCGACCGGCAGCCCACGCCACCGCGGACGGCGCTCCGGAGAGCGCGGCCGCGACGACGCCGGCGCCGATCGCCTCGCGCAGCCTCACTGCCGGACGAGCGGCTTGTACTTGAGCCGGTGCGGCTGCTCCGCGTCGGGTCCGAGCTCCTTGCGCCGGTGCTCGACGTACTCCTCGTGCGTGCCCTCGAACCAGCGCACCTGCGAGTCGCCCTCGAAGGCGAGCATGTGCGTCGCGACGCGGTCGAGGAACCAGCGATCGTGCGAGATCACCACGGCGCACCCGGCGAAGTCGAGCAGCGCGTCCTCGAGCGCGCGCAGCGTGTCGACGTCGAGGTCGTTGGTGGGCTCGTCGAGCAGCAGCAGGTTGGCGCCGCGCTGCAGCAGCTTGGCCAGGTGCAGCCGGTTCCGCTCGCCGCCGGAGAGGTCGCCGAGGCGCTTCTGCTGGTCCGAGCCGCGGAAGTTGAAGCTCGCCACGTAGGCCCGCGAGTTGAGCTCGCGCTTGCCGACCTGCAGGCGATCGTGCCCGCCGGAGATCGCCTCCCAGACGGTCTTCTTCGGGTCGAGGTCGGAGCGCACCTGGTCGACGTAGGCCATCTCGACCGACTCGCCGACGCGGAGCGCGCCGCCGTCGGGCTGCTCCTCGCCGGTGATCAGGCGGAACAGCGTCGTCTTGCCCGCGCCGTTCGCGCCGATCACGCCGACGATGCCGCCGGGCGGCAGCGTGAACGAGAGGTCCTCGATCAGCAGGCGGTCGCCGAAGCCCTTCTGCAGGTGCTCGGCCTCGACCACGACGTCGCCCAGCCGCGGGCCGGCCGGGATGTGGATCTCCACGGTGTCGAGCTTGACGTCCTGCTCCTCGGCCAGCAGACGCTCGTAGGACTGCAGGCGCGCCTTGGACTTCGCCTGGCGCGCTCGGGGCGACATGCGCACCCACTCGAGCTCGCGGGCGAGCGTGCGGCGGCGGGCGCCGGCCTGCTTCTCCTCGACCCCCAGGCGGGCCTCCTTCTGCTCCAGCCAGGACGTGTAGTTGCCCTGGAACGGCAGGCCGCGGCCGCGGTCGAGCTCGAGGATCCAGCCGGCGACGTTGTCGAGGAAGTAGCGATCGTGCGTCACGGCCATGACGAGGCCGGGGTACTGCTCGAGGAAGTGCTCGAGCCAGGCGACGGAGTCGGCGTCGAGGTGGTTCGTCGGCTCGTCCAGCAGCAGCAGGTCGGGCGCCGACAGGAGCAGCCGGCAGAGCGCGACGCGACGCCGCTCGCCGCCGGACAGCGTGGAGACGTCGGCGTCGCTCGGCGGCAGCCGCAGGGCGTCCATGGCCGTGTCGAGCATGCGGTCGAGGTTCCACGCGTCGGTGCGGTCGATCAGGTCCTGCACCTGGCCCTGCTCCTCGAGCAGCGCGTTCATCTCCTCGTCGCTCATGGGCTCCGCGAAGCGCATGCTCGAGCTCGTTGAAGCGCTCCAGGAGGTCGCGCTTCTCGCGCACGCCGTCCTCGACGTTGCCGCGGACGTCCTTGGTCTCGTCGAGGTCGGGCTCCTGCGGCAGGTAGCCGACGCGCGCGCCGGGGGCGAGCCAGGTCTTGCCGCTCGAGGGCTCCTCGAGGCCGGCCATGATGCGTAGCAGGGTCGACTTGCCGGCGCCGTTCGGTCCCAGGACGCCGATCTTGGCGCCGTGCAGGAACGAGAGCGAGATCTCCTTGAGGATCTGGCGCTCCGGGCCGTAGAACTTGTCGACCCGGTGCATCGAGTACACGAATTCGGGCTGGGTGCTCACGGGCGGCAGGATAGGCGGGCCGCCCACGCCGCCCGCCAGGTGCCCCGGCCGGCCTACCGCGCGGCGAGGCGGAGGATGCGGCCGTCCTGCAGCACGAGCAGCGTGCGGCCCTCGCCGTCCTGCCCGAACGACGTCAGGCCCTCGAGCGGCCCGCCGAGCTGCGCGGTGATCTCGCGCGGCTCGGGCTGCTCGGCGTCCGCGTCCAGCGCCCACACCTTGCCGGAGCAGTAGTCGCCGTAGACGTACTGGCCGTCGAGCGGGCCGCCGTCGCGCAGCACGACGCCGCCCGTGACCGAGCAGCCGTCGGCGTGGCTGTACTCGGCGACCGGCATGACGACGTCGTCCGGCGCCGGCTCGTCGTCGTAGCGCTCCGTCCCCTCGTAGCGCCGCCAGCCGAAGTTGACGCCGGCGGGCAGCGTCGACGGCACGTGGTCGATCTCCTCGAGGCTGCCCTGGCCGACGTCGCCGATCCACAGGTCGCCCGTCTCGGGGTCGAACGAGTAGCGCCACGGGTTGCGCAGGCCGAGGGCCCAGATCTCCGGGTCGGCGTCCGGCTGGTCGATGTCGATGCGGATCATCTTGCCGAGCAGGGTCGAGGGGTCCTGCGCGCGGTCCTCGGGGTCGCCGGCCGCGCCGCCGTCGCCCATGCCGACCCAGAGCAGGCCGTCGGGGCCGAACAGCACGTTCCCGCCGTTGTGGTTCGTGTACGGGTCCTCGATGTCGAGCAGCTGCTGCGCCGAGTCCGGGTCCGCCCGGTCGCCGTCGGCGGTGTACAGCATCACGCGGGCATGGCGCGTCGCTGTTGGTGTAGTTGACGACGAAGCGGCCGCTCTCGGCGAAGTCGGGCGCGAAGGCGAGGCCGAGGAGGCCGCGCTCGCCGCCGGCGAGGATGCGGTCGCTGACGTCCAGGAACGGCTGGTCGCTGCGGGCGCCGTCCTGCCAGATCCAGATGCGGCCCGTCTGCTCGACCACGAACAGGCGCGGGTCGCCGGGCGGCGAGAGCGCCATCACGGGCTGCTCGAACCCGTCGGCGACGGGCTCCAGGGCGGGCTCGCTGCCGCCGGCCTGCTCGTCGGTGGAGTCCTCGTTGGCGGCCGTGGTCGCCGGCTGCTCCGTGGACGACGCGGGTGCCTCGGTCGTCGTCGCCGTCGACACCGCGACCGAGGTGTCGGGCGCGGCGGTGGTCGCCTCGGTCGCCGGCGCCTGCGCGGCGGTGGTGTCGCCGTCGGCCCCGCCGCCACCGCAGCCCGCCGCGAGCAGCGCGACCACGAGCACGCCCGCGAGCCCGGCGCGCGGCCCGCTCACGAGGTCGTCAGCCCCGCCTCGCGCAGCGCCTGCGGGAACGGCGCGACCAGGCCGACGACGAAGGCGCCGAACTCGCCGTAGCGGGCCGACACCTCGTCGTATCGCATCTCGTATACGACGTCCTTGATCGCCTTCGGATCGTCCACGAGCAGCGTGACCACCCACTCCCAGTCGGAGAGCCCGGTCGCCGCCGTGATGAGCTGCAGGACCCGGCCGGCGAAGGTGCGCCCGAGGGCCCCGTGGCCGTACATGAGCCGCTTGCGGTCCTCGAACGGGAGCCCGTACCAGTTGTCCGCGCCCGCCCGCCGCTTGGCCATCGGGTAGTAGCAGAGCACCCGCCGCGGCGGCAGGTCGCGCGGGTGCAGGCGGCTGTCGCGCATGGCGGCGACCCGCGGCGAGCCGTCGTCCTCGAGGTACTCGCTCGCCTCGGTGATGGAGACGAGGGAGAGCTCCGGCCGCTCGACGAGGCGCTCCCCGAGCGGCGTCGCGAGCAGGTCGCGGTGGAGCGCCTGCAGCCGCGCGAGGTCGGGGCCGAGCAGCAGCAGGCCGAGGTCGGCTCGCTGGCCGAGCACCGAGAACGCCAGGACCTGCTGGTCCGGCTCGGCCTCGAACGCCGCGACCAGGGCCTCCGCCTCGGCGGTCGAGACGGGCTGTCGCGGCGCCGCGATGGAGAACGCGAGGTGCAGGACGCCCCATCCCTCGCTGGGGATGGCGGCAGGCAGCTCCTCGCTGGGCACGGCGGCAGGTTACCGCCGGTCGGAGGTGAGGCGGCTTGATCCACGTGCGCGCCTACCTCCGACGAGACCTCCCGGGTGGGGCGGTCTACGCGGCGACCGAGTCGCCGACCTTCTCCATGCGCTTCTCGACCACGCGGCGGAGCTCCTTGTAGCGGCCGCGCTGGCGCCAGCCCGCGCGGTCGAGCTCCTGCTCGACGACCGAGCGCACGGCGCGCAGGTCGGCGGCATCGCGGGCCTGGAAGATCGACTCGTAGAGCTCCTGACCGCCGTGCTTGTGATCGCCCGCCGCGATCAGCTCCTGCGCCTTGCCGAACTTCTCCTGGAACATCGGGACCTCCCGTACGACGTGCATGTGCTGTCGGTCGCGATGCTAGATCAGAAGTGTGATCCTGACAAGCAGAAGTGAAGCTAGGCTTACTGTCCTGTGTCCGGCCTCCCGGGCGGGCACGCCAGGGCCCCGACCGCGGGGGTCGGGGTCCTGGCACTTCGCCCTCGAGAGTTGACGGGGGAGAGTCGGCCGAGGCCGACTGGAACCTGAGTCGCGGGCCGAGGCCCGGTCGCGTGGCTCCCCCCAGGCGCTTCGACTCGGTGGTTCGCGCTCCCCCTCTCGTGAGGAAGGATCGTCCGCGGGCGGGCGGCCATCGACCCCCCGTGCGGGGGAACGCGCGCCCCGGTGCGCCCGGTCAGCGGAGCGACGCGCGGCGCCAGAGCTCGCCGGCATCGCCGCCGGCGGCGTAGGCGGTCCAGACGACCGCGGCGGCCGCGGCGGCGCACGCGAGCAGCGCGACGACGGCCATCGCGGCGCGGGTCGTGGCGCGGCGGCCCCGGCCGGCGGCGCGCACGCTCCAGATGGCGAGCAGCGCCAGGCCGAAGGTCGTGAGCCCGGCGCCGAGCAGGATGCCGAGCCCCGCGCGCGCGTCGTGCTGCGTCAGCCGGGCTGCCGTGTCGATGCCGTCGCGCCGGACGTCGAGCTTGTCCGCCGTGCCCGCCGCGACGGCCGCGACCACCAGCCCCAGGCCGATCAGCACGAGGGCGATGAGGCCCGTCGTGACGCTGAAGCCCGGGCGGGGCGGCGCGGCGGCGACGACGGTGGTCGACGCGGCCGGTCGCTGCACCGTCGGCACGGGCGCCGGCAGCACGGCGGTCACGGCGGTCGACGACGCCGCCTCCGGCCGCGCGGACGCCGGCGGCGCGCGGCCCTCGAGCTCCGCGACGAGGTCGGCGGCGCGCGGACGGGACGCCGGCGAGCGCGATAGCAGCCGCTGCAGGAGGGCGTCGGCCTCGGGCGGCACGCCGGGGTCGATCGAGCGGGCGGGCGCCGGGTCCTCGTGGATGCGGCGGAAGCCGGCGGCCAGCCGGTCGTCGCCCGGCGGGAACGGCAGCGCGCCCGTCGCGAGCTGGTAGAGGATGCAGCCGAGGGCGTAGAGATCGGTCTTCTCGGACACGGGCTCGCCGGCGGCCTGCTCCGGCGACCAGTACTCGGGGCTGCCGAGGCGCGTGCCGGTCGCGGTGATGGTGGTCTCCGCCGACGCGACCAGCCGCGCGAGCCCGAAGTCGCCGACCAGCACGTGGCCGTCGGCGCCGAAGAGGACGTTCGAGGGCTTGAGGTCGCGGTGGATCACGCCCTGCGCGTGGGCGTGGCCGAGCGCGCGGGCGATCGGCAGCGCCAGTGCGACCACGCGCCGCCAGGGCAGCGGCGCGGACGGCAGCACCGTGCTCAACGTGCCGCCCGTGCACAGCGCCTGTACGAGCCACGCGTGCTCGTCCTCGCCGTAGTCGAGCACGGCCACGACGTTGGGGTGGTCGAGCCGCGCCATCGCCGCCGCCTCGCGCCGGAAGCGGCCGCGCGCGTCCGCGTCGGCCGCGGCCCAGGGGTGCAGGATCTTGACGGCGACGGGGCGGGCGAGGCGCTCGTCCATCGCCCGCCAGACCTCGCCGGTGCCGCCCGATCCGAGGCGCTCCTCCAGGCGGTAGCGGCCCCCGACGAGCCTACCGGGGACGGCCGAAGTCCTCCGGCAGGATGGCGTCGGCCCGCAGCGCCTCGACGAAGGACTCGACCTGCTCCTCGCGCTCGATGCGCTCGATCTCCTCCAGGTGCTTCTCGATCAGGCCGCGTCCGGCGCGCAGCACCTCGTCCAGCCGCCGCACCGCCGACGTCGGCACGATCTCCCGCCAGGAGCGCCGGCACTCGGGGCAGCGCAGGTCGATCTGCCAGACGTCCGGCTCGAGCCGCTGCCAGCGCGTCGGATGCACGAGCAGCGACGGGCAGGCGATGCAGCGCTCGAGCGTCGCCTCCCCTCCTCGCGTCAGCCGGTGCGCGTGGCTCACGGACCCGAAGCCTACGGAGCGCTCCGGACGTGGCCCCGGCGCGGCACCCCGCTCTCCGACGGCTATCCTGCGGCCCCAGCGCGCGAGCGTGGGCCCCCATCGGCTAGTGGCCTAGGCCCCCGCCCTTTCAAGGCGGTAACACGGGTTCGAATCCCGTTGGGGGTATTTCGAACGTCGATCGTTCCGTGGATCGAGTGCGACTGAGGCCGAACCCAGGCGCCCGGGCTACGGCATCACAGTCTCGACGTCCACCGTGGTCTCTTGCGGCGGCGTGGTGAAGCCGCCCTCGATGCCCTGCTGCATGCGCGGCATCAGGATCTCGCTGCGGAACCGTTCCCAGCTCTCCTGGCCATCGTGAACCGCGATGATCGTCCAGCCGCCCGGCGATGGGCCGGCCGCGTGGAAGATCTGCCCCTCCGGGAGCAGGCCATCCCCCGGATGCACGGCGGCGATCGACGCGTCGTATTGCTCGCGGGTGCCGCCTGGGAAGTGGTGGATGATGCCGTACGCCATCGGGGACTGGACCTCCCGGGTCTCGGTGGGCGACGAACATACCACCGCGCTCGTACCGCTCGGCCGGTCACCGCGCCGACGGGGGGCGGCGACGCTGCGGTAGGCGGCTGAAACTGACCCGATCGTGTCTCTATCCGGGGACGCCGGGGACGGGCACGCTGTGTGGGACGGGTTGATCGCCTCGATCGCCTGCAGCACCGAAGGAACGCAATGCGCAAGCTCATCATCACCGCCGCCTCGATCGCGGCGCTCGCCGTGGTTCCGGCCGCCTCCATGGCGTCCGCGCCGGACGGCAACTCCGACGGCTTCAGGCCAACGAGCGGGCGAGCGCCAACGCCAGACGTACATCGGCCAGGCTGTCTCGGCAGATGGGCACGGCCAGAACGGCCAGTTCGCTCGTGCCGGCGACAACGGCACGACTCACCAACGCCTGGATCAGACGCCGACCCCGGCTTCGCGTGCCGCGGTCGTCAGTCGCTCTCGGCCACTCAGTAGCCGCTCAGTCTGGAGAGCCCGGCTTCGGCCTCTGGCTCTCGCTGCGGGAGTCATCCCGCACTAGCCGCGCCGGCTCCACTCCTCGGCGCGCACTCGGGCCGCGTCGGTTCCCTCTTTCCGGCGCGGCCCTTCTACGTCTCGGTACGAGAGGCCTCTGCGGATCTAGAGCGACACCGTCGTCGACGACGAGCGCCCCTTGCGCCCCTTCGCATCGAACGGCGTCACCGTGACCGTCACCCGCCCGCGGACGGCTGGCGAGACGTACAGCTGACCCTGGATCTGGCCGGCGTTCGCGACGATGGTCTGGCGCTCCTTGCCGATCGCGACGAGGAACCGCCCGCCGGCGCTGGCGGTGAACCGGAGCGTCACGATCCTCGCCGCGCCGCGGCGGCTGGCCGTCGCCGTGACGTTCGCGACCACCGGCGGCGGACCCGGGACGACCGTGGCCCGTACCTCGAAGCGCTGGCCGTCCAGCGCCGGCGACGGGTTGGCGAGGATCAGCATCGCCGGGACCGGGGTGCCGTCGAGCGGGACGGTTCCGGATGCGCTGTTGCCCGAGACCGTCAGCGCCTTCGCCAGCTTCAGGTCGTGGCGCACCCACGTCGGCCTGACACCGGTCAGACCGGCGGGCCAGGTCACGCGCAGCTTCAGGGCGAGCGTGCATTGCGTGCACGACAGGCGGCCGTAGACCGCGGCCTGGCTCAGGTGGTCCAGCGTCACGGAGACCGGCGCCAGCGTCCGACCTGCGCGCGCGGCGGTCAGCGACGCGCTCGGCCGCGGGTAGAAGATCCTCGCCAGCGGCGCCAGCGTCCACCGCGCGCTCGCGGTCGCAACGGCGTAGTCGGAGAACACGCGCGCCGAGGTCGGCGCCGCGCTCCGCCAGGGCGGCCGTCAGCGCGCGCAGGTCGCCCGCCGGCGTTCCGTCCTCGAGCGCTCCACGGCGGAAGACGTCCGCGGCGATCGCTGGGTCGAAGCGCTCGGCCAGGTACTCGAACCATGCCCACTGCCCGATCGCCGGCGTGTTGTTGTGGCACGCCGACGTGGCCGGGCACTCGAGCGGCACGCCCAGGTAGTGCGAGTTCGCCCACAGGGGCGGGAACGACTGGTCGCCTCCCCGCTCGGCCTCGAAGCGGTTGCCGGCCCAGTGCGCCGTGCCCTCCACGAGGAACCATGCCGGCTGCCCTCCGGGCGTCGCGTACTGGAGGATGTGCAGCAGCTCGTGCGCGATGACGAGGTCCGACTCGCCGGCCGCGAACTGCATCCAGCCCGCAACGGGGCGCGGACCCGAGTCGTAGTGCGCGCTGCCCTCGTGGCCCGGCTCCCCGAAGACGTACACGTCGACCATGCCGTCGCCGTCGTCGGCCGGCGCAGGCCAGGCCCACTCCCCGACCTCGATGGCGTACGCCGCCTCGAGCACGGCGCCGACGTGCTGCGCGACGGCGGTGCCCTCGGTCCCGTAGTGGACGAGGAAGTGCCCACCGCTCGACGCGAGCGCCGGCCCGTTCAGAACCCCCGGGGGGACGCTGCTCAGGTCGCGCGCGGCACCTGCCGGCGCCGCGGCCACCGCCAGGGCGACGAGCAAACCGAGTGCTGCCGGGGCCAGGCGCATCAGATGCCGGGCGGCGGGATGGTCCAGGTGCTGCACGCGACGCCCGGGCACGGCCCGCGGTCGTGTTCCGTCCTGATCCCCGTGATGGGGATGCGGCGCGAGCCGACGCAGCGGAAGCCATGGCCGAAGACCCACTTGAAGCGCACGTTCCGGTCGAGCACCGTCATGTGAGCCTCCGCCGCTCTGGTCGCGATCGTACCGCGACTCACGAGCCGGCGGGTGTCGTCACGACGGACTTGCAACATACGTCACGTTCGCAGTACGTTCGCCGCAGCGCTCGCCGCGTGGCGAGCCGGGGCGATCGGGGACCTCGCCGCAGGTCCCCGGAAGGGAGAGAGCGGACATGCGCAAGCTCATCGCGCTGGCCGTCGCGCTGCTGGTGGCTGCCGGCCTGGCGGTCGCCGCGCAAGGCAGCACGTCGCATCACGGCGCCAACAAGCAGTCGGACACCACGCTCCCGCCGCTCAAGCGGCAGGGGAGTCCGCAGGCCGTCGTCGCGGAGCACCTCGCCGCGCTGAACGCGTGCGACTGGAATCGCCTCATGGCGCAGTACCCGCCGGACGTGCACTTCTTCCTCCCCGGCGGTGTGGTCGTGATCGGGCGGGAAGCGGTTGGCGAGCTCTTCACCGGATACTGCAAGGAGCGTGCCGAGGGCGGCAACAAGGGCTTGATCTTCACGCCGCAGCAGACGTTCCAGGTCGGGCACACCGTCAACACCCAGTGGAGCGCCGACGCGTCGTTCCTCACCGAGCCGTACCTCGGGGCTGACGCCTACGTCACGAAGGGCGGACTGATGTACGCCCAGGTCACGACGTTCGGCGCGCCACCGCTGCCGTACAGGTGAGGCGCCGCGGAGGCGGCAGCCCGCGCGCGAGCGAGGCGGGTGCGCCACGCCCGGCCGGCCACGACGCTCGCCCGCCCTACACCCCTGCGTAGTCGAAGGTCGTGCCGTAGCCGCAGACGCCGGCGTAGCTGAACGCCAGCGCCTCGTCCTCCACGCGCAGCTCGTCGGTGATCAGCTCCTCGCCGCCGCGATCGTGCCCGGGGATCACGCAGCTGACCGTCTCGTCGCCCGCGTAGCGGTCGCGGATGCGGACGTTGACGTGCTGCCGGACGCGCAGCCGCTGGCGGCGCGACGTGTGGTCGACGTCGATGGCGGCCGACCGCACGCCGACGAGCTCGCTGTCCTTCCACGCCCACGGGAAGTGCTTCGTCGCGTCGCCGCCGAGCCGGCCCGTGTAGATCGCCTCGAGGGCCGCGCGCTGGTCGTCGGTCGCCCGCTCGTCGAGGTACAGGATCCACGTCCACGGCGAGCCCGGCTCGTCGTCGAAGTAGCGCACCGCCATCGCCACCGGCAGGCCGGAGAGGTCGACGTCGTCCACCGCCCCGTCCTCGATCAGCCACGAGAGGACGCCCATGCACACGCCGTGCGTCGAGCGCCCGCCCGGCACGCCGTCGATGCGGCGACACGGGCAGATCGCGTCGCAGTTGCACGACTCGAAGTAGCTGCCGCGGATCCGCCAGCTCATCCCTGCATCTCCATTCCCATGTCGCTCGGCTCGGTGAGTCCGGGCACGCTCCCGGGTGCCAGGGCGATCCAGACGCCGAGGCCGATGAGGACGATCGCCAGCCCGCGCGCGAGGCGCTCGCCGCCGGGCAGGAGCTTCTCCAGGAGCACCGCCGCCGCGACCAGGGCCATCCAGACGAGGCTCATCACGCCGAGCGCGAACAGCGCCAGCATCAGGCCGATGCAGCAGCCGACGCAGACTGCGCCGTGCTCGATGCCCATCCAGACGGCACCGAGCGTCCCGGGCCGGCCGCCGAGCAGGAGGTGCAGCGGCGAGCGGCAGTGGCGCAGGCAGGCCGACTTCAGCGGCGTGAGCTGGTAGACGCCCGCCGCGAGGAGCGCGCCGCCGGCCACCCACGGCCCGCGCTGATCCCAGGCCAGGAACGAAGGCGCCGCCACGCGGATGACGCGGTAGACGGCGTAGGCGAGCAGCCCGTAGGCCGTCCAGGCGAGCAGGTAGCCGACCACGAAGGCCCACGTCTGCCCGCGTCGCCGGACGCGTGCGAAGAGCATCACCGTCGGGGCGGTGGCGGGCAGCATCATGGCGGCCATCATCGTCACCCAGACGCCGAGGTACCAGCCGAACGACCCGAGCGCGGTGCCGGGGCCGGCGTCCATGCCGCGCATGCGGTCGATGGTGACGATCCAGGCGACGAGCGCCGCGCCGAGGAGCCCGGCGAGGAGCGTCGCGCGCTCGCGCGGGGTCAGGCTGCGGAGGGCGTCGCGCGCCACGCGGCAAGTCAAGCACGACGCGGCACGTGCCGCAGCGGCCGCGACCCCCGCCGGCACCGACCTGCCCCGAACGACAGCACTGCCTGCCCGATCGGTCCTTCGCCCGAGCGGAACGGCGCCGTACGATCGCGGGCGATGGGCGGCCCGCTCCACGATCGCGGTCCGCGCCCGCCGGCGCCGGGCGAGACGCGCCTGCGCCCGGCGTGCGAGGTCACCCCGCAGGCCAGCGTCGCCGCCCTCGCCTCCGCGGCCGGCAACCAGGCGGTCGCCAGGCTGCTGCAGCGCGAGGAAGACGCCGCGACGACGACTGCCGCCCCCATCCAGTTCGGCTTCGCGAAACGCCCGCCGCCGCCGCCGAACCTCAACATCGACCCCGACTACATGACGAAGACGCAGGACGCGATCCAGGCGCGTGTCCGCGACTACCTCGCCAACCAGCGCGAGGTGCTGCTGCAGCTGATCGCCAAGGGCATGCCGATGACCGAGCTCGTCGATCGTGTGCGCGTCGACGTGCCCGACGCGACGAAGCTCGCCCTGGAGCAGATCGAGCAGATCGTCCGCAGCACGTTCGACGGCGTGCAGATCCCCGCCCATCGCCCTTCCGGGGTCAGCGGCTGGGACAACAGCGAGCTCGCCGCCATCGTCCGCAACGTCATGGGCGTGCCGACGAAGCTCGAGATCTCGCAGCCGCACGGCTGGGTCAAGCTGTCGGTCAGCGGCTACGAGGTCGGGCTGCGCAAGGGCGACAAGGAGATCAGCGCCGAGGCCGGCTGGGACAGGTCGTTCGGGATGAAGGGCAAGGTCGGCCCCGTGCACTTCGGCGGCGTCGTCAAGCCGCCCGCCACCCCCGGCGGCAACATCACCTGGGAGGCCGAGCTCGCGTTCCCCGAGGAGGGCGCGATGGTGCCCATGCTGGACGGCCTGGGCGGGATGATGGGCACGGCCAACAAGTCGATGACGCGGCTGGCGGGCGACGCGCTGTCGGACGGCAGGATGCCGACGACCGACCAGATCTCGGCCGGCGTCGAGCCGATCAAGGAGGCGATGCGCGGGCTGACCGCGATCGCCAAGGCGAGCAAGCCCTCGTTCGGCGTGCGCGTCACCGGCGACGGGCCCGGCATCACCGTGCAGGCGACCCTCACCGTCCCGTTCTGAGGGCGCCGAGGAGCGTCGGCGCCGTACCGCGCGCCGCGCTCCTCGCCGTCCTCTGCAGCAGGCCGTGCCTGGCGTAGTTCCTAATCGTCCCCGTGCTCCCCGTGCCCCTCCCGGCAGCGGACGGGCTGGAAGGCGTGGCGGAGCATCCAGTGCGACGTCTGCCGGGCCAGCTTGTCGCCCGCGACCATCGCGAAGCGGAAGTGGATGCCCAGCAGCATGCGCGCGTCCTGGACCGCGTCGGCGACCTCCGAGAAGCGGTGGAACACCAGCGTCGGCTGGATGAGGCCGGTCGCCGGACTCTCGGTCGGCTGGATGCTCTGCACGGTGAACGTGTAGCGGTCGCGGCCGAACCAGTGCCGCAGCACGTCCATGACCGCGCCGGTGAAGCAGGCGTGGCCGGACGGATAGTCCGCGTAGTTCGGCGTCGGGCGCAGCGGCTTCCACGTCGGGTCGTCGGCCGCGGTTCGCTTGTTGCCGTCGTCGAAGGTGGACGTGATGGCCGCCTCGGGCCGCCACAGCTGGTAGTGGTACTTGCCGGCCCAGCAGCCGACGAGGGCGTCCGCGCCGGCCGTGTTGATCTCGGCGTAGAGGCGCGCCTTGTCGGCGGAGGACATCCCCTCGCCCGCCGCGATGGCGCGGACCGTGCGATTCCACATCCGCAGCGCGTTGTCCGCGAAGAAGAGCGCGAGGTTGGTCTGCTCCGGCGTGCGCTCGGTGGATGCGGCACTGCCCAGGCGCTTCACCTCGTTGTAGTCGCGCGCGTAGTGCCGGCTCGTCAGCTCCGGTGGCGGGTCGGACAGGAACTGGTCGCCCGCCAGCAGCGTGAACGGCGTCACGTGCGAGATCCACGGATAGAACCCGCGGCCGGACAGGGGCAGCCAGACGCCCGCCGCCGCGGGCGGCTGCACGTAGTACGACGGGTCGTCGATGCCCCACCCGTCGTTCGCGCGCAGGGCGAGCAGGTCCGCGGCGACAGCGGCGCCGACCGCCATCCCGTCCGTCTTCGCCTGCCCGTCGAGAATCGCGCCGAGCGACGTCGCCAGCCGGGCGTCGAGGTCGGCCGAGAACGCCGGGAACAGACCGACCAGCGCGTCGTGTCCGGCGACCGCGACGGCGGCCTCGAGCGACGCGCCGCGCGGCACGGCGGGTCGGGCGTGGTAGGGCGTGTAGCGGCCGTCGATGGCGACCGCCGCGTCGTACAGCGCGAGGTTGACGATCGCCAGGCGGCTGGCCGTCGTCGCTGGCACGAGGCCCGCGCCGCCCGGCGCCGCGCCGGTGATGATGTCGGACGCCGCGACGTTCCAGTCGTCGACGACGTCGGCGCGTGCGGGTGCTGCGGCGAGCGCCGCCGTGAGCAGCGCCAGCAGCGCGAGCGCCCGACGCAGCGCACGCGATCGCGGGTGTGGGGAGCCGCGGGACATCGCCTTCTCCTCGTGTGGGGCCGGGTAGAAGCGCTCGACGCTAGGCGCCCGACCTTCCCGGAACCTTCCCGGCGACGAACCGCTCGAGCTCCGCGCAGAGCGGCCGGCAGTCGCCGGCCCACGGCGCGTGCGCGTCGCCGTCGAGCTCGACCAGGCGCGCCCCGGGGATCCCCGCCGCCAGCGCGAGGCTGCCGGCCGGCGGCGCCACGCGGTCGCCGCGGCGCCGCAGCACGAGCGTCGGCACGCGGACGCGCGGCAGGAGCGCACGCACGTCGAGCTCGCCGGTGGCGCTCGCCAGGGCGGCCGCTCCCGCCGGGCTGGCCGCCGCGCGCTGGTACGCCGCCGAGCGCGCCGCGAACCCGGGGCCCGCGCTCGGGGCCCACGGCGAGTGCTCCGGGTCGCGGCTCCAGCTCTCCGCGTCCGTCTGCGCCCAGCGCTGGAGCCGGGCGCAGCGGAAGGAGGGCAGGGAGCCGTAGAGGACGAGCCCGGCGATGCGCTCGCGGTGGCGGACGGCCAGGAGGACCGCCAGCGGCCCGCCGTCCAGCGCGCCGAGCACGTACGCGCGCCGCACGCCCGCCGCGTCGAGCACGTGGCGCGCGTCCTCCGCGCGCTGGGCCGGGGCGGGCAGCACCGCCGGGCGATCGGACAGCCCGGTGCCCACCTTGTCGAAGCGCACGAGACGTGCGAAGGACGTCAGCCGCGCCGCCCACGCGCACCACGCCGCGTCGTCGCGGTCGAGCGCGAGGTGCGACACCCAGCCGGGGATCCAGAGCAGCGCCGGCGCGTCGGGCGGCCCATCGACCTCGTACGCGACGTGGAGCCCGTTGCTGCGGGCGTAGCGGATCGGCGGGCGCGCGCCGGCGGCAGCGATCTGCCAGCGCAGCGTCTCGCTGCTGGGCGAGGGCGCGAGGCCGAGCGGCGCGAGGGCGCCGCGCAGGCGCTCGAACTGGGCCAGCGCCGCGGCCCGGTCGCCGCGCTCGGCGTGTCGGCGCATCAGCGCGCGGTGCGCCTCCTCGTCGGCCGGCTCGTGCTCCAGCAGCCGCTCCCACAGGCCGCCCTGGCGCAGCACCTCCACCAGCAGGCCCCGCAGGTGCTCGCGCCGTCCCGACGCCCACTCCTCGTAGCGCTCGTCCGGCAGCAGGTCGCCGGCGTACAGCGACGCCGCTCGCCGACACGCGACGTGGCTGCCGGCGAGGGCGGCGCGGGCTGCGGCCTCGAAGCTCTCGACGTCCGTGGCGATGCGCGCGCCCGGCCACAGCTCCACGTGCCCGCCGCGCAGCACCACCGCATCCGACGAGCGCAGGACGCGCCGCGCGAGGTGGGCGGCCTTGTGCAGGTTGCAGGCGCCGGCGGCCGCGGGCAGGTGCGGCCAGAGCGCATCGACGACCTGCTCGCGGTGCAGCCGGTGGCGCGGCTCCAGGGCCAGCAGCTCCACGAGCTCCGCCGCCCGGCGGTGGTTCCAGCGCTCGGCGGGCACCGGGCGCCCGTCGACCTCGACGGCGTACGAGCCCAGGAGGTGGACGAGGACCTGCGGGGGTGGGCGGGCAACGCGCGCAGTGCTCATCGTTCAGACCAGCGCCAGACCCATCGTCGGCCGCGGTCCCGCGCCGACCCGTCAACTCTAGGACGCCGGCACGGGCGCGTCCACCCGTTTGCCGAGATCTGCGTAGGATGCGACCGAAGGCCGACGAGGAGGGACCCCGATGAGGCGGATCGGAACGGTGTTGGCCCTGCTCGCCCTGGCGCTCGCACCCGTGACGGCGACGGCGAGCCGCGCGCCGACGACGGGCGAGCGGGCGGCCATCGTCAAGGCGGCGCTCGACCCGAGCTACGTCGGCTGCGTCTACGTCCGCGTCTCCACGGCCGCGCCCGCCTGGAGCGCCGTCGCACCCATCAGCTACGCCACGGGGCGGCGCAACCGCTCGTGCGAGGACCGCGGCAAGGTCTTCGACGGCGTCACCTTCCTCAAGCGCGCGCGCCCCGGCGTATGGCGGGTCGTCGCCGCCGGCAGCGACCTCCAGGGGAGCTGCCCCGTCCCACAGCTGGTGCGGCGCGACCTGTTCCGCTTCGCCGGCTGGAGCAACTGCAAGTAGGGCCTAGTCGCGGCCGCGGAGCAGCGAGACGCGGAAGGGCCGCAGCTCGCCGCGGGCGACGCCGCTCGCGATGGCCGGGTCCTCCTCCATCAGCCGGCGCGCCGCATCCTCGTCGGGCGCCTCGATGACCGCGATGCCGGTGTTCACGGGCCCCAGCGTCGGCCCCGCCATGATGAGCGTGCCCTCCGCGAGCAGCCGCTCGAGCCGCTCGAAGTGCACGCCCCACACCGCCCGCTCCTCCTCGGTCAGGGTGGCCGCGAAGTTCTCGCGCGGGGGGTGCAGGAAGTAGATCCACTCCGCCATGGACGGAGGATGTCAGGAACCGGCGGCACGTACCCTGCGTCTGACGCGCATGACCCGCATCACACCCCGCTCCGCCCTCCTCTTCGCCCTCCTCGCCACGGCCGCCGTCGGGCTGGCCGCCTGCGGCTCCGAGGAGGATCTCGTCGACCAGACGGCCACCGTCGCCGGCGAGACGACGAGCACCCCACCGGCCACGTCGGCGGCCGCCGATCCGCCCGCCACCACCGAGGTCGAGCCACCCGACACGACGGCGCCGCCCGAGACCACGGCGACCGACGAGGGCACCGCCGGGTCCGTGACCGGCATCGCGTACGACACGTCGCCCGACGCCGTCGTGCTGCGCCTGTCCAGCGGCGGCGGCTTCGTGCCCATGGAGATCGCCTTCCTCGAGGTGCCGCAGCTCGTCGTCTACGGCGACGGCCGCGTCATCACGGTCGACCCGGACGCGCAGCCGGACTTCGCGAACCTGCCGGCCACGGCCCCGCTGATCGAGCGCCACCTGGACGAGGCCGGCATGCAGGCGCTGCTGCTCGCGGCCCAGGAGCACGGGCTGTTCGAGGAGCCGGCCCCCGACTACGGGCAGCCCAACGTCACCGACCTGCCGGGCACCTCGCTCGACATCGCCGCCAACGGCACCAGCGCCAGCCACAGCGTGTACGCGCTCGGCTTCGACGACCCCGCCGCCGGTCTCACGCAGGAGCAGCTCGCCGCCCGCAAGGAGCTCGGCGCCTTCATCGAGGAGGCCCTCGACCTCGACACGCTCGCCGCGGGCCACGTGTCCACGCCGGAGCCCTACGTGCCGGAGCGCCTCGGCGTGCGCCGCTTCGCGGTCCTCGACGACACGACCGCAGGCGGCCCGATCGAGCGTCAGCCGTGGCCCGCGGCCGCCGGCGACCCGCCCGCCAACGACGTCTGCACCGTCGTGTCCGGCCCCGAGGCGGCGGCCATCGCCGAGGCGTTCGCGAACGCCGGCTCGAACGACCGCTGGACGCTGAGCGGCGTCGAGTTCCGCGCCCTGGCCCGGCCGATCCTGCCGGGCGAGTCCGACACCTGCTGAGCGGCGCGCCAGCCGCAGACCGCGAGCACGGTCGCGTCCAGCAGGCAGTACCCCGCGGCGATGGCGGAGGGTGGGTTGCCCATCTGCACCCAGGTGCCGGGCACCCATTCCTGCCATTGCCAGTTCCCGAACTGCGTGCCGAGGATCTCGAGGCTCGCCGTCGCGACGAACGCCCCCGCGTAGACCCGGGCGCGCGAGCGGGTCAGCAGGCACCAGAGCAGGATCGGCAGGAGCAGCGCGCCCGCGACGTCGGGGTGGTCGCCCAGCACCACCAGCCCGGCGGCCGCCCACGCGACCGCGATGGCCGCGATGACCCGCGGCGTCTGCCGGCGGCCGAACAGGTGCAGCGCGGCGAGGCGCACCGCCAGCAGGTAGATCAGCCCGTGGCCGGGCGGCACGTACAGCGGCAGGTTCTCGAAGCGGTAGATGTAGAGGCCCCAGACGATGGAGCACATGACCTCGGTGGCGGTCGCGATCACCACGACGGCGACGAGCTGCCGCCGCTCCCGCCGCTCGACCGCGACCCAGACGACCGCCAGCAGCGCCCACGTGCAGACGCCCACGACGGTCTGCACCCAGCGCGGCCCGACGGCGTCGGCGTAGAGCATCGCCGGCACGTAGGCGGCCATGGCCAGACCGTAGATCGCGGGGGAGTTGATCCCACGACGCGTCAGGTCCCAGGTCGCCGCCGCCACGGTCGGACGGTACCAGGGCCCGCCGCGCCGGGGTCCGAAACGGGCCATGATGATGAGGCGATGCGGCTGCGCACCGACGAGCTCCTCGGCGGCCTCACCGCGCCCGTCGTCGTCCAGGGCGACCACGTGTGCGACGGGCTCGCGGTCGCGGCGGCCGACCCGCAGCGCCGGCGCATCCTGCTGACGCCGCAACGGCCGGGCGCGGTGGACGTGCTGGTGCCGGGGCCGGCGCAGATCGCCGCCGGCTCGCCGGAGGGCCTCGTGCGCATGCCCGGCGACGTCGTCCAGGCGGACCGCGACGGCGTCACGATCGTCGTCGACCCGCTGCTGGCGGAGTTCGAGGGCCGGCGCGCCCACTGGCGCCTCGGCCTGCGCCTGCCGGTGCGCGGCCAGCCGCTCGCGGGCGGCCCGCCGTGGAGCTCGACGACCGTCGACGTGTCGGCCGGCGGCGCGCTGCTCGACGTCCAGCTGCTGCCCGGCAGCGAGCACCGCGTCGTGCTGCGGGTGGGCGGGACCGAGCTGCGCATCGGCGCGGCCGTCGCGCGCCGCGAGCCGGACGGCGAGACCGCCCTCGGCTTCACGGGCCTGTCCGACGCGGCAGCCCGGGCCCTCGCGCTGGCGCTGCTGCGCTCCGCCTCGCGGGCCGGCGTCGCGCTCTAGCATCGCCGGATGCTCCTCTACGACAACCCGGTCTCGTCGAACGCGCTCAAGGTGCCGCTTCCTGCTGGCGGAGCTCGACCAGCCCTACGAGACGCGCGAGGTGCCGCTCGAGCGCCCGCGGCCGGACTGGTACGTCGCGGTCAACCCGGTCGCCGGCGTCCCGACCCTCGACGACGACGGGTACGTCCTGGCCGAGTCCAACACGATCCTCCGCTACCTGGCGACCAAGGCCGGGGCGACCTGGATCTACCCGACCGACCTGCCGGCGCGGGCGACGATCAACGAGTTCCTCGACCGCTGGTCGCTGACCTTCCGGCCCGCCTTCTTCCGGCACGAGATGGTGGCTCTCGGCTTCGGCAACGGCGGCTTCGACCGCGTGCCGCGCGACCCCGACGGCGCCCGCGCCGTCGCCGAGGAGATCGCGCCGACGCTGCGCATCCTCGACGGGCTCGTCGGCTCCGACGCGGCGAACGTCGGCACCTTCACGATCGCCGACTGCGCCGCTGCGCCGGTGCTCTACCGCACCACCAACACCGGCCTGGACCTCGAGCCGTACCCCGGCATCCGCGCGCTCCGCGAGAGCGTGATCGCACGGCCGGCGTTCGCCGCCGCCGGCCCCGTGATCTGACCCCGGAGGCGGCCGGAACGCGGATTGGGGGTAAAGGAGCACCCCACCACCCGCCGAAAACACGAGTGGTGCACGCCCCCGAGACCATCCGCCTCGACACGGGCGCGTTCGGCAGCGCACGCCGCCGCCGGCTCGGCCGCAGCCTCGCCTACTGGCTGCTGCTGCTCGCCGGCGTGGCGCTCCTGGCCGGCGCGCTCGCCGCGGCGTTCACGCTGCTCCAGAACCCCGCGGCGGCGACCGCGCGCCTGGCACCGGCCAAGGTCGCCGGCGCCAAGGAGGGCAAGCACTCGGTCGCGGCCGCGACCACCACCCCTCGTGCGGGCGCCGCTGCGCCGGCCGCCCGGCGCGAGGAGCCGAAGGCAGCGGCCGCGCCGCCGCCCGCAGACACGCCGGTGGCCATCTGGAACGGCTTCGGCGGGCAGGGGGCGGCGACGACGGTGGCCGACCGCGCTCGGGCCCGCGGCTACCCGGTCGTCGGCGTCCGCGACGCGCCGCGCCGCACCTATCGCCAGACCTACGTCCTGTACGTGCCCGGCCGCGAGGCCGCGGCCGAGGCGCTCGCGAAGCGGCTCGGGCTGACGGCCGCCGTCGTGCGGCCGCTCGACGGCATCCGCCCGACCGCCATCAAGCCCGCGCAGCTGCTCGTCATCCTGGCCAAGCAGCCCTAGACGGTTGCTGCCGCGTCTCGCCGGGCGCTAGCCGGCATCTGCGCGCCTCGGACGCCGTTCGTCCCCGGCCAGCCGCCGCGACGGTGACCGCGAGGGCGGTGTCGGTGGGACGGCTGGCCGCGGCCGGTCGGCTTCGGCACGGCCGGCCTACCGAGGGCGCTCCGAGCCCGCAGTACGGCCGGCCGTACCGCCCGAGATGCACAGCTACCGCCTATCGCGATCACCGATACGCGGCAGCAACCGTCCTAGGCGGTTCACCCCGATCCGCGCGTCCGGCGGCTGCGTCCGTCAGGCTTCGCGCCGTGGAGCGCGTGACCCTCTCCCCCGTACGGCGCACGCCGGGGGCCCTCGACCGGCCGATCGTCGCCGTCGCCGCGCTCTCGCTCCCCGCGCTCGCCATCGTCTACGCGCTGCTGCGCGGCGACGCCGGCCTGTCCGACGACGGCGCCATGGTCGCGAAGGTCGGCGCCGCCATCGCCGCACTCGTGGCGGGCGGCCTGGTGGCGGCCGACGTGCTGCGCCCGCCGCGGCTCGGCACCGCCGGGGCCATCGCGGCCGGGGCGCTCGGCCTCTACGCGGTCCTCGCCGCCGTCTCGATGACCTGGTCGGTCTCCGCGTCCGCCTCCCGCGACGACGCGTACACCGCGTTCGCGTACCTCGCCGCGTACCTGGCCTGCGCGACGCTCGTGCCGACCCTGCGCCGGCCGTACACCACGCTCTGCGGGGCGATCGGCGTGCTGGCCACCGCCGTCTCGGCCTGGGCGATCCTCGCCCGCAGCTTCGACGCGCTGACCGACATCCAGCTGTCGGCGCGGCTCACGGGCTCCGCGGGCCTGCCGAACATCCTCGCGATCATCGCCGTCTTCGGCCTCCTGTGCGGGATCGCGCTGGCCGCCGAGGCGGACCAGCGGTCGCGGGTCGTCGGCGGCACCCTGGCCTCGCTGAACGCCTGCACGATCCTGCTGACGGGCTCGCGCGCCGGCCTGCTGCTGGGCCTCGTCGCCGCCGTCACGCTGCTGGTGCTGCTCGACCAGCGGCCGCTCGTGCGCTTCGGGCCGCTGCTCGCCGCGCTGCCGGGCGCGCTCGCGGGCCTCTTCGCCTCGACCTGGCACGCCTTCGAGGCCCGGCCGCCCCTCGTCCCGCACGCCGGGCCGCAGCTGCTGCTGCTGGCGGCCGCGGCATCGGCGATCGGCGCGCTCGTCGCGGTCCGCGTCGGGGAGCGCCTGGATCGCCAGCCCCGGCGGCGGCGGGGGTTCACGCTCACGCCGCGCGTCATCCTGGTCGGCGTTGCGCTGCTGGTGGCCTTCGGGATCGGCGCCGTGATCGTGGCGGGCGGCCCCGGCGACACGTACCGCAGCCTCAAGGCCCAGGTCGTCGAGGACGTCGGGCAGCAGGAGGGCGTGCGCCAGACGTCGGTCTCGGCGAACCAGCGCGACCACTGGTGGCGCACCGCCTGGGACGCGTTCCTCGACGAGCCGCTCCAGGGCCACGGGGCGGGCACCTTCCGCCTCGTCGAGCAGTACACGCGCCAGCCCGCGCAGCCCGCCGGCTCGCCGCACGACATCGTGCTGCAGGGGCTGGCCGGAATGGGCCTCTTCGGCGGCCTGCTGATCGGCCTGGCGGGCGGGGCGATGCTCGTGGCCGCCGCGGCCGGCGTGATCGGCGCGCACCCGCGGCGAGGAGGCGGCCTCGGCGGTGCTCGCGCTCGGCGCCAGCGCGGTGCTCGCGCAGGCGCTCCTCGACGTCGACTGGGACGCGGTCGGGGTCGGGGTGATCGCGGTCGGCGTGCTCGGGGCGCTGGCCTCGCGCGGCGTGATCGAGGAGCGCGGCCTGGCGCTGCGCTCGCTCGGGGCGGGCATCGCGCTCGCCGCGGCCGCGCTCGCGATCCTCGTCGTCCCGCCGTGGCTGGCGGAGCGCGACGTCCGCCAGAGCGTGCGCACCGCCGACCCGCAGGAGGCGCTGCGGCTGGCGGTCAAGGCCCGCGAACGCGACGGCCTGTCGGTCGACGCGCTGCTGGCCGAGGCCGACGCGCGGGCGGAGCTCGACGACCGCGCGGGCACCGAGGCGGCCCTGCAGGAGGCGATCCGCCTGGAGCCGACGAACTACGAGCCCTACCTGCGCCAGGGCATCTACCGCTTCGCCTGGGGCGACCCCGTGGGGGCGGCCGAGCCGCTCCTGACCGCGTACGACTACTCGGGAAACCAGCCGTCGATCGTGCCCCACATCAACGACGTCCGCCTGGCGCTGGGACTGCCGCCGTGGGGGTGAGCGCGGCGCGCCTGGTGGCTCCGCTCGCTTGCGCCCTCGCCCGTCGTGTGTCGGAATGCGAGTAGTGGCGCGCACGCTCATCACCGGCGGGGCAGGCTTCATCGGCTCCCACCTCGCCGACGCGCTGCTGCTCGCGGGGCACGAGGTCTACGCCCTCGACGACCTGTCGACGGGGTCGCTCGCCAACGTCGAGCACCTGCGTGCGCACCCGGACTTCCACCTCGTCGTCGACTCCGTGCTGCACCACGCGGTCGTCAACGAGCTCGTGCACAAGTGCGACGAGGTCTACCACCTGGCGGCCGCGGTCGGCGTGCGGCTGATCGTCGAGCAGCCCGTGCACACGATCACCACCAACATCCGCGGCACGGAGATCGTGCTCGACCTCTGCGCGCGCTTCGGCAAGCGGGTGCTGCTCGCGTCGACGTCCGAGATCTACGGCGACCGCCGCGAGCCGATCCCCCTGCACGAGGACGACCGCCGCATCTACGGGTCGACCACCACGGCGCGCTGGGCCTACGCGGCGACGAAGGAGATCGACGAGTTCCTGGCCCTCGCCTGGCACAACACGTCGGGCCTCGAGGTGGTCGTGGCGCGCCTGTTCAACACCGTCGGCCCGCGCCAGAGCGGCCGCTACGGGATGGTCGTGCCCCGCTTCGTCGAGCGCGCGCGTGGCCGGCGAGCCGCTGGAGGTGCACGGCGACGGGCGCCAGTCGCGCTGCTTCCTCGACGTCGACGACTGCGTGCGGGCGCTGACGCTGCTGATGGGCTCCGCGGAGGCGACGGGCCGCGTCTTCAACGTCGGCTCCGACCGCACCATCACCATCGCGGCGCTCGCCGAGCTCGTGCGGGAGCGCGCCGGTTCCAGCTCGCCCGTGCGGCTCGTGCCCTACGAGGAGGCGTACGGGCCGGGGTTCGAGGACATGCTGCACCGCCGCCCGGCGATCGGCCGCATCGCCGAGACCGTCGGCTGGTCGCCGCGCATCACGCTGGAGGAGACGATCGATCGCGTCGTCGCCTCCATGCGCGCCGCCGCGCCGCCGCGGGAGGGTGCGCCGGCGTGATCACCGCCGTGACGCTCGTGCTGGCGCTGGTCGTGGCGCTCGTGCTGACGCCCGCGGTCGCGCGCCTGCCGGGCCTCGTGGCCATGCCGGTCCCCGATCGCTGGCACGCGCGGGTCACGCCCGTGACCGGCGGCATCGCCCTCTTCGCGGCGTTCCTGGTCGGCCTGCAGCCGGCCCTGCTGCGCGGCGCCGTGCCCTCGTCGTACCTGCCGCTCGTGCTGCTGGTCTGCGGGGCCTTCGCGCTCGGGCTGTGGGACGACGTGCGCTCGCTGCCGCCGCGCGCGAAGCTCGCCGGCCAGGTGGCCATCGCCACGGCCGCCGCCGCCGGCGGGCTGTACCCGGACTGGCTGCCGGCGGCCGTCGCCATCCCGCTCGCCATCGTGGTGCTGGTGGCCGCGATGAACAGCCTCAACCTGCTCGACCACGTCGACGGGCTCGCGGCGGGCACCGCGGCCATCGCGGCGCTCGCGCTCGCGGCCGTCGCGGGCCTGGTCGGCGAGGCCGGCTCCTCGGTCGTGCCCGTCGCCGTCGCCGGCGCCTGCCTCGGCTACCTGCCGTGGAACTTCCGGCGCGGCCGCCCGGCGCTCGTCTTCATGGGCGACGCGGGGTCGCACCTGCTCGGCGCGGCGCTCGGCGGCCTCGCGCTGCTCTCGAGCCCGGGCGGCGCAGGCGGGGCGGCGATCGCGATCTGCGCGCCGCTCCTGATCCTGGCGGTGCCGGTGCTCGACACGGCCCTGGTGACGCTGGTGCGGCTGGCCGAGGGACGGCCGGTGAGCCAGGGCGGCCGCGACCACTCGTCGCACCGCCTGGTCTACGCGGGGCTCAGCACCCATCAGGCCGTCGCCCTCCTGCTCGCGATCGCGGCCGTCGCCGCCGCTGCCGCCGTCGTGGTGGTCGCGGCCGGCAGCGCGCTCGTGACCGCGGCCGCCGCGGCGCTCGTGTTCGCGATGCTGGTGGCCTTCGGCGCACGCCTCGCCACCGTCGAGGAGGGCAAGCCCGCCCAGCTGCTGGCGTTCCGCCGCCGCCCGCCCACCGAGGACCGCGATGCGCGCGCCGGCTAGCGCCCTCGTCGCGCTGGTCGCGCTGCTCCTGCTGCCGCGCGCTGGCGAGCGCCGACCCGTCCGACGTGTACGTCGACTACGCCAGCGACGGCACGCTGGACTGCGGCCACTCCCGCACCGACCTCGAGGGGCTCCTGACCGACGCCTCGATCAACGAGTACGGCGACCCGCTCGTCCTGACGAAGCTCAAGATCGCGGTGCGCCGCCAGCTCGCAGTCGGCTGTGGCGGCGGCGGGGGCGGCGGCTCCTCGCAGGAGGCGCCGGCCACGCAGCCGGCCCAGGAGCCCGCGGAGCAGCCCCAGGAGGCGAGCGCGCCGGAGACGACGGCCGAGCAGCCGACCGAGGCGGCGGGGGCCGAGGGGACCACGGTCGCGACGACGCCGGAGCCGGAGACCGCCGCCGCCCAGAGCGCGACGGAGCCCGCGACGACCGCCGAGGAGCCCGCCCCGGAGACCGCATCGCGCACCGAGGACGTCACGGTCGCGGCCGGGCCGACCGCGGACGACGACGGCGACTCGGGGGGCGGGCTGGCGCTGCTGGCGGTGCTCGGCGTCGCCGGCATCGCGGTGCTCGCCGCAGGCGGCTGGCTCGCCCGGCGGTCGCTGACCCGGGGCTGAGCGGGTGACGAGCCGGAGCGTTCCCGCCGCCGCGTCGCGCAGCATCGCGCCGCGGTCGGTCGCGGCCGCCGCGCTCGCGCTGCCGGCGCTGGCGCTGGTCGGCGTCGCGTTCGTGCTGGGGCTGCGCGGCGGCGGCGTCACGCCCGAGGAATGGCTCCCCGTGGCGCTCGCCGCCGGCGTCGCCGTCGCGACGCTGGTGGCCGTCGGCGCGCTGCCCGCCGCCCCGCGCCGCGCCTGGCCGGCGCTCGCGGC
Organism: uncultured Actinomycetota bacterium; assembly: GCA_963767885.1. GTDB lineage: Bacteria > Actinomycetota > Thermoleophilia > Gaiellales > F1-60-MAGs149 > CAVYFW01. The sequence goes on from CAVYFW010000009.1 coordinate 63,063, forward strand.
AGTCGGGGCGCTGCTGGCCTGGTCGGCGCTCTCGCTGCTCTGGTCGCAGTCACCCGACGCCACCCTGGAGACGCGTGGCCCGCACGGTGCTGCTCGCGCTGGCCTTCGGCGTGGGCGCGACCTGCGCCGCACGCCCGCGGGCCGCCCTCGCCCTGGCCGTGGCGATCGGAGCCGGCGGCGCCGCGACGGCGCTGGTGGTGCTGGCGCACCTGCTCGACGGCGACCTGGAGTCCTTCCTCTCGGGTCGCCTCTCGTACCCGGTGAACTACGCGAACGGCGCCGCCGCCCTGCTGTTCCTGGCCGTGCCGCCGCTGGTGGTGCTGGCCGCCGCCGAGCCGCTGCGCCCGCTGGTGCGCGCGCCGCTCGGCGCGCTGGCCGCGCTCGTGCTGGCGGTCGGCGCGACGGCCGAGAGCCGCGGCGGCACGATCGCCGTCGCCGGCGCCCTCGTCGCCGTGCCGGTGCTGGCCCGCGACCGCGGGCGCGCGGGCCTGACGGTGCTGGCCGTCGCCGCTGCCGGTCGCTCGCCGCGATGCCGCTGCTGGCGGCCGGCAGCGCGACCGCCACGCGCGGCGACCTGCGCGCGAGCGGCGTCGCGGCGCTCGCGGCGGCCCTCGCGGCCGGGCTCGCGACCGGCGGGCTCGCCCTGCTCGACCGCCGCGGGCGCCGGCCGTTCGGCGGCGCGCGAGGGACGGCGTCGCGCTGATCGCCGTCGGGACGCTGGTGGCGCTCGCCTGCGTCGCGCTCGTCGTCCGCGTCGGCAACCCCGTGAGCTGGGTCGACGAGCGCTGGGACGAGTTCTCGCACCCGGCTGGCTGCCGCCGCCGCGGCCCCGTCCGACGCCTCGCGCTTCGGCACCGGCGTCTCCAACCGCTACGACTACTGGCGCGTCGCCGCACGTCGCGGCGCGCGACCATCCCGCTCGGCGGCGTCGGCGCGGGCGCGTTCGCCGTCCCGTGGTTCCGCGAGCGCACGCTCGACGAGAACGTGACCGACGCGCACTCCTGGGTCGCCGGCGTCGCTGGCCGAGACCGGCGTCGTCGGCCTGGCCCTGCTCGGCGGCGGTCTTCGGCCTCTCCGCTGGCCGGCGCCTGGCACGCGCGGCACGGGCCCGGCGCGTGGCCCATCGCGGCCGCGGCGCTCGGCGGCACGCGCGGTCTACTACGTGCTGCACGCCGGCCTCGACTGGCTCGGGCGCATCCCGGCCGTCAGCATCCCGGCCTTCGTCGCCCTGGGGGCGCTCGCCACGGGCGGGGAGGCCGGCCGCCTCGCGCTGGCCGGCAGCGCGCACGCGAGCCGTCGGCGCGGCCGTGGCGGTCGCCGGCGCGCTGCTCGTGCTGCCGCTCTACGTCGCCAACCGCGCCGTGGTGCGCGGGCAGGAGCAGGCCGCGACGCTCGACGGCCTCGGCGATCGACGACCTCGACCGGGCCGCCGACGTCGACCCCTTCGCGATCGAGCCGCTGATCGTCAAGAGCACGCTGCTGGCGGCCGACGGCGACGCTGCGGGCGCGCAGGCGGCGGCCGCCGAGGCCGTCGACCGCGGCCCGCAACGACTGGACCGCCTGGACCGTGCTCGCCGAGGCGCGCCTCGCTGGCCGGCGACCGCGCCGGCGCGCGCGCCGCGGTGGAGCGGGTGGCCGAGCTGAATCCGCGCGCGCGGCAGCTCGCAGGGCCTGCGGGAGACGCTGGCAGAACCTACGCGCGCAGCCCTAACAGAATCCTGAACGTTCGGGAACCGAGGGCTCCGGTCCGGCGTCTATAGTTCCGACCGCCTCCGAGCCGGGTAGGCTCCCGCTTGCGCCTCGTCCGATCCCTCCTGATCGTCACCGTGCTGCTCCTGATCGCGCCCGCTGCGGCCTCCGCGGCGTGTGGCGTCGACGATCATCGACGACTACCTGGACGACGGCTCCGTCGACGGCACGTACAGCCAGGCGTGCTTCCGCGACGCGCTCGGCCGGCTCGACGACGACCTGCGCGAGTACACCAACGCGGAGTCCGACATCACCGCCGCGATGCGGCGCCAGCGGCCGAAGCCGGTGCAGCCCGCCACCACGCAGGAGGAGCAGCAGCCCGCCGAGCCGCGAGCGGACGCAGAGCGACGAGGCTGCGGCGCCGGCCGAGCAACGACGGCGGCGGTGGCGGCGGCGGCAGCGACGACGCCCGTGGCAGCGAGCCGAGGAGGGCGGCGGCCAGACCGCCGACGAGCCACGCCTCGACGGCCGAGCAGATCGACACCGGCGCCGTGAAGGGCGTCGAGACCGAGGTCGCGCTGGCCGAGGACGTGACGGCCGACGACGGACCGCTGCAGCAGGCGCTGCGCAGCGCGGACTCGTCGAGCGGCAACGGCGTCCCGGTGCCCGTGCTCGTGCTCGGCGGCCTGGCGATCCTGCTGATCGCGCGTCGGCGCGGGCGGCATCGTGCTGCGCCGCCTGCAGGACTACTAGGCGCTCCGGGCCGTCGGGCCGGAATCGGCCGTAGCTGAGAAGCGTTCTCATCTACGACGCGATTCCACCCCGACGAAGGGGAGACCCATGCAGGCCACCATCCATCCGGCCTACGAGCCGGCCAGCGTTCACCTGCTCGACCTGCGGCGCCGTGCACGAGATCCGCTCGACGCGCGGCGACCTGACGCTCGACGTCTGCTCCGAGTGCCACCCCGTGTACACGGGCGTCGAGCGCCGCGTGGCGAGCGGCGGGCGCATGGAGCGCTTCCAGCGCCGCCAGGCCCTCGCCCGCGCCGGCAGCGTAGGAACGGCAGCGCGCCGGAGGTCGTCGAGACCCTCCGGCGCGCGCCGGCCGCGCGGCTAGCCGATGATCTCGACCGGGCGTCCCGGGCCCGGCGACGCGGGCCAGCCACGATGATGTTCGGCGTTGTCCATGCGGACGCAGCCGTGCGAGCGCGCGGTGCCGAGCGGGTCGAGCAGGCTGGCGCCCGCGCGGCCGTGCAGGGCGGTGACGCCGGGCCCGCCGGCGTAGTTCTCGAGCGTGCTGGAGCGCGCCGTGAGGGCCAGCACCCAGGGGCCGACGAAGCCGTTCGGGCTGCGGCTGCTTCTGCCGCTCGGCGACGGCGAAGAGGCCCTCGGGCGTCGGTCGTGCCGGGCGCGCCGACCACGACGCCGAAGCGCCGCGCGAGCCTGCCGGAGCGGTACACGCTGACGACGCGCGACGAGGTGTTGACGACGATCCGCCACGGCGTCGAGCGCAGCTGGACGTGGTCCTCGCTGACCCAGCCGGAGAGGCCGTTCGGGCCGGCCGGGCAGCACGACCCGCAGCCACAGCTTGAAGTTGCGGTCGTAGGCGCTCTCCAGCACCAGCAGCCGGTTCGGGCCGTGGCTCCAGCGCGACCGCGTCGCGAGCGCGCCGCACGATCTGGCCGCCGCCGGGGTCGGTGCGCGCGAACGTGCGCACGACGACCTTGGCCGTCCAGGCCACCTTCGCCGTCGGGCCGGGCACCAGCGGAGCGCGCGCGGACGGCGAGCGACGGGCAGCGCGAGCAGCACCAGGGCTGCCGCGGCAGCAACGAGGGTGCGGCGGCGGAGGCGATTCACGGGACGGGAGGCACGGGGCCGCGCCGGCGAAATCCCCTGCATCCATGCAAGCACGAGCGCCGGTCGACCGCAAGTGGCGCGGCTCGCGCGCCGCCGTGCCACCTCGCCGCCCGGGGAGGAATTGCCCGATGCCAGGCGCGAACGAGGCAAACTTCGCGACGTGCCCCCGCACACGCCCGGGGTCGACGCGCGCCGAGGAGGTACGCACTCGATGGCAAGGTCGCCACGTCAATCACGCCGGCTGGTCCTGGTCACCACCGGCGCGACGCCTGCGTCGCGCTCGGCCGCGGCGCTCGCGCCGGCGGCCCTCGGCGCGCCGGCCGTCGTCGCAGGACCCGCGCATCAGCGGGACGGCCCGGGTCGGCGAGACGCTCACGACGACCGACGGCGTGTGGGACGTGCAGGGCACCCTGGCCGATCTCCTACGAGTGGCAGCGCTGCGCGCCGGGCGGCGCGTACGGCAACGACTGCCGCGCGATCCCCGGCGCGACGGGCGCGACGTACGTCGTGCGCAGCGCCGACATCGGCTCGCGGCTGCGCGCCGTCGTCATCGCGACCTCCGCGGAGGAGTACTACGCGCGGCACCGACGCGCGCGCCCAGCGGCCGCTCGTCGGTCGTCAAGCCGCGGCCCACCACCGGCGGCAACGACACGATCAACGGCGGCGGGCGCAACGACAGCCTGCAGCGGCGGCGCCGGCCACGACAGCGTCAACGGCGCCGGCGGCAACGACACGATCAGCGGCGGCAGCGGGCAACGACACGCTCAACGGCGGCCCCGGCAACGACCGCATCCAGGGCGGTACCGGCAACGACTCGATCAACGGCGGGCCGGCAACGACACGCTCACCGGCGGCGCCGGTCGCGACACGATCAGCGGCAGGGCCGGCGACGACACGATCGACACCCGCGACGACGTCGGCCGACCTCGTCAACTGCGGGGCCGGACACGACATCGCGCTGGTCGACGGCCGCGACGTCGTGCGCCCGGGCTGCGAGAGTCGTGCGCCGCACGGTGCCTCCAGCGACGGCCTGCGTGACCGTCCGGCGGCGCACGGGCGTGCGAAAGGACGGGACGTGAAGATCCTCGTCACCGGCGCGACCGGCTTCATCGGCCCCGCCCTCGTGCGCAGGCTCGTCGCCGCGGACGGCCACACCGTCGTCGCCCTCTCCCGCTCGCCCGACCCGCAGCCCGGCAGCGTGGAGCGCGTGCACGCCTGGCGCTCGCTCGAGGGGCCGCCGCCGCCGGAGGCGCTTCGAGGGCGTCGACGCGCGTCGTGCACCTCGCGGCGCGAGCACGTGCGACGGCCGCTGGACCGAGCGCCAAGAAGCGCGCCATCCGCGAGTCGCGCGAGCTCGGCACGCGCCACCTCGTCGACGGCCTGCTGGCCGCCGCCGACGCCGCCGCAGGTGCTGGTCTCCGACGAGCGCGATCGGCGTACTACGGGCGCCGCGGCGACGAGGAGGTGACCGAGGAGACGCCGCCCGGCGACGACTTCCTGGCCGACGTCGCGCGCGCCTGGGAGGCCGAGGCGGAGCGCGCCGCGACGGGCGGCGTCCGCGTCGTCGTGCTGCGCAACGGGCATCGTGCTCGGCCGCGGCGGCGGCGCGCTTCGAGCGCCTGCTGACGCCGGCGCAGGCTCGGCGCCAACGGGCCGCTCGGCGGCGGGCGCCAGTGGTGGTCGTGGATCCACCTCGACGACATGCGTCGGCGCTGATCCACCACGCGCTGGCGCACGGACGACGTGCTCGGGCCGCTCAACGGCACGGCGCCGCACCCCGTGCGCCAGCGGGACTTCGCGAAGGCGCTCGGCCGCGTGCTGCACCGGCCGTCGTTCCTGCCGGCGCCGACGTTCGCCCTGCGGCTCGTGTTCGGCGAGTTCGCGACGGAGATCCTCGGCTCCATCCGCGTGCTCCCGCGGCGCACCGAGGCGAGCGGCTACCGCTTCCAGCACCCCGAGCTCGAGGCGGCGCTGCGCGACCTGCTGCAGTGACCGTCCGCGTCCGGCCGCGCGTCGGCGGCGGCTACGTGCTGGAGGCCGTGCAGCGGCTTCGCCGCGCCCGCCGGAGGACGTCTTCCCGTTCTTCGCCGACGCCGGCAACCTCGAGCGCATCACGCCGCCCTGGCTGCGCTTCCGCATCGTCGCGGCGCGCCGATCGAGCTCGGCCTGGGCTCGCTGATCGACTACCGGCTGCGGGTCCACGGCGTGCCCGTCCGCTGGCGCACCGAGATCACGGCCTGGGAGCCGCCCGCACCGCTTCGTCGACGACCAGCTGCGCGGGCCGTACCGCTGGTGGCGCGCACGAGCACCTGCTTCGAGGCCGTCGAGGGCGGCACGCGGGCCGTCGACCGCGTGGACTACGCGCCGCCCGGCGGCCGCCTCGCCAACCGCCTGCTGGTGCAGCGCGACCTCGAGCGCATCTTCGCCTACCGCCAGCAGCGTGCTGCGCGAGGACTCCTCGGCGCGATACGGCCAGCGGCTCCCCGCCATGCCTCTGGTGACGACCCGCCGGGAGGGCGCGGCGTGCGTGCTGACGCTCGACCGCCCCGACAAGCTGAACGCCCTCTCGACCGAGCTGGAGCGCGACCTCGAGGCGGCGCTGGCAGTCGGACGACGTGCGCACGAGCCGCGTCGTGGTCGTCGCGCGGCGAGGGGCGCGCGTTCTGCGCCGGCGCCGACCTGAACCAGTTCGGCGACCGCGACCTCGCGCAGCATCCTCGAGTACTACCGCACGACCGGCGACGTCTACGAGCACGTCGCGGCGCTGCCGCAGCCGTCGATCGCGGCGCTGCACGGCTGGACGCCTGGGCGGCGGGCTGGAGCTGGCGCTGGCCTGCGACTTCCGGGTGGCCGACGAGACGGCGCGCATCGGCCTGCCCGAGGTCGCGATCGGCATCGTGCCGAGCTCGGGCGGCCTGCTGCGGCTGACGCGGCTGCTCGGCCCCGGCCGCGCGCGCGAGCTCGATGCTGCTGCGCGACCACGTCGACGCCGCGGAGGCGCTGCGGCTCGGCGTCGTGACCGAGGTCGTGCCGGCGGGCGAGGCCGTGGCGCGGGCGCTCGAGCTGGCCGAGACGCTGGCCGGCCGGCCGCCGCTCGCGGTCGAGATCGCCCGCCGCGCGGCCGACGCCGCGGCCGAGTCGTCGCGCGACGCGCTGCTGCTGATCGAGCGGCTGGCCTACGGCGCGCTCGCCGGCACCGCGGACGCCGCCGAGGCCGTGCAGGCGTTCGAGGAGAAGCGCGAGCCGCGCTTCACGGGGCGGTAGGCGTACTCGGCGGCGGCTCAGCGGCGGCGGCGGCGCGCCGATGCCCCACGCGTCGACGCCGCCGTCGACCGTCCACGTCGTGCCCGTGACGTAGCTCGCGCGCGGCGAGGCGAGGAACGCCAGCACCTCGGCGACGTCCTCGGGCCGGCCGAGGCGCCCCAGCGGCACCTGCGCCGGCCCACTCGGCGATGGCGTCGGGCGCCGTACTGCTCGAGCCCCTCGGTGGCGATCTGGCCCGGCGCGACGCACACCGCGCGGATGCCGTAGCGCGACCACTCCAGGGCCAGCGACGCGGCGAGGTTCTCGACCCCGGCGCGCGCCGCGGCCGCGTGCGCGAACCCCGGCTGGCCGCGCCGCGGGCTGAAGCCGACGAAGAGGATCACGCCGCGCCGGTTCGGGATCATCGAGCGGGTGGCGACGGTGCGGGTCATGTTCCACACCGCCTCGAGGCTGAGCCGGTGCACGGCGCGCCAGCCGTTGAGGGAGATGGTCTCGGCGTCGGCCTGGAACTGCCCGCCGGCGTTGTTGACCAGCACGTCGATGGAGCCGAGCCGCGCCAGGACGTCGTCGACGAGCGCCTCCACCTGGTCGGGCTCGCGCACGTCGCACGGCTGCACGTAGCAGTGCCCGCCGAGCTGCTCGATGAGCTCGCGGGTCTCGTGCAGGGTCTCCTCGCGCCGCCCGCAGATCGCGAGCACGTGCCCGTCCCGCGCGAGCGCGAGCGCCGTCGCCCGCCCGATCCCGGTTCCGCCACCGCTGACCAGCGCGACCGGAGCCACGCTCAGCCACTGCCCGTGCGCACGATCGCCGACCCCATACCCCGCGGGGAGCGTACCGGATGGCCGCGCCGCGGACTCACGCGCCGTCGGCGACGCGGCGGGCGGCGCGCAGCGCGGGCAGGTGCAGGACGAGGCAGAGGGCGTAGCCGACGCTCGAGACGACTGCCGCGCCCTCGATGCCGTGGTCCGGGATGACGAGGAGGTCGCCGGCGATCATCGCCACCGCCGCGACCGCCCACGCCACCATGACGGCCCGCGGGCGACCGCGGGAGGCGACGTAGTGCGAGACGACGCTCTGCACGGCGAGGATCACGATGCCGGGCACGAGCAGGCGCAGGGCCGTCGCGGCGTCGCCGTACGCGTCGCCGAAGACCAGCTCCAGGAGCGGCGTCGCGGCGGCCGCGGTGACGGCGCCGGCGACGACCCCGAGGACCAGCGTCCAGCGGGTCGCGCGCACGAAGTCCTCCCAGTGGTCGCCGTGCCCGCTGGCGCCGCGCCGGAAGACGACGATGCCGATGGCGCCGGGCGCCACCAGCAGCAGGTCGCCGAGCTGCACCGCGACCGAGTAGAGCCCCGCCTGGCCGACGTCCTGCAGGCCCTCGACGAGCAGGATGTCGACGCGCTGCGCGACGGTCGTGGCGCCGATGGTGGCGAGCGTCGCCAGCGCGAACCCGGCGTGCGGGCGGTAGGCGGCGAGCGCGCCCCGCACGTCGATCGCACCGCGCCCGGTGCCCCGCGCGAGCCCGACGGCGGCGGTGGCGGCGCCGGCGAGCGAGGCCACGGCCCAGACCGTGCCGACGGCGGCGGGCGACATCGCGTCCACCGCCCAGAGCACGATCACCGCCGCCAGCTTGCCGCCGGCGGCCACCAGCAGGCTGGGCGCGTACCAGCCGGGCCCGAGGGTGGCCTGCACCGCCCGCTGCAGGACGCCGAACACCACGAGCGCCCCCGCGAGCGCCGCGGTCGCGCACGCGGCGGCCGTGCCGGGGTCGCCGGCCGCGGTCAGGAACGCGATGGGCAGGACGACCAGCGCCGTCAGCAGCCCGAGCACCAGCGCGAGGGCGCAGGCGCGGGCGGCGGTCGCGCGCCTCGCGGGGACGGCCGAGCGGAGGATGGCGTACGGCGCGGCCTCCTGGAAGCCCAGCGTGCCGACGCTCGCGGCCAGCACGGCCGTCGCGAGCATGACCGCCCACGCACCCTGGTCGTCCACCCCGAGCACGCGCGCCGCGCCGAGCGAGGCGAGGCCGGCGAGGAACGTCGAGCCGAGGGCGGCGCCGACCGTCAGCGCCGTCTCGGCGCGCAGCCCGCCGGGCGTCAGGCGTCGATCCGCACGCGCCACGCGAGACCGCCCCCGGCGTCCGTCACCGTCCACTCCACCGCCGCCCGCCAGCCCGGCTCGACCTGCCCGTACCCCGGCGATCGCTCGCACGGCTCGATGCGCAGCGTCGCGCCCGCCGGCAGCTCCGCCGCGTAGCGCAGCGGGCCGATGCGGAAGCCCGCGACGCCGACGCCGCGCGGCTCCCCGGGCAGCTGCAGGACGGCGCGGGCGTGCGTCCCGGGCGGCGCCTCGAGCCGGTCCTCGATGCGCAGCGCGCCGGGCTCCCAGGCGACCGTCCGCCGCAGGAGCGCCGGGCCGCCGCGCGCGGGCAGGCGCTGGGCCGCGACGAGCACCTGGCCGTCCGCGCTCCGCTCCAGGCGCTCGACCACGGGCGGCGCGTCGCCGAGCACCCGCCACAGGCCGAGCTCGTGGTCGACGCGCGCGTACGGCAGGCCGTCGAGCACCACCGTGGAGTGCGCGGGCACGTCGCGCAGGCGGTTGCGCAGCGCCGGGTCGCCGGTGTAGGAGCCGGTGCCGGAGTCGACCAGCGCGGGGTGGCCGCCCAGGGTCGCGACGAGCGACAGCGCGTCCAGGTGCCCGTGCCCGCCGAGCCCGCGGAAGCCGACCTCGCCGACGTCGACGACCACGTGATCCGGCCAGGCGCCGAGGAGCGCACGCCCGCCGTCGGCGAAGCGCCGCGGCGTCGACGTGCGCCCGACCGGCGCGGCGTCGGGCAGCCGGTGCAGCCAGCGCGCCTCCTCGGCCGCGTCCGCCGGCAGCGGGCGGGCCGGGCGGGAGCCGAGCACCGCCGCGCCGAGGGCCAGCACCCGCTCCACGCGCCGCGCCGGCACGCCGGCCAGGGCCAGCGCGCGCCCGCCGTCGTCGTCGCCCAGGTCGGGCATGACGCCGTCCGGCCCGGCGAGCGCGTCGGCCGCCTCGACCATCGCGGCCACCGCGGCCCGCGCCGACGCGAGCTCCGCGCCCGCGGCGTGGTGCGCCAGCAGGTGCAGCTCGGCGTTCAGCAGGTGGTAGCGCAGCGACCCCTCGTGGTCGAGCCCGTCGGCCAGCACGTGCCGCTCGGCCGCCTGGCGCGCCATGCGCACCCCGACGGCCCGCCAGGCCGCGCTCTCGCCGACGCCGTCGAGGTAGCGGCCGAGCCAGAGCAGGCCGACGGCGTCCGCCAGGTAGTGGTTGCCGTTGGGCGACGAGACCTCCAGGTGCCGCGCGACGTACCAGCCGTGCGCGTAGAGCCCCGCCACCAGCTCCTCGCGGCCCGGCAGCTCGACGCCGGCGCCCAGCAGCACGCCGTCGACGCAGATCAGGTTCACGGCCCGCAGCGCGACCTCCATCGCACACGCCCAGTGCACGCCGCGGCCGAGCGGGTTGGCGCGCAGGAAGCCGTGCACCTCGTTGGCGCAGTCGGACAGGAGGCGCGGGTCGCCGGTCACCGCGGCGCCCTGGGCCAGCGCGACGGCATGGCGCAGGCGGGCCACCTCCCAGGCGTAGCGCACGTCCGACGGACGGTCGGGGTTCGCGTAGTCCAGGCGCCGCGCGTCCGCGAGCGGCCAGCGAGAGGCCGCTGACGGGGTCGCGCCGCCAGTCCGTCGGGCGCGGGACGTCGACGAGGCGGCCGAAGAGGTCGAGGCGCCGCGCGTGGGCGTCGGCGGCGCGGCGCTCGACGCGGGCGCGCCACGCCGCATCGAGGCGGCAGGCGGCGACGGCGTCGCCCCAGGAGCCGAGGCCGGCGACCGCGGCGCGCGTGCGGGTCGCCGCCGCGTCGGCGCCGCCGGGCACCAGGCGGCCCGGGGCGAGCCGGCCGTGCCCGCGCGCGCCGAGGGCCAGCGGCACCCGCAGGGCCTCGCGCCGCACCTCGTCCGCCAGCCGCCACGCGACGTAGCGCGGGGGCTTGCCGGCGACGCGCCGGACCAGGCGGGCCGGGTTCACGCCGGCGGCCGCCAGCGCAGCAGGCGCTCGATGCGCGCGTCCCAGGAGTGCAGCCGCCGCGCCTCCTCCTGTGCGGCGCGACCGAGCGCGCCCCGCAGCTCCGGGTCGTCGTGGAGCTCGCGCAGGGCGGCCAGCAGCCCGTCGACGTCGCCGGGCTCCACGAGCAGGCCGGTCTCGCGGTGCCGCAGCAGCTCGCCGATCTGCCCCAGCCGCGAGGCCACGATCGCACGCCCGCTCGCCATGTACTCGAAGATCTTCACCGGCGAGCCGGGGAACTCGGGCCAGTCGGCATGGGGCGAGCAGAGCACGTCCGCGGCCGCGAGCAGGCCCGGCACCGCCGCCCGCGCCACGAGCCCGGTCCGGTGCACCGCGGCGTCCACGCCGGCCCGCTCGAGCACGGCGTCGGCGCGCGCCCGTCTCGATGCCGTCGCCCACCAGCAGCAGGCGGGCGTCGTGCCGCTCGGCGTGCAGGCGCGCGAAGGCCTCGGCCAGGTGGACGGCGCCGTGCCACGGGTAGAACAGGCCCGCGAAGGCGACGACGAAGGCGCCGTCCGGCCAGGGCAGCGCGGCCGGACGGGCGCCGGCGAACGGCTCGACGTCGACGGCGTTCGGCAGCACGAGGACGCGCTCCGGCAGCGCGCCGAGCTCCCGCGCCTCCCGCGCCACCCCCTCGGAGACCACGCTGACGAGGTGGGAGCGCCGCAGCACCGCCCGGTCGCAGGCGCGCGACAGCCGGCGGTGGCGCAGCCGGCCGAAGCGCGCGCGGAGCTCGCCCTCCGAGAGGTTGAACTCGGTCACCAGCGGGGCGTCGAGCCGGCGGGCCAGCAGCACGCCGGCGAGCCCGTTCAGCCCCGCCCGCTGGTAGACCATCGAGGCGTCAGCCGCGGCGCCGAGCGGCAGCAGGCCCTGCAGCAGGCCGGACAAGAGCGCGGCGATCTCCTCGGGCAGGTTGGCGGGCGCCAGGGCGGGCAGGCGCCGCCAGCCGCGCCGCTCGCCGACCGTGCCGACCTCGCCGGTCAGCCAGGGGACGACCTCCAGGCCCCGGCGCTCCAGCGCGTCGACGACGCCCTCGGCGTGGGCGACGGAGCCGCCGGCGGCGATGCGCCGGTGGCGCAGGTCGAGGTCGGTGCGCAGGTAGAGCACGCGCCCGCTCGTCGCCGGCGCCCGGGGGGCGGGGACGCGCGCCGCCGCGCGCTCGACCAGCGGGGCCGCCACCCGCGCGACGCCGGCGGCCAGCGCCTGCAGGGCCGCCCAGGCAGTGGCGTCGGCGACGGCGGCGAGGGGCCGGTCGGGGCGCGCCTCGCCGTCGTCCCCTACCAGCAGTCCCGCGCGCCCACCGAGCAGCAGCGGCAGCGCGCGGACCGCGCCGCGGGCATCGCGCCGCGCCAGGTCGGGCACGTCGACCACCACGGCCGCGTACGGCCGTGTGCGGGCGCGGCGCAGGGCCGCCAGGGCGCCGCGCGGCGTGCGCGCAGGCAGCGGCGCGCGGCTGGCGCCGGCCGGGAGCGGCAGGTCCGCGCCGCCCGCGCCCAGCACGACGACGTCGACGCGGCCGGCGGCGAGCCGGCGCGCCGTCGCCACGGCCGGCTCGACCCGCGAGGTGTGCGCGAGCACGAGCACCGCCGCGGCGGGCGGCTCGCTGGCGGGTGGTGGCGGGTGGCCGGGCAGCGCCGCCACCATACCGGCCGGGCGCCCGCGAACGCCGTCGGTACGATCGGTCGCGGTGACGACTGGCAGCAGCCCGGCCGACGCGCCGCAGCGCGGCCGCCTCGACGCCGTCGTCCGCGCGGTGCGGGCGGCGCCGCCCCCCTGGCTGCTCGTCTCCACCTTCGTCCTCACCTGCGGGCTCGGAGCGCTGCTGCTGCTGTTCGGGCCGGACTGGGTGCGCGAGTCGTACGTGTACCAGACCGCGGCCGACGTGCCGGACCTGAGCGGCCGCGACGTCGCGGTGGCGCTCGCCCTGATCGTCGGCGCGCCCGCGGCGACCGCCGCCGGCTGGTGGCTGGCGGGCCGCGGGTACGGCGCCGGCGGCCAGCCGTCGGACACGGCCGGGCCGGAGCGCCGGCCGGCGCTGCTGGTGGCCGGGCTGGCGGCGGGCCTCGCCGTCCTGCTGGTACGGCTCGCGAGCGCGGGCGTGCTCGACGACCTCGGCGCCTGGACGGGCTACGACGACCTGATCGCGGCACGCGCGGCCGCGTTCGCGCGGCTCTCGTTCGCCGACTTCGTGCTCGCCTACACCGTGCTGCCGCTGCTCGCGGGTGCGGCCGCGGCGGACCTGCTGGCCCGCCCCCGCGCCCGACTGCCGGTCGCGGCCGTCGCCGCGCTCGCCGTGGCGGCCGCCGCGCCGGGCTTCCTGCTCTACCAGAAGCGGATCGCGCTGACCGGCCTGCTGCTGGCGGCCTTCGTGGTGCTCTGCCGGCCGCTCGCCCGCCGCGCCCTCGCGCCGTCGCGCGCCGCCCGCCGGCGGGCGATCCGGCTGACCGCGCTCGCCGGCGCCGTCCTGCTGGCGGTCTACCTCGCGCTGCAGCTGACGCCGATCGTGGTCGACGCGGCGCGCCCGGCGCCCTCCCGCTTCGCGGCGATCTCGTTCCCCGAGCCCGGCACGCTGCCGGCGCGCAGCAAGCTCGAGAACGTCCTCTGGCAGGGCACCCTGGGCGGCCTCACGCGCACCGCCGGGCCTGCCATCGCGTACCCGGCGATCTACCCGGCGCTGCACCCGTTCTACCGCGTCGACCTCGGCCTCGACCTGATCGGGCGCGGCGAGCAGCCGGACGACAACCGCAGCTCCTGGGTGGCGATGTTCGGCGAGCGCGAGGGCGTCAACGTCGTCCCGTACCCGTTCGCGTTCTACGCGCAGGGCGGGCTGGTCGTGGCGCTGGTGCTGTCGCTCGTGCTCGGCGGGCTCCTGCGCGCCGGCTGGCTGCTGCTGTACATCCGCGCCGCGGGCCTGGCGGCGGCGTGCGGCGGCGCGCTCGTGCTGCTGACCTGCGTCCTGGCGGGGACGGACTCCGTGCGCAACGCCCTGCTCGCGTCGTACGGCACGGTCTGGCCGCTCCTGGGCGTGCTGGCGGCCCGCGCCGGCGCGGCGCTGCGGGCCCGGCGCGCGTAGGTCGCGTCCCGCCGCGGCGTGCGATGCGTCACGCTGCGCCGCAATGACGGAGCGTCCGGTGATCGTCTGCTTCGCCGGCGACGCATGGGACGGCAACCCGCACTCGCGCCACCACCTGATGCGCGAGCTGGTGCGCGACTACGACGTGCTGTTCGTCGAGGGGCTGCCGATGCGCGGGCCCATGGCCGCCGACCGCACCGAGATGCGGCGCATCTGGCGCAAGCTGCGGGCGCCCGTCGGCCTGCGCGAGGTCGAGCCGCGGCTGTTCGCGCTGCGGCCGCCGCCCGTGCCGCCGTCGGGCCGGGCGGGCCGCGCGCTGCAGCTCCAGGGCGCGCGCGCCGCGATCGGCTGGGCGGCGCGGCGGGCGCGGCTGAGCGGGCCCCGCATCTCGTGGTTCAGCCTGCCCAACGTCGCGCCCCTGCGCGGGGAGGTCGGCGACCGCGCGTCGATCCTCTACTACCAGGACCGCTACGACGCCTTCACAGGCGTCGACGGGGAGCGCCTGCGCCGCCACCTCGCGTCGCTGGCGGCCGGCTGCGACGTCGCCGTGGCGACCTCCGAGCCGCTCGCCCTCGACCTGCGCGCGCTCGGCGCCGACCCCGTGGTGGTGCCGCACGGCGTCGACGTTCGCGCGCTTCGCGGCGGGCGGGCCGGAGCCGCACGACCTCGCGGGCCTGGAGCGGCCGCTCGCCGGCTTCGTCGGCCTGATCGACGACCACGTGGACGTGCCGGCGCTGCTCGCGACCGCGGACGCGCTGGAGCGCGGCACCGTGGTGCTGGTGGGCGGCGAGAACGTCGCGACGACGGAGCTCTCGTCCCATCCCCGCGTGCGCCTGCTGGGGCAACGGCCGTACGAGGCGATGCCCGCCTACGTGGCGGCGTTCGACGTCTGCCTCGTGCCGTTCGGACGCTCGGCCCTGACCGAGGGCGTGAACCCCATCAAGCTGCGCGAGTACCTCGCCGCGGGCCGGCCGGTGGTGGCGACGCCGCTGCCCGCCGTGCGCGAGTACGCGGCCGTGGTGCGCCTGGCCGACGACCCGGCGTCGTTCGCCGCCGCCGTGCTCGAGGAGGCGCCGCGGGCGCGCGACCCGGAGCTCGTCGCCCGGCGCCGAGCCGCCGTCGAGGGCGAGTCGTGGCAGGCCGCCGCCGAGCGCATCGCGCAGCTGCTGGCGACGGCGCAGGCCCGCGCCGGGCTCCGCCTCCGCCGCGGCTAGGCCCGCGCGCGGATGCCGACGAACCAGCCGTAGCGGCCGCCGCGCGCCCCGGCGAGCCCGCGCGCCACCCGCCGGTCGTACGGCGTCACGAAGTGCTCCAGCCGCACGTCGCGGAAGGCCGCGAACAGGGCGTGCAGCTCCGCGTCGGTGTAGGCGCGCGTGCCGGGGCTCTCCATGTGGTCGGCGACGACGTCCGTCAGCGAGCGCCAGGGCCGCCCGCGCAGCAGGCCGTAGCGCCCCCACAGCCCGAGCGCGACCCACGAGCGGCGCCCGTAGAGCATCACCCGCGCCTCGCCGCCCGGCCGCACCAGCCGGCGCACCTCGGCGATGGCGGCGGGCGGGTCGGGCGTGTGGTGCAGGACGCCCCAGGAGTAGACGAGGTCGAACGACGCGTCGTCGAACGGCAGGCGCTCCGCGTCGGCGACCTGCACCGACGCCTCGAGCCCCTCCTGCGCCAGCCGCTGGTGCACCAGCGCGACGGCGGCCTCGGTCAGGTCGACGCCGTGCAGGTCGGCGCCCGCGCGGGCGAAGCGCACGAAGTCGGTGCCGAGGCCGACGCCGACCTCCAGCACCCGCCGCCCGCGCCAGCGCTCGAACTCGGCGAAGGCCGGGATGAACGGCTCCAGGCGGTCGCGCGCCGCCTCGACCTCGGCGAAGTAGGCCGCCGACCCCGGCTCGGCGCTGGCGTGCGCGCCGCCGCAGGGCCGGGCCTCCCAGAAGCCGCGGACGGCCTCCTTGGCCCCCTTCGATCCCGCGCTCACAGGGCTGAGTATCGTACAGCCCGCGCGGCGGCCCTCCGCGCGGACGCCACCATGAAGCAGCTCCTGCAGAACGTCTCCACCGGCGAGGTGACGGTCGACGAGGTCCCGCCGCCGCAGCGCGGGCCCGCCTCGCTGCTCGTCGCCACCCGCTACTCGCTGATCAGCGCGGGCACCGAGCGCGCGGTGCTCGAGATCGGGCGCGCCTCGCTGGTCGGCAAGGCCCGCGCCCGGCCCGACCTCGTGCGCAAGGTCGTGGAGTCCGCGCGCACCGACGGGCATCGCGCCGACGTGCAGAAGGTGCGCGGGCGGCTCGGCGAGCCCAACGCCCTCGGCTACAGCCTCGCGCGGGATCGTGCTCGAGGCCTGCGACGACGCGCCGGCCGCACCGGGCGAGCTCGTGGCCTGCGCCGGCGCCGGGCTCGCCTCGCACGCCGAGGTCGTGAGCGTGCCGCGGACGCTGTGCGCGCGCGTGCCGGAGGGCGTGCCGGCCGAGGACGCCGCCTACGCGACGGTCGCCGCGATCGCGCTGCACGGCGTGCGGCTGACCGAGGCCGGGCTCGGCGACGTCGCCGCGGTGATCGGCCTCGGCCTCGTCGGCCAGCTCGCGGTCGAGCTCCTGGCGGCCGCCGGCTGCGTGGTGCTCGGCGTCGACCCCGACCCGGCGCGCGTCGAGCTGGCCCGCGACGGCGGGCGCCTTCGCCACCACCGACGCCGCCGAGCTGGAGGCCGAGGCCGCGCGCCGCACGGCCGGCCGCGGCGCCGACGCGCGTCGCTCGTCTGCGCCGCCGCGTCGAGCTCCGCACCGCTGGCGACCGCGACGGCGGTGGCCCGCGAGCGCGCCACGGTCTGCGTCGTCGGCGACGTCGCCATCGAGTCGCCGCGCGCGCCGCTGTTCGCCAAGGAGCTGCGGCTCGTCGTCTCCCGCTCGTACGGCCCCGGCCGCTACGACCCGACCTACGAGGAGGGCGGCATCGACTACCCGGCCGGCTACGTGCGCTGGACGGAGGGCCGCAACCTCGAGGAGGTGCTGCGGCTGATGGCCGGCGGGCAGCTGCGCCCCGTCGCGGCTGACGAGCCACACCTTCGACCTCGACGACGGCGCGGACGCCTACGCGCTGCTCGGCGCCCCGAGCCGTCGCTCGGCATCCTGCTGCGCTACCCCGGCCTCGACGACGCCGGGCCCGTCGAGCGTGCGCCTGCCGGAGCCCCGGCGCCGCCGCGCCCGCGAGCGGCCGGCTGCGCGTCGGCGTCGTCGGCGCCGGCGCGTTCGCCCGCGGCGTGCTGCTGCCGCAGCTCGCAGCGCCACGCCGACGTCGTCGCGGTGGCGACCGCCACCGGCGTCTCGGCCCGCGGCGTCGCGGAGCGCGTCGGGGCGACGCTCGCGACGACCGACGCCGGCGAGGTGCTGGAGTCGCCGGACGTCGACGCCGTCCTCATCGCGACCCGCCACGACACGCACGCGCGCCTACGCCGCGCGCGCGCTGCGGGCCGGCAAGCACGTGTTCGTCGAGAAGCCGCTGGCGCTCGACGAGGCGGGGCTCGCCGACGTCGAGGCCGCGCACGCGGAGGGCGGCGGCGTCCTGCATGGTCGGCTTCAACCGCCGCTTCGCGCCGCTCGCCGTCGCGCTGCGCGAGGCGCTCGGCGGGCGCGGGCCGCTCGTGATGACCTACCGCGTGAACGCCGGCCGGCTGCCGCGCTCGCACTGGACGCACGACCCGGAGATCGGCGGCGGCCGCATCGTCGGCGAGGCCTGCCACTTCGTCGACACCTGCGCCTTCCTGGCCGGCGCGCCGCCGGTCGCGGCGCAGGCGCTGGCCGTCGG
Source organism: uncultured Actinomycetota bacterium (assembly GCA_963767885.1). GTDB lineage: Bacteria > Actinomycetota > Thermoleophilia > Gaiellales > F1-60-MAGs149 > CAVYFW01. Next base: position 80,821 of record CAVYFW010000009.1, read on the forward strand.
CGGCGGCTCCGAGCCGCGCGAGGACGACGTCGCGGCGCTCGCTGCGCTTCGCGGACGGGTCGGTCGCGACCGATCGTCTACGCCGCGTTCGGCGATCCCGTCGCTGCCGAAGGAGCGGCTCGAGGTGCTCGGCGAGGCCGGCGCCGGCGTGCTCGACGACTTCCGCCGCCTGACGCTGCACCGCGGCGGGCGCGAGACCGTGCGCGAGGAGCAGGCGCGACAAGGGCCACGCCGCGGAGCTCGAGGCGCTTCGTCGAGGCCTGCCGCGACGGGCCGCCAGCCCTGGCCCGTCGCCGACATGGCGGCCGTGACGCGCACGACCTTCGCGATCCGCGACGCCGTGCGCGCGACCTGAGCCGATGCGCGTGCTGCTCGTCTCGCAGTACTACGCCCCGGAGGTCGGCGCGACCCAGAACCGGATGACGGCCTTCGCCGACGGCCTGGCCGCGCGCGGTCATCGTGTGACGGTGGTCTGCGAGCAGCCGAACCATCCGCAGGGCGTCTTCCGCCGGGCTACGGCCGCCGGCCGCTGATGCGCCGAGACGGAGCGCGGCACGCGCGTGCACCGCGCTCTGGGTCGCCGCGTCGCCGCGCAAGACGACCGCGCGGCGCCTGGCCTTCTACGGCTCGTTCGCCGGCGGCGCGGCGGCTCGACGTCGGCGCGCTGGCCCGCCGCCACGACGTCGTCGTTCGCGACCTCGCCGCCGCTGCCGGGCGCGCTCGCCGCCGCCGCCGCGGCCGCGTGGCGCGCCGGCCCCGTTCGTGCTCGACGTGCGCGACCTCTGGCCCGCCGCGGCCGAGGCGCTCGGGCGAGCTCTCCGACCCGCGCCTGCTGCGCTGGCGCGAGCGCGCCGAGCGCTGGCTCTACCGGCACGTCGGCGGCCGTCACGTGCACGACGCGGCCCTTCTGCGCCCACGTCGACGCGCGTCGCCGGCCGGCCGATCGCGCGTCCACCTGCCGAACGGCGCGCTCGACGAGCTGCTCGAGCGGCCCGTGGCGCGAGCGCGCCGGACGGCCCGTTCACGCTCGGCTACGTCGGCAACCTCGGCCTCGCCCAGGGGCTGCACGTCGTGCTCGACGCCGCGCCGGCGCTGGCCGCGGCGGGCGTCGCTTCGTGCTGGTCGGCGACGGCCCGCTGGCCGCGGCGCTGCGCGAGCGCGTCGCGCGCGAAGGGCTCGGCTCGCGTCTCGATCGAGCCGCAGGTGCCGGTGGCCCGGCTGCGGCGCGCTGCTGCACGACTGCCACGCGCTGCTCGTGCCGCTCGGCGCCCACCCCGCTGCTGGCCGACTTCATCCCCTCGAAGCTCTACGACGCGCATGGCCGTCGGTCGCCCGCTGGTGGTCGCCGCCGCCGGGGAGCCCGCCGCGCTCGTGCGCGAGCTCGGCGCCGGCGTCGCCGTCGCCGCCGGAGGATCGGCCGCGCTGGCCGCGGCCGTCGCGCGCGCTGCGCCGCCGACCCCGGACGGGCCCGCGAGCTGGGGCTGGCCGGCCGCGCCGCCGCGCGCCGCGCACGGCGCGCGGCCGCCAGCGTCGACGCGCCTGGAGGCGATCCTGCGCGAGGCCGTGCGAGGCGTGGCCGCCTGATGTGCGGCATCGTCGGCGTCTGGCACCGCGACGGCCGGCCGGTCGACGCCGCGCTGCTCGAGCGCCAGCGCGACGCGATGCGCCACCGCGGTCCCGACGACGAGGGCACTCTGGATCGCGCCGGCGCGGCGACGTCGGGCTCGGCCACCGCCGGCTCGCGATCGTCGACCTCAGCGCCGGCCGGCCGCCAGCCGATGGGCAACGAGGACGGCACGCGTCCAGGTCACGTTCAACGGCGAGATCTACAACCACGAGGCGCTGCGCGCGGAGCTCGAGCGGCGCGGCCATCGCTTCCGCTCGCGCTGCGACACCGAGGTGCTGGTCCACCTGTGGGAGGAGCACGGGCCGGACATGGTCGACCACCTCGTCGGCATGTTCGCGTTCGCGATCTGGGACGAGGCCGCCGACGCCGTGCTTCGTGGCGCGCGACCGGCTCGGCATCAAGCCGCTGTACTGGCTCGACGACGGCCGCACGTTCGCCTTCGCGTCGGAGATCAAGGCCCTGCTGCCGCTGCTGGCCGCGGCGCGAGATCGACCAGGTCGCGCTGCGCCACTACCTGACGTTCGTGGCCGTGCCGCCGCCGCGCACGCTGTTCGCCGGCGTCTCCAAGCTGGCGCCGGCGCAGCACGCTGCTGATCGACCGCGACGGGCCGCGGGCGCCGCGGCGCTACTGGGACCCGCTCGGCAGCCCGCGCGGACTACGACGGCAGCGGCGATCGACTGGGCGGCCGAGCTCCGCTTCCGGCTCGAGCGCTCGATCGACCGCCGCATGATGAGCGACGTGCCCGTCGGCGTGTTCCTCTCCGGCGGCGTCGACTCGTCGACCAACGTCGCGCTGATGAGCCGGCTCGTCGACCAGCCGATCAACACGTTCTCGATCGGCTTCGACGGCGCCGACCGCTACAACGAGTTCGCCTGGGCCCGCCGGGTCGCCGAGCAGTTCGGCACCGACCACCACGAGGTGACGATCGGGCCCGACGACCTGTGGGACTTCCTGCCCGACCTCGTGCACCACCAGGACGAGCCGATCGCCGACCCGGTGTGCGTGCCGCTGTACTTCGTGGCCAAGCTGGCCAAGGAGCAACGGCGTGACGGTCGTGCACGTCGGCGAGGGCGCGGACGAGCTGTTCGCGGGCTACCCGACCTACGTGCAGGCGCATGGCGATGGAGCAGCGGCCAGTGGCGCGCGCTTCCGCGCGCTGCCCGGCCGCGTGCGCCGCGCCGCGGCCGCCGCGGGCGCGGCGGCGCTGGCGGGCCGCCCGGGCTACGAGCTGCACCGCGAGGCGCTGCGCCGCGGCGCCGCAGCCCGACGGGCGGCTCTGGTGGGGCGGTGCCGTCGCGTTCTACGAGCAGGGCCTCGACCGCGTGACGACCGCCGGCCCTGCGCCGGCGCCGGCCGGGCGAGGCGCCGCGCGACGTCGTGGCCGCGCATCGCCGCCGACGCCGACCGCTTCGGCGCGCGCGACGAGCTCGACCGCCTGATCTACCAGGACCTGCGCCTGCGCCTGCCCGAGCTCCTGCTGATGCGCGTCGACAAGCTGACGATGGCCAACGCCGTCGAGGCGCGCGTGCCGTTCCTCGACCACGAGCTCGTGGAGCTGGCGATGGCGATCCCCGCGCGAGCGAGAAGATGCGCGACGGCGTCGGCAAGCACGTGCTCAAGCGCGCGGTGGCCGACCTGCTGCCGCGACGACCTGCTGTGGCGGCCCAAGCAGGGCTTCGGCACGCCGGTCTCGGAGTGGTTCCGCGGCCCGCTCGGCGACGCGCTGGAGACGACGCTGGAGCGCTCCGCGATCAACGAGCTCGGCGTGCTCGACCGCGGCGCCGTCGCGCGACCTGCTCGCGAGCCATCGCTCGGGTCGCGCCGAGCGCTCGTTCCAGCTCTGGAACGTGCTCAACCTGTGCGCCTGGTTCGACCACTGGATCGCCGAGCGGGAGCCGGTCGCCGCATGAGGCTGCGCGTGCTCGCCGGCTACCGCCACGGTCAGCTCGTCGCACGCGCCGCCGGACGGCTGCAGCGCCGGCGGCCCGGGCCGCTCGAGCTGCCGCAGGCCGCGCCGCCGCTCGACGACGAGGCCGTGCGCCGCCTCGGCGGCGCGGCGCTCGCCGACCTGCGCGACGACGAGCGGTCGGACCCGGCGGCGCCGGTCCTCGTCGCGGGCGTGGAGGTCGATCCCGAGCAGCCCTGGCAGCCGGCGCCCGGCGCGACCGCGCTGAGCGCCTTCACGCTGCACTACCACGCCTGGCTGGTGCCGCTGGCCGCGGGCGGCGATGCGGCGCGGCAGCGTGCGTGGTCGGCCCTCTCCGCGTGGCTCGCCGCCTTCCCGCCGTCGCGCGCCGGGCTCGACCTCGCGTGGCACCCCTACGTCGTCTCGACCCGCGTGCGCGCCTGGAGCGCCCTGCTGGCCGCGGAGCCCCCGCCGGACCTCGCGCTGGCCCTCGCGCAGGCCCTGTGGCAGGGGCTCGTGCTGGTCGAGGCGCACCCCGAGCACGACGTCGCCGGCAACCACCTGCTGCGCAACGAGACGGCGCTCGCCGCGGGCGCAGCGCTGTTCGCCGGCGCCGAGGCGAGAGCGGTCCAGCGCGGCGCGGAGCAGCGGGTGCTGTCGCTGCTGCAGGACCAGTTCCGGCCGGACGGCAGCCACGTCGAGCGCTCGACGGCGTACCAGGCGGAGGCCGCCAGCGACCTGCTCGACGCGTACGCGGCGAGCCACGACCCGCTGGAGACCGAGCCCGCCGCCAACGCGGCAGAGGCCGCCCTCGGCTGGCTGGCCCACGTCTCCCCGGCCTACCAGCCCCGGCCGGCGCTCAACGACGCCCCGCCGGAGCTCGGCCCCTCGACCGCGAGCCTGCTGGCGCGCGCGGCGGCGCTGGGCCTCGAGCCGTTCCGCGACCTGCCCGCCAAGACCGCGCCGCGCTACGTCGTCCTCGGCGACGAGCGCACGCGCCTGCTCGTGGACTTCGACCAGCCGTCGCGCCCCGACCTGCCGTACCACGCCCACGCCGACAGCCTCGGCATCCACGTGACGGTCGACGGCGTCCCGGTCATCGTCGAGCGCGGCACCGGAACCTACGAGCCGGGACCCGGCCGCGCCTGGTGGCGCTCGACGGCGGCGCACTCCACCGTGCTGCCGGCGGGCCAGGACACGAGCGAGGTCGTCGGCGCCTTCCGCGCGGGCCGGCTCGCGCACACGACGGTCATCGACCGCGGACGCGGCGGCACGCTGGCCCGCCACGACGGCGCGGGCCGCCCGCAGCTCGCGGCCGCCCGGCGCGTCCGCGCAGACGGCCCGGCGTCGTGGACGGTATGGGATGCGCCCGCCGCGCCCGCCAGCGCCGTGGCCCGCTTCCACCTGCCGCCGGGAGCCCTGGTGGAGCTCGACGGCATGGCCGCGCGCGTGCGCGTCGACGGCGTCGCGGTCGACGTGTCGTTCCGCGACGCCGCGGCCGTGTCCCTCACGGAGACGCCGCACGCGGTCGCGCTGGAGCACGTCGTCCCGGCGCCGACGATCGACGTCACGTTCGCCGGCGAGGCGCTCGAGACGCGCATCCGGGCCGCGCGCGGCTAGGACCCGGGCCCGTCCGCCGCGGTAGCTAGCGTCGGGTGCGGTGGCCCGGCGTGGACAGCTCCTGGACCTGGGGATCGCGGTGGCGGCCGGGATCGCGCTGGGCGTCGGGATCGGCGCGCACCTGCTGGAGCCGGGCGGCCCGCCGACGTTCGGCCACGTCGCGACCGCCAGCTCCCAGACCGTCCACACGGAGGCCCAGCTGGTCGGCCACGACCTGCCGTTCACGCTGCACCGTCTCCCGTACAGCGCCAACGGCGGGACGGCGCGCATCGAGTGGTACGACGGCGCCTGGTCGCCGACGCGGCCGACCAGCGGCTCGGTGGTCTCGCTCTTCCTGGACGGCGAGCGCCTCGCCAGCGGGCTGGCCGGCGGCTACACGGGCTGGTTCGAGGCGCGCCCCGGCAGCGTCGTCTGGGTCGGGCCGATCTCGCCCGGGCGGCACGTCATCGAGGCCCGCGTCGAGTCGGCCGGCGGCAACTGGGCGATCCCGGCGGCGAGCCCCGACACGCCGGTGCCCGACGGGCTGACCGTCACCGAGTGGTGGTGAGGCGCGCCCTCCTGCTGCTGGCGCTCGCCGCGGCGACGGCGTTCGCGATCGTGGCGGCCGGCCGCGTCGAGGAGCCCGCGCCCGCCTTCACCATCGCCTACGACCGCGACGACTTCGACGCGACGCGGCGCGTGCCGCTCGGCGACGACCACCCGCCGGTCGAGCTGCACCGGCTGCGGGTCACGCTGCGCTGCGACGACGCGGGGTTCGAGTGGTACTCCAGCAACCTCGAGCCCACGCGTCCCGACACCGAGGCGGTCGTGGAGCTCGTCGTCGACGGCACGGTGCGCGCGAGCGCGGTCGTCGGCGGCCGACGTGGCGTGTTCGCGGACTCGCCCGCCTGGCTGCGCTGGCAGGGAACCGTGGGGCGCGGCGAGCGGGACGTCGCGATCAGGCTGCGCGGCCGCGGCAGCTTCGGCGACTGGGGCGTGCCCTACGTGACGCCCGACCGGCCCGGCCAGGACACGCTGCTGGTGGTCGACCGGCCGCCGCCCGGCGCGCAGCCGGCGACCTGCTAGCCCGGGGTCAGACCCGCCTGGGGCCCGCCGGCACGCGCTTGAACGCGAGCTGCGACGGCTTCGCCTCGCCGTTGGCCCTGCGCAGGCCGCCGGTCCAGTTCGTGAAGAAGAGGCCGCCCGAGTCGTGCGCGTCCGGCGCGTCGTGGAGCTGGAACCAGCAGAGGGTGTCGATGCGGCCGACCCGCGCCGCCAGGCGGTAGGCGGCCGTCAGGTCCCGGGCCTGCTGCTTCATGGGCACGTACCAGAACCACTGCTCGTTGCCGTGCGAGGTCTGCCAGCCGAACTCGCCGATGAAGATCCGCAGGCGCTTGCCCGGGTAGGCCTGGTCGAGGCGGCGCAGCAGCCAGTCGAGGTCGTTGATGTCGACGCGGCTGCCCTGCTGCGGCTCGCTGAGCTGCGGCCGGCGCTCGGAGTACGGGTTCATGCCGAACAGGTCCATGCGCGGCCGGGCCCCGCTGGGCAGCTTCATGTGGCGCAGGAAGGTCGGCGGCGACGTGGAGAAGCGGTCGTCGCCGCCGGTCGGGTGCAGGTTGCCGCCGATCACGACGACGTTGCTCCGCGCCGCGTGCATCGCGCCGTACGCCGCGTCGAGGATGCGGGCGTAGAGCCGCGGCGCGGTCCGCCCGCCACCGCCCTGGGGCTGGAAGTTCGCGCCCTTGCCAGGCTCCGAGATCACCTGCCAGCGCCGCACCTGCGGGTACTTCTTGACGGCGGCGACCATGAAGTCGGCGTAGTCCTGCGGGTCCTGCGGGGCCCAGTCGAGGCTGCGGCCCCCGTTGCTCCACGCGGGGAAGCCGTTGACGTACAGCACGGGCTCCACGCCGAGCCGCCGCGCCTCGTCGAGGATGGCGTCGAGGCCCGCGGGCCACTGGTACGCGGGATCGGCGGGATCCTGCGGGCTGGCGGGCCGCGACGGGGCGACGGCGTTCCAGAACAGGCCGGTCGTGAACACCCGCGCGCCGAGCTGCGCGACGTCCGGCATGATCGAGCGCCCGCGCCACGTCGCGCCGTCGGTGATGCACTTCGACGGCGGCGCCGCCTGGGCGGTCGCGGGCAGCGACAACACGGCGCTCGTCAGGAGCGCGAGCACGAGACCCCTTCGCACGTTCCTGACGCTACCACGCTGTGGCGGGCGCGTTCGTCACCCGGTCGGCCGGACCTATAAGCGCGATGCATAAGGGGGCCTGATGCTACGCTCCCCGCGATGAGCTTGTACAACGGGTTCCTCGACCTCGGCCCCCGCAGCGGCAAGCCGCGCGACACCGGCCTGACGCACGTGATGGACAAGGGCCTGACGCTCGACGCGATCCGCGGGCTGGCGGAGACCGCGGGCGAGTACATCGACATCGTCAAGCTCGGCTGGGGCACGTCGTACGTCACGCAGAACCTCGCCGCCAAGCTGCAGCTGTACCGCGACCTCAAGATCCCCGTGGTCTGCGGCGGGACGCTGCTCGAGGCCGCCGAGGCGCGCGGCCGCGTCGAGGAGTACCGCACCTGGCTGTCGACCCACGGCTTCGACTGCGTCGAGATCTCGGACGGCACGATCACGCTGCCGCGCGAGCGCAAGCTGGAGCTCATCGACATGTTCGCGCGCGACTTCCGCGTGCTGTCCGAGGTCGGGTCGAAGGACGCCGAGGCGATCTTCGCGCCCTACCAGTGGGTCGAGTGGATCCGCGAGGAGCTCGAGGCCGGCGCCTGGAAGGTCATCACGGAGGCGCGCGAGAGCGGCACCGCGGGCATCTTCCGCGGCAGCGGCGAGGTGCGCAGCGGCCTGATCGACGAGATCGTCCACCTGTTCGGCCACGAGCGGCTGCTGTTCGAGGCGCCCCAGAAGAGCCAGCAGGCGTGGTTCATCCGCCACCTGGGCCCGGACGTCAACCTCGGGAACATCCCGCCCGAGGAGGTCATCCCGCTCGAGACGCTGCGGCTCGGCCTGCGCTCCGACACGATGCTCGACCTGCTGCTCGGGCAGCCGAACCCGACCTAGCCTCGCCGTGGCGCGCCGCTCGATCGACGTCCTCGTCGTTGGCTCCGGGGGCGCCGGGCTCGCTGCCGCGCTGTCGGCCGCCGCGGCCGGGGCGCGCGTGCTGCTCGCGACCAAGCTCGGCCTGGCCTCCTGCAACACCGCCAAGGCGCAGGGTGGCATCCAGGCCGCCGTCGGGTCGGACGACTCGCCCGACCAGCACGCCGCCGACGTCATGGCCTCGAGCCACGAGACGGCGAACCCCGAGCTGGTCGAGGTGCTGACGGGCTCCGCGCCCGAGACGATCCACTGGCTGGAGCAGCACGGCGTCGAGTTCACGCGCCAGGACGGCGGCTACCGCGTCGCCCGCTGCGGCGGCGCGACCCGCAAGCGCCTGCTGCAGGTGGGCGACCGCACGGGGCACGCGATCGCGACCGGGCTGCGCAAGGCCGTCCAGTCGGACGACCGCATCGAGGTGCTCGACCACGCGCCGCTGGTCGACCTCGCGCCGGCCGACGGCTCGGTGCTGGCGGCCATCGAGCACGCCGGGGAGCACGTCGAGGTCGAGTGCGGCGCCGTCGTGCTGGCCGCCGGCGGGCGCTGCTTCGCAGAGGCCCAGGCGCGCGGCGAGCTGTCGACCAACGGCGCGGGCGCCACCGGCGAGGTCACGCGCCTGGCGGTCGCCGCGGGCTGCGAGCTGCGCGACTTCGACGCCCTGCAGTACCACCCCAACGGCGGCGCCTGGCCGGACGGCATGCAGGGCTACTCGATCCCCGAGACCACGCGGGCGTACGGCGCGCTGCTGTTCAACGGCCGGGGCGAGCGCTTCATCGACGAGCTCGCGCCGCGCGACGTCGTGGCCGCCGCCATCGTGCGCGAGGTCGAGGAGGGCCGCGGCGTGGGCACGCCGGACGGCCGCCCGAGCGTGCTGCTGGACTGCCGCCCGATCGACCCCGCGGACGCGGCCATCTCCCTGCCCTACATGCTGCGCCGCTACCGGCACGTCGGCGTCGACCCGCTGGCGGAGCCGATCCACACGTATCCCGTGCTGCACTACCAGAACGGCGGCCTGGTCATCGACCGCGACGGCCGGACGACGGTGCCCGGCGTGTTCGCGGCCGGCGAGATCACGGGCGGCGTGCACGGCCGCAACCGCATGATGGGCAACTCGCTGCTCGACGTCTGCGTGTTCGGACGCCGGGCCGGCGCCGCCGCAGCACGCGACGCGGCCTGACCTCCTAGCGCCGCCCGCGGCCCACGCGCCGCCGGAGGGCGTCCAGGCGCTCGCGCACCATGTACACGCCGACGGGCACCATCCCGGCGGCCGCGACGGCGGCCGAGAGGAGCCCGGCCTCCGCGCCGTGGTGGGCGAAGATCACGCGGCGATCGTCCGCGATGGGCGCGCCGTTGTCCACTCCCAGGCGTGCCGGGCGGCGCTGCGTCAGAGCACGGAGTCGCGCAGCGGCGGCGCCTCGCGCAGGGCGGGCTCCTCGCGCTCGCCGGGCGCCGGCAGCGGCGACTGGTCGAGCTGCGCGCTGTAGGGCTGGCTCTCGCCGTAGACCAGGCGCACGCCGCCGTCGAGGCGCTCGGCCGGCGCCGGGCCCGCGGCGGGGGCGGGCGCGTCGGGGTCGTCGTCGGCCAGCGGCGCGACCGCCATGTGGCGCGCGGGCTCGGCCGGAGCGCGCTCGCCGTCGGGCAGGAAGCTCGGCACGATGACCAGCGAGGCGAGCTCGAAGCCGGGCGGCAGGCAGATCGGGATCACGATGTCCTCGTTGCCCGGGCCGGCGACCTGGATGCCGTAGCCCGTCGGCAGCGGCATGCCGCTCGGGGCATCGGGGCCGGGCCCCTGGGGGTGCTCCGCGAGCGCACCGTCCTGCACGCTGCTCCACGTGCTCGACGCGGTGCTCGACCTGCGAGACCTTGCGATGGATCAGCCCGGAGCACACGAAGGCGCCGCCGAGCAGGACGCGATCGATCAGGTTTGCCATCCGAACATCACCTCGTCGCCGAACAGGGGGGTGTCTAGGCAATCGACGCCCCGACGCCCGGCCGGAATACCCCTTCTGGGTCCCTCGTGGCGATGCTCCCGGAATCTGCCGCTACAGGCGCGTACGCAGGGAGGAAGCGCGCGCCGCCGGTCGCCCGGACGGGTGGGTCCGGCGGAGTCGAGCGTGCTAGCAGTCGTGGTACCAGCCCTACGCTATGGCCATGGACGACGCGCCTCCGCCGCCGCACGCTCGGCGACCTGCTGCGCGCGAGCCGCGAGCGCATGGCCCCGCAGGCGCTGGGCCTGGAGTCGACCGGCCGGCGCCGCGCGCGCGGGCTGCGGCGCGAGGAAGTGGCGGCGCTGGCCGGGGTCAGCACGGCGTGGCTCACGCTCATCGAGCAGGGCCGGGCCGCGCGGCCGTCGCGCGAGGTGCTGGAGGCGCTGGCCCGGGCGCTGCGGCTGACGCCGGCGGAGCGCGCCCACGCCATGCACCTGGCCGGCCACGCGCCGGCGCCGGGCGCCGTCGCCACGACGTCGATCGGCGCCAGGCTGCAGCGCCTGCTCGACGCGCTCCTGCCCTGGCCGGCGATGCTGGTGGGGCCGACGCTCGACGTCCTGGCCTGGAACGCGGCCCAGGCAGCCCTCTTCGCGCCGCTGCCGTCGATGCCGCCGGAGCACCGCAACCTGCTGCACCTGCTGTTCGTCGACGGCGACCTCGCGCGCCTGCTGCTCGACCTGGAGACGGAGCGCGCGCACCTCGTCGCCGAGGCCCGCGCCGCGCTCGACCTGCACGCCGGCGACCCGGCCATGCGCGCCCGCGTGCAGGACGTCGCGGAGCGGTCGGAGGCCTTCCGCACCCTCTGGGCGCGACACGAGATCGCGGTGCCGGAGACCCGGGCGCGGGCGTTCCAGCACCCCGTCGTGGGCGCGCTGCGGCTGGAGCGGACGGCCCTGGCACCGCTCGAGGCGCCCGACCTGCAGCTGGTGGTGCACGCGCCCGCCGGGCAGGACGACGCGGACGCGCTGACCCGTCTCGTGGCGCACGCGACGGCGCCCGACGGCGGGTCGGGTCCGTCAGGATTCCTCCCCGTGCCCGCCCCGCCGGACCCCGAGCACGGCTGCGTCGTCGTCGGCGCGTCCTTCGCGGGCCTCGCCGTCGCGCGGGAGCTGGCCGGCACCGACACGGTGCTGATCGACCGTCGCCCGCTCGGCCAGGGCGAGACCTCCGCGTGCGCGGCGCCGGTGCGGACGCTGCGCTTCCTGGGGGCCGAGGAGGCGATCCGCCAGGAGCACGACCACCTCGGCATGGAGATCGGCGGCCGCCGCTACCGGCTCGACCTGCCGGAGCCGTTCTGCACCTTCGACTACGCCACGCTCTGCCGCGTCGTCGCGGCGCAGACCGACGTGCCGCTGCTGCAGGCGACGGCGGCGGGCGCCGACGCCGGCACGGTCCGCCTGGCCGACGGGCGCACGCTCGGCGCGCGCTTCGTCGTCGACGCCGCCGGCTGGCGCCGCGTGCTCGACCCCGCCGGCCCGCTCTCGACGTCGTCCGGCGGGCTGTCCTTCGGGGCCGAGGAGCACGTCGTGTACCCCGACGCGCGCCACGTCGCCGGCCTCGACTTCGTCGTCGACCGCGACGTCGTGCGCCGCGGCTACGGCTGGAACTTCCCGGCCGGCGACCACGCCCGCTGCGGCGTCGGCGCGTTCGAGCGCGTCCCGCTGCAGCCGCCGCTGGGCGTCGTGCGCGAGCGCGAGGCGCTCGGCGCGGCGGCGCGCAAGCACGGCGGCGCCATCCCGCACCGCCTGCGCTCGCCCGTCGCCGGCGGCATCCTCTTCGTGGGCGACGCGGCCGGCCACTGCCTGCCGCTGTCGGCGGAGGGCATCCGGGCGGCGGTCTACTTCGGCACGGCGGCCGGCCGCCTGGTGCGCGCCTCGCTGGCGGGCGAGCTGCCGCGCACGGAGGCGCTGCGCCGCTACGCCGCGATCCACGAGCGCGAGGCCGAGCACTACGCGAAGCTGCTGCGCGCCCAGGGCCGCATCCCGGAGATCGAGCCGCGCCGGCTGGGGACGCTGGCCCGCGGCCTCAGCCTCGGCCCGGTGCAGCGCTGGGTCGTCCGGCGCTACATGTCCCACCTTCGCGTCGACGAGCTGGCTCCGGTACCAGCGTGATCGTCAGCGCCGTAGGCTGCTGGCCACCGGGAGCGGAGCGCCGCGGCCGCCCAGGTCGCTTCGCACCTCGTCGCGACGCGACCCCATGGCACCCCTCCGGAGGACCGAACGCGTAATGGCGGATCTCACACTCACCGAGGCCCTCGCCGCGCATCGAGCCGTTCGTGCTGGAGAGCGACTACGCGCTGCTCGGCTACGAGCGCGGCACCGCGCCGCCGACGCCGCCCGAGTTCACCGCCGAGAGCTACGCCGTGCGCGTCGACGACCCCTTCGAGACCACGCTGCTCGTGCGCCGGGAGCTCGCCGACCGGCTGCCGGCCGCGGCCAGCCGCACCGACGGCCTGCGCGTCATCGTCCTCACCGGCAAGCTGCACCCCGACCTGACCGGCTTCCTGTCGACCATCGCCGGCGCGCTGGCCGAGCGCGGCATCCCGCTGGTGCCGATCGGGGCGGCCACGCGCGACCACCTCGTGGTGCCCGGCGCGCGCTGGCCCGAGACGCTCGCGATCCTGCGCGGCCTGCGGGACGCCGCCCGCCAGCTCGTGCAACCGGATGGCTAGAACGCTCGCCCGCCGCGAGGCGCTCGCGGTGCTGGGCGCGGTGCTCGGCCTCGCCATCCTCGTCATCCCGTCCATCGCGACCGACCCGCCCGGCGAGTTCAAGCCCGGCCCGGTGACGGCCTCCGGGCCGCTCGCGGCGCTCGTGCGGGCGACGGACGGCGAGTGGGAGGTCGGCATCCCGCGCACCACCGCCGTGCTCGTGGCGATGGGCGTCGCGATCCTGATCGGGGCCGGCCTGCTGATGCGGCGCTGGCGCGCGTGGATCGTCGTCGCCGCGTGCGTCGGCGCGGTCGTCGGCCTCGTGCTGCCGGCGGTGACCCTGCAGGCGGCGCTGCGCGACTCGACCGAGCCGTGGTTCTTCACCAACGACTCGAGCTACCAGATCGAGCTCGCCGGCCAGCGCCTGCTGGACGGCGAGAACCCGTACGGCGCCGACTACCGCGACACCGGCCTCGCGCGCTTCTACGACTTCGACGGCTCGCTGCCCGACCCCGACGAGCGGGTGCCGCAGCTCGATGCCTTCCCGTACTTCCCCGGCATGACGGTGCTCGGCGCCGCGTGGCGCCTGCTGCCCGAGCCGTGGAGCGACTTCCGCTTCCTGCTCGCGCTCTGCACCATCGCGCTGCTGCCGGCCGCGCTGCTCTTCCCCGGCCCGCTGCACTGGCGGCTGATCGGCGGCGCCGTGCTGGCCGCGAACCCCATCAGCGTGCGCATGGCGTGGTTCAGCATGGCCGACGCGCCGTGCCTGCTGCTGCTGGTGGCGGCGTTCGGGCTCGCCCTGCGGCGGCGCTTCGGCTGGGCCGGCGCCGTGCTGGCGGGCGCGATCCTGGTCAAGCAGTTCGCCCTCGTGGCCGTGCCGTTCCTGGCGCTCTTCGTGTGGCAGCGAGCGACGCCGGAGCAGCGGCGGCGGGCGGCGATCGGCTTCGCGGCCGTGCTCGCGGTCGGCTTCCTGCCGTTCATCGCGTGGGGGCCCGGCGCCTTCTGGCACGACACGATCAGCTTCGGCACGAGCGGCTACCGGATCGTCGGCTGGGGCCTCTCGTCGACCCTGCTCGAGGCCGGCATCATCGACGACCCGTACGACGCGTACCCGTTCGCGCTGCTGGCCCTGCTGGTGTGGCTGCCGGCGACGGCCTACCTCGTCTGGGCGCAGCGGCGGCTCGGCAGCGCGTGGGCGCCGGGGGTGTGCTTCGCCCTCTCGATCCTGCTGCTCTTCTACCTCGCCCGGGTCTTCCAGGCGCACTACGTCGTCTACGGGCTGGCCGGGCTCGTCGTCGCGGCGCTCGCGGTCGGCGGCGCGAGCGACAGCGAGGCGAGCACCGCGAGCAGCACCCACGACATCGGGTCCTCGAACACGGCGTAGGTCTCCGAGAGGGCGTGCAGGCCGATCACGCCGAGCTCGAGCGCCACGACCAGCCGCAGCACGCTGCGCCAGCTCCGGTCGCGCGGCCAGAACGTCGCGTGCACGGCGGCGGCGAACAGCGCCGCGAGGGCCGCGAGGCCCAGCACGCCGAGCTCCGCCGCCGTCGTCAGCACGACGTTGTGCGGGCTGTGGCCGCGGCGCGTCTTCTCCTGCAGCAGGCGCGAGCCGGCCACGAAGCCGCCGAGGCCCACGCCCTGGAACGGCCGCTCCTTGAACTCCTCCAGGCCGCGCTCGCTGAGGGAGAGGCGGTTGGACGAGAGCTTCTCGCCGCCGCCGGAGAAGGCGTCGCGCGTCTGCGGCAGCGCGAGCGCGAGCACGATGGCGGCGACCGCGCCGACGCCGAGCGCGATCGCGGCCGGCCGGCGCCACACGACCAGCGACAGCACCACCAGGCCGGCGACCATCGCCACCATCGCCGTCCGCGAGTAGGAGAGCGCCAGGCCGACCAGCAGCAGCGGGCCGGCCGGGGCCAGGGCGATGATCGCGCGCCGCGGCGGGCCGAGCGCGAGCAGCGACACGATGGTGATCAGGGCCAGCGCCTCGAAGCGGCCGAACGGCGCCGGCGAGATGAACAGCGAGTTGACGCGGAACGACGACGTGTAGCGGTTGGCCGTCTCCAGCAGGTCGTTCCACCAGATCGTCTCGGTCGCCCACTGGTAGATGCCGACGAGCGCGAAGACGACCGCCAGGCCCACCTGCAGCACGACGGCGCCGGCCACCGGCAGCCGGTCGGGGTCGAGCTCGGCCACCAGCGCCGCCAGCACCGCGAACGGCAGGTAGAAGGCGAGCAGCGTGTACGTCCCGGTCTGCAGGTCGACCACCCAGAGCTGGCTGAGGGCGCCGAGCAGCACGATGGCCGCCAGCGCCGGCCCGACGTAGCCGAGGCGCACCGGCAGGGCCCGCCCGCGCAGCAGCCGCCAGGCCAGCGCCGCGAGGCCCAGGCCGACGGCGGCGTAGACCGGGACCAGGCCCTGCGTCGGCGTCGGGTCGGTGGAGTACGGGATGCGCAGGCCGGCGACCGCCAGCAGGGCGGGCGGCAGCCACATCCAGCGCGAGGCGACGATGCCGGCCGCCGCCACCAGCGCCAGCCCGACGACGAGCGCGGCGCCCGACACGAGCGGGCGGTCGGTCAGGCGGTCGCGGAACGACGGCTCGCGGTACAGGCCCACGCCCGCCACGCCGACGGCGAAGAGGACGATGCCGGCGAGCCGCGCCGGCACCGGGCGGGCGAGCAGGAGCAGGGCGGCCCCGAGCGCGGCGACGACGCCGGCGTAGGGGGCCAGCTCTCGCATCGGCGCAGGAGTGTAGAGGCCGGCCATGCCGGGACGCCCCGGGCACGGCCTTGACTACACTCGGGTTCCAGCATGGCGCCTGCGACCGCACGAGTGGTGCGCTCCGTGGCCGTCGGCGCGTTCGGCGCCGCGCTCTCCGCCGCTGCCCACGTGACCGCCGGTGGGCAGACGCCGGCCCTGGTCGCGCTCGCCCTCGTGGCGGTCGCCGTCGCCGCCGGCGCCTACGCCGCCGCGGGTGGGGCGCTCGGCGCCGCGCGGCTGCTCGCGCTCCTGCTGGCGGCCCAGGCGCTGCTGCACGCGGCCTTCGAGCTCAGCGCCCCCGCGGGGACCGGACACGCCCACCACGGCGGCGACGCGCCCGGCGCGCTCACCTCCGCGGGCGAGGGCAGCATGATCGCCGCCCACCTCGCGGCGACCCTCGTGCTGGCGCTCGTGCTGGCGCGTGGCGAGGCATGGCTCTTCACGGCCGGCCGCCTCGCGGTGCGCCTCGTCCACCGCCTGGCCCGCGCCGACCGCCTCGCGCCGGTCGGCCGCGCCACGCGCGCCATCCGGCTCGCCCTCCCGCTCGTCCGCTCGCAGCCCTCCCTGCGACCGCTCGCCGGCGCCGCCTCGCGCCGCGGGCCTCCGCGGCTCGCGCTCCGGCTCCCGTAGCCGGCCGCGTCCCGTTCCGACTCGCAAGGAGGACCCATGCATCCCAGACCCCACGCGCGGGCTACCACGCTCACCGCGAACGCATAGCCGTCGAGCGAGACGGCGTAGAGTCGAGGCCCGATGGAGACGCTGCAGCGACGTCTGGCCCTGGTCCTGGCCGTCGTCTCCTTCGCGGCGGCGGCCGGCGCGTTCCTGTACGCCCAGGTCGAGAAGACCTCCGCGGCCCCGATCTACCGCACGAACTTCGACGGCGCCCGCTTCTTCTCGCCGAACGGCGACCGCAGCCGCGACCGCGCGCGCCTCGTCTTCCGCCTGCGCGCGTCGCAGCGGATCGACGCGACGGTGATCGACGCGAGCGGCCGCCCCGTGCGGGAGCTCGTGCGCGGCGAGTCGCGCCAGGGCGACGTCCGCCTGGCCTGGGACGGCAAGGACGACGCCGGCCAGCCCGCGCCCGACGGCGCCTACCGCGTGCGCGTGCACCTGCACGAGGACGGCTCCACCATCACGCTCTCCGGCGACATCACCCTCGACACCGTCGCGCCGACCGTCACGGCGAGCCCGCCGCCGGACGGCCGCATCGTGCCGAACCTCGCCGGCAGCGGCCGCTACGCCTTCCGGGCGACGGCCGACGAGCCGGTGACGCTGCGGCTCGCGGTCTGGCGCATCACCCTCGGCGGGCGCGCCGAGCGCGTGTTCCTGGAGCGCGCGACGGCCGCGACACGCGCCCGCACGCTGGCCTGGAGCGGCGAGGTCGGCTCCGGCAAGCCGGCCTCCGGTAAGGCCAGCCCGACGCTCACGCCCGGCTCGTACGTCGTCGGCTGGATCGCGACCGACCGCGCCGGCAACCAGGTGCAGGCGCCGGCCGAGTTCGCCCCGGGCGGCCTGGCCCCGGCGGCGGTCGTTGGCGTCGACACCGTGTCCGTCACGCCCGTCGACGACGTCGCCGGGGCGTACCCCGCGCCGCCGGCGACGACCCGCGAGCTGGTGGGGCCGTCGACCCCGTGGCCGGCGGCCGAGGTCGCGACGCCCGGGGTGCAGGCGCTGCACGCCACCGCCGGCGGCTACGACGCCTGGGGCCCGATCGCGGTCGGCGGCCCGGACACGCTGGTGGTGGTGCCGACGTACTCGTGGGCGCTGCGCAACACCTACGACGGCAACGGCGACGGCTACCCGGACGTTCGCAGCGGCCCCGCGTCACTGGCGTGGCCCTGGGACCCCGCGACGAAGGGGCGCCTGGAGCGCCTCGGCCGCGTGCTGGCGCCGGTCGTCGAGGCTGGCACCTACGGCGCGGTCACCGACGCGCAGCTCGAGTCCGACGGCGTGCCCGCCGGGACGAAGCGCCTCGTGCTGGCCCACGTGCGTGCGTGGACCGACGGCCTCGCCGAGCGCCTGCGGACGTTCCAGGCCGGCGGCGGCGAGGTCGAGCTGCGCAAGAGCCTGCTCGACCGCCACGTCGCCCGCGACGGCGACGCGATCAGCGAGGTCGACGATCAGGTGCTGGCGCTCGGGTGACCCGCCCGCGCCGGAACCAGCGCGAGCCAGCGCTCGAACATGCCGCGCGCATGTCCCTGCATCTCGCCGGTCGCCGCGCGGAAGTCGGCGAGCACCGCGTCGCTGCCGCCCGGCCCGAGAACCCGGTCGGCGTACGCCGCGTACTCCGGGATGGTGGCCCACTCCTCGCCCATCGACGGCGTCACCTCGATGTGGAACTGCACGCCGTAGGCGGACGGACCGACGCGGAACGCCTGGTGCCGGTAGGCCGGCGAGGTCGCGAGCAGCACCGCGCCGACCGGCAGGTCGAAGGTGTCGCCGTGCCACTGCAGGGTGGCGACGGTCTGCGGCAGGCCGGCGAAGACGGGGTCGTCCGCCGCCTCCGGGGTCAGCTCGACCGGCAGCACGCCGACCTCCGGCACCGGTCCGGCGTAGACGCGCGCGCCGAGGGAGGCCGCCAGCAGCTGCACGCCCAGGCACGAGCCCCAGAAGGGGACGCCGCGCTCGACCGCCGTGCGGATCGAGGGCCTTCTCCTCCACCAGCCAGGGGTGCTGGGCCTCGTCGTTGACGCTCATCGGCCCGCCCATGGCCACGATCGCGTCGAAGCCGTCGAGCCCGGGCAGCGGCTCGCCCTCGTCGAGCTCGACGCGGTGCAGGTCGGCGCCCTGGGCCACCATGACGTCCTCGAAGGCGCCGGGCGGCTCGCAGGCGATGTGCTGGAGCACCAGGATGCGCATGGCGTGCAGCGTACCGGCCGCCGCCGGCGCGGGTCCGCCGTGCTGGTGCTGCTGGCGGCGCTGGCCGCGTTCCTGGCCCTGCCGGCCGCGGCGGGCGCCCACGCGGTGCTGCTGAGCAGCGAGCCGGCGGCCGGCGCCGTCCTGCAGACCAGGCCCACCGAGGTGCTGCTGCGCTTCAACGAGCCCGTGGAGACCGCCGGCGGCGCGATCGTCGTCGCGGCGGGCGACGGCCACCGCGTGGACAGCGGCGAGGTCGAGCAGCTGGACAGCGATCACGACGTGCGCACGGCGCTGACGGGCGACCTCGCCGACGGCTCGTACAGCGTCGCCTGGCGGGTCACGAGCGCGGACGCCCACGTCATCCAGGGCTCGTTCGTCTTCTCCGTCGGCAAGCCCGGTCCGACCTACGGCGGCGCCCTGATCGACGACACGCCGCGCTCGGCCAACGTCGTCGCCGGCATCGGGCGCGCCTTCCAGTTCGCCGGCCTGCTGGTCGCGATCGGCAGCGCCGCCTTCCTGCTGGCGGTCTGGGTGCCGCTGGTGCGCTCGGCCGAGGAGCGCCTGGGCCCGGCGCTCGAGCCCGCCGCCGGCGCGTTCCACCGCGTCGCGACCGGCGTCGCCCTGGCGGCGGGCGGCCTCCTGCTCGGCGGCGCCCTGATCGCCATCCCGGCCCAGGCCTGGCAGACGGGCGGCTCACTCGGCGACGTCCTCGACACCCGCTTCGGCGAGGCCGGCCTCGCGCGGCTGGTGCTCGCGCCGATCGCGATCCTGCTCGTCGTGCTGGCGGCCAGGCGGCCCACCACGGCCCGCGCCGCGGCGGCGCTCGTCGCGCTGGCGCCGCTGGCCTTCCTGCCCGGCCTCTCGGGGCACGCGTCGACCGCCGGGACGCCGTGGGCGGCCGAGCTGCTGGACGGCCTGCACGTGTTCGCGGCCGGCGTCTGGAGCGGCGGCCTGGTCCTGCTGGCCGTGGCGCTCGGCGCCGGCCTCGCGCGCCTCGACCCGGAGCCGCGCCGGCCGTTCCTGCGCGGCGCCGTCAAGCGCTTCACGCGGCTCGCGATCGGCGCGGTCGCGGTCATCGTGGTGACCGGCACGATCGCCGGGCTGCGCGAGCTCGACGCGTTCTCGGAGCTCGTCGACACCCGCTACGGACAGGTGCTGACGCTCAAGGTGCTGGTGGTCGCGACGGCGCTCGGGATCGCGCTGCTCAGTCGCCGCGCGGGGCCGAGCTTCCTGCGCGACGTGCGCGCCGAGGCCGCCCTGCTGGGGGTCGCGATCGTGCTGACCGCCGCGCTCACGGGGCTGGCGCCCGGCGCGAACGCCAGCCCGGCCCCGACGCCGTTCGCGCTGCAGCAGCCGATCGGCCCGCACACGCTCACCTTCGACATCGCCCCCGCCCGCGCGGGCACCGCGAACGCGGTCCACGTCGTCGTCACGAACCCCGTCGGCCAGCCGGCCTTCGACGTGCGCGACGCGAAGCTCGTCATGGGCCTGCCCGAGGCCGGGATCGCCGACCTGGAGGTGCCCCTGAAGCTGCTGACGGCGGGCCACTGGACCGGCAGCGTGACCTTCCCGCAGCCCGGCGACTGGAACGCCGCGCTGACCGTCCGCCGCGGGACCTTCGACGCCGAGACCGTCAAGGCGACCGTGCCGGTGAGCCGGTGAGGCGCCTCGCGCTGCTGGCGGCGCTCGGCGTGCTGCTGGCGCTGCCGGCGGCGGCGTCGGCGCACGGCGGGGCGACGACGGCCGTCGACTACCGCTCGCTGGTGACGGGCACGCCGGCCGGCGTGGACGTGCACGTGGTCGGCGGCGACGACCGCCTGGCCGTGACCCGCGACGGCGCCGACCAGGTGATCGTGCTCGGCTACGACGGCGAGCCGTACCTGCGCCTCGACGACGACGGCGTGTGGGAGAACGAGCGCTCGCCGGCGGTCGGGCTGAACGCCGAGCGGCAGCAGGGGGCGGCCGCCGGCGATGCCGACGCGAAGGCCGAGCCGTCATGGCGCAAGCTCTCGGGCGGCGACACGGTGCTGTTCCACGACCACCGGGCGCACTGGATGGGCTCGCAGCCGCCCGCGGCCGTGCGCGAGGACCCCGACACCGCGCGGCGGCTCGCGGACTGGAGCGTCCCGGTCCTCGTCGACGGCCAGGCCGGCGCGATCACGGGCTACTACCGCTACGAGCCGCCGCCGTCGAAGACGCTCTGGCTCGGCGTGCTGGCCGCGCTGGCGCTGGCCGCGTCCGTGCTCGGTGTGGCGCCTGAAGGGGCCCCGCCGCCGGCTGGCGCTCTGGATCCTGGCCGGCGCGGCCGTCCTGCCCGCGCCCATCCTCGGCGCGGCGGAGACCCTCGACCTGCCCGACCCCGGCGTCGACGTCGCCGCCGGCCTGGCGGTCTACACCGTGCTCATCGGGGCCCTGGCCGGCGGCGCGTGGTGGGCCCGCCGCGACCCGGCGGCCGAGGCCGCGATCCTGGCCGTCGCGGCCCTCGCCGTCGGCGCGTTCGCGCTGGTGGGGCGGCTCGCGCTGCTCGACCACGGCGTCGTGCCGTCGGCGCTGCCGGGCTGGCTGGCGCGCGCGCTCCTGGTGCTCGGCCTCGCCGCCACCATCGCCGTCGCCGTCGGGGCCGTCGCCACCTGGCGCGACACCCTCGCGCGGGTGCCGACGAAGGGCGGGCGCGCCCGGCCGCCGCGCAAGGAGCCCGAGGAGGCCTGGTAGGCGGTCGCCTCAGGCCGCCGCGAAGGCTGCCGCGCACGAAGTCGATGAACGCCGCGAGCGCCGCGGTCGGGCGCCGGGCGGCGGACCAGGCGAGGCCGACGGGGCGCACCAGCGGCGGATCGAGCGGCACCAGCACGATCGGCGGCCCCTCGCCGACGGCCAGCGCGCGCGGCACGATCGCGACCCCCAGCCCGCGGGCGACCAGCGCGCGGGCCATCGACGGCTCGTCGGTGACGTTGGCGACGACCGTCGGCTCGACGCCCGCCTGCTGGAGCGCCGCCGTGGCCGCCATGCCGAGGGCGGAGCGCTGCGAGAGCTCGACCAGCGGCTGGCCGTCCAGGTCGGCCAGGCGCAGCGACGTCGCGCCGGGCGAGGGGGTGCTCGGGCGGCACGATGACGACGAGCGGCTCGGCGCCCGAGGGCCTCGCCGGCCAGCCCGGGCGGCAGCTCGTCCGGCCCCGCCGCGACGAAGGCGGCCTCCAGCCCGCCGCTCGCCAGCAGCCCGTAGACGTGCGACGCCGTGCCGGTCCGCAGCTCGAAGGAGACGCCGGGGTGCTGCTCCCGGAAGCGGGCGACGAGCGCGGGCGGGTCGACCGCGCCCATGGCCGGGATGGTGCCGAGGGCGACGCGGCCGCCGTCGAGCGAGCGCAGGCCGTCGACCTCGGCGCGCAGCGCGTCGGCCTCCTCCAGCACCCGCCGGGCGCGGACGAGCACGGCCTCGCCGGCCGAGGTGAGGCGGACGGAGCGGCTCGTGCGCGCCATGAGCTCGACGCCCAGCTCCTGCTCCAGGCGCCGCACCTGCTGGCTCAGGGCGGACTGCACGACGTGCAGCTCCTCGGCCGCGCGCGTGAAGCTCGCGTGACGCGCGACGGCCTCGAAGTAGCGGAGCTGGCGGAGTTCCACGGCGGCTGACCCTGGCGGCGATCGTAGGGCCAGATCGGAGCCAGCCCAAACGCGCATTGGTCTGCAGCCCGCCGCCGTCGGATACTCCACGCATGGACGGCGTGCGCATCCGCGACGAGCTGCGACCGGGCGACCTCGGCGAGGTCGCGCGCCTGCACGGGCGCCTGTACGCGGCGGAGTACGACCTCGACGCGAGCTTCGAGGCCTACGTCGCCCGGTCGGTCGCCGAGTCCGTCGAGGCCGGCTGGCCGGGCCGCGGCGGCGAGGGCCTGTGGGTCGCCGAGAACGGCGGCGGCCACGTCGTCGGCCACGTCGCGCTGACCCGCGAGGGCCCCGGGGAGGCGCGCCTGCGCTGGTTCCTGCTGACGCCGGAGGCCCGCGGGCAGGGCATCGGCCGCCGGCTGCTGGACGAGCTGCTGCAGGTGGCCGACGCCGCCGGGCACGAGCGCATCACGCTGACGACCTTCAGCGAGCTCGAGGCCGCCGCGCACCTGTACCGGGCGACGGGGTTCGAGCGCGTGTCGGCGAGCCCGCTCGCGCAGTGGGGCCGCACGATCACCATGGAGGTCTACGAGCGGCGGCGGCCCGCGTCGGCCTAGGCGGCGCGCAGCTCCAGCGACATCGTGAGGGCGCCCGGCTGGTCGACGAACTGGTACGGCGGCCCGGGCGCGAAGCCCGCGGCCTCGTAGAGCCGGAACGCCGACGGCATGAGCGTGCTCGACGTCTCGAGCCAGATGCGGCGGGCGCCGAGCCGGCGCGCGGCGTGGACGGCGTCCCGCAGGAGCACCTCGCCGAGGCCGAGTCCGCGCGCCGCGGGGTCGACGTACATCCGCTTGAGCTCCGCGACGCCGGTCTCGTCCACGCGCACGCAGACCACCCCGCGGACGAGGCTGCCGACGCGGCCCAGCAGCATCCGGCCGCGCGGCGGCGAGTACATGGATGCGGGGTCGGAGAACTCGCGGCGGAGGTCGGGTTGGCGCTCGGCGGGCGGCAGGCCGATGACCGACTGCAGCCACTCGGCGTACGCGTACAGCAGCGGCAGCGCCTCCTCGAAGTCGGCTGCGGTGTCGGCCGGGACGACGGCCGTCGCCGGATAGCTGAACATCGCGGACATGGACTGGGGTACGCCGGCTCGCGGCCGGCCGGATTGCGTGCCGGGTCGCTAGAGGCGGACGGCGTGCTCGTGCCCGAGCGCGTCCGCCGTGACGGGCCGCGGCCGCAGCTCGATCGCGTCGAGCACGAAGCCGCCCGGCAGCTCCAGGTCGTGCGCGGCGAGCAGCTCCTCGTCGCCCAGCACGTCGCGGCACGGGCCGTCGGCGACCACCCGCCCGCGGGCCAGGATGACGGCGCGCTCGCACAGCTCGGCCGCGAACGGCAGGTCGTGGGTGACGACGACGAGCGTGCGCTCGATCGTCTCCAGCACGTCCAGCAGCTCGCGCCGGGAGCGGGGATCGAGGTTCGCGGACGGCTCGTCCAGCACCAGCAGCGTCGGGTCCATGGCCAGCACCGTCGCGATGGCGACCCGCCGTCGCTGGCCGAGCGAGAGCTGGTGCGGCGCGCGATCGGCGACGTCGGACATGCGCACGGCGGCGAGCGCGTCCGCCACGCGTCGCTCGACCTCGGGATGCGGCAGGCCCATGTTGAGCGGCCCGAACGCGACGTCCTCGCGCACCGTCGGCATGAAGAGCTGGTCGTCGGGGTCCTGGAAGATCAGGCCGACCCGGGCCCGGACGTCGCGCAGCGTCTTCGACCCCACCCGCACGCCGGCGACCTCGAGCTCGCCCTCGCCGGTCAGCAGGCCGTTGAGCCGCAGCATCAGCGTCGTCTTGCCGGCGCCGTTCGGCCCGAGGATGGCGATGCGCTCGCCGTGCGGCACGTGCAGGTCGACGCCGTCGAGCGCGACGTGGCCGTTGGGGTAGCGGTGGCGGATGCCGTGGGCGTGGATGGCGCAGCTCATTTCGGTCCTCCGGAGGGGTGCCAGTGGGTCGCTCGCGAGAGCGACTCGCGCGAGCGCCGCGTCAGCGGCGCTCGCTCCGTGCGACCAAGGCGCTCCCTCCTTCGTCGCTCGCTCACCTGCGACCCCTCCTCCGTCTATGACCGCTCCGCAGCACATAACTGCCGTGCTGCCTCCGCTCTCGCCGGCGGGCAGCAGTCGCTTCGCTCCTGGTGACAAGCGCTCCGCTCCTCCGTCGCTGCGCGCGGCGCCGGCTCACAGTAACTACCGGCGGGAAGGCCGCTGTAGGCATGTCGGCGTTCATCTAGAGCGTCGCTGCTCGCAACGGCAGAAGGAGGAGCAACACTCGCTGCGACGAACAGCACGTCCGCGCGGCCGAAGGTCAGCGGCACCAGGTGGCGCATGCGGCCGTCGTAGCCGCGGCTCAGCATCGCGAGGTAGACGCGCTCGCCGCGGGCGTGGCTGCGCAGGAAGAGGGCGCTCGCCATGCGGCCGATCGCGCCGGCGCCGAGCAGCGAGCGCGGCCGGTAGCCGCGGGCGTCGCGGGCCGCGCGCATCCGCTGCACCTCGTCGACGATGACGAACAGGTAGCGGTACATGAACGCGGCGATGAGCGTCAGGGTGCGCGGCACCCGCAGCGCCTCCAGGCCGCGCAGCACCTGCGGGTAGGCGGTCGTCGCGCCGAGCAGGACGGCCGAGACGGTGCCGATGGTGGCCTTGACGGAGGCCGACAGCCAGACCTCGAGGCCCTCGCGGGTGACGTCGAACGGGCCGAGCGAGGCGACCACCTCGCCGTCGCGGGCGAAGGGCACGAAGGCGCCCACGAACAGCACCAGCGGCAGGATCAGCCGTGCTCGCCGCCAGATCAGGCGCGGGCCGACCCGGGCGGCCGCGGCGACCGCCACCAGCACCGCCGCGCACGCGACCCACACCGGCCAGGCCGCGAGCGGCGTCGTCACGGCCACCACCGTCAGGCCGAGCAGGCCGACGAGCTTCGCGCGCGGGTCGAGCCGGTGGACGCGGCTCGACGGGTCGCCCGCGACGCCCGCCAGGTCGAGGGTGGAGTTACAGAGCCCGCCCACCGACCGCAGCCTGGGAGCGGACGTCGTCGTCGCGCCGGCGCAGCACCCACGCCACGCCGAAGCCGATCGCGAACACGCCGAGCGTGCCGACGAAGCCGGCGACGCCGGTCGCCACGCGCTCGTTCCCGATGCCGGGGAACGCGTAGCCCGGGAGCGGGGAGTCGTCCTGGACCGCGTGCAGCGTGCCCTGCTCGACGAACCCCTGGTCGGTCGCGACCTTCTCCAGCCCGTCCGGGCTCGACGACGCGTACGGCGCGACCGCCGTCGCCAGGCCGATGGCCAGCGCCAGGCCGAGCACGAGGACGAGCTTCGTGGAGCGCCGCACGTCAGACCTCCACCGGGCGCAGGCCGGCGACGTCGAGCTCGAGGTCGGGCTGGCGCGCCCAGATCAGGTCGGGCCGCGACGCGAGGATCGCGCTGACGGCGGCCACGGTGACGACCGCCTCGCCGACGCCGATCAGGACGTGGACGCCGAGCATCGCCGGAAGCACGGTGGCGAGCGGCACGGTGCCCGACAGGGCGAGCTCCAGCGAGGTCGCCGTGGCGCCGAGCATGACGGCGGCCCAGGCGCCGACGGCCACGATGCCGAGGAACCAGGGCCCGGACCGCGGCAGGTAGCGCCGCGCGACGAGCATCGCGAAGCCGACGCCGAGGGCGCCGATGATCCCCATGTTGAGGATGTTGGCGCCGAGGGCGGTGACGCCGCCGTCGGCGAAGAAGAACGCCTGCGTGGAGATGACCACCGCCATGACCAGGCAGGCGAGCCACGGCCCGAGCAGCACCGCCGCGAGGGCGGCTCCCAGGAAGTGGCCGCTCGTGCCGCCGGCCACCGGGAAGTTCAGCATCTGCGCCGCGAAGACGAACGCCGCGGTCACGCCGAGCAGCGGGATGCGCCGCTCGTCGAGCCTGCCGTTCGTGCGCCGCACGGCGACCGCCAGCACGGCGACCGTCGGCACCCAGCACGCGGCGGCGACGCCGTTGCTCAGGAACCCGTCAGGAATGTGCATGTCCGCCCGTTCTGTGGTCGTGGCCGTGACCCGCGTGCGCGTGGTCGTGGCCGTGCGCCGAGTGGTCGTGCCCGCCGGTCGGCTCGGCGCACGCGGCGCAGAGCCCGACGATCGGGAAATGGCTGAACCGCGCGACGTAGCCGAACGTCACGCGGATGTGCTCGCGGATCGCGTCGACCTCCGCCGGGCGCGCGACGCGATAGGCGCCGCAACGCTCGCAGACGAGGTACTCGCGCTCCCCGGAGCCGGCCAGGGCGTACAGCCCGGGTCCGTGCCCGAGGTGCACGTGGCGCACCACGCCATGGCGCTCGAGCGTGTCCAGGTTGCGGTAGACCGACGCGAGGTCCGACGGCGGGCACCCGCCCGCCGAGCCCCGCCGCGAGCTCCTCGGCCGACACCGGCCCGTCGGCCAGGAAGAGCGCCTCGAGCACGAGCCGCCGGGCCGCCGAGAGCCGGAGCCCCTCGCCGCGCAGCCCCTCGATGGCCTCCTCGACGGTGGCGAAGCGGAGCGGCTCGGTGAGACGGGAGACGGTCAAGGTGCGAGATATTCGCACCCGCGTGGTCCCCGGTTCAACCCATCCGGACACTTTTGCCGGCCAGTTGGAACGCGTCGCGAACCCGCGTCGAGACCGCGATCCGGCCAAGCGCCGGGGCACGACACGTGGGATCGGGCGCTGCGCTCATCGGCGGACATAGCTGCGAACCGCTCGCGATTACGCCAGAGGGTGCGTTCAGGCGGCGGCGCGAGCCCGGAGGGTCGCGACCCACGCCGCATCGAGACGTTCGAGCCGCGCCTTCTTCAGGTTCTCCCGCACGACCCAGCGGACGTCCGGATCGTGGGACGCGAGCAGGCCCTCGAACCTGGCGCGGGCCTCTGGCGCGCCCGCCGCGACGACCACGCTCCACGCGTAGCCGAGGGCCTTGCGGAGGACGCGGAAGCCGTCGTTCCGGCGGTCGGCGGACGCGGAGAGATCGGCGGTCACGCGGTCGAGCACGTCGAGCGCGGCCCGCGCCAGGATCGGCTCGCGCAGCAGCGGCGGCTCGGCCAGGGTCGCCACGGCGGCGCGGCGCTCCAGGTCGCTGCCCCGGGCCCAGGGGTCGAGCAGGCGGACGAGCGCGTCCGGGTCGCCCGCCCGGTGGCGCTGCAGCCCCATCGCGACGCCCTCGCGCACCCGCCAACGCCCGTCGTTCGCGAGGCGCCGGAGGAGCGCGTCGTCGCCCAGTCGGGCCGTGGCCATGGCGCCGCAGAGCGCGAGGTACTCGTCGTCCGACGCCGCCCAGCGCGCCGCCTCCTCTGCCGTCGCGACGTCGGAGGCCACGGCCGCGAGCTCGAGGTTCGCCCGCGGGCCAGGCAGGTTCGAGTGCTGCACCAGGTAGGCGTCGCGGTCGTTCGCGTCGAGCAGTGCCTCGCGCGTGCTCACGGCTAGAGGATGCCGGGAAGCGAGCGCAGCGTCAGCGCCGCGCCGAGGGTCGTGATGATCGCGGCGCTGGCGATCGGCAGGGCCGCCACGAAGCGGCCGCGGTCGGCCGGCAGGTGCTGGAACAGCCGCCGGGCGTAGATGACCGTCAGCCCGATGCCGGACACGATCGCGGCGAGGCCGAAGGAGAACGCGACGATCAGCGCCATCCCGAAGGCGACCTGGTGCAGCGCGATGGCCGAGAGCAGCACCACGAGCGCCGACGGGCAGGGGATGAGGCCACCCGAGATGCCGAGCGCGATCAGCGAGCGCCACCGCAGGTCGTCGGGTGCCGCGTGCGAGTGCCCGTGCCCGCCGTGGGTGTGGCCGTGGCCGTCGCCGCCGTCCTGGGGGTCGCCGTGATCGTGCGCGTGTCCGTGGCCGGCGTCGGGGGTGTGGCCGTGACCGCCATCGTGGGCGTGGCCGTGGCCGCCGTGCGCGTGCCCGTGGCCGTGCTCCACGTCGGCGGGCTGCACGCGGCCGCCGAGCCAGCGCCGCAGCCGATCGCGGAAGGCGTAGAGCCCGATGGCCAGCACCATCACGCCGCTCGCGAGGTTGAGCCAGGGATAGAGCGTCTCGGGCAGGATGAACTGCGACAGCGAGAGCGTGACCAGGCCGAGCGCGAAGACGCCCGCGGTGTGCGTGATCGTGACCGTGGCACCGAGGGCGAAGGCGTGGCGCGCGGTGCCGCGGGTGCCGGCGAGGTACGCCGCGACCATCGCCTTGCCGTGCCCCGGCGTCATGGCGTGCGCCATGCCGAAGACCATCGCCAGGCCGAGCGCGATGGCGACGCCCATCGTGCCGCGCCGGTCGCCGTCGATGAGCGACGCGAAGCGGTCGTCGCCGCGCCCCGCCTCGCCGGCGGCGACGTTGCCCTGCGTGCGCACGCCCTCGACGGCGATGCCGCCGGACCCGCGCCGCGCCTCGACGGTCGCCGTGGTCTGGTCGGGCGGGCTCTGCAGGAGGTCCTGCGGGTAGGAGCGCAGGCCGTTCGTGCGGTCGGCCGTGGCGGCCGTCGTCGACAGCACGGCCGTGCCGGCCTCGCGCGCGACGACGATCTCGCGCCACCCGACGCGGTCGCTGGCGTAGTCGTTGCGCAGGTCGATGCTGACCGGCGTGCTGCCGAGCTCGACGTCGTCCGCCCGCAGGCGCAGCTCGAGGCGGGTGGTCTGCAGGCCGCCCTGGCCGTCGAGGTAGCGCAGGCCGGCCGAGTCGACCACCAGCGCCGCCGGGCGCCCGCCGACCGTCAGCGCCAGCCGGGGCAGGATCTCGCCGACCAGCCGGTCGCGCTCCGTGACCGCCTCCGCGTCCGACACCTGCCCGTTGCCGTCGGCGTCGACGCGGCTCTGCTCCTGGAACGTCGGGATCTCCGCCAGGTCCAGGACGTACGACAGGCCGACGCCGTGCGACGCCGACCTCGATGCGGGTGTACTGGTTGACGGTGAAGTTGCCGAGCGGATGCGCGCCGGCCGCGGGCAGCACGGCCAGGAGCAGCGCGAGCGCGGCGAGCAGGGGGACGAGGCGGCGCATCACGGCCTCCCGAGCCGCTCGAGGATCGACTGCGCGGCGGGCGCGTCGAGGGGGTGGAAGTGCGGGTTGGGCCCGAGCGCCCGCGTCAGGGCGTCGCGCGCCGTGGCCTCGTCGCCCGCGCAGTCCGCGATGGCGCCGAGGTGGTAGAGCACCTGCGGGTCGACCGTCCCGAGCGCGGTGGCGGCCCGGGCCTCGGGCAGCGCCGCGTCGCAGCGGCCGGCCTTGAACAGGGCCCAGCCGAGGGCGTCGTGCGCCACGACCGACGGGCGCTCGGCCAGTGCGGTGCGGGCCTGCGCCACGACGGCGTCGAGGTCGGCGCCGGGCGGTGCGTGGTTGGCGTCGAAGAGGGCGAGCTCGAGGTCGTTGTTGCCGCCGGCCTGCGCGAAGAGGGTCTCCATCGCGCGGACGAGGGCGTACGCGTCGGCCGCCCCGGCGGCGTCGCCGCGGGCCGCGCGGACGTCGCCCAGGGCGATCACGATCTCGGGCAGCGGCAGGTGGTTGGCCGCGGCCTGGTACCACCGCTCCGCCGCCGCGAGGTCGCCGCGGGCGACGGCGACGGAGCCGAGGCCGGCCTCGGCGCGCGCGTAGCTCGGGATGACGGCGAGGGCCTGGCGGTACTCCGCCTCGGCCTCGTCGATGCGGCCCTGGCGCTCCAGCAGGTGGCCGAGCTGGATGCGCGTCCACTGCGTGTTCTCGGGGCTGCCCGCGCCGGCCTGCACTGCCTGGTGCATGAGGTCGG
The DNA here is from genome assembly GCA_963767885.1 of uncultured Actinomycetota bacterium. Lineage (GTDB taxonomy): Bacteria > Actinomycetota > Thermoleophilia > Gaiellales > F1-60-MAGs149 > CAVYFW01. The sequence goes on from CAVYFW010000009.1 coordinate 110,698, forward strand.
TGGCGGGCTCCAGGGCGCCCTGCAGCTCGAAGGCGTAGGACTGGCGGGCGTAGGCCACGAGGTTCGGGCGCTGGCGGGCCAGGCGGTCGAAGGTCGCGAACGCCTGGGGATAGCGGCCGAGCTCGACCTGGGCGTCGCCCATGATGGCGAGCGCGCTCTGCGAGCCGCCCTGCGAGAGCGCGAGGGCACGCTCGCCGAGGGCCAGGGCGCCGCGGAAGTCGTGCCGCGAGAGGGCCAGCGAACCCTGCCCGAGGATGGCGTTGAACTCCTCGGGATCGAGCCGCAGCGCCTGGCCGAAGAGCGTGTCGGCCTTCGTGTAGTACGAGGGGTCGCTGGTCTCCCGGGCACGCTGCAGGTAGGCGAGGCCGAGCAGGGCGCGGGCCTCGGCGTCGTCCGGCCGGGCCGCCACGCGCGCCTGCAGCTCCTCGAGCGTCTTGGCGGTGCCGGTGACGGCGGAGAGGGCGTCACCGCCGGCGCGGACGGGCACGCCGGTGGCGGCAGGGGCGGCGCTCGGGTCGCGGTCGTCCGACGCGCGCAGGGAGAAGAGCCCCGCGACGACGACGACGGCGGCGAGCGCGGACGCCACCAGCAGCCAGCGCAGGGCGCGCGGGAGGCGGCGGCGAGGGGTGGCGGTGCTGGGTGTGGAAGCCATGGCTGGGGAAGCGGCGAAGCCCCCGCCCTCCGCCGGGGTGCGGCGGAGGGCGGAGGCGCCGGGTCGTCCTAGAACGTGCCCACCTTGTTGCCCGAGAACGGGCTGGCCTGGTAGGGGAACGTGTCGGAGAACTGGCGGTCGTTCCGCAGGACCCCGTCCGCACCCTGGGCCAGGGCGGCGAGGTTCGGGAGCTGCGGGAACGCGTTGGCGACCGCCGTGGCGTCGGCCTCGCCGAGCACGCCGAGGGCGTACGGGCGCTGGATGGCCGGCGGGATCAGGTTGTCGACCGGCAGGCCGAGCAGCGCCGCGACCTGGATGTCGGTCACGTCGTCGCCGAGCCGGCGGCCGTTGGGATAGCCGTCGAGCTGCGCGCCCGCGGCCGGCGGAGCCGACGAGAACGCGTTCAGGACGCCGCGGCGGTCCTGGTTCGCGATCGGCCGGGTCGGGGCCACGTTCGTGTTGAGCCGCAGCTCGTCGACCGGGTCGTTGTGCTCCATGGTCAGGTCGAGCGCCGGCGTCCCCGTGGCGGGGTACTTGAACCCGCGCAGGAGGATCGCCGAGATGTCCGCCCGGCCCGTGGTCTGGGCGTGCAGGCTGGCCGGGACGCCGAGCGCGTTGCCGAGCACGATCTGGTTGAGCGCGCCGACGAGGCCCGGGGCGGTGTAGTACTTCTCGAACTGCTTGTCCGCCGACGGCGGCAGCGAGTTCCAGCGGTCCTTGTCCTTGAGCGGGATCAGCACCTCGTTCACGAGGGGCTGGCCGAGGCGCTCGACCTGGACCCAGTCGTTGCTCTTGACGTACTTGCGGCCGGCCTTGTGCCAGGAGGTCTCCATGCGGTCGACCGTGGTGTACGCGCCGATGACGGGATCGCCGGCCGACGGCCGGATCGCGCTCAGCGGCACCTGCAGGCTGATCGTGTGGACGTTGAAGCCCGCGGCGTTGTCGGTGCCCGGCCCGCCGATGGACAGCAGGTCGAAGATGCGGCCGACGTCGATGAAGAACGAGTCGTCGCGGGGACCGACGAACACCTTCGTGCCGTTGCCGAGCGTCTTGACGGCGGAGTTCGCGACGGCGTTGTAGCCGTCGGAGCTGCCGAACACGCCCTGGCCGACGAAGTTCGGCGCGGTCGTGCCCGAGCCGATCTTGCGCATGTGGCCGGCGCCGTCCTTGCCCCGCCGCTCGTACAGCGTCCACGTCTGCGTGACGTTCAGGTCGGGGTCGTTGAGCGCCGTGACCGGGCCGGTCGCGTACAGGAAGGTGTTGCCGTTGCGCACCCGGGTGTTGGTGCGCAGGTACCAGGAGATCTCCGGCTTGCCGTTGCCGTCCTGATCGACGTGCAGGCCGTAGCGGGCGCTGTCGTCGAGGTTGTAGTAGTTCGGGCCCTCGGGCGGCGCCTCGAACGGGATCACGTTCATCGCGAGCGTCACCGAGTCGCTGCCGTCCGGGCTGCGGAACATGTAGAAGTCGGTGATGTCCGCCGTCGGGTCGTTGGCGATCAGCGGCGCCTCGCGGTGGCTGGAAGCCTTCGCCTTCTTGGGGGCGTTGGTCGTCGCGACGGCAGCGCCGATCGCGACGGCCGCGCACGCCAAACCGGCGAGCGCTACCGCTCTCTTCCTCATGCGTCCCTCCTTGGGGGTTCGCTCTAGGAGGCGCGGGCCTGGGAAGTTGGGAGCCCTGTCGCCTCGTCGGGTCACTCCCGATGACCCGTCTTGCGACCGACGTTCGGCCCCCGCGCGGGACCGGTTCGATCGGATGCCGCGATCGAACGGCCTGCGGTCAGGCGGTCAGTGGCGCGGCGGACTCGCGCGGCGGCGCAGGCGCGGCTCGACGGCGGGCGGCACGGTCGTCCACACCAACCGGCGCAGCGCCTCGTCGACGCGCCGCGGCGGCGTGCCGCGCTCCTCGTCGGCCTCCGCCCGGCGCACCGCGTTGCGCACCAGCACGCCGCCGAGGCTGCGCAGCGGCTCGGGCGGCAGGTAGGCGGGCGGGCCGCCGGCGAGGCCGCAGCGCGCGTAGACGTCGCCCGCGTCGAGGGCGAGCCCGGTCAGCACGCGGGCCAGCAGCAGGCTCGGGGCGACGCCGTTGCCCGAGTAGCCGGCGGCGTAGTGCACCGTGCCGTGGTCGCCCAGCGAGCCCGCGAACGGGAGATGCCAGGGCGCGCGGTCGACGGGCCCGCCCCAGGCGTGCGTCAGGCGGACGTCGTCGAGGTCGGGGAAGAAGCGGCGGAAGTCGGCGGCCACCGCGCGGACGGCGGCGGTGTCGCGGTGGTGGCCGGGCGTCACGCGCCCGCGTGGCCCGATCGCGCCGCCGCCCCGGCCGAAGGCGATGCGGCCGCCGGCCGTGACCTGGGCGTAGTGCACCAGCAGCCGCGCGTCGCCGAACGCCTCGCCGCCCGTCCAGCCCATGGCGCGGATGCGGTCCGGGACGGGCTCGGTCAGGACGATGTGGGTGCCCACGGGGACGATGGCGCGGCGGAGCTCGCGGATGCGCGCCGACCAGGCGCCCGTCGCGAGCACCACGCGGCCGGCCTCGACGCTGCCGCCGGGGGTGCGGACGCGCGGCGTCCGTCCGTGCTCGAGCGCCACCAGGGGCGAGGCCTCGAAGATGCGCACGCCGCGCCGCAGCGCCACGCGCCGCAGCCCGCGGGCGAGCAGCGCGGGCTGGATCGTCGCGGTGTCGCGGACGTGCAGCCCGCCCAGCGGGAGCGGCGAGCCGCTCCGGCGCCGCAGCTCGTCCGCGCCGAGCTCCGCGAGCCGGTCGCCCGCGCCGTGGGCCCGGCAGGCGGCGACGATCTCGTCCCAGGCGCCGAGCTGCGCCGGCCCGGTCGCGGCCAGCAGGTAGCCGGCGTTGCGGTAGTGGCAGTCGATGTCGTGCGCGGCGGCGAAGGTGCCGATCCGTTCGACGGCCGCCGCGACCTCGCGCGCCAGCCACACGCCGTGCTCGGGGCCGAAGTGGGCGATCAGCCCCGGCAGCTCGTCCCACCAGCCGGTCGCCCAGCCACCGTTGCGCCCCGATGCGCCGGCACCGCACGTCTCCTGCTCGAGCAGCACGACGTCCAACGACGGATCGCGCTCCGTGAGCTCGAGCGCCGTCCAGAGGCCCGTGAAGCCGCCGCCGACGATGCAGACGTCGGCCCGCGCGGGCCCCGCGAGCGGCGGGCACGGGGCGCCGGGGTCGAGCGCCAGCGCCTCCTCCAGCCAGAAGATCGCGCCCGGGGCGGGAGGGTCGGCGAAGCTCGGCATCGGCGCGATCAGCCGGCCTCGAACCAGGCGGCCGCGATGGCGTCGACGTGCCGGTGGTCCGTGCCGCAGCAGCCGCCGAGGACGCGCAGCGCGGGCATCCGGTCCCGCAGTCGCGCGTGCGCGCCGGCCAGCTCGGCGGGGTCCCCCTCGTCGAGCTCCTCGGCCGCGTCCAGCTCCTCGTGGCTCCTGCGCGAGGCGTTGGCACGGAGCCCGAGGATGCGCTCGACCCACGGCGCGCCGGCCTCGAGCACGTGCTCGAAGTGCGTCGGGTGCGCGCAGTTGAGCATGTAGTAGTCCGGCCCGCCGGCGTCGGCGTCGACCTGCGCGATGGCCTCGGCCAGCGGCTGGCCGCTCGGCAGCCGGCCGTCGGTCTCGACGGTGAACGAGATCGCGACGGGCATGCCGGCCTCGCGCGCCGCGCGGGTGACCCCGATGGCCTCCTCGGCGTAGGCGATCGTCAGCGCCGCGACCATCTGCGCGGCGCTCGCCGCGAAGGTCCGCACCTGGGCGACGTGGTACGCGTGCGCCTCGTCGGCACCGAGCCGCGCGTCCGGGCTGTAGCCGTCGCCCCGGGGGCCGATGCAGCCGCTGAGCACGATCGGCGACACCGCGTCGGCGTGGGCGTCGCGGAGCTCCTGCAGGAGCTCGATGGCAGCCCGGTTCAGCCGCTCGAGGTCGGCAGGCGCGTAGCCGAGCTCGCGGCCCCAGTCGGGGTTGGCACGCCAGGTCGCGCTCTCCAGGACGATGCCGACGCCGCGCCTGCGGGCCACGTCGAGGTACGCCTCGTAGTACCGCACGAGGGCGGCTCGTCCGTCCGTGGACGCGAGCAGCGGGAAGGCCGCGAACAGCGGAAGCTCGATGCCGTCGTGGTAGATGAGCGTCGTCTCGATGCCGCCGTCGGTGAGCAGCGGGATGCCCTGCAGCTGCGGCAGGTCGCCGGCGAGCCGGGTCGAGCCGGCGGAGCGGTGCGTCGTCACGGGCAGTCCTACGGTACGCCACGCGGGGTCGGATTCGCGCCGCGCACAGCGTGCATGAAGGCCTCGCGGGCCGCCGGCACCCCGCTCGCGGGCACGTAGCGCGCCCTGGCGTGCACCGGCTGCTCGTTGCCGGCCCGGTCGATCGCCCGCACGGTCACCCGGACGCCGGAGGTGTAGGCGAACGCTGCCCACGGCAGCCGGGCGCTCCACGCGCCGTTCCTGAGGGTCGCTTGCAGTCCAGCTTGCCGGATCGTGGCCTTCGGCGGGGTGACGTGCCGGCGCAGCGCGGGACGCGGGGCGGCCGCAGCGGTCGGCCTCGGGCAGCTGCGTCGGCGACGACGTGGCCGGCGGGTGCTGCGGTGGACGACGGATCGTGCTGGGCGGGCCGCCTGGCACGCCGATCGCGCACTCGCCCGGCCCCGGCAGGAAGGCGAGCACGCGGGGGCTGGCCGTCTGCCCCGCGGGCACGACGACGTCGAGGGACGCGCCCGGGCCTGCCAGGTGCACCGGCGTGTCGACGGCGGCCGCAGCGCGCGCGCTGACGACGAGCTGCGCCCAGCCGGCCGGGACCGCAAGGGACGCCGTGCCGACGCCGAACTTCGGGTCGATCAGCGAGAAGGCGCTGCCGTCGACGCGCGCCCGCCCACGCTCGTGAACGGCACCCCGATCGGCATCAGGAGCTGCGTCGTCGCCATGCTCGCGAACGCCTTCACCTGCACCGTGTAGAGACCGGCCTGCAGCGTCAGCCCCGGGATCACGCGGTACTCCTGCTTCGGCAGGAAGACGACGCGGGCAACGCCGGGCCCCTGGATGGTGACCGAGGCTGCGGGCCCGCCGTTGACGACGGTGAGGTCATATGTGCAGGCTGCCTTCTCGGCGGTCAGCCGGCTGCCGGGAGCGGAGGTCGTCGAGACGTCGATGCCCAGGCGCTGCGCCGCCGCGGCCGGGCCGGCACAGGCGAGGAGCGACAGCAGGGCCGTGAGGACGGCGAGGGGGGTGCGGTGCATGGGCCGAGGCTATGGTCGGCCCGTCCCACCGCCGTCCCGCGGCCCCGCGACGGTCAGTCGCCGGCGCGGCCGGGCCGGCCCGCTCGCGCGCCAGCAGGGCCGCCAGGCGCGCGTCCGCGGCGCGCATGTCCGCCTGTAGGGCCAGCAGCTCGACCCGCAGCTCGTCGACGCTCTGGTCGCCCTCGATCGCCGCCTGATCCTCCTCTCGTCACGCCGAACAGCGACGCCAGCGAGCCCGCGAGGATGCCGAGCACCGCGACGCCCGTGAACATGATCCCCGTGGCCACGACGCGGCCCGTCGTCGTGATGGGGTAGATGTCGCCGTAGCCGACCGTCGTGAGGGTGACGATGGCCCACCACAGGGAGTCGCCGTACGTGGCGTACAGCTTGTTGACGGGGTGCTCGGCCTCGTAGGCGACCGCGGCGCCGACCACGACCACCGCGGCGGCCACGATCGCGACCTTGCCGAGCCGCGCGGCGAAGCGCCGCAGTCCGGCCGTGGCGACCAGCACGCGCACGACGCGGGCGAGGCGCGCGATGACCAGGAACCCGGTGCCGGCGCCCACGCCGGGGATCAGGTAGTACGGGAACGTCAGCACCAGGATGCTGAGGTCGAACCAGCCGAGCGGCCGGCGCAGGTAGTCGTGCACGATGCGCCGTTGCACGATCATGTCGACCAGGAAGATCAGCCAGGACCCGACGCCGATGATGATCTCGACCCGACGTTCACGTCGCCGGCCGTGAACAGCGGGAGCACCGCGGCGACGATGATGGGCAGCGTCCAGCGGTTCTGCCAGCGCTGGCGCGCGGCGAGCTGGGCCGGGGTCAACTCCGGCAGGTCTCCTTCCAGCCGCCTCGCCAGCCCGTGGACGCGGCTGCGGGTCCGCGCGAGCACCCCGCGGAGTTCGGCGTGCCCGGCGGCGCTCCTGCGGCCCGGCGAGCGGGGCCCCGCGCCACGCGCCCACGGTAGCCTCCGCCGGTGCGCATCCTCGTCACCGGCGGGGCCGGCTTCATCGGCTCCCACCTCGCCGACCGGCTGCTGGCCGACGGCCACGCGGTGCGCGCCCTGGACGCGCTGGACCCGCAGGTGCACCCGGGCGGACCGCCCGACTACCTCGATCCCGCGGTCGAGCTGATCCGCGCCGACGTCCGCGACCACGACGCGCTGGGCGCCGCGCTGGAGGGCATCGACACCGTCGTCCACCTGGCCGCGGCGGTCGGCGTGGGCCAGTCGATGTACGAGATCGCGCGCTACGTCTCGGTCAACGCCGGCGGCTGCGCGGTGCTGCTCGAGGAGCTCGCGGCCCGCCGCGACCAGGTGCGCCGGCTGGTGGTGGCGTCGAGCATGTCGATCTACGGCGAGGGCCAGCACGGCGACCCGACGAGCGGCCGCCACGGCCTGGCGCCCGGCCTGCGACCCGAGGCGCAGCTCGCCCGCCGACAGTGGGACGTGCTCGGCGACGACGGCCAGCCGCTGGTGCCGGAGCCGACGGCCGAGACCAAGCCCCTGCGCCCGACGTCCGTCTACGCGATCACCAAGCGCGACCACGAGGAGCTCTGCCTCAGCGTCGGCGCGGCCTACGGCATCCCCACGGTGGCGCTGCGCTTCTTCAACGTCTACGGCGCGCGCCAGGCGCTCTCCAACCCGTACACCGGCGTCGCGGCGATCTTCGCCTCGCGGCTGCTCAACGGCCGCGCGCCGCTGATCTTCGAGGACGGCGAGCAGTCGCGCGACTTCGTCGACGTGCGCGACGTCTCCCGCGCGCTGGCCCTGGCGCTGGAGTCGGAGGACGCGGTCGGCCACGCGCTCAACGTCGGCACGGGCGTCGCGACGTCCGTGCACACCGTCGCGACGACGCTGGCGCGCGGCCTGGGCGTCGACGTCCAGCCCGAGCTGCCGGGCCAGTACCGCGCCGGCGACATCCGCTCGTGCTACGCCGACCCGGAGCTCGCCGCGCGCCTCCTGGGCTTCCGCGCCGAGATCCCGTTCGAGCGCGGCATGAGCGACCTGCTCGGCTGGCTCGACGGCCGCACGGCCGACGACCGCGTCGACGAGGCGCGCGCCGCCCTCGCCGACCGCGGCCTCGCACGATGAACGACGTCGCGGTCTCGATCGTCAACCACGGCAACCGCGAGCTGCTGCTGGCGTGCCTCGCCTCGCTGGCGGACGACCCGGGGCGCCGCGCGTCGACCGAGATCGTGGTGCTCGACAACGCGTCCGAGGACGGCTCCGCCGAGGCGGTGCGCGAGCGCTTCCCCGACGTCCGCGTGCTCGCGCGGCCCTTCCGCGCGGGCTTCGGCGCCAACCACAACGCCATCATCGCGTCGACGGCGTCCCGCCACGTGCTGATCCTCAACGAGGACACCATCGTCGAGCCGGGCACGATCGACCGCCTGGTCGCCGAGCTCGACGCGCGCCCCTCCGCGGCCGCCGTCGCGCCGCGCATCGTCTTCCCCGACGGCCGCCGCCAGCCGTCGGCGTGGCGCTTCCCGTCCCCGCTGGGCTGCGCGATCGCGGCGCTGACGCTCGGCCAGGCGGGCGTCGACCAGTCGAGCGGCGACGCGCCGCGGCGCGTGGACTGGGCGACGGGCTGCGCGCTGCTCGTCCGCCGCGCCGCCCTGGAGCGGGTCGGCACCTTCGACGAGGGCTTCTTCATGTACGTCGAGGAGACCGACCTCTGCCGGCGGCTGGCCGACGGCGGCTGGGACCTGCACCTGGTGCCCGACGTGCGGGTCCAGCACCACCTGAAGCAGTCCACGAGCGGCGCGTTCGAGCGGCGCGTGCGCGAGATCTGGCGCAGCCGGCGCCGCTACTGGGCCAAGCACCACTCCCCGCTCGGGGCGCGGGCGGCGCGTGCGCTGCTGGCCGCCCAGTACGTCGGGCTGAACGCGGCGGCGCGGGTGGCGCCGGCCCGCGTCGGCGTCCCCGCCGCGGAGCTCCGCCTGCACCTCGCCTGCGCGCTGCGCCCCGTCGAGGGCCCGGGCCTGCGCGAGTCCGCCGCCGACTGGAACGTGGAGCATGGCCCTCACGCCGGTTGAGACCGCCGCCATCGAGCGCGCGACGGCGGGGCGGCCGCCGGCGGGCGTCGTGCTCGACGTCATGTTCACCAACGGCCTCTCGGCCCTCCGCGCGCTCGTCGCGCTCGGCGTCCCCGCCATCGCGGTCGACCACCGCAGGAGCGCCCTGGGGCTGCACGCGCGCGGCGTCGTACCCGTGCTGGCGCCCGACCCGGCGGTCGACGAGACGGGATACCTGGAGGTGCTGGCGGAGGTGGCGCGCCTCGCCGGACCGCGCAGCGTGGCCTTTCCGACACAGGACATCGGGCTGGTGCTGGTGGCCCGCGAGGCGGCGCGGCTGCACGGGCTGGCGCTGTCCGGCTCGGGCTGGGACGTGATCGGCCCGCTGCTCGCGAAGCGCGCCCAGATCGAGGCCGCGCGCCGCGCGGGGGTGCCCGTGCCGCCGACCTGGTTCGCGGACGACCGCGCGGCCGCCGAGCACGCAGCGGCCGACCTGCGCTACCCGGCCATCGTCAAGCCGTCCGTCGGCATCGCCTTCAAGGCCCGCGAGGGGCGGCCGGTGCTGGAGGCGGGCGGCCCCGACGAGCTGCTCGCGGCCTGGGAGCGCGCCCACGCGGCCGGCGACGATCTGCTGCTGCAGGAGGTCGTGCCCGGCGGCGACGACGCCCTGTGGACGGTCGGCTCCTTCACGAGCGGCGGCGGCACCGTCCTGTCCGGGACGTTCAGCGGCCGCAAGCTGGCCCAGATGCCGCCCCGCTTCGGCACCTGTAGGGTTGGAGAGGCGCGCTGGTCCGACGAGGCCGTCGCGCTCGCGCAGCGCCTGCTCGAGACCGTGGGCTACGACGGCGTCGCGCAGACCGAGTTCAAGCAGGACCCACGGGACGGTTCCTTCCGGCTGATGGAGCTGAACACGCGACTCTGGCAGTGGCACTCGCTCGCCCGCCGCTGCGGCGTGGACCTCGTCGCCATGGCGTACCGCCACGCGCTCGGCGAGCCGGTCGCGACCGCCGCCTCGGGCCCCCGTCACGACGGCAAGCGCTGGGTGCCCGTGGTGCCCTCCTGGCGCAGCGGCCGCGCCCACGGCGAGAGCCGGCTGCACCTGGCCCGCCAGGCCGCAGGCGTCGACGAGGAGCCGATCCTCTCGCTGCGCGACCCGGTGCCGGGGATGCGGCTGCTGGCAGGGACGGTCGCCGGCGCGGTGAAACGACGTAGACCTCGATGAGCACCGACGCACGCAGGTCTAGGTCGCCAGCAGCGCGGCCAGTTATTCAGCGTGAGCCGGCCCCGCGCGGAGCGACGAAGGAGCGCAGCGCTTGGTCACCAGGAGCGAAGCGACTGCTGCCGGCCGGCGAGAGCGAAGCAGCACGGCAGTTATGTGCTGCGGAGCGGTCATGGACGGAGAAGGGGTAGCTCTCGAGCGAGCGACGAAGGAGGGAGCGCGTTGGCCGCACGGAGCGAGCGCCGTCAACGCGGCGCTCGCGATGGACGTCCCCGCGAGCGACCCACTGGCACCCCTCCGGAGGACCCGGTGAACGGCAACGGCAACCTCGTCCGCCTCGCCATCGACGCGCCGCAGCCCGTCGCGGCGCGCGCCGCCTACACGCTGCAGCAGCTCCTGGCGACCCTGGGCGTGGGCGTCGACCGCGACGCCGCGCGGGTGGCCGAGTGGCCCAACGACGTGCTGCCGTGCGTGCCGGACGAGTGGGAGACGACGTCGCTGGCCCCGCCGGGCACCGATCCGCTGGCCCTCGCCTTCTGGCACCTGGCGCGCGTCGAGGAGGCGCAGCCGGACGTCCAGCGCGACGCCCACGGCCGGACGGCCTACACCGGGTCGTGGACGGCGGGCAACGGCGACGACCCGCTCGACGCCCCGGTCGACCGCGTGCGCGAGCTCGTGCGGCGCTGGGCGCACGCGCACGGCGTGGAGACCGCGTCGATCTGGCCGGGCGGGCGCCGCTTCGCGCTGGCCCTGTCCCACGACGTCGACGGCCTGCGCCGACTGACCAAGGCGGGGCGCAAGCGTGCGCTCAAGCGGGCGGTCAGGTCGATCGGGCGCCGCGAGGCCGGCGACGCCGCGCGAGACGTCAAGAGCGTCGCGGCCTCCCTGCGCGGCGGCCACCACGACCCGTACTGGACGTTCGACCGCATCCGCGCCATGGAGCGGGCGCGCGACGCGCGCTCGACGTACTACTTCCTGGCCGGGCACGTGGTGCCGGAGGACGGCGAGAACCAGGAGGCGTACGAGGAGCTGCTGCCCGAGGCCGTGCGGGTCGTCACCGAGGGCGGCGACGAGATCGGGCTGCACCCGTCCTACACGTCGTACGAGACGCCGGGCCTCGTGCACGCCGAGCGGCTGCGGCTGGCCGGCCTCGTCGCCGACGTCCAGCACGTCCGCTACCACTACCTGCGCTTCGACCCGCACCGGCACGCGCGCGAGCTCGTCGACTCCGGCGTGCGCACGGACTCCACGCTCGGCTGGGCGGAGCGGCCCGGCTTCCGCAGCGGCTTCTCGTTCCCCTACCGACTCTACGACCTCGGCCGCGAGCGCGCGCACAACCTCGTCGAGGTGCCGCTGGTGCTGATGGACGGCACGCTCGACGCGGCGCACTACCTCGGCCTCGAGGCCGACGCGGCGTGGCCGCACGTGCAGGCCGTGGTCGACCGCGTGGCCCGCCTGGGCGGCGGCGCTGCGGTGCTCTGGCACAACGACTACCTCGACCCCATCGCGAGCCGCGGCTACGACCACCTCTACGAGCGCCTGCTGGACCTCGCGCAGGCTCGCGGAGGTTGGCTCGCTCCGGTGGGGGAGGTCGCAGGGCGCCTGGCGTAGCCTTCGCCCGTGCGGGCGTCGAGGCGCATGGCGGGTCCCGGATGAATCCCTTCGTCGCCCTGAGGCGGCTGACGCTGCTGGACGCGCTGATGCTGTCGGCGCTGGTGCTGGCGGCCTGGCAGAAGTGGAGCTGGGCGCCGTTCGGGCGCATCACGCTCGCGGAGTTCGTCGAGCTCGCCTTCGTCGTCGTCTGGTTGCTCGACCGCCTGCTGCGCGGCGATCGGCGCATCCCCGGGACGACCGCCGTGCTGCTCGGCTTCGGCCTCTGCTTCGTCGCCGTCTACCTCGCGGGCTATGCCAACATCGACACCAGGGAGGGCGTCGAGCAGTGGACGAAGGGCCTCGCCAAGTGGGGCGTGTTCTTCTCCTTCGCCATCGTCGCCAGCGCCCACCTGATCCGCCGCGGGCCGGCCCTCTGGTGGGCGGCGCTTGGCGCGTTCATCGCCGGCTTCCTGGGCAACGCCGCGTACGGCACCGTGCAGCTCGGCCTGCTCAGCGCGACCGGCGTCAACCTCGACACCACCATCCTCGACCCGATCTTCGGCGGGGCCAAGACGCAGGGCCTGGCGCTGCTCGGGCGAGTCACCAACGTCGACCAGTTCGGCGGCACGACCTCGACGGCGGTCTACCGGCTGACGGGCTTCGGCGAGGACCCGAACCACTTCGGCGTCCTCGTCAACATGCCGCTGATGATCCTGCTCGCGCTCGTGGTGCGGGTGCGCAGCGGGTGGCTGGCCGAGAAGCGGACGTGGCTCGCGGCCGCCGCGACCTTCCTGTTCCTGGCGCAGCTCCTCTCGCAGTCGCGCAGCGGCCTGCTGGGCTGCACGGTCGGCCTGCTGGTCCTGGCCCTGGCGTTCCGGCGCCAGCTCTGGCGGCGCGAGCTGCTGATCCCCGTCCTGGTGCTGGCGCTCGCCGGCGGCATGATCGTGGTGGCGAAGCGCGACCAGCTGCAGCAGGTGCTGGACTCGCGGCTGCAGACCGGCGACCGCTCCTCGAAGATCCACACGGATCTCTACGACCTGATCCCGCCGGTGCTGGAGGCGCACCCCGCGCTCGGCCTCGGGCTCAACAACTTCGCCGTCTACTACGAGTTCCAGACCGGCAAGACCGACTTCGGCCCGCACTCCTTCTACATCGCCGTGCTGACCGAGAGCGGGCTGATCGGCGGCGCCCTGTACCTCGCCTTCATCGCCTGGATCGTGTCGCGCCTGCTGGTGCTGCTGCGGGCCGGGCGGGCGCGCGCGCAGCTGCCCGACGACGACGGCACGGTGCCCGCGATCGGCTGGGGGATGGCCTCCGCGCTGGCCGCGATCCTCTCGGGCAACCTCTTCTACCTGACCATGATCTTCAACGTGCACTACACGTTCCTGCTGCTCCTGCTGACGGCGCCGGTGGTGCTCGCGCCGGAGCGAGGTGCGGGCCCAGGCGCGCGGGCGGCTGCGGCTGCGACCGCCCGGCCCGGCCGCGCCGACGCCCTCGCCCACCCCCGCGGCCGGCGACTGACCGTGCGCCGCCTGCTGCTCGCTGGCGCTCCTGGCCCTCGCGGCGACCGCCGGCTCGGCGCACGCCGCGGTGGTGCTGCAGCCCGCGGGGACGTTCGCCCTGCCGACGTTCCTGACGTCCCCGCCCGGCGACACCGTCCGGCGCTTCGTCGTCGAGCGCGAAGGGACGATCCGCGTCGTCCGCGACACGGGCACGAACCCGGCGCCGTTCCTGGACGTCAGCGCGCGCGTCGATCTCGGGGACGAGGGCGGCCTGCTGTCCATGGCGTTCTCGCCGGACTACGCGGTCAGCGGGCGCTTCTACGTCTTCCTGACCACGGGCACCGCCGGCGACTTCGACGTCGAGGTCTGGGAGTACCGCGTGTCGGCGGATCCGGACGTCGCCGACGCGGCGAGCGCTCGGCGGGTCATCGTCGTGCCGCACGACGACGCGACGAACCACATCGGCGGCCAGCTGGCGTTCGGGCCGGACGGCTACCTGTACGTCGGCGTGGGCGACGGCGGCCTGCAGGGCGACCCCATGAACCGCGCGCAGGACCCGACCCTGCTGCTGGGCAAGATCCTGCGCATCGACCCGCGCGGGACGGCCCCGGACGCGCACGGCATCCCGCCCGGGAACGCGCCGGGGGCGGCGCCGCAGGTCTGGGCGCTCGGGCTCCGCAACCCGTGGCGGTTCTCGTTCGACCGCGTGACCGGCGCCCTGGTGATCGGCGACGTCGGCTTCGACACCTACGAGGAGATCGACCTGCTGCCGCTCGGCACGCCGGGCGGCACCAACTTCGGGTGGCGCAACTACGAGGGTCTGCACCTGCGCAGCGGCCAGCCCGCGCTCGCGAACGCCGTGGCGCCGATCGACGAGTACGCCCACAGCGACGCGTCCGACCCCTGCTCGATCACGGGCGGCTACGTCGTGCGGGACCAGAGCGTGCCCGAGCTCGCGGGCCGCTACGTCTACGCCGACTACTGCGCCGGCTGGGTGCGCAGCCTGGTTCCGATCGCTCCCGGCGGCGAGCGACGATCGTCAGGACGTCGCCGCCGACCCCGCCCGCGGTCCCGTCTCCTTCGGCGAGGACGGGCTCTGCCGGGTCTACCTGCTGACCGAAGGGCGGCCCGGTCTACCGCCTCGGGAGCACCGCGCCGGGCCCCGCGACGGGCTGCCCGGCGTCCGGCGTGCCGCCCGCGATGCCGCCGCCGCCCGACCCGGGCGTCCCCGTCGGCCCTGCGCTGAGCGCCGGCGTCCGCGGCACGGCGCTGCAGCGCCTCGCGGCCGTGCTGCGGTCCGGCTTCGCGGCGCGCTGCCGGGCGAGCACGGCCGCCACCTGCGTCGTCACGGCCTCGGTCGACGCGACCACGGGGCGGGCGCTCGGCCTGCGCTCGAAGCGCGATCGCCGCACCACTCCCGTCTACTTCGCGCGGGGCACGGTCCGTGTGGCCGCCAACCGAGAGGCCGCGCTCCGGTTGCGGCTCACGAACGTGGCGCGGCGAGCCCTCGCGGTGCGCAAGCGGCCCTTCCGTGCGGCCGTGCGCCTGTCGGCCGTCGTCACGGCGTCCGGCGTGCGGGAGGCGGCTGCGACCACGATCGTCCTGCAGCGGCGGGGCTAGCAGGGCCATCGCAGCCCGCCGGCAGGCCCGCGCGGTACCCTGCGCGCGGTGGTCGTGCTCGAAGTCCTGCTCTGGGTCTCGCTGGCCCTGATCCTGTGGACGCACGTCGGCTATCCGCTCCTCGCCGCGCTCCTGGCGCGCGTCGCGCGGCGGCCGGTGCGCGCCGGCGACGCGCTGCCGAGGGTGGCCCTCGTGATCACCGCCCACAACGAGGCGGACGTGATCGCGGAGAAGCTCGAGAACGCGCTGGCGCTCGACTACCCGCGCGAGCTGCTGCGCATCGTCGTCACGTCCGACGCCTCCAGCGACGGCACCGACGACATCGTCCGCTCGTTCGCCGACCGCGGCGTCGAGCTCGTCGTCGCCAAGCGCGGCGGCAAGGTCAACGCGCAGGACACCGCCATGCGCGCGCTCGGCGACGCCATCGACGTGGTGGCGTTCTCGGACGCGAACTCGACCTGGTCGCCGGACGCCCTGCGCCGGCTGCTGCGCCCCTTCGCCGACCCGGACGTCGCCTACGTCTGCGGCCGCCTGGCGCTGCGCAGCGCCGACGGGACGAACCAGGAGGGCGCGTACTGGCGGCTCGAGGTCGCGCTGCGCGCCCAGGAGTCGGCGATCGGCTCGATCACCGGCGGCAACGGCTCGATCTACGCCGTCCGCCGCGAGGACTACGCCGTGGTCGACCCGCGCTGGGGCCACGACCTCGCGTTCCCGTACCTGATGGTCAAGCGGGGCCGCCGCGCGGTCTACGTGTCCGACGCCGTCGCCGCCGAGAAGCCGTCCACCGACCTCGAGGACGAGTTCCGCCGCAAGGTGCGCATGTTCGGCCACTGCTGGCTGCTCGTCTTCCACGGCCGCATGTTCAGCCTGCGCCGCATGGGCGTCGTCTACTGGGTGCAGATGATCTCGCACCGCCTGCTGCGCTACGGGAGCGGCGTCCTGCACCTCGTGCTGCTGGCGACCTCGATCGTGCTGGCGCTGGCGGAGGGCGGCATCTACTGGTGGGTGCTCGGGGCGCAGGTCCTGTTCGGCGTGCTGGTGCTGCTCTCGATCGCGCTGCGCGGGCGGGTGAAGCTGCTCGCGATCCCGCACTACTACCTGCTGGTCACGTGGGCCACGGTGGTCGCGCTGTACGTCGCGCTGACGCGTGGCGTGCCCGCCGTCTGGGAGCGGGCGGAGGGCACGCGCTAGTGGACGCCGCTGAAGCGGGCCATGGACGTGGTCGGCGCGGCCGTGGGGCTGGTCGCCGCGGCGCCGGTGCTGGGCGCGGCGGCCCTGCTGATCCGGCGCGAGGACGGCGGGCCGATCCTGTTCCGCCAGGAGCGCGTGGGCAGGGACGGCGCGTCGCTTCGAGGTGCTGAAGCTGCGCACGATGGTGGTCGACGCCGAGCGGCAGGGTGCGGGCTTCGCGGTGGCGGCGGGCGACTCCCGCATCACGCGCATCGGCGAGGTGCTGCGCAAGACGTCCCTCGACGAGCTGCCGCAGCTCTGGAACGTGCTGCGCGGCGACATGAGCCTGGTCGGCCCGCGCCCGACCCTGCGCTACCAGGTCGAGCAGTACACCGAGCGCGCAGCGTCGACGCCTGGAGGTGCGCCCCGGGCTGACGGGCTGGGCCCAGGTGCACGGGCGCACGAGCCTGCCCTGGAGCGAGCGCATCGAGCTCGACGTCTGGTACGTCGAGCACCGCTCGCTGGCCCTCGACCTGCGGATCCTGGCGCGCACGGTCGGCGTGCTGCTGCGGAGCGAGGGCGTGTACAAGGGAGTGACCGGGCGGCTGGGACGGCCCGGCCGGGAAGGCCGCCGCGTGAACGTGCTGCTGACCTGCGTCGGCCTGCGCGTCGACGTCGTGCAGGCCTTCCGCGACGCGGTCGAGCGCCGCGGCGAGGGCGGCGTCGTCGTCGGCACCGACATGCAGGAGCTGGCGCCGGCGGCCCACTTCTGCGACCGCTTCGAGCGCATGCCGATCGCGACCGACGCGACGTACGCCGACCGGCTGCTGGAGCTCGCGGAGCGCCACGACGTGCGCTGCGTCGTGCCGTGCTCGGAGTTCGACCTGATCGTGCTCGCCGACACGCGCCACCGCTTCCGCGCGCTCGGAGCCGAGGTCTTCATCCCCGACCCCGCGCCGACGCGGCGGACGGTCGACAAGCTCGAGATGGCCCGCTTCCTCGACGCGCAGGGCATCCCCTCGCCGCGCACCTTCGCGCCCGACGAGGTGCCCGACGACCTGCGCTTCCCGGTGCTCGTGAAGATGCGCGAGGGGATGGGCTCCAACCACATCCACCACTGCACGGATCGCCGCGAGCTCGAGTTCTTCCTCGGCTACGCCCGGGTGGCCTCGATGGTGCAGGAGGTGTGCGGCGGCGAGGAGTTCTCGATCGACCTCCTGTGCGACCTCGACGGGCGCTGTCTGGAGGCCATCCCCCGCACGATGATCCAGAGCAAGGGCGGGGAGCAGATCAAGGGCACCACGATCGCCGACCCGGAGCTCGTCGAGGTCGGCCGCCTGGTCTCCGAGGCGCTGCCGCTGCGGGGCTTCGGCACCGTGCAGTGCTTCCGCACCGCGCCGGGCCGGCACGAGATCACCGACGTCAACCCGCGCGTCGGCGGCGCCTTCCCGCTGCCCCTGGCGGCCGGCGGCGACTACCCGTCGCTCGTGCTCGCGATGGCCGCCGGCGAGCGTCCCCGCGCCGCGCCTCGGCAGCTACCGCGCGGGCGTCACGCTCTCGCGCTTCTTCCACCAGATCGTCCTGGAGGGAGCGGAGGGCGCCCGCGAGGCCCGGCTCGATCGGCTGTCGCTGCCGGCGCGCGATTGCGCCGCCGACGCCGTGGTGTGAGAATCGCGCCGTGCCCGACGAAGGAGCGCGTGCCATGGCCGTGGTCATCATCCAGGACTTTCCTCAGGAGGAGACGGAGCGGTCGACCACCAACTACGACGAGATCAGCCGGCGCCTGCGTGAGTCCGGCGCGATCCCGCCCGAGGGCTGCCATCTGCACTGCGCCGGCTGGACCGGCAACGGCTTCCGGATCATCGAGATCTGGGACACCCGTGAGCAGTTCGACCGCTTCCTGGCGGACAAGGTCATGCCGCTCGTGATGGAGATGCCGGGCGCCAACCAGCAGCCGCCGGAGATCACCTCGTACGAGACGCACAGCCTGATGACGGCGTAGCGCGGGCGGTGACCGCCCGGGCGCCGCGCAACCCGGCCTTCGCGGAGACGGTGCGCGCGAGCTTCGCGGCGCAGGCGTTCATGGCCACCCTCGGCGCGACGCTGGGCCGGGTGGAGGCGGGCGAGGTCGAGATCGAGCTCCCCTACTCGGCGGCGCTCCTGCAGCAGCACGGCTACCTGCACGCGGGCGCGGTCACGGCGGTGCTCGACAGCGCGTGCGGCTACGCGGCCTCCACGCTGATGGCGGCGGAGCCCGGTGAGGTGCTGACCACGGAGTTCTCCGTGCACCTGCTGGAGCCGGCGGCCGGCGAGCGCTTCCGGGCCACCGGGCGCGTCGTGCGGGCCGGGCGCACGCTGACGGTCTGCGAGGCGGTGTTCGTCAGCCTCGACGCGCCCGAGCGGCCGCTGGCGATCATGACGGGGACCCTGATGGCGGTGAGCGGGTCCTCCGGAGGGACGCCAGTGGCTCGCTCCGCGACGACGTCCTGAGGCGGGGCCGCGTTTCGCGGCGCGTCGCTCGTCTCTCCGGCCGTGCAGGAAGAGCTAGCACGGCCTCCGCGACCGCTGTCAAGGCTCGCCTTGACAGCTCCATGGCGCTCACTGCGCTCGCTCAACTGCGGTCCCTCCTCCGTCCATGACCGCTCCGCGTCGGAAAGAACCCCGACGCTCCGCTCTCGCCCGGCAGGTAGCAGGTCGCGCCGCGGCAACGCTGGCAAGCAGACTAGGGTTCGCGGCGCGTCGCTCCGGTGACCAAGCGCTCCGTCGTTCCTCGCTCCGCGCGGGCCGGGCTCACACCTTCATTACTGGCGCCGATGCGGGCGAGCGCCGTGGCGATCTCGCGGCGCGTCTACCCTGGGCGGATGCCGCTCCTCGATCTGTCCGTGGACGAGGTCCTGTCCACCACGCGCGCCGTCCGCAAGCGCCTCGACCTGACCCGCCCCGTCGAGCCCGAGCTGCTGGACGAGTGCCTCGCGCTCGCGCTGCAGGCGCCGACGGCGTCGAACCAGCAGCACTGGCACTTCGTCGTGGTCACCGACGCGGAGAAGCGGCGGGCCATCGGCCAGTGCTACCGCGCCGGCTGGACGCGCTACCAGGACGGGGAGGAGCCCGAGGGCGACCCCTCCAACGACTCGCGGCTGATGTCGTCGTCGCGCCACCTCGCGCTGCACATGGCCGACGTGCCCGTGCACGTGATCTGCTGCGTGCGCGGCCGCTACGAGGGCAAGCCGAACGAGACGGTCTCGGCGGCGCTCGGCTCGGTCATCCAGGCCGGCTGGAGCCTGCAGCTGGCGGCGCGCTCGCGCGGCCTCGGGAGCGTGTGGACGACGCTGCACCTGTGGCACGAGCGCGAGGCGGCGGAGGCGCTCGGCATCCCCTACGACGACGTCACGCAGGTGGCGCTGATCCCGATCGCCCACACCATCGGCACGGACTTCAAGCCCGCGGCGCGCCGGCCGATGGACGAGATCGTGCACCGGGACCGCTGGTAACCGCTCGCAGACGAAGTCGGCCTACTCGATCGACCGCACCAGCACGAAGGGCTCGGCCGCGTCGCAGCCCATCGAGGCGCCGAAGAAGGCGGCGTGGGCCCGCAGCGCGCGCTCCGAGCGGGGATGCGGCCAGTCGCGGGCCTCGGTGCCGTAGCAGGCGAAGGCCGCGACCTTGTGCTCGATCGTGCTCGTGACGTCCACGAACCAGTTGGGCACGAACCAGTTGGTCGGCGCCGGCGTCCACTCGGTGCTGGAGGTCGGCGCGTAGGTCAGCACGCGGCGCACGCACTGGCCCGGCACCGGCCGCGTGGCCACGGCGACCGAGTCGAACAGCGCGCGGTGGTCGCGGTTGACGTCCGGCTGCACGCAGTAGACGACGTCGGGCCGGTGGTCGCGCACGTGCTCCTCGACCGCGCGGTTGACGTCGACGTGGGCGACCGTGTCGAGCCGCATGTCCGGCAGGTCGAGGTGGACGTAGTCCGTCACGCCCAGCACCTCGGCCGCGCGCCGGGCCTCGCCCTCCTTCTGGGCGCGCCGCTCGGCGTCGCCGGGGTACTGCGTCGACGAGCCGTCCGTGACGCACAGGATGCGCACGGCGTCGCCCCACTCGGTGGCATGGCGGGCGATCGTGCCGCCCATCCCCAGCACCTCGTCGTCGGGGTGCGCGGCAACGACCAGCACACGCCTCATCCCAGCACCGCCCCGACCGGCAGCCGCGACCCGATCGCGACCCCTTCCAGCACCTCGCCGTCCATCTCGGCCTCCTCCACCAGCAGCGCGCCGTCGCCGCAGCGCACGACGACGCCGCCGTCGTCGTGGGCCAGCACGGTGCCGACCGGCGCGCCGCCGTCGTCGGCCACCGCCCGCCCGCGCCACAGCACGACCTTGTCGTCGCCCAGGAACGTGAACGCGCCCGGGTAGGGACGCGTCTGCGCCCGCACCCAGGCGTCGAGGAACGCCGCGCGCGTCGTCCAGTCGACGATGCCGTCGGCCGGCGTGCGCTTCGGCCACGCGCTCGCCCGCCGCACGTCCTGCGGCACGTGCGGCGCCGTCCCCGCCAGCAGCCCCGGCACGAAGCGGCGCACCAGCTCCAGGTGCGCGTCGTTGACCCGCTCGTACAGCGTCGTCGCCGTCTCGTCGGGGGCGATCGGCACCACGACCTGGCCGACGATCGGCCCGGAGTCCGCGGTCGGGTCGACGATCTGGAAGAGGGTCACGCCCGTCGCGCGTCAGCCCGAGGATGATCGACCAGGGGATCGGCGCGCGGCCGCGGTGCGCGGGCAGGAGCGTCGGGTGCATGCCGTAGACGCCGCGCGACGCCGTCTCGATGAACGGCCCGCGCACGAGCTGCGACCAGCCCACGACGAGGATCAGCTCGGGCTCCAGCGCCGCCACGGCCGCGACCGTCGCCGGGTCGTTGACGTCCGGCGTCTCGATCAGCCGGGCACCCACCCGGGCGGCGGCCTCGTCGAACGAGCACTGGCCCGAGCGGTCGGGGTCGACCGGCCCCGGCAGCGTCACCACGCCGACGACCTCCGCGCCGGCGGCCGCGGCCTCCAGCAGGCAGTCGCGCCCGACGACGTCGAAGCTGACCCAGACGACGCGCGTCACGGGCTACAGGTCCCGGGCGCGCCGGTCGAGCGCGCGGGCGATCACGACCTTCTGGATCTCGGCCGTGCCGTCGACCGACTGCAGCATCCGCGCGTTGGCGATCAGGCGGGGCAGCGGCGTGTCGTGCAGCCATCCGTACGCGCCCAGCACCTCGCTGCACTCCAGCGCCGCCCGCAGCGCCATGTCGGGGCAGAAGCGCTTGGCGTGCGCGGCGGCGACGCTGCCCTCCGGCGTGCCGAGCCGCGCGGCGGCGTCCGCGTACAGGAGCCGGCCGGCGGCGATGTCGGTTGCGACGTCGGCGAGGGCGAAGCGGATGCCCTGCAGGTCGAGGATGGTGCCGCCGAACGCCGCGCGGTCGCGGGCGTGGCGCAGCGCGATGTCGAGGGCCGACTCGGCCAGCCCGACGGCGATGGCGGCGATGTCGACGCGGGCGACGTCGATCGCGCCGAGCGCCGCGCCGAAGCCCGCGCCCGGCGGGGCGATGACCTCGTCGGCCTCCACGCGCACGCCGTCCAGCGCCATCTCGCCGATGGGCAGGAAGGCCGACGCCATCTTGCGGTAGACGCGCTCCGTGGAGACGCCGGCACGCTCGCGCGGGATGGCGGCCATCAGCACGTCGCTCGTGCCGCGCTCGGTGCCCGTGCGGCAGGCGACGAGGAAGAGGTCGGCCTCGCCCACGAGCGAGACCCACGCCTTGCGTCCGGTCACGCGGTAGCCGTCGCCGTCTGCCACGGCACGGGTGGTGATCGCGGCGGCGTCCGAGCCGGCGTGCGGCTCGGTCAGGCTGAACCCGCCGAGCGCCCGCCCCGCGGTCAGCTCGGCGCCCCAGCGGTCGCGCACGGCGGGCTGCGCGAAGCGGCCGACGGTGGCGGCGACGGCGTTGTGCATGGAGAGGGCGAAGGCGTAGCTCGCGTCGCCCGCGCCGAGCGCCTCGAAGACGGGCATCCCCTGCGCGAAGCTCAGGCCCTGGCCGCCGACCTCCTTCGGCGCGAAGAGGCCCAGCAGGCCCTTCTTCGCGGCTGCGAGCGCGGCGTCGCGCGGGAAGGCCGCGGCCTCGTCCCAGCCCTCCACGCCCGGCGCGACGACCGTGTCGGCGTGCGTGCGTGCGGCCTTGACGAGGGCGGCGGGCGTCGGCATGGGCGGGAATCTACCGTGCGCCGCCGGCGTGCTCGGCGGCCGCCCGGCGGTACACCGCCTCGTGCCGCTCGGCGGCCACGTCCCAGGAGTAGATGCGCTCCACGGCGTCCAGCGCGGCCGACGCCAGGCGCTGCTGCAGGGCCGGGTCGCCGAGGATGCGCGCGATGGCGCCGGCCAGGGCGGGCGCGTCGCCGGGCGGCACGACGAGGCCGGCGCCGCTCTCCTCCACGACCTCGCGCAGGCCGCCGACGTCGGTGCACACGACGGGGCAGCCGACGGCGAGCGTCGAGAGCAGCACCGCCGACTGGTCGATGCGGCGGTAGGGCAGCACGCAGCAGGCCGCCCGGCGCAGCGCCCCCGCGAACTCGCCCTGCGAGACGTAGCGGAGCTCGGCCACCACGCCGTTGGCCGGGTCGGCGGCCAGGGCGGCGGCGCGCTCCGCGGCGGGCTCGCCGAAGGGCCGGCCGGCGATCAGCAGGACGGCGTCGGGCACCTGCGCGCGGACGGCGGGCCAGGCCTCCAGCAGCAGGTCGAGGCCCTTGTACGGCCGCAGCAGGCCCACCAGCGCGGCGACCGGCGCCCCGTCCGGGACGGGGGGCGGCACGGGCTCGACGTCGCGGTACTCCGTGAACGCGCCCATGGGGATGCGCGCGATGCGGTCGTCCGGGACGCCGAACCGCTCCGCGAGCACCTGCGCGCCGTGCTCGGTGTGCGTGATCACATGGTCGAAGGCGCGGGCGTTGCGCTCGTTGCGGCGCTCGCGGCGGGTGTCGCCGCCTGCGACGTTGGGCAGCGAGTCGTGCGCCGTGAAGACGACGGGCACCCCCAGCAGCCGGGAGGCCGCGCGCCAGAAGGTGCGGTCGACGGCGTGCATCGGCAGCCACTGCACGTGGATCACGTCCGGCCGGGCGCGGCGCAGCGCCGGCAGCAGCGCGGCGAGGTCGAGCGGGTGCTCGACGCCGCGGGCGTAGCGGCGCGGGCCGGGCGGCAGCCGGTCGGCGAGCCGGTAGAAGCGCTCCGCGAGCCGGACGCCCTCCGGCGGCTCGAGCGCCGTGTGCGGGTAGCGGCAGGAGACGAGCTCCACCTCGTGCCCGCGTCGAGCCAGTGCCTCGCAGAGTGCGTCGTCATACGGACGCGTGTCTCCGCGGGGGTCGACGATCACGATCCGCACGGGGCGGCGAGTCTACCGCCGCCTGTCCGGGACGGCCGGCACTAGAGTGGAGCCCCGTGCAGACGGCGGGACCGGATACGCGCGACGAGATCGACCTCGCCGGCTACGCGCACCGCCTGATCGGGCGCTGGTGGCTGATCGCGCTCTGCGTCGCCATCTCGGTGGGGATCGCCGTCCTGCGGGCGCAGGACTCGGGCGGGCAGCGCACGTGGGAGGGCCGCACGCTCGTGTACCTCGGCCAGCCCGTGACGCCGACCGGACAGCCCGCGACCAACGCGCCCGCCGCCCAGCCCCTGTTCGCGCAGCAGATCGTGCGCGCGCCGGCCGCCATCGAGGCCGCCGCCAGCGCCGCCGGCCTGCGCCCGGGCCAGCTCGCGGGCCGCATCTCCATCCAGGGCGCGTCGGGCACGGCCGGCACGAAGGCCCAACCGGCGCCGTACGTCAACGTCGTGGTCCGCGGGCCGTGGGGCGCGAAGCAGGTCGCCGCGGCGTCGCAGTCGTTCGCCGACGAGATCGTCAAGCAGGGCGGCGCGTACCAGGCCGACAAGCGCACGCGGCTCGACGGCCAGGTCGACGTACCTGGAGAGCCGCCTCAAGTCGATCCTCGACGACCGCGACAACCAGCGGCAGCGCATCGAGAACGTCCAGAGCGACCCGAGCATCTCCGCCACGGACAAGCTGATCGCGATCACGAGCGCCAACGCGATCATCCAGTCCAGCCAGACGCTCGAGTTCCAGCTCTCGCAGCAGCTGCTCGACGCGCAGTCGCAGCTCGCCTCGGTCTCGTTCAACGAGGAGCCGCGCGTGATCTCGCAGGCCCGCGGCTCGCGCGTCGACGTCACGTCGCGCCAGGCGAACCTCGTGGTCGCCGTGATCCTCGGCCTGGTCGCCGGCGTCGTCGTGACGCTGCTCTCCTACGTCGTGTGGCCGGCGGGCGGCCGGCCCTTCCGGCGGCGCCCGCCGGCCGACGCCGACGCAAGCTGAGAGCTGGGTGCTCCGGGAGGAGCGGAGGAGCTACGCGGCGAGCGCGCGGAGGGACTCGCCCTCCAGGAACTCGGCGCGGATCTCGGCCTCGAGGCGCGGGAGCGTCGTCTCCGACAGCTCGAACTCCGTCTTCGCCAGCTCGTGCGGCCACTCGGGCACGACGGGCGGCACGAAGCCGACGTCGAGGCGCTTGGCCAGCCAGTCGCCGGCGTGCACCGCGAGCGCCAGGCCCGGATCGATGACGGCCTGCGACGGGTCGTGGTGGTAGCGCAGCGACTCGCAGAGGCCGGGCGGGAACTTCCACTCCGCCGCGACGAGGGCGCCGAGCTCGGCGTGCGAGAAGCCGAGGATCTCCTCCTCGATCTCGTGGATGCCGACCTGCCGGGCCTCCATCGTGTCGACGATCTGGCGGAAGAGCTCCTTGCGGTAGCAGACCAGGACGATCAGGCCCAGGTCGTGCAGCAGCCCGGCGACGAACGCCTTCTCGCCGGAGATGCGGCGGGCGCGGCCCAGCACGCGGGCACCGATGGCGGTGCACAGCGAGTGGTCGAAGATCGAGCGGCGGTACGAGCCGAACTCGTCCCGATCGGACGCCAGGAGGCGCGTGATCGAGGCCGTGATGGCCAGGTTCTTGACCGACGCGAAGCCCAGCAGCACGACCGCGTCCGGGAGGGACTCGATCTTGCGGGCATAGCCGTAGTACGCGGAGTTGGCCAGCTTCAGCACCATGGCCGCCAGGGCCTGGTCGCCGGCCATGATCCGCGCGAGGCTCGCCACCGACGCGTCCGCGTTGTCGCATTCCTGGATGACCTGCGCCAGCACCTCGGACACCGTCAGCGGCAGGTCGCGCACGTCGTCGACGAGTTGCATCAGCGCAACGTTTTCCATCACAGCTCCCTGCTCACCGGTTCGCTCACCGCCACCCGTATCGGCATGCCGGGCTCCAGGTATGAGGGCGGATTTCACCCGGGCGGGCGCGACGACGGCCGACCGCGCCCTGTAGGCGCCCCTCGCCATCCGGCGGGTTCGCGCACGCCGGCCGGCTAGACTCGAAGCCATGCCGACCAGTCTCGTCACGGGCGGCGCGGGGTTCCTGGGGTCGCATCTCTGCGAATCGCTCCTGCGCGACGGTCACCGTGTCATTTGCCTCGACAACCTCGACACGGGCTCGCTGACGAACGTCGAGCACATCCGCGACGACGCCTTCGTGTTCGTGAACCACGACATCACCGAGCACATCTCCATCGACGAGCCCGTCGACTTCGTCTTCCACTTCGCGTCGCCCGCGAGCCCGATCGACTACCTGCGGCTCCCGCTGCACACCCTCAAGGTCGGCTCCTACGGCACCCACAACGCGCTCGGCCTGGCGAAGTTCAAGCGCGCGCGCTTCCTGCTCGCGTCGACCAGCGAGGTCTACGGCGACCCGCTGATCCACCCGCAGCCCGAGAGCTACTGGGGCAACGTCAACCCGATCGGCCCGCGCGGCGTGTACGACGAGGCCAAGCGCTACGCCGAGGCGCTGACGATGGCCTACCACCGCCAGCAGGGCGTGGACACCGCGATCGTGCGCATCTTCAACACGTACGGGCCGCGCATGCGCGCGTTCGACGGCCGCGCGATCCCGACCTTCCTGCGCCAGGCGCTCGAGGACAAGCCGATCACGGTCTTCGGCGACGGGCAGCAGACGCGCTCGTTCAGCTACGTCGACGACCTCGTCGCGGGCCTGCGCGCGCTGGCCGACTCGGGCGAGCACGAGCCCGTGAACATCGGCAACCCCGAGGAGTTCACGCTGCTCGAGCTGGCCCACACCGTCGATCGAGCTGACGGGCTCGATCGAGCGAGATCGTCTACGAGGCCCTGCCGGTCAACGACCCCCAGCAGCGGAAGCCCGACATCACGCGCGCACGCGAGGTGCTCGGCTGGGAGCCGCGCACCCTCCTGCGCGACGGCCTGCAGCTGCTGCTCGCAGCGCTCCACCCGCGAGAGCCTCGTCGGCCGGATGGTGGGCGCGTGAGGCTGCGCGTCGCGGCCGTCGCCCTCGTGGCGGCCGTCGGCGGAGCGCTCGCGGGCACGGCGGCGCCGGCCCACGCGCTCGAGCTCGGCCTGATGGATCCCGGCGTACGCGGCGCAGGAGCCCGACGCGTACTGGGCGGACATCGGGGCGCTGAAGCCCAAGTCCCTGCGCATCGACGTGCACTGGGACGAGATCGCGCCGACGCGGCCGGCGAAGCAGCGCGACCCGGCCGACCCGGCCTACCAGTGGGGCTACCTGGACGACCTCGTGCGCTCGAGCGCGGCCCACGGCTACACCGGCTGCCAGCTGATCGCGACCGTCTGGCGGACGCCGCGCTGGGCCTCGACCATCGACGCGGCCCGTACAACTACGCGAACATGCCGGACGTCCAGCAGTTCCGGAACTTCGTGTACGCCGCGGCGATCCGCTACTCCGGCTCCTACGACCCCGACGGCGCTCGGCCCGCTGGAGGTCGCTGCCGCCGCTCACCTGCTGGGAGATCTGGAACGAGCCGAACTTCAACGGCGCGCTGCGCCCGCAGAAGCGCGGCCCGAGCTGCTGTCGGCGATCAACTACGTGAAGCTGCTCAACGGCGCCTACGCGGAGCTCACGCGCGTCGAGGACGACTACGGCGTCAGAGCCACGTCGTCGTCGGCGGCGCCCTCTACCGGCAGCGCAGCCCCAAGGGCATCGGGCCGATCGCCTTCATGGAGGTCATGAAGGCCCGGGGCGCCAAGTTCGACGTGCTGTCGATCCACCCGTACAACGGCATCCCGAACCTCGGCATCCGCGACGGCGACGGCGTCGGCACGGTCTGGCCGAACATCGCGATCGGCAACTTCGACCGCTTCCTGGGCGAGGTCAACCGGCTCTGGCGCGGCAAGCGCTTCCCGATCTGGATCACGGAGTTCGGCTGGCAGACGAAGACCGGCGTGCAGGACCAGTACGCCGTCACCGAGGCCAAGCAGGCGACGTTCCTGCGCCAGTCGGTCGACGTCTTCCGGACGCAGTACCCGCGCGTGCAGCGGCTGATCTGGTTCCTGATCAAGGACGAGCCGACGACCAGCCCGGACGGCCGCCAGAACACGTGGCAGTCGGGCTTCCGCCGCCTGAACGGCAGCAAGAAGCCGGCGTACGGCGTCTGGCAGCGCCTGTCCGGCGCGGCGCGGCACGCTGATGCGCCAGGCGGATCTAGCATGTAGCGGTGCGCACGACGACCCGAGGCCGCGCGGCGCGGCGCAACGTCGAGCTCGCCGAGCCGCGGCTGCTCGAGCGCGACATGCGGGCGCCGGTCGGGCCGCGCGTGTCCGTGCGCCAGCTGCGCAGCGCGGCGACGCAGCTGCTGCACGTGCTGGCGCTGCTCGCGATCGACCTCGTCGGCGTCGCGCTCGCGATCTACGCGGGCCTCGTGACGAAGGAGCTCGTCGCCGGCCGCGACATCTACTGGGGCCTCCTGTGGGAGGCCGAGGCGGAGTGGCTGCCGTTCATCGCGATGGTGCTGTACCTGGTCTTCGCGTCGCGCGGGCTGTACCGGCGGCGCGAGGCGCAGCCCGGCGGCGGCAGCGTCGTGGCGGCGCTCGTCATCACGACCCTCGTGGTCGCGACCTACTCGGTCCTGGCCACCGACCACCGCTTCAACTCGTACTCGATGTTCGCCTTCGCGCTCGTCGTCAGCGCGATCCTCGTGCCGACGCTGCGCGCCTCCTACGACGCCGCGTGCTGGACGGGGATGCGGCTCGCGGGCGTGCGCCGGCGCGTGGTGCTGTGCGGCGAGCCGCACGAGGTCGAGGCGGTGGACGCCGCGCTGCACGCGGTCGGATCGGGCGCGATCCTCGACACCGTCGCGCGCGTCGGCGACCTGCGCACCCTCGGCGCGGTCATCGAGGCGGAGCGGCCGGACGACGTCGTGCTCGCCCGTCCGCCCGACGACCGCGACGCTCATCGACGTGCTCGAGGTCTGCCGCACGAACCAGGTGCGGCTGCGCGTCGTCCCCTCCGCCACGGCGCTGCTCGCGCACCAGGCGACGTACGTCGAGGGCCGCGCGCTGCCGCTGTTCGAGGTCGTCCCGCCGACCATCCAGGGGCTGGACTGGCTGCTCAAGCGGGCGTTCGACGTCGTCGTCGCGGGCCTCCTGCTGCTGCTGCTGAGCCCGATCCTGCTGGTCGCCGCCCTCGCGGTGCGCCTGTCGTCGTCCGGCCCGGTCGTTCTACCGCGACCAGCGCATCGGCATCGGCGAGCGGCCGTTCGACATGCTCAAGCTGCGCAGCATGCGCGACGGGGCCGACCGCGAGCAGGCGGGTCTCGAGGCCCTCAACGAGCGGGACGGCGCCCTCTTCAAGATCCGCAACGACCCGCGCGTGACGCCGGTCGGCCGCGTGCTGCGGCGCCTCTCCATCGACGAGCTGCCGCAGCTGTGGAACGTCGCTGCGCGGCGACATGAGCCTGGTCGGGCCGCGCGCCGCTGCCGATGCGCGACTACGCGCTGCTGGACGACTGGCACCGCAAGCGCTACCTCGTCCTGCCGGGCATCACCGGCCTGTGGCAGATCTCCGGCCGCTCCAACCTGCACTTCGACGACATGGTGCGGCTCGACTTCTACTACCTCGAGCACTGGAGCGTGTGGATGGACATCGCCATCCTCGCCCGCACCGCCGGCGCGTCGTGGTCAGCGGCCGCGGCGCCTACTGAGCTCCCATACGGCGCCTGGTCGAGCCCGTGGCGGCGTCAGCGTCGCGCAGGCGCTCCACGTCGGCGTCGACCATGAGGCGCACGAGCTCCTCGAAGCGTGATCGTCGGCGTCCAGCCCGAGCTCGTCACGGGCCTTCGACGGGTCGCCGATCAGGCGGTCGACCTCGGCCGGGCGGATGAAGCGCCGGGTCGGTCTTCACGTGCTGGCCGGGGTCGAGCCCGACGTGGGCGAAGGCGGCGTCGACGAAGTCGCGCACGGAGTGCTCCTCGCCGGTGGCCACGACGTAGTCCGCCGGCTCGTCGCGCTGCAGCATCAGCCACATGCGCGCGTACGTAGTCGACGGCGTAGCCCCAGTCGCGCTTGGCGTCGAGGTTGCCGAGGCGCAGCTCGTCGCTCAGCCCGAGCGAGATGCGGGCGACGCCGTCGGCGATCTTGCGCGTCACGAACTCCAGCCCGCGCCGCGGCGACTCGTGGTTGAAGAGGATGCCGGAGACGGCGAAGAGGTCGTAGGACTCGCGGTAGTTGACGGTGATGAAGTGCCCGTAGACCTTCGCCACGCCGTACGGGGAGCGCGGGTAGAACGGCGTGCGCTCGGTCTGCGGCACCTCCAGCACGCGGCCGAACATCTCGCTGCTGCGACGCCTGGTAGAAGCGGATCGACGGGTCGACCACGCGGATCGCCTCCAGCAGGCGCGTGACGCCGGTGGCCGTGAACTCGGCCGTCAGCACGGGCTGGCTTCCACGAGGTCGGGCACGAAGCTCTGCGCGGCGAGGTTGTAGACCTCCTGCGGCCGCGACTCCTCCAGGGCGCCGACGAGCGAGAACTGGTCGAGCAGGTCGGCCTGCACGAGCGTGATGCGGTCGATCAGGTGGGCGATGCGCTCGAAGTTCTCCGTGGAGGCGCGGCGCACCATGCCGAACACCTCGTAGCCCTGCTCGAGCAGGAACTCCGCGAGGTACGAGCCGTCCTGCCCGGTCACGCCCGTGATCAGCACACGCTTGCTCATCCGCTCTCCTCGGCGAGACCGCCGCGCGCAGCCTCGAGCGCGTCGGCGAGGGTCGTGTCCAGCGCAATCATGGGCTCCCAGCCGGTCGCCGCGCGCAGGCGGCCCGCGTCGCCGGCCAGGCGGCGCAGGTCGCTGGGCCGCAGCCGGGCGGGATCGCGCTCGACCCGCACCGGCACGCGCGCGAGCGCGACGCAGCCGCTCGACGACGTCGCCGAGCGCGACGACCACGGGCCCGACGCGACGTTGTAGGTGCCCGCGGGGACGGCCGGGTCGAGCAGCAGCCGGTAGGCGCGGCAGACGTCGCGGACGTCGGTGAGGTCGCGCTCGGCGGTCAGGTCGCCGACGAGCAGGGCGCCGCCGCCGTCCCGCTCCAGCCGCGCGATCTGCCGCGTCCAGGAGCCGACGGCGAAGCGCTCGTCCTGCCCCGGGCCGACGTGGGCGTAGGGGCGCGCGACGACGACGTCGAGCCCGTCGGCGCGCACGGCCTGCGCGCAGGCGACCTCGGCGGCGACCTTCGAGGCGGCGTACGGCGAGACCGGCGCGGGCGCACGCTCCTCCGGGCGCGGTCGGCGTCGGCGCCGTAGACCTCGGCCGTGGAGACGAACAGGACGCGTGCGCCGGGCACCTCGTGGCGCACGGCGTCGAGCACGTGCACGGTGCCGAGCGCGTTGACCCGCCAGACGGCCGAGGACGACCCCCACGAGGCGGCCACCGACGACAGCGCGGCGAGGTGCACGACCGCGTCGGGCCGCACGGCGGCGACCTCGTCGCGCACGGCCGCGGCGTCGGTGACGTCGGCACGTGGAAGCGATCGCCCGATCGCCCAGCTCCGCGATCAGGTGGCGCCCGACGAAGCCGTCGGCACCGGTGACGAGAACCGTCGACATCCGGCGCGGAGGGTACGCATGGCCGAGCGCAGAGCCCGCGAGGCAGCGAGCAGGTCCTTTCGAACGCCGACGGTCCTGAGGACGAGCGCAGCCAGTTATGAAGGCGTGAGCGAGCCCCGCGCCGAACGCAGTGAGGCGCTTGTCACGCAGGAGCGAAGCGACTGCTGCCGGCGAGCGAGAGCCGGAGCGCACGCGGCTCTTGCTGCGGAGCGGTTCATAGTCCGGAGGAGGGACCGCTCAGCTGAGCGAGCGCAGTGAGCGCGATGGCCGCCGAGCGACGCGCCGCTGACGCGGTCTGGCGACGGTCGTCGGCGCGGAGCGAGCCGGCACCCGTCCCTCCGCAGGACCTGCCGCCCGCGTCCACCAGCAGCGAGCCGCTGCTCAGACCTGCAGCGTCGTACGGACAGTCGGTCAGCAGCTCGTACCCGTCCTCGGTGACCACGGCGACGTCCTCGATGCGGCAGCCGCCCCAGCCCGGGCGGTACAGGCCGGGCTCGATGGTCACGACGTCGCCGACCACCAGCGTCTCGCCGCCCTCGTCGAGCGTCGGCGCCTCGTGCAGGTCGAGGCCCAGGCCGTGGCCGAGGTAGTGGATGAAGCCCTCCTCGAGCGGCGCGCCGCCGTCGCGGCCGAGCCGGGTGGCGTAGCCCTGCTCGGCGAGGTAGCTGGCGGCGATGCGGTTCAGCTCCTCGCCGGAGACGCCCGGCTTGCACGGCCTCGGTCGCGCGCCGCTGCGCCTCGCGCACGTGCCGGTGCCACTCCACGAGCTCCGCCGGCGGCTCGCCGACGCAGACGGTGCGGGTGAGGTCGCCCCAGCGCGCCGGACTCGAGGTCGCGCGGAAACACGTCGACGACGATGGGCACACCGGGCTCGATCGTGCCCGACCCCTCGTCGTGCGGGTCGGCGCCCTGTCCGGCGGGTGCGATCACGAGCATGTCGTGCGGCACGCAGCCGTGGTCGATGAAGGCGCGGCGGCCCCGGGTGCGCAGCTCCTCGACCGACCTGACGCCCTCGCGCAGGCCGCTCGCGGATGACGGCCATCGCCGCCTCGGCCGCGCGCATGCCGCGCCGGATGCCGGCCAGCTCGGCGGGCGACTTCTGGCGCCGCCGCAGGTCGAACAGGTCGGCGGCGGCCTCGATCCCGATGCCGCCGGCGCGCAGCTGGTCGGCGACCGCGAGCGGGAAGTCGCGCGGCACCACCGCCTGCTCCAGGCCGGCGTGCCGGCACGCGCGGACGACGCACTCCGCCGAGCGCGTCGTCGAGGGTCGCGCCGCCGGCCAGCACCTCCTCCAGCCCGAGCTCCTCGAAGGTCAGCACCTCGTAGCCGCCGAGCGCCCGCATGCGCGGCGCGTCGAGCGACCCCGCGAAGATCCAGCGCCGGCCGTCGCGCTCGAGGTACGCGAGCGGATCGGGCAGCGGCAGCGGGACCTCGTGCCGCAGCGAGTAGCTGCGCGAGTCGCCGTAGATGAGGATGTCGGACACGCCCCTCCCTTCGCCTGGAGGAGCGAGTCTAGACGGTGATTCCGCGTCCCGCCGGGCGGGGCGCGAGTCGACCGTCCTAGGGCAGCTCCATGCGCCGGAAGCGGCGGGCGGCCAGCCAGGTGCCGACCGCGATGGTCACGGCGAGCACGATCAGCGCCGCGAGCGGGCGGACGTCCGCCGTGCCCTCGACCGTCACGCCCGGCGTGCCCTCGGCGGCGATCGAGCGGGCGTAGGCGCCGATCGAGAGGCGGCCCGCCGACGCCGCGAACGTCGCGATCGAGCCCTCCCAGAGCGCGATGTAGAGGATGCCCGCGATCACGGCGCGGCGGATCGTCAGCGAGAGCAGCACGAACACCGCGCAGTAGGCGGCCGCGGCCAGCGCCACGCCGAGCCAGGTGTAGAGGTGGATGCCGACGCCGACGTCCTCCACCCCCTGGCCGAGCAGCGCGAGGCCGAGCAGCGCCGGCACCAGCAGCACGAGCGTCGTGACCCAGGCGGCGACGATCTTCGCGCCGACCAGCGAGAGCCGCGACAGCGGGGTGGCGGCGAGGTAGAGGATCGAGCCGTCCTCGCGCTCCTCGCCGAACGCGCTCGCGGCGACCACCAGCGCGATGAACGACGTCACGGTCGGGATCACGAGCTGGGTGACCAGGTCGGCGTAGTCGTTCTCGCGGAAGAAGGGGTCGCCGGCCGCGCGCGTCAGCAGGGCAATGGCGCCGGCGGCCGCGGAGAACAGCAGGAGCGCGATGGTGCGGCGCTCGCCGAGCAGCGCGCGGATGCTGAAGGCGAGGACGACCGTCACGTCCGCCGGCTCCCCCGGGCGCGCTCCTCGAGGTACTCGTAGACGCTCTCCAGGTCCTCGCCGATCGGCTCGACGCGGCGCAGCGTCGCGCCGACCCGCCGCGCGTGCGCGGGCAGGCGGCGGGCGAAGCGCTCGGCGTCCGGCGTCTCCACGGTCAGCCCGCCCTCCTCGAAGCGCACGGAGCCGACCAGGGCGTCGCCGATGAGCGCCTGCGCGAGCGGGGCCGCCCCGCCGTCGGCCGCCTCGACGCGGATGGTGCGCGGCCGCTCGGCCAGCAGGTCGCGGATGGCCGTCGTCGCGCCCTCGGCGACCAGACGGCCGTTGACCAGCACCACCACGCGGGGCGCCATGCGCTCGACCTCGTGCAGCACGTGCGAGCTCACGAGCACCGTCCGGCCCGCGCTCGCCGAGGTCGCGCACGAGGTCGACGACGTGACGGCGCTGCTGCGGGTCGAGCCCGTTGAGCGGCTCGTCGAGCAGCAGCACCTCGGGGTCGTGGGCCAGGGCCTGGGCGAGCTTGACGCGCTGGCGGTTGCCCTTCGAGAGCACCTTCACGGGCCGCCGGTCGTCGGGGTCGAAGTCGACCTCCTGCAGCGCGCGGCGCGCGGCCGCCTCGGGATCGGCGACGCCGCGCAGGCGCGCGAGCATCGAGACCAGGCGCAGCGGCGACATGAACGGCCACAGCCCGTCGCGGTCCGGCAGCACGCCGAGCCGCCGGTGGATGCCGTGCTCCACCCGCGGGTCGAGCCCCAGCACCCGCACGGTGCCGCGGTCGGGCGTCGCGAAGCCGGCCAGCAGCTTGAGGGCGGTCGACTTGCCGGCGCCGTTCTTGCCCAGCAGCCCGGTCACGCCGGGGCCGAGCGCGAACGAGACCTCGCTGAGCGCGACGGTCGTGCCGTACCACTTGGACGCCGCCTCGAGGACGACCACCGGCTCGTTCATCGCCCCGCCCGCCGGTAGCGCAGCCAGAGCACGAGCGAGGAGGCGACCACGACGGCGAGCCAGCTGCCGAACCGCCACGTCCAGGTGACGCCGTCGTCGTCGAAGTTCCCGAACACGTGCTGCACGAGCGCGATGGGGTTGATGCCGAGGGCGAGGATCTCGAACTCGGGCGTCCCCTCGTACAGGCCCACGAGGCTGCCTGCGATGCCGGCGGAGATCAGCATCAGGCCGAGGAAGCCGCCGACCGCGAACGGCCGCCGATCGGTGAGCGACGAGATGGCCAGCCCGAGCAGCGAGAAGTAGATCGCCAGGAGGAGCCCGGAGATGACGATCTTGGGCGCGATGTCGGCGTTGTCCTGCAGGTAGCCGAACGCGTCCGCGTCGAAGATCGCGTTGCCGACGAAGAGCGTGAACTGCGGGACGAAGGTCAGGCAGAGCAGCGGCACGACCGTGGCCAGGAACTTGCCGAGCACGTACTCGAAGGGGCTGACGGCGGTCGCCAGGTAGAGGTCGAGCACGCGGTCGCGCCGGTCGGGACAGAGCAGCTCCGGCGTCGTCATGGCGACCCAGACGAGGACGATCACGCCGATGACCCCGTAGTAGTCGGCGTAGGGCAGGATGTCGGGCAGCTCGACGGTGTCGCCGACGATGGCGCGGGCGCCGAGCACGACCAGGCACGGCCCGAACGCGAGCAGCACCAGCGCGACCGGCACGAGCTTGGCGGTCCACGGCCGCCGGGCGCCGAGCGCGCGCAGGGCGCTCCAGCGGGCCAGCGCGACGACGGCCGACACCCGCCCCTTCCGCTCGCTCTTGAAGCGGGTGAAGCCGAGGTCGACGAGCGGCGTCGTCGCTCATCGCCGCCCTCGGAGCGGTCCAGCGAGCCGTTACGCGAGGAGCCGGCCAGCGCGGGCGAGGTCAGCGGCGCTCGTCGGCGGAGCGCAGCGCTCCACCGGCCGCGCGACCGCAGCCCTCGGCAGTCATGCGCTGCGGAGCGCACATACCGGAGCAGCGCTCGCGTCGGCGAGCGCGAGTCGGGCGCTCCTGGCCGCAAGCGACGCGCCGCCGTCGCTCCGCGCAGGCCGGCCGCAGCGCACAACTGGCGCGCCTCCGGAGGACCATCATCCCTCCATCGCTTCCAGCACGGCGTCCTCGAAGCTCGGCCCACCCGTCATCAGCGCGCGCAGGCCGACGCCAGCGTCGACCGCCGCGTCGCGCACCGCGTCCAGCGTCTCGTCGCCGGCGCCCGTCACGCGCACCGCGCCGGACGGGAGCAGGGCCGCCGCGACGCCGACGGCCGTCAGCCGCGCGACGAGGGCCCCCGCGTCGCCGGCCACCCGCACCTCGACCGTTCCCTCCTCGGAGCGCGCCATGCCCTCGATGCGGTCGGCCGCCACGACCTGGCCGGCGCGCAGCACGACGACGGCGTCGCAGGTGCGCTCGACGTCCTCCAGCACGTGCGAGGAGAGCAGCACCTTGATGCCGAGGTCGCGCGAGAGCCGCCGGACGAGCGAGATCATCTCCACGCGACCGGCCGGGTCGAGCCCGTTCGTGGGCTCGTCGAGCACGACCAGGTCGGGGTCGTGGACGAGGGCCTGCGCGAGCTTGGCGCGCTGCTTCATGCCGGTCGAGTAGGTGCCGATCAGCCGCGCGCGCTCCTCCTCCAGTCCGACCTGGAACAGCACCTCGGACGCACGCAGGGTCGCGTCGCGGCGCGACAGGCCGCGCATCTCGGCCAGGTGGACGACCATGTCGTGGGCGGTCATGCCGGTCGGCAGGCAGTCGTGCTCCGGCATGTAGCCGAGCCGCACGCGCAGCTCGCGGCTGCCGTGCCCGGCGTCGATCCCGAGCACGCGGATGGTGCCCGCGTCCGGCCGCACCAGGCCCAGCAGCGACTTCATGAGCGTGGACTTGCCGGCGCCGTTGGCACCGAGCAGTCCCGTCGCCGGCGCGTCGACGACGACGGACACGCCGTCCAGGGCCTGCACGTCGCCGTACCGCTTCGACACGCCGGCCGCCTCGATCACCGGCTCCGCGGGCACGTCGGCAGCCTACCGTGCCGGGCACAGCAGGCCGGTTGCTAGCATCACCCGTCTGTGAGCGCGACGCTGTCCCGGGAGTCGCCGGGCATGGGCATCCGGCTCGGCTGGCTGCGCGACCACGGCGACCTGCTGCGCACCCTTCTCCGCCGCGAGCTACGGGCGAAGTACAAGGGCTCTGCGCTCGGCGTCGCCTGGTCGTACCTCTACCCCCTGCTGATGATGGCCGTCTACACGGTCGTCTTCAGCGTCCTCTGGGACTCCGGCATCCCGCACTACCCGCTGGTGGTGCTGACGGGCCTGACCGCGTGGTCGTTCTTCCAGTCGGCGGTCTACGGCGGCGCGACGAGCCTCGTCTCCAACGCGCAGATCATCAAGAAGGTCTGGTTCCCGCGCGAGATCGTGCCGATCGCCGTCGTGCTCGCAGCAGGCGTCTCCTCGCTGGTGATGATCGCGGTGCTGATACCCGTCGACCTCTGGTTCGCGCCCGAGTCGCGCTCGCTGGCGATGCTGCTCGCGATCCCCATCGGCCTCTGCTTCTTCGCCCTCGCAGCCGGCTTCGCGTGGCTGCTGGCCGCGGCGAACGTCTTCTTCCGCGACGTCGAGCACTTCCTCGGCGTGCTGTTCCTGCCCTGGTTCTTCCTCACGCCGGTCTTCTACCGGCTGGA
Source organism: uncultured Actinomycetota bacterium (assembly GCA_963767885.1). Lineage (GTDB taxonomy): Bacteria > Actinomycetota > Thermoleophilia > Gaiellales > F1-60-MAGs149 > CAVYFW01. The sequence continues at coordinate 147,622 of CAVYFW010000009.1, forward strand.
GGGCCTGCCGGGCGCGGACGACCACCCGGTGCTGATCCAGATCCTGCGCTGGGGCAACCCCGTCACCCCGTACGTGGAGGGCCTGCGCGCCGCGCTCCTGGACGGCGTCGTGCCCGGCGCCTTCGCGCTGGTCTACATGGCGGTCGTGGGGCCGGTCTTCCTCCTGGTCGGGCTGTGGGTGGTGCAGCGCTACGAGGATCGCTTCGCGGTGGTGCTGTGACGGCCGCGGGCGGGCACGGCGGGGTGGAGCCGGGGCGCATCCGCACCCGCGACCTGGGCCGCAGCTTCGAGCTCGCCATGACGCAGCGGCGCTCCTTGAAGGAGCAGGTGCTGCGGCGCGAGCGCAGCGACCGGCGCCTGCTCTGGGCGCTGCGCCACGTCGACCTCGACATCGCGCCCGGCGAGGCGTTCGGCGTGGTCGGCCAGAACGGCTCCGGCAAGTCGACGCTGCTCAAGCTCCTGGCGCGCATCTTCGGGTCCTCGGAGGGGACGGTCGAGGTCGGCGGGCGCATCGGCTCGCTGCTCGAGATCGGCGCCGGCTTCCACCCCGACTTCACGGGCGCCGAGAACGTCTACCTGAACGCCGCGATCCACGGCATCCCGCGCGGCTACGTCGACGAGCACCTGCCCGAGATCCTGGACTTCGCCGAGCTCGCCGACTTCGCCGACATGCCGGTGCGGACGTACTCCTCCGGCATGTTCATGCGGCTCGGCTTCTCGGTCGCGATGCACGTGAACCCGGACGTGCTGCTGCTGGACGAGATCCTCGCGGTCGGCGACGAGTCGTTCCAGCAGAAGTGCTTCGGCCGCGTGTGGGACTACCGCCGCGCCGGCGGCACGATCGTCTTCGTCTCGCACGACGCGACGTCCGTGGAGCGCATCTGCGACCGCGCGATGCTGCTGGAGCACGGCGAGGTCGTCGACCAGGGCCCGCCGGAGGAGGTCTTCCGCACCTACCACCGGCGGCTGACGACCCGCACCCGCGCCGCCGCCGTCGCGCGCCCCGCCCACCTGACCGCGGCGGCGGAGATCACGACCGTGCGCGCCTGCGGCATCGACGGCATCTGGCGCGAGCGGTTCGTCGAGGGCGAGCCGATGCTGTTCGAGGTGCACATCGCGTGCGCCGAGCCGGCCGCCGGCATGCACCTGACGATCGGGCTGGCGGAGGTCGACGGGCACCCGATCGGCGCGCAGACCCTGAGCGGCGTCGACGTCGACGCCGGGGTCGTGGAGGTCGTGCGCCTGCACCTGCCCGCCCTGCCGCTGCGCGAGGGCGCCTTCCAGGTCGACGTGACGCTGGTCAGCCACGACGGCGATCAGAAGCTCGCCGAGCGCGAGCGCGCGCTGGAGCTGAGCGTCTTCGCGAACGACCCGGGCGCCAGCGGCCCGACGCGCCTCGGCGGCGTGTGGGAGCTGCCGAACCGCCCCGCCGACGTGCCCGGCTCGCCCGCCGAGCTCGGCGAGCCGCGGGCGTAGCGCCTCAGGCCCGCGTCGCGTCGTAGCGCGGCCGCAGGTGGACGACCTCGTAGCCGTGCTCGGCCGCGAGGCGCTCGGCGATGAGCGAGCGGTGGCAGGCGCGCGGGTCGGCCTCCACGCAGAGGAGCGCCCCGAGGCCGTCCTCCTCCAGCGCGGCGAGCAGCCGCCCGAGGTCGGCGCGGTCGAGGATCTCGCGGACGTACCCCTCGCGGTAGGCGTCCGCGAGGACCTCGCGCGAGCGCTTGCCGACGCCGGCCCGCTCGTCCTCGGCGTACTGCAGCTGGCGCAGCGCCGTCGTGGGCGCGAGCTCGGGCAGGTGGCGGTAGCCGAGCTCGGCCTCCGCCAGCGCGGCCTCGAGCCGCGCCGCGTTGGCCCACGCGTACTCGCGCCCGCGCACCCCGCGACGCTGGCGGACGTCCAGCACGTGGCGCACGCCGGCCCGCCAGAGGGCGCCGACGAACGTGCTCTCGCTGAACCCGTAGACCCCGATCGTGGCCACGGCCGGCATGCCGGGAACCGTAGCCCCGCCCCGGGACCTCGGGCAATCCACGGCGATAGGGTTGACCGTATCCTCGATGTCGTCCAGTGGGAAGCAGCTGATGCCGTGCTCAGGCAGGCACGGCTCGCGTGAGCAGCGCGTACCGGATCGGCGAGTCCGGCACGGAGCGGCCGGAGCACGAGCGCGAGGCGCCGGCGCACGTCGACGTGCCGGCGCTCGCTCCGGCCCCGGGGCTCAGCGTGCACGGATCCTGCAGCTGCAGGGCACGGCGGGCAATCGCGCGGTGGCACGCCTCGTCGGGCTGCCGTCGACGGCATCGCTGGACGAGGAGTCGTTCAACCCCAACTCGATCGTCAACGACCTGCGGCGGGCGATCGACCAGAGCGACGTGCGCCTGATGGGCTACAAGACGGTCGAGACCGGCTTCCTGCCGCGGCAGGAGCCGATCTTCCAGCGCTTCATCAGCGGCCCGAAGGTCGTCAAGGCCCTCGACAACCTCACCGCTGCCCAGATCCAGCGTGTGCGGGAGGTCTACGAGGCGCAGGAGAAGCGGTCGCTCGACAAGGACCTGTTCGGGACCGGCGAGTCGGGCTACCCCAGCGACCTCACCGAGGAGGAGCGCGGCCACATCGGCGCGCTGCTCGGCGGGACGCGGGCGGAGGCCCAGCAGCCCGGCAGCCCGAAGCCGGAGACGCCCGAGGGGCGCTTCGAGGCCGACGCCATCGTGCTCCACGACCTGCTCGACGGCGACCTCAAGGGCGCCAACCTCGAGAAGGTCATGGCCATGCACCGGCGGCCGGGGCGTGAGATCGACCGCGTCGACTCGCACTACGCCCGGCGCTACGGCAAGGAGCTCGGCTCCGTCCTCGGCGACAAGCTCGACGGCCTGCAGCGCAGCCGCATGTACTTCCTGCGCGGCGAGGACTGGACCAAGGCCGACGCGTGCGCGATCGAGGCCAAGCGGCAGGCGATCCTGCAGCTGGAGGCGGCGCGCCCGGACGACGGCCTGCTCTCCAGCGCCGTGTCGCTCGCGGGCGGGCCGTCGGCCAACACCGGGGCGATCATCGACGCTGGCAGGAAGGCGCTCGAGGGCGATATCGAGCAGATCCTCGAGCAGAACAAGCGGGAGGCGACTGGCCGACCCCGCGAACGCCGGCAAGAGCGCCGATCAGGCCGTGCAGGAGCGCCTCAGCGCCATCCTCTCGGTCCACGGGCCCGGACCCGTCGAAGAGCCTCGGCGAGGAGCTCGCGAAGACGCTCGGCCCCGCGCGCGGCGTGGCCATCAACGCGATGGTCCAGGGCGACCTGGTGCGCGCCGCCGCGGGCCAGATGCTCGCGCTGGAGACGAGCAAGAGCATCAGCTCCGACAAGATCGCCGTGATCCTGCGCGGGCTGCGCACGCAGGCCGTGCACGACATGCAGGCGCGCGCCCTCGACCCGAAGGTCTCGGTCGCGGAGAAGGAGCGCATGATCGCCTCGCCGGACGAGGCGATCGACGGCATCGCGCAGGCCTACACGGCCGACTTCGTCCGCATCTACGACGAGATCCGCGGCGAGGCGCGGTCGTGGCGGGAGATCGTCGCGAGCGCCGACGAAGAGAACCAGCCGATGCTCATCGCCCTCGTTCGCGGGGGCGGCAAGATGCTGGAGGTCGAGGAGCTCGAGTTCGCGATCCGGCGCAAGAACGTCGACGCGATCAAGGACGTCCTGCGGCGGCAGCCGACGAAGGCGAAGATCGACGAGCTCGTCGCGCAGTACGAGCTCGCCAACGGCGCCGGCAGCCTCAAGACGGCCCTGTACGGCGCGACCGGCGACGCCACGTTCGCGGCGAACGCCCCCAAGAAGTACAACCGCAAGGCCCTCCTGCACGGCCGCGACGCCGCGCACGCGGCCGAGTCGCTGGCCCGCCCGGCCACGCTCGGCGGCGAGGAGGAGGCCCGCTGGCTCGCCGACTACGGGCAGTGGGAGGTGGACGTCACCGAGTTCACGGCCGGCCTGATGGGCTGGCTGCGCGAGCTCGGCGACGTCCCCGAGACGCAGCTCCTGATGGAGGAGTCCGCCAAGCGGCTGAAGACGCTGCTGGCGGAGTTCCAGGCCAACGACCCGTGGGGCCGGCCGCGCGCCGAGATCCTGATCGAGATGCGCCGGGTGCGCGGCGCGCTGACCGGCGACGCCGCCGCGTACGAGGAAGAGAACGAGGCGATCGTCGCCAAGCTCAAGGCGGCGGTGACCTTCGCCGTCCAGGTCGCGCTGGCGCTGGCGCTGCCCGGCGTCGGCCTCGGCTTCATCGGCACGATGGCCCTCAACATCGGCGCGACCGTCGCCACCAACATGATGATCCAGGGGGACGACTACAACCTCACCAGCTTGCGCAACGACGTGATCGGCGGCGTGCTCGGCGGCCTCGGCGGCAAGTTCGGCGAGGAGGTCGTCGGCGCGATCGCGTCGTCGGTGACGAAGGGCGCGGCGAACGCCACGGTGCAGGCCGCGGAGCGCGCCGGCCTCGGCGCCGCCACGCTGGCGAAGGGAGCGGGCACCGCCACGGTGTCGGCGGCCGAGCAGTCGATCCTGGTGATGCTGGCCAAGGAGGGCGGCAACCTGGTCGGCAGCACCGCCGGCACCACCGTCGCCACCGGCGAGAACGGCTTCACCGCCGAGGGGATGCTGCAGAACGTCTTCATGAGCGTGGTGGGCAAGTTCGCGCCCGGGCCGAAGGGGACGGGGCCGAAGGCGACGACCGAGGGCGGGACGCACACCACGCCCGAGACGGTGCGGCCGGGCGGCGGCGAACCGACGACGACGACAACGCACCCGGTCGAGGGCGCGCCCGTCAAGCCCCTCGAGGGCGGCCCCGCGCGCCCGGACGCCGCAGAGACCGCGAGGCCGACCGGCGAGCCGACCGCGAAGCCGCAGGGCGAGGCGCCGGTCCGCTCCGGCGAGGAGACGCACCGGCCCGGCCGGCACGGACGCCCCCGTCGATCCGATCCGCGCCGGCACCGCGCACGAGCGGCTCGAGGCGCGGCGCATCGTCAACTCGCTGGAGGTGCTCGGCAGCCACTGGCCGGGCATGACGACGGAGGCGCGCCTCGACTCGCTGACGGCGATCAGCAACCGCGTCCTGCAGGCGCGCGGCATCCCCAACGTCAAGGTCGTCGAGGGCGCGCAGTCCGGCGGCGGCGCGGCGCACCTGGAGTTCAAGAACTGGACGATCGTCGTCGACCCGGCCTACGTCCAGACCCCGCAGCTCCCCGGGCACCTCGTGGAGTACATGAGCGCCCTCGGGCGCCACGAGGTCGACCACGCGCTGCAGTGGTGGTCGATGGCGCGGCTGCAGGCCTCGAAGGGCCGCGACGTCGAGTGGATCAAGAAGCGCATGGGCCTCGACCCCGACGTCGCGCAGCAGGCGTTCGAGGTCACGAAGCGCGACGGGCCGATGAGCGCGGCCGAGCAGGCGGCGGCGCAGGTCTGGTGGGACAGCGTCTACGGCAAGTCGGCCGACCGCCGCGAGTGGACGTACGACCAGGCGGATCACTACGAGCGCCGGGTGAAGGAGCTCGAGGCCCAGGTGCAGGCGGCGGGCGAGCACGCCGACCCGAAGCTCGTGGCCGAGCTGGCCTCGGCGCGCGAGATCGAGCGCGGCTTCGACGCCCTCTACAAGCGCCTGCCGGAGGAGCACGCCGCGTACCAGCAGACCGGCATCGTCAAGGCCGAGGCGCGCCTGCTCGAGGCCCAGCGGCAGGTCGACCTGGCGGAGATCGCCGTCCAGCAGACGCGCGACTCGGTGCGCGAGATCGAGGCGGAGCTCTTCCCGCAGCTCGGCGAGCCCACACCGGCCGACCCCGGCGCTCGTCGCCGAGCACCAGCGCGAGCTCGACCGCCTCCGCAACCTCGAGGAGCGCCGCGACACGCTGCAGCGCGAGCTCCGCGACGCCGAGCGGGTCGCCAACGAGGGACAGGCCGCGCCCGCGGACGCCGACTCGATCATGACGATCAAGGGGCCCGGCAGGGACCGCGGCGGCGACGCGCAAAGCGGCCAGTCGGGGGCCGGCGACGGACAGGGCGGCGCCCGCCCGCCGCGCTCGGGCGGCCCCGACCCCTGGGAGCCGATCGCCGCGCGCATGGACCCGGCGACGACCACGGCGCTGCGCGACAGCGGTGCGGCCGTCGAGGTCGTGACCCGCGTCGTGCAGACCGGCGTGCCCGACGCGGTCCTGGCCAACTTCGTGCGCCAGCACGGCGCGCCGGGGCTGCGCATCGCCGACGGGCTGCTGCGGAGCGGCGGACAGATGCGCAACGCGGAGCGCGCCGTGACGATCGCGAAGGCCGTACCGGACCCCCCGGCCTCGCCAGGCCTCCCGGCTGGCCGCGTCGTCGACCTCGTCGAGCGGCTCGCCGTCACCAGCCGGCTGCAGAACCCGGACTCGCTCGCGACCTTCCTGGAGCGCACCGGAGCGGAGTTGCGGGAGGTGCCGCAGAAGGCCGGTGCCGTGCACGAGCTCGCGATCGCGCTCTCGCTACGCGGAGGCCGGCCGTCCGGTGCACCTCGACGCTGGCGGCGGCGACGTCGTCGTCGACCTCGCGGGCGGCCAGGGGATCGCGTTCCAGGTCAAGGAGGTCACGTCGGGTACGCGCGGCCGCGGCGCGTGACAACTTGTGGAAGGCGATCGGCCAGCTCGGCGGGCAGCACAGGCGAGCTCCCGCCCGGGCCACGACCCGAACGCGCCGGGAGGCACGCCGTACCACCGCGTCGCGGAGCTCCGCTTCCGCGGCCAGACACCCGACGGCATGCCGCCGGCGCCGTCCGACAACCCGCTCATCCCGAGCAACTTCGCCTTGCACTACGCCGACCGCGACATGCTGCTGGACTGGCTGCAGCGGAACCTTCCCGACCACCAGACCTTCGACGAGGTCCGCATCGTCAACCACGCGGGCTCGTTCCACTTCACCGACGACCAGCTGCTGCCGTGACCCTCCACTGGTCCGCGACCGCGCGCGCGCCGTACGCCGCCTGGACGCTGGAGCTGCCGCGGCCGGAGACCGCGTCCGACCTGATCGCGCTGCTCGAGCTCGCCGCCGCGGTGCTGCAGGTCGGCCGTCGAGAGCAGGTCTTCGACGTCCTCGAGACGCCGCAGCCCGAGGGCTTCCTGGCCGAGCGCGACGGCCCGTACGAGGAGTTCCTCGCGCGACGGCTGCCCGGGGATCGCCGCCTGCGCATGCTCGACCTGCCGCGCGGCGGCGTGGCGACGACCCCGCGGGGGACGCTCCGCACGCCGGCGCGCGTGTGGTTCGAGACGGGCGACGACGCCCTCGCCGCGGCGACGGTGCACGACGTCGGCGCGCTGCTGCGCGAGCTGGCGCCCGACGCGCCCGAGGGATTCCAGCGCTGGCAGATGGCGCACGTGGCGCCGGTCGCGGTGCACGGCACGACGGTCGGCGTCGACGGTTCGGGCTGGCCGCCGGCGCTGCGCATCGAGCTGCCGACGAGCCTCTGGTTCCCGCGCGTCTACGACCCGCGCGACGACGAGTGGCCGTGGTGGGGCAACGCCGCGGCCGAGCGCAACGCGCCGCGCCTCAACCGCTTCCTGACCGACGTGCGCATGGCGGGCGAGGCGCTCGGCGGGACGTGGAGCCGGGCCGACCCGGAGGAGGTCGACACCCGCTACGCCGAGCAGGTCGACGAGGCGGGCATCCGGCTCTGACTCACCGCGCGAGCGCGGCGAGCACGGCGTCGACCAGCTCGCCGCCGACCCGCGCCGGGTCGAAGCGTCGCCGCCTCCCGCCGGGCGGCCGCCCGCGCGACCGGGTCGCCCGCGACGGCGTGCACGAGCTCCGCCAGCACGGCGTGGTCGCGCGTCGCCACCACGACGCCGCCGCGGCCGACCGTCTCCGGCACGGCGGCCTCGGCCCGCGCGACGATCGGCACGCCCGCGCGCATGGCCTCGACCAGGGGCACGCAGAAGCCCTCGTGCTCCGTGCAGGCGAGGTAGCAGTCGGCGCGGGCGAGCAGCGCGTGCTTGTCGGCCTCGGCGATGACCCCGCTGACGTCCACGGCGGCGGCGACGCCGAGGCGGTCGGCGAGCGCGCGGCAGGCCCGGCCGTACGGCTCGAACCCGGCGTCCGAGCCGGCGACGACCAGCCGAGCGGTGGGCGCGCAGCCGCGCCGGTAGCAGGCGAAGACCCGCAGCACCTCGTCGATCCGCTTGTGCGGCGCGACGCGCCCGATGGTGACGATCAGCGGACCGGCCGCCGGCGGCGACGCCGCGACCGCGGGTGCGGGCGCCTCCGGGAGCAGGATCGGGACGACGGCCACGGCGGGGAAGCCGGCGGCGCGCGCCTCGTCGGCCGAGTAGGTCGACGGCGCGATGGCGGCCGTCGCCCGCTGGGCGAGCCGCTCGACGTCGGCGCGGCCGCGCACCGCGGCGTCCGCCAGGCGATCGTTGACCCCGCGGAACCAGCGCGCGGGAGTGACGTTCTGGTAGCGCACGGCGAGCGGGCCGCCCGCGCCCAGCGCCGCGTCGACGGCCGGCGAGCCGATCGAGTGGTGCAGCAGGACCGGCTCGCCCGCGGGCAGCGCGTCCAGCGGCAGCCCCTCGCCGCGCAGCGACGGGTGGACGTGGGCCGCGTGGATCGTGCCCCCGACGCCGCGCGCCGCGAGCGCGTCGCGGAGCGCCCGCACCTCGTCGGCGATGGCGTCGAACGGCGCGAGGGAGTCGAGCACGTGGTTGACCGTGGTCATCCCGCGAGCCCCTCGATCGTCTCCACGAAGACGGTGGCGCACGCCTCCCAGGTCAGCGTCGCGGCGTGGGCGCGGCCCGCGGCGATGCGGCGCGCGCGCTCGGCGTCGTCGACGACGGCCCGGCGGATGGCGCCCGCGATCGCCTCCGGGTCGCCCGCCGGCGCCCGCCAGGCCGCGTCGCCCGCCGCCTCGTCGAGGGACGGGTCGTCCGAGCACACCACCGGCACGCCGGCCGCCAGCGCCTCGGCGACGGGCATCCCGAAGCCCTCGAAGAGCGTCGGCCAGCAGAAGGCGCGGGCGCCCGCGACGACGCCCGGCAGCGCGACCTGCGGCAGGTAGCCCGTGCGGACGAGGTCGTCGCCGAGGCCGAGCTCGGCCGCCCGCAGGGCCACCGGGTCGCCGCCCCAGCCCTGGCCGCCCACCAGCACGAGCGCGAGCTCCGGCAGGTCGCGCCGCACGAGGGCGTAGGCGTCGAGCAGCGCCGGCAGGTTCTTGCGCGGCTCGAGCGTGCCGACGGCGAGCAGGTACGGCCGGCCGCCGGCGGGCCCCGGCGCGGCGGGCGCGGCGGTGCGGAACGCGTCGGCGACGCCCGGACGCGCCACGTGCAGGCGCTGCTCCGGGACGCCGAGCCGCTCCGCCACGTCGCGGGCGGTGGCGGCGGAGTTCGTCACGACCGCGTCGGCGCGGCGGACGTCGTCGAGCTTGCGCAGGTGCATGCGGCGCGTCGGCGCCGTCGTCCACTCCGGGAAGCGCAGCGGGATCAGGTCGTGCACCACCGCGATGCGGACGCCGTGGCGCTGCCGCGGGTAGAGCCACTCGGAGTCGACGAAGGCGTCGCAACGCCCCGCGAGCGGCTCCAGCAGCGGCAGCGGGGCGCTGTTCAGGAGGCGCCGCAGCGGTGCCGCGCCGCGCACCCGGCGGTGACGGCGCTCGATCGTCTCCGGCAGGCCGCTGAGGTGCTCGGCGAGGCGCACGGTCTCGTTGCGCCCGCCCACCGAGAGGGCCACGAAGCGGTGCTCGGGCCGCAGCCGTGCGGCGGCGGCGAGGCTCTCGCGGACGTACGTCCCGATGCCCGTCGGCGGCACGCTGAGCGGCGAGACGTCCCAGACGATGCGCAGGGATCGCCGCGGCGCGGCGCTCACCGGCCCCCGGCGGCGCGCAGGCGCTCGACCTCCGCCTCCAGCCGGTCGGCCCGCGCGCGCTCGGCCGCGAGCGCCTCCTCCAGTGCGCGCACGGCGTCGACGACCTCCGCGTGGAAGCGGTTGGCCTGCGCGACCAGGTCGTCCACGAACGGCGCCGCCAGCCGCACGGCCGCGCGGCTGGGCAGGCCGGGCGGGCGCTGGCCGCGCAGCACCGACGTCGCCTGGAGCCGCTGCCAGCGGGCCTCCGAGGGCAGCTCCACGGCGGCGGGATCCTCGCCGTAGCGCCCCTCCGCGCGGCCCGCGGCGGCCCGGGCCTCGGCGGCGGCGACGAGCGCCGGCACGTCGAGCGCGGCGTCTTCCGGCGGTCGGGCGGCGTCGTCCACTGGCCGGCGATGGTAGACAAGGGGCCGTGCTCCGCGTCGCCCTCGACCTCGCACCGACCCGACTGGCCGCCGCCGGGGTGGCCCGCTACGCCCGCGGCGTCGCGTCGGCGCTGGCGGCGCGCGACGACGTGGCGGTGGAGGAGCTCGGCGGCGGGCCGGCCCTGGAGCGCGGGACGCTGGCGCGGCGGGCGCTGGCCGTGCGCCAGGACGTGACGTGGTACCCGCTCGGCCTGCGCCGGGCGGCGCGGGCGCGCGGCGCCGACGTGCTGCACCTCGTCACGCTGCGCGGCCCGCTGCACGACGGCCGCCCGCCCGCCGTGCTGACGGTGCACGACCTCGCGCCGCTGCACCACCCCGAGACGCTGGCGACGTGGAACCGCCTCTACACCCGCGCCACCCTCGGGCGCGTGCTGGGGGCGGCCGCCGTGGTCGTCGCGGACAGCGCCGAGGGCGCCGACGACCTCGACCGCACCTTCCCGTGGCTGCGCATCCGCGTCGTCCATCCCGGCGTCGATCCGCGCTTCCTCGGTGCACCGCCGGCGGGCCTCCTGCCGGTCGACGGCCCGTACGTGCTCTTCGTCGGCACGCCGGAGCCGCGCAAGAACCTGGCCCGGCTGGCGGAGGCGATGCGCGGGCGGGGCGAGCGGCTGGTGCTCGTGGGGGCCGAGGGCTGGGGCGATGCGCTGCCGGACGGCGCGGTGCGGCTGGGCCGGGTCGACGACGAGACGCTGCACCGGCTGTACGCCCACGCCGAGTGCCTGGCCATCCCCTCGCTGCACGAGGGCTTCGGCTACCCCGCGGTCGAGGCGATGGCGGCGGGCTGCCCGGTGGTGGCGGCCGACCGCGGGGCGCTGCCGGAGGTGACCGGCGGGGCGGCGGTGCTGGTCGACCCGCTCGACCCGGAGGCGATCGCCGCCGGCATCGACGACGCGGTCGCGCGCTCGGCGGAGCTGGTCGAGGCGGGGCGCCGGCGCGCCGCCGAGCTGACGTGGGAGCGCACCGCCGACGGCCTCGTGGCTGCCTACCGGGAGGCCATCGCGCTGGGCTAGAGGGCGGCGGCCCGCCAGCAGCGCGACCAGTTATGAAGGCGTGAGCCGGCCCCGCGCGGAGCGAGGTACGAGCGCAGCGCTTGGACATCACTGGAGATTTCGAAGCATCGAAATCAGGGCTGGCCGGCGAGAGCGCAGCGCCGCGGCAGGTATGCGGTACGGAGCGGTCATCGACGGACGAGGGGTAGCGGTTGAGCGAAGCGACGAAGGATCGAAGCGCCATGGTCGCCGGAGCGACGCGCCGCGGACCTCAGCGAAGCACGCTCGACGTGGCCGCGGAGCGACCCACTGCCACCTCGGAGGACCGCACCGCCCGCAGGTAGAGGAACATCGGGATGCGGCCCCAACGGGCCTCCCTGCGCGCGTCCCAGGAGCCAGGCGGCACCGCGGGCTCGCGGATCGCCTCGATCGCGAAGCCCGCCGCCTCCAGGGCGCGCGAGTACGCCTCCAGCGGCCGGTGCTCGCTGGCGAAGGTCATCTTCAGGCCCTCGCTCTCGATCTCGTCCTCGTAGCGGCGCGTGGCGAGATAGCTGTCCTCGACGACGAAGGGGCTCGCGACATCGTCGGAGGCGAATGCGCCGGCCGAGTTGAGGGGGTGCACGATCGCCGCGCACAGCCGGCCGCCGGGCTCCAGCACGCGCGCGGCCTCGCGCACCGCGCCGCCGAGGTCGTCCACGTCCTGCAGCGACATGTAGGCCACCACCAGATCCGCCTCGCCGTCCGCGAACGGCAACGCCGCGGCGTCGGCGACCGCGAAGTCGAGCTCCGGCGACGCCTCCCGCGCCAGCGCCACCAGCGTCGCCGAGCCGTCGACGCCGCGCACGCGATGGCCGCGCGCCGCCAGGTCGCGCGCGACGCGGCCCTCGCCGCACCCCACGTCCAGCGTCAGGCGGCCGGGCGGCGGCACCAGCGCGTGGAACGCGTCGCGCCCGAACCGCCAGTAGGAGTCGAAGCCGGGCCGCCGCGCCCAGGCCGCCCAGTCGTGCGCGTGGCGCTCCCAGGCGTCGCGGAGGCTCTCGTCCACGGCACGCTCAGCCGGCCCGCTGGGCGCTGAAGCTCGTGCTGCCGGTGCAGGTGCCGACGGACAGCTCGGCTCGGCCCTGCACGATCCGGCCGCCGGCGACGCGGCCCCGGATGCGCACGGCCGTCTCCTTGCCCTGCGTCAGCGCCGCCAGGAACCGCCCGTCGGGGTCGAGTCGCGCCCTCGGGACGATCGCGGTGCCGATCTGCGTCGTGAAGGTGCCCGGCGTGAGGCCCGGGCAGAGCATCGCGACGAAGGCCGAGAACCGCCGCACCTGGCGGCCGTTGGCGCTGACGTTCAGCTTCACGGAGCGGCTGCCGGCCTTGCCCCGGTAGGCGCCAGCGTCGTCCGCGTCGGTGAGCCAGCCCTTCGCGGCCCGCACGGGCACCTGGCGCTCGGAGGAGCTGACCGTCTCGTCGCCGATCACGGCCGTCAGCCGCAGCCGCTGCGTGCCCTTCGGCAGGACGGCGATCGCCTCGCCCTTCTCGCCGAGCGCGGTCGCCGTGCCGACCGTCTTCCAGGCGCCGCCGGCCCGGCGCTCCAGCCGCACCTTCGTGCCGTCCGGGACGCCGGTCAGGGTCAGCGGGAACGCGATCGGGTAGCCGACGAAGGCGCGGGCCGGAGCCGGCGAGCGCACCGCCATCTGCGCCGGCGACTCGATCACGAAGTGCAGGATCGGCCCGACCTCGTAGCTCGTCGGGCAGGCGATGCACAGGCGCCAGACCTGCCAGTAGTAGGTGCCCGGCGTCTCCTGCGGCAGCGGGCGCGAGCCGCCCGGCGCCATGGCGGAGCTGCAGGCGTCCTGCGGCAGGCCAGGCGTGATGGCGCCGGTGCCGAGGGCCACCACGTCGGCGAGGCGCCCGTCGGGGCCGACCGTCGTGGAGCGCGAGAAGGAGACGCCGTACTCGTTGTAGTCGCCGTACGTCGCGAACGGCGGCTCGCCCGCCACGCGGTAGAGCGGGCAGCTGAAGGTCACGGGGATGCCGTCGAGGTCGGCGGGCAGCTCGGCGCCGTCGGCCGGCGAGGTAGGCGCGAACGCCGGGTCGCCCGGCATGGCCTGCGCGGCCGGCGCGAGCGCCAGCGCGAGCGCGACGACCACCGCGAGCAGCAACCCCCGTCCCTGCACGCGCGCCATCCTAAACGGTCGATTCCGTGGCCGCGGTGATCGCAGTCGGCGGTAGCTGCGCGTCTCGGGCGGTACGGCCGGACGTACCGCGGGCTCGGAGCGCCCTCGGTAGTCCGGCCGTGCCGAAGCCGACCGGCCGCGGCCAGCCGCGCACACGCTGACGCGCTTGGGATCAGACTCCGCGCGGCTGGCCGGGGACGGGCGGCGTCCGAGGCCCGCAGATGCCGTCGAATGCCCAGCGAGGCCGCGGAATCGACCGATCGCGCGACGATCTAGCGGTTCCAGTCCTCGGTGTCCCACTTCGCGCGCGAGGGCTCGGCCCGGGCCAGGGCGTCGAGCAGCGCCCCGACCTCGGTCTCGCCGCAGCAGCAGGCGGCCGTGCTCGGCCGGGACCAGCCCGTCGGCCACCGCGCGCTCCACCCAGGCCACGAGGCCGGCCCAGTAGCCGTCGACGTCGAGCAGGCCCATCGGCTTGCCGTGCAGCCCGAGCTGCGCCCAGGTGACGACCTCGAACAGCTCGTCGAGGGTGCCGAACCCGCCGGGCAGCGCGATGAACCCGTCGGACAGGTCGGCCATCAGCGCCTTGCGCTCCGCGAGCGTGGGCACGACGTGCAGCTCGGTCAGCCCGCGGTGGGCGATCTCCCGGTCGACGAGCCCCTGGGTGATGACGCCGTGCGCCTCGCCGCCGGCGGCCAGCGTCGCGTCGGCGACCACGCCCATCAGCCCGACGTGCGCGCCGCCGTAGACGAGGCCGAGCCCGCGCTCCGCCAGCGTGCGCCCGAGCTCGCCCGCGACCTGCACGAAGGCGGTCGACCGGCCGGTCGAGGAGCCGCAGAAGACGCAGATCCGCGTCACGCCGCACCGTCGACGGAGCGCTGGGCGAGCGCCGGGACGAGTCCGCCGAGCATCGCGGGGTTCTTGCGCGCGAAGCGGGCCATCCCCTCCAGGTGCCAGAGCGTGCGGCGCGTCAGGAACGTCTCGTCGGTCGCAGCCTGGTGCTCGTGCCGCGCGACGGCCGCGGGCGTCTGCCACACCTCCCAGCCCTCCTGCCACATCCGCCACTGCAGGTCGATGTCCTCGATGTAGAGGCGCGTGTAGCCCTCGTCGAAGCCGCCCAGGTCGTCCCACGCGCTGCGCCGCACGAGCAGGCAGGCACCCAGCGCCCAGTGGATCGGCCGCGGCGCCTCGGGCGGCGGCAGGTAGTGGTCGCCCACGGCGCGGCGGTCGATGAACCGGCGCAGCGGCGTGCGCCGCACGGCCGTCCCGATCGGCTCGGGGAAGCGCCGCGCCGACGGTTGCGGCTCGCCGGACGGGTAGACCAGGAGCGGCACCGCGACGCCGCACGCCGGCCGCTCCGCCATCAGGTCGAGCAGGGCCCGGACGGCGCCGGGCTCGACCAGCACGTCGGGGTTCAGCACGAGTCCGAAGCGCGACGGCGCCGCCGCGAGGCCGGTGTTGTGGTTCTCGGCGAACCCTCGCTGCTCGGGCTGCTCGACGACCACGACGTCGGGGAACGCCTCCCGCACGAGCTCCGCGCTGCCGTCGCCGGGGCGGTTGCAGACGACGACGATCTGCAGCTCCTCGCCCAGGTCCTGGGCGCGCAGGGCGTCGACGCAGGGCCGCAGCCGCTCGGCCTCGCCCGTGGAGACGACGGATGCCGTCACGGTGGCCTCCCGGCCCTCGCGCACGGGTCGCGGCGACATGCGCGCCGGCGGCCGCTCGCGCAGCACGTCGAGGTAGACGGCGGCGAGCTGCTCCGCGGTGCGGTCCCAGCGCAGGTCGCGCACGCGGGCGAGGCCGGCGCGGCGCAGGCGGCGGGCCTCCTTCTCGTCGTCGAGCACGCGCAGGAGGCCCTCGGCGATGGCGCCGGGCGCGAGCGGGTCGACGAGGATCGCCGCGCCGCCCGCCGTCTCCGGCAGCGCCGTGGCGTCGGAGGTCACGACGGGCGTGCCGCACGCCATCGCCTCGACGACCGGGAAGCCGAACCCCTCGTAGAGCGACGGGAAGGCGAGCGCGGCGGCGCCCGAGAGGATGCCGCGCAGCCCGTCGGTGCCCTCGATCCGCCCCAGCCGGCGCACGCTGTCCTGCAGGCCCAGGCGCGTCACGAGGGCGTCGATCTCGTCGGCGGCCAGGCGCGGCGCGCCGACCAGCGCGAGCGTCACGGGCTCCGCGCGGCGTGTGCGCACGACGGCCCACGCCTCCAGCAGGCGGCCCAGGTTCTTGCGCGGCTGCAGGTCGCCCAGGAAGACGACGTAGGGCCCGTCGAGACCGTGCTCGGCGCGCACCGCGGCCGCCGCGTCGTCGTCGGGCGCGAAGCCGGGCGGCACGCCGTAGGGGATGACCTCGACGCGCTCGAGCTCGAGGCCCGGGACGGCGTCGACGAGGTCGAGGCGGGTGAACTCGGCGCCGACCACGACGCGCGTCGCCCGCCGCACCGACCACGGCACGAAGCGCCGGAACGCGGCCCGGTCGGCGGCCGGCATGAACCGCTCCTCGCGCAGGAACGAGACGTCGTGCACCGTCAGCACCGCTGGGCACGGCAGCGCCGGCGGCAGCACGTAGAGGCCGTGGTAGAGGGCCGGCCGATCCGCCCGCAGCCGCACGGGCAGGGCCGCGGCGGTGCGCGCGTAGTTCGAGCCGATGGGCACGCGGACCGGCACGACGCGCCCGCTCTCGGTCACCTCCGGCGGCAGCGCCGACGGATCGCGCAGGTAGGCGAGCACGCGGAACGGCGCGTCGAGCCGCGCGAGCGCGGCGAGCACGTTGACCGCGAAGGTCTCGTCACCCGTGCGCCGGCGGCCGACGACGTCGGCGTCGAACGCGACGACAGGCGGCACGTGGAGCAGGGTAGATGATGGACGCCGACGGTCCTTCAGGCCGAGCCGAATGAACGCCGTCCGTCCTTGATGACTAGCGCAGCCGGTTATGAAGACGTGAGCGAGCCCCGCGCCGAACGAAGTGAGGTGCTTGTCCACCAGGAGCGAAGCGACTGCTGCCGGCGAGCGAGAGCCGGAGCAGCACGGCAGTTACGTGCTGTCGGAGGCGGTTTCTACTGTCCGGAGGAGGGGTCGCGTCTCGAGCGAGCGCAGTGAGCGCGTTGGCCACCAGGAGCGAGCGCCTGACCGACTCGCGGCCGCGAGCGGCAGGCGCCGCCGCGAGCGACCCGACAACCACCCCTCCGTAGGACCCGCTACCCCACCCGCGTCCCGCGCACCGGCCGGCGCGGGTCGTCGCCCTCGCCCGCCGCGCGCGGGCCGAGCTGGGCGCGTGCGAACTCCAGGAACGTCCGCGTCAGCCGCGACAGCGGGCGGCTCGCCGAGCGCACGCAGTAGAACAGGCGACCGGGCTCGATGCCGACGACCGTGGCGACGTCGAAGCGGCCCTCCGTGATCTCGCGCTCGATCGCCAGGCGGGACATGAAGGTCACGCCGAGGCCGGCCTCCACCGCGCTCTTGGCCGACTCCTGCAGGCCGAGCTCGGCGACCACGCGCAGGTCGCGCGGGCGGATGCCGGCCACGCGCAGCTCGCGCTCGACCACCGCGCGCACGCCCGACCCGTCCTGCTGCACGACGTGCGGCAGCTCCTTGAGCCGGTCGAGCGTGATCTCCTTGCCGGCGTCCGGGTGGCCCTTCGGCAGCAGCAGCACGACCTCGTCGCGCAGGAACGGCTCGAAGACCAGGCTGCGGTGCGGGCGCTCGGCGCCGACGATGCCGAACTCGAGCTGCCGGTCGAGCACCCGGTCGACGATCGTCTCCGTGTCGTCGACGCGCAGCGAGACCGTCACGTCGGGGTGCTCCGCGTGGAAGGCGCCGAGGAGCTTGGGCAGCACGCGCTCGCCCGGGCCGGTCGACGCGCCGACCACCAGCAGGCCGGAGAGCTCCGCCGCCTCGTCCGCGAGGCCCTGCACGAGCTCCTGCTCCACCGCCAGGATGCGCTGGGCGCAGCGGTAGACGAGGCGGCCCGCCTCGGTGGGCTCGACCTGGCGGCCGGAGCGGTCGATGAGGGTCTGCCCGAGGCGCTTCTCGAGCGAGCGGATGGCGAGCGAGACCGCAGGCTGGGTGACGCCGAGCACCTCGGCCGCCTGCGAGAAGGACGCCCGGTCGACGACTGCGCAGAGCGCCGCGAGCTGCTTCGTGTCCACCGGCTACTCGTCCCGCGCGGGCTGCCCCAGGCGTCCCCGCACCGGCGACAGCGTCGCGTCGAGCGCGAGCTCCACCGCCTCCTCGTCGCGTCCGCTGGCCAGCAGGAGGTCGATCTGCGCGAGGCGGGAGGACAGCCACTGCCCGTCGATCGGCCCGCGGCGGGCGCGGCGCAGCTTGGAGTGGTGCGTGACCTCGACGTGCTCGTCGTCGGCGAACAGCTTCTCGTCGAGCTTCTCGCCCGGGCGGATGCCGACGATCTGCACGCGGATGCCGTTCTCGACGTCGGGCTCCTTGCCGGACAGCCGGATCATGTCGTGCGCCAGGTCGACGATGCGCACGGGGTCGCCCATGTCCAGCACGAAGACGTCGCCGCTCTGCCCCACGCCGCCGGCCTGCACCACGAGCTGCGCGGCCTCCGGGATGGTCATGAAGTAGCGCGTCATGCGCGGGTCGGTGACCGTCACCGGACCGCCGGCCGCGATCTGCCGCTGGAAGATGGGGATCACGGAGCCCGACGAGCCGAGCACGTTGCCGAAGCGGACGGCGATGAAGCGCGTGCCGTTGCCGGCCTGGGCCGCCGCCTCCATGACCCACTCGCACAGGGCCTTGGAGGAGCCCATGATCGTCGACGGGTCGACGGCCTTGTCGGTCGAGATCAGCACGAAGCGCTCGATGCCGGCGTCGCGCGCGAGCTCGGCCAGGTCGCGCGTGGCCAGCGAGTTGTTGCGGATCGCCTCGGCCGGGTTCGACTCCATCATCGGCACGTGCTTGTAGGCCGCCGCGTGGAAGAGCACCGTCGGGGCGTGGTGCTCCAGGATCGCCGCCATGCGCCGCGTGTCCTTGATGTCGGCGATGATCGGCACCACGCCGGGCACGCCGCGCTCGTGCAGGGAGCGCTCGACCTCGAACAGGTTGTCCTCGGCGTGGTCGACGAGCACCAGCCGGTGCGGCGACAGGCGGCCGATCTGGCGGCACAGCTCGGAGCCGATGGAGCCGCCCGCGCCGGTGACCAGCACCGTGCGGCCCGTCAGGTAGCCGCCGATCGCCGGCGAGGTCGAGCTGCACCGGCGCGCGGCCCAGCACGTCCTCCACCTGCACGGCGCGCAGGCGCTCCAGCAGGTCGAGGTCGCCGTCGAGCAGCTCGTTCACGCCCGGCACCGTCTTGACCGGCACGCCGCGGCGCCGGCAGACGTCGACGATGCGCTGGCGGACGCCCGGCTCGGCGCCCGGCATGGCGATCACGACCTCGTCCGGCGGCGAGCTCTCGAGGATCTCGTCGAGGTCGGTCGTCTTGCCCTCCACCCGCACGCCCTCGAGCCGCATGCCCTGCTTGCGCGGGTCGTCGTCGAGGAGGCGCGTCGGCGAGTAGCCCAGCGGCGCGCTTCTTGAGCATCTCGCGCACCACCATCTGCCCCGCCTCGCCCGCGCCGACCACGAGCACCTCGCGCCCGGTCGGCAGCAGGAAGCCGGGGCGCGGCCGCTCGAAGATCGTGCGGGCCAGGGCGCGAGCGGCGATCAGCGCGAGCAGCGTGAAGACGAAGTCGAACGCGATGACGCCGCGCGGCAGGGCGTCGACGTCGGGGAACAGCTCCAGCGCGAGCACCACGAGCACGCTCGCGGCGATGCAGGCGCGGACGACGTGGAACAGGTCGCGCAGCGAGACGTAGCGCCACCAGCGCGAGTACAGGCCGAGCGCGATGAACACGACGACCTTGATCAGGACGACGCGCCACAGGCCCTCGTCGCGGATCTTCTCCGCCCAGACCGGCAGGTCCTCGAAGCGGAAGAAGAAGGCCGCGTACCAGGCGAGCGCAACCAGCCCCGCGTCGATCAGGACGTTGGCCAGCCGGTGCCGGATCGGAAAGGCCATAAGCGGCGATTATAGGGACGGGTCCGGCGGCCTGCGCCGGACTCAGCCGTCTTCGCCGGAGGCGGCTCTGCTCCTGCCGTCGGCGGGATCCCAACCGGAAAAGGCCAGCCGCAGCCACTCGGCCGGATCGCGGCGCACGCGCTCCTCCGGCCGCGACGTCTTGCGCTCGATCCGGACGTCGCCGGCCGACACCAGGCGCCGCAGCCGGCCCTCGCGGATGAGCGACTCGTCGACCGCGCCCATGCGCCCCGCGAAGCCGGTGTAGACGGGCGTCCCGAGCACGACCGCCTCACGGTTCATCGTGCCGCCCGCGGAGACGACGAGGTCGGCCGCCGCGACCAGGCTCTGCGCGTCGATCGCGTGCTCGGGCACGATCACCCGCTCCAGCCCGAGCGCGCGCACCGCGACGCCCTGCGACGGGTAGCGCGGCAGCACGACGGTGTCGACCTCGGAGTCGGCCGAGAGGCGCCGCAGCACGTCCTCGAAGAGCGGGTTCTCCATGCGGTGGTAGAGGGCGAGCTCCGGCGGCGGGCGCAGGACGGCCAGGATCGCGCCCGGCCGGACGCCGAGCGCCGCCGGCAGCGCGGGATCGGGCTCGAAGTCCGCCAGCGCGTACTCCTCCTTGATGCCCGGGTAGCGCACGACCTTGCGCGGGCGGGCGCCGAGGCGGCGCAGGCGGTCCATGGGGATGACCTCGGGCGCCAGCACCCGGTGCGCGAAGCGGCAGCACACCGACTGCTGCAGCAGCGACTGCTCGTAGTCCAGCATCGTCGTGGCGCGGATGCGCAGCGCGCGGGCGACGATCGGCATGTCGGTCGAGCCGTGCGCGATGGCGACGTCCGGCCGCGCGCCGCGGGCCCAGCGGGCCAGCGCGGGCACCCGTCCGGCGGCCGCCCTGCCCTTGCCGACACGCGAGCGGCCGCCGTGCGCCCCGACGACCTCGACGTCGAGCCCGTGCAGCTCGGCGAGCTCGACGGTCTGCGCGAACCGGCGCGCCGTCACCAGCGCCACGTCGCCGCGCGCCTCGAGGGCGCGGACGACGGGCGCGTACAGCGGGACGTGCGGGCTGTTGGTGAGGTCGATCCAGACGCGCATCGACCGCGCACGCTAGCGGGCGGGCGTCGCGGCCGCGGCGCGCTCAGACCAGCGCGACGGAGCTCTTGACCGCCGCGACGACCTCCTCCTGCTGCTGCTCCGACAGGGTCGGGAACATCGGCAGGGCGATGGCCTCGCGGGCGGCGCGCTCGGTCTCGGGCAGGCTGCCCTCGCGGTAGCCGAGGTGCGCGAACACGGGCTGCAGGTGGTGCGGGCGGCCGTAGTAGACCGTCGCGCCGATCCCGCGCTCCTTCATCGCCGCCTCGAAGGCGTCGCGCTGCGCCGTGCGCACCACGTAGAGGTGGTAGATCTGCTCCACGCCGGGCGCGGTCACCGGCAGCTCGACGTGCTCGCCGAGGCCCAGCGCCTCGTAGCGGTCGGCGGCCTGGCGGCGCGCGGCGTTCCAGCCGGCGAGCTCGGGCAGGGCCACGCGCAGGAGCGCCGCCTGCAGCTCGTCGAGCCGCGAGTTGGCGCCGATCTGCTCGAACGTCTGCTTGTCGCGCGAGCCGTGGAAGCGCAGGATCCGCACGCGTGTCCGCGACGTCCGCGTCGTTGGTCGTGACGAGGCCGCCGTCGCCGAACCCGCCGAGGTTCTTCGTGGGGAAGAACGAGAACGTCGCCGCGGCGCCCAGCGAGCCGCAGGCGCGGCCGTCGAGGCGCGCGCCGATGGCCTGCGCGGCGTCCTCCAGGATCGGGATGCCGCGCGGCTCGCAGACGGCCCGCAGCCCATCCATCGGCGCCGGGTGGCCGTACAGGTGCACGGCGACCACGGCGCGGGTGCGTGCGGTGATCGCGGCCTCGACGGCGGCCGGGTCGAGCTGGAAGCCGCCGCCCGCCTCGATGTCGACGAAGACCGGCGTCGCACCGGCGGCCGCGATCGACTCCGGCGTGGCGAAGAAGGTGTAGGCGGGGCAGATGACCTCGTCGCCGGGCTCCACGCCGAGCGCGCGCAGCGCCAGCACCAGGGCGTCGGTGCCGTTCGCGACGCCGACGCCGTGGGCGGCGTCCACGTAGACGGCTGCCTCGTGCTCGAAGGCCTTGACCTCCGGGCCGAGGATGAAGCGACCGGAGTCGAGGACGTCGGCAGCGGCGGCCAGGAGCCGCTCGCGGAGGTGTGCGCGCATCGGCGCGAGATCCATCAACGGGACGGGCATTGAGCCAGGATAGGCCCGGTCGTCCCGGTACGCGCCGTCTGGTCGGGGGGTCCGAAGTTCGAATTTCCTCAAGGAACGTGTGCTCGAACCCGACACCGAAAGGGTGAGATTCGAGCTGCAGCTCGAGCTGCTCGACCGGATCGGCTCCCTCGTCGACGCCCCGCCCGATCTGGCGCGGACCGCGCCGGTCGTGGCAGAGGCGATCGCCGAGCTGCTCGGGGCGGAGGGCGTCATCGTCGCGGTGCGGCCGCGCACCGGCTCGGACCTCG
The DNA here is from genome assembly GCA_963767885.1 of uncultured Actinomycetota bacterium. Classification (GTDB taxonomy): domain Bacteria; phylum Actinomycetota; class Thermoleophilia; order Gaiellales; family F1-60-MAGs149; genus CAVYFW01. The sequence goes on from CAVYFW010000009.1 coordinate 169,584, forward strand.
TGCACCGCTTCGCCCGCGGCATCGAGCCGCGCGACGCCGCGGTCGCCGAGGTGCCGATCGCGTCCGACCCGCTGCTGGAGCTCGCCGTCCTCTCGCCGCGCCCGCTGTGGGTGGCCCGCTACGCCGACTCCAAGCTGCGCGACCCGCACCTGGAGCGCCAGGGCGTCGACTCGCTGGTGGCCGCTCCGATCGCCTGCGGCCAGGACGTCGCCGGCGCCGTGATCGCCCTGCGCATGCGCGGGCAGGCGCCGCTGGCCCAGGAGCACGCCCTGCTGCTGCGACACGCCGCCCGCGAGCTCGCGCTCGTGCTGGCGACGCATGCCGCCCGCCGCGCCCACGCCCGCGCCGTCACGCGCGAGCGCCTGCTGGCCGGTGCCGTCACGCGCATCTCGGCCGCCCCCTCGCTGGCCCATGCCCTGGCCGCCACCGTCGACGGTGCGGCGGCCGTCGCCGGCGGCTCGTTCGCCGCGCTCGTGGCCCGCAGCGCCGTCGGCTCGCGCCTCATCGCCGCCACGCCGGGCCCGATCCGCGACGCGCTCGCCCGCCAGGCGGTCGGCCGCCGCCTGCACGAGGTGCCGCTGGCGCCGCTCGACGGCGTCGTCGACACGGGCCTGCTGGAGCGCGGCCGCCCCATCCTCGTGCTCGACCCCGCCGGCTTCCTCGGCCGCCTCGGCCTGCCCGGCCCGGCGCTCGAGTGCGCGCCGCTGCAGGGCCGCCTGCTGAGCGCCGTGCCCATCCGGGGCGACGACGGCGCCGACGCGCTGCTGCTCGTGGTCATCGACGACCCGGCGCCCGAGCCCGGCGTGTTCGGCCCGCTCGAGACGCTCGCGGCCCACGCCGCCGGCGTCCTGCGCCGCGCGCGGCTGCACGACGACCTCGAGGGCGCCTACCTCGCCACCGTCACCGCGCTGGCCAACGCCCTGGAGGCGAAGGACGCGGACACGCACGACCACGCGACCGAGACCTCGCACCTCGCCGTCGCCGTCGGGCGCCGCATCGGCCTGCGCGGCGATGCCCTCCGCAACCTGGAGTTCGCCGCCGTCCTGCACGACGTGGGCAAGATCGCGATCCCCGACGAGATCCTCAACCGCAAGGGCCCCCTGTCGGACGCCGAGTGGGCGCACGTCCGCGATCACACGCGCATCGGCGAGCGCATCCTGCGGGACATCCCGTTCCTGGCCCCGGCCGCGTGCGCCGTCCGCTCCGCGCACGAGCGCTGGGACGGGGCGGGCTACCCGGACGGGCTCAAGGGCGAGGACATCCCGCTGGCGTCGCGCATCGTCTTCGCCTGCGACACCTGGAGCGTGATGACGTCGGAGCGCCCGTACCGCGCAGCGCTGGACGGCGACGAGGCGCTGCGCAGGCTGCACGAGGCGTCGGGCTCGCAGCTCGATCCGTCCATCGTCGAGACCCTGGTCTCGGTGCTGGGCGATGCCGGGGTGGCGGTGCGGCGCCGCATCCCCGACGCGGCCTGACCCTACCCGCCGGCGAGGCTCCAGCTCATGGTGCCGGTCAAGCCGGGCGAATTCGCGAGGGGCATGCCCGCCGCCGACAGCGGGAAGCCCGTGAACGGCTGCTGGCCGCTGTTCAGGAACGGCAGGAGCGTGCCGTTGAACGTGATCGGCGGCGTCATCGGCGGGCAGGTGCGAGCCGCGACGCTCACCTCCATCGCCACGTCGTGCAGCAGCTTGTACGTCGACGGGCTCGGACCTCCGACGAGGAACTCGAGGTCGCCGGCCTTGACCGTGCCGCCCGGCGCCGTGACCGCCCCGAAGGCGTCGGCGCAGGGCCCGAACGGCGTCTGCAGGTACTGCCCGCTCGTGATCGTCCCCGACGTCAGGTTGTAGATGACGGTTCGCGAGCCGTCGGGGTTCGTCCGGTCGACGTCCTTCGTGTAGACCACGCTCGACGCCCACTCGGTGTGCACGCCGACGGCGTCGTCCTTGGCCGAGCTGACGGTGCCGACGATCCGCGGCGGGAACGGGTCGTCCTTCGCCTCCCCGTCGAGGTCGGCGATCCCGGCGGGCGAGACGGCGTGCCACTTCACGGCGGCCGTCTTGCCGCCATTCGGGCCGGCGCCCGTGATGGTGAAGCTCGGCGCCGGCGCCTTGGCGGTCGGCGGCGCGACGGAGCCGAGGCTCGCGCTCGCCTTCCAGTCCACCTCGTCGACGGCGGCGCCGCCGTCGTTGGTCTTCAGCGACGTCGTCACCGACTGCGTGGAGCCGGCGCGCAGGGACCACGACGGCGCCGGGTCGGCCACGATCGAAACGCACTTGCCGGGCGTCTGCGCGTTCGTCTCGACCTCGCGCAGGCGCTTGAGGATGTCGCCCAGCGCTTCCCGATAGCGCTTGTCGCCGAGCTCGCCCATCGCCTTCGTGACCGCTGCGCGTTCGGTCGCGGAGAGGGCGGCGGAGACGGCCCTGGGCGTGATGGTGGACGAGCCGCCGATCGGCACGCCGGTCTTCGGGTCGAGCTGGCCCTTCGCCTTCACCGTCACGGCGGCCACCCAGCTCGTCTGCAGGAAGCCGAGCGCGTTGCCGCTGTGCGCGATCTCGAACGTCTCCTGGAAGTCGTAGAGGATGCGCGCGAGCTTCGCGTCCGGGCCGAGCGTGCCGCGGATCACGGCCCGGGCCTTGATCTTCGTGCTCTGGCTGTACGCGCCGAGCTTCGCGGGTCCGAGCCGGATGCGCTCGCCCTTCAGCAACGAGAGCTCCTGCGTGATCTGGCCCGGGATGACGCCGTTCGCGTCGGGGCACGCGGGCAGGGTGGACTTGCCGCCGACGCCCATGCCGAAGCTTGCGCCACCCTTCGCGTCGTCGTAGTCGATGGAGAAGCCGACGTGGTCGAGCGCGCCCTTGTCGTCGGCGCCGAGGTCGAGGCCGATCTTCACGGTCTTGTCGCCGTCCATCAGGCGGGCGCTGCCGCTGGCGCGCACCGAGCCGTCGCTGTTCTGGGTGAGGGTCACGCCGTCCTTGACCACCGTCACGGCGAGCAGCGCGCGGGCCGCCGCCGGGTGCTGCGCGGCGTCGGCGGCGCGCGTGAGGTCCGCCCAGAGGGCGGGCGTCTGCGTCAGGACGACGCGCTTGAAGGCCGGCGGGAGGAGCGGCGGCGGCGGCCGCAGGTCGCCGAGCTTGCGGCGCACCGCGGCCGGGAGCGGCAGCGGCCCGAGGGCGTCGTTGACGGCCTCCACGAGCGCTGGCCTGGCCGGCACCACGGCGCGCAGCGAGGCCGCCGCCACGCAGGTGCGCTTGCCGGCGAGCGTGCGGGCCACCTTGGTCCCCGGGCACTTCGCCGCCGCGTCGGCGGCAGGCGCGATCAGGACCACGGTCAGACAGGCGGCTGCCAGGGCCGCACGACGTCGCTGCATACAACGACGTTAACGCAGGGACGGTCGTCTGTGGGAGCGCGTTCGCGTGCCGTGTACCGGGGGCCTCGCCGGGGATCGCCCGGGCGCGTCGCGGCCCGGCCCAGGAGGACGCTTCCCGTACCGGCACGGAGCCGGCGATCGACGACCCAGGGGACCCACCATGCACCGCCGCACCGCCATCCGCCTGCTGACCACCGCCGCCGCAGTCGCGGCGCTCGCCGTGCCCGCCCACGCGTCGTGGATCGCGCCGGCCGACGCCGCGACCGGCGTGAAGTGGGCGGGCCCGGACCTCGACGCCGCGCGCGCGGTCTGCGCCTACCAGCACAACCAGACCGACCTGGAGTACCAGCGGGAGCCGACCCAGGTCGAGGTCCCGAACATCGTCCACCGCGCCGGCTTCATGGACTTCACCGACGACGACTGCATGAGCTGAGGCGGCGCTACGTCGAGCCGAGCCCACGCTCGAGGTCGTGCCAGAGGTCCTCCGGGTGCTCGAGGCCGACGCTGAGGCGGATGAGGGTGGCGGGCGTCTCGACCTCGCGTTCGGAGGCGTAGCGGGCCCGCCGCTCGAGGGTGCTCTCCACGCCGCCGAGGCTGGTCGCGTGCACGATCAGGCGACACGTCTCGCAGACGGCCTCCGCGTCCTCGGCCGCGCCCTGGGTCTCGAACGAGATGATCGTGCCGGTGCCCGGGTAGCGGACGCGCGCCACGCGTGGATGCGCGGCGAGGCGCTCGGCGAGCGTCCGCGCGCTGGCTTGCGAGCGCGCGAGGCGGGTGGGGAGCGTTCGCAGCCCGCGGAGCGCGAGGTAGGCCTCGAGCGTGCCGGGTGTCGCCCCGCTGCTCGAGCGCCGGGCGAGGAGGCGTTGCTCGACGGTCGTGTCGCGCGTGACCACGGCACCGAGCAGCAGGTCGGAGTGGCCGCCGATCAGCTTCGTCACGGAGTGCAGGACGAGGTCGGCACCGAGCAGCAGCGGAGCTTGCCCGAAGGGGGTGGCGAAGGTGTTGTCGACGACGACACGTGCGCCGGCGGCACGCGCGACGGCGATCGCGCCAGGGAGGTCGACGACGTCGAGCATCGGGTTGGTCGGCGACTCGACCCAGACGAGTGCGGCGCCTCGAACCGCCTCCTGGAGCGCAGCAGGAGTCAGCGCCGGCAGGGCGGCGAGCGCGAGCTCGCCGCGCCTGCTGCGTTCGCGGAGCTGCTCCGCGACGCCGAAGTAGGGCGCACGCTGGGCCACGACCTTCGCACCGGGCGGCAGCTCGTCGAGGATGGCGGCGCTGGCGGCGAGCCCCGACGCAAAGGCGACGCAGCGGCCGTGCTCGAGCGCGCCCAGGGCATCCTCGAACGCCTGCCAGCCGGGGTTGCCGTCGCGGCCGTACACCGGCTCGCCGCCGTGGTGATACGTCGAGGCGGGGACGATCGGCGCGTTCAGCGGCGCGGCCGGAGCCCGCGCGGGACGTCCGGCGACCACGGCGATCGTCTCGGGATGGAGTGGCTGATCGGCCATGGCTCCCGCGCGGTCAGCCGCGCAGGCGCTCGCCGCGCGGGTCCCAGCGCGGCTCGCTGGCGACCACGCCGCCGACGAAGCGGTCGAGCACCCGCGTCGCGACCCGCGTCCCCGGCTCCGCCAGCGACGGCGGCAGCCAGGCGTACGCGATCGACTCGCCCGACGCTCGCCCCGAAGGCCGCGCTGGTGACGCGCCCGACCGGGACGCCGTTCTCGCGCACCGGCTCGCCGCCGAGCGGCTGGGCGTTGCGGTCGTCCAGGACGATCGGCACCAGCCGGCGGCGCGGGCCGGCCTCGCGGGCGGCGATCACGCCCTCGCGACCGACGAACGGGCCCTTGCCGAGGTGGACGGTGAAGCCGAGCCCCGCCTCGTCCGGGGTGTGCTCGCGGTACATGTCGACGCCGGCGAAGCGGTAGCCCTTCTCGATGCGCAGGCTCTCGAAGGCGCCCAGGCCGCAGGGCGCCAGGCCGTGCTCGCGGCCGGCATCCATCAGCCGGTCCCACGTCCAGCGGCCGTACTCGGTCGGCACGTACAGCTCCCAGCCGAGCTCGCCGGCGTAGGAGATGCGCAGGGCGAGCGCCGGCACGTGCTCCAGGTACAGCCGGCGCGCGGCCATGTACGGGAACGCGGGCGTCGCGAGATCGATGTCGGCGAGCGGCCGCAGCACGTCGCGGGCGCGCGGCCCCCACAGCCCGACCACGGCCCAGGCGCTCGTGACGTCGCGCAGGGAGACGGCGCCACCCTCGGGCAGGAGGCCCCGCAGCCAGGCGACGTCGCGCGGGCCGGAGCCGCCGCCGGTGACGACCAGGAAGCGGTCCTCGGCGAGGCGCGTGACGGTGAGGTCGCAGACCACGCCGCCGTGGTGGTCGAGCACCGTCGTGTAGACGACGCGGCCGACCGGGCGGTCCATCTCCGACGCGCACACGCGGTTCAGCCAGTCGACCGCCCCCGCGCCCTCGACCTCGACCTTCGTGAAGGGCGTCAGGTCGAACAGGCCGGCGGCGGTGCGCGTGGCGTGGTGCTCGCGCTCCACGATCTCGCTCCAGAACAGCGACGACCAGTCGTCGCGCGTCTGCCGGTGGGACGGCTCGGGCAGCGCCGCGTTGCTCGCGAACCACAGGGCGCGCTCCCACCCGGCGCTCTCCGTGAGCTGCGCGCCGAGCTCCTCGAAGCGCTGGTGGTACGGCACCGTGCGCAGCCCGCGCGGGTGCAGCAGCGGCTGTGCCGGGTGGAGGACGTCGTATACCTCGGCGTACAGCTGCGCGCCGCGCGCCCGCACGTAGGGCGGCGCGGCATGGTGCGGCTGGAAGCGGTCCGGGTGCGCGGCGGCGAGCTCGAGGCCCGGGTCGCGGCCCAGCAGGACGTCGGCGACCGCGCGCGCCCCGCCGGCCGCGTGCGTGACCCACAGCGCCTCGGCCAGCCACAGGCCGTCGACGAACGAGCTCGGGCCGAGCAGCGGGTTGCCGTCGATGGTGAAGGCGAAGTGGCCGTTGAACGACTCCGCGATGCCGGCGTCGTGCACCTCCGGCAGCAGGGCCTGCGTCGAGGCCAGCGCGCTCTCGAAGTGGGCCGGCGTGAAGGGGCCCTGCGCGACCTGGTGGCCGAGCGAGCCGCGCTCGAGCTCCTGCACGTCGATCGGGAGCGAGTCGTGATCGTAGGATCCGATGCCGTATACGTCGCCGCGCTGCCGGTAGTAGAGGTCGCGGTCCTGGTGGCGCAGGATCGGCTGGGTCGCCTCCTCCTCGGCGCCGCGCAGCGACGGCACCGGGTTCGTCCACGCGAACAGGTGCTGCATCGGCTGCATGGGTATCGGCCGGCCGACCAGCGCCTGCAGCTCGCGGCCCCACAGGCCGCCGCAGACGACGACCGTGCTCGTGGCGATCGCGCCCGCCGGGGTCTCGACGGCGCGGACGCGCCCGCCCGCGGTGTCGACGCCGGTCACCCGCGTCAGGCCGTAGAAGCGCGCGCCCAGGGCCTCGGCCCGCTCGCGCGCCACGTGGCAGACCATGCCCGCCTTGCACAGCCCGTCGGTCGCCACGTGGTAGGCCGCGAGGATCGCCTCCCGGTCCAGCAGCGGCAGCAGGTCGCCCGCGCGGTCCGGCGTGACGACCTCGCCCCGGAGCCCGTACGCCTCGGCGTGGTTGCGGCGGCGGTGGAGCTCCCGCACGCGCTGCTGCTCGACGGCCACCTCCAGGCTGCCGACGCCGAGCCAGGTGCGCCGCTCGGGCTCGTCGAGGCCCTCGTAGTACGCGACCGAGCGCTGCGCGAGCAGGCACAGGAGGCGCGTGGGGCTGGTCTGGAAGACGAGGCCGGGCGCGTGGAACGAGGAGCCGCCGGTGTTGTCGAGCGGGCCCTGGTCGAGCACCACGACGTCGCGCACGCCACCCTCGGCCAGGCGGTGGGCGAGCGTGCAGCCCACGATGCCGGCGCCGATGACGACGACGTCGGCCTTCTTCGGGATCACCTGCGTCGCACCTCGGGGTCGGGGAAGGCCAGCTCGGTCACGAAGCGGTCGTTGAAGTCGCCGCGGTCCGAGAGCTCGACGTACTCGATCTGGTCGAGCAGCGCCCGCGCGCCCTGCCGCTCGCGGACGGACAGGAGCACCATCTTCGCGCCCTCGCCGGCGACGTTGCCGGCGCTGACGATCCGGGTCACCGGCAGCGCCGGCACGAGGCCGATGCGGACGGCGGAGCTGGGCGAGAGGTAGGAGCCGAACGAGCCCGCGAGCAGCACCTGCTGGATGTCGCGTGCATCGACGCCGAGCTCCTCGCACAGCAGACGCCAGCCCGTCGCGATGGCGGCCTTGGCGAACTGCAGCTCGCGCACGTCGCGCTGGCCGAGGAAGACGCCGCCGTCGACGCCGCCCTCCGGGCCGGGCTGCAGCACGAAGACCCGCTCGCCGCTCTCCAGCACGGCCAGGCGGTCGGCCAGGGCGGGCACGCGTTCCAGCGCGGTCTCGCGGTCGAGCAGCCGGCCCGACCCGTCGAGCAGGCCGACCCGCACGAGCTCGGCGCACGTGTCCACGAGCCCCGAGCCGCACAGCCCCACAGGCTCCTCGTCGCCGATGACGCCGAGCACGAGCCCGTCGTCGCCGATGCGCACGGTCTCGATGGCGCCGGCAGCCGCGCGCATGCCGCAGCGGATCTGCGCGGCCTCGAACGCCGGCCCCGCGGGCGCGGCGGTCGAAAGCAGGCGATCGCGCGAGCCCAGCGCGATCTCGCAGTTCGTGCCGACGTCGATGAACAGCCGCAGCCGCCCGTCGCGCTCCAGGCCGCTGGCCAGCAGGCCCGCGACGATGTCGCCGCCGACGTACGCGCCGAGCGCGGGCAGGATGGTGGCGGGCGCGGCCGGGTTCACGACGACGCCGAGGTCGGTCGCGGCGACGTCGGGCAGCACGCGGGCGACGGGGATGAACGGCGCCACGCCGAGCGGCTCCGGATCGATCCCCAGCGCCAGCTCGACCATGGTGGCGTTGCCCGCCAGCGCGATCTCGTAGACCTCGTGCGGGTCGACCTCGCCGGCCTCGCAGACCTCCTGGGCCAGCGCGTCGAGCGTCGAGCGCGCCAGGCCGCACAGGCGCTCGAGCGCGTCGGGATCGAGCATGGTGGCCGAGATGCGCGTGATGACGTCGGCGCCGAAGGGCTGCTGGCGGTTGAGCATCGAGCGCACCGCGACCGGCGTGCCGGTGGCGAGGTCGAGCAGCGTGGCGACGACGGTCGTGGTGCCGAGGTCGAAGGCGATGGCGAAGCGGCGCGCCGTGGTGTCGCCGGGCTCGATGGCGATCAGCACGTCGTCGACGACGACCGCCGTGACCTTCCAGTCGGCGCTGCGCAGGGTGCGCGGCAGCTCGCGCAGCACCCCCAGCCCCATGCTCGGCGCCAGGTCCTCCAGGCCATCGCCGACGCGCTCGGCGTCGCTGCGCTGGTCGGTCAGCGTGGGCTCGTCGAGCTCCAGGTAGCGCTTGACGACGGCCGGGCGCAGGATGACCTGGCGGCCGACGCCGACCGTCGCCGCCTTGGGGCGCGTGGCCAGCGGCGGCACGTCGACGACGTGGTCGGCCACGGCCTGGGCGCGGCACGCGAGCCGCCAGCCGTCGCGCAGCTCGTCCGGCGTGAAGACGCGGGCGTCGATCTTGGTCACCGGCAGGTCGCCCACGTCGACGCGGACGCGGCACTTCTTGCAGGTCCCGTGGGCGCCGCAGGTGGAGTCGATCGCGACGCCGTTCCAGGAGGCGGCGTCGAACAGCGTCACGCCCGGCGGCACGCGCACCTCGACCCCGCTCGGCTCGAAGCGGAGCCGGACGCGGGCCGGCGCGCCGACGCCGGCGTCGGTGGGCTCGACCGCCGTCACGCCCCCGCCGCGGCGGCGACCGCCGCCCGGTGGTGCGCGATCCAGTTGGCGCCCCACTCGTCCTTGCCGAGCAGGATGTCCGAGGCCCGCGCCGCCTCCACGATCTGCGCGGTGCGGGCGTCCATGATCGCGCTCGTGAGCCCGGCCAGGGCCGCCAGCGGGATGAACGCGGCGTTGAGCGCGTGGCGGGCGGGGAGACCGAAGGAGACGTTGGACGCGCCGAGGCTCATGTTGAGGTCGTAGGCGTCGCGGATGCCGCGGATCGTCTCGAGGGTCACGTTCACGGCCGTCGGATCGGCGCCCACCGTCATCGCCAGCGGGTCGATCACGATGTCCTCGGCCGGGATGCCGTACTCCTCGGTGGCGACCCGCAGGATCTTGCCCGTGAGGTCGATCCGCTCCTGCGCCGTCGCCGGGATGCCCGTCTCGTCGTTGGCCAGCGCGATGACGGCGGCGCCGTGGCGCTTGACCAGCGGCAGGATCAGCTCCAGGCGGTCGTCCTCGGCAGTGACCGAGTTGACCAGCGCCTTGCCCTCGTAGGCGGCGAGCCCGGCCTCCAGCGCCTCGACGACGCTCGAGTCGATGCACAGCGGCAGATCGCACGTGTCCTGCACCAGCCGCACCGCCGTCGCCAGCAGCTCCGCCTCGTCGGTCAGCGGCACGCCCATGTTGACGTCCAGCACGTGCGCGCCCGCCGCCACCTGCTCGTTGACGTCCAGCACGACCTGCGAGAGGTCGCGCTCCCGCAGCTGCGCGGCGAAGGCCTTGCGCCCGGTCGGGTTGATGCGCTCGCCGATGATGCAGAACGGCTGGTCGGGCCCGATGACGACCTCGCGGGTCTTCGAGCGCAGGACGGTGTGCATGCGGCAGGGCTCCTAGGATCTACGCTGGTACGACGCTGCGAGCGTGCGCGGCGAGCTCGGCCAGGTCGTCCGGCGAGGCGCCGAGCGGCATCAGGTGCAGGCCGCGGACGCCGGCCAGGGGCAGCACGCGATCGACGATCTCGCGCGCGACGGCCAGGCCCTCGCCGGCCTCGGCCCGGGCGCCGACCTCGGGCGCCACGAGCGCGCCGAAGCCCGCCACGCGCTCGGTGAAGGCGGCGCTGCGCGGGATGGCGACGCCGACGAGGATCGCGGCGCGCTCCGTCAGGCCGGCCCCGTGCACGGTCTCGTGCCAGGCCTCGAAGCCGTCCGCGTCGAGCACGATCTGCGTCTGCACGAACGTCGCGCCGCCGTCGACCTTGACCGCGAGCTGCTCGGCCGTCGTGCGGCCGGGGGACGCGGCGGCGCCGATCAGGAGGTGCGCCGGCGGGTCGAGCTCCAGCCCGTCCGGCGTGCGGCCCTCGGCGAGGTCGCGCAGCAGCGCCACGAGCCCGGCGCTGTCGAGGTCGCGGTTCTCGGCGGCGGGCGAGTCGGCCGGCACGGGGTCGCCGAACAGCGGCAGCACCGCCTCCACGCCCATCGCGGCGGCCCCGATGGCGTCGGCGGCGAGCGCGAGCCGGTTGCGGTCGCGGCACGTCATCTGCAGGATCGGACGCGTGCCGGCGGCGATGGCCAGCGCGCAGCCGGCCAGCGCGCTCATGCGCACGCGCGCCTGCGGCAGGTCGGTGACGTTGAGCGCGTCGGCCCACGAGAGGTCGTCGACCTGGCGACGGCACGCCCTCCGGGTCGGCGCCGCGCGGCGGCACGAGCTCCGACGTGACGATGGTGCTCGTGCCGGCGAGCAGGGTGGCGAGCCCCGTCACGAAACCCGGGCCATCGCGCGCCGTTGCTCGATCAGCTGCTTGGCGAGCTTCACGGCGGCCGAGGCGTCGGCTGCGTAGCCGTCGGCGCCGACGGCGTCGGCGTACTCCTGGGTCACGGGCGCGCCGCCGACCATGATGATCACGTCGTTGCGCAGCCCGGCCTTCTCCAGCGCGTTGATGTTCGCCTTGAACATCGGCATGGTCGTGGTCAGGAACGCGGAGAAGCCCAGGATGTCGGGCTTGTGCTCCTCGACGGCCGCGATGAACTTCTCCGGCGAGACCTGGACGCCGAGGTCGATCACGTGGAAGCCGGCGCCCTCCAGCATGATGTTGACGAGGTTCTTGCCGATGTCGTGCACGTCGCCCTTGACGGTGCCCATGACGAAGGTGCCGACGGTCTCCGCGCCGGTGTCCGCCAGCAGCGGGCGCAGCACCTCCAGCGCGCCCGCCATGGCGCGCCCCGCGATCAGCATCTCGGGCACGAAGAAGTCGCCGCGCTCGAAGCGGGCCCCGACCTCCTCGAGGCTCGGGATCAACGCCTCGAACAGCAGCGTCTCCGGGCCCATGCCCTGCTCGAGCGCCTGGTTCGTCAGCTCGAGCACCCGGGGGGCGTTGCCCACCAGCGTCTCGTCGTAGAGGGCCTTGAGGATCTCGTCCTCGGTCATCACCGAACCTCCTTCCCATCGCGCGCGCCGAGCCGTGCGGAGAGGTCCGAGGCCTCCCGCGCGACCAGCGCGCCCAGCTCGTCCAGTCGATCGTCGCCGATCCGTACGGTCGGCCCCGACAGCGTCAGCGCCGCCACCACCGCCCCGCCCGCCGCGTGCACGGGCGCGCCGACCGCGGCCAGGCCGGCCTCCAGCTCGTCCACCGCCGCCGCCCAGCCCCGCTTGCGCACCCGCTCGAGGTCGCGCGCGAGCACGGCGCGGGACGTGATGGTGCGCGGGGCGAGGCGCGGCAGGCGCCCGTCCGGCACGGGCACGACGCCCCAGGCCAGGAACGGCTTGCCCGCCGCGGACGCGTGGTGCGGCACACGGCGACCGACCCAGTTGGCCCCGCCGAGCAGGAAGCGGCCGTCGACCTGCGCCACGCAGGCGGCGCCGTCGAGCCGCGGCACGACGAGGTTCGACGTCTCGCCCGAGATCTGGGCCAGCCGCTGCAGCGCGGGCTCCGCGAGCGCGGCCAGATCGGCGTCGGACGCCCCGCGGGAGGCGTAGGCGACCAGCACGGGACCCGGGCGCAGGCGGCCGTCGGCCTCCCGCTGCACGAGGCCCCGGCGCTCCAGCGCGGCGGCGAGGCGCGCGGTCGTGCTGCGCGGCAGCGCCTCGCGCTCGGCGAGCTCGCCCAGGGCCGGCGGCGCGTCGGCCTCGACCACCGCCACGAGCAGCGCGGCGGCCCGGTCGATGGCCCGCGAGCCGCGTGGCGGGCTCGCGACGCTCATCTGCTCACGTCGTGGATGACAGCGACCACATAGTGAGACTAGAATGGCCTCTTCCGGGCGTCAAGGAGCGTCCGGGGGAGGAGGCCACGATGTTCGTGAACCGCATGCCCCGGTACGAGATCCTCTCGGAGGACGCGATCGCCGTGCTCGACAAGGGGTGGCGCCGGATCATCTCGGAGCTCGGCATCGAGTTCATGCACCCGGAGGCCCTGGAGCTGTTCCGCGGCGCGGGCCAGCGCGTGGAGGACAACACCGTCTTCCTCGACCCGGACTTCGTGCTCGAGCAGGTCGCCAAGGCGCCGACGTCCTACGACGTGCAGGCGCGCAACCCGGCGCGCAGCATCCACCTCGGCGGCGACCACATGAACTTCGCGGGCGTCTACGGCCCGCCCTTCGTGCGCGAGGGCGCAGAGCGGCGCGACGCCTCGCTGCGCGACTTCGAGCGCTTCTGCCAGCTCGCCCAGTCCTTCGACGAGCTCGACTCCGCCGGCGGCACCATCGTCGAGCCGAACGACGCGCCGCTCGACTCGCGCCACCTCGACATGGTCTTCCGGCTGCTGACGCTCACCGACAAGCCGTTCATGGGCAGCGTGGTCTCGGCCACACGGGCCGCCGACACCCTCGCGATGTGCGACATCGCCTTCGGCGGGCGCGAGGCGATCGAGGCGAAGCCGGTCGTCATCTCGCTGGTGAACTGCAACTCGCCGCTGCGCTGGGACGACCGCATGATCGAGTCGGCCCTGGAGTACCACCGCGCCAACCAGCCGGTCGTCATCACGCCGTTCCTGCTCATGGGCGCGATGTCGCCGGTCTCCATCCCCGCGACGCTCGCGCAGCAGATCGCCGAGGCGCTCGCCGGCATCTCCCTCGCGCAGATCACACGGCCGGGCTGCCCCGTCATCCTCGGCTCGTTCCTCTCGAACATCGACATGCAGTCGGGCTCGCCGCAGTTCGGCACGCCGGAGTCGGCGATCGGCCTCCTCTGCACGGGCCAGCTGGCGCGGCGCTTCGGCCTGCCCTGGCGCTCCGGCGGCGGCCTGACCTCGAGCCAGACGGCCGACGCGCAGGCCGCCTACGAGGCGATGATGACCATGCTGCCGACGTTCCTCGCCGGCACGAACTGGGTCATGCACTCCGCGGGCTGGCTGGAGAGCGGCCTCGTGTCGAGCTACGAGAAGTTCGTGATCGACATCGAGATCCTGCGCATGCTGCAGGTCGAGTTCTCGCCGCTCGAGATCCGCGAGGAGGACCTGGCCTGGGACGCGCACACCGAGGTCGGTCACGGCGGCCACTTCCTGGGCTGCGCGCACACCATGGAGCGCTTCCGCACCTGCTTCTACCGGCCGCTGGTGTCGAGCTCGGACAACTTCGACCGCTGGATGAAGAAGGGCGGACAGGACGCGGCCGACCGCGCCCTCGAGATCGCCCACCAGCGCCTCGACGCGTACGAGGCCGCCGCCCATCGACGACGCCATCCGCGCCGAGCTCGAGGAGTTCGTGATCCGGCGGCGGCGCGAGCTGGGCGACTAGGTCGCCCGGTGCCGCCGGGCGACTAGATTTCCGACGTGGCGGACCGCGAGGCGCATCCCGACTTCCTCTGGCGGCAGCCCGAGCCGCGGGCCAGCTACGAGGTGGTCATCGTCGGCGGCGGCCTGCACGGCCTGGCCACGGCCTACTACCTGGCGACGGAGCACGGCATCACCGACGTCGCCGTCGTGGAGCGCTCGTGGCTGGGCTCGGGCAACGCCGTGCGCAACACGACCGTCATCCGCTCGAACTACCTGTGGGACGAGAGCGCGGCCATCTACGAGCACGCGCTGAAGCTGTGGGAGGGCTGGCCGGAGGCGCTCGACTACGACCTCCTGTTCGACCAGCGCGGCGTCCTCAACCTCGCCCACAACCTGGGCGACGTGCGCGAGGGCGTGCGGCGCGTGAACGCCAACCTGCTCAACGGCGTCGACGCCGAGTGGCTCGACCCCGACGCCGTGCGCGAGCTCTGCCCCATCGTCGACACCTCGCCCGACCTCCGCTACCCCGTGCTCGGCGCCACGCTGCAGCGCCGCGGCGGCATCGCGCGCCACGACGCGGTCGTGTTCGCCCTGGGCCGCGCCCTGCACGCGCGCGGCGTGCACCTGCTGCAGGGCCTGCCGGTGGAGTCGATCGCGCTCGACGACGGGCGCGCCGTCGGCGTGAACACCGCGCGCGGGCCGATCCGGGCCGGCCGCGTGGCGCTCGCCTGCGCCGGCCGCTCCTCGCCGCTCGCGCTGACCGCGGGCGTCGAGCTGCCGCTGCAGAGCCACCCGCTGCAGGCCCTGGTGTCCGGCCTGCTGGAGGAGGTGCTGCCCTGCGTCGTGATGTCGAACGCGGTGCACGTCTACGTCAGCCAGGCGCACAAGGGCGAGCTCGTGATGGGCGCCGGCGTGGACTCCTACAACTCGTACGCCCAGCGCGGCTCGTTCCACGTCATCGAGCACCAGATGGCGGCGGCGCTGGAGCTGTTCCCGATCTTCGCCGGCGCGGGCCTGCTGCGGACGTGGGCCGGCATCGTGGACGTCTGCCCCGACGCGTCGCCGATCATCGGGCTGACGCCGGTCGCGAACCTCTACGTGAACTGCGGCTGGGGGACGGGCGGGTTCAAGGCCACGCCGGGCGCGGGCTGGGTGTACGCGTGGACCATCGCCAACGACGCGCCCCACGCCCTCAACGCGCCCTTCACGCTGGAGCGCTTCGAGTCGGGGGCCCTCATCGACGAGCACGGCGCCGCCGCGGTCGCCCACTGATGCTGCAGATCCGCTGCCCCTGGTGCGGCGAGCGCGACGAGGTCGAGTTCCGCTACGGCGGCGCCGCGCACGTCGCCTACCCGGCGGACCCGGAGCAGCTCGACGACGCCGCGTGGAGCCGCTACCTCTTCTTCCGCCCCAACCCGCAGGGGCCGTTCCCCGAGCGCTGGGTGCACACGGCCGGCTGCCGGCGCTGGTTCAACGTCGTGCGCGACACGAGCACGCACGCGGTCGCGGGCTCGTACCTGCCCGGCGAGCGCCCGGAGCACGCCCGGTGAGGCGCGCGCCCGCCGGCGGGCTGATCGATCGCCAGGCGCCGCTCCAGCTGACGTGGGACGGCGCGCCGCTGCAGGCGCTGGCCGGCGATACGCTCGCCTCGGCGCTGCTCGCCGCCGGACACGCCGCGGTCGCCCGCAGCGCCGTCCTGGGGCGTGCGCGCGGCGTCTTCTCGGCCGGGCCGGAGGAGCCGAACGCGTGGGTCGGCATCGACGGCCCGTGGCACGAGGCGCTGGTGGCGGCCACGCGCGTGCCGGCCGTGGACGGGCTGGTCGCGCGCAGCACCGAGGGGCGCGGGCGGCTGTTCGAGGACCCGCTGCGCGACCGGCACGAGAAGCGCTGGGCACACTGCGACGTGCTCGTGGTCGGCGCGGGGCCGGCCGGGCTGATGGCCGCGCTGGCCGCCGCCGGCTCCGGGGCGCGGACGCTGCTCGTCGACGCCGACGACCAGGTCGGCGGCGACCTGCTGACGACCCCGCGCGCGACGCTCGACGGCACGCCGGGCCCGCAGTGGGCCGCCGCGACGCTGGCCGAGATCCAGACCCAGCCCGAGGCGCGCGTGCTGCTGCGCACGGACGCGATGGGGGCCTACGACGGCAACGTCGTGCTGCTGGTGGAGCGCGTGGCCGACGGCCGGCCGCGGCGGGGGATGCCCGCCGGCCTCCCGCGCCGCCGCATCTGGCAGGTGCGGGCGCGCCAGGTGGTGCTGGCCACGGGCGAGCTGCGAGCGCCCGATCGTCTTCCCCGGCAACGACCGGCCCGGCGTGATGCTGGCCGCCGCCGCGCGGGCCTACGCGACGCGCTGGGCCGTCGTGCCCGAGCGCGCGGTCGTCTTCACCTCCACCGACGCGGGGCACGGCGCGGCGCTCGACCTGGCTGCCGCCGGCGTCGAGGTCGCGGCCATCGTCGACGCCCGGGTGGCCGTGGAGGACGAGATCCGCGCCGCCGCCGCGGCCCTCGGCATCGAGGTGCTGCTGGGACAGGGCGTCGCGGCCACGCATGGCGGCGGCGGCGTGGAGGCGGTGGACGTCGCGCCGCTCGGTCACTACGACGGCGCGCCGCGCCGCATCGAGTGCGACCTGCTGGCGGTCTCCGGCGGCTCCGACCCGGTCCTGGACCTGCACCTGCACCGCGGTCGTCCGAGCCGCTTCGACGAGGAGCTCGCCTGTCTGGTGCCGGACGACCCCGCCCCCGGCACCCGGCTCGCCGGCGCCTGCCGCGGCAGCCTCGGGCTCGACGCGTGCATCCGCGAGGGCGCGTTCGCGGGCGCGTCGGCAGCGCGCGAGGCGGGGTTCGAGGCGCTCGAGCCGGACTGGCCCGTCGCCGGCGGGGCCGACGGCGACGGCGTCGAGGCGTGCTGGCTCGTGCCGGCCGACGAGGACGCGTGGGACACGGCGTTCGTCGACCTCAACCGCGACGTCACCGTGCGCGACCTCGGGCGGGCCGTCGGCGCCGGCCTGCGCTCGGTCGAGCACGTCAAGCGCTACACCCTCACCGGCACGGGCGCCGACCAGGGCCGCACCGCGCGCGTCAACGCCGCCGCCATCACCGCCAGCCTGACCGGCCTGGAGATCGCGCACCTCGTCACGTCGTCCACCCGGCCGCCGTTCCAGCCCGTGCCCTTCGCCGCGCTCGCCGCGGGGGCCGCCGGGCCGCGCTTCGACCCCGTCCGGACGACCCCGCTGCACGAGTGGCACGTCGTCCACGGCGCCGTCTTCGAGGACGTCGGCCAGTGGAAGCGTCCGCGCTACTACGCGCCGCACGGCCAGGGCATGGACGCCGCGCTCGCCCGCGAGTGCCGCGCGGCCCGCGAGCGCGTGGCGCTGATGGACGCCTCGACGCTCGGCAAGATCGTCGTCGAGGGCCCCGACGCGCTGGCCTTCCTGGAGCGCCTGTACACGACCGACCTCGCGTCGCTCGCCGTCGGCCGCGCCCGCTACGCGCTGATGTGCAAGGCGGACGGCATGGTCTTCGACGACGGCGTCGTCATCCGCCTCGAGGACCAGCGCTACCTCACGACCACGACCACGGGGGGCGCCGCCACCGTGCTGGAGTGGATGGAGGAGTGGCTGCAGACGGAGTGGCCGGAGCTGCGCGTGTGGCTGACCTCGGTCACCGAGCAGTGGGCGACCGTCGCCGTCGTCGGGCCGCGCAGCCGCGAGCTGCTGGCCGCCGTCGCGCCCGACCTCGCCGTCGGCCGCGAGGACTTCCGCTTCATGGCCGTGCGCGACGCGCGGGTGGCGGGGATCGACGCGCTGGTCGCGCGCGTCTCCTTCTCCGGCGAGCTCGCGTACGAGGTGTGGGTGCCCGGCGACCGCGGCCTCGCGCTGTGGGAGGCCCTGTGGGCTGCGGGCGAGCCGTTCGGCGTCGACGCGTACGGCACGGAGTCGATGCACGTGCTGCGCGCCGAGAAGGGCTACGTGATCGTCGGCCAGGAGACGGACGGCACGGTGACGCCGCTCGACCTCGGGCTGGACTGGCTCGTGTCGAGCACCAAGGAGTTCGTCGGCCGCCGCTCGCTGCGCCGGCCCGACGCGACCCGCCCCGGCCGCAAGCAGCTCGTGGGCCTGCTGCCGCACGATCCCGTCCACGTGCTGGCGGAGGGCGCGCAGCTGACAACCGGCCCCGCCGGCGCGCCCCCGGTGCCCATGCTCGGGCACGTGACGTCGAGCTACCGCAGCGAGGCGCTCGGCCGCTCGTTCGCGCTGGCCCTGCTGGCGAACGGCCGCGAGCGGCACGGCGAGACGGTCTACGCCCATCACCTCGGCAACGCCCAGACGGCGACCGTCGTCGACCCGGTCCTGTACGACGGGAAGGGGACGCGGCGCGATGGCGACTGACGCCCGCCGCAGCGCCCTGGCCGCCCACGCGGGCCGGATGGCGGACGCGTCGGGCGACGACGTCCGCCTGCGCGGGGTGCCGGGCCTGGCGCAGACCGGCCTGCGGGTGGCGCCGGACGGGCCGGCGGCGGCGCGCGTGGCGGCGGCGCTCGGCGTCGGTCTGCCGGTCGAGCCCTGCACGGTGGCGGCGGTGGGCGAGCGGCGCGTCCTGTGGCTCGGCCCCGACGAGTGGCTGGTGGTCGGCCCCGCCGGCACGGAGGCCGCAACGCTGGGAGCGCTGCGCGAGGCGGCCGGCGAGGAGGGCTCGGCGGTCGACCTGAGCGCGAACCGCGTCGTCATCGAGGTGGCCGGGCCGGCGGCGCGCGAGGTCCTCTCCACTTGCTGCCCGCTCGACCTGCACGCGACCGCCTTCGGCCCCGATCGCGTGGCCGGCACGCTGCTCGGCACGGCGCAGGCGTTCGTCGAGCAGACCGCCGACGAGCCCTGCTTCCGCATCCACGTCCGCCCGTCGTTCCTGGCCTACGCCGTCGACTGGCTGGTGGCGGGGGTCGAGGGCGTCCGGGCGGGGGAGTCGGCGACCAGCTAGCCCCGCAAGCGTTGACGTCGTCGATCCGGGCGATGGGCGAGCCCCGCGCCCGGCTGTGGTCGCCAACGCCGCTCTGCGAGCGCCGTCGGTGGTCGCCGACAGCGCGCTTCATGAAACGCCGACGGCGCTGGCCAACATCGGCGCCAGTTATGAAGTCGTGAGCGAGCCCCGCGCCGAACGCAGTGAGGTGCTCGGCGTTCCTGAAGAGCGCCGCCGCCGCCGTCTCTAGAGCCGCCCGCCGCGTCCCGCCGCACCCGCCGCCCGCCGCCTCGTAGCGCTGAATGGGTCCCAGCCGGGTACCATCCCGCGATGATGGACGGAGAGCTGGTGCTGGCGGACCGCCAGGGAGTCGAGGAGATCGCCGCCCGCGCCGCTGCCGCGAACCGCGTGGCGCTCGACACGGAGTTCTTCTGGGAGCGCACGTACGCGCCGCAGCTCTGCCTCGTCCAGGTCGCCGTCGACGAGCACGTCGCGCTCGTGGATCCGCTGGAGGGAGCGCCGCTCGAGCCGATCGCCGAGCTCGTGGCCGATCCCGACGTCGAGGTCGTGATGCACGCGCCGGCCGGCGACCTGCTCGCCTTCGGGCTGCGCTACGGGGTCAAGCCGACCCGCGTCGTCGACACGCAGCTGCTCGCGGGCTTCGTCGGTCTGACGGCCTCCGCCAGCCTCGACCGGCTCGTCGACGCGGTGCTCAAGACGCAGCTGCATCACGACGAGAGCTTCTCGGACTGGCGGCGGCGGCCCCTGACGCCCGTGCAGTGCCGCTACGCCGCGGACGACGTCCGCTACCTGATCCCGCTCGTCGACCGCCTCTTCGAGCGCCTCGACCAGCGCGGCCGCCGCGCCTGGGCGGAGGCCGAGATGAGCCGCCGCTACGCCGACGGCGAGGACGTGGTGCCCGACCCGCAGCGCGCCTGGCGCAAGGTGCAGCGCCGCGGCAAGCTCGCGCCGCGCCAGCTGGCGACGCTGCGCGCCGTGTCGGCGTGGCGCGAGGAGACCGCCCGCCGGCGCGACATCCCGGCGTCGTGGCTGGTCAAGGATCCGACCCTCATCGAGCTCGCCCGCCTCGCCCCGCAGAACGAGGACGAGGCGCGGCGCATCCGCGGCATCGGCAAGTCGCTGCCCGCGGGCGACGTGCAGACGCTGCTGGCCGCGGTGGCCGAGGGGCAGGAGGCCGAGCTGCCGCCCGCCGAGCGCGCACCGGCGCCCGCTGTCACCCGCCGCGTCGACGCCGCCGTTGGGCTCGCCGGCGCCCTGCACCGCGTGCGGGCGATGGACGCCGGCATCGCCCCGGAGCTGGTCGCCACCCGCGCCGAGCTGGAGCGCTTCCTGGAGACGGTGGTCTCCGACGCGGACGAGACCGAGCACTCGCTGGGCCAGGGCTGGCGCCGCGAGCTCGTGGGCGACGAGCTGATCGAGCTGGTGCAGGGCCGCGTCGCGCTGGCGCTGCGCGATCGCCCGCCGTACCTCGCCATCACCCCGCTCGAGGGCGCGCGCGACGCGGACGCCGCCGCCGGCTGACGCGAGCGCCGCGCGGCTGCTCGAGGCCGTCGCGGCAGCGGGACGGGAGGCCCTCGGCGACCCGGCCGTGCGCGCCGCGCTGCAGGCCGGCGAGCTCGACGCCGAGGCGCTCTGTCGCGACCTGGCCGGCAGCCCGCTCGACGCGCTGCCTGCGGGCGAGCGCGCGGCGGCCTACGAGGCGCTGCTCGCCCACCGGCCGGAGATCGACCCCGACGCGGGGACGTTCGCCCTCGTCCGCGACCGTGACCCGCGCCGCGCGGCCGGGGCGTTCTGGACGCCGCCCGACGTCGTCGGGTGCCTGCTCGACCGCGCGCTGGCGCCGCTGCTGGCGCAGGCGGAGCGCGCCGCCGAGCCGCTCGCCGCGCTGCTGGCCCTGCGCGTGTGCGATCCCGCCTGCGGGGCCGGCGTGCTGCTCGTGGCCGCCGGCGAGCGCCTCGCCGCACGGGTGGCGGCCCGCGGCGGCGATCCGCCCAGAGCGTGGACCGCGTGCCTGTACGGGGTCGACGTCGACCCCGTGGCCGTCCGCCTGACGCGCCTGGCCCTGGCGCAGCATGGTGCCGCGCCGGCCGCCGCCGAGCGGCACGTTGCGGCCGGGGACGCGCTCGCGGGGCCGGCGTTCGGCGAGCCGCCCGGTGACGACGGCGGTCTGGACTGGGCACGCGCCTTCCCCGATGTCGCGACGGCCGGCGGCTTCGACCTCGTGCTCGGCAACCCGCCCTGGATCGCCCACGCCGGGCGCGCGGCCCGGCCCCTGCCGCCGGCGCTACGGGAGGCGCACCGCCGCCGCTACGCGTCGTTCGCCCGCTATCCGACGACGCACGGGCTGTTCGTCGAACGGGCGGCCGCGCTGGTGCGCGACGGCGGGCGCGTGGCCCTCGTGCTGCCCACGAGCGTCGCCGACCTCGACGGCTACGCGCCGACCCGCGCCGCGCACGACGTCCGCTGCGAGCCCGAGGCCGAGCTGCCCGACCTCGGCGACGGCCGCTTCGCCCGCGTCTTCCAGCCCGCGATGGCGCTGGTCTCCGTGCGCCGCGACGGCGGCCGTCGAGCGGGCGCGCCGGGCTCGCCGTGGCCGCTGGAGCGCCCCGACCTGACCCCCGCGGAGCGGGAGCTGCTGGCCTGGCTCGCCGCCCTGCCGACGCTGCCCGCCGAGCTGTTCGGCGAGCGGGGCGTGCAGACGACGCGCGCGACGCGGGACGCACTGGCGCCCCTGGCGGAGGCCGCGCCGGGCGCGTTCCCGGTCCTGGAGGGCGCCGACGTCGGCCCGTTCCGCCGTGGGGCGCCGCGGCTCGCCATCGACCCCGCGGCGGTCAGCAGCGGGCGCCTCGCCGGCGTCGACCTGCTGATCCGGCAGACGGCTCGCTACCCCATCGCCGCGCCGGCCGGCGGCCTCGCGTTCCGCAACTCGCTGCTGGCGGGCTTCGCGACCGCGGAGTGGCCGGCGGGGCTGCTGCTCGCGCTGCTCAACTCCGTCCCCGTCCGCTGGCACCACCGGCGCCGCTTCCGCGACGCGCGCCAGGGGATGCCGCAGGTCAAGGTCGGGCACCTGCGGGCGATCCCCGCGCCGCCGGCCCTCGACGCGGTCCGCGCGGAGCTGACCGCGCTCGGCGACGCGCTCGGCGCCCGCAACGCCGGCATCGCACCGGCCGAGCAGGCCCGTCTGGACGACCTCGCGGCCCGGGCCTACGCGCTCGACGGCGCCACGCGCAGCATCGTGTGGGCCGAGACGCAGAGATCGTGATCGGCGCCGCGCTCCGAGAGGTCGCGCCACGCGAGCGTGGCCACCACCGTGACGGGCCGGTCCGGCTGCGACAGCAGCAGGAGCGGCGAGCCGAGGGGGCCCGCCAGCGGCAGGCGCGCCTCGAGCGTGCGCTCGACCTGCCGGCGGTCGTAGGACCCGCGCGCGGCGGTCATGTGCGGCACGCGGTGCGACGGCCGGCCCGGCCCGGCTCCCAGCAGGCTGACGGCGTGGAGCTCGCGGCTCAGCTCCATCAGCGGTCCCGGATCCTCGGGCAGCAGGCACATCGAGCCGTTGAGCGAGCCGACCTTGACGAAGCGCACGAGCGGCGCGGCCGTGCGCGCCAGCACGGTGCCGAACGCATCGGCGGCGCGCGCGAGGTCGCCGGTCGGCGAGAGCGGCCCCAGCAGGGTCACGTGGGCCGGGACGCCGCGGCGGGCGGCCGAGTCGTGGCGCGCCCGCAGCAGCCCGACTGCCGCCTCGGCGAAGGGCACGGGCGCGATCAGGGTCGCGAAGGCGGTTGCGATGTGCGTCGGGCTCATCATGGGATCGCCCGCAGGTACATCTCGCGATGCCACTCCGTCACGGTCGCGCAGAAGCGCTCCCACTCGTCCGTCTTGTACTCGATGAAGGCAGCGTAGAGGTCAGCCGGCAGCGCGTCGCTGACCAGTCCGTCCTCACCCATCGCGACCAGCGCGTCGCCGAGCGTCCGCGGCAGGGGCGGAAAGCCGCGCGCCTGGCGATCGGCCGCGACGACGACGTCGTCGTACGAGTCGCCGGACTGCGGCGGCCCCGGGTCGAGCCGGCGCTCCAGACCGTCCGCCATCGCCGCGAGCACGAGGGTGTGCGAGAGGTAGGGGTTGACGCTTGCGTCGGGCAGCTTGAACTCCAGTCGGCCGCGGGCGCTGACCCGAACGGCGCAGGTGCGGTTGTCGTAGCCCCAGTTGACGATGGAGGGGGCGAACTGACCGAGGTCCCAGTAGCGCGCGTACGAGTTCACGGTCGGCGCGAGCACGGCCAGCATGCCGCGGGCGTGCTCGAGGATGCCGCCGAGCGCATGGCGCGCGGTCTCGGTCAGATGGAGCGCGGGCTCGTCGGGATCGACGAAGACGTTCTCGTCCCCGCGCCAGAGGCTCAGGTTGTGATGGCAGCCGTTGGCCATGGCGCCGACGGTCGGCTTGGGCATGAAGCTCGCGACGACGCCGAGCTCCCGGGCGACCTGGGCGCAGACCTGGCGATAGGTCACGAGGCGGTCGCAGGTGCGCTCGCAGGCGTCGAACTGGAAGTTCAGCTCGAGCTGCGAGGTGTCCTCGTAGTCGCCTTCGATCATGTCGAGGCCGAGCGCCTGGGCGTACGCGATCACGCGCTTGACGACCGGCCGCATCGTCTCCAGGGCGCCCACGTGGTAGGCCGGCGAGACGTTCGGCTGCGACCAGACCTCGAGCTCGGGGCCCAGCCAGCTCATCTCCGGCTCCGTCCCCGAGCGGAGCTCCAGCCCGGTGCGCTCGCGGAACGCGGCGTGGGCCCGCGCCAGCGTGGAGCGGACGCAGGTCGGCAGCGGCTCCCCTCCACCCTCCCGGCGATCCGGGCGGGTGTAGAGGTTGCAGATGACCCGCGCGAACGTCCGGTCCCAGGGCAGGACGGCGAACGTCGAGGCGTCGGGCAAGGCGACGAACTCCTCCGCCTCCGGGCCGCTCGCGATGAGCGTGCCGTGGCGGCTGGTGGCCAGGTCGGCGATGGCGGAGCCGTGGAACTGGACGCCCCGCTCCAGGTTGCGGCGCAAGTGCCGCGCGGGCACGACCTTGGCCATCACGCGGGCGTTCAGGGTCGTGAACTGGTAGTAGACGTGCTCGACCCCGGCTTCCTGCACCTGAGCAGCCAGATCGTCCGCGGCAGCGGCGTTTCGCTCGAGCTGCTGCGTGAGAGCCGGAGAACGCATTGACAAGCAATAACCTGCGAACCTGGAGGTTTCAACCACGGACGTCGTCCCGTCGCCTCACTAAGCTACCCCGCGACGGAGATGACGGGCGACCAGGATCCGGAAGGTTTCGACCGGGACTTCCCGACGCGGATCGTCCTCGACCGCATCGGCGACCGCTGGACGGCCCTCATCGTCGGGCGGCTGGTCGACGGGCCGCGCCGTTTCGGCGAGCTGAAGCGCGGCGTGGGCATCACGGCGAAGGTGCTGACGCAGACGCTGCGCGGCCTGGAGCGCGACGGCCTGGTCGAGCGCACGGTCTACTCCGAGGTGCCGCCGCGGGTCGAGTACGCGCTGACGCCGCTGGGGGAGTCGCTCCGCGGGCCGCTGGAGGCCGTCCGGGAGTGGGCCGACGAGCACGTGCACGAGGTGCTCGCCGCCCGGGACCGCTACGACGAGGGCACCGCCGCGAGCACGGCGCGTCAGCCGAGCTGAGCCGCCAGGTCGCGGATGCCGGCGGGGCCGACGCCGCAGCAGCCGCCAACGAGCCGCACCCCCAGCGAGCGCCAGCGTGCGACGGTCGCCGGGTCGAAGCCGGCGGCCCCGACGCCGAGCCAGCAGCGGTTGGGTCCATCCCAGACCCGCCCATCGTTCGGGTAGGTCACGAGCGGCAGCCTGGTCGCCGAGGCGGCCCGCGTGAGCAGCTCGTCGACGTGCTCCGGACGTGTGCAGTTGACGCCGACGGCCACGACCCGGCGTGAACGTTCCGCGACGCCGACCGCCTGCTCGATCGGCTGCCCCTCGCAGGTGTGGGCGCCGTCCCGGCACGAGTACGAGAGCCATGCCGGAACGCCCGGGTGCTCGGCGAGCACGTCGACCAGGGCTTCCGCCTCGAGCTCGCTCGGGATGGTCTCCAACGCCAGCAGGTCCGGGCCGGCGGCGAGCAGGGCGGCCATGCGCGGGCGGTGGAAGGCCGCGAGCTCCTCGCGCGTCAGGCCGTAGCTCCCCTCGTACTCCTGGCCGTCCGCGAGCACGGCGCCGTACGGGCCGATGGAGGCCGCCACCAAGAGCCGCGGCACCGCCTCGCCACCCGCCTCCAGCTCGGCCACGCGGCGCTCGCGGGCGCGGCGGGCCAGCTCGACGCTGCGGCGCAGGAGCAGCGTCGCCTCCTCGCGGGGGACGCCCTCGCGCGCGAAGCCCTCGTAGCTCGCCTGGTAGCTCGCCGTGATCGCGACGCGGGCACCGGCGCGGTAGTACGCGAGGTGGACGTCCTCGATCGCCGTCGGGTCGTCGCGCAGCAGCCGCGCCGACCACAGGTCGTCGGAGAGGTCGTGGCCGGCGGCCTCGAGCTCCGTCGCCAGGCCCCCGTCGAGCGCGACGGGCTCGTCGGTGCCCGTGAGGTCGGCCAGGCGCACGCCGGCAGGGTAGGCGAGCGTGCGGGACGGTCGGGGCGCTGCTACGGTCGCGCGATGCGGTCGTGGTTGGCGGCGGGGGCCAGCGCGTTGCTCGCCATCGCGGCCCCGGCCGCGGCGGCGGCGCCAACGTGGCTGCCCGTCACGCCGCTCTCCGAGCCTGCCGGCTACGGCGAGGGCGTCGAGACGGCCGTGAACGCCGCCGGCGCGGCTGCTGCGGCCTGGGTCGGCGCACCGGAGTTCGGCCAGACCGAGCGCCTGCGCGTGGCGATCCACCAGCCCGGTGGCGCCTGGACCGTGCCACCGTCTCCGTCGCTGGCCATCCCGGGCATCGCCTGCGAGCCGCACGTGGGCGTCGACGACACCGGTGCCGTGACGGTGGTCTGGATGCAGCTCGCGTCGCCGACGACCGGCATCTGCCAGGGCGGCGGCACACCGGGCGTCTGGGCGGCGACGCTCCCGCCGGGCGGGACCGCGTTCTCGGCGCCGACGCAACTCTCGTCGGGCGCCGTGCCGCCCGAGCAGCTCGACGTCGCGCAGGCGCCGTCGGGCGCCGCCGTCGCCGCGTGGGTGGAGCGGACGGGAAACGACTGGCAGTTCCGGGCCGCGCTGCGCCCCGCTGGTGGGGCGTTCACGACGGCGCCGGTGCTGGACCGCAGCGGCTACACGCAGCTGGCGGGCCTGAGCGCGTCCATCGCCGCGGACGGCACCGCTGCGATCGCGTGGCAGGAGGAGCAGTCCGGCTTCACCGAGGTCAACGTCGCAGCGGTCGTGCGCCCCGCCGGCGGCGCCTGGCCGAGCTTCCCCGACGCGATCACGCAGCACACCAACACGAGCAACCTCACGACGGCGATCGGCCAGGTCGCGCTCGACGTCGCGCCGGGCGGTGAGTTGACGGTGGTCTACGGGGAGCAGCGCACCGGCGGGATCGCAGTGCCGTGCGGCGGCTCGGCCGGGTCGGCGACGTCGGCGATCTGCACGCGGCGGCGACCGGCCGGCGGGCTCTGGCAGCCGCCCGAGACGGTCTCGCCGTTCGCCAACACGCTGGAGGGCCTGGCGCTCGACATCGGCGCCAACGGGAACGCCGCGGCCGCGTGGGGCGAGGGGGTCGGGTTCAACGTGGTGGTGCACGCGGCACGCCGTGCGCCCGGCGCGGGGTGGGCGGGCAGCACCGCGCTGCCTGCGACGCCCACGTCGACCGGGGATCACACGTCGCCCGCGGTGGGCGTGCTCCCGGACGGCGGCGCGGTGGCGGCCTGGGGCGACTTCAACCAGAGCGCCAGGGTCGCCGCGCTCGCGACGCCTACGGGAGTCTGGAGCTCGCCGCAGATCGTGGCGACCGGCGTCGGCTCGGCGACGAGCGTCGCCGTCGACGGCCGCGGCAACGCCGTCGTCGGCCTCCTCAACGGCGCTGCGGCGGTCGTCGCGCTCGACTACTCGGGTCCCGACGTGACCCCCGGCGTGCCGGCAAGCGGCGTCGCGGGCGTTCCCGTCGACCTCTCGGTCGTCGCCGCCGATCGCTGGTCCGCGGTCGCCGGCACGCCGCAGTGGGTCTTCGGCGACGGCACGACGGGCACCGGCGCAGCGGCGCAGCACGTCTTCGCCGCGCCGGGCACCTACACCGTCTCCGTCAGCCAGGCGGACGCGCTCGGAAACGCGACGACGGTCGAGCGACAGATCGCGATCGCCCCGCCCCCTCCGCCCCCGCCGCCGCCCGCGCTGCACCTGGGGAAGGTGGCGTTCGCCGTCAAGTGGTCCGAGAGCCGGCTCAGCGGGCGCCTCGTCGTTCCGGGCACCGCAGACGCCGCGGCCGCCGTCACCGGCACGCTGGAGCGCGGGAAGTTCCGCCGCAGCGTGCGCTTCAGCGTCAAGGCCGGCGCCTTCACGGCGCGCCTCGCGATGCCCGCGACGCTCCTGCCAGGGCGCTTCGTGCTGCGGCTCGGCGGGCGGGCGGGCGCGGTCGACCTCGCGCCCGCCACGGCGACCGTCACGCTCGCGGCACCGCGCGAGGGCGTCGTCGACCGCGTACGGACGTCGATCACCCGCGGTGGCCCCGACGGCGCCAGCTTCACCGGACGCGTGCGTGCGCTCCACGTCAGCTTCCATTTCGCCGCCCTGCCGCGCGCGGGCCGGGCCCTGCACATGGACATCCTCGGCCCCGGCCGGATCCGGGCGTCGAAGGCATGGCGCGGGCGCCCGGTCGGGCCGGCGGCGATCCTCCGGCAGGGCGGCCAGCTGCTGACCAAGGGCCGGTGGCGCTTCGTGCTGAAGTCGGGCGCGACGGTCGTGAAGCGGGTGAGCGTCGTCGTCAGGTGACAGCTAGGCCGGCCGCGCCGCCCGCAGCCGCCCGCTAGGTGGAGATCATCTTCTTCTCGATGCCGACGCCGGCGGCGACGGCGCGCTCGTACTCCAGCGGCACCGTCGCGGAGTCCTGCAGGGCGATGCCGGTGGAGTCGAAGACCGTGACCTGGTCGTCGCGCTGGCGTCCCTCGAGCTCGCCGCAGATCACCTTGCCGATCTCGCCGGCGACGTCCGCCTCGGTGATCGCGCCCTCGCGCAGCGCGACGTTGATCTCGCCGTCCTCGCGGCACTGGCGGATGTCGTCGACGAACACGCGGGCGCGCTGCAGGATGCGCGGATCGAGCTCCTGCTCGCCGGCGAGGTCGGCGCCGAGCGCCGCCAGGTGCGTGCCGGGCGCGATCCAGGCGTCGTCGATGAGCCAGGAGCGCGCGTGGGTGCCCGTGACGACGACGTCCGCGCCCCGCACGACGCGCTCGAGGTCGGTCGAGGCCACGATCTGCAGGTCGGGGAGGTGCGGGCGCGCCTGCGCCAGCAGGCGGTCGAGGCTCTCCTGCGAGCGGCTCCAGACGCGGGCCTCCGTCCCAGGGGAAGACCTCGGCGCAGGTCAGCAGGCTGCCGAGGCCGACGCTGCCGGCGCCGACGATCGCGAGCACCTGCGAGTCCGGGCGGGCCAGCCACTTCGCCGACACGGCGGCCGACGAGCCGGTGCGCATGAGGGTGTGGTGGGAGCCGTCGCAGATCGCGAGCGGGAAGCCCGTCTCCGGGTGGGTGTAGATGAGGATGGAGAAGACGGCCGGTAGCTCGTAGCGCGCGTTGTCCTCGCGGATCGAGACCCACTTGCAGGCCGCGGCCTCGGGCTCCTCGATGTACGACGGCATGACCTCCCACTCGCCGGCGTAGCGCTCCAGGACGATGTGGCCCTTCGGCTCCATGTACACGCGCCCGAGGCCGTGCATCCGGTAGGCGTGCTCGACGCGGTCGTTGTACTCCGCGGGCGTCAGCAGCCCGACCATGTCCGAGCGGCCGAGGATGAGGGTCTTGCGGTGTCGCCAGCTCTCCATGCCGCGATGCTACGGGATCGTCTCGATCGTCCGGCGAGGCGAGCCGGATCGCAGGACTCTGCGGCTCGGCCCCGTAGGCTCGATCGATGCAACGGCGCGATCCCTCGTCGCCGCTGACACCCCTCACGCGACTCGTCCTGCTCCGCCGCGCCCTGCTCGCGGCGGGTGCGCTGATCGTCGCCTCGCGCACGCCACCTGCGGCGCGGGCGGCCGGGGACGACCTCGGCGACGGGGTGCGCGCGATCCCGCTGCGGCTGCAGGCCGGTCGCCGCCTGCTCGACCGGCGCGCGGCCCGGCCGTACGTCCAGCACGTCGAGCTCGCCGCCCCCGCCAGCCTCGTCGGCGTGCGCTGGGACGGGCCGCCCACGCCGGTCGAGCTGCGGGCGCGGCGGAGCGACGGCTCCTGGACGGCCTGGTGGCCGCTGGCGCCAGGCGAGCACGCCTCCGACGATCCCGGCCAGCCGGTGGTCAGCGAGCCGATCTGGGTCGGCGCCGTGGACGTCGTCGAGGTGCGGGCCGCGGAGCCCGTCGCGGGCCTCGTCGCCGTGACCGTGGAACAGCAGGCGCTGCCGGCCGCGCGGGCGCTGCAGGGCGATGCGCCGCTGCCGGTCGCCCCGAACGGCGTGCGGCCGCCCGCGACCGTCCGCCGCTCGGAGTGGACGAACGGCAAGATGAAGCCGAAGGAGCCGCCGGAGCTGGGCGAGATCGACGCTGCCATCGTGCACCACACGGCGACCGGCGACGACTACGGGCCGGAGGACTCCTCGGCCATCGTGTTCGCGATCTGCCGCTTCCACCGCCGCGTCAACAAGTGGTCGGACATCGGCTACCACCTGCTCGTCGACCGCTACGGGCAGGTCTTCGAGGGGCGCGCGGGCGGGCTCGACCAGCCGCTGGTCGGCGCGCACGCCTTCGGGGCGAACCGCACGACCGCGGGCATCGCGATGATCGGCACCTGGAGCAACGCCCTGCCGGAGAGCGACGGCCTGAACGCGCTGGCACGCACCATCGCCTGGAAGCTCTCCCTGCACGGCTGCCCCGTCGACGGCACGGTCACCCTCACGGACGCGGAGGGCACGGTGCACGACATCGACCGCATCTGCGGCCACCGCGACTGGAACGCGACGCGCTGCCCCGGCGGGGCGCTGGAGGATGCCCTGCCCGACGTGCGCTCGCGCGCCGCCCTCATCGTCGTGCCGCCGCCGCGCATCGAGCTCGCCGCGAGCGCCGACGCGGTCGCCGTCGGCACGGTGGTCGCCTTCGACGGCCTGCTGACGGACAAGGGGGCGCCCGCGCCGTGGAAGCGGCTGGCCCTGGTGCGCTCGGCGCCGAAGCCGGCGAAGGGCCTCGGGTTCGTCACCACGGACGGCGACGGCCGCTTCCACCAGGAGCTCGCGGTGACCGACGGCGGCACGTTCGAGGTGCGCCTGCCGGACGGGCGCGCCGTCTCCGACGGGGTGCAGGTGCTGGTGCGCCCGCGCATCCGCCTCGCCATCCGCCGCCGGCCGGCCGACGGCGGGCCCGGGCTGCACGTGCGCGGCTGGGTGCGACCCCACGTGCGCTCCGTGATCCTCGACGTGCACCGCCGCCGCCAGGACGGCGGGTGGCGGCGCATCGCCCGCTGGCGCGTCCGCCTGGCGAACGGGGCGTTCGACGTGCAGGTGCCCGTGCCGTCGTCCGGGCGCTACCGCGTGCGGGTCTCGGCGGCGCAGGATGGCCGGCTGGTCGCGACGCCGCCGTCCCAGGCGCTGGTGCACATCCGCGGGTGAGGGGTCCGGGCGCCCCGCTGCGCCGCGGCCCCGAGATGCGCTACACCGTCGGGCATGCGCCCCGTCCTCTCCGTCCTCGACCTCGCCCCCGTCACCTCCGCGACCACCGCGGGCGACGCGCTGCGCCACAGCAGCGAGCTCGTGCAGCACGTCGAGCGCCTCGGCTACGTCCGCCACTGGGTCGCCGAGCATCACAACATCCCGAGCGTCGCCAGCGTCGCGCCGGACGTGCTGATGGCGCACCTCGCCGCCGTCACGAGCACGATCCGCATCGGCTCCGGCGGCGTGATGCTGCCGAACCACGCCCCGCTGGCGGTCGCCGAGCGGTTCGCGACCCTGGCCGCCCTGCATCCCGGCCGCATCGACCTCGGCATCGGCCGCGCCCCGGGCACCGACGGGGCCACGGCGGCGGCGCTGCGGCGCCCGCAGGACGACCCCTACGCCGACCGCTTCCCCGAGGACCTGCGCGACGTCCGCGGCTTCCTCGGCGACGGCTTCCCGCCGACCCACCCGTTCTCCCGCATCCAGGCGCTGCCGGGCGGGATGGGCGCGCCGGCTCCGGAGGTCTGGCTGCTCGGGTCGAGCGGCTACAGCGCGCAGCTCGCCGGCGCTCTCGGGCTGCCCTTCGCGTTCGCCCACCACTTCGCGGCGCAGAACACGCTGCCGGCGCTCGAGCTGTACCACCGGTCGTTCACGCCGGGCGTGCTGCAGGAGCCGTACTCGATGATCGGCGTGGCCGCCGTCGCGGCGCCCGACGCCGAGGAGGCGCGGCGGCTGGCGCTGCCGCTGGGCGTCTCGATGGCCCGCCTGCGCACGGGCCGCCCGACGGCCATCCCCTCGCCCGAGGAGGCCGCCGCGCACATGGCCGCCGACCCCCGCATCGCGGAGATGGTCGAGGCGTGGCTGCTCGACGCCGTGGTCGGCGATCCGGAGCAGGTCCGCGTGGGCCTCGAGGAGCTCGCCGAGCGCACGGCCGTCGACGAGCTGATGCTGACGACCAACGTGTTCGAGCACGGCGACCGCATGCGCTCGTACGAGCTCGTGGCGCGCGCCTGGCCCCTCGCCGCCGCGGCGTAGTCGACCGCGTCGGCCCCGTAGTCGCTCCACTCGGACATGTCGTACCTCCGTCGCTCGCCGCCGGCGCGGGGCCGGCTTCTCCGGCACGAATATCGCACAGATCGAGCGACGTTCGCACCCCGACGATGGAAGCGTCGCGCGCCGCCGTCCAATGGGCGTCCAACGACCGCAGCCTGGGCCTTCGGGCAGCCGACGCGGCACCTTGGGGCAACGGGGTCGCAGGTACGATCGCCGCGTGCCCCGCCACGTGCGAGAGCTGGAGCGCGAGGTGACCGCCGCCCCGACGACCCCGGTCGCGCAGCCCCACCTGCTGCGTCGCGACGCCGTGTCGCCGGACGCACTGCTGGCGCTGCAGGGCGGCGCCGGCAACCGCGCCGCGACCGCGTGGCTGAGCCGCCAGGCGACCGTCGTCGAGGAGGATGCGCCGAAGGCCGAGGCGCCGTACCTGCAGTGGAGCAAGGACGACGTGCGCCCGATCCAGCGCGAGCTGCGACGGCTCCGCCTCTACAACCTCGGCATCGACGGCGTCCTCGGCAAGGGCTCCGACCAGGGCCTCGTCGAGGCGTTCGGCGGCGACGAGTGGCGCACGCTCGACGCCGCGACGGTGCTGCAGCGCCTGACGTCGGCCGAGCGGCCGAAGGGCGGCAAGGGCCACGACGTCCGCTACGGCGAGCTGTTCAAGGACGGCCTGCTCGACCTCACGTTCGGCTACGGCTTCATGGAGGAGCTCGACGAGGCCGGCTGGGCGCAGTACGCGAAGGACATCGAGGACGCGCTGGCGGCACGCGGCTACAGCGAGGACGCGGGACGCGCGGCGGAGCTGTACAAGGCCGCGGAGCGGGGCACGAACGGCTTCGGGCGCTTCTTCGTCAAGGAGTCCGCCCTCACCTACACGCCGCCGGCGGGGCCGCCGCGCAACATCCCGGCGATCGTCCGCTTCATCATGAACCCGAGCGGCGAGAAGGGCGCGGAGGCGCGCCAGGCCTTCGAGGAGGGCATGGCGCAGGGCGACGCGGCGTACTACTCCGGCCACGGGCGCTACGGCTCGGGCCCGGACTTCGACCGCAACTTCGGGTCGTTCACCCTCAAGGCGGCGGACGGCACCGTCGAGCAGGTGATCGAGGACTACGAGGTGCTCGGCAAGGTGCTGGCCAAGGAGGGCGGCGGCGGCGCGTGGGCGCAGTTCCTCAAGCGCTGGAACGCGGGCCGGCTGGAGGTCGACTTCTCGAACGCCGGCAACCTGCGGCTGAACGCGAAGAACCTGCATCCCGGCGAGTTCGGCGGCAAGCTCATCCAGTGGGCGATGGACCAGACGGGCCAGACGGCGGTGACCGGGCGACGACGCCGGGCTGGAGCAGATGGCGGCCGCCAAGCCCGATCGCAAGTACCGCATGCTGGTGTTCGACGGCTGCCGCACCAAGGACTACGAGAAGGCGATCCGCAAGACCCCGGGCTTCGACACCCGCTCCACCGACCTCATCCAGACCACCCGCACCGTCGGCTTCGGCGCCGAGGCGGAGGCGCTGATGGCGTTCCTCGACGGCCTCGTGGGCCAGCAGTCCGCGGAGGAGGTCGTGAAGGGGATGAACAAGGAGATGAAGGGGAACGAGCAGGGGTACACCGGCGCGCCCTTCGAGGGCAGCGGCTTCGGCGACAACCCGTCGCGATGAGCGCCGCCGACCTGCTCGCGCACCCCGGCGACTGGCCGCGCGCGGCGTCCGAGCTCGCGGCGGCCGGCGACCCCTCGGTGCTGCCGGACCTCGTGGCCGCCTACGACCAGCCGGTGGAGGCGAGTCGCGGCGAGCTCCTCGACGCGATGGAGGCGCTCGGCGGCGG
Organism: uncultured Actinomycetota bacterium; assembly: GCA_963767885.1. Lineage (GTDB taxonomy): Bacteria > Actinomycetota > Thermoleophilia > Gaiellales > F1-60-MAGs149 > CAVYFW01. The sequence continues at coordinate 203,107 of CAVYFW010000009.1, forward strand.
CAGCGAGGCGCGGCGGCTGGCGGAATCGTCCGACGCGGCCGAGCGCCGCGTGGCAGCCCGGCTGATGCAGCTCCTGCCCGAGCCCGAGCACGTCGCGGCCCTCGAGCGGCTCGCGGCGGACGACGACGGCGCGGTCGCGGCGGCGGCCCGCAAGGCGCTGCGCGGTCAGCGGCGGACGCCGGCGTGGCGGGCGGCGGTGGAGCGGCTCGCCGCGAGCGACGACGCGGACCTGCGCGCCGCGGCGGAGAGCTGGCAGGCGGAGGGGTAGCCGACGGACGGCGAGGCGGTGCTCACGGCCGCGGTGGCGGCGACCCGCGCGACCCTCGGAGACCGCCTGCTGGCCGCGTACGCCCTCGGCAGCCTGGCCCACGGCGGCTTCAGCCCGCTGGTCAGCGACGTCGACCTCGGGCTGATCCTCGCCGACCCGCCCGACGCCGGCGACGGCGCCGCGATCGCCGCCGCCGCGCGCGCCGTCCGCAGCTCGGGTACGCCGCTCGCCGATCGGCTCTCGATCTTCTGGGGCACGCCGTCGACGCTGCGCGGCGAGCGGCCCGGCGGGCGCTTCCCGCCGCTCGACCGCCTCGACCTGCTGGAGCACGGCCGTCTGCTGGCCGGTGCGGAGGCACGCTCCGGCCTGCCGCGCCCGGACGTCGCGGAGCTGGTGGTCAGCGGCGCCGCGTTCGCGCTCGACGTCCTGGCCGACGAGGGGACGCTCCGCGACCTGCGGTCCCCCGAGCAGGTGCTCGCGCGCGGCGTGCGCTCCGTGACCAAGCTCGTCCTCTACCCGCCCCGCTTCCTGTTCACCGCCGAGACGGGCCGCGTCGGCACCAACGACGCGTCCGCGGCCCACCACGCCGGACGGCCGGGTGCGCGTCCCTGGTCGCGAGCGCGCTCGCCTGGCGCGCCGCGCCTCCGGACGACGAGCCGGCCGCGGCGGCGCTGCTGCGCGACGAGCTGCTCCCGCTGTACCTGTACTACGTCGACGACCACGTCGCGCGGCTCGACGCCCTGCGCCAGGACGGGCTCGCGGCGGCGTTCAGGGCGTGGCGCGAGCGACTCGCCCCGCCCTAGTCGCTCCGCGGCGGCTTCCCGGCCTCCTCCTCGTCCTCCCAGTCCTGCCACGGGACGTCGTGCGCGTCGATGTACGCGTGCACCGCGACGCCGATCGTCGGGTAGACGTGCTCCGGCCCGATGCGGTCCAGCAGGCCGTAGCGCGCGAGCTTGTCCTTCACCGGGTCCTTCAGCTCGGCGAAGGCCAGCTCCACGCCCTGCGCACGCAGCTGCTCGTGCAGCGCCGCGACGGCGTCCGCGGCGGTCGAGTCGAGGTCCGTGATCGGCTCCGCCGCGACCATGACCACGCGGACCGGCGTCGCCGCCTTCTCCACCGCCTCGAGCACCCCGTCGCGGAAGACGTCGGCGTTGGCGAAGAAGAGCGGCGCGTCGAAGCGGAACAGGAGCAGCCCCGGGACCTCGCGCCCCTCGGGATGGCGCTGCCGGTCGTGGTAGCCCTTCATGCCGTCCACGCGCGCCAGGACGGCGGTGTACGGGTGCCACGCCCGCCAGAGGATGTTGAGCACCGACAGGCCGATGGCGACGCCGATGCCCGGCAGCACCCCCAGCAGGGCCACGCCGAGCGCGGCGCTGACGGCCAGCGCGAACTCGGTGCGATCGACGCGGAAGAGGTAGCGGAACACCGGGACGTCGATCAGCCCGAGGACCGCGGCGACGATCACGGCCGACAGCGTGACCAGCGGCAGGTTCTCGAACAGGCCGGTGGCGAACACGAGCACGACGCCGAGCGCGACCGCCGCCACCACGCCGGCGAGCTGCGTGCGGGCGCCGGCGGCCTCGGCGACGGGCGTGCGGGACGAGGAGCTGGAGATCGGGAAGCCCTGGAAGAGCCCCGCCGCGACGTTCGCGGTGCCGAGCGCCGCGAGCTCCTGGTTCTGGTCGACGCGGTGGCCGAGCTTGGCGGCGTAGCTGCGCGAGAGGACGGACGTGTCGGCGAACGCGACGAGGGCGATGGCCAGCGCGGGCAGCAGGATCTCCCCGAGGTCGGCGCCCTCGGCGTCGGGCAGGGCCAGCGACGGCAGGCCCTCCGGCACCAGGCCGAGCGTCGCGACCCCGGACGGGTCGAACGCGGAGACGATGACGATGCTGCCGATGACGGCCACGAGCGCACCCGGCACCTGCGGCGCCAGGCGCCGGCACGCGAGGATGACCGCGAACGACCCCACGCCGATGGCGAGCGGGGCGAGATCGAGGTCGGGACGCGTGGTGGCGAGGTGCTCGACGTCGCCCAGGAAGTCGTCGCCGGAGCCGTCGAGCCCGAGCATCTGCGGCACCTGGTCGACCAGCACGACGACCGCGATCCCGGCCAGGTAGCCGACGCGCACCGGCTTGGAGATGAGGTCGGTGAGCAGGCCGAGGCGCGCGATGCCGCCGGCGATGCACAGGGCGCCGACGATCAGGGCGAGCAGCGACGCGAAGGCGACCCGCGCGTCGGGGTCGTCGCCGGCGACCGGGATGACGGCGGCGGCGACCACCGGCGCGACCGCCGAGTCCGGGCCCAGGACGAGGATCCGCGAGGGCCCGAAGACGGCGTAGGCCAGCAGCGGCACCATCGTCGCGTAGATGCCGACGACGGGCGGGAGCCCGGCGAGCTCCGCGTACGCCATGCCCTGCGGCACCAGCAGCGCCGTGAGGACGAGGCCGGCGGCGACGTCGTTGCGGAACCACGCCGGGCGGTAGCGGCGGGCGACGCCGATGCCCGGCACGAGACGCGCGATGTCGACCGGCGACGGCACGCGCCCAACGGTACCCCGGCCGCCGCGTCCGCGCAGGGGCGGCGCGGCGGCCGGGCTGCGGCATCAGGCCCCGGCGCTGGGCGCTCACGCTCACCGGTTCTCGGGCACGAACTTGGTGGCGGTGAACGTCGCACCCTGCGGGTCGCGGAGGACGGTGCGTGCGCACCCACGGGGCGTCGAAGGGCGCCACCAGCACCTGCCCGCCGAGCTCGGCGGCGCGCTCGGCGATCGCGTCGGCGTCGTCGACCCCGAACGTCACGCCCCAGTACGCGGAGCTGCCGGCGTCGTCGTCGGGGATGGGGACGAGGCTCGCGACCACGTCCTCGAAGCGCTCCGGGGCGCCCATCGCGGCCATCTCCTCGCGCATGCCGGGGCGGCGCTGCTCCAGGAAGTCGCCGTACGCGGCCAGCGCCCACATGCTGCCCTCGCCGACGCCGAGCAGCTCCCACCCGAAGACCGCGCCGTAGAACGCCTTCGCGCCCTCGACGTCCCAGGTGTGGAGGTTGTTGAAGTTGAGGGCGCCGTGCTCGTTGACGACGTCCGCGCCGCGGTGCGAGCCGGCCTGCCAGACGCAGAACCTGGCGCCCGCGGGGTCGGCGAAGACCGCCGTGCGTCCGAACGGGCCGACGTCGTACGGCTCCTGCACCACGGTGCCGCCGGCAGCACGCACCTTCGCGGCCGTCTCGTCGGCGTCCTGCACCCGCACGTACGTGTCCCAGGACGGCGCCGGCCCCGCGCCGTCCGGCAGGGAGCCGATCGCGGCCACGTCGCCGCCGCGGAGCCGCGCGACGTGGTAGCTGCCCGGGCGACCCGGCCGGCATCACCTGCTCGAAGTCCCAGCCGAAGAGGCCGCCGTAGAACGCGGTGGCGGCCTCGGGGTCGGGCTGCGAGGTGTCGATCCAGCACGGGACGCCGGGGATGTAGCGGTCCTGCTCGCTCATCGGTGCTCCTCTCGGGACGGGTCGGACGTGCAGCGTACGGACGATTTAGGTCAGCTTCCGTCCGCAATCTCGGCGACCATGGATCCGTGGGCAACGCCGCCGGCCGCCTCCTCGACCTCCTGTCGCTGCTGCAGGCTCGCCGCGACTGGCCGGGCGCGACCCTGGCCGAGCGCCTGGGCGTCTCGGGGCGCACGATCCGGCGGGACGTCGAGCGCCTGCGCGAGCTCGGCTATCCCGTCGAGTCGGTGACCGGGCCGGCCGGCGGCTACCGGCTGCGCGGCCGGCACGGCCATGCCGCCGCTGCTCCTGGACGAGGAGGAGGCGATCGCCATCGCGGTCGGCCTGCGCACCGCGGCGCGCACGTCCGTCACGGGCATCGAGGAGACCTCCATCCGCGCGCTGGTGAAGCTCGAGCAGGTGCTGCCGTCGCACCTCCGCCGCCGGGTCGCCGCCCTCGGGTCGGCGACGATCGCCGCGCCGGTCGGCGGCCCCACCGTCGACCCGCAGCACCTCACGCACGATCGCCGCCGCCTGCCGGGACACCGAGCGCCTGCGGTTCGCGTACCGCAGCCGCGACGGCGCCGAGACCCGCCGCGACGTCGAGCCGCACGCGCTGGTCAACCTCGGGCGCCGCTGGTACCTCGTCGCCTGGGACCGCGCGCGCGAGGACTGGCGCACCTTCCGCGTCGACCGCCTCAGCCGGCCCGCCCCGCTCGGCGTGCGCTTCGCCGCCCGCCCGCTGCCGGCGGCGGACGCGGCGGCGTACGTCGAGCAGAGCATCTCGGGCGGCGGGCACCGCTACGAGGCGCGGGTCACGGTGCACGCGCCGGCGGAGCGGCTCGCGGCGCGCCTCCCGTGGGTGGCGAGCGCGCTCGAGCCGATCGACGCCGAGCGCTGCGAGTACCGGACGACGGACGACGAGCTCGAGTGGCTGGCGCTGCGCATCGTGATGCTCGACGAGGAGGTCGACGTGCACGAGCCGCCGGAGCTCGTCGCGATGCTGCGCGGCCTGGCCCGGCGGCTGGAGCGAGCGACGGGCGGCGAGGGGTGAGCGGCTATGCCCGGAGGAACGCGAGCACTGCGAGCACGCGCCGGTGGTCGTCCGGCGACTCGTCGAGGCCGAACTTCGCGAAGATGTTCCGGACGTGGGTCTCGACGGTCTTGGGGCTGAGGAACAGCGCCCCGGCGATGGCCGTGTTCGACCGCCCCTCCGCCATCAGCGCCAGCACATCGCGCTCACGGCCGGTGAGCTCGTCGACCTGCGTCCGCGCGGCACGGCGCACCAGGCGCGCGACGATGGTCGGATCGATGACGCACTCGCCGTCGCACAGCCGGCGCAGCGCGTCGGTCAGCACGGCGACGTCCGACACGCGTTCCTTCAGCAGGTAGCCGGCGCCGCCCGCGTGGTCCTCGAGCAGGCGGACGGCGTAGCCCGAGTCCAGGTAGTGGGACAGGACGAGCACGCCGACCTCCGGATGCCGCTCACGGATGTCGCGCGCCGCGACCAGACCCTCGTCCGTATGGGTCGGCGGCATCCGGATGTCGACGATCACGACGTCCGGACGCGCGGTCTCGACCTTGCGGCGCAGGTCGGCGGCCGTGCCCACCTTGCCCACCACCTCGAGGCCCGCCTCCGTCAGCAGCCGTTCGAGGCCCTCCCGAAGCAGCACCTCGTCGTCGGCGATCACGACCCGCACGGGATCTCCCCACGGATCGTCACCGCCGGCCCGTCGAGCTCGACAACCTGAACCCGGCCGTCGAGGGCGCCCACACGATCCTCCATGTCGACCAGGTCGCCCGGGTCGCCTTCGCAGCGCACCTCGACCAGCAGCATCGCGCCCTCCTCACGGACGTTGACGTCGATGGCCCGCGGGTCCGGCCGTTCGGCGAGGCGGGCGACGAGGAAGTAGGCGGCGGCCTCGACGTCGGCCGGGAGCCGCCGGCCGGGACGCGCGCCGAGGCGCACGGGCCGCGGCGCCTGCTCGGCGAGGAACTCGAGCGCCCGGGCGAGGCCCTCCTCGGCGAGGACCGCCGGGAACAGGCCGTGTGCAAGGTCGCGCAGCTCGTCGAGGGCGAGCAGAAGCTCGCGCTCCGCGTCGGCGACCTCCGCAACCGCTTCCTGGTCGGCCTCCGTCCGAAGACGCGAGCGCGCCAGGCGCAGCGAGAGCATGAGGCCGACGAGGTGCTGCTGCGCGCCGTCGTGCAGATTGCGCTCGAGACGTCGTCGTTCGGCGTCGCCGGCCGCGATGACCCGGGCGCGCGACGCGCGCAGATCGGCGAGCTGGGCGCGCGTCACGGCCTGGAGCCGCTCGTTCTCCAGCGCCAGCCGCGCGGCGGACGTCACCTCGTGCACCAGCGCGGGGTCGTCGAGGAGGCCGGGGCGGTGCGCCAGGAGCGCGACGTCCTGCCCGTCGCGGACGACGGGGGTGACCTCACCCGCGATGGCGACGGGGCGCCCGCCCGCGTCGACGAGCCGCCCATCAGCGACGGGATAGGCGAGCGCCAGGGACGGATCGCCGAGGGTGCGGGCGAGGACGTCACGCAGGCCGCCGGGCGCGCGCTGCTGCGTCATGTCGACCACCAGGCGCGCCACCGCTGCGCGGGCCCGCCGATCGCGGAGCCACGACCACCCGACCGCAGCCGCAAGTCCGACCAGCGCGCCGGCCTGCGCGAACCACAGCGCGCGGTCGGTCGAGTCGCTCCCGAGCGTGCCCCGCGACAGGCTGCGCGCGAAGTCGGCGGCGACGAGTGCGAGATAGATCGCGGCACACGTCAGCACCGGCCCGGCGAGCTGGCGTAGCGCTGGCGGCGTGCGCACGACCCGCACGCCGACGACGGCCACGAGCACGAGGGCCCAGACGAGCCCCGCTCGGACGCCGAGGTCGTAGAGATCGGCGGCGAGAGCGGGCCGCGAATCGACCAGGAGGAGGTTGGGCGGGCAGTCGGCGCACCCGGCGGCCTCGGGGTCGAAGACGAGCGCCGGGACCACGCCGAGCACGAGGATCGCGCCCGCGTACGCGGAGGCGAGCGCGAGCCGCTCGACCACGGTCACCCGTCGGCGAGCCGGGTAGGCGAGGGCGGCGTGCGCGACGAGCGGCGGCGCGGCCGCGTAGAACGCGAGTCCGATGGTGAACACGACCGCGGCCTCGACGCCGGGGTTGTTCCACTCGACGAGGAACCACGCAAAGGAGGCGGCGACCAGCAAGGGGCCGGCGAGGCTCTGCGCACGGCGCCGCGACGTCGCGATGCCGGCGGCGAGCAGCGCCCACCCGGCCGCGAGACTCGTCACCGCGCTCGCGTCGGAGCGACCCGCGAACGAGTACGCCGGGTCCTCGTGCGCGATCGCCAGCGTCAGCACCCCGCAGGTGAGACCGAGGATCAGGAGCGCGAGCTGCGCGCGCACGGACACGACGTGCCGATCGTCTCATCGGAGCGGCGGCGCTTCCACCGGGACGTCCCGGAGGGCGACCGAGGGTTGTCCCGTAGACGCGCCGTCGCGAATTGGGCAGTGACCCGGATGTGCACGCGCATGGTGACGCCGAGACTCGGGAGGTCGATGATTGGAGGCACACCATGACCGTACGACGCTTCCTGGCCGGGGCCGCGCTCCTCCTGTTCGCCGTCGGGCTCGCCGGCTGCGGCGGGTCGACGGCCGAGGACGACCAGTCCGCCGACGGGGCGAACAAGGCCGGCGCCAAGCCCGCACAGGAGAAGGTCGTCCTGACGCTGGCGAGTCAGATCAGCGGAACGCCGCCCGCGCAGATCCAGGCCTTCGCAGATGAGGTGGCACGCCGCTCGAACGGCGCGATCCGCATCCGGGTCGTCGGCGACTGGCAACGCGGGAACCCGCACGGCGAGGCCGCGACGATCGAGGACGTGCGCGCCGGCAAGGCTGACCTGGCGTGGGTCGGTGCGCGGGTCTTCGACACCGTCGGCGTGCGCGACTTCCAGGCCCTCGTCGCGCCGTTTCTCGTGGACTCGCAGGCCTTGCAGCAGCGCGTGTTCGAGGCCGGGGTGCCCGCACGCATGCTGGCGGGCCTCGACGGGCTCGACCTGACCGGGCTCGCCGTCCTGCCCGGCCCGATGCGCACCATGCTCGGCGTCACGCAGCCGTTCACGACCGCCGCGGACTTCGAGGGCCGCACGATCGGCATCCAGGACTCCGACGTCGCGCGGCAGACGTTCGCGGCGCTCGGCGCCAAGGCCGAGCCGCTGCCCGGGCAGGCGTCGATCGACGCCGTCGACGGGTACGAGCAGCAGCTCGGGTCGATCTTCGGGAACGGGTACCAGGCGCAAGCGGACTCGGTCACGCCGAACCTCGTGTTCTGGCCCCGGCCGCTGGTGCTCTTCACGACCACGTCCCGCTTCCAGCAGCTCACGTCGGAGCAGCAGGACATCCTGCGCGCGGCGGCGCAGGCGGCCGTCCAGCCGTCGTTCGAGGCGGCGCGCACCGACGACAGCGAGGGCGCGCGCAACCTGTGCGATGCGGGCGGGAAGATGGTCGAGGCGCGCCCGGCGGACCTGGCGGAGCTGCGTCGCCGGATGGAGCCGGTGTACGCCGCCCTGAGCGAGGACGCGACGACGAAGGCGTACCTGCAGGAGATCCAGGCGCTGAAGCAGCAGGTGCCGACGGCCGCCGCCGGCCCCGTGTGCCAGCCGAAGGCCGATGCGGAGCAGGTCGCCGACGCGACCGAGGAGGAGGCGACGACCGGCGCCGCCGAGAGCTCTACGGTGCTCGACGGGCGTTACACCCTGAAGGTCAGCCGGGACGCCTGGATCGACGCGGTGGCGCTGAACGGCGCGGACGTGCCCGCCGATCTCGGCGACTTCACGCTCACGCTGCAGGTCGCGGACGGGCGCTTCCGGCTCGACGAGGAGCCGGACGGCTGGTCGCTGATCGGCGACGCGCGGACGAGCGGCGACGTGATGGAGATCGACACGGGTGCGACCGAGGGCGAGCCGTGGAAGCTGCACTGGAGCCGCTACCGGGAAACGCTCCGGTTCGAGGCCGACCAGGGAATGTTCGTGCCGTACTGGTTCACCGTGGGCGATTGGCAGCGCACGGGAGATGCGAAGCGGCAGGACTTCGACCGGGTCACGGACCCGGCGCACGAGTTCCCCTCCGGCGTCTACCGCCGCACCATCACCGACGCCGAAGTGCTGCGCGCCGGCATCAAGCCCGGTGAGGAGTTGAACTACGACGGGCGCGTCGAGATGCACTTCGGGAACGGGACGGTCGAGGTGCACTGGCTCGACGGCGAAGCCATCGTCGACCGAGCCGACGTGGGCCTCGAGGACGACGGCCTCCTGCACTGGACGTGGCCCGACAGCGGGGAGACGTTCATGACCACGGACGTGTCCCAGGACGGAGCGGGCCTGCACCTCCACGAGTGGCGGACGTTCGGGTACGACCTCGGGCTCGTCGGGTTCGTCACCGGCTCGTGGCAGAAGGTGGGATGACCGACCCCTCAGCCGGTCTCCGGCTGGAGCGGGACGATCGCCTCGACGGTGGTGCCGGCTCCGGGTCTGCTCTCGACCCGGAGCCGGCCGCCGAGCGCGTCGAGGCGATCGGCGAGGCCGCGCAGGCCGGACCCGCTCGCATCCGCACCGCCCGCGCCGTCGTCCACGATCCGGAGCACGGCGCGGCTCGGTTCGACGGCGAGCACGACGCGGACGGACGTCGCGTCGGCGTGCTTCGCGGCGTTCGCCAGCGCCTCCGAGCAGGTGAAGTAGAGCGCCACCTCGACCGGCGAGGGCAGGCGGATCGGCGGCGCGGACACGCTGACGGGAACCGCGGCGCCGGCGGCCAGCTCGTCGAGCGCGCGGGGGAGGCCGCCGTCGCCGAGCGCGGCCGGGTGCAGGCCCTGCGCGAGCTCGCGCAGCTGCGCTCGCGCGATGGTGAGCGCTCGACGGACGTCGTCGAGCGGCAGCGACCACGCGTCGAGTCGGTCGGCGAGCCGGGCCAGACGGGCCTCCGCACCCTCGTGGAGCTCGCGCCCCAGCCGGGCACGCTCGCGATCGGCGGCGAGCACGATGCGGCGGCGCGAGGCCTCGAGCTGCTCGACCCGGCTGCGGATCTCCCGTTGCAGGCGTGCGTTCTCGACGGCGATGCGCGCCGCGGAGGCCACCGCGTCGATCAGGCGCGGGTCATCCAGGAGGCTGCGCTCGTGCACCAGCAGCGCGACGGGGCCGTCGTCCCCGTCGATGCGGGTCATGGCGCGGCCCTCGGCGGCCCCGTGGAGGGCGATCGGCCGGCCCGCGTCGTCGTGGAAGCCGCCGGCCTCGGCCAGCCAGTACCCGACCTCCAGCGTCGGATCGCCGAGGGCGCTGGCCAGGCGATCGCGGAGCGTGCCGGCGTCCGCCCGCTCGCCGAGATCCACGACCAGGCGTGTCACGACCGCATCGCTCCAGCGCCGGCGCAGCAGGTCGGCCGGCAGCACCACCGCGGTGGCGGCGAGCACGGCCTGGTACGCCCAGAGCGTCACGTCCTGGGCGTCCCACCCCGCGAGCGAGGCGACGCTGCCGAACGCGAGCACGACCATCACGGCCAGTGCTGCGACGAGGGCCACGAACCGCGCCTGCCGTACCGGCCCGCGCGCGCGCAGCGCCTGGAGCAGCGCGGCGGCCGCCACGAGGCCGCCGAGCCCGAACGTCACCCACGCGTTCTCCGCAACGTCGGTGAGAGCCCCGTCGAGGTACGCCGCTGCGACCACGACGGCGGCGAAGCGACCCGACAGACGTCCGGTCGGATACGACAGGAGGACGTGGACGAGCGGCCCGCGGTGGAGGTACAGCGCCGCATCGTGGAAGTTGCCGGCGAACCAGGTGACCCCGACGAGTGCGAGGAGGGCAGCGATGCGACCCTCGCCGCCGTATGCCCACACGACCGCGCCGCCGCCGATGAAGAGCACGCCGACGACCGCGTCGGCGAGCGTCGTCCCGAGCGCTCCTTCGCGGTAGGTCCGTGACTCGGCGAGCGCCGCCAGGATCAGCGCCGCGGGCACGAGCGCGGCCGCGGTCCGCGCCCGGCGCGGCTCAGCCGTCGTCGACCAGGGCAGCGACCGCATCACCGGAGAGCGCACGCTTCGGCACGAAGCCCCGCGCGGGACTCGCGGCCAGGCGGCCGCGCAGGGCGCTCTCGTCGCGGCTCGACGTGAGGATCACGACAGGCCGGTGCTCCGCGCGCGCGAGCCGCGCCGACACCTCGAAGCCGTCGATGTCGGGCAGGTACACGTCGAGCAGCACGACGGCGGGCCGCAGGCGCGCGCACTCCGCGAGAGCCGACGTGCCGTCACCCACCTCGCCGACGACCTCGAAGCCGTCCGCCTCGAGCAGGGACGCGGCGGTACGGCGGAACGCCTCGTGGTCGTCCACGACGAGAATCGTGCGGCGCACGTGGCGATGGTGGCACGCGGATCGCAGCGCCGCATCAGGGACAGCCCCCAGGCGGTCGCCGGCCTGCCGCGCCCGCCGCCGGCGGACGCAGCTGCGTACGTCGAGCAGGGCATCGTCGGCGGAGGGTCGCGGTCGGATTCGGGTTGCAAACGGCAGAAGATCGCTCGACCGGGGGATCTCGAATGTCGGCGAATGCGGTCTCATCGTGCGCAACGGCAAGCGGCCCCGCCCCCCCGCGGATTCCGGCCCGGCAGCCGATCGACGCTCATAGGAGCGGGTCATGAAGAAGTACGTGCTTGCCATCGGCGTGACAGCGCTGGCGATCAGCGTGACGCCGGCCGGAGCCGCCGGCGTGTCGTGGACGAACGCGCAGCTCACGGCGGCGGCCAAGGCGACGAAGAACCACATCAAGGCCGACAACGCGCGGGATCGTAAGCAGGCCGCGGACATCAAGAAGCTCCAGCGGGCCCTGTCGTCCGGGCGGTTCAGCGTGCAGTCCCTGCCTGGCGCGGACGGCGCTCCGGGCCCCCGCGGCGAGCAGGGCCCACAGGGGCCGGTAGGCGCGCGCGGGCCGATCGGCGCGACAGGCCCCGCCGGGGCCGACGGCCTCGACGGCGCGAAGGGCAAGGATGGCGCCGACGGCCTGAACGGCGCGGACGGCAAGAACGGCGTTGACGGTCTGAACGGCGCGCCCGGTCCTGGCAGGGCGAGAAGGGCCAGAACGGCGTCGACGGCAAGGACGGCGCCGCCCGGGCTCGCAGGGCGAGAAGGGCCAGAACGGCGTCGACGGCAAGGACGGCGCCCCCGGCCTGCAGGGCGAGAAGGGCCAGAACGGCGTCGACGGCAAGGACGGCGCCCCCGGCCTGCAGGGCGAGAAGGGCCAGAACGGCGTCGACGGCAAGGACGGCGCCCCCGGCCTCCAGGGCGAGAAGGGCGACAAGGGCGCGAACGGCGCCGACGGCAAGGACGGCGCCGCCCGGCCTCCAGGGCGAGAAGGGCGACAAGGGCGCGAACGGCGTCGACGGCAAGGACGGCGCCCCCGGCCTCCAGGGCGAGAAGGGCGACAAGGGCGACAAGGGCGCGAACGGCGTCGACGGCAAGGACGGCGCCCCTGGCCTCCAGGGCGAGAAGGGCGAGAAGGGCGACAAGGGCGCGAACGGCGCCGACGGCAAGGACGGCGCGCCCGGCCTCCAGGGCGACAAGGGCGACAAGGGCGAGACCGGCCCGCAGGGCCCCGCCGGCCCGCAGGGACCCAAGGGCGCCAACGGCGTCACGGCGGTCGCCCCGAGCAGCGCACAGGCCGCCGGCACTGGATCGCTGACCGCTTCGGCTGCGTGCGCCACGCGGCACCACGCTCACCGGGGGCGGGTTCGAGGTCACCGGCTCCGACTCGAACAAGGTCGCCGTGGTCGAGAGCAAGCCGAACGGCAACGGCTGGATCGCCAAGGCCAACTTCATCGGCTCGGGCTCGCAGTCGGGCTACACGCTCAAGGCCTACGGCGACCGCGAGCGGCGAACGCGGCGCGTCGCCGAGCACGGACGCCCGCGGACGGGCGGGCCCCTCCGCGGAGGGGTCACGCATACGCGCCCGATCGTTCGGCGGATCGCTGCGCGAGGCGCCGCGGGCGACCGAGCGGTCGCGCCGGGACCGCGCCGGAGCGCCGCCGACTGGCCGCAGGGTCGCGGGGCGCGGCGCGACTGCCGCTCGCGCCGTCGCGGAAGGCCGAGAAGCGGACGACCACGCCCGCCATCGGAGGCGCACGCCGCGAGCGGCGAAGCACGGCCGGACGGCCGATGCATCGCGCCCACGCCGGCCGTCGACGCCGCTCGCACGGCTCGCGCACCGCCGAGCGTGCGCACCCTGGATCGGCTCGCTGATGAACGGGTGCGTCGGCTCGCGCTCCCGCGGGCGGCAGGCGGGATTCCTGACGACCGATCGCCACCGTTCTCGGCCGAGCGGGCGCGCCGCGTCGAGGGCGTGGTCGTCGAGCGGCTCGACGCCGCCGGACCGCGCCGCCCGGTACGCACGCCCGGTGCGCGGGCCGAGGCGTGGCGGCGCCGCATGGGCCGGCGCATCGCGGCGTTCGAGTCCTCCTCGACGCGAGACGCAGGTCCGGCCGCTGCGCGCGCTCGGCAGGTCCAGTGGCCACCGTGCCGACTCCGACTGCGGCTCGCGATCGTCGCGCATGTGTCACCGTACGAGAGTGGCGACCGGCGCCTCCGGGGCGGACGCCGACCCGAGCGGTGGGCGTCGCCGTTACGAGGACGGCTGCTCTGAGCCGGCCGAACTACCTCGGGACTGACGGGGAGGGTGATCGTTGTCGTCGGAGCCGACCGGAGCAAGTGGGCGTCGTCGGCACCGGGCTCGGCGGGCCGACGACTACGGCCGGACCTCCGGCGCGCGACGCGTCGGCTTGGCCAGACGAGCACGTCCGCCGTCGTCGACCGACGCGAGTGCGGCCAGCGTCGAGCCGTGCACGGCGACGGGCGATCATGCTCGTGGACGACCGGTGTCTCTACGCCGCAGCGGGCCGATCATCGCGCGGGAGGCCGCGTCAGACGAGCGTCTGGACCCCGAGGTGCGCGCGGACGGCGCGTCTCGCCTCACCGGCGAGCGAGCGCGAGACACGACGACCTGCGGCGGCGGCGCAACGGCGCCTGGGATCGACGGCGGGGCGAGGCTGGGCTCACCATCGCCGAGCCGGAGTCCACGCTTGGCGCTCCGCGGGCGGCGTGACGGTGCGCGTCGGATGGTCGTCGACGCGACGATCCGCCCGGACGAGGCGCGCGGGGCGTGCGCGTGGCGAGCGGGCGATGACGCGATCTCTCCGGCCCGGCCGCCTCGCTGATCGGCGGTCGCGCTGGCTGGCTGGCGCCCGCGCAGCGACGCGCCGTTCGGCGAGCTCACCGACCGTCGAGCGCGACGGCTGGAGCTGATCGCGACTGCGGGCGCACCAACGATCGCCACCGAGCTCAGCGTCACGACCTCAAGACCGGCGCACCGTCTCAACGTGCTCAGCGAAGCTCCGCGTGTCACGGGCGCGTCGCAGGCGGCATCGTCAAGGCCGCGGACGCCGTGCCTCGGGGCGCCAGCCGCGTAGGGCGCCGCGGCTGGGCCGGACTGGGTCCAGCGCCGGACCGGGCCGATGGGCCGGCCCGGAATCGAACCGGGACCGAGGGATTAGAAAGCCCCCTGCTCGACCTTCGAGCTACCGGCCCGGCCGGAGTCTATGGCGACCGGCGCGGGAGGCGGCTCCGCCTACGTGGCGTCGAGCGGGGAGCCGGCCTCGAGCCAGGTCTCCAGCTCGAGATGCAGCAGCTCCGCGGCGAGGTCCGCCCGTCGGCGTTCCTGCGCGCGTTCCCAGAGACGAGCCGCGAAGGCGCTCGTCACCACCCGGTCGGCGTGCTCGCACTCGGGGCAACGACGCTCCACGAGCTCGTGGTCGTCCCCGAATGGTTCGCAGCCACGCGGGTAGATGAGCTTCGAGGAGCAGGACGGGCAGGTGGTGAGCGGCATGGTCATGTGAGATGTATCTCCGGGGCCTCGACAAAGTTACGCTCCAGGTGGCCAATCGGTTCGACGCGGACTCGCCGGCAGGAGTTCCGGCGGTCGAGAGAGGACGGGGCGGGTGCAGGCGTTGAAGATCGGAGTGGTCGCCCCGGCGTGGTTCGCCGTCCCGCCCGAGCGCTACGGCGGGATCGAGTGGGTCGTCTCGCTGCTCGCCGACGGGCTCGTCGACGAGGGACACGAGGTCGTCCTCTTCGCCTCGGGCGGCTCGGTCACGAAGGCCGAGCTCGTCTCGACCTTCGCCGAGCCGCCGTCCTACCGCATCGGGCAGAGCATCCCCGAGCTCGAGCACACGCTCACCGCCTGGCTCCACGCCAACGACTTCGATCTCATCAACGACCACTCCGGCCTGCTGGCGGCGTCCCTCGCGGCCCTCTGCCCCGTGCCCGTCTGCCACACGATCCACGGGCCGCTCGACGGCGAGATGGGCCGCGTCTACCGCCAGGTCGCGCGCCTCAACCCGCGCCTGCGCTTCATCTCGCTGTCCATGAACCAGCGGCGCCCCGCGGAGGAGCTGCCCTGGCTCTACAACTGCCCGAACGCGCTCGACCTCGACGCCTACCCGTTCAGCGCCCGCCGCGGCGACTACCTGCTGTTCCTCGGCCGGCTCTCGCCCGACAAGGGGGCCGCGCGCGCCATCCAGATCGCGCGGGAGGTCGGCTCGCCGCTCAAGATCGCCGGCAAGATGCACGACCAGCTGGAGCGCGAGTACTTCCAGCGGGAGATCGCGCCGTTCCTCGGCGACGACATCGAGTACCTCGGCGAGGTCTCGCACGAGGACAAGGTGCGGCTGCTCCAGCGCGCCCGCTGCACCCTGTTCCCGATCGCCTGGGAGGAGCCGTTCGGCCTCGTGATGATCGAGTCCATGGCCTGCGGCACGCCGGTCGTCGCGACCCGCTGGGGCGCGGTGCCCGAGGTCATCGGCGACGGCGGCGAGGGCGGGATCGTGGTCGACGACCTCGAGGCGATGGTGGGCGCCGTGGCGGCCGCGGACGAGATCGACCCGGCCGCCTGCCGCGCCTACGCCGAGGAGCGCTTCTCCGAGCGGCGCATGGTGCGCAACTACCTCGAGGCGTTCAGGCTCCTGCTCGAGGAGCAGGGCGACGCCTCACGCCCGCGACGCGTCGGCTGAGCCGCTGCGGGCGGCCGGGACCTCGAGGTCGGACGCCAGGCCCAGGGTCGACGCCAGCCGCTCCATCGCCCGCTCCAGCGCCCGCCAGGCCGGCCGGCCCTCCCAGTGGACCGCGAGCGCGCGCACGACGCCGGCCCTGCGCTCGCTGCGGACGTCGACGCGGCCGACGAGCCGGTCGCCGGCCAGCAGCGGCAGCACGTAGTAGCCGTAGCGGCGCTTCGGCGCGGGCGTGTAGATCTCGATGCGGTACGCGAAGCCGAACAGCCGCTCGGTCTCCTCGCGGTCCCAGATCAGGTTGTCGAACGGGCACAGCAGCACCGGCGTGCGCGCCTCGGTGGCGGCGTCGTCCTCCCAGTCGGGCGCGAGCAGGGCGTCCCAGCGGCCCACGCGGGCGGGGATCGCCTCGCCCGCCGCCAGCACGTCGGCGATGGCCCCCGCCACGCGCCGCTGCTGGCCGCGCACGCGGTAGTGGTCCCAGGCGCGCGACAGCGTGACGATCCCGCGCGCCTGCACCGTCCGCCGCACGAAGAAGCGCAGGCACTCCTCGACGTCGGGCGGCTCGCCGAGCACGCGCGCCGGCAGCACGCGCTCCGGCAGGTCGTAGATGCGCTCGAAGCCGCGGCGCTCGCAGACCACCAGGTCGCCGCGCGTCCACAGCGTCTCGAACACCTTCTTGACCGGCGTCCAGTTCCACATCCCGGTGCCCGCGCCGCCGTAGTCCCGCGGCGAGCGCGGGCCGATGTGCTCGACGTCGTCCAGCACCTGGCGCGCCAGGTCGGCGTGCTGCTCCAGCACGCCCCGGAACCAGCGGTGGTGCTCCGCCGACACCATCATGCGGCGGAAGTACGGGTAGTCGTCGACGGGCAGGAGCGACGCCTCGTGCGCCCAGTACTCGAAGATCCGGCCCTCGCGGCGCAGGCGGTTGAGCGCCTCGTCCGGCAGGCGGCCGACGCGGGCGGCGAGCGTCAGGCGATGCGCGCGATCGACGGCCGTCACGGAGTCGACCTGCACGATGCCGAGCCGCCGCACGGCCGCCTCGACCTCCGCGGTGGTCGCGCGCCGCGCCCGCGCCGCGTACCCCTGCCGCGCGACCGCGAGCCGCCGCGCCGCCGCGGGGTCGACCGCCACCTCGGCGGCGATGCTCAATGCGAGAAGTGCCGGCGGCCCGTCATGACCATCACGGCGCCGGCCCGCTCGGCCGCGGCGATCACCTCGTCGTCGCGCTTGGCGCCGCCGGGCTGGATGACGGTCGAGACGCCCGCGTCGAGCGCGATCTGCGGGCCGTCCGGGAACGGGAAGAAGGCGTCGGACGCGAGCGCCGAGCCGTTGAGGGGCACGAGGGCCTTGTCGACGGCGATGCGCACCGCGTCCACGCGGCTCATCTGGCCCGCGCCGACGCCGAGGGTCTGCAGGTCGCGCGCGATCACGATGGCGTTCGAGCGCACGTGCTTGGCCACGCGCCAGGCGAAGATCAGGTCGCCCCACTCGCGCTCGGTCGGCGTGCGCGACGTGGCCACGGTCATCATCTCGCGGTCCTCGGACTCGGAGTCCAGGTCCTGGACGAGGATGCCGCCCATCACGCGCTGCAGCCCGCGCTCGCCGGGATTCGCGCGGCGCCGCTCGCGGTTCTCGAGGATGCGCAGGTTCTGGCGGCCGCGCAGGATGTCGACGGCGCCGTCCTCGTAGCCGGGCGCGAACAGGAGCTCGATGAACTGCTCCGCGAGCACCTCGGCCAGCTCCCGCGTGACAGGTCGGTTGACGGTCACGACGCCGCCGAAGGCCGACACCGGGTCGCCGGCGAGGGCCTTCTGGTACGCCTCGTGCACGTTGCCGGCGAGCGCGACCCCGCACGGGTTCTGGTGCTTGATGATCACGCAGCCGGGCAGGCTGAACTCGCGCAGCAGCTCGCGGCCGGCGGACAGGTCGGCGATGTTGTTGAAGGAGAGCGGCCGGCCGGCGTGCTGGTGCACCATCGACAGCACGTGGCGGCGCGCCCCGCGCTCGGCGTAGTAGGCGGCGCGCTGGTGCGGGTTCTCGCCGTAGGGCAGCGCCTGCTCGCGCGTGAACTCGGCGAACAGGCGGTCCGGGAACGCGTCGGCGTCCATGAACCAGTTGGCGATCGCGATCTCGTAGCTCGCCGAGTGCGCGAACGCCTCGGCGGCGAGCTCGCGGCGCGTGCCCAGCGACAGCGACCCGTCGCCCTCGCCCAGCTCGTCCAGCACGAAGCCGTAGCGCTCGGGCGAGACGACGACCGCGACGTGCGCGAAGTTCTTGGCCGCAGCGCGCAGCATGGCCGGGCCGCCGACGTCGATGTGCTCGACGAGCTCGGCCTCGGGCACGCCGCGCCGCATCGCCAGCCGCTGGAACGGATAGAGGTTGACGACCACGAGGTCGATCGGCCGGATGTCGCGCTCGCGCAGGGCCGCCACGTCCTCGGGCACGTCGCGCCGCGCCAGGATGCCGCCGTGGATCGACGGGTGCAGCGTCTTCACGCGCCCGCCGAGCATCTCCGCGGCTCCCGTCACGTCGTCCACGAGCGTGACCTTCAGCCCCGCCTCCTGGAGCGCCGCCGCAGTGCCAGCCGACGCCACCAGCTCGACGCCGCGCGCCGCGAGGCCCTTCGCGAAGGGGACGAGGCCGGTCTTGTCGGACACCGACAGGAGCGCCCGCCTGATCTCCGTCACCCGTCCTCCACCGGACTGATCGACACCCTGCGTCCCTCCACCCCGACCCGGTTCTGCGCGAGGGCCTGCACGGCCTCGGCCAGGAGCCGGTGCTCGACCGGCCGGAGGCGCTCGTGGAGCGACTCCACCGTGTCATCGTAGTGGACGGGAACCGCCTCTTGCAGGAGCACCGGGCCGGTGTCGAGCCCGGCGTCGACGAGATGGACGGTCACGCCCGTCACCCGGACGCCGTGGCGCAGGGCCTCGCCGACGCCGTCGAGGCCGGGGAAGGCGGGCAGCAGCGCGGGATGGACGTTGATCGCCGGGATGCGGTCCAGGAACGCCGGCGTCAGCAGCTCCATGAACCCGGCGAGCACCGCGAGCTCGACGCCGCGCTCCTCCAGCCACTGCGCGAGCTTGCCGTCGCGGGCCTCCCGATCGTCGCCGCGGGGGAAGACGCCGCCCTCGACGCCGGCGCGCCGGGCACGCTCGAGGGCGGGCGCGTCGGCCCGGGAGGAGACGACGGCGACGACCGCCACGGGCGCCCCGGCGCCGAAGCGGTCGAGCAGCGCCTGCAGGTTGGTGCCCTGGCCCGACACCAGCACGGCGACGCGCAGCGGCTCGGCGGGCGACGCCGCGCGGATCACGCGTAGGTCACGCCGCTGCCGGGGCGCACGTTGCCGATCGGCCACGCCTCCCGGCCGGCGGCCGCGACGGCGCCGATGGCGGCGGCCACGTCGGCCCCGGGCACGACGGCGATCATCCCGACGCCGCAGTTGAAGACGCGGCGCATCTCGTCCGTCTCGACGCCCAGGCCGGCCAGCCAGGCGAACACCTCCGGCCAGGCCCAGGCGCCGGCGTCCACCTGGGCGCCGAGGCCCTCGCGGCAGCACGCGCGGCAGGTTGCCCTCGATGCCGCCGCCGGTCACGTGGGCGAGCGCGCGGACGTCGACGGCGTCCACGAGCGCGGCGACCTCCGGCGCGTAGATCGCCGTCGGCGCGAGCAGTCCGGCGGGCGCGTCGGCGACGTCGATGCCGTGGTGCTCGAGCAGGCGCCGCACGAGCGAGAAGCCGTTGGAGTGCGCGCCGTCCGAGGCCAGGCCGACCAGCACGTCGCCGTCGGCCACGCGCGAGCCGTCGACGAGCCGGGCCCGCTCCACGGCGCCGACCGCGAAGCCGGCGAGGTCGACGTCGCGCTCCCCGTAGAGCGCGGGGATCTCGGCCGTCTCGCCGCCGAGCAGCGCGCAGCCCGCCCGCCGGCAGCCCTCGGCCACGCCCTCGACGAGCTCGGCGATCCGCTCCGGGTCGAGCCGCCCGCAGCCGACGTAGTCGAGGAAGAAGAGCGGCCGCGCCCCGGTGCAGAGCACGTCGTTGACGCACATCGCGACGCAGTCGATGCCGGCGGCCCGCAGCGTGCCCGCGTCGCGGTGCAGCAGGATCTTCGTGCCGACGGAGTCGGTGCCGGAGACGAGCAGGACGTCGCTGCCGGCCGGTGCCTGGAACAGGCCCGCGTAGCCGCCGTGGCTCGGGACGACGCCCGGCGTGCGCGTCGACGCGACGGCCGCGGCGAGGCGCCCCACGACCGCGTCGGCGGCCTCCAGCGAGACCCCGGCGCCGGCGTAGGTGAACGGCTCGGCCACGCTCAGGCCCGGAGGGGCAGGCGCGAGCGTTCGAACCGCGCCTTGTCCGTCGCCGCCACCTCGGGCACCGCCGTCGGGTACTCGCCCGTCAGGCAGGCGCGGCAGAAGTGCTCGGCCGGGAGGCCCGTGGACTCCTGCAGGCCGTCCAGCGAGAGGTAGGCCAGCGAGTCGGCGCCGAGCGCCTGGCGGATCTCGTCCAGCGAGCGGTCGTAGGCGAGGAGCTCGCCGCGCGCCGCCATGTCGATCCCGTAGTAGCAGGGCGAGACGATCGGCGGCGACGAGATGCGCAGGTGCACCTCGGCGGCGCCCGCCGCGCGCAGCATGGCGACGATCTTGCGGGTCGTGGAGCCGCGCACGATGGAGTCGTCGACCACCACCACGCGCCGCCCGTGGATGAGGTCCGGCACCGGGTTGAACTTCAGGCGCAGGCCGTGCTCGCGCAGCCGCTCGTCGGGCTGGATGAAGGTGCGGCCGACGTAGCGGTTCTTGACCAGGCCGTCCGCGAAGGGCAGGCCGCTGCGGTTGGCGTAGCCCTGCGCCGCCGGCGTGCCGGAGTCGGGCACCGAGATGACGACGTCCGCCGCGGCGGGCGCCTCGTACGCCAGGCGCTCGCCCATGCGGTAGCGCGCCGCCATCAGCCCCTGGCCGTCCATGCGCGAGTCGGGCCGGGCGAAGTAGATGAACTCGAAGATGCAGAGCGCCGAGTCGGGCTGGCGCGGGGGGACGACCTGCTCGACGCGGTAGCCGGAGCCGTCGAGGATCGCCATCTCGCCGGGCAGCAGCTCGCGGACCAGGGTGGCCCCGACGATGTCGAGCGCGCAGGTCTCGGAGGCGAGCACGTAGCTGCCCTCGAGCTCGCCGAGCACCAGCGGCCGGATGCCGTCCGGATCGCGGAAGCCGATCACGCGCTCGTGGTCGAGCAGGACGGCCGAGAAGGCGCCCTCGATGCGCGCCATCGCCTCGCGCACGCCGTCCTCGATGGGCCCGGGGTGCTCGCAGATGATCGCCGCGATGACCTCGGTGTCGGAGGTCGTCTCCAGCCGCACGCCGCGCTCCGCGAGCTCCTCGCGCAGCTCGGCGGTGTTGGTCAGGTTGCCGTTGTGGCCGAGCGCGACGGTGCGGGTCCCGTTGTGGCGCACCACGGGCTGCGCGTTCGGCCAGCGGGAGGAGCCCGTGGTCGAGTAGCGCACGTGCCCGATCGCCGCGTGGCCGCTCAGGGCCTGCAGCGCCGGCTCGTCGAAGACCTGCGCGACGAGCCCGAGGTCCTTGAGCGCCGTGACGCGCCGGCCGTCGGCCACCGCGACGCCCGCGCTCTCCTGCCCGCGGTGCTGCAGGGCGTAGAGCCCGAAGAAGGCGAGGCGCGCGACGTCTCGGTCGGGCGCGTAGAGGCCGAAGATGCCGCACATCGTCGCTCGCCCCGCAGGATAGGAGACGCGTCGGGGGTCAGGCTCCGGCCATGGCCGCCGGCAGCGTGCCGGCGTGGGCCGACGCGGCGTCCGCGAGCGTCACGCGCACGGTCGCATCGCCGCAGCGGAGCGCGATCACCGGCTCCGCGGTCACGCCCCCGACGTCCCCGTGCGGGATGTCGTGCGCGGACGCGAGCTCCGCCAGCCGCGCCACGTCGCCCGGTGCGACGGAGGCGACGACGGTGGCCGGCCCCTCGCCGAACAGGCTGACGTCGGCGCGCCCGGCGCCGTCCGGCACGTCGACGTCGAGGCCGAGGCCGCCCAGCAGCGCCGACTCCGCGAGCGCCACCGCGACGCCGCCGTCCGCCGCGTCGTGCGCGCTCCGCAGCAGCCGCTCGCGCGCGGCGTCGGCGAGCAGGGCGTGCAGCCGCGCACGCGTCGCGAGCTCGGGTGCCGGCGGCCGTCCGTCCGTGGCGCCGTGCTCGCGTGCGCTGGTACTCGGAGCCGTCGAGGGCCGGCGCGGTGCCGTCGCCCAGCAGCACGATGCGGTCGCCGGCGGCGCGCAGGCCGGCCGGCACCGCCAGGTCCGCGCGCTCCAGCAGCCCGACGCAGCCGACGATCGGCGTCGGCGGGATCGGGCCGCCCGCGTGCTCGTTGTAGAGCGAGACGTTGCCCGACACGACCGGCAGGCCGAGCGCGCGGCAGGCCTCCGCCATCCCGTCGATCGCGGCCGTCAGCATGAACGGCGTCTCGCCGCGCTCGGGGTTGCCGAAGTTGAGGCAGTTCGTGACGGCGGCGGGCTCGGCGCCCGTGACGGCGACGTTGAGGGCCGCCTCGGCGACGGCCGACGCCCCGCCGGCGTGCGGGTCGAGCCAGGTGCGGCGCCCGTTGCCGTCGAGCGCGACCGCGATGGCGCGATCCGACGGCGTCAGCCGCACGACGGCCGCGTCGCCGCCCGGGCGCAGCACCGTGCCCGAGCCGACGAGGTGGTCGTACTGGCGGAAGACCCACGTCTTGTCGCAGACGTTCGGCGCCGCCAGCAGCCGTAGCAGGACGGCCCCGAGGTCGCCGGGCGGCGCCGGCAGCTCGTCGGGCGAGAGCGACGACCAGCGCAGGCGGTCGGGGCGCACGGGATCGAGCGGGTAGCGCGGGCACGCATCGACGAGCGCGGTCGCCGGCAGGTCGCCGACGACCTCGCCCTGCCAGCGGCAGACGAGCCGGTCGCCCTCGACCACGCGGCCGATCACGGCGTGCGCGAGCTCCCAGCGGTCGCACACGGCCTGCACCTCGGCCAGGCGCTCGGGCGCGACGACGGCCAGCATGCGCTCCTGCGACTCCGAGAGCATGACCTCGAACGGCTGCAGGTCGGCCTCGCGCAGCGGGACCAGGTCGAGGTCCAGCTCGAGCCCCACCGGGCCGCGCGCCGCCATCTCGGAGGACGAGGAGGCGAGCCCGGCGGCGCCGAGGTCCTGCAGCGCGGTCAGCAGGTCGCGCTCCACGAGCTCCAGCGAGCACTCGATCAGGCGCTTGCCCGTGAAGGGATCGCCGATCTGCACGCTGGGGCGCTTCTCGGCGTCGCCCTGGTCGATGTCCTGCGAGGCGAGCACGGACGCGCCGCCGATGCCGTCGCGGCCCGTGCGCGCGCCGAACAGCACCACGACGTTCCCCGGGCCGGCGGCGCGCGCCGTCTGCACGCCGCGTCGCGCGGCAGGACGCCCACGCACATGGCGTTGACCAGGCAGTTCTGCTCGTACCCGGGCTCGAACACGACCTCGCCGCCGACGTTCGCGACGCCGACGCAGTTGCCGTAGGAGCCGATGCCGCGCACCGCCCCGTCGAGCAGCCGGCGGGCGTGCGCGCTGCTGGGATCGCCGAAGCGCAGCGAGTCCAGGATCGCGATCGGCCGCGCGCCCATCGCGAAGATGTCGCGCAGGATGCCGCCGACGCCGGTGGCCGCGCCCTGGAAGGGCTCGATCGCCGACGGGTGGTTGTGGCTCTCGACCTTGAAGGCCAGCGCGAGGCCGTCCCCGCCGTCGATCACGCCCGCGTTCTCGCCCGGGCCCTGCAGCACGTGCGCGCCGTCCGTCGGCAGGCGCCGCAGCAGCAGGGCGGAGTGCTTGTAGCCGCAGTGCTCCGACCAGAGCAGCGAGAAGACGGCGAGCTCGAAGTCGTTGGGCTGCCGCCCGATGGCCGCGACGATCAGCTCGAGCTCCGCATCCGTCAGGCCGAGGCGGCGGTGGAGGGGGAGGTCGGCGATCTGCGACACCGGGAGTCGATCGTAGCGAAGCCCGTGACGCGCACTCCGGGGTCCGCGCGACTCCCGCGCGACTCTGCGCGCAAGCTGGCACAGACATCGCGCCCACCCCCGTGCACGCTCCTCCCATGACACCCGACGACACCACCCCCACCGCCGCCCCGAGCGCCCGCGTGCGCCGCGTCGGCCTGCCGGGCGGCAGCGCGCGCGTGGCCGGCGAGGTCCGGCTCGCGGTCGCCGAGCGGCCCGACGAGGAGCTCGTGCTGCAGGCCCTGGAGCGCCGCGACGCCGCACCCCTGCTGCGGCTCGGCTACCGGCGCGGCGACCGCATGATCCGCGGGCCGGTCTCCGCCACCTCCGACGAGCTGCTCGAGCTCCTGCAGCTGGCCCGCGGCGACGAGGGCCTGGCGGCGGTGCTACCCGCATGACCACGCGGGCAGGCACCGCGGACGTAAGCTACCCGGCATGTCCTCGCTGCGCTGGGAGACGAAGCCGGACCTGCGTTCGCCCGTCCTCGTGGCCGCCTTCCGCGGCTGGAACGACGGCGGCAGCGCGGCGACCCTGGCGGCCGCCTTCCTGCGCACCCGGCTCGAGGCCACGCGCTTCGCGGTCATCGATCCCGACGACTACGTGGACTTCCAGGTGACGCGCCCGCACGTCTCGCTCAGCGACGGGCTGACGCGGCACATCTCCTGGCCGGAGACGGAGTTCTTCCACGCGCCGCTGCCGGGCATCGACCGCGACCTCATCGTCTGCACCGGCGTGGAGCCGAACGTCCGCTGGCGCTCGTTCACCAGCGAGATCGCGACGCTCGCGCAGGACCGCGGCACGACGCTGGTCGTCACGCTCGGCGGCCTGCTCGCCGACACGCCGCACTCGCGGCCCGTGCCCATCACCGGCACCGCGCACGACGCGGAGCTGGTGGAGGAGATGGGCCTCGAGCGCTCGCGCTACGAGGGGCCGACGGGCATCGTCGGCGTCCTGCACGACGCGTGCGCCCGCGCCCAGCTGCGCTCCGCGAGCCTGTGGGCGGCCGTCCCGCACTACGTCGGCGCGAACCCCAACCCGTCCGCGGCGCTGGCGCTGATCCGCGCCTTCGAGCGGCTGACGGGCGTCGGGTTCGAGCCGGACGAGCTCGAGCGGGCGTCCCAGGAGTTCGACCGCCAGGTCGCGTCGATCATCGAGGGCGACCACGAGGTGCAGGCGTACGTGCGCGAGCTCGAGCGGCGCGCCGACGCGGAGGCCGAGGAGGAGGAGGCCGCGGCGGAGGCCGAGAGCCGGCGCATCCCGACCGGCGACGAGCTCGAGGCCGAGCTCCAGCGCTTCCTGCGCGGCCTGCGCGAGCGCGAGCCCGGCGACGAGGACGACGGCGACCCGCCCGCGGGCGGCGACCCGGCCCCGTAGCGCCCTGCCCGCCGCGACGGCGGGCACCCCAGGAATCGACGGGTCGCGGCACGGCGCAGGGCGCCGTGCGCCGCCGACCCCCGTTGCAGAGAGGAGCGCGCGCGATGCGCACGTTCACGTACGCCGGTCCCGACGGGATCGAGATACCCGAGTTCTTCTCCGCCGAGTGGCTGGTGCTCGAGGACCGGGGCGGCGAGCTCGTCACGCCGCCCGACGTGGCGGAGGCGGACGGCCCGCTGCTGCGGGTCGAGCTCCGGCCCGCGGCGCGGCGAGCCGTGGTGGCTGGGCGTGCCGCTCGGCGAGCACGAGCTGTCGACGGTCGCCCACGGCCTGTACCCGCTGCCGGACCTCACGGGCGTCCTGGTGGCGCTCGGCGCTCGCGCCTGGGTCGTCGGAGCCGGCGGTACGGGGGAGCGCGCGAGCCGGTCGACGCGCGCGTGGCGGGCGCCATCAGCTCCATCGTCGATGACGACGAGGTCGTGGCCGTTGGCAGCTCCACCGCGCTCGTCGGCTACTGCGACGGCGGCACGTGGTGGGCGGAGCCCGGCAACATCGACCAGGTCTCGCTCGTCGCGGTGACCGACGGGGTGCTGCACGCGATCGGCGTGCTGGGCGGCTACCAGGTGGTGGCGCTGGAGATCGACGTGTGGGACGGCGAGCTGCTGGAGGAGCCGGAGGTCATCGGCGAGGCGGCGACGATCCAGCGCGTCTCCGAGCGGCGCTTCCTGCTGCGGGGCGGGCCGGGCGAGCCGCGGCGCCGGCGAGGCGCGCTTCGACGTCGAGCGGGCCGTGTGGCGTGCCCCGTCCGTCTACGGCGTCTGACCCTCACCCGACCGGACCGCGCAACCGGCGCCGACTGGCAGCTGTCGCGGCGCGCGCTACGCCGCCAGCAGCTGCTCGAGCAGCGGGCGGCCGTCGATCGGGCCCAGCAGGGCGTCGACCGCGTGCTCCGGGTGCGGCATCAGGCCGCAGACGTTGCCCGCCTCGTTGGTCACGCAGGCGACGCGGCCCGTCGCGCCGTTCACGTCCTCCGTGTAGCGCAGCAGGACCTGGCCGCGGTCGACCAGCGGCTCGAGCTCGCCGTCGGGGACGAACCAGGCGCCGTCGTGGTGCTTGACCGGGATCGAGAGGGTCGCGCCGACGGGGCGGTTGCCCGTCCAGGGCGAGACCTCCTCCACCGCGAGGTCGACGTTGCGGCACACGAAGCGGCCCCCGTGGTTCGGGCGCAGCACGCCTGGCAGGAGGCCCGCCTCGCACAGCACCTGGAAGCCGTTGCAGACGCCCAGCACCGGCCCGCCGGCCGCCGCGAAGTCCGCCACCGACGCCATCACCGGGCTGAAGCGGGCGATCGCGCCGCAGCGCAGGTAGTCGCCGTACGAGAAGCCGCCCGGCAGCAGGACGGCGTCGACGCCCTGGAGGTCGGCCTCGCCGTGCCACAGCGCGACGGGCTCGCCGCCGAGGACGCCGATGGCGCGCAGCGCGTCGCGGTCGTCGCAGGTGCCGGGGAAGGTGACGACGCCGACGCGGGCCATCAGGCGACCGGCTCCTGGACGACGACGTCGAAGCGCTCGATGAGGTCGTTGGCGAGCACGCGGCCGGCGATCTCGCGGGCGACGCGTTCCGCGTCCTCGGCCGTCTCGACGTCCAGCTCGAGGTCGAACACGCGGCCGGCCCGCACGCCGCGCGCGGGGTAGCCGAGACCCGCCAGCGAGCGGGCGATCGCGTCCCCCTGCGGATCGAGGATGCCCTCCTTGGGCCGAACGAGCACGGTGACCCTCACGTCGCTCCCATCTCCTCCAGGTAGCTCTCGAAGCCGCGCCCGGTCAGGACGCGGTAGGCCTCGCGGTAGCGGTCCGCCGTCCCGGCCGCGACGTCGGGCGGCAGCTCCGGCCCCGGCGCGCGCTTGTCCCAGTCCAGCGTCTCCAGCCAGTCGCGCACGAACTGCTTGTCGTAGCTCGGCGGCGAGCTGCCCGGGCGGTAGCGATCGGCCGGCCAGAAGCGCGAGGAGTCCGGGGTGACCGCCTCGTCGCCCAGCACCAGCCGCCCGTCCGGCGTCGAGGCCGAGCTCGAACTTCGTGTCGGCGACGATCACCCCGCGCGCCAGCGCCCAGTCGGCCGCCCGCCGGTAGAGGGCCAGGGCGACGCGCTCCACCTCGGCGTAGCGGTCGGCGCCGATCAGGTCGCGGGCGTCGTCCGACGTGATGTTCTCGTCGTGGACGCCGATCTCGCCCTTCGTCGACGGCGTGAAGATCGGCTCCGGCAGCCGGTCGGCCTCCACCAGCCCCGCCGGCAGCCGCCGCCCGCACAGGAGGCCGGTGTCGCGGTAGTCCTTCCAGCCCGAGCCCGCCAGGTAGCCGCGCACGACGACCTCGACCGGCAGCATCTCCAGCCGCCGGCACAGCATCGCCCGCCCGGCGAGGTCCGGGTCGCGCAGCTCCGCGGGCAGGTCGTCGAGGCGCGCCGACACGACGTGGTTCGGGACGATGTCCGCCGTCCGCTCGAACCAGAACAGGCTCAGCCCCGTCAGCACGCGCCCCTTGTCGGGGATCGGCGTGGGCAGGACGACGTCGAACGCGGAGATGCGGTCGCTCGCCACCAGCACGAGGTGGTCGTCGCCCGCGGTGTAGAGCTCGCGCACCTTGCCCGACGCGAGGTGATGGACGGCGTCAGCCAATGAGGGCCTCCCGGCGGCGGAACGGGACGTCGGCGTGGGCGAGGGCGCGCCCCAGGTCGAACGCGGCGTCGAGCGCCTCCGCGTCCAGCACGGCGGCGTCCGGGTCGGCGGCGACGAGGTCGCGCAGCTCCTCGCCCGTCTCCCAGGCCCGCATCGCGTTGCGCTGCACGATGGCGTACGCCGCCTCGCGCGACAGCCCGGCCTCCACGAGCGCGAGCAGCACGCGGCCGCGAGAAGGTCAGGCCGTGCGACGCGCGCAGGTTCGCCAGCATCCGCGCCTCGTCGACCACCAGCCCCTCGATCACCCATGCCGCCCGGTCGAGCAGGTAGTCGAGCAGGATCGTGGAGTCGGGCAGCACCACGCGCTCGGCGGAGGAGTGCGAGATGTCGCGCTCGTGCCACAGCGGCACGTCCTCCAGGCCGACCACGGCGTTGGCGCGGAGCACGCGCGCCAGGCCGGAGATCCGCTCGCAGGTGATCGGGTTGCGCTTGTGCGGCATCGCCGACGAGCCCTTCTGACCGGGCGCGAACGGCTCCATCGCCTCGCGCACCTCCGTCCGCTGCAGGTGCCGGATCTCGGTGGCGATGCGGTCGAGCGACGAGCCCAGCAGGGCGATCGTCTGCAGCAGCGCGGCGTGGCGGTCGCGCGGCACGACCTGCGTGGCGACGGGCTCGACGGCCAGGTCGAGGCGGGCCAGGGCCAGCTCCTCGACGCGCGGGTCGACGTTGCCGTAGGCGCCGACCGCGCCGGAGAGCTTGCCGACGCGCAGCCCCTCCAGGGCCGCGGCCAGCCGCTCGTGCCCGCGGTCGAGCTCCTCGACCCAGCCGAGCAGCTTCAGCCCGAACGTCATCGGCTCCGCGTGCACGCCGTGGGTGCGCCCCATGCACGGCGTCGTCCGGTGCTCCTCGGCCCGCGCCAGCGCCGCGTCGCGCGCGCGCTCGACGCCCGCCAGCAGCAGGCGGCCGGCGTCGCGGAGCTGCAGCGCGAGCGCGGTGTCGACGACGTCCGACGACGTGAGCCCGTAGTGGAACCAGCGCGCGTGCTCGCCGACCTGCTCGGCGATCGTCTCCGTGAAGGCGATGACGTCGTGGTTCGTGCGCCGCTCGATCTCCTTCGCGCGGGCGACGTCGACGCGCGCGCCGGCGCGGATCGCCTCCACCGCCTCGACCGGCACGACCCCGAGCTCGGCCCACGCCTCGAGCGCCGCGAGCTCGACCTCGAGCCAGCTCGCGAGGCGCCGCTCGTCCGTCCAGACGGCCCCCATGTCCGGACGGGTGTAGCGTGCGATCACGGCGTCGACAGGGTAGCCGAGGGCCCGGCCGGCGCCGGCTCGCGCGACTGGCCGTAGAGCACGCACGGCTGCCCGCCGAACGCCAGCGCCTCCAGCGGGCGGTGGCCGATCCGCTCCGCGACACGGGCCGACGGCAGGTTGTCGCGGTGGATGAGCGAGACGAGCTCCGTCGCGCCGAGCTCGCGGAACGCGTAGTCGCGCCAGGCCCGCCCGGCCTCGGTGGCGTAGCCGCGGCCCCAGACCCACGGCGCGAGCAGCCAGCCGACCTCCAGGCCGGGCCAGCCCTCCGGCTGCCAGAGCCCCGCGCGGCCGACGAGCGCGCCGGTCTCCCGCTCCACGAGCGCCTCCTGGCTGAAGCCGCGCAGCTGCGCGTGGCCGAGGAAGACCGCGATCTGGCGCCAGGCCCCGTCACGGTCGACGGTGTCGCCGTTGCCCAGGTAGCGGCAGACCTCGGGCTCGGCCACGATCGCCGCGTAGGCGTCGAGGTCGTCCTCCACGAAGGGGCGCATGACCAGGCGATCCGTCTGCAGCGTCGCCACGCCGGCATGCTGCCCGCCCCGGCTCAATCCGGATGCAGCAGCCGGCCCTCCATGCCGCCGGCGACGGTCACGACCTGCCCCGTGACGTGACCCGACACCCGGTCCGACGCCAGCAGCACGATCTGGGCCGCCACGTCCTCGGGCGTCGCGACCTTGCGCAGGGCCATCGTGCGGGTCGCGCGCTCGAGCGCGCCGGGCTCCGCCAGCGCGTCCGCCGCCATCTCCGTCGCCGTCCAGCCCGGCGCGACGGCGTTCACGCGGCCGGTCGGGGCCACCCGCACGATCTCGTTCTTCAGGCTGAGCAGCAGGCCGCCCGTGACCGCCGCCTTCGCCGCCGCGTAGTCGGCATGCCCCTCCTCGCCGACCAGGCCGGCGGTGGACCCGACGAGGACGAGCGAGCCGCTGCCCTGGCGCCCGACCACGCGCAGGAACGCGCGGCAGGTCAGGAAGACGCCGACCAGGTCGACGTCGAGCGTGCGCCGGAACTGCTCGAGCGTCATCTCGGCGACGGGCGCCGGCCGCTCGATCCAGACGCCGGCGTTCGCGACGCAGCTGTCGATGCGCCCGTAGCGCTCCAGCGCCGCGGCGAACAGCGCGTCGACCTCGTCCTCGCGCGTGACGTCGGCGCCGAGCGCGACGGCGTCCGGCAGCTCGGCGGCCAGCGCCTCGGCCTCGGCGCGTCCCGAGCGGTAGTGCACGACGACCCGTGCACCCTCCGCCGCGAAGATCCGCGCGGCGGCGGCGCCGATGCCGCGCGAGGCGCCCGTGACGAGCGCGACGGTGCCGGCCAGGCCGGTGTCCACGCGCTCAGAGCTCCGGCCGTGGCCGCGGCGGGTCGAGCTCGAGCACGCTGCCGGGCAGCCCCTGCGCGAGCACCTTGGCCGCGAAGATGGCGGCGTTGCGGGCGCCGTCGACGGCCATGCAGGCGACCGGCACGCCGGGCGGCATCTGCACGGTCGAGAGCAGGGCGTCCAGCCCGTCGAGCGCCTCGCCGCGGATCGGCACGGCGATCACCGGCAGCTCGGTGTAGGACGCGACGACGCCGGGCAGCCCGGCGGCGCCGGAGCCCGAGCAGATCAGCACGCGCAGGCCGCGCAGGACGGCGGTCGACGCGTACTCGGCGACGCCGCGCGGGTCGTCGTAGACCCGCAGCAGCCGCAGCTCGTGGGAGATGCCGCGGCGGGCCAGCTCCGCGAGCGCCTCGGACATCACGTCGCGGTGCGCCTCGTCGGCGACCAGCACCCCGACCAGCGGCCCGTCCGCGTGCAGCTCGGCGAAGAGCTCCTGCAGCGCGGCGCTGGGCTCGGACGCGGAGGGCTCGGCTGCCTCGGCCACGTGGCTCCGTCAGGCTCGCGCGGCCTCGCGCCCGGCGGCCGCCAGCGCGATGTCCGTGCGATGCTGCGCGCCGTCGAAGCGGATCCGCTCCACGCCCGCGTACGCCCGCTCGCGCGCCTCCGCCAGCGAGTCGCCGAGCGCCGAGACGGCCAGCACCCGCCCGCCGGCGGTCGCCAGGCGCCCGTCACGCAGGGCGGTGCCGGCGTGGAAGACGAGGGCCCCGGTGGCCTCCGCCTGCTCGACGCCGTCGATCGGCACGCCCGCCTCGCTGGATGCCGGGTAGCCGCGCGACGCCAGCACGACGGTGACCGCAGCCGGCGCCGCCGTGTCGAACGCGCGGGGCCGCAGCGTCCCCGCAGCCGCCTCGGCCAGGCGCTCCAGCAGGTCGGCGTCCAGGCGCGGCAGCACGGCCTGCGCCTCGGGATCGCCGAAGCGCACGTTGAACTCCAGCACCTTCGGCCCGTCGGCCGTCAGCATCAGGCCGGCGTAGAGGCAGCCCCGGAAGTGGATGCCGCGCCGGTCGAGCTCGCGCAGCACCGGCACGTGGACGCTGTCGACGAGCTCGCGCACCGCTATGTCGTCCAGCCCGGGCACCGGCGAGTAGGCGCCCATGCCGCCCGTGTTCGGCCCCTCGTCGCCGTCGCCGATGCGCTTGAAGTCCTGCGCGGGCGGCAGCGGCACGGCGACCTCGCCGGCGCAGAGCGCCAGCAGCGAGACCTCGGGGCCCTCGAGTCGCTCCTCGATGACGAGCCGGCGGCCGGCCTCGCCCAGGGTGCCGGCGACGAGGAAGGCGGCTGCGGCGCGCTCGGCCTCGTCGGCGTCGTCGCACACCACGACGCCCTTGCCGGCTGCGAGCCCGTCCGCCTTGACGACCACGCGGCCGCCAGAGGCCGCGATGGCGGCCCGCGCCTCGGCCATGGTGGCGACGGTGCGGGCGGCGGCGGTCGGAACGCCGGCGCCGGCCATCACGTCCTTCGCGAACGCCTTCGAGCCCTCCAGCTGCGCGGCGTCCCGGCCGGGCCCGAAGACCGCGATGCCGGCGGCGCGCAGCGCGTCGGCGAGGCCGAGCACGAGCGGCGCCTCGGGGCCGACGACGACGAGGTCGACGCGGAGCGAGCTGGCGAGGGAGACGAGCGCGTCGACGTCCTCGACGCCCACCGGGTGGCACGTGGCCAGGCTGGCGATGCCCGGGTTGCCGGGCGCGCAGTGGAGCTCCCCGAGCCCCGGGCTGCGGCGGAGCGCGTGCGCGAGGGCGTGCTCGCGACCGCCTCCACCCACGATCAGCACGCGCATCACCGCGTGCGAGCTTACCACCCGCCGTCTGGGCTCCTCGGGCACCGTGTCAGGCATGCCCCGCCCCACCACCGGAGGTGCCGCGTGCGCGCCATCGTGATGCGGCGCTTCGGCCCGCCCGACGTGCTGGTGCCGGAGGACGTGCCGGCGCCCGCGGCCGGGCCGGGCCAGGCGCTCGTCGCCGTCGACCTCGTCAACGTCACGTTCGTGGAGACCCAGGTGCGCGCCGGCCGCGCGCCGAACCCGGCCATGGCGCCGACGCTGCCCGCGATCCCCGGCAACGGCGTGGGCGGCCGCGTCGAGGCCGTCGGCGCGGGCGTCGAGCCGGGGCTCGTCGGCCGCCGCGTCGTGACCTCGACCGGCGGCAGCGGCGCCTACGCGGAGCGGGTCGCGGTCGACGCGGACGGCCTGCTGGAGGTGCCGGAGGCGCTCTCGCTCCGCGACGCCGTCGCGCTGCTGGCGGACGGGCGCACCGCGCTCGGCCTCGTGCGCCAGGCCGCGCCGGCGGCGGGCGAGACGGTGCTCGTGGAGGCCGCGGCCGGGGGCGTCGGGAGCCTGCTGGTGCAGCTCGCGGCGGGCGCGGGCGCGCGGGTGGTGGCGCTCGCGGGCGGCCCGGAGAAGCTCGACCTCGCGCGCAGCCTCGGCGCGGCCGTGGCGATCGACTACCGCGAGGCGGGCTGGCCCGAGGCGGTCCGAGAGGCGGCGGACGGCGGTGTCGACGTCGTGTTCGACGGCGTCGGCGGCGACGTCGGCCGCGCCGCCTTCGAGCTCGTGCGCCCCGGCGGCCGCTTCGTCGCCTTCGGCCTCGCCAGCGGCGCCTTCACGCGCGTGGACGACGCGGAGGCCGAGGCGCGCGGCGTCGTGCGGCCGGCGGGCCTCGGGCGCTCGCCGGCGGAGCTGCTGGAGCTGGCGCGCGCCGCGCTGGCCGAGGGCGCCGCCGGCCGCCTGCGCCCGGTCGTCGGCCAGACGTTCGCGCTGGAGGACGCCGCCGCGGCGCACGCCGCCATCGAGGCGCGCGCCACCGTGGGCAAGACGCTGCTGGTGGTGCGCCCGGGCGCGGACGCCGAGGGCTGAGAGCCCTACGCCGGCGTCGGCTCGAGGATCTGGTCGCGCCGCTGGCCGACGCCGACCATCGTCACCGGCAGCTCGAGCCGCTCCTCGACCCAGCGCACGTACGCCTGCGCGGCCCCGGGCAGGTCGGCCCAGTCCGTGATCCCGGAGAGGTCGGTGCCCCAGCCGGGCAGGTCCTCGAAGACGGGCTCGGCGTGGTGGAAGTCGGACTGGTGCGCGGGGAAGTCCTCGGTGACGGAGCCGTCGCGCAGCCGGTAGCCGACGCAGACGGGGATGGTGTCGAAGATGGAGAGCACGTCGAGCTTCGTGAGCACCAGCTCCGTCAGCCCGTTGACGCGCGCGGCGAACCGCAGGCCGACCAGGTCGAGCCAGCCGCAGCGCCGCTCGCGCCCGGTCGTCGCGCCGAACTCGCCGCCGACCTCGCGGATGCGCGTGCCGCGCTCCGCGTCGGCCTCGCTCGGGAACGGCCCGGCGCCGACGCGGGTCAGGTACGCCTTCGCCACGCCGACGACGCTCGAGATGCGCGTCGGCCCGATGCCGCAGCCCGTGCAGGCGCCGCCGGCGATCGGGTTCGACGAGGTGACGAACGGATACGTGCCGTTGTCGAGGTCGAGCAGCGTCCCCTGGGCGCCCTCGAACAGCACCGCCCGGCCCTCGCGCAGCGCGCTGTCGATGAGCAGGCTGGTGTCGGCGATGAACGGCGCGAGGCGGGTGGCGTGCCGCTCCAGGTCGGCCGCGATGGCGTCGCCGTCGAGCGGCTCGAGGCCGTAGATCTTCTCCAGCTGCTCGTTCTTGACGGCGAGCGCGGCCCGGATCTTCTCGCGCAGGATGCCGGTGTCGAGCAGGTCCTGCACGCGGATGCCGATGCGCGCGGCCTTGTCGACGTACGTCGGCCCGATCCCGCGCTTGGTGGTGCCGATCTGCAGCGGCCCGAGCCGGAGCTCGGACTGCGCGTCGAGCAGCCGGTGCCACGGCATCACGAGGTGCGCGTTGCCGGAGATGCGCAGCCCGTCGACCGACCGCCCGCGCTTCTCCAGCGCCTCGAGCTCGCCGCACAGCACCTCGGGGTCGATCACGACGCCGTTGCCGAGCACGCAGAGCTTGTCCGGCTCCAGGATGCCGGAGGGCAGCAGGTGGAAGATGAACGTCTGGTCGCCGTGGACGACGGTGTGCCCGGCGTTGTTGCCGCCCTGGTAGCGGGCCACGATGTCGAACCGCTCCGCCAGCAGGTCGACGATCTTGCCCTTCCCCTCGTCGCCCCACTGGGCGCCGACGACCACGGTGCCGGACATCACGCCTCCCCGCGGGCGAGGTCGGAGAAGAGCGTGTAGCGCTCGCGGAACGCGAGGTCGATGGACCCGGTCGCGCCGTTGCGGTGCTTGGAGACGATGAGCTCCGCGAGGCCCTTCTTCTCGGAGTCCTCGCGGTTGTAGTAGTCGTCGCGATAGATGAACAGGACGACGTCGGCGTCCTGCTCGATGCTGCCGCTTTCTCTCAGATCCGACAGCATCGGCCGCTTGTCCGTGCGGCTCTCCACCGCGCGCGAGAGCTGCGAGAGGGCCATCACCGGGACGCCGAGGTCGCGCGCCAGCACCTTGAGGGCGCGCGAGATCTGCGAGATCTCCTGCACGCGCGACTCGGGGCGCTCGCTGGAGCCCATCAGCTGCAGGTAGTCGACGACGATCAGCCCCAGCGCCGGCTGCTGCGACTTCAGGCGGCGGGCCTTGGAGCGGATCTCCATGACCGTCGTGCCGGCGGTGTCGTCGATGTAGATCGGCGCGCGCATCAGCTGGTCGCAGGCCGTCGTCAGGCGCGACCAGTCCTCCGGCTGCATGCGGCCCGTCCGCAGCCGCTGCGAGTCGACCAGCGCCTGCGAGCACATCAGGCGCTGCACGATCTCGTAGCGCGACATCTCCAGGCTGAAGACCGCCACCGGGATGTTCCGCTCCGCGCCGATGTGCCGGGCGATGCCCAGCGCGAGGGCCGTCTTGCCCATCGAGGGGCGCGCGGCGAGGATGATCAGGTTCGACGGCTGCAGGCCCGACGTGATGCCGTCGAGCCCCTTCAGCCCCGTCGGCGTGCCGGTCAGCGTCGAGCCCGACTGCTGCAGCTTGTCGATCCGCTCGAACTCCTCCACCAGGAGCTCGGAGACCGGCAGCAGGTCGCCGCCCGCCCGCGCCTGCGAGACGTTGAAGACGATCGCCTCCGCGTGGTCGACCGCCTCGCGCACCTCCCCGGCCCGCTCGTAGCCGAGCTGGGCGATCGAGACGCCGGCGTTCACGAGACGGCGGAAGACCGCGAGGTCGTGGACGATCCGCGCGTACTGGCGTGCGTTCGCCGCCGCGGGCACGGCCGCGGTCAGGCCGTGCACGAACTCCGCGCCGCCGATGTCGTCCAGCACGCCGAGCTTCGCGAGCTCGCTGGTGACCGTGATCGCGTCGATCGGCTCCGAGCGCGCCAGCAGGTGCTGCATGGCGCGGAAGATCGTGCCGTTCGCCTCCCGGTAGAAGTCGCCGGGGTCGACGATGACCTCCGTCACGTCGGACACCGCGCGCTCCGAGAGCAGCATGGCGCCGAGGACGGACTCCTCCGCTTCGATGTTCTGGGGCGGGACCGTGGGCGAGAGCGCCGTGCTCACGACGGAAGCCCTTCCTGCGCGCCGCGGAGGGCGGCGCTAGTAGTTCTCGTCGTTGGTGTCGACCGCGACGGCGGCGACCTCACCCTCTGCGGGCGCGGTCGCCTCCTCGGCGTCGAAGTCGTAGCCCTCGGCCGGCACGACCTGGGCCTTGATCGACGCGCGCACCTCGGGGAACACGTCGATCTCCACGAGGTAGGCGCCGAGGAGCTTGATCGGCTCCTCGAGGCGGATCTTGCGGCGGTCGACGCGGATCTTGCGCGTCCGCCAGATCTCGTCCGCCAGGTCGGCCGTCGTGATGGAGCCGTACAGGCGCCCCTCCGCCCCGGAGCGGGCCGGGATGGTGAGCACCGTGCGGTTCAGCACGTTGGCGATCTCCTGCGCCTGGTCGTAGGACCGGGCCTCCTGCTTCGCGCGCTGGTCGCGTAGCCGCGTGACCTCGGCCACCCGCGCGTCGCTCGCCTCCTCCGCCAGCTTGCGGGGCAGGAGGTAGTTGCGCAGGAAGCCGCGCGAGACCGAGACGATCTCGCCGCGGTGTCCGAGGTGCTCGACGTCGACGAGCAGGATTGCCTTGCGTGTGCGGGTGCGGGCCATGGTCTCGATCAGAAGGGGATGTCGTCGTCGATCCCGCCGTCGCTGCCCCAGGGGGACTCGGCGGGTCGGGCGGGTGCGGCCGCCGCGGGCTCGGCCGCGGCGCGCGGCTGGAAGCCGCCCTCGGGCGCGCCCTCGCGCGGCCCGATGAACTGGATGGTCTCGGCGATGATGTCCACCGCCGAGCGCTTGCTGCCGTCCTGCGCCTCCCACTGGCGCCAGCGCAGACGGCCGTCGACCGCCACGGCGCGTCCCTTCGCGAGGTAGCGCGCGCAGTTCTCGCCCTGGGTGCCGAACACCTCGACGTTGAAGTAGTTGGGCTCCTCCGTCCACTCCCCCGTCTGCTGGTTCTTGCGACGGTGGTTGACGGCGATGCCGAGGCTGCACACGGACATGCCGCTCGGCAAGGTCTTGAGCTCCGGATCGCGGGTGAGGTTGCCCACGAGGATGACGCGGTTGATGTTGGCCACGAGCCTCTCCTTCTCCCTGAACGAACGTGTGTTCGGTATGGTAGGCGGTCGGGTGGACGTGACGGCCGTGCCGTCCCCACCGCGCCGTCCGTTCGGGTGAGCCTCCTACGAGCGCGCCGCCGCCGCGGGGCGCGCCTTCGACTGCTTCACGGCCTTGTGCCGCAGAACCTCGTCCGTGATCCGGAGGACGCGCTCGAGCTCCGCGAGAGCCGGCGCCGGGCAGGTCAGGCGCACCATCCAGTAGAACGCCTCGCCCTTCTTGTCGATCTCGTAGGCGAGCTTCCGCCGCCCCCACGGATCGACCGCATCCCACGTGCCGCCAGCGCCGAGGACGATGTCGCGCACGCGGGCGATGATCTCCTCCTGGCGAGCTTCCTCGGCCTCAGGATCGATCAAGACCATCACCTCATACGCCTGCACCGCCCCGGTCACCTCCTCGTTGCTCGATCGACGGGACGGGGCACCATAGCGCGTGCACGGCCGCACGGGTCGCACGTCGGGCGCCCCGGACGCTACCGTTCCCGGATCGTGCGCCGAAAGGACTCACCAGCATGGGCGCGAGCCGCTCAATCCTCCTGATGGTCGCCGGTGCCGCCGGCGCTGCCGCGGCGCTCGTCGCATCGCCGTCCGGCTACGAGACGCTGCGCCGCCGGCTGGGGCTGGAGACCGGCCGGGAGCACTTCGAGTCCGACTTCGCGTTCCCGCCGCCGCCCGAGGAGCCGCCGGACGCGCCCGCCGACCGCGACCTGCGCCTGTCGCTGCGGGCCCGCCTGGCCCAGGACGCCGACGCGGCGGACGCCGCGCCGAGCGGGGGCAGCGCGCCGTCGGCGGACGCCCGGGAGCGCCTGGTGGAGGCCCGCGAGCGCCTCGAGGTGAAGACCGCGGCGGCCTCGGCGGTCGTCGACGCGCCGGGCGACCCCGACGTGCTCGAGGACGACACCGCCGACCTGGTCCTGCCCGAGGACGCCCCCAGGCGGTAGCCGCTGCGCTACGGCTGGGTCCTCCCGTACGGCGACGCGCGCACCGCGGCCGAGCTCGCGGAGCTGGCCGAGGCGCACGGATGGGACGGCTTCTTCGTGTGGGAGGGCGTCTGGGCCATCGACCCCTGGGTCGCGCTGGCCGCGGCGGCGATGCGGACGTCGCGCATCCGCCTCGGCACGATGCTGACGCCGCTGCCGCGACGCGCACCGTGGAAGGTGGCGAGCGAGACCGCGACGCTCGACGGGCTGTCCGGCGGTCGCGTGATCCTGGGCGTCGGGCTGGGCGCACCGGACGCCCGCTGGTTCCTGTTCGAGGACGACCCCGGCCTGCGGGTGCGCGCGGAGCGGCTGGACGAGGGCCTCGAGCTGCTCGACCTGCTGTGGCGCGGGCTGCCGGAGCCGTACGCCGGCGTCCACTACCGCGCCCGCACGCCGGATCGCGTCCTGCCGCCGCCGCCGGTGCAGCGGCCGCGGATCCCGGTCTGGGTGTCGGGCGCCTGGCCGCGCGTCAAGTCGATGCGCCGGGCGGCCCGCTGGGACGGCTGGATCCCCCACTACCTGCCGCGCGAGGGCGAGCCGGAGACGTTCACGCCCGACGTGCTCGGCGAGGCCGTCGCGTGGCTCCGCGAGCGGCGCGCCGCCGCGGGCCTCGACGGGCCGTTCGACGTCGTCGCCGAGGGCACGACGCCGGCCGACGACCCGGACGCCGCCGCCGAGATCGTGCGGCCCTGGCGCGAGGCCGGCGCGACCTGGTGGCTCGACGCCGACTGGAGCGACATGGATCCCGCACGCGTGCGCGAGGCCGCCGAGCGCCGGCTCGCCGCCGGCCCACCGCGACCGCCGGCCTAGCTCCTAGCGCGGCGCGCCGAGCGGCGCCGCCAGGCGCGGGCCGAGCGCCGCCCAGGCCGCCTCCGGGGTCGCGAGCCCGGGCGCGACGTCGGCGAGCGCGGCGGTGCGGGCCAGCGCCGCCGCGGCCTCGGCCCGCACGTCCGGTGCGACCCGCAGCAGCTCCAGCACGTCGCCCGGACGCCCGGCGCAGGCGACCGCGGCCTGGTGCAGCACGGCGCCGCGCCGTCGCCGCTGGGCCAGTCCGACCAGCTTGCGCCCGTCCGCCGTCAGCACCTCGTAGGGCGAGACGCCGGCCCAGCACGCCGCGCGGGCCGCCTCGCGCCGCCCGGGCCCCTGCGCGCGGGCGACCTCGGGCGCCACGAGCAGCGCCTCGACGCCGACGGCCGCCAGTGCGTCGACCCACGCCCGCCCGACCCACGCGTAGGCCTCGACGACGTCGTCCAGCGCCAGCGGATGCCCGGCCGGCAGCGCGACGTCGACGCCGAGCACGCGCCCGTCGCAGCGCACCGCGCCGCCTCCCGAGCCGCGCCGCACGACCTCGAGGCCGGCTCGCCGGCAGGCCTCCTCGTCGACCGTCTCGAGCCGCTGGCCCGAGCCGATGACCAGCGCCGGCGGCGCGATGACGCGCGCCTCGACGCCCACCTCGCCCTCCACGGCGCGCGCGAGCAGCGCTTCGCCTGCGGCGAGGACGTCCGCAGCGGGCGCGCGGCGGGGCGGATCGTCGATGGCGTGCACCGGCCCCCGAGCGTAGCCGGGCTGCGCCGCCGCCCCGGTCAGGTCTGGAGCGGTGTCGCGGTGGCGGTGCCGCCGGCGAGCGGCCACGCGGGGAGGGGCTCGACGAAGAGCTCGGGCTCCTCCAGCAGCAGGTCGCCGATCTGCGTCGCGATCCCCGCCGCGAGCCAGATGGCGTGCCAGTCCCCGGCCGGCACGCCGGCCGCGCCGGGCAGCTCCGCCATGTCGTCGGGCATGGGCGTGGCCTCGATGCGATCGATCGCCTCCTCGACGAAGGCGTGCAGGCAGTGGCGGCAGATGCGGTGGGTCATGGCGCGATCCTGCGGCCGTCGTGTGCCACGGCGCTGTGCCGGAGTCGCACGGGACCGTGCCAATGGCGCGCGGGACGCGCACGTCGCGCCCTGAGCGGGCGTCGGCGCTGCCATCCTGCGGCCATGCGGAACGCGACGACGCGGCTGACGGCCCTCGTGGCCTCGCTCGCGTTCCTCGACCTCGTCCTCTGGCTCGTGATCGTCCCGCTCCTGCCGACGCTGGAGGAGGAGGCCGACCTCTCCAAGGGCGAGGCGGGCGTCGTGCTCGCGGCGTACAGCGCGGCGGTGCTGGTGGCGTCGATCCCGGTGGGCTACCTCGCGGACCGCGTCGGGCCGCGGCGCCTGACCATCGCGACGACGTTCCTCTTCGCGGCGCTGGCGCCCACGATGGCGCTGGCCGACGAGTTCTGGAGCCTCGTCGCGATCCGCTTCGCGCAGGGCCTGTTCTCTGCCGTGTCGTGGACGGCCGGCCTGGCCTGGCTGACCTCGTCGGTACCCGCCGCGCACCGCGGACGGAGCCTCGCGACGGTCAGCACGGTCGCGGCCACGGCACCGCTCTTCGGCCCCGTGCTGGGCGGGCCCGTGACGTCGGCCGTCGGCTTCGGCCCGATGCTCGTGGGCGTGGGCGTCGCCAGCCTGGCGGTGGCGATCTGGGCCCTGCTCGAGCGCGGCACGGGGGTCGACCCGCGCTCGGCGCCGGCGGCGGAGGACGCGCCGCGCGCCGGCCGCGGCGCGGTCGCCCGCGCCGCGCTGCGCGAGCCGTACCTGCGCGCCGCGCTCGTCAGCATCACCATCGCCGCGTCGACGGCGGGCGCGATCCAGCTGCTGGCGCCGCTGCACCTCGACGACGCGGGCGTGAGCGAGGCCGGCATCGGCTGGGCCTTCACGGTCTCCGCCATGGTGGCCCTGACCGCGACGCTGACCACGCGCCGCCTCGCCGACCGCATCGACCGGCTGCGCACCGTCGTGCGCATGACGACGATCGTCGCCTGCATCGTCCTGGTGCCGCTCCTGTTCTCGCTGCCGGTGCCGGCCTACGTGGTCATGCTGATCGCGATCCAGACGGCGCAGGCGCCGATCTGGGTGCTCGCGTACCCGCTGTGCTCCGACGGGGCCGAGCGGGCGCGCATCGGGCAGGGGATCGCGCTCGGCGCGCTCAACACCGTCTGGGCCGTCGGCGCGCTCGCCAGCCCGGCGATCGCCGGCGTGGTCGCGCAGGCCCTCGGCGACCGGGCCGCCTACGTGCTCGTCATCACGGTGCTGCTGTGCGGGCTGGCGGCGCTGGTGCACGCCGCGCGGCAGGCCGCGGCTCAGGCGCCGAGCAGGGCGCCGAGCTCGTCGGCGGAGGTGACCGGCTGACGGCAGGCGAACCGCTCGCAGACGTAGGCCGCGGGCGCGCCGCCCACGGCCGTCTTGCCCGCGAGGAGCGGCACGTCCTCGAAGCCGGGCTCGTCCGGGTCGGCGACGACCAGCACTGCGTGGGGCAGCAGGTGGCGGGAGGCCTCGGCGACGAGCGCGTCGCGCGCCGGGCCCGGCGGACCGACGATGGCGATCTCCTGCGGGGCCTCGACGTAGGCGTCCAGCAGCGCCAGCGTGCGGCCGAAGGCGTGCGGCAGCCGGGCCGCGAGGTCGCGGACGATGCGCAGCCCGGACGCGCCGATGCGCTCGCGCTCCGCGTCGCCGTCGATGCGCGCCAGCGCCAGCAGCGCACCGGCGACCAGCGCGTTGGGCGACGGCGTTGGCGTGTCCTCCACGTTCTTCGTGCGGGCCACGAGCTCCTCGCCGTCGACCGGCGCGAGGAAGAAGCCGCCGTCCGCGGCGTCGTGGAAGAGCTCGATGGCGAGGGTCGCGAGGCGCTGCGCCTCCTGCAGCCAGCGCAGCTCGCCGGTCGCCGCCTGCAGCGCCAGCAGGCCGCCGATGACGGCGCCGTAGTCGTCGGCGAAGGCGACGTCGCGGGTGCGGCCGTCACGCCAGGCGCGCCGCAGCCGGCCGTCGGCCGACGACAGCGGCCCGAGCACGAACGCGGCGATGGACCGGGCGCGCTCGACGAGGTCCGGGCGGCCGAGCACCCGCCCGGCGTCGGCGAAGGCCTGCAGCGCCATGCCGTTCCAGGCGGCCAGCGCCTTGTCGTCGCGCGCCGGCTGGGGTCGCCGCTCGCGCGCGGCGAGCAGGG
Source organism: uncultured Actinomycetota bacterium (assembly GCA_963767885.1). Taxonomy (GTDB): domain Bacteria; phylum Actinomycetota; class Thermoleophilia; order Gaiellales; family F1-60-MAGs149; genus CAVYFW01. The sequence continues at coordinate 245,262 of CAVYFW010000009.1, forward strand.
CGGCGCGCACGGCCTCGAGCCGCGCCGGAGCCTCGCCCGCGTCGATGCCGGCAGCCTCCGCCGCCTCCTCCACGCTCGCGACGACGGAGAGCACCGTCGCGCCCTCGAAGTTGCCCCAGTCGTTGATGCCCCAGCGCGTCGCCGCGAGCGCGCGGTCGGCGGGATCGGGAAGCACGGCGGCGACCTGCTCCGGCGTCCACACGAAGGTGAGCCCCTCGTGGCCCTGCGTGTCGGCATCCTGCGCCGAGGCGAGGCCGCCCTCCGGGAGCAGCAGCTCGCGCTCCAGGTAGCCGAGGGTCGACTCCACCACGGCGCGGTAGCGGGGTTGCCCGTCGCCACGTGGCCGGCGAGGTACGCGCTCGCGAGCAGCGCGTTGTCGTAGAGCATCTTCTCGAAGTGCGGCACGAGCCAGATGCCGTCGACGGCGTAGCGGTGGAAGCCCCCGCCGAGCTGATCGTGGATGCCGCCATCGGCCATGCGGTCGAGCGTCAGCACCGCCATCTGCGCCGCCCGCGCGCCGGCCCGGCGGTGGCGCATCCCCAGCAGCGTCGGCAGGAGCGGCGACGGCGGGAACTTGGGCGCGCCGCCGAAGCCGCCCTGCTCGTCGTCGAAGATGCGCTCGAGGTTGGCGAGGCCCTCCTCCACGAGGTCGGCCGTGAGCGGGTCGGACGAGGCGGCCCGCGCGGCGCTTCCCCGCAGGTACTCGGCGATCTGCGTGGACTGCTCGCGGACGCGCTCGCGATCGCTGCGCCAGACGTCGGAGAGCGCCACGAGCACCTGGCGGAAGCTCGCCATGCCGTGCCGCGGCTCGGGCGGGAAGTACGTGCCCCGCGAAGAAGGGCGCGCCGTCGGGCTGGAGGAAGACCGTCATCGGCCAGCCGCCGTGCCCGTTGTTGAGGGCGACGACGGCCTCCATGTAGAGCGCGTCGACGTCCGGGCGCTCCTCGCGGTCGACCTTGACGTTGACGAACCGCGCGTTCATCAGCTGGGCGGTGGCCGGGTCGGAGAACGACTCGTGCTCCATCACGTGGCACCAGTGGCACGCCGAGTAGCCGACCGAGAGCAGGATCGGCAGGTTCTCGGCGCGCGCGCGGGCGAAGGCCTCGTCGCCCCACGGGTACCAGTCCACCGGGTTCTCGGCGTGCTGCAGCAGGTACGGGGACGACTCGCCCGCGAGGCGGTTCGCCATGGCGTCCCTCCCTAGATGGTCGATTCCGTGGATCGGTGATCGTGGAAGGCGGTAGCTGCGCGTCTCGGGCGGTACGGCCGGACGTACCACGGGCTCGTGAGCGCCCTTGGTAGTCCGGCCGTGCCGAAGCCGACCGGCCGCGGCCAGCCGCCCGCGCGCCCACGCCCTCGCCACCGGCAGTCGAGGCGGCTGGCCGGGGACTGTCGGCGTCCGAGGCCCGCAGATGCCGTCTTACACCCGGCGAGATCACGGGATCGGCCATCGTCAGCGCACCCGCCACGGCTGGTGCAGCCGCAGCGCATGCAGGATGGCCCGCGTCGCCGGCGAGCGGTTGAGCGTGTAGAAGTGGATGCCGGGCGCTCCCCGGCGCAGCAGCTCCGCGCACTGCAGGGTGGCGTAGGCGACCCCCAGGTCGAGGACCGCCTGCGGGTCGTCGCGCACCTCGTGCAGGGCGGCGAGGAGGTCCGGCGGCATGTACGCGCCGCAGAGGCTCGTGAAGCGCTCGATCTGGTCGACGTTGGTGACGGGCATGATCCCCGGCACGATCGGCACCATGATCCCGGCCTCGCGCGCGCGCTCGACGAACGTGAAGTACGACGCGTTGTCGAAGAAGAGCTGGGTGATGAGGAAGTCGACGCCGGCGTCGACCTTGCGCCGCAGGTGGGCCAGGTCGGTGGCGGGGTCGAGCGCCTCGGGGTGGGCCTCCGGATGGCACGCCGCGCCGACGGCGAAGTCGAAGCCCTCCTCGTGGATGAGGCGCACGAGATCGGCGGCGTGCGCCAGGCCGTCGGCGGGAGCGACGAACGCCTCGTCTCCGCGCGGGGCGTCGCCGCGGAGCGCCAGCACCGACCCGATGTCGCTGTCGCGCATCTCGCCGAGCACGCGGACGAGCTCCTCGCGCGTCGACCCGACGCACGAGAAGTGCGCCATCGCATGGATGCCGACCTCGTGCTGGAGGCGCTTGACGAGGTCGACGGTGCGCTGGCGGGTCGAGCCGCCGGCGCCGTACGTGACGCTGACGAAGGCCGGCTCCAGGTACTTCAGCTCCCGCATGGTGTCGAAGAGGGCGTCGACGCCCGCGTCGTCGCGGGGCGGGAAGAACTCGAAGGAGAAGGACGGCCGGCGCGTGGCGATCAGCTCGGCGACGGACACGCGGGCAGACTAGCTCCGGCGCCTCGCCGGCCATCCGGTCAGGGGCGGCGCGGGCGGGCACCCGGTTCCCGGAGGCCCGCCCGTGCCAGGCACCGCGCCGGTCGTCGCTGGGGCTACCGGGCCGGCGTGTGCGTCGCACGCCGGGCGGAACACGCCCGGACGCGTGCGGACGGGTTCCACGATCGCCCTGCGGATCCTCTGCGCCACACATCTAGCCGGGGTTCTGCTAGATTTCTAGGCGTGCCTAAAACCTCGTTGAGCCGGCGCCAGCTACTGGCCGGGGCCGCGCCCCTCGCGGTCGCGGGCCCGCTCGCCGTCGTCGCCGCGAGCGCTGCGGCGGGCGCCCAGCAGGGCGGCGACCACGCGGGGCACGGGGACGCGCACGTCGCGGCGGCCATGGAGGTCGTGCACCACCACGCCGCGATGGTGCGGCGACGAGGTGCCGGCCGTCGGCGGGCCGAACGACCTCGACGCGCTGCTCCTGCCGCCGCCCGCGCTCGCCCGGCGAGCCGGGACGCGTGCGCGAGTACCAGCTCGTGGCGATCGACCGGGACCTCGAGGTCGCGCCGGGCGTCATCTTCCCGGCCTGGACGTACAACGGCACCGTGCCCGGCCCGATCATCCGCGCCACCGAGGGCGACCTGCTGCGCGTCCACTTCACGAACGGCAGCGACCACCCGCACACGATCCACTTCCACGGCCTCCACCCGGCCAACATGGACGGCGTCTTCGAGGTCGTGGAGCCGGGCGGCGCCTTCACGTACGAGTTCGAGGCGCGGCCGGCCGGGATGCACCTCTACCACTGCCACACGCCGCCGCTCAAGAAGCACATCCACAAGGGGCTCTACGGCGCGTTCATCATCGACCCGGCCGCGCCGCGCGCGCCCGCGCAGGAGCTCGTGATGGTGATGAACGGCTTCGACACCGACGGCGACGGCGAGAACAACTTCTACACCGTCAACGGGCGCACGTTCTACTACGCGCGCTACCCGATCAAGGTGCGCCGCGGCGAGACGGTCCGCATCTACCTCGCCAACCTGACCGAGTTCGACCTGATCAACTCGTTCCACCTGCACGGCGAGTTCTTCCGCTGGTACCCGACGGGCACCGGGACGCAGTTCGAGCAGACGGACACCGTGATGCTCTGCCAGGGCCAGCGCGGGATCATCGAGGTCGACTTCACGCACACGGGCCTGTTCATGTTCCACGCCCACCAGTCGGAGTTCACGGACCTCGGCTGGATGGGCTTCTTCGAGGGTGGACGGCTGAGCGCTCGGAGGGCACCGCGAGCCGCGCCCGCCCGCACGGCCGGCGGCTGCGCGGGCTGCCGCTCGTCGTCCTGCCGATCCTCGTGCTCGGCCTGCTGGTGGCGGTGGTCAGCGCCGGCGGCGATCGCCTGACCGGCCTCGTCGGCGGCAACCCGCCGCCGGCCGACGAGTTCCGGTGCGGCGCGTGCGCTTCGAGCCCGGCGAGATCCGCGTCCGGGTGCGCAACCCGCAGCCGCAGGCCCTGACCGTCGCGCTCGTCACCGTCGACGACGCGATCGTGCCGTTCACGCTCGACGGGCCGCACACGCTCGGCCGCCTGCGCTCGACGACCATCGTCGTGCCGTACGCGTGGATCGAGGGCGACCCGTACACCGTCGGCATCACGAGCTCGACCGGCATCCAGACGGTGCACGAGATCGCCGCCGCGGTGCCCGCGCGCGGCGCGACGTTCGGCGGCGTCGCCGGCTACGCGCTGATCGGCCTGCTCGTCGGCGTGGTGCCGGTCGCGCTCGGGCCTCGCCTGGCTGCCGCGCCTGCGCCGCGCGGACGCCCGCTGGCTGGCCGCCTTCATGGCGCTGACGGCGGGCCTGCTGACGTTCCTCGCCGTCGACGCGACGGTCGAGGCGCTCGAGCTGCAGGCGGCCCTGCCGGCGGCGTTCGGCGGCGCCGGGCTGGTCCTGCTCGGGGTCGCGGTCAGCTCCCTCGGGCTGGCTGGCTCTCGCGCTGGCTGACTCGACGCGCGGCGACGGCGACGGCGCGGCGTCGGTGCCCGACCGGCCTCGCGCTCGCGACGCTCGTGGCCGTCGGCATCGGCGTCCACAACCTCGGCGAGGGGCTCGCCATCGGCTCGTCGTTCGCGCTCGGCGAGCTCGCGCTCGGCACCTTCCTCGTGATCGGCTTCATGGTCCACAACGTCACCGAGGGCCTCGGCATCGCCGCGCCCCTCGCGGCCGGCGGCGCGCGCCCGCGCGGGCTGCGCCTGATCGCGCTGGCGGTCGTGGCCGGCGCGCCCGCCATCCTCGGCGCGTGGATCGGCGGCTTCCTCACGAACGACGTCCTCGCCGTGCTGTTCTTCGGCCTGGCCGCGGGCGCTGCGCTGCAGGTCGTGGTCGAGGTCGGCCGCTACCTGCAGCGCCGCGCGCCCGGCGGGCTGGCCTCCGGGCCGCGGTGGGCGGCTTCCTGGCCGGCCTCGCCGTCATGTACGTGACCGGCCTGCTGGCGGGGTAGCTGTCGTGCGGTCGCCGAGCTAGCTAG
>CAVYFW010000010.1:0-247144 GCA_963767885.1 uncultured Actinomycetota bacterium
TCGTGAACGCCAGCGTCCTCATCGATGGAGAGCGCAGCCAGTAGGTTGGTGTGAGCCGGCCCTGCGCGGAGCGAGGAACGAGCGGACGCTTGTGATGACTGGAGATATCTGAAGCATCGAAATCGAGTGCTGGCCGGCGAGAGCGAAGCAGCACGGCAGTTATGTGCTGCGGAGCGGTCATAGACGGAGGAGGGACCGCTTCTCTTGAAGTGCGAGCGCAGTGAGCGCGTTGTCGCCGCGAGCGCCAGCGAGCCACAACCGTCCCTCCGGAGGACCACACCTCCCTCAGCGTCGCCCTGCTCCAGCTCCGCTCGCCCGGCCCCGTCCCGGTTCGCGCCTTGGAGGTCGGCGAGCGCGCCTGCCGCGAGGCCGCCGCGCTCGGCGCCGACCTCGCGCTGTTCCCGGAGTGCTGGCAGGTTGGCTACGACTGGACGCCGACGGGCCGACGAACGCGGCGGCGCTCGCCATCGAGCCGGACGACCCGTTCCTGGAGCGGTTCCGCGACCTCGCGCGCGAGCTGGAGCTGGCGATCGTCATCACGTACCTGCAGCGACTGGCCCGGAGGTCCCGCAACGCCGCGACCCTCCTCGACCGGCACGGCCGCGCCGCGCTGACCTACGCCAAGGTGCACACGTGCGACTTCGGCGGGAGGCCGACCTCACGCCGGGCGACCGGCTGCCGACGGCCGACCTCGACACGGCCGCCGGCAGCGTCCGGGTCGGGCTCGATGATCTGCTTCGACCGCGAGTTCCCCGAGGTCGCCCGCGCGCTGATGCTGGGCGGCGCCGAGGTCCTGCTGACGCCGAACGCGTGCCCGCTGCCGGACGATCGCGTGGGGCAGTTCCGCGCCCGCGCGTTCGAGAACATGGTCGGCGTGGCGATGGCCAACTACGCGGCGGCGGCCGGACGCGGATCCGGACGACCACGACGCGTGCGACGGCCGCTCGGTCGCCTTCAGCGGCATCGCCTTCGACGCCGCCGGCCGGCCCCTCGACCACACGCTGGTGGAGGCCGGGCGCGAGCAGCAGATCGCGCTCGCGCGCTTCGACCTCGACGCCCTGCGCGCGCACCGCGCGCGCGAGGTGTGGGGCGACGCGTACCGCCGGCCGGGCGCCTACGCCGCCCTGGCCGCCGACGGCCCGCCGCGCGACGTCTTCCGGCGCGCCGACGCCCGCCGGGCCGTCGACCGTGCGCCCTCGACCTGCGAGGCGTGCGGCGCGTCGTTCGGCTGCGGCGCTGGCACCGGCGCGTGCTGGTGCGTCGAGGTCGACGTGCCGGCCGAGCGGCTCGGCGAGCTGAACCGGCGCTTCGAGCGCTGCCTGTGCCCGGACTGCCTCGCGCTGGTGGCGGCCGAGCGCGCTGCCTACGACGGCGGACCGAGCGCGATCGCCAGCGCCTCGGGCAGCGTCGACGCCGTCCGCAGGCTGAACCCGGCGCTCGTCGGCACGCCGGTCGGCGCCAGGCCGTGCCGGATGCCCAGCCGCGACGCCTCGGCGATGCGGCGCTCCGCCTGCGGCGCCGCCCGCAGCCGGCCCGTGAGCCCGATCTCGCCGAACGCCAGCAGCGGGCCCGGCGGCACACCCCGGGCGGCGGAGGCCACCGCGAGGGCCACGGCGAGGTCGGCGGCGGGCTCCTCGACCCGCACGCCGCCGGCGACGTTGACGAAGACGTCGGAGGCGCCGAGCATCGATGCCGGCATGCCGCTCGAGCACGGCGAGCAGCATGGCCAGGCGGTTGCGGTCGAAGCCCGTCGCGAGCCGGCGCGGCGACGGCAGGTCGCTCGGGGCTCACCAGCGCCTGCACCTCGACCAGCAGCGGGCGCGTGCCCTCGACGGTGCACGTGACGACCGAGCCCGGCGCGCCGAGCTCGGCGCGATCCGACCAGGCGCGGCCGGATCGTCGACCGCCTCGAGGCCGGAGCTCGTCATCTCAAGCAGGCCGACCTCGCTGGTGGAGCCGAAGCGGTTCTTGGCGGCGCGCAGCACCCGCAGGCCGGCAGTGCGCTCGCCCTCCACCAGCAGCACGACGTCGACGAGGTGCTCGAGCACCCGCGGGCCGGCGACCGCGCCGTCCTTGGTGACGTGGCCGACGAGCACGATCGTGATCGCCGTGCTCCTTGGCGACTCGCAGGAGGCGCCCCGCCGCCTCGCGCACCTGGGCCACCGAGCCCGGCGCCGAGGCGAGGTCGGCCGTCCACAGCGTCTGGATGGAGTCGACGACCGCGACGGCGGGGCGCTCGGCCGCGAGGGTCGCCGCGACGACGTCGAGATCGGTCTCGGCCACGACCGCGATGCCGGCCGGCGCCGCCGATGCGCTCGGCGCGCAGGCGCACCTGGGCCGGCGACTCCTCGCCCGCCACTAGCAGCACCGGCGCGCGCGCCGCGATGCGGGCCAGGGCCATGGTCAGCAGCGTCGACTTGCCGACGCCGGGATCGCCGCCGACCAGCACGAGCGAGCCCGGCACGAGGCCGCCGCCGAGCACGCGGTCGAGCTCGCCGACGCCGGTCTCGAGGCGGTCGGCGTCGGCCGTGGGCACGTCGGCCAGCGCGATCGGACGGCGCGGCTCGGTCCCGCCGCCGCGCCGCTTCTCGGGCGCGGCGCGCTCCTCCACCAGCGACGACCAGGCACCGCAGGCGGGGCAGCGGCCGTGCCACTTGGCCTGCGCGGCGCCGCACTCCTGGCAGGCATAGCGGGTGAGCGCGCGGACGGCCATCGGACGGGCCACGGTAGCGCCCGCGTCGGACGGTACGATCCCGCAGCCGTGCGCGCAGTCGCCATCACCGAGACCGGTCGCCGGGCTCCCCAGCGCATCCACGAGCTGCCCGATCCCGAGCCGGGGCCGGGCGAGGTGCGCGTGCGCCTGCGCGCGTCGGCCCTGAACCACCTCGACCTGTGGGCGATGCGCGGCATCCCGGGCGTCGAGTACCGCTTCCCGTTCGTGCTCGGCGCGGACGGCGCCGGCGAGATCGACGCGGTCGGGCCGGGCGTGGACGCGGCGCGGATCGGCGAGGAGGTCGTCGTCAACCCCGTCCTGTCGTGCGGCCACTGCGCGCACTGCGTCGCCGGCGAGCGCCCGCTCTGCCGCCGCTTCGCGATGCTGGGCGAGCACCGCGACGGCACGCACGCCGAGCTCGTGGTCGTGCCGGACGTCGGCGCGGTGCCGCGCCCGCCGGGGCTCGACGCGCGCGACGCGGCGGCCGGGGGCGTCGTCTACGCGACGGCCTACCGGATGCTGTTCACCAAGGCCCGCGCGCGTCCGGGCGACGTCTGCCTGATCCACGGCGTGGGCGGCGGCGTCGGCACCGCGGCGCTGCAGCTCGCCGTGCGCGCCGGCCTCGAGGTCGTCGTGACGTCGTCCGACCCGCGCAAGCTCGAGCGGGCGCGGGAGCTCGGCGCCGCGCACGGCTTCAACTACGCGAGGGCGACGTCGTGGCCGGACGTCCGCGCGGCGGTGGAGGCGGTCGACATCGTCGTCGACGCGGTCGGCGGCGACGTCTGGCCCGCGAGCTTCCGCCTGCTGCGCAACGGCGGTCGCCTCGTCAACTGCGGGGCGACGGCCGGGCGCGAGGGCATCGTGCCGGTGCCGCACCTGTTCTGGCGCCAGCTCGAGGTGCTCGGGTCGACGATGGCGTCGGACGGCGAGTTCCGCCAGGCGCTCGACGCCGTCGTCCGCAACGACATCCGCCCCGTGATCGACCGCGAGGTGCCGCTCGACGGGGTGCCCGAGGCGCTGCAGGCACTGGCCCGCGGCGATCAGTTCGGCAAGATCGTCGTCACGCGGCAGTAGGGCGCGCCTGCGGCCGTGCGACGAGCCGCCGCGCCGGCGCCACGCCGAGGGCCAGCACGAACAGGCCGATGGCGACGAGCGCGATCGACGGGCCCGCGGCCAGGTCGGCGTGGTACGAGAGGTAGAGGCCCGCGATGCCGCTGGCGACGCCCGAGGAGCGGCGAGAGCCAGAGCATCGTCGCGACGCGGGGCACGAGCAGCCGCGCGGTGGCGGGCGGCGCCAGCAGCAGCGCCAGCACGAGCAGCGTGCCGACGCCGCGCAGCGCGACCGCCAGGGCGAGCGCGAGGCCCGCCAGCAGCACCGCGTCGAGCAGCCCCGGCCGGGCGCCGAGGACGCGCGCGAAGGAGCGGTCGAACGACGCCAGCACCATGCGCCGGCCGGCCACCACGACGATGGCCAGCGGCGAGCAGCAGCGCCGCCGCGCCGAGCTGCACGTCGGCCGGCCCGGCGGCGAGGATGCTGCCGAAGAGCAGGCTGTCCAGGTCGCGCGGCGTGCCCCACTGCGAGAGCACGATCACGCCGACGGCGAAGGCGGCCGGCAGCACGATGCCGATGGAGACGTCCTGCCCGATGTCGGGCCGGCGCAGCAGGACGGCCACGAGGATCGCCGCGGCCACCGCGGCCAGCACCGGCACCGCCGACCGCCGGCGCGCCGACGGCGACGGCGATGGCCGCGCCGGGCAGCAGCGCGTGCGACAGCGACTCGCCGGCGTAGGACAGGCCGCGCAGCAGCACCAGCACTCCCAGCAGGCCGCACGCGGCCCCCATCAGCACCGCCTCGGCCAGGGCGCGCTGCATGAACTCGTAGTCCAGCGGGGCGAGCAGCCAGTCCACGTCAGAGCGGCGCGGGGGCGTCGAGGTCGTCGCGTGCTCGGTCGTGGTCGTGCTCGTGCCCGTGGTCGTGGCCGTGGCCGCAGTGCGAGCCCTCGTCGAGCGCGACCTGGCCGTCGACCAGCACCAGCCGGCCGCCGTAGGCCGCGCGCAGGCGCTCGCCGGTGAGGGCGCTCGCGGGCGGCCCGAAGGCGAACTGCCGCCCGTTGACCAGCAGCACGTGCGTCGCGCGCTCGCGGGCGAAGGCGAGGTCGTGCGTCGCCATCAGCACGGCCCGCCCCTCGGCGCGCTCCTCGTCCAGGGCGCGCAGGATCGCGGCCTCGGACACCGCGTCGACGCCGGCCAGCGCCTCGTCCAGCAGCAGCACGTCGCCGCGCTGCACGAGCGCCCGGGCCAGCAGGACGCGCTGGCGCTGGCCGCCGGAGAGCGTGCCGAACGCGTCGCCGGCCCGGTCCGCCAGGCCGACGCGGGCGAGCGCCGCGAGCGCCCCGTCCCGCTCCGGCCCCGCCAGCCGCCGGTACCACGGCACGCGTCCGTAGGCGCCCATCAGCGCGACGTCGAGCGCCGTCACGGGGAACGAGCGCTGCCCGGGCCCGTGCTGCGGCACGTAGGCGTACGGCCCGCGCCGCGTCACCTCGCCGCGCATCGGCGCGAGGCCGAGCAGTCCCGCGAAGAGGCTCGACTTGCCGGCGCCGTTCGGCCCCACGACGGCCACGAGGTCGCCGGGGTCGAGGGAGAACGACACGCCGCTGACGGCGAGGACCTCGCCGTGGGCGACCGCCAGGTCGCGCACCTCGAGCAGCGGCTCAGCCATCGAGGCCGTCCGCGATCACGCGCGCGTTGTGGCGCATCATGGCGACGTAGGTGCCCGCGTCCGAGTCGGCCGGGCCGAGCGTGTCGCCGTACAGGTCGTCGTGGATCGTCGCGCCGGTCTCGGTCGCGATGCTCTCGACGACGGCGGGGTCGACCGAGGCCTCGGAGAAGACCGCGGCGACGTGCTCGGCGCGGATCTCGTCGATGAGCCGCGCGATCTCTCCGGCGCTGGCGTCGGCCGCCGTCGACGTCGACGGGATGGCGGCGCCCACGACCGCGAAGCCGAAGTGGCGCGCCAGGTAGCCCAGCGCGTCGTGGTCGGTGACGAGCTTGCGGTCCGCCGGCGGGACGCGCGGCGTAGGTCTCCTGCAGCTCCGCGTCGAGGCGGGCGAGCTCCGCCTGGTAGGCCGCCGCGTTGGCCCGGAAGGCGTCGGCGTCGGCGGGGTCGGCGGCGGCGAGCGCCTGGCCGAGGGTGCCGACCGCGGCCGAGGCCAGCGTCGGGTCGTGCCAGAAGTGCGGGTCGACGTCGCCGTCGTCGGGCCGGTGCTCCTCGGCGTGCACCTGCCCCTGCTCCTGCAGCGCCGGCGCGTGCAGCTCGTCCTCGGGCGCCAGCTCGACGAGGCGCGCGTCGCCGCCGCCGCTCGCGACGAGGTCGTCGGCCCACTCGTCCAGGCCCGCGCCGCTGGCCAGCACGACGTCCGCCTCGGCGACCGCCTTCGCGGCGTCGGCGCCGGGCTCGAAGTCGTGCGGGTCGACGTTGGGCTGCAGGATCTGCGTCACGTGCACGCGGTCGCCGCCGACGGTGCGCGCCCAGTCGGCGACGATCGACGTCGTCGCCACGACCTGCAGCTGCCCCCCGGCCGCGCCGGGCGGGGCCGGCGTGGCCGTGGCCGCCTCGTCGCCCCCGCCGCAGCCCGCCAGCACGAGCGGCAGGAGGGCGGCGGCACCGGCGAGGGCCAGCGTGCGACGGGCCCGGCGGGGCTCCGCGAGTCGCCGTGCCGACGACGGCGAGGGCGAAGAGGCCGGCCGCCACCAGCACGACGGTCGCGCCCGGCGGCGCGTCGAGGTGGTACGAGAGCAGGATGCCGCCCGTCGCGGCGGCCAGCGCGAGCCCGGACGCGACGGCCATCGCCGGGAGCGCGCGCCGCGTCAGCAGCCGCGCCGCGGCCGCCGGGATCACCAGCAGCGAGGCCGCGAGGAGCACACCGACCGCGTCGACGGCCGCGACCACCGTGAGCGCCAGCAGCGCCGAGCAGCACGAGGTCGTGGGGCCCGCGGCGCACGCCGAGGGCGCGGGCGTTCTCGGCGTCGAAGGCGAGCAGGAGCCAGCCGCGGCCCTGCACCGCGAGCGCGGCGACGACGAGGACGAGCACCACGGCCGCGCGCACCAGGTCGGCGTCGCCGACGCCGAACAGCGAGCCGAGCAGCAGCGTGTCGACCTCCGCGCCGGCGTCGTACACGTCCGAGACGAGCAGCGAGCCGAGCGCGAGCGCGCCCGCCAGCAGGATGCCGGTCGCGGCCGCGGCGTCGAGGTCTCGCCGCCGGCCGAGCGCCGCGAGCGCGCCGGCCAGCAGCAGCGCCGCCACCACCCCGCCGAGGAAGGCGCTGACGCCGATGCCCGCCGCCACGACGACGCCGGGGAAGGCGCCGACGGCGAAGGCGTGGGTCGCGAACGCGAGGCGCCGCAGCACGACCAGCGTGCCGAGGATGCCCGCCGGTATCGCGAGCAGCGCGAGCTCCAGCCACGCCCGCAGGACGAACGGCTGGCCGAGCGGGTCGAGGAGCGCGTCCACCGGCGCTGAGCCTAGCAGAATGGTGGGAACTGTTCTCATTACCACGGCGCGGCTATCATGTGCCGCGATGGACGCCGCTACGAGCGAGGGCTGGGTCGAGCACACGACGGAGGCACTGCGCACGGCGGGGCACCGCCCGGGCGGGGCCCGCCTGGCGGTGGTGGAGCTGCTCGCGGAGCAGGAGTGCTGCCTCTCGGCGCAGGAGATCCACGACCGGCTGCGCGAGCGCGATCGGCGGGTCGGCGTCGCGAGCGTCTACCGCGCACTCGAGCTGCTGACGGCGCTGCGGCTGGTCACGCGCCTCGAGGTCGGCGACGGGGCGGCGCGCTACGAGCCGCTCCTGCCCGGCGGCCACCACCATCACCACCTGGTCTGCGACCGCTGCGGCAAGGTCGACGCCTTCGAGGACCACGCGCTCGAGGACGCCCTGACGGCGCTCGCCGGGAAGGTCGCGTACGACGTGGGCGCGCACGACGTCGTGCTGCGGGGCGCCTGCCCCGACTGCACGCCCGCGCGCGACTGACGAGGCGCTAGGCCGCGATCTCGAGCGGCATGCGGTCGCCGACCACGCGGCACGTCTCGACGAACGCCCGCAGGGCCGGCGTCGGGCGGCGCGCGCTGCGCCAGTAGACGCCGATGCGCCGCGGCGGCAGGTCGTCCGAGACCTCGAGGATGTGCGCGACCCCGGCGTCGCCGGACGCCTCCCGCTCGATGCACAGCTCGGGCATCACCGCGACGCCGAAGCCCGCGCCGACCAGCCGCTGCATCGTCAGGTTGTCGTCCGTGCGGAAGACGACGTTGACCGCGGTGCCGAAGCGCCGCAGCTGCTCCTCGATGAGGACGCCGTTCGGGCAGCACGCCCAGCCGACGAACGGGTGGTCGCCGAGCTCCGAGAGGTGCACGGCCGACTTCGCCGCCAGCGGATTCGTGGGCGGCACGATCGCGTAGTACCGATCCTCGGTCAGCACCTGGCCGTCGAAGCGCTCGTCGCTGGAGACGTCGATCGCGAACGCGACGTCGAGCTCGCCGGCCAGCACCATCGCCAGCAGGTCGGCGTCGGAGGTCGCGCCGGTCAGCTCGACGGTGATGCGCGGGTAGCTCTCGTGGAACGCCTGCAGGATGGCGGGCAGCAGGCGGGCGCCGGCGGACTGGAAGGTGCCGACGCGGATGGTGCCCGCCTCGCCCGCGGCCAGCGCGACGAGATCGTCCTGGGCCGCGCCGAGGCGGTTCAGGATCGCGCGCGCGTGCTCGACGAAGATGGCACCGGCCTCCGTGAGGCTGACCGGGCGCGGGCCGCCGGGCCGCTCCACGAGCTGGGTGCCGACCGAGCGCTCGAGCGCGCCGATCTGCTGCGAGACGGCCGACTGGGCGTACCCGAGGCGCTCGCCCGCGCGCGCGAAGGAGCACGTGTCGGCAATGGCCACGAGGGCCCGGAGATGGCGTATGTCGACGCCTGCGAGTCCATCACGTTCCATGATTGAAATGAAGTCTAACCCGTATTGGACTGATTGACCATCGCGAGCGATGATGAGTGCAGATCGATTCCCGAACCGAGGAGCACGCCATGACCGCCACCGTCCTGATCGCCCTGTTCATCGCGCTTTCGGTCCTCGCCGTGGCCTTCGGCAAGGACAGCCGCACCACGGGCCGCGACACCCAGTGGCCCTTCATGTCCCGGACCCGGCAGACCTGAAGCACCGCGGGTGATCCGCGCCGCGGCGACCTCACGGAACGCCGACCGGCCGCGTTCATCTCGCGACACACCCATTCGGAAAGGCAGTCCCGATGCCCGCCCTGCTCCTCCTCGCCCTCCCGGTCGTCCTGGCCCTCCTCGCGATCCCGTACGGCGCCGACTCGCGCGACCTCTCGCGCCGCACCGAGTGGCCGTTCGCGGGACGGCCGCGGACGCTCTAGGCCGCTTCCCAACGCCCCACCCCGACCGTCACGCGCGGGCCGGCCCTCCCGGCCCCGCGATGGCGGCAACGAGGCAGCCGGGCCGGCGCCCCTCCAGAGCACTCGGCCCGGCCGCCTCGCACCCCGCACCCCGCACGCCGCTCGCCAGGGAGGCCCCCGTGGAAGCGATCTTCGTCATCACCCTCTTCGTGCTGCTGGCTGTCCTCAGCTACACGCACGGCGCGGACTCGCGCCAGCTCGAGAAGCGGCAGACGGACTGGCCGTTCGCGCCCCGCCAGCCCGAGGTCTGACGGCACGCCGACGCCGGCCGGGAGCGCCGGCGCGCGACGCGGCAGGCACCGCCGGAACGGCGTGCCGCTGCCGGCGTAGGCCGGTGCCCAACGGGCGCTACCGCGCCGAGGTGCTGGTGAACGGCGTCGTGCGCGCACGCGGCAGCATCGTCAGGGCTACGGGCCACGCCGGCGCCGGCCGGGCCGAACGGTCCGCCGGCCGCGTCGTACGCGGCTACGGCGCCTGCTGGACGTCGAACGACGGCCCGGTCTCGCCGGGGCCGCCCGACCGCTGCACGGAGCCGCCACCGGCGCCGACGGGCATGGGCGCGACGTCGACGGGCGGGGCCGTCACGACCTCGCACTCGCCGACGGGCCCCTGCGCGACGGCCATGCCGATCGCGGTCATGTGGAGCTCGCCGGCGCCCTCGGCGGCGACCGGGCCCGGCGCGCGGCCCGTCGAGGTCGTGATCACGAGCGTCTGGTCGGGCCCGAGCGTGCCCGGGTCGATCGTGAACGTCGTCGGGCCGTCCGCGCCGTCAACCCGGGAGCCGGAGACCGAGCCCGTCCCGGCCGCCCCGCGCGCGGGCTGGAACCAGCCCGCCTTGCACGCCTTGCCGATCGGCAGGTACTTCACGACGGCCGGCACGCCAGCGGCGCGGAGCTTCGCCTCGAGCCCGTCGGCATCCTCGAGCTTGTGGATCTCGACGGTGACGGAGCCGTCGTCCTGCGCCTCGACGGCGTACGCCGCGTTCGCGTCGTTGCCGCCCGTCGCGACGACCACGCCGGCGACCACGACGGCCGCGCCGGCCCCGACGACGGCCAGGCGAGACACGCGGCGCGGGCGCCGCGTCGCGACAACCGCGCCGCCGCTCGGCCGCTCCGCGACGTACGCGCGCAGCTCGGTCAGCAGGCGCTCCTCGTAGGTGTCCCGCTCGTGCTGGTCGGTGGTCATGGCGTCACCTCCGCCGGCCGCGGGTCCGCGACCTCGTCGTCGTCGAATGCGAGCGCGAGCTGCCGCTCGAGGCGGCGCCGCGCCCGGTGGAGCCGCACGCGGGCCGCGACCGGCCCGATGTCGAGGGCCGCCGCGGCCGCCGCGATCGGCAGCTCGTCGAGCGCGACGAGCTCGAGCACCGCGCGCTCGCCGTCGGACAGCACGTCCATCGCCCGGTACAGCTCGCGCGCCCCGGCGGCCGCGTCGAGCCGCTCGTCCATGCGCGCGAGGTCGTCCTCGCCGACCAGACGCCGGCCGACCACGCGCGCCGTCGCGGCCCGCTCGCGCCCCGCACGACGGCGGTCGTTGGCGACGACGTTGCGCGCCACCCCGTACAGCCACGCCACCGCGCTGCCGTTGCGGGTCGGCCGGAACGTGGCGGCCGACTCGATGGCGGCGACGAACACCTCCGCCGTCAGGTCGGCCGCGTGCTCCCGGTCGCCGACGCGCCGCGCGACGAAGCGCTGCACGGCCTCGACGTGCTGGCGGTAGAACGCCTCGAACGCGTCGGGGTCGGCGGCGATCGCGCGCAGGTCGGACGGCTGCGAGCCGCCGCTCATGTCGCTCGTCTCTCGTCCATGCCCGTCACGTGGTCGGAGCCGGCGGGGGCGTTACCACGAGAGAAGGCCGGGGTGGTTGCCGCCGCGCGAAGCGCCCGCGAGAACCATCCCGGCCAAGGGGGGAACTGGGTTGTCGAGGCGCGGCAAGCGCGAAGCGTGCACAGCGACGGTCGGGGGTTGCGCCCGCCGCGCCTCTTCGTCCGCCGGGCCGGCGGACCTTCCGAAACGACACTACTCCTCGCCCATCCTCGTGGCAAGCAGCACCATCGTGAACCCTCCGAAACATACGCAAAGAGCCGCCCCGATCTGGTCGGGACGGCTCTTTGCCGTGCTTTTCGTCGATTCCGAGACGGGCTAGTCGGCGTCCGCCGGCGTCGCCCCCGCGAGCTCCGGCGGCGGCGCGTCGGGCGCGGGCGGCACGACCTCGAGGGTGACGTCGTCCACGCCCTCCTGCCGGTCGACCACGATGGTCGAGCCGGGCTGGAGCTGGCGCCCCAGCACGAAGTCGGCGAGCGGATCCTCGAGCACCCGCTGGATCGCGCGGCGCAGCGGCCGGGCGCCCATCGCGGGGTCGTAGCCCTTCTCGACCAGGAGCTCCTTGGCGCTCTCCGTGAGCTCGATGGCCACCTCGTGCTCGTTCATCTGCGTGCGCAGGCGCTTGAGCATGAGGTCGACGATGTACTTGATCTGGTCCTTCGTCAGCTTGTGGAAGACGATGACCTCGTCGATGCGGTTGAGGAGCTCGGGCCGGAAGACCTTCTTGAGCTCGCCCATGATGCGGTTCTTCATGTCGTCGTACGACAGGCCGCCCTCGTCCTCTGCCTGGGCGAAGCCGAACGACTGGTTCTTCGCGATCGTCGCGGCGCCGATGTTCGACGTCATGATCACGATGGTGTTGCGGAAGTCGACCTTGCGGCCCTGCGAGTCGGTCAGCTTCCCGTCCTCCAGCACCTGCAGGAGGATGTTGAACACGTCGGGATGCGCCTTCTCGATCTCGTCGAGCAGGACGACGGAGTACGGCTTGCGACGCACGGCCTCGGTGAGCTGGCCGCCCTCGTCGTAGCCGATGTAGCCGGGCGGGGAGCCGACGAGCCGGGACACGGCGTGCTTCTCCATGTACTCCGACATGTCGACCTGGATCATCGCGCTCTCGTCGCCGAACAGGAACTCGGCCAGAGTGCGCGCCAGCTCGGTCTTGCCGACGCCCGACGGGCCCAGGAAGATGAACGAGCCGGTCGGCCGCTTGGGGTCCTTGATCCCCGCGCGTGCGCGGCGGATCGCCTTGGACACGGCCTCGATGGCGATGTCCTGGCCGATGACCCGCTTGTGCAGCTCCTCCTCCATGCGGATGAGCTTCTGCGACTCGGCCTCGGTGAGCTTGAAGACCGGGATCCCCGTCCACATGGAGACGATGTCCGCGATCTCCTCCTCGCCGATCGACGGCTGCTCGCCGCCGTCCTCCTCCTTCCAGGACTCCTCGAGCTCGCGCTTCTTGTTCGTGAGCTTGCGCTCCTGGTCGCGAAGGTTCGCGGCCTTCTCGAACTCCTGCGCCTCGATCGCCGCTTCCTTCTCCTTGCGCACCCGCTCGATCTCGTCCTCCAGCTCGCGGTAGCGCGGCGGAGCCGACATCGTCTTGATGCGCATGCGCGACGCGGCCTCGTCGATGAGGTCGATCGCCTTGTCGGGGAGGTGGCGGTCCTGGATGTAGCGGTCGGAGAGCTTCGCCGCCGCGTCGAGCGCCTCGTCGGTGATGCGCACGCGGTGGTGCGCCTCGTACCGGTCGCGGAGGCCGCGCAGGATCTGCACGGTGTCGTCGACGGACGGCTCCTCGACGCGCACCTGCTGGAAGCGCCGCTCGAGGGCGGAGTCGCGCTCGAGGTACTTGCGGTACTCGTCGAGGGTGGTGGCGCCGACGGTCTGCAGCTCGCCGCGGGCGAGGGCCGGCTTGAGGATGGAGGCCGCGTCGATCGCGCCCTCCGCCGCACCCGCGCCGACGAGGTTATGGAGCTCGTCGATGAAGAGGATGATGTCGCCCCGCTGGGCGATCTCCTTCATGACCTTCTTCAGCCGCTCCTCGAACTCGCCGCGGTACTTCGAGCCGGCGACGAGGGCGGCCAGGTCGAGGGTGTAGATCTGCTTGCCCTTGAGCAGGTCGGGCACCGCACCGTTGGAGATGCGCTGCGCCAGGCCCTCGACGACGGCGGTCTTGCCGACGCCGGGCTCGCCGATCAGCACCGGGTTGTTCTTCATGCGGCGGACGAGGATCTGCATCATCCGCTCGATCTCGTTCTGGCGGCCGACCACGGGGTCGAGCCGGCCCTCGGAGGCGAGCTTGGTGAGGTTGCGCCCGAACTGGTCGAGGAGCTTGGAGCTCTTCTTGGCCTCCGCGCTCGAGCCCGCCCCGGCGGCGGCTCCCGGGGAGCCGGACTGGCCGGTTCGACGGCCCGGACCCGAGAGCATGCGGATGATCTCGTTGCGGATCTTCTCCGCGTCGGCGTCGAAGTCGAGCAGGATGCGGGCGGCGACGCCCTCGTTCTCCCGCACGAGCCCGAGCAGGATGTGCTCGGTGCCGATGTAGTTGTGGCCGAGGGACAGGGCCTCGCGAAGCGCGAGCTCCAGCACCTTCTTGGCGCGCGGGGTGAACGGGATCTGGCCCGTCGTCACCTCTTCGCCCTGGCCGACGATGCGCGCGACGTTGGCGCGGACGTCCTCGACGGTGATGTCCAGCTGGTCGAGGACGCGGGCAGCGAGCCCCTCCTCCTCCCGGAGGAGGCCCAGGAGGATGTGCTCGGTGCCGATGTAGTTGTGCTTGAGGGCGCGGGCTTCGTCCTGCGCGAGCACGACGACCTGCCGCGCGCGTTCAGTGAACCGCTCGAACATGCCTCAGCCCTCCTTTCCATGGATGGTGGATTACAGGGGAGCTAGTCCCCGAGTAGGTCAACGCAGCGTCGCGTCCGGACAGTCCCGATGGCGGGTTCGGCGCTCCAATGCGATGCCTCATCGGCCCCTCCTCGGGGAAGCCATCCAGGCGGCGAGTGTACCACGCACCCTGGCTCCATCCGGGTGGTGCGGCGGGGTGCGAGCACCCCCGCTTGGGCTTCCCAATCGGCACCTGCACGACCCGCCTTGAGTCGCGGTGTCGCGGCTCGCCGCCAGGCGGGGGACGGCGGACGGGGCGCCGCCGCGGTCCGCCTCAGCAGGCGTTGGGATGCCCCTTGTCGATGATGCCGCGGGTGATGTCGAGGCCCTGCCGCTGGACGCGGGCCTTCGAGAACCACTTGCCGATCGACTCGATCTCGTCCTCGCTCGGACCGCAGAAGTACTCGATCGGCGCGGACAGCGTGATCGTCACCTTCGGCCCCGGCGTGTCGGGGTCGCAGACGCCGCAGCGCAGCAGGCGGCCCTTGCCGACGGCCTTCGTCGGCGTCCAGGAGACCCACGTGATGCCGATGACCGGCACGGTCGTCTCGATGGTGTTGATGCGCTTCGGCTTGAAGCTGCCCGCGCTGGAGAGCGGCCCCTGCTCGAACGGCCCGGACGCAGACCGGCCCGCCGGCGGCGGACGTCGCTGCGCAGTTCGCGGCGCTGGCGGTGGGCGCGGCCGCGAGGCCGGCGGCGGCGACGGCGAGGAGGACGAGGCGTCTCATCTGCTCACCCTAGCGTCAGCTCCGGCGGACCGGGAGGCCTCAGCCGGGATAGTCCGGGTCGTCGCGGAGCGGCGTCCAGGTCGCGGTCGTCGCGCGCCCACTCGCGGGTGCGCGGGTCGGCCGCGAACGCGGCGCGCAGGTGGTCGAGCGCGGCGGCGCGGTCGCCGGCCAGGGCGGCGTAGCAGGCGAGCTGGTAGTGGAGCGAGCCGTGCTGCGGGATAGTCCTGCAGGCCGGCGGAGGCGATGGCCGTCGCGGTCGCGTAGTCGCCCGCGTCGTAGGCGGGCTGCGCGGCGTACCAGTGCTCGAACGGCGAGACGGGGAGCGCGTCGCCCGGCCTGCCGCCGACCACGACGACGGTCGTCCCCGGCGCCGCCGCCACCGCCTCGCGCCGCACGCCCGGCGGGACGAAGACGAAGGAGCCGGCCGGCGCCGCGATCGACTCCTCGCCGACGGTGAAGTCGGCCGCGCCCGCTGAGCACGACGTACAGCTCCTCGTGGCGGCCGGAGCCGGGGCTCGCCTCGTCGTGCGGCTCGATCACGTGGTCGCCGACCTCGCGGCCGCTGTAGGCGTTGGCCGAGAAGCCGGTGATGCCGAAGCGCCGCCGCAGGGGCCGCCACTCGATGCCGTCGCCGAGCGGCACGCGGTCGAGGTCGACGAGGCGCGCGTGGGCGGGACGGTCGCCGCGCTCGGCCGGGTCGAAGGCCATCGCGCTAGCGGTCCCGCAGGGCCGGGAACAGGACGACCTCGCGGATCGAGTCGCGCCCCGTCAGCAGCATCAGCACGCGGTCGATGCCGAGGCCGACGCCGCCGGTCGGCGGCAGGCCGTAGCGCAGCGCGTTCACGTAGTCGTGGTCGACGGGGTGCGCCTCGGCGTCACCGGCCCGGCCCAGCTCCGCCTGGTCCTCGAAGCGGGCGAGCTGGTCGTCCGGGTCGATCAGCTCCGAGAACCCGTTGGCGATCTCCATGCCGCCGCAGAACGCCTCGAAGCGCTCGACGCGCGACGGGTCGTCCGGGTTGCGGCGGGCCAGCGGCGAGAGCTCGACCGGGTAGTCGACCAGGAAGGTCGGCTCGACGAGGTACGGCTCGACGTAGTGCGAGAGCATGTGGTCGACGAGCGCTGCCCAGCGTCGTGTCGTGGGTGGTGTCCACGCCGTCGGCCTCGAGCCGGCCGCGCAGCCGGGCCTCGTCGCGCGGCCCCTCGAGCGGGTCGACGCCCGTCTTCTCGGCGATGGCGAGGCCCAGCGGGATGCGCGCCCAGGGCGGCGCGAGATCGACCGCCTGGCCCTTGGCGTCGATGACCGTCGTGCCGAGGGCCTGCTGCGCCGCGAACCGCCACGAGCGTCCTCGGTGCGGCGCATCGCGTCCTCGCAGTCCGCGTACGCCTCGTACCACTCCAGCAGCGTGAACTCGGGGTTGTGCTTGTACGAGACGCCCTCGTTGCGGAAGTTCTTGCCGATCTCGTAGACGCGCTCCAGCCCGCCGACGACGAGCCGCTTGAGGTACAGCTCGGTCGCGATGCGCAGGTAGAGGTCGCGGTCGAGCTCGTTGTGGTGCGTCGTGAAGGGCCGGGCGTTCGCGCCGCCGTAGAGCGGCACGAGGGTCGGCGTCTCGACCTCGACGAAGCCGTCCTCGTCGAGGATGCCGGCGCAGCGCAGTGATCACGCGCGCGCGCAGCTGGAAGATCGTGCGGCTCTCCGGGTTCACCAGCAGGTCGAGGTAGCGCTGCCGGTAGCGCGCCTCGACGTCCGTGAGGCCGTGGTGCAGGTCGGGCAGCGGCAGCTGGCAGTGGGCGAGCAGCTGGTAGCCCGTCAGGTCGAGCGACAGCTCGCCGCGCCGCGACGCGACGGCCTCGCCCTCGACGCCGACGACGTCGCCGAGCTTGACCTCCCGGACCGCCTCGAACAGCTCCGGCCCGAGGCGATCCTCGCTGGCCAGGAGCTGCAGGCGCCCGGAGCGGTCCTCGAGGTCGAGGAAGCTCAGCTTGCCCTGCCCGCGGCGCGCCATGCACGCGACCGGCCAGGCGGTAGGACGCGCCCGACGCGCTCGCCCGCCGGCAGGCCGTCGTGCGCCGACCGCACGTCGGCGATCGGCGTGCGGTCGCCGAACCGGTGCGGCAGCGCGGCCACGGCGACGCCTAGGTGGCGGAGATCTCGACGATCTTGACGTTGATCGCGCCGCTGGGCGTGGTCACGGGGACCTTGTCGCCCTTCCTGCGGCCCATGATCGCCTTGCCGATGGGCGACTCGTTGGAGAGCCGCTTCTCGGCGGGGTCGGCCTCGGCCGAGCCCACGACCTGGTACGTCTCCTTGCCCATCGGCCCGTCGATCGTGACGTGCGAGCCCAGCACGACCTCCTCGGAGCTGAGCTCGCCCTCCTCGATCACGCGGGCCTCGCGCAGGCGCTCCTCGAGCTGCGCGATCTGCGCCTCGAGCATGGCCTGCTCGTTCTTCGCGTCGTCGTACTCCGAGTTCTCGGAGATGTCGCCGAACTCGCGCGCCTGCGAGATGCGCGCGGCAACCTCCTGGCGCCGCGACGTCTGCAGCGTCTCGAGCTCTTCCCTGAGCTTCTCGTAGCCCTCACGGGTGAGGACGATTTCCTTCGCCAACGGATCCTCCGGTAATGCAGCGCAACCGACGCCTCGGGGCGCCAAGCGGGATCGCGGATCGTAGCAACGCCGGTCGAGCCGCCCGCCGGTACCCTTCGGGCGTGGCCGTCGCCGCACGCAGCCTGACCGACACCTGGAGCATCGGCGCCGTCGAGGTGCCGGGCCGCATCGTGCTCGCTCCCATGGCGGGCGTCTCCGTGCAGGCCTTCCGCCGTCAGGGGCGGCGCTTCGGCGCCGGGCTCGTGTGCTCCGAGATGGTGTCCGCCTGCGGGCTGCACCACCGCAACGAGCGCACCCTCGGCTACCTGCGCATCGCGGCCGACGAGCGCCCGCTGGCCGTGCAGATCTTCGGCTCCGAGCCGCCGCTGCTGGCCGAGGCCGCGCGCATGGTGGTCGACGCCGGCGCCGACCTCGTCGACATCAACATGGGCTGCCCGGTCAAGAAGGTGACCAAGACGGGCGCGGGCTGCACGCTGCTGGCCAACGGCGGCGAGGCAGGCGGCGCGCATCGTCGAGGCGGTCGCGGGCGCGGTCGACGTGCCGGTGACGGTGAAGATGCGCCGCGGCGAGCGCGACGGCTCGCGCGACGCGCTGGCGGCCGGCCCGCGGCTGGTCGAGGCGGGCGCCGCGGCGCTGACGCTGCACCCGCGCTCGGCGCAGCAGATGTACACCGGCACGGCCGACCACGCGCTGACGGCGGAGCTCGTGTCGCTGGTCGACGTCCCGGTCATCGCGTCCGGCGACGTCAACAGCCGCGCGCGCGCCGAGGCGCTCCTGCACTCGACGGGCTGCGAGGCGGTCATGGTCGGCCGCGCGGCGCAGGGCAACCCCTGGCTGCTCGGCGAGCTGGCCGGCCGAGACGGCGGCGAGCCGACGCCCGACGAGGTCGCGGCGGAGCTGGTGCGCTTCGTGCGCGAGACGGTGCGCGAGCTGGGCGAGCACCGCGGCATCCCGTTCCTGCGCAAGTTCCACGGCTGGTACCTGCGCCGCGGCGGCTTCCCGCGCACGCTGCGCCAGGACCTGTCGCGGCGCGAACACGGTCGAGGAGGTCGAGGCGCTGCTGTACGCGGCGGCGCCGGGCGCCCGCGCGCGCGTGGTGGCGATGGAGGCCGAGCTGGCGGCGCTGGGCGACGGCAGCGACGACGTGGAGCTCGGGCTGCCGATCTCGATCTACGGCGGGGGTTAGGTCAGAGAGCGCCGTCCTCGAACGCCGTCGATCGTTGAGGATTAGCGCAGCCAGTTATGAAATCGTGAGCGAGCCCCGCCCCGCAGCGACGAAGGAGCGTAGGGGCTTGCCACCAGGAGCGAAGCGACTGCTGCCGGCGAGCGAGAGCCGGCGCACACAGCAGTATCGTGCTGTCGCAGGCGGTGCCTCGTCCGCAGGAGGGGTCGCTCTCGAGCGAGCGACGAAGGAGGGAGCGCCATGGCCGACAGGAGCTCGCGCCGCGACGCCGTCCTCGCGGCGGTCGTGGCGCGAGCGACCGACTGGCACCCCTCCGGAGGACCCGCCGCCCACGATGGCACTAGCAGCGGAGCACGGCCGATCCGCCCACGGCCGATCCGCCTCCGACCAACCCGCCCACGTCGAACGTCGCTAGTAGGACGCCCGGACCGAGTCCCGCTACAGGCGGGTGCTGCTTCGGGCGAGTCCCGCTGGGGCGAGTCCGCTGGGCGAATCGCGGTGCTCCGCTGAGGCCCAGCGCCGCTCGGCGGGTCCTACGGAGGGGTGGTTGTGGGTCGCTCGCGGCGGCGGCTACACCGAGTGCCACGTCGACGGCGCGAGCTTCTTGCGGCCATGGCGCTCACTGCGCTCGCTCAACTGCGACCCCTCCTCCGGACATCGGAAACCGCCTCCGACAGCACGATACTGCTGTGCTGCTCCGGCTCTCGCTCGCCGGCAGCAGTCGCTTCGCTCCTGGTGGACAAGCACCTCACTGCGTTCGGCGCGGGGCTCGCTCACACCTTAATTACTGGCTGCGCTGGTCCTCGTGGACGGTCGGCGTTCGGTACCAGACTCGATGACCGTCGGAGGCGTCAACACGCGCTCGCCGCTCGCCTTCAGCTGCTCCAGCCTGGAGGACCAGTAGCCATCCGGGAAGCGGTCCACGACGTTTGCGAAGGCGACGTACGGCGTGTCGACCCGCTCCAGGGCATGGTTGCGCGCCGCACCGACGCTGAGGCGCTGCGGCGTCCGCACCACCGCGACCTCCGGCGGCTGCTCCGGCAGCGGCCGCGTCGAGGCGTTGTCGAGCACGAGCACGCGCAGGTCGCACTCGGCGCGCTGCGCGAGGAT
The DNA here is from genome assembly GCA_963767885.1 of uncultured Actinomycetota bacterium. GTDB lineage: Bacteria > Actinomycetota > Thermoleophilia > Gaiellales > F1-60-MAGs149 > CAVYFW01. The sequence continues at coordinate 19,510 of CAVYFW010000010.1, forward strand.
CGACTCGACGCACTCGTCGAGCCAGCGGACGTAGCGGTCCCAGACCGGGACGACGACGGTGAGCGCAGCCATGCCAACCATACGGATGGGGCGCGCCGCGCGGTTCACGGCCGCGATCGCACGTCCTCGACCGGCCGGAAGCGCAGGCCGGACCACGTGTCGTCGATGGCCACCGTGGCGACGCCGCGCAGGCCGGCAGACGTCAGCGCGTCCCAGCCCTCGTCGCGCGTCAGGTCGGTCTCGAGCCCCGAGGTCCGCTTGGGCCAGGCGCACCAGACGATCGCGCCCGTCTGCGCGGCCTCGATCAGCGCCGGCGCGTGCCGACCGACGTCCGCGCGCCGCGTGCAGTGCGCCAGGACCACGTCCGCCGGCGGCCCCGCGGCGACCACCGCGCCGTCGGGCAGCGGCTCGAGCGCATCCTTCACCTCGGCGGGCACGTCGAGCAGGAGCACGCACACACGCGGCCTGATACCGAGCTTGTGCGCCAGGGCGCTCAACGGATCTATCCCGGGCGCACCACGACGGTCTTGATCCGCACGAACCGCACGCCGTTGAAGCGCAGCGTCCGCCGCTCCAGCCGGGACGGGCAGCAGTTCGGGTCGTTCGCGCGGTAGATCGGATAGGTGACGACGACGTTGCCGTCCTTCACGCGCAGCCCGACCTTGTAGACCTCGTTGCGCACCAGCAGGTTGCGCAGGCCGCCGAAGTGGTAGCTGTAGACGTAGAAGGCGACGATGCCCGCCGTGCCGCCCGACGCGATCGGCACCAGCACGTCGTCGCGGCCGTCGCGGGTCAGGTCGGCGTAGATCGGGCCGCTGACGCCGCCGAAGCCGCCGAGCCGCACGATCGACTTGACGTTCGCGGAGACCTTCGGGTCGTCTGAGGATCGTCCGCTTCAGCTTCAGGTCGTGGATGTCCGGCTGCTGCGGGAGCGTCGCGCCGGCGGACGCCGGGGCGATGACGGCGGCCGCGAGGGCCGTGGCGAGTGCGAGGCGGAGCTTCATGGGCCCTCCGACGCGCCGGCCGCCGCCGGGGTTCCCTCGCGGTTGCGCTCCCAGATCAGGCGCAGGCCGTCGAGGGTCAGCCCCGGCTCGTGCCGGTCGATGGTCTCGGCGTGCGGCGTCACCAGGGCCGCGAGGCCGCCCGTGGCGATGGTCGGGCAGTGGCCGCCGAGCTCGCCGTAGATGCGGCGCATGATGCCGTCCACCTGCCCGGCGAAGCCGTAGACCGCGCCGGACTGGATGCACGCGATGGTCGAGCGGCCGATGACGGTGGGCGGCGCCACGAGCTCCACCGCGCCGAGCCGCGCCGCGCGGGCGAACAGGGCGTCCATCGACACCTCGATGCCCGGCGCGATGACCCCGCCCAGGAAGGCGCCGTCCGCCGACACGACGTCGAAGTTCGTCGACGTGCCGAAGTCGACCACGACGCACGGCCCGCCGACCAGGGCGTAGGCCGCCACGGCGTTCACCACCCGGTCCGGGCCGACCTCGCGCGGGTTGTCCGTGCGCACCGGCATGCCGGTCCGGATGCCGGGCCCGACCACCACCGGCGGCGTCCCGACGGCACGCTCCAGGGCGCCCTCCCACGCGGGTGAGAGCGTCGGCACGGTCGTCGAGAGGCAGGCCGCGTCGACCGCCTCACCGTCGAAGCCGCGGCGCGCGAGGAGGCCGGCGAGCTGCACGTCGAGCTCGTCCGCGGTGCGTCCTCGCGTCGTCGCGATGCGCCATTCGGTCACGAGACGCTCGCCCTCGAACAGGCCGAGGACCGTGTTCGTGTTGCCGACGTCGACGGTGAGCAGCACGGGGGTCGCCCGTTCGACGACGGGCGCGGCCTAGCCCTCGTCGGGCGGCGGGGCGACGAAGTCGGGCGGGAGCGTCGTCGTCACGTCGTCGACGGGCTTCAGCTCCTCGACCGTGATGTCCTGGGTGGTATGGACGTCGGCGCGCGGGATGATGCGGCTGGGCCGGTTCTTGTCCCACACCCAGACGTCTTCCATCGTCAGGTGGAACAGGGGGTAGCTGGGCTGGTGCTCGATCTTGAGATCGAGCTTGTTGCAGAGATAGGTGGCCTCCTGCGTCAGCACGCAGTAGCGGAACAGGCCGTAGACGGTCGCGTACTCCCGCTTGAGGCTGAGCTCGAGCTCTGCGTCGTATTCCTCGAGGTCTTCGAGATGGGACACGGTGGTCACCCCCGGTCGGGTGGTGGGTCGATTTCCATGGTAGCGGCAGGCACCCGCTCGACGCCCTGCTCGGGGAGGCCTGCGAGAACGACGTCCAGGCGGCGCCCGCCCGGCAGGACGGCGTCGGGGGCGACGTCGAGCAGCGGCTCCAGCGCGAAGCGGCGCTCGACCAGGCGCGGGTGCGGCACGGCGAGGTCGGGCAGGTCGATCGCCTCCTCGCCCCACAGCAGGACGTCGAGGTCGAGCGTGCGCGGCCCCCAGCGCACGAGGCGCTCGCGGCCGTGGCCGAGCTCGATCGCCTGCAGCGCGCGCAGCAGCTCCAGCGGCGCCCGCTCGACGTCGAGCAGCACCGCCGCGTTGTGGTAGTCCGGCTGGTCGGGCCCGCCGACCGGCGCCGTGCGGTACACCGGCGACGCCGCCAGCACCGTCACGCCGTCGAGGGCCGCGATCTCGCCCACCGCCGCCTGCAGCGTGGCCAGCGCCTCGCCGAGGTTCGCGCCGAGGCCGACGACGACGCGCGCGCCCATCAGTCGCGCGTGCGCGTGACGGACACCGACACGTCGTCGAGCACCGCCGGGACGGGCGCGGACGGCTTGTGCACGCGGACCGTGACGCGCCGGAGCGGGAAGGCGTCCAGCAGCTCCGCCGCGATCGCGTCCGCCAGCCGCTCCAGCAGCGCGTACGGGCCGCCCTGTGCGATGGCCAGCGCGCGCTCGGCGACCTCGCCGTAGTGCACGGCGTCGCCCACGTCGTCCGTGTCGCACGCGCGATCGGAGGCCGGCACCAGCACGAGGTCGATGGCGAAGCGCTGCCCGAGCTCGCGCTCCGCCGCCAGCACGCCGTGCCGGCCGTAGAAGGCGAGCCCGTCGAGGCGGATCTCGACCTCCCTCACCGCGCCGCCCCGATCGCGCTCCGCATCAGCAGCGCGTCCGCGTGCGGCCGCACGTCGTGCACGCGCAGGCCCCAGGCGCCGCCGTCGAGCGCGGCGAGCCCGGCGGTGACGCCGGCCACGGTGCGGTCGCGCGCCGGGTCGCCGAGCAGCGACGCGAGGAAGCGCTTGCGCGAGACGCCCACCAGCACGGGCCGCCCAGTCCGCTCCACGAGCCGCGGCAGGTGCGCCAGCAGCGAGAGGTTGTGCGCGACGGTCTTGCCGAAGCCGATGCCGGGGTCGACGCACACGCGCCCCGGGTCGACGCCCGCCGCGACGGCCACCTCGACCCGCTCCGCCAGCCAGGTCGCGACCTCCTCCACCACGTCGTCGTAGCGCGGGTCGTCCTGCATGGTGCGCGGCACGCCCTGCATGTGCATGAGGCAGAGGTCCGCGTCGCTCGACGCCAGGACGCCCGCCATCTCCGCGTCGCCGCGCAGCGCCGTCACGTCGTTGACCATCGTCGCGCCGGCGGCGAGCGCGCGGCGGGCGACCTCCGCCTTCGCGGTGTCGATGGAGATGACGACCGACGTGCGCGCCCGCAACTCCTCGATCACCGGCATCACGCGCCCCAGCTCGACCTCGAGCGACACGCCGTCCGAGCCCGGGCGGGTCGACTCGCCGCCGATGTCGACGATCGCCGCGCCCTCCTCGACGTGGCGCAGCGCCTCCTCGATGGCGCGATCCGGGTCGAGGAAGCGCCCGCCGTCGGAGAACGAGTCCGGCGTGACGTTGACGATGCCCATCAGCATCGGACCCGGCAGGCGCGCTTCGAGCGGGGCGGCCACGCCGCGCATCGTACGGCGCCGCCCCTCGCCTCCGCAGACGAGGGGGCGGCGCCGCCGGTCAGGAGATGCGGAAGCTCACGTTCACCTTGCTGGTGGCGCCGCCCTTGCCGGTCAGCACCACGCGCGCGGTGTAGCGCCCGGCCTTGGGGGCGATGGTCAGCGTCAGCACGCGCTGGCCGGCCTTGCGGGCGACCTTCGGCCCCAGGCGCACGACCTTCGCCGGCCGGCGCGTCGTGGCCCGGGTGCGCACCTCGAGGCGGGCCGTCGCGGCCGACGAGAGCTGGAAGCGGACCGCCACGAGCATCAGGTTGCGCTTGCCGACGCGCACCCGCTCCAGCGAGAGCTTGACCTTCGTCGCCCTGGGGACGACGTTCCCGGGCGGCGGGGGCGGGGGCGGCGGCGGCTGATCCGCAGGCGAGGCGGCGGTCGCCCTGTTGCCGGAGCCGTCCCAGACCTCGACGGCCGTCGAGGCGGCGACGACGGCGCCGGCGTTCGCGTCGAGCCGCACGGGCGCGCCGCCGACCAGCACCTGGGCGACGCCGCTCGGGTCGGCGGCGACGGTGACGCGGCCGTTGGCGAAGGTCAGGGCCGGCGCGGCGACATCGTTGCCGGCCGTCAGCTGCCCGATCTGCGGACCGGTCCCGAGCAGGAAGCCGGCGAAGGTGCCGCCGCCGTTGATGCTGGAGAACGTGGCCGTCGGGTTGGACGAGACCGTCAGCGGCGCGTTGGCCACCAGGTCGCGGACGTACACGCCGCCGTTGTCGAACGGCACGCGGGTGCCGTCGGCGCTGACGTCGCGGCCGCGGGACTCGTTGGCGTCGTCGACCAGGCTGCCGCGCAGCGAGGCCAGGCGCGTCGTGCCCGCCGCGATGTCGCGCAGGTAGACGTCGCGATCGGCCGCGTTCACGTCGGCGGCGGGGTCGAGCTGCTCGAAGGTCTCGAAGACGACGCGCGAGCCGTCGCCGTTGATCGCGGGCGAGTCGGCGTTCTGCGCGCCCGACGTGACGGCGATCGTGGTGCCGGCTGGCGAGGTCGCGGCGGAACACGTCGCGCGTGGCGTCGGTGTCCTCCGGCGCGATGTTGGTCGCGTCGGACACGAAGCTGACGTAGCGGCCGTCGGCGGAGATGTCCGACCGCTCGGCGAAGTTGTTCGGCGCGACGCCGCCCGGCGTCACGGAGGCCATGGTCGTCGTGGCCGCCGCGAGGTCCCGCACGTAGACCTGCGGGACGTTCGCGCCCGGGTCGATCGCGGTCAGCTTGCCGACGGCCTGGAACGCGACCGTCCGCCCGTCGCCCGACACGTGCGGCTGGCGCGCGCCGCCGGCGACCGTGCCACCGGCCGGACCGGCCGACACGAGCTCGGTCGCGCCCGTGGTGCGGTCCCAGCGGAACACGTCGTCCGCGTTGTTGGCGTCGACCAGGCCCGGCACGAGGTTCGTGGCGGCGGAGTCGAAGACGACGTAGCGGCCGTCGACCGAGATGTCGAGGCCCAGGCCGTTGGCCGTGGACGACGTGTCCGAGTCGAGGTCGCCGTTGGTGACCGCCGTGACGGTGCCGGTGGCGATCTCCCGCACGAAGATCTGGCGCTTGCCGTTGCCGCCGATCGCGGAGTAGGCGGCCCACTGGCCGTCGGCCGACACCTTCGCGGCGGCGCCGACGGGCGCCAGGGGCGTCACGTCGCCGGGCGCGGCCTGGGCGGCGGGGGCGGCGACGGTGGCCGCGGCGGCCCCGAGGAGCAGCAGGCGGCGGAGGCTGGAACGGGCGGCGAGGTTGGTCATCGTGGTGTCCTGACCCTACCGACCCGCGGAACTTACGGCGTCTCCGCTACAATTTCGGCAGATCGGCACCCGCCGGTCGTGAAGATCTCGTGTGTCGTCCTGCTCAGCGCGGTGCGAGGCGTCGGATCCTCAGTCGCGAACGCGGCCCCCGATGCGGGCCGAGGCAGGAGCACTTCCCCCCATGCAGTCCCCTTTCCACGCGCTCGGCGCGTCGGATTCCGTCGCGGCCGCCCTGGCGCGCCGCGGCATCACCGAACCATTCCCCATCCAGACCGCCGTCCTCGGCGACGCGCTCGCCGGCCGTGACGTCGTCGCGCAGTCGCCGACGGGCTCCGGCAAGACGCTGGCCTTCGCCATCCCGCTCGTCGAGCGGGCCACCGGCAAGACGCGCAACCCCGAGGCGCTCGTGCTCGTCCCCACGCGCGAGCTCGCCGCGCAGGTGGCCAGCGAGATCCAGGCCATCGCCGGTGCGCGCCAGATGCGCGTCGCGACGGTCGTCGGCGGTGTCGGCATCGTCGCCCAGGGCAAGGCCGCGGCGCGCAGCGACGTCGTCGTCGCAACGCCGGGCCGGCTCGAGGACCTCGTCGCCCGCCGCCTGGTGCGGCTCGACGACGTGTCGATGCTCGTCCTCGACGAGGTCGACCGGATGCTCGACGTCGGCTTCAAGCCGGCGGTCGAGCGCATCGTCGCGCTGCTCAGGGGCGAGCGCCAGACGCTCCTCTTCTCCGCCACGCTCGACGGCCCCGTCGGCGAGCTCGCGGCGAAGTTCACGCGCAACCCCGTCCGCGCCTCCGCCCCCGCTCGCGAGACCGAGGCGGCGCCCGTCGAGCACCGCTTCCTGACGGTCGAGAAGGACGCCAAGCTCGACCACCTCGTCGAGGTGCTGGAGGGCGAGCGCGGCCTCGCGCTGGTCTTCGTCCGCACGAAGCACGGCGCCGGCCGGCTGGCGCAGCGCCTCGAGCGCCGCGGCGTCCGCGCCGTCGCCCTGCACGGCGACATGAGCCAGAACCAGCGCACGCGCTCCCTCGACCGCTTCACGCGCGGCCACGCCGACACCCTCGTGGCGACCGACGTCGCCGCCCGCGGCCTCGACGTCGACGGCATCACGCACGTCGTCAACTTCGATCCGCCGGACGACGACGACACCTACGTGCATCGCGTCGGCCGCACCGGCCGCGCGGGCAAGACGGGCACCGGCGTGACGTTCGTGCTCGACGACCAGCGCGCCCGGGTCGCCAAGATGGCCGCCGTCGCGGGCATCGACGCCCGCTGCGAGCGGACGCGCGAGTACCTGGACGACCCCGCGAAGCCGCAGCGCCGCGAGACGCCGCGCGTCGCCGCCCCGCAGGGCGGCGGCGGGCCCCGGCGCGCCCGCCGCGGGCCGGCGTTCCGCGGCCGCCCGCGCCGCTAGCGCACGCGGCCGGAGCCGCCCCCGCGTGGGGCGGCTCCGGCCAGCGATCCATCAGCCGTGCGGGTAGAGGCGGCTCATGGCCTCGTCGAAGTGCTGCGCGTTCGCGTCGATCGCGGCGCCGGGATGCTGCGCCTCGAGGTCGAGCAGCGCCTCGGTCTCGTCGTTCAGCGGCAGCTTCTCGTAGGCGGTGAAGGTGAGGCGCGTGCCGCCGCCGTCGCCGCGCGTCGTGAACTCGATCGGGTTGCCGGTCGCGGCGTCGAAGACGTACGTCTGCGTGCCGTCGACCGAGACGTAGCGCACCGCCTCCCGCCCGTTCACCTGGAGCCGGCCGTCCTCGTGGGCGTTCGCCTCGCGGAGGACGTGCTGCAGCTTGGCCAGGTACGGGTCCTCGAGCTCCTCCTGGGTCGGACCGTCGTCGGCCTTCTCGAGCTTCAGCACCTTGCCGCTGCCCGGCGGCAGGGGCTCGCCCTTCTTCAGCACCAGCTTGTCGCCGTTGGGCCCGACCACGATGCGAGAGCCGTCGTCGTTCACGTGCAGCACCTGGCCGACCTTGATCTGCGGCTCCCGCTCGGGCGCGGGCATGACGTAGATCGTGTCGGTCGTGGCGTCGTAGAGCCGCACCTGATCCGGCTTCCCGACGCTCATGTCCTGCTCGGCGCGCACGCCGTCGAAGCCGACCTCGACGGAGCGGCTGGCGTACGGCGCCGCCGTCTGGCGCCAGGTCTCGTCGACCCAGGTCGCGGTGGTGCCGTCGCCGTTGTCCTGGAAGCCCTCCATGCGGACGTGGACGATGCTGCCCGCGTCGACGGCGAGCGCCGCGCGGGCGCGCTCCAGGGCCTGCGCCGGGGTGACGGCAGACGCGGACGGGCCGCCGTCGCTCCACCCGATGCCGATCAGGGTGGCGGCGAGGGCGGCGGCGGCCGCGGTCAGGACGGCGCCGCCCAGGATGCGGCGGCGCCGGCGGCGGTGCGTCCGCACGTCGCGGTCGACCGCGCGCTCCAGGTCGTGCTGGAAGCGCTCGAGGCTGGGCGGGAGGGTCATCGTTCCTCCTGGGGGATCTCGGCGGCGGCGAGGTGGCGGAGCCCGCGCGAGACGCGCAGGCGGGCGGCGGCGGGCTGGATGCCGAGCCGATCGGCCACCTCCTCGTACGGGCAGCCCGTCGAGCACGCGGAGCTCCACCGCGTCGCGCTCGGGGGCGGAGAGCCCGCCGAGGGCCGCCGTCAGCGCGACCCGGGGCGAGAGGCGCTCCTCGACCGCCGTGTAGCCGTCCTCCGTGGCGAGGTCGAGCGGCAGGCCGAGCCGCTCGCGCGCGGCGGTCTCGACGCGGTCGCGCCGCACGCTGTCCCGCAGCACGTTCCGGGCGATGCCGAGCAGCCAGGGGCGGAGCGAGCCGTCGCGGTGGTCCTCGAAGCGGCGTCGCGACAGCCAGGCGCGGGCGAAGGTCTCGGCCGTGAGGTCGCTGGCCGCCCACTCCAGGCGGCGCGCGAGCCACGCGTGCACCGACGGCGCATGCCGCCGGAACAGCTCGCCGAAGGCCTCCGGATCCCGCTCGGCGTCGCGCAGCAGCTCGACGTCGGTCGGCACGGGGCGAGGGAGTTCCATGCTCCCCTATCGCGTCCCGCGGCCGGGGTGTATCAGGGCGGCCGTCAGGCCTGGGCCGGCGGCGTCTCGGGCGGGCGCGGCGACGGCAGCGGCAGGCCGAGCCCGCGCGGCTTCGACTCCTGGCGGCGCTCGGCGACCGGCTCGGCCGGCTCGTCGACGACGGGCGGCCAGACGTCGTCCTCGCTCGCGCCGTCGAGCAGGCGCAGGAACTGCTGGCGGTCGATCGTCTCGCGCTCCAGCAGGATCTTCGAGATGCGGTGCAGCTCCTCCATGCGCTCGGCCAGCACCTGGCGGGCCCGCTCGTGCGCGTCCTCGATGATGCGGCGGATCTCGTCGTCGATCTCGCGCGCGATCTCCTGCGAGTAGTCGGCGTCGTGGCCCATGTCGCGGCCGAGGAACGGCTGATCCTGCCGGTGGCCGAGGGTGCGCGGGCCGAGCTTCTCGCTCATGCCGTAGCGCATGATCATGTTCTTGGCCGTGCCGGTGACCTTCTCGAGGTCGTTGGCGGCGCCGGTCGTCACCTCGTCGAAGACGAGCTCCTCCGCCGCGCGCCCGCCGAGCGTCATGGCCAGCGTGTCCATGAGCGAGGTGCGCGTGGTGAGGAACTTGTCCTCCTGCGGCAGCGAGATCGTGTAGCCCAGCGCCTGGCCGCGGGAGATGATCGAGACCTTGTGCACGGGGTCGCAGTTGGGCAGGAAGTGCCCGACCAGCGCATGCCCCATCTCGTGGTACGCGGTGATCAGCCGCTCGTGCTCGGAGAGGAGGCGCGTCTTCTTCTCCGGCCCGGCGATCACGCGCATGATGCCCTCTTCGAGCTCGATCATGGTGATCGTCTTCTTGCCGTGGCGGGCGGTCAGCAGCGCGGCCTCGTTGACGAGGTTGGCCAGGTCGGCCCCGGTGAAGCCCGGCGTCTGACCGGCGAGGGCCGCGAGGTCGATCTCCTTCGAGATCGGCTTGCCCTTGGAGTGCACCTTGAGGATCTGCTCGCGGCCGGCGCGGTCGGGCCGGTCGACCACGATCTGGCGGTCGAAGCGGCCGGGGCGCAGCAGCGCGGGATCGAGGATGTCGGGCCGGTTGGTGGCCGCGATCAGGATGATGTTGTCCTTCAGCTCGAACCCGTCCATCTCGACGAGGAGCTGGTTCAGCGTCTGCTCGCGCTCGTCGTGGCCGCCGCCCAGGCCGGCGCCGCGGTGGCGGCCGACGGCGTCGATCTCGTCCATGAAGATGATGCAGGGCGAGTTCTGCTTGGCCTGCTCGAACAGGTCGCGCACGCGGCTCGCGCCGACGCCGACGAACATCTCGACGAAGTCCGAGCCCGAGATCGAGAAGAAGGGCACGCCGGCCTCGCCCGCGACGGCGCGCGCCAGCAGCGTCTTGCCCGTGCCGGGCGGCCCGTAGAGCAGCACGCCCTTGGGGATGCGCGCACCGAGCGACTGGAACTTCTTGGGGTTCTCGAGGAACTCCTTGATCTCGTGCAGCTCCTCGACGGCCTCGTCCGCGCCGGCGACGTCGCGGAACGTGACCTTGGGCGAGTCGACGCTCATGCGCTTGGCGCGGCTCTTGCCGAAGCTCATCACCTTGGAGCCGCCGCCCTGCACCTGGTTCATCAGGAAGAGCCAGAAGCCCAGGAAGAGGATGAACGGCAGGATGTAGGTGAGGATCGAGACCCACGTCGAGCCGCCGGTCTTGGAGCCGGCGATGTCGACGTGCTTGAGCGTCGCCTGGTTGTAGACCTCGTCCCAGGCCTTGTCGCCGGGGATGCCGACGGTGTACTTGTCGCCGTTGTCGCCCGCCGGCGCGGCCAGCGTGACCTGCACGCTGTTCTCGCGCGCGTTGTGCTTGAGCGCCTGGACCTGTCCGCGATCGAGGTCCGTCTGCATGGTCGTCCAGTCGCGCTTCTGACCGGACGAGGAGCTGCCGGAGAACATCATGTGCTGCGCCAGGAAGGCGAGCAGGATGACCACGACGATCGGGAAGGCGGCGCTTTTGAAGAAGCGATTCACGTCGTAAAGGGATGCGAGGGCACGGGCGGATGCGGCCCCGCCCCGCCGTCGCACTCTAGCACGCAGATCCGGGCCGGCCCTGGCCTGGAGCGCCGTCGTGACGGGCCTCACCCGAAGGGGGTATCGGCACACCGCGCGGTGAACCGGGGCGCTCGGGCCGCCGAATCGCTGCCGTGACGGTCGCCGTCCTCCACCGCCCCGCGCCCGGGCTCATCGCGATGTGCCCCGGACGGGACGATAGACTCGCCCGCGACGCCGTGGTGCCCGAGCCCGTAACCGACAGCGCGCTGGTCTCGCGCTGCGCTGGTGGCGACGAGAGTGCGCTTGCGGCGCTGTACGACCGCTACTCCAGCGTCGCGTACGGCCTCGCGATGCGGATCGTGCGCGACGCGGCGCTGGCGGAGGACGTGGTGCAGGAGGCGTTCCTGGCGGCCTGGCGCGGGGCCTCGCGGTTCGACGAGAGCCGCTCGAAGGTCTCGACCTGGCTGCTCTCGCTCGTGCACCACAAGGCCGTCGACGTCGTGCGCCGCGAGGAGGCCCGGCCCAAGCCCGCGGCCGAGGACGCCCCCGAGCGCCCCGACGACGCCGACGTGGCGCGCGAGGTCGTGCGCGCCGACGACGCCGCGACCGTGCGCCGCGCGCTCGTGCAGCTGACGGCGCCGCAGCGCCAGGTGCTCGAGCTCGCGTACTTCGGCGGCCTGACGCAGTCCGAGCTCGCCGAGCACCTGGGCGAGCCGATCGGCACCATCAAGTCGCGCACGCACGCCGCGCTGGGGCGGCTGCGCGAGCTCCTCGACGGAGCGGGGGTCGTGTGATGGCGCGGCCCGAGGACATGACGCACGACGAGCTGGCAGCCCTGGTCTCGGCACACGCGCTGCACGCCCTCGATCCCGAGGAGGCCGCCATGGTCGACCGCCTGATCGAGAGCTCGCCGGAGTGGCGCGCCGCCTTCGAGGAGGCGCTGGAGACGGCTGCCGGCCTCGCGCTGGTGCCGGCCGCGATCGAGCCGCCCGCCGACCTGCGGAGCCGCATCCTCGACGCCGCCCGCGCGGAGCCGCAGGGCGCGCCCGCCGAGCCGGCCGCCGAGCCCGTCGACGAGCTCGGCGCCCGCCGCGCCAAGCGGGAGCGCTCCGCCCTGCGCCTGTTCGCCGCCGCGATGGCCGTCGCCGCCGTCGTCTTCGGCGTGCTCGCCTTCACGCAGCGCCAGGAGGCGGACGACCTGCGCAGCCAGGCGTCCCGCAACGAGGAGGTCGCCGCGCTGCTGGCCGCGCCAGGCACGCGCGTCGTCACCCTCACCGGGTCGGAGACGGCCGGCGGCGCCGCGGTCGTCCTGCCCGAGGGCCAGGCGCCGGTGCTGATCTCGACGCTCGGCGACGCGCCGGCCGACCGCACGTACCAGATCTGGGGCATCCCGGACGACGGCGGCGCGCCGCGCTCGCTCGGCTTCGCGGGCGAGGGCTCCGACGTCGTCCCGCTGCCGGCCGACGCCTTCGACGGCGCCAGCACGGTGGCCATGACCCTCGAGCCCGAGGGCGGCTCGCCGGGGCCGACGACGACGCCGTTCCTGGTCGCCCAGACCAGCGGCCAGAGCTGACGCCGCGGCGGCGGGTGCCGCGCCCTCAGAGCGCGGTGTAGCCGCCGGCGACGTCGATGGCGATGCCGCTGACCCACGCGGCCTCGGGCGACGCCAGGTAGGCGATGGTGCCCGCGATGTCGTCCGGCTGGCCGATGCGGCGCAGCGGGTAGCGCGCGGGCAGCTGGTCGCGCATCGCCGGCCAGTTCGGCCGGTCGGTCTCGGCGAGCGGCGTCTCCACGATGTCCGGGCAGACCGCGTTGCAGCGGATCCCGCGCTCGCCGTACTCGATGGCGATCGACCGGGTCAGCGCCAGCAGCCCGGCCTTGGCCGCGCTGTACGGGGCGACGCCGGGCGCGGCCCTGTGCGCCAGCGTCGAGGACACGTTGATGATCGCGCGGTCGCCGCTGCCGTCGAGCATCGCCCGCAGCGCGGCGCGGGCGACGAGGAACGGACCGCGCAGGTTGACCGTCAGCTGGTGGTCCCAGCGCTCGGCCGTCAGCTCGTGCACCGGCACGTTGCGGCGGATCGCGGCAGCGTTGTTGACGAGCACGTCGAGCCGGCCGAAGGCGGCGACCGCCTCGTCGACCATGCGCTGCGCGTCCGCCTCGTTCGCGTGGTCGCCCGCGATCGCGATGCCGTCCCCGAGCAGCCGCACGGTCTCCTCCAGCGGCTCACGCCGGCGCCCGGACACCGCCACGCGGTAGCCCTGCGCCGCGAGACGCTGCGCGGTCGCGCGGCCGATGCCGGTGCCGCCGCCCGTCACCAGCGCGGTGCGGCCCGCCGTGGCGTCCGTCATCGCGCGGCAGGCGTCCGCGTCCGCGCGCCCGAGCGGCCGGCCCACGCCAGCACCGCGGCGAGGCCGATGAAGGGCGCGACCACGAGCCACCAGCCGCCGCAGGCGACGACGCCGGCCACCGCCACGACGGCGAGCACGACCGCGGCGCGCCGGGGCTCGCGGCGGACGAGGACGGCCGCGGCCCCGGTCACGCCCGCGAGCAGGAACCAGAGCACCGCCCGCTGCGTCGACAGCACGTCGGAGCCCTCGTCGCCGATGACCTCGTCGGCGGCCTGCACGATCACGAGCACGATGCCGAGGACGATGCCCACGGCCGCCCCGATGCCCGCCAGGATGGTCGCCGCCGCGCGCATCTAGATGGTCGATTCCGTGGATCGGTGATCGCGGAAGGCGGTAGCTGCGCGTCTCGGGCGGTACGGCCGGACGTACCGCGGGCTCGGAGCGCCCTCGGTAGTCCGGCCGTGCCGAAGCCGACCGGCCGCGGACAGCCGCCCACAAACCCACGCGTTCACGACCGCATGCCGCGCGGCGGGCCGGGGACGATCGGCGTCCGAGGCCCGCAGATGCCGCCTTACGCCTTGCGAGATCACGGAATCGACCATCCTGTCACTCCTCCAGCCGGCTCGCGTCGACGACGCCGATGCTTCGTAGGTTGCGGTAGCGCTCCGCGTAGTCGAGGCCGTAGCCGACCACGAACTTGTCCTCGATCTCGAAGCCGACGTAGCGGATCGGCACGTCGATCTCCCGGCGCGCCGGCTTCGTCAGGAGCGCGCAGACCTCGAGCGAGGACGGCTTGCGGGAGGCCAGGTTGCGCATCAGGTAGTGCAGCGTCAGCCCCGAGTCGACGATGTCCTCGACCACCAGCACCTCGCGCCCCTCGATCGGGGTCTCCAGGTCCTTGAGGATGCGCACGACGCCGCTCGAGCGCGTGCCGGCGCCGTACGACGAGATCGCCATGAAGTCGACGTTGACGGGCATGTCGAGGTGCCGCACGAGGTCGGCCAGGAAGATGAAGCCGCCCTTCAGCACGCAGACCACCAGCGGCTCGCGGTCGCGGTAGTCGCGCGTGATCTCGGCGGCAAGCTCCGCGATCCGCGCCTGGATCGTGTCCTCGTCGAGCAGCGTCTCGTAGACCAGGCCGTCGGGATCGATCACGCGGGCGCCCTCCGGGGAGTCGCGGGTGCGAAGGAGAGCCGGGCGCGCCGGCGCTCGGCGGTGGCGGCGCGCGGCAGGGTGCGCCGCTCGACGCCGACGAGCGGCATGCGACGCAGCGCCTCGACGTCGAGGTGGCCGAGCGCGACGCCCGCACGCGCGGCGGCGTCGCGCAGGGCGAGGCGCTGCAACGCGGGATGGGCCGACCGCAGGCGGGTCAGGTCGACGCTGCCGTCCGCCTCGACGAGCTGCGCCGCCAGGCCATCGAGCAGCTCGCGCTCGTCTGCGGCGAGCGCGCCGGCGCGGGCGACGTTCACCTCGGCGGCCGGGTTCAGGGTCGCGAGCACCGGCAGCACGTCGCAGCGGATGCGGTTGCGCGCGGGGCCGCGGTCGTCGTTGGAGGCGTCGTCGCGCCAGGGCACGCCGCGGCGGCCGAGCTCCGCGCGCACCTCGGCGCGGGTGAGGTCGAGCAGCGGCCGCACCCAGCGGTCGGCGCGGTGCGGCAGCGCGGGCAGCGCGCGCACGCCGCCGGACGTCGCGAGGCGGTAGAGGACGGTCTCCGTGCGGTCGGTGGCGGTGTGGCCCGTGGCGACGGGATCGGCGCCGGCCCGGGCCAGCGCGGCGGCGCGGCGCACGTCGCGCAGCCGCGCCTCGAGGTTCGCGCCCGGCGGCACGTGGCCGTCGGCGACCTCGAGCGCCACGCCGAGGGCGGCGCAGAGGGCACGGCACGCGTCGACGTCCGCGTCCGATGCGGCGCCGCGCAGCCCGTGCGCGACGTGGAGCGCGCGGGGCGCGAAACCGAGCTCCGCCAGCAGCACCACGAGCAGCGTCGAGTCGGCGCCCCCGGAGAGCAGCGCGAGCACGGGGCCGCCGCGCTCGAGCAGGGCCCGCTCGGCAATCGTGGACGCCACGCGGTCAGCGACTGCGGGACGCCGGCGCGCCATCACCAGGCCCGGGCGAGGCGCGCGGCGTAGGTGGTGCCGAGCTCGATGTAGCGGGCGTGCAGGGCCTGGGCGCGATCGTCGTCGCCGGCCGCGCTCGCGACCTCGAGCTCGGTCGCCAGCGCGTGGAGGCGCTCGGCGAGCCGGGCGCGCAGCACCTCGTCCTTGGTGAGCTCCGCGCCGCGGCCGGCGAGGGCGAGCGCGCGCGGGCGCCAGAGGGCGAGCAGGCGGGCCAGGCGCTCGTCGTCTACGGCCGCCGCTTCCAGCGCGGAGAGGCCCTCGACGGCGTACGGGCGCAGCCGCTCGGCGTCGAAGGGCTCGTCGCCGCCAGCCGCGAGGCAGCCCGCGAGCGCGGACGTCACGGCCGGGTCGTCGAAGCGCAGCTCGAACCCGTCTGCGCCCAGCACGGCGAGGCGCACGAGCCCCGCCTCGAGCGGGTGCTCCGCGAGGTCGACCGGCGACGTCGCGCCGGGCCGCTCCAGGATCGGCGCCACCGGCCGTGAGTGTAGCCAGCCGCGGTCTACCGGCGTTCGAGCTCGGCGATCCAGAGCCCGGGCGCCACCTCGCGCTCGCCGACCTGCCGGAAGCCCCGCTGCCGGTAGAGGCGCAGCGCCGGCTCGTTGTCGCGGCCCGTGGAGACGGTGGTCCGCCGCACGCCGGGCTCGGCCGCGTCCACGGCGTCGAGCAGCGCGCGGGCGTGGCCGGCGCGGAAGGCCGCCGGGTCGACCACGAGGCGGCAGAGGTCGAGCTCGTCGGCGGCGCGCCGGTACCCAACTGCGGCCACCAGCCGTCCGTCGACCTCGCGGCCGACCACGGTCTCGCCGCTCGCCGCGACGTCGGCCGCCGTCTCGTGCAGCGCCGGGATCGCCGTCGACCCGATCAGCGCCGCCTCCACGGCGTAGGCGGCGCGCTGGATGCGGACCAGGGCGTCCACGTCGGAGGGATCGGCAAGATCCAGCCGGCGCACGGTCACCTCCACCCGCGCAGGGTTGCACGCTGCAGCAAGGCTACGTACGGTTCGCCCATGCCGGACCCCCGCGCCGACGAGATCACGCAGCGCGTCTTCGGCGTGGTGAAGCCCCTGATCGGCGTGGTGCACACGCTGGCGCTGCCGGGCTCGTCGACGTACGACCGCGAGGCGGGCATGTCGCCGATCATCGCGGCGGCGCGGCACGACGCGCTGTGCTGCCAGGAGGCGGGCTGCGACGCCATCATCTTCTGCAACGAGGGCGACCTGCCGTACCGCGTCGAGGTCGGCGTCGAGCAGTCGACGGCGATGGCCGCGGTCATCGGCGAGCTGCGGCCGGCGCTGCGCATCCCGTTCGGCGTCGACATGCTGTGGGACCCGTTGGCGTCGCTGGCGGTCGGCAAGGCGGTCGGCGCGCGCTTCGTGCGCGAGGTCTTCGTCGGCGTGTACGAGAGCGACATGGGGCAGCTGCGGCCCGACCCGGGCGCGGCGTTCGCCTACCGCCACGCGATCGGCGCCGACGACATCGCCCTGTTCACCAACCTGACGCCGGAGTTCGCGTCGCCGCTCGGCACCCGCACCGTCGGCGACCGCGCCCACGGCGCCCGCTTCTTCGGCTGCGCGGGCGTCTGCATCTCCGGCCCGCGCGCCGGCTCCGCCTTCCGCTTCGCCGACCTGGAGGAGGCGAAGGCGGCGGTGCCGGACATCCCGGTGCTGGCGAACACGGGCGTCCGTCACGACACCGCGGAGCGCATCCTGGAGACGGCGGACGGGCTGATCGTCGGCACGTCGCTGAAGGTCGACGGGCGCACGGAGAACCGCGTCGACGCCGAACGCGTGAAGCGCATGGTCGAGCACGTCCGCCACGCCCGCGAGCACCACGTGGACCGGGTGGCGAACATCCGCCGCGCCGCCTCCTAGATATCGCTTCCTTATTCAATACATAAGGATATGCTATGTTCGTGGCTTCCGTCCGTGGAGGCTCGCATGGCAACCGCCGCTCGACTGAACGACCTCGACTTCTCGACCGTCGCGTCGCTGGTCGACGCCATCAACGACGACCCGCAGAACGCCGCGACCGTCTGGCAGGCCGACGTGCGCTGGCGCGGCGGGTTCCGCTCCGAGGCCGCGATCCGCGGGTTCGAGCCGGTGCCGTCCGACGAGCCGGAGGGTCTCGCCGGCAGCAACACCGCGCCGAACCCGGTGGAGCAGGTGGCGGCCGCCCTCGGCAACTGCCTGGCGGTGGGCTACGTCGCGCAGCTGACGGCCCGCGGCATCACGGTCAACGACCTCGAGATCGGCGTCACGGGCGAGCTCGACCTGCGGCCGTTCCTCGGCCTGGCGCCGGGCCACGCGGGGTACTCGCGCCTCGACGTCAGCGTGCGCATCGACGCGGACACCGACGCCGACACGCTGCAAGAGGTGCACGAGCAGGTGGTCGCGACGTCGCCCGTCGGCCACACACTGGCGAACCCCGTCCCCGTCGACGTGCGGCTGGTCGCGTAGCGGTCGTACCATCCACCCATGCCGCGCATCACGCTGCTGCAGGGCGACATCACCGAGCAGACCGTCGACGCCATCGTCAACGCCGCGAACGCACAGCTGGCGGGCGGCGGCGGCGTGGACGGCGCGATCCACCGCGCGGGCGGCCCCTCGATCATGGAGGAGTGCCGCCGGCTCGCCGGCTGCCCCACCGGCGACGCGCGGGCCACGGGCGCGGGCGACCTCGACGCGCGCTGGGTCGTGCACGCCGTCGGGCCGATCTGGCACGGCGGCGACCGCGGCGAGGACGCGCTGCTCGCCTCGGCCCACCGCCGCGCGCTCGAGGTCGCGGCCGAGCTCGGCGCCCGCAGCGTGGCGTTCCCCGCGATCTCGACCGGCATCTACGGCTTCCCCGTGGAGCGGGCCGCGCCGATCGCGCTGCGCGAGGCGGCCGGCGCCCCGGCGCCGATCGAGGAGGTGCGCTTCGTGCTCTTCTCCGACCGCGACCTCGACGTGTACCGCCGGGCGGCTGGCTAGTCGAAGTCGCGCTCGACGCGGTCGACGAGCTCGCGGTGCAGGTCGACGTAGCGCCGCAGGAAATCGTTGACCAGCAGCAGGTACTCGCGCCGGTGCGGCAGGTCGTCGGCGGCGCGGGCGCTCTCGTCGAGCCGCGCCTCGAGGTCGTCCAGGTCCGCCCGGAGCGTCGCCATGCTCTCGCGCGTGACGTCCTCGCCCACGAGGTCGGCGATCAGGAGCCGCAGCAGGGGCTCGCTCTTGAGCGGCGTGAGGGTCACCGGCGTCCGCGCGTAGTCCCGCAGCGCGTCCAGGCCCTTCCCGGTCAGCGAGTACACCGTCCGCTCGCGCGTCTTGCCGGGCTCCTTGCGGGCCTCCAGGTAGCCGAGACGGGCCAGCCGCTTGGGCTCGACGTAGTACTGGCTCTCGCCCGCCCAGTCGAGGATGCGGCCGCGGCGCGCGAGCTGCAGCAGGTCGTGCGGCCCCGCCCCGCCGCGACCCACCAGGCCGAGGATCTCGTACGAGAAGAGGCTCAGCTCGTCGTTGGGCACGGGCAAGGGTCGGTGGGGACGGCGGAGACTATGTTCCGCAGTCTACCGGGGCGGTCGGCGTGGAGGCCGGCGCTCGCGTCACGGAAGTCGCACGGACCGCGCCACTTCCGCGCGGGGACGTCCAATTCGGCGGACCGCGCCGCCCAAGTGTCCGTCGAGATCCTGTGCGCGCCGATCGTGCGTCGACGACCGTCCGTGCTGGTCCGTCGACCCGCGCCTCGACCGCTCGAACGCTACGCCGCGACGCGCCCGGGATCCGCCAGGAGCGGCGCCAGCGCCAGCTCCGCCGCCCCGCGCATCGCCGCCTCGCGGCCCAGCACGCCGCGCACGATGCGGGTCGGGCGGTGGCGCTGGCCGAGCACGCGGGCGCGCAGCTCGAGCTCGATCTGCGGCACGAGCTCGTCGGCCTGCTCGGCCAGGAAGCCGCCGAGCACCACGACCGCCGGGTCTACGAGGTTGACGGCCGACGCGAGCGCGATGCCGAGCCAGCGGCCGCGCTGCTGCGGCGTCGCGCCGGTCGCCTCGCCCGCCAGGGCCTCCAGGCAGCCGCGCGCGCCGCAGCCGCAGAGCGGGCCGTCCGGCATCACCGTCACGTGCCCGAGCTCGCCGCCGAAGCCATGTGCGCCGCGCAGCAGCCGCCCGTGCACGATCACGCCCGCGCCGATGCCGACGCCGCCCGAGACGTACAGCATCGCCGCGTCGCGGGGCGCGGCCCCGGCGCCCCACTCCGCGAGCGCCGCCAGGTTCGCCTCGTTGTCGACGGCGACGGGCAGACCGCGCGCCGACCCGTCGCCCAGGGCCGCGGCGAGGTCGACGCCCGCCAGGTCGAGGTTCGGCGCGCGCACCAGGACGGCGCCGCCCCGGTCGACGAGACCGGGCGCCGCCACGCCGACGCCGCGCACGCTCACGCCGACCTCCCGCGCCGCCTCGCGGGCCGTGGAGACGGACGCGTCCAGGGTCGCGAGCGCCTCGCGGCCGTCGCCGCGCGCGAACGTCGCCTCCCACGTGCAGCGCACGCGCCGCTCCAGGTCGACGAGGCAGCTGCGCACGCGGTCGACGCCGAGCTCCACGCCGATCGTGCTCGCGCCCTGCGCCCGCGGCGCGATCAGCTCGCCGGGGCGCCCGACGCGCCCGCGAGAGCGCCCGGCGTGCTCCACCAGGCCGAGCGCCTCGAGCTCCGCCACCAGGCTCGAGACCGTCGAGCGCATCAGGCCGGTGCTGGCAGCGAGCGCCGCCCGCGACTGCGGCCCGTCGGCCAGCAGGCGGGAGAGGACGAGGGCGAGGTTGGCCCGCCGGACGTCGCCGTGCGCACGCGCCTCGCCCTCCACGCCTCAGGCTCCCAGCAGGAGGTCGACCACGGCCTGGTCCAGCCGCTCGTTGCCGTAGCCGCGGACCGCCAGCGCCTCGAGGCCGTGCGACTCCTCGACCAGCGTGCCCGCGGTGCCCGCGTCGTACGACCCGACCGAGGGCTCGGACAGGTCCGGCACGCCGGCCGCCGCGAGCGCGTCCCGGATGGCCGGCGACGCGTTGAACTCGCGCGCCTTGCGGGCCAGCAGCAGGTACGTCCGCATGCAGCCGGCGGCGAAGTCCCACACGCCGTCGGCGTCCTCCGAGCGGTACGCGTGGGCGTCGAAGTGCCGCGGGCCCTGGTAGCCCGAGTCCTCGAGCAGGCGCACCAGGTGGAAGTTCTGCACCAGGTCCTGCGCGCCGAAGCGGAAGTCCTGGTCGTAGCGCCCGATCTGCTGGGCGTTGAGGTCGACGTGGAAGAGCTTGCCCGCCCACAGCACCTGGCCGATGGCGTGCACCGGCGACAGCCCGGCCATCGTCTCGTGCGCCACCTCCGGGTTGAGCCCGACCATGTCCGGGTGCTGCAGCGTGGTGAGGAAGTGCAGGGCGTGGCCGACCGTCGGCAGCAGGATGTCGGCGCGCGGCTCGTTCGGCTTCGGCTCGAGTGCGAAGCGCATGTCGTAGCCCTGCGCGCGGACGTGCTCTGAGAGGAAGTCGATGGCCTCGCGGAAGCGGTCCAGCGCCGGCCCGATGGGCTTGGCCGCCAGCGTGTCGGAGCCCTCGCGGCCGCCCCAGAAGACGTAGATGCCGGCGCCGAGCTCGGCGGCCAGGTCGATGTTGCGCAGCGCCTTGCCGATGGCCGCGCGCCGCACGCCGCGGTCGTTGGACGTGAACGCGCCGTCCTTGAAGGCCGGGTGGCCGAACAGGTTGGTCGTCCCCATCGCCACCACCACGCCGGTGCGGTCGAGGGCCGCGCGGAAGCGGGCGACGATGCGATCGCGCTCGGCGGCCGGCGCGTCCCACGGCACCAGGTCGTCGTCGTGGTACGAGACGCCGTACGCGCCGAGCTCGGCGAGGCGCTCCACCATCTCGACCGGGTCGAGGGGCGCGCGCGTCGGCACGCCGAACGGATCGCGACCCGGATTGCCCACCGTCCACAGGCCGAAGGTGAAGCGGTGCTCGGGCCGCGGGCGGAGATCGTCGTCGGACATGCGGTCCTCCCGCGGGCTGGACATTGGTACGTGCGTCGAACAAACTAGTTCGCGGCCGGTAGCCGGGTCAAGGAGAGGGCGGCATGCCAGGGCTCGTCGCAGGCGTCGACTCGTCGACGCAGGCCACCAAGGTGCTCGTCGTGGAGCCCGAGTCGGGCGCCGTCGTGGCGTCCGGCCGCGCGCCGCACCCCGTCGACGGTGACGGCGGCGCGCGCGAGACGCATCCCGACGCGTGGTGGCAGGCCCTCGGCGCGGCGCTGCGCGAGACCGGCCGGGCCGCGGACGTCGCCGCGATCGCGATCGCGGGCCAGCAGCACGGGCTCGTCGTCCTCGACGCCGCCGACCGCGTGGTGCGCCCGGCCATGCTGTGGAACGACACCCGCAGCGCCGAGGACGCGGCCGCGCTCGTCGCGGAGCTCGGCGCGGAGCGCTGGGCGGAGGCCATCGGCGTGGTGCCCGTGGCCTCGTTCACCGTCTCCAAGTGGGCCTGGCTGCGCCGCGAGGAGCCCGCCAGCGCCGCAGCAGCGCGCCGCGTCCACCTGCCGCACGACCACCTCACGTGGCTCCTCACCGGCGAGCCGGCCACCGACCGCGGCGACGCGTCCGGCACCGGCTGGTGGTCGAGCGCGCTGGAGGGCTACAGCACGGAGGTGCTGGGCCTGGCGGCCGTCGACCTCGACCCGGCGCTGCTGCCGTCCGTGACCGCGCCGCGCGCCGCGGCCGGCGAGGTGTCGGCCGGCGCAGCCGCTGCGCTCGGGCTGTCCGCCGGCATCCCCGTCGCCGCCGGCACGGGCGACAACATGGCGGCCGCCCTCGGGCTCGGCGTCGGGCCGGGCACGCCGGTGCTCTCCCTCGGCACGTCCGGCACGGCGTTCGCCGTCTCCGAGCGCCGCCCGGTCGACGCGTCCGGCGTCGTGGCGGGCTTCGCGGACGCCAGCGGGCGCTACCTGCCGCTCGCCTGCACCCTCAACGCCACGCTCGCGGTCGACCGGATGGCCGCGTGGCTCGGGCTCGAGCGCGACGCCGTCGAGCCCGGGGGCGAGGTGGTGGTGCTGCCGTGGCTCGACGGCGAGCGCACGCCGAACCTCCCCCACGCCGCGGGCTCGATCCACGGGCTGCGCCACGGCACGACGCGCGGGCAGATCCTGCGGGCGACGTACGACGGCGCGATCGCCGGCCTGCTCGACGCCATCGCCGCCATCGACGCCTGCTCCTCCGGCGTCCCCGCCGACGCCCCGCTGCTGCTGGTGGGCGGCGGCGCGCAGGGCGCGGCCTGGCGCGACGCCGTGCTGCGGCTGTCCGGCCGGGCGGTGCAGGTGCCGGAGGCGACGGAGCTCGTCGCGCTCGGTGCCGCCATCCAGGCCGCGAGCCTGCTGACGGGCGGCGATCCCGGCGACATCGCGCGCGCCTGGGGCACCGCGGCGGGCGAGCAGCTCGACCCGCTCCCGCGCGACGACGAGGCGCTGGCCCGCTTCGCGGCGGCCCGGGACGCGGCGATCGCCGCCGCCGGCTAGCGCCGCCTAGCGGACGACGAACGTGCCGGAGCCCAGCAGGGCGCCGTAGCGCGCCAGCGAGCGCGGGCCGAAGCCGGGGAAGACGTACCAGGAGTAGCGGCCCTTGGCCAGCCTGCGCCGCAGGACGTAGCTCGGCGTGTTCGTCCACGTCGAGACGATCTTCTTGGCCGCCGCACCCTTCCAGATCTGCACGTTGTAGTACGACGCGCCCTGCACCTTGCGCCAGCGGAAGAGCTGCGTGCTCCTGACGACAGCGCCGTCGAGCGGGGCGTAGAGCGGCGGGTCGAAGCGCGGCAGCGAGCCGGTCACGCCGGTCGAGACGTTCTCGTCGTCGTCCCTGGCGAAGGCGGCGTACCAGACGCGCGCGCGGGGCGAGACCGGGAAGTCGGTGGCCGTGCGGGCGAGGCCGCGGTACACGACGGTGCCGTCCCTGGGCGTGCGCGGCGGCCGCGCGCCGAAGCGCCGCACGACGACGATCTCGGCCAGGTCGTCGACGCTCGGCGGCGTCCAGCGGACGCGCACGCGGGCGTTCTCCGAGTTCACGCGCAGGCCCGTCACGGGCGGGGGCGCGTCGCCGTCGACGCCGGCGGTCGGCGTCGCGCTCGTGGTCGAGTCGGCGACCGCCTCACCACCGACGCACGCGGCGTAGTACACGGTCACGTCGTTGTCCAGCGGGCTGTCGAGCGCGCTCGCCTCGGTCATCATCGGTACGACGCGCGCCGCGGGGTCCTGGCAGTTCGCGAGCGGGGCGGTGGACGCGAGGACGCGCACCGTCCCGGTATCGAGCGGCGTCCAGGTCAGCAGCACCTCGCCGTCACCGGGCGCCGCCTCGAAGTCGGGCACCGGCGTGGCGTTCGCGACGCCCGCGAACACGCTGCCGACCACCAGGAGGTAGAGCGCGCAGAAGGCGGCGAGCGGGATCGCCAGGCGGCGCTGGCCGTGGCGGAAGGCGCGGACGGCGAGCGCGACGCCGCAGGCGAGCAGCGCGACCAGCAGTCCCGCGCCGTCGATCGGGATGCCGGAGTCGTCCTTGGCGCCCGTGGACTGCGCCGCCGGCGTCGGCGACGGCTGCGGGGCCGGCGTCGAGGCGATCGGCGTCTCGGGGACGTTGGCGACGGGGGTCTCGGGCGCGCTCGCCGGCGGCGCCGCCCCGGTGTCGACCGGTGCGGCGGGCTCGCTCGCGGGCGGCGGCGTCTCGGCCGTCGCGGTCGGCGCCGGCGTGGACTCGGGGGCCGGCTCGGGCGCGGTCGCCGGCTCCGGCGTCGCGGCCTGCGCCGGCTCGGCCTGCGGCTTCGGGGCCGCTGCGGCCAGCAGCGCGCCGCTCGCGGACACGAGGTCGGCGCCGGCAGTGCCGGGGTCGGCCGGTGTCGGCCCGCGCGGGCGGGACGGCGGCGGCGTGTACGTCTGCTCGGGCGGCGTGTAGGTCGGCGCCGGCGGCGTGTACGTCGGGGTCGGCGCCTGCGGCCGCGGCGCGGCGTCGGGCGCCGGGGCCGGCGACGGGTCGGGCTGCGGCGCGGACCACGCGATAGCCGGCAGTGCCGCCAGGCACGCAAAGGCCACCACGATCAACGCTGCTCGACGCCCCACGACTCTTACGCTAGCGGACGACTCGGCATGTTGCATGTCGGCTGGGATGCCTCCGGACGTGCGATGGGTGCTGCCCGTTCGGGGAGGTCTGCAACCGCGCGGTGCACCTCACGAACATCGGCCGGAATGCGTTGGACCTCCATGACCACCATGCAGATGACGCCTCTCGCGACCCGCGTCGAGCGCCTGCCCTGGGACGACCTCGAGGCACGGCTGGACGAGTCCGGCTTCGCGATCACGGAGCCGGTGTTCGATGCCGACGAGTGCGCGGCGCTCGCCGACCTCTTCGACAGCGGGAGCTTCCGCTCCACGATCGACATGGCCCGTCACCGCTTCGGCCAGGGCACCTACCGCTACTTCGACCGGCCGCTGCCGGCCGAGGTAGGGGCGCTGCGCGAGAGCCTGTACGCGCACCTCGCCCCGATCGCCAACCGCTGGGCCGAGCTGCTCGGCGAGGACGTCCGCTTCCCGGAGACCCACGGGGCGCTGCTCGACCGCTGCGCCGAGGCCGGGCAGCGCCGCCCGACGCCGCTGATCCTGCGCTACGGCCCCGGCGACTGGAACGCCCTGCACCAGGACCTCTACGGCGACGTGTACTTCCCCTTCCAGGCCGTGACGGTGCTGGACGAGCCGGGCGTCGACTTCGAGGGCGGCGAGTTCGTGCTCATGGAGCAGCGCCCGCGGGCCCAGAGCCGCGCGCACGTGCTCACGCCGCCGCGCGGCGCCTTCGTCCTGTTCCCCACGCGCCAGCGCCCGCAGCTCGGCAGCCGCGGCCACTACCGGGTCGGCCTGCGGCACGGCGTCAGCACCGTCGCGCGCGGCCGCCGGACGGCGCTCGGCATCGTGTTCCACGACGCGGCGTGAGCGTCGCCGACGCGCGGCGTGCGGAGCGCGGCGCGGGCTAGGACGCGCCGCCCGCCGGACGGCGGCCGGTCGAGGTCGCGCCGCTCGCGCCGGTCGAGCCCGGCGCCGGCGGCACAACGTCGGGCGACGGCGTGGCCGCGGGCTTCGCGGTCGTGCGCCTGGCGGCGGGCTTCGCCGCCGTGCCGCGCGCGGCGGTCGTCCGCGCCGTCGCCGGCTTGGCGGCCGGCTTCGCCGCGGCGGTCCTGGGGTCGCCGGCGTGCGGGCCGTCGACGCCCGCGCCGGCGCGGGCTTGAACGCCTTGAGCTCGGCCCGCAGCGCCGCGATCTCCTCTGCGCAGGGCGGCCACGTCCTCCTGCGTCGCGGGCGCCGGCCCGTCGTCCCCGCCGAGGCCGATCTTCGAGGTGCCGCGCTCGTAGACCGTGTGCACGGCCTCCTGCGCGCGATCCGCCTGCACGACGCCGAGGCGCACGAGCTCGTCGACCGCCGCCTTGGCGCGCTCGAGCGCGGCCTGCGACTCGCCCTTGCCGCGCGAGACGAGGCCGCCGAGCGCCGCCTTGCCGCGCTCCGTGGTCCCGGAGACCGCATCCACGGCCTTGCCGACGACCGACTGCGCCTCCTCGGCCGCCTGCTTGCCCTTGGCCGCGGCCTTCTTGGCGTCCTGCTTCTTCCCCATGCGCGGATGCTACCGCCGCGCGGCGATTACGATGCGCCGCCATGCCGATCCACCTCCGCGCCGAACCAGGCGACTACGCCGACGCCGTGCTCGTCCCCGGCGACCCGCTCCGGGCGAAGTACATCGCCGACACGTTCTTCGAGGGCGCCAGGCAGGTCAACGGCGAGCGCGGGAATGCTCGGCTTCACGGGGACGTTCGAGGGCAAGCCGATCTCGGTGCAGTCGACGGGCATGGGCTGCCCGACCGCCGCCATCGTGTTCGAGGAGCTCAACATGCTCGGCGTGAAGCGGCTCGTCCGCGTCGGCACCTGCGGCGGCCTCGCGCCCGGCCTCGGCCTCGGCGACGTCGTCCTCGCGATCAGCGCCGTGCCGGCCGACCGCACGATGTACACGTACACGGGCGGGGAGCCGCACTCGCCGACGGCGGACTTCGAGGTCGTCCACGCCGCCGTGCACATCGCGAAGCACAGCGACCCGCCGCTCAAGATGCGGGTCGGCCCGGTGGTCTCGAGCGCCGTCTTCTACAACCCCGACGAGGAGCAGTACTCGCGCTGGGCGAGCCGCGGTGTGCTCGCGGTCGAGATGGAGGCCGCGATCCTGTTCACGATCGCCGCGCTGCGCGGGATATCGGCAGGCTGTCTCCTCACCGTCTCGGACGTGGTGGTCGAGAAGGAGTTCGTCCGCATCACGGACGAGGAGCTGCGGAACGGCGTCGACCGCATGACGGAGCTCGCCATCCGCGCGGCGCTCTCCGAGCCGAAGGGCTAGGCGGGATGGCGGCGCGGCGGGCCGTGCTCGTGCTCAACCCGGCGTCGGCCAACGGCTCCACCGGCAAGCTCGCGGAAGGGCTCGTCGGCGACCTGGCCCGCCTCGGCCTGGAGGCGCGGCTGCTGCGGACCGAGGGGCCGGGGCACGCCACCGTGCTCACGCGCGAGGCGCTGCAGGCGGGCGAGGAGCTCGTCGTCGCGGTCGGCGGCGACGGCACCGTCAACGAGGTCGTCAACGGCTTCGCCGACGAGCAGGGCCAGCCGCTCGGAGCGCCCGCGACCCTGGGCGTCGTCGAGCGCGGCACGGGCGGGGACTTCATCCGCACGTACGGCATCCCGAAGAAGGTCGAGGGCGCGCTGCGGGTGCTCGCCGAGGGCCGCACGCGGCGCATCGACGTCGGCCGCCTGCACTGCCAGGCCGCGGACGGCAGCGGCGAGCTGACCCGCCTCTTCGCCAACCACGCGTCGTGCGGCCTCACGGGCGACGTCGCGACGCGAGCGAACCTCTCGACCAAGAAGCTCGGCGGCACCGTCGCGTTCCTGTGGGCCACGATGACGGCGTTCGCGGCCTGGAAGAACGTGCGCTTCCACATCGACCTGGACGGCGACGTGCGCGACATGGTGGCCAACAACGTCATCTGCATGAACGGGCGGCAGCTCGGCGGCGGCATCAAGATCGCCCCGCAGGCCGAGCCGGACGACGGCCTGTTCGACGTCGTCGTCATCGGCGACGTGGGCAAGGCGGCGCTCGCCCGCAACGTCCACCGCATGTACCTGGGGACGCTGCAGAAGGACCCGCGCGTCGAGCTGAAGCGCGTCGCGCGGGTGTCCGTCACGCCGGAGCACCCGCTGCCGGTCGAGGTGGACGGCGAGCTGCCCGGCACCACCCCGGTGCGCTTCGAGGTGCTGCCGGGGATGCTCGACCTGCTCGTGCCGGCCTGAGCCGGCCGCGGCTACCAGCTGATCTCGATCTCGATCTCGCTGCCGTCGTCGCCGCTCTCGAACTCGATCGAGAGGCGCACGGTATCGGGCACCTTGACGAAGATCGCCTTGCCCTCGCGCTCCAGGTCGAGGCCGTTCCTCGACGCCAGCTGGTCGGCCAGCGCGTGGAGCCGACGGGCGGCGTCCTCGCGGCTGAGCTCGGCCTCGGTCTCGACGTACTCGATGTCGTCGCTCATGGCGACGTCATAGCGGACCGGAGCGCTAGGCGCCGGCCGCCGCGTGGCGCGACTGCCCGGCGTCGTCGGACTCCGACTCCGACGCGCCGTCCGGCTCCACGTCGCGCCAGCGCGCCTCGGCGAAGCAGAAGAGGCCGTAGCAGATGAGCCCGAGCGCGGTCAGGCCGAGCAGCCACGGGCCGTAGTCCGCGCGCGCCAGCTTGGCCAGGGCGCCGTCGAGGCCGACCGTCTCCTTCGGGTCGTACTGCCACGCGGCGCGCACGATGAAGGTGCCGATCAGCGCGAAGGTGACGCCGCGCGCCAGGTGCCCGGCGACGCCGACGCCCGTCGCGATGCGCTCCTCCTGCTCGCCCATCTGCTCGGTGTGCCAGGTCTTCTTGAACTTGCGGCTGAGCCCGCGCCACACGTTCCAGCCCGCCGCGCCGAGCACCGCGAGGCCGGCCAGCATCACGATCCACTGCCCCGCCGGCCAGTCCAGCACGCGGGCGGTCAGCGCATCCTCGTTGCCGCCGCCGCCTCCGCCGGCACCCTTGCCGCCGTTCTCCCCGTCGGCACCGGCAGCGATCTGGATGGCCACGAAGGCGAGCACCGCGTAGACGGCGCCGCGTCCGACGTAGCCGGCGCGCTTCGCCCAGTCCTTGGCGCCGTCGTCGTCCGTGCCGACGATGGCCTCGACGAAGCGCCAGATCGCATAGGCGGCGAAGAACACGGCCAGCGCGACCACGATCACCTCGCCGAAGGGCTGGCGCGCGACGGTCTCCAGCGCGCCCGACTTGTCCTCGGCCTGGCCCTTGTCGGCGACCGCGACGCGGACCGCGAGCACGCCGATGAGGATGAAGATGGCGCCCTTGCCGATCAGCCCGATCCGCGCGATCGCCTCGAACGTCTTGGACTGGGAGGCCTTGTCCACCTCGCGCTTGGCCTCGTGCCCCTGCTGTGCGACCGTCGACATGGCCGACACGTACCCATCCGTCGTGCCGGCCGAAACGATCAGCCCTCCGGCGGGGCCTCGGGCGGGAGCGCCGCGAGCAGCGTCTCCACCGCCCGCCGCAGGTCCTCCGGGCTCCCCGCTCCCGCCAGGCCGACCGCGACGCCGGCGATGAACGTCGTCACCGGCGCTGCGGGCCGGGCCACACGGTGCGCGGCCTCGCGGGAGAAGTCGAGAAGGGTCGCCACGGTGTCCCGATCGCCCGTCCAGCCCGGCGTGCCGAGCTCCGCGGCGGCCTGTTCCGCCCACCGGTACAGGTTCTGCTCCATGATCGGGATCGTACGAGCCTCGGTTACCCTGCCTGCGATGGGCGACCTGACGGAGGCCTCGTGAGCGACACCCCGATGCGAGACGGGATCGACGGCGTGCTGCGGGCGCTCGGCGAGCGTGCGTACCTCGCGGACCGGGAGCTCGCGACCGTCGTCCACCTCGCGCTCGTGCTGGGCAAGCCGCTGCTCCTGGAGGGCGAGGCCGGCGTCGGCAAGACGGAGCTCGCCAAGGTCACGGCCGACGCGCTCGGCGCGCGCCTGATCCGGCTCCAGTGCTACGAGGGCATCGACGTGGCGCACGCGCTCTACGACTGGTCGTACACGCGCCAGATGCTGTACATCCGCACCCTCGAGGCAACCGGGCACGCCGCGGACACGGACGTCATGGACGAGCTCTTCGGCCCGCGCTTCCTGGAGCGCCGCCCGCTGCTCGAGGCGATCGACAACGACGATCCCGTGCCGCCCGTGCTGCTGATCGACGAGGTCGATCGGGCGGACGACGAGTTCGAGGCCTTCCTGCTCGAGCTGCTCTCGGACTTCCAGGTCACGATCCCCGAGATCGGCACCATCACGAGCGAGCGCCGTCCGGTCGTGTTCCTGACGTCGAACCGCACGCGCGAGCTGCACGAGGCGCTCAAGCGGCGCTGCCTCTACGTGTGGGTCGCGCACCCGGGGCTGGAGCGCGAGATCGAGATCGTGCGCCGCCGCGTGCCCGGCGTGCCCGAGCGGCTCGCCGCGCAGGCCGCCGCCTTCGTGCACGAGCTGCGCTCGCTCGACCTCGCCAAGGCGCCGGGCGTCGCCGAGACCATCGACTGGACGCAGGCGCTGCTGGCCCTCGGCGAGGAGGAGCTGCAGGCCGACACCGTCGACGCGACGCTGGGCTCCGTCCTGAAGTACCACGAGGACCTCGAGCGGGTGCGCGACGCGGACCTCGCGGCGCTGCTCGAACGGGCCAAGGCCGCCGTCCGGTGAGGCTGGCCGCGTGACCACGTCGCACGCCGGCGATGCCGTCGTCATGAAGCTCGTCACCTTCGGCCGCATCCTGCGCGAGGCGGGCGTCGAGGTCGGCCCGGGACGCCTGCAGAACGCGCTGCTGGCGCTGGACCGGATCGACCTGCGGCAGCGCACCGAGGTCTACGCCGCGCTGGCCTGCACGATGGTCGCGCGGCGCGACGACCTGGAGATCTTCGACCGCGCCTTCCGCGCCTGGTTCGAGCAAGCGCCGACGCGCAACCTCGGCCAGCGGCCGCCCGACCTCGGGCTCGGCATCGACGAGAAGAAGAAGCCGGAGGTGCTGGCGGGCCACGGCCTCGAGCAGAGCCCGCCCGGCGAGGACGACGAGGACGAGCCGACGACGGAGGACGCGGTGTCGGCCTGGAGCCCCGTCGAGATCCTGCGCCAGCGCGACTTCGCGGCCATGTCCCGCGACGAGCTGCTGCGCGTGCGCAAGGCGATGGAGCTGCTCGCCCGCAGCCTGCCGACCCGGCCGTCGCGGCGCCTCGAGGCGGCCTCCGAGGGCCGGCACATCGACCCCCGCGGCACCCTGCGGCGGGCCATGCGGCACGAGGGCGAGCCGGTCGAGCGCGCCTTCCGCCGGCCCAAGCAGGTCGAGCGGCGCCTCGTCTTCCTGTGCGACGTGTCCGGCTCGATGGAGCCCTACGCGCGCGCCCTGGTGCTGTTCCTGCAGGCGGCGGTCGCCACCGGCCGGCACGTCGAGGCCTTCACCTTCGGCACCCGCCTCACGCGCCTGACGCCGTACCTCGACGGCCGCGACCCGGAGCGCGCGCTCGACCGCGCCGCGCGGGCGGTGCCGGACTGGGCCGGCGGCACGCGCATCGGCGAGGCCCTGCACGCCTTCAACGACCTCTACGCACGTCGCGGCATGACGCGCGGGGCCATCGTCACCATCGCCTCGGACGGCTGGGAGCGCGGCGACGTCGGGCTCCTGGGCGAGCAGATGGCGCGCCTGCGCCGCCGCTCGCGGGCGGTCGTCTGGGTCAACCCGCTGAAGGGCACCGCGGGCTACGAGCCGCTCGCCGCCGGCATGGCGGCCGCGCTGCCCTACTGCGACGTCTTCATCCCCGGCCACAACCTGGCCGCGCTCGAGGGCCTGGCGGACGTGATCGCTCGCGTCGGCCGGGAGCGCCTGGCGCGACCCACAGTTCTTCGGAGCGCAGCATGAACGAGGACACCCTGCAGACCGTCGAGGCCTGGCGGCACCGTGGCGACGACGTCGCCGTCGCCACGGTCGTGCGCACCTACCGGTCGGCCCCGCGGCCGCTCGGCTCCATCTTCGCCGTGTCGTCCAGCGGCGACATGGCCGGCTCCGTCTCGGGCGGCTGCGTCGAGGGCGCGATCTACGGCGAGGCCCAGGAGCTGTTCGGCGGCGCGGACACCCCGAAGCTCCTGCACTACGGCATCTCCGACGACTTCGCGCTGGACGTCGGCCTCGCGTGCGGCGGCGAGCTCTGGGTGGCGCTGGAGCGGCACCGCGAGCGGCCCGCCCTGCGCCGCGGCGCCATCGCCCTGGTCGTGACCGGCGAGCAGGCCGGACGCCGGCTGGTGCTGGACGCCGACACGGGCACGCTCGAGGGCGAGATCGAGGGCGACCTGCGGGCGGCGGCGGAGGACGAGGCGCGCGAGGCCGTGGAGACGGAGCGCTCGCGCTCGCTCGACCTCGAGGACGGCACGCTCGTCTTCGTCGAGAGCGTCCACCCGGCGCCGCGCATGGTCGTCGTGGGCGCCGTCGACACGAGCGAGGCCGTCTGCAAGATGGCGAACATCCTCGGCTGGCGGACGGTGGTGATCGATCCGCGGGCCAAGTTCGCGACGCGCGAGCGGCTGCCGTCGGCGCAGGAGATCGTCGTCGCCTGGCCCGACGAGGCGTACGAGCGCATCGGCCTGGAGCGCGCCGACTCCGTGATCGTCCTGACGCACGATCCGAAGGTCGACGACCCGGCGATCAGCGAGGCGCTGCGGCGCGGGGCGTCGTACGTCGGCGCCCTCGGCTCGCGCCGCACGCAGGCCACGCGCCGCGAGCGGCTCCTGGAGTCGGGCGTCCCCGAGGCCGACCTCGATCGCGTGCACGGCCCGGTGGGTCTCGACATCGGCGCCGCCACGCCGCAGGAGACGGCGGTCTCCATCGTCGCCGAGGTGATCGGCGCCCGGGCGGGCCGCAGCGGGCGCAACCTGACGGCCACCACGGGCCGCATCCACGCAACCGTCGAGGGGGGCTGACCTGTGCTCATCGAGAACGAGTTCACGGTGCAGGCGCCGGCGGACGAGGTCTACCGGCTGATGCTGGACGTGGAGCGGGTCACCCCCTGCATCCCGGGCGCCGAGGTGCTCGGCGGTCGCGACGACGGGGGCTTCGACGCCAAGGTGTCGATGAAGATGGGCCCGATGTCGATGGGCTACAAGGGCTCCGTCGCCGTCACCGAGCAGGACGACGAGGCGCGGCGCGCGGTGCTGTCCGCGAAGGGCGCCGAGCAGCGCGGCCAGGGCAACGCGCAGGCCAAGATGACGATGGAGATCACCGACCTCGGCGCCGAGGGCTCGCGGGTCAAGGTCTCGAGCGACATCATGGTCACGGGCCGCGTGGCGCAGATGGGCCGCGGGATCATGCAGGACGTCGCCACGCGCATGATGGGCGAGATGGCGAAGTGCATGGAGGCGACGATCTCGGCCGGCTCGTCGACCGCGGCCTCGGCCGACGCCGACGCCGAGCCCTCCTCAACGGCACCGGCTGCCGGCGCGGCGGCACCGGCGGAGAGCGGCCCGGCGGCCGCCACCGCGGCCGAGGCGACGACGGCGACGACCGCCGCGGCCGAGCCCGCGACCAGCGCCGCGACGCCGCCGCCGCGCCCCGCCGCAGCCCCGCCGCCGCGCCCCGCGCCGCCCGCGCAGGCCGCGCCGATCAAGGGCGGGCGCCTGTTCCTGGCCGTCGTCTGGGGGCGCATCAAGGGCATCGTCCGGCGGGACAAGCGGTAGGTTGCCGGGCTTCGTCGACCCCCACTCCCACGTCGTGCCCGGCGTCGACGACGGCGCGCAGACGATGGAGGAGGCCCTGGAGATGGTGGCGGCGGCGCGAGCCGGGGGCACGCGCCTGCTCTTCGCGACGCCGCACGTCTGCCCGGGCTTCTGGCTGACACGGCGGCGCCAGGCCCTGATCGAGGAGCGCTTCGCGGCGCTGCAGGAGCGCGCGCCGGGCGGCATCGAGCTGCGGCTCGGCTACGAGGTGACCCCGGCGCTGGCACGGCTGCGCCCGGGCGAGGACCTGGAGCGGCTGACCCTCGGCGGCACGAACGTGCTGCTCATCGACGGCCCCCAGCGCTCGCCGTGGCACGGCGACCCGCACCTGCTGCGGCTGGTCCGCCGGGCGGTGGGGCTCGGCCTCGTGCCGCTCGTCGCCCACCCGGAGCGGCGCATCGGCTGGGGCGGTGCGCCCGACCTCGAGCTCGCCCGGCGCCTGCGCGAGGCCGGCGCCCTGCTGCAGATCGACGTCACCGGCCTCAACGGCCAGGACGTGGGGCCGGCCGGTGCCGCGGAGGCGCGGCGCCTGATCGCGGCCGGCCTCGGCGACGTGATCGGCTCGGACGCGCACGGCGCGCGCTGGAACCGCTGGCCGCGCATCGACGCGACGCACGCCGCGCTGGCGACCGAGTTCGGCCGGGAGCTCGCCGACCGGCTCTGCTGCGGCAGCGCGCTCGGGCTCGACCGCGACGTCGCCGCGGCGTAGCGGCCCGTCGTCAGTCGCCGAGGACGGCCTCGGCCAGGGCGGGCAGGCTCTCGCCGAGCGCCCGGCGGTCGACGACGTCGGCGATGCGGTCGTACGGCGTCGGCTCGCGGTTGAGGATCGCGACGGCGGCGCCGCTGGCCTTGGCGACCTCGAGCAGCCCGGCGACGGGGTGCACCTCCAGCGAGCTGCCGACCGCGAGCAGCAGGTCGCAGGACTCGGCGGCGGTGAACGCGGCGTCGATCGCGTCGGCCGGCAGCAGCTCGCCGAACATCACCACGCCGGGCTTGAGCACGCCGCCGCAGTCGCAGCGCGGCACGCCGTCCCCGGCCGCCTCGCGCCGCCGGAGCGCCTCGGGCGTCGGCAGCTCGCGGCCGCAGGCGGTGCAGACGGCGAGCGCCAGGGAGCCGTGCACCTCGATGGGGCGGGAGCCGGCGGCACGGTGCAGGCCGTCGATGTTCTGCGTGACCAGCGCGGCCAGGCGCCCGGCGTCCTGCAGGCGGGCGAGCGCGACGTGGCCGGCGTTGGGCCGGGCGGCGGCGAGCCCCTCGAAGCGCGCGGCGTAGAAGGCCCACACGGCGGCCGGCTCGCGGCGGAAGGTCGAGACCTGCGCGAGCCGCACGAGCTCCGGATCCGACCAGAGGCCGCCGGGCCCGCGGAAGTCCGGGATGCCGCTCTCCGTGGAGATGCCGGCCCCGGTCAGGGCGATCGCGCTCGTCGCCTGCCCGAGGAGGTCTACGAGGTGCGGATCAACGCGCATCGCCCGAAAAATGCACCGGCCGGCGGTTGCCCGCCGGCCGATGCGCGATTCCGTTCAGCCCTGATCGATCAGGGAGCCGGGGTGACGTTTACCGCCTCCGGACCCTTCGAGCCCTCACGGGACTCGTACTCGACCTTCGCACCCTCAGTCAGGGTTCGGAACCCGGACATGACGATGTTGGACTGGTGAACGAAGAGGTCCTTGCCGCCGCCCTCGGGCTCGATGAAACCGTAGCCCTTAGCGTCGTTGAACCACTTAACCGTGCCGAGCGCCATTCTTGCTCGTGCCTCCCACGTACTGCTGTGGAACGAAGAACCGGGAGACGGCAACGGCCGTTCACCCACGTGCTCAGTTCCGGGACGCACGGAGTGTATGCGTATCCTGGCCCTCCGTGCGTGCATCGATGGATCCCGGACTCGATCCGACGGCCTATTTCTACGTCCACGAGCTCCGCGTTCGCTTCGCGGAGACGGACGCGATGGGGGTCGTCCACCACGCCGCCTACCTGCCCTACCTGGAGGAGGCGCGCGTGGCGTACCTACGCGCCAAAGGGCGTCCTTACGGGGAAATCCGGGCCGGCGGCACCGACATCGCGGTGGTCGAGGTGCACGTCCGCTACCGCGTCGCGCTGCGCTTCGACGACGTCGTCCGGGTGCACGTTCGGCTCGGCGCGCCCTCCGCATCGACTTTTCAGATCGCGTACCTGCTGGACGTCGACGGGGTCGCCGCGGCGACCGCCGTGACGGTCCACGCGTGCGTCGACGCGACCACCGGGCGCCCGCGGCGGCTCGACGGCTGGCTGGCCGAGCTCGCCCGCGACGGCGGCTGAGACCGTCGAGCCGGATCGGCGCCGGCGGCGAGTGGGTACCCTGCGGCGGAGATGAGCGGCCTTCGCGACACCGCGGGCGTGCCGGCCGAGGCGGTGGCCTCCGCCCCGTTCCTGCTGACCTACGACGACGTCCTGCTGGCGCCGCGCCGCTCGAGCGTGCGCTCGCGCTCGGACGTCTCGACGCGCACGCGGCTGACGCGCGGCCTGACGGTCGCCGTGCCGGTCGTGGCGGCGAACATGGAGACGGTCACCGAGGCCCGCATGGCGATCGCGATGGCGCGCGCCGGCGGCGTCGGGGTCATCCACCGCTTCCTCACCGCGGCCGACCAGGTGGCGATGGTCGAGCGGGTGAAGCGCGCCGAGAACCTCGTGATCGCCGAGCCGTACCGCGTGCCGGCGTCGGCCACCGTCGGCGAGGCGCGCGCGCTGATGCGCCTGCACGACGTCTCCAGCCTGCTGCTGGAGGACGCCGACGGGCAGCTCGCCGGCGTCCTGACGCCGCGCGACCTGCTGCTGGACCCGCCGGCCAGCGACCCCGTGGCGGCCCACGCGACGCCCCGAGAGCGCCTGATCACGGCGCCGCCGGGCACCGACCTGGAGACGGCGCGCGACCTGCTGCACGCGAACCGCATCGAGAAGCTGCCGCTGGTGCACCCGGACGGGCGCATCGCGGGCCTCGTGACGGTCCGCGACCTCGTGGCCCTGCGCGAGCGGCCGCACGCCTCGAAGGACGACCGCGGTCGGCTCCTGGTCGGCGCCGCGGTCGGCGTGCGCGGCGACTACCTGGAGCGGTCGGCGGCCCTCGTCGACGCGGGCGTCGACCTGCTGGTGCTGGACATCGCGCACGGCCACGCCGACCACGCGGTCGCGGCGCTGGAGCGGATCCGCGCGAACCACGCTCAGACGCAGCTCGTCGCGGGCAACGTCGCGACGGCGGAGGGCGCCGACGACCTGTGCCGCGCGGGCGCCGACGCGGTCAAGGTCGGCGTCGGCCCGGGCTCGGTCTGCACGACGCGGGTGGTCGCGGGCGTCGGCATGCCCCAGCTCAGCGCGGTCGTCGAGGCGGTCGCGGCCTGCCGGCGCCACGGCGTCCCGGTCATCGCCGACGGCGGCATCCGCGCCCCGGGCGACGCCGCGAAGGCGATCGCGGCGGGCGCGGAGACGGTGATGGTCGGCAACATGCTGGCCGGCACCGAGGAGAGCCCGGGCACGACCGTGACCCGCGACGGCCGCCCGGTGAAGGTGTACCGCGGCATGGCCTCCGCGGCCGCGGCGGCGCGGCGCATGGCGGTGGAGGGCGTGGAGCCGCCGGAGGGCACGGAGTTCACGGAGGTCGTCCCCGAGGGCGTGGAGTCGACGGTCCCCTACCGCGGCCCGGCGAGCGCCGTCGTGCACGACCTGGTCGGCGGCCTGCGCTCGGCGATGAGCTACAGCGACGCCCGCACGATCGCGGAGTTCCAGGAGAAGGCGCGCTTCGTCCGCATCACCTCGGCGGGCCTGGCCGAGTCGCTCCCGCACGGCCTGCGCTGAGCGGCCGTCACCGTCCTAGAGCCAGGTGATGCCGTAGCGCTCGGACACCCGGGCGTAGACCTCGGGCCCGATGGTGCCGTCGCGCTCGGCGGCGTCGAGCTCGCGGAAGAAGCCCTCGAACCCCGCGGGCGAGCAGTGCACCGCGACGCGCCCGACCCGCGGCACCACCCGCCGCTGCGCGTGCGGCACCCCGCGCGGCGCGAAGACGACACCGCCGGGCCCGACGCGGAGCTCGTCGCCGCCGACGGTGAAGACGTGCTCGCCCTCGAGGACCTGGAACAGCTCGTCCTCGTGCGCGTGGACGTGCGGCGGCGTGTCGAGCGGGTCGATCTCCTCGACGATGGAGAACGCCCCACCGGTCGACTCGGCCGACGCGCGGACGAGGAACGCGGCGCCGCCGAACGAGAGCCGCTCGCCCTCACCGGCGAGCAGCGCGTGGCCTGAGCGCGCCCGCGTCATGTCCCGCGGTACCGGGCGACGGCGACGGGCGGATTTGCGCGGTGGACGGGGTTCGGGGAGCGGCCAATTGGGCCTCGCGCTCCGCCCACTTGGCACGGTCCGTGACGAAGTCGTGCGGTCCGCGCGGGTTCCGTGACCACACTTGGGCCGCGCGCTGCGCCCAATTGGCACGGTCCGTGACGCGTTCCGTGCGGTCCGCGCACCTCCGGCGGCGGCCGCCGCCCCGCGCCGCGCCCCGCCCTCAGAACGTCCGTCCGCCGTCCTTCGACGTGAAGAGGCGGTCGTTCGGCGCGATCGGCGAAGACCAGGTCGGGGTTGCGGGGGTCGATCGCCACGCGCTCGGCCACCAGCAGGCCGTCGGTCCACGTCGCCGCGCCGTCGCGGGAGACGCGCACCAGCGGCGTCGCCACCACCACCATCAGCGGGTCGGACAGCGAGGTCGCCACGTCCCAGGCGTCGCGGATGCCGCTCACGTGCTGGAAGCTGAGGCCCATGTCGTCGGACACCAGCAGCCCGACGCCGCCGCAGGCCGCGTACAGGCGCGGCGCCTCCTCGGTGCTCGATGCCGCCAGCGCGCGCGGACGGCGGCAGAGGCCGTTCGGCACCACGGGCACCCAGTCGCCGCCGTTGTTCGCGGAGCGGTAGAGGCGCGGCTGCTCGCCCTCGGCCAGCGCCCACACCATCTTCCGCCGCACGTCGGATGCCAGCGCGATGACCTTGCGCCCGTCGGGCCACGGCGCGGGGCGGCCCAGCGAGCGCTTCAGCTCCAGGTCGTAGGCCACCCGGCGGAAGCCCGTGCTCATCTGCACCGCGTTCGACGTCATCGCGATGGCCAGGGCCGGCTCCACGGGCGGCTCCAGCGACGACCACGAGCGGCCGCCGTCGAGGCTCGAGAACGCCCCGCCGTGGGACCCGAGCAGGAGCGGCGCGAGCGCGTGGTTCGTGATCGCGAGGAAGGTGGGGTCGCTCGCCGATGCCGGCACGGCGCGGTCCGGCGGGGCGGGCGAGCACGCCGACGCCACGACGGCAGCCGCCAGCAGCGCGAGGATCGCCAGCGCCCGCATCGGTCAGAGGAAGAGCGAGCGGAACCGCATCGCCAGGCCCATGTCGCCGTCCACGCGCAGGCGACCAGTCATGAACGCGAACTGCGGGTCGAGACGGCCCTCGACGAGCTGCACCCAGTCTGCGGCGCCGCACGCGATCGTCACGTCCGGCGACGGGTGCGGGCCCTCGTGG
This sequence comes from uncultured Actinomycetota bacterium, assembly GCA_963767885.1. Lineage (GTDB taxonomy): Bacteria > Actinomycetota > Thermoleophilia > Gaiellales > F1-60-MAGs149 > CAVYFW01. The sequence continues at coordinate 58,067 of CAVYFW010000010.1, forward strand.
ATGACGCAGGCGTCGTCCGCGACCACCGCGTGCCACTCGCCGACGTCCTCGATGGCGAAGGCGAACGTCGCGTCGAGGCCGACGGCCCGGTCGGCGCGGAAGCGCGCGGCGAGGTCGTCGAAGAACGCGCGCACCTCGTCCGCGGGGGCCACGGCGTCTGAGCGTAGACGATGGCGCGGCATGCCCCGCTCGCGTCTCAACCGTGACGTCGTGCCGGTCGATGCATGCAGGGCAATGGGCACGGAGCGCCAGCCGGACGAGGGTACCCGCGACGAGATCCTCGCGGCCGTGCTCGCGAGCGTGCTCGAGTACGCCTACGCCTGGGAGTACCGGCCGGACGGCAGCAGCCGTCCGATCGCCGAGAGCCGCCCGTGGTTCGAGTTCCTCGACGTCGACGACCACCCCGATCCTCTGGCCTGCTGGATCGCGTCGATCCACCCCGACGACCGCGCCTCGAGCGAGGACATCCTCTCGCGCCAGCTCGCCGGCATCGACGGCGAGGCCACCTTCCGCGCGATCCGCCGCGACGGCTCCACGCGCTGGCTGCTGGAGCGCTGGCGCTGCCGGCCCGGCAGGGACGGCGCGGTCATCGTCGACGGCGTCGTCACCGACGTCAGCGCGCTGCGCAACACCGAGGTCGCCCTGGCCGAGTCGCGCTCACTGCTCGCGGCCGTCGTCTCCGCGGTCGACGCGTACGTCTACTGCTGGGACTACGACGTCGACGGCCGCGGCACGCCCGTCTACGAGAGCGTCCCCGCCCACCTGTTCCTGCGCACCCGCCCCTCCGCCGACGCCAACGAGCCGTGGCGCACCACGCTCGTGCCGGAGGATCGCGAGGGCGCGCGCGTGGGCGTCGAGCAGCGCGAGGCCGGCCAGGACGGCATCATGGAGTGGCGCTGCCGCGGCGACGACGGTGAGGTGCGCTGGCTGCGCGACGCCTGGCGCTGCGGCGCCTTCCGCGACGGGCGCCGGCGCATCTACGGCATGGTCGTCGACGTCAGCGAGACCGTGAGCGCGCGCAAGGACGCGGCCGAGACGCGCGCGCACCTCGACGCCGTGGTCGAGGCGATCGAGGACTACGTCTACGCGTGGGCCTACGAGCCGGACGGCACGGTCGCCGTCAGCTTCGAGAGCGTCCCGCAGGCCCGCTTCCTCGGCGTCGACGACCCGGCCGACGACGCCGTCGACCTGTGGCGCTCGTGCGTCCACCCCGACGACCTCGCGGGCTTCGACGAGCTGATCGAACGCCAGCGCCGCTGCCAGGCCGCCGCCGCGGAGTACCGCGTCTCCGTCGACGGCGGCGGCTGGCGCTGGCTCTACGACCGCTCCCACGGGCGGCGCGTCCCGGACGGGCGGGTGCTCGCCGAGGGCATCGTCTCGGACGTCACCCGCCAGCGCGAGACCCAGGAGCAGCTGCGCGAGCACGACGCGATCTTCCGCACCCTCGCCGCGGCGCTGCCCATGTCCATGTGGACGGAGGACGCCGAGGGCCGCGTCGACTTCGTGAACGCGCAGGCGGAGGAGCTGTGGGGCCTGCGGCGCGACGAGTTCGCGACGCCCGCCTGGCAGCAGCGCGTCCACCCGGAGGACCGCGGCCGCGTCGCCGACACCACCGGCCGGCTCGAGGACTCCGAGGTCGAGTTCCGCATCGTGCTGCCCGACGGCTCACTGCGCGACGTCGCGAGCCGCCGCCGCGTCGTGCGCCGTCCGAACGGCGACATCATCGGCTTCGTCGGCACCGACGTCGACGTGACCGCCGAGCGCGCCGCGGCGGCCGACCTGCACGCCCACGTGCGCCGCCTCGACCAGGCCAACGTCGAGCTGGAGACGGCTCGCCGGGAGGCCGACGTCCGCTCGCGCACGGACGCGCTGACCGGCCTCGCGAACCGCCGCCACTTCACCGAGGAGCTGGTGGCCGAGCTGCGCCGCGCCGCCCACGCCGGCGGCCCGCCGGCCGTGCTGCTGCTCGACATCGACCGCTTCAAGGCCGTCAACGACACGTACGGCCATGCCGTCGGCGACGTCGTGCTCGCGGGCGTCGCAGAGCGCATCGAGGGCGCCCTCCGCGCCGGCAGCGTCGCGGCGCGCTGGGGCGGCGAGGAGTTCGCGGTGCTCGTGCCCGACGTCGCCGACGACGCCGCGCTGCGCGGGGTCGGCGAGCGCATCCGCCAGGCCGTCGGGGCGCAGCCGATCCCGACGCCGGGCGGCGAGCTGCACCTGTCGGTCTCCGTCGGCGGCGCGCGCTGGATCGGCGTCGCGCAGGGCGCCGATGCGCTGGTCGACGCCGCCGATCGCGCGCTCTACGCCGCCAAACGGCGCGGCAGGGACCAGACCCGCCTCGCCATCGACCTGACCGGCGAGGACCTGCTCGCCGAGGAGCCCGAGGCCGTCCGCATCGCGCAGGCGCTCGCGCTGGCGACCTCGGTGCGCGAGGGCATGCCGGAGCTGCACTGCGAGCAGGTCTCCGAGCTCTCCGCCGCGATCGCCCGCGAGCTGGGGCTGCCGCCGGCGCTGGTCTTCCGCTGCCGCCTCGGCGGCCTGCTGCACGACGTCGGCAAGGTCGCGATCCCCGACCGCATCCTGGCCAAGCCCGGCCCGCTCGACGACGCCGAGTGGCGCGTCATGGTCAGCCACGCCGCGATCGGCGAGCAGCTGGTCTCCCGCCTGTCCGGCCTGCGCGAGGCGGCGGCCGCGGTGCGCCACCACCACGAGCGCTGGGACGGGGCCGGCTACCCGGACGGCCTCGCCGCCGACGAGATCCCGCTCGAGGCCCGCATCGTGGCCGTCGCCGACGCGTACTCCGCGATCACGTCCGACCGCGTCTACCAGCGCGGCCGCGAGCGCACCGAGGCCCTCACCGAGCTGCGCCGCACGGCGGGCGCGCACCACGACGCCGCGGTCGTGGACGCCCTCGTCCGGGTGCTGCTGGTCGATGCGCGCGCGGTGCAGGCCCGGATGCGGGCCGCGCGGCGGCGGCGCGGCGCCGCGGCCGGAGCGCTGGCACCGCACGCGACGAGCGTCCTAGGGCATCGACTACCCTCCGGACGGAACCCAGGGGGAGCCGTCTGTGAGCACGATCGCCGATACCGGGATCAACCTCGACCTCAACGCCGACCAGCGCGCCATCCAGGAGACCGTCCGCCAGTTCGTGGACGAGCGGGTGCTGCCGGTGGCAGTCGAGAACGACATCGAGCACCGGCTCGACATGGGCATCATCGAGGGCATGGCCGAGCTCGGCATCCTCGGCGCGCCGATCCCGGCCGAGTACGGCGGCGCGGCGCTCGACTTCGTGTCGGAGGCGCTCATCTGCGAGGAGATCGAGCGCGGCGAGGCGGCGTTCCGCACGCTCATCTCCGTGCACGTCGGCCTCAACTCCCTGTCGCTGCTCAAGCACGGCACGGAGGAGCAGAAGCAGCGCTGGCTGGTGCCGCAGGCGAAGGGCGAGAAGCTCGGCTGCTTCGGCCTGACGGAGCCGGCGGCCGGCTCCGACGTGGCGGCCATGAAGACGACGGCCGTGCGCCGCGGCGACGTCTACGTCCTCAACGGGCAGAAGAACTGGATCTCCTACGCGTCGGTCGCCGACCACGCCCTCTGCTTCGCGAAGACCGACCCGTCCGCCGGCCACCGCGGCATCACGGCGTTCATGATCGACCTCAAGGACACGCCGGGCGTGCGGACGGCCGACATCCCGAACAAGCTCGGCATCTGGGCGGGCTCGACGGGCGAGATCTACTTCGACGACGCCGAGGTGCCGGCGGAGAACGTGATCGGCGCCGAGGGCGGTGGCTTCAAGGTCGCGATGTACTCGCTCGACCAGGGCCGCTTCACGGTGGCCGCGGGCGCCGTCGGCGTGATCCGGGCGTGCCTGGAGCTGTCGACGAAGTACGCGAAGGAGCGCGAGACCTTCGGCCAGCAGATCGGCCGCTACCAGTTCGTGCAGGACATGATCGCGGACATGGTGCTGATGTACGAGCAGGCCCGGCTGGTGGTGCTGCAGGCGGCGCACGACAAGAACAAGGCGCGCGAGACCGGCGCCCGCACGACGCGCTCGACGTCGATCGCCAAGACGATCTCGACGGAGTACGCGTTCAAGGCGGCCGACCTGGCGATCCAGATCCACGGCGCGTACGGCTACTCGGCGGAGTACGGCGTCGAGCGGCACCTGCGCAACAGCCGCGCGCCGCGCCTCTACGAGGGCACGACGCAGATCCACAAGATGCTGCTGGCCGAGGACGCGCTCGGCTACCGCTCGCTCGACGGGTAGCCGCGGGAACCCGGCGCGGTGAGGCGGCTCCCGCCCCGGAGAAATTCCACCCGCCGGAGCGTTGAGAACCGGCCGGAACCTGCCGATAGCGATGACGTGGACCCGCATACCGGCGCGCTGGACGCGTACGCCTCCTTCCTCCCCGTCGGCCTCTTCGAGCTCGAGGCGGACGGCCGCGTGCGCTGGGCGAGCGCCGTCTGGTACGCGCTCGTCGGCCGGCAGCCGTCGGACGAGCCGCTGGGCTGGCTGGAGACCGTGCACTCGCTCGACCGGGCCGGCGCCGCGTCCGCCTCGGGCCGGCTGGCGCAGGGCGAGGAGGTCGGCGTCGACCATCGCGCCGCGCTGCCGGACGGGAGCGTCCGCTGGCTGCACACCCGCGCGCGCTTCGTCGACGGCCGGGTCGTCGGCTGGAGCCGCGACCTCACCGCCGACCGCGCCGCCGCGACGGAGCTCGACGTGCTGCGGACGGTCGCCGAGAAGCACTCCCGCAAGGACCCCCTCACGGGCGTCTCGACCCGCCGCTACCTGCACGAGCGGCTGGCCGCCGAGCTCGCCCGCGCCGATCGCGACGGCGCGACGCCCGGCCTGGTGCTGCTGGAGCTGCAGGGCCTGCGCTCGATCAACGAGCGCCTGGGCCACGTGGCGGGCGACACCGTCCTCGCGACCATCGCCGCGCGGCTGGCCAACGTGCTGCGCCGCTACGACACCGTCGGCCGCTGGGACGGCGCGCGCTTCGCCGTCGTGGCCCCGAACGTCACCAGCCAGGGCGCGCTCAACGCCGTCGCCGGCAAGCTGCAGGCGTCGATCGAGCGCGAGCCGGTCGACGTCGAGGGCGTCGCCGTCCCCGTCTTCGCCACCGTCGGCTGCGCGCGCGCCGTCGGACGCGGCCACCCGCCGGAGGTCGTCATCGCGGCCGCCGAGAACGCGCTCGACGAGGCCCGCGCGTCCGGCCCGGGCGGCGTCCGGCTGGCACCCGACAACCCGTCCGTGGTCGACGCTGCCGGCGGCGAGGCCGTTCGCCTGGCGCGCGCGCTGGCGCTCGCGGCGGCGTCGCGCGAGGGCGTCCCCGAGGCGCACGCCGCCGACGTGGCCGACCTGTCCGCACGCCTGGCCCGCAGCCTCGACCTCGCGCCGCGCGCGGTGCTGACCTGCCGCCTGGCGGGCTGGCTCCACGACGTCGGCATCGCCGGCGTGCCGGACTCCGTGCTCGGCCGCGACGGCGCGCTGAGCGAGAGCGAGTGGGCCGAGCTGCAGCAGCACGCCGTCGAGGGCGAGCACGTCGTGCGCCGCGTCGGCGGCCTGGAGCTCGCCGCGACGACCGTGCGCCACCACCACGAGCGCTTCGACGGCACGGGCTACCCGGATCGCCTGGCGGGCGAGGACATCCCGCTGGAGGCGCGCATCCTGGCGACGGCGGACGCGTACGTCTCGATGACCGAGCCGCGCCCGCATCGCCCGGCGCGGGGCCACGAGGACGCGCTCGACGAGCTGCGCCGCGTCGCCGGCAGCCAGCTCGACCCGCGGGTGGTCGACGCGCTGCTCGACCTCGCCGCGCGCCGCGCGAACGCGGCGGCGTAGGTCAGGGCGCGGCGCGCCGCGCAGCGAGGCGGGCGGCCAGCCAGGGCGCGTAGTCGTACGAGTCGACCTCGCCCAGCGGCGGAGGAGCGGACGACGTGGCCAGGACGTGGCGGATCGACGCGTCGAGGATGCCGGGGAGCCGCGGCAGCGCGCCGAACGCCTCGAAGCACAGTGACCACCACGCCTCGCCGTCGAGCTCGATGCCGCTCAGCTCGGCGACGCAGCCGTGATCGAGACGGGCGCCGCTCGCAACCTCCGCGGCGGCGCCGTCGGGATCAACGCGGATCAGGCGCAGGGCTCGCTGCTTGCGGACGGTCAGCCACGCGTCGTCGGGCGGGTCGACGCCGGTGGACTGCGCCTCCTCGAGCGTGAAGCTCCACTTCGACCACTGCGACGTGCGGCCGATCAGGGCCGGATGCCAGACGTGGACGCCGAACTCGGCCTCGCTGCGCTTGGCCTCGACCTTGTCGTCGCGAAGCTTGATGGTCAGGAACCCGACGCCGGCGAGCCCCAGGTAGTGGTCGTCGCGCGCGTCCTCGGTCGGCGCGACGTCTGCTGCGGCGAACCAGTCGCGCATGTCGTCGGGCGTGGCGCCGCGGCGGAACCAGCGCGCCTCCAGCGTTGCTGCCATGAAGCTCCCCGGAGATGGCGTAGCGCGAGGGCCGGGCATTGTAGGTGGACCCGGCGACCGGACGCCGTCGGCCGGCGCGGCTCTACGTGGTGCCGGCGATCCGCAGCCGCGCTACGCGAACGGGCTACACCACCAGCGGCGAGCGCTGCACCTCGGCCACGGGCACCGGCGGCGGCGGCTCCTCGTTGGCCTCCTCGGCGCTCGCGATGCCGCGGCGGACCTCGCCGAACGACAGGCCCTCGAGCGACAGGAAGACGAAGCCGAGGCCGGCGCCGAGGGCGATCTCGATCACCTGGAGGCCGATGCCGAAGGTGATGCCGGCGGCGTAGGAGATGCCGAAGGCCTGCGAGAGCGACGTCGCCACCGCCACCTGGAACACGCCGACGTTGCCGGGGACGACGGGCACGATGCCGATGAGGTTCGAGACCAGGAAGACGACGCCCGCCGCGGCCAGGCGGTCGTCGTCGATGCCGAACGCGGCGAGCGTCCAGTAGATGCCGATGAACTGCGCCGCCCAGGACAGCAGGCCGGCGAAGGTCGCCCACGCGGCCGTGAGCGGGTGCTTGAGCAGGGCCTGGCCGCGCACGAGGCTGCCGAAGAACGCGCCGAAGCTGCGCAGGGCCGCGCGGCGCCAGGTGTGGGTGAGGTCGCGGGCGGGCTGGTGGTGGTGCGGGTCGGCGGCGGCGCGTCGCCTGCGGGTGCGGTCGACGACCTCCAGGCAGACGACGCCCAGCACCAGCGCCACCACCACGCAGCCGAAGATGACCACGCCGTTGACCGCCGTGCCGGGCAGCGCGTCGATGGTGATCGCCATGAACACCAGCGACGCCGCGAGCGTCACCCCCAGCACGAGCTGCTCCATCAGCACCGTGCCGGCGATGGTCGGCATCGGCACGTCGTGGCCGTCCTGCAGCAGCCGCCGCTTGAGCACGACCATGCGCCCCACCTCGCCGATGCGCGCGATCAGCACCGTGTTGAGCAGGAAGCCGACGAAGATCGCCGGCACGATCTGGCGGTAGCGGACGCGGATGCGCTGCGGGATCGTGTCGAGGCTCGCCTTCCAGACCGCCGCCTTGAAGAGGACGGAGACGACGTTCGCGAGGAGCGCCGCGATCAGGAGCGGCACCGAGAGGCTGCGGAACGTCCCCCACGTCTCCTCGACCTGGCGGCGGTCGAGCCGCTCCAGGCCGATGGTGACGATGACGGCGACGGCGAGCACGACGAGCGCCACCCGCCGCCAGGAGATCGCGCGCTCGGGTGCGAGGCGCTGCAGCTCGGACATCGTCACGGTGCGCAGGCCGGAGTGCCGCACGGAGTCGAGGATCGCCGGCACCGCCGCCGCGGTCTGGCTGCGGTCGCCGTCGCCTGACCCGTCCGCGTCGTGCAGCAACAGGACGGCGCCGGGCGCGAGCGAGCGCTTCGACCGCTCGACGATCGTCTCCACGCCGGGCCGCGCGGTGTCGAAGACGCCCGCCGTCCAGCCGCAGACGCGGTAGCCGAGGCGGCGCGCCGTCGGGTTCACCAGCGGGTTGCGGAACCCGTGCGGCGTGCGGAACAGGCGCACCGGCGGCGTGCCGATGCGGCGCAGCACGGCGTCGGTGCGCTGCAGCTGCCGCGTGATCTCGCGGCGCGAGGCGAAGGTCAGGATCGAGTGGTCGTAGCCGTGGGTCGCGACCTCGTGCCCCTCGCGCACCATCCGCTCGACCACCTCGGGGTACCGCTCCGCGTGCTTGCCGAGCACGAAGAAGGTGGCGCGCGCACCGTCGGTGCGCAGCGCGTCGAGCACCTTCGGCGTCGTGTCGGGCGAGGGCCCGTCGTCGAAGGTGATGGCGACGACGGGCTCGGTCACCGTCGCCCCGTTGACGACGCGCCCGAACAGCGGCGAGTTCGCGGCGAACGCGCCCCACGTCAGCAGCACCAGCGCCACCGCGAAGGCGACGTCGAGCAGCCACGCGAGCCAGCCGAAGCCGAGCGCGACGAGGGTCAGGTCCGTGATGGCGACGACCACCGCGCCGAGCACGGCCAGGAGCACGTACCTGGTCAGGACCTGCCGCTTGGTCACGAGGTAGCCGCCCGCTCCCCACCTCGAAGGAGCCCGACATAGTAGTCCTCGAGCTGCCGCGCGATCTTCGTCCAGGAGTACGTCGTGACCGCGGTGCGCCGCCCCTCGCGTCCCATCCGCGCGCGCTCGGCCGGGCGGTCGAGCAGGTAGAGGAGGCCCTCGGCGAAGCGGTCGGCGTCGTCGGCCGGCGAGATCATCAGCCCGTGGCGGCCGTGCTCCATCACCAGCTGGAAGCCCGAGATGCGGCTCGCGACGACCGGGCGGCCGCAGCTCATCGCCTCCAGCAGCACCATGCCGAAGGAGGCGCGGCTGCACGGCGTGCAGTGGATGTCGGCGGCCGTGTAGTAGTTCGGCCGGCGCCAGTTGACGCGCCCCGCCCAGACGACGTCGTCGGCGACGTCGCGCGGCACCCGCTTCTGGTAGAAGCCGCGCAGCGGGCCGTCGCCGACCACCACCAGGCGCACCTCGGGCCCGTACTCGCGGCGCACGCGCGCGAAGGCGTCGATCATCGTGCCGAGGCCGTTGCGCGGGTCGAAGCGGCCCAGGAAGAGGATGTTCCGGCGACCGTCGGCGAGCTCCGGCACGGGGTCGGCGTCGGGCGTGAAGTGCCGGTCGTCGATGCCGTTCGGGATGACCGTGTACTCGTACGGGAAGTAGCGCGAGAGCGAGCCGATGCAGGCCTCGGAGACGACGATCTTGCCGTCGATGCGACCGATGGCGCGGCGCATCATCCAGCCGACCGTGTCGAGGCCCGGCCCGGGCGAGAAGACCGAGTGGAAGGTGCCGCAGGTGATGGCGCCGTCCGGCGCGGCGAGCACCGCCCACATCGGGAACGCCGGGTTGTACGGCGAATGGACGTGCACGACGTCGACCTTCAGGCTGCGGAACAGCCGGTTCAGCCGCTTGCGCATGAAGGGCGCCACGGTGTGCAGCGTCTGCGACGCGTTGCCGTACATGCGCAGCGCCTGCCCGATGCGCACGACCTCGTAGGTCGCATGCTCCTCCGGCCGGTAGTCGTCGTCCACGACCGCGGGCGGGCGCGTCAGGTGCCCGGTGACGACGGTCACGTCGTGCCCGAGCGCCGTCAGGTGGGTCGCCTGCCCGTGCACGTGCTCCGTGATCCCGCCCAGCTGCGGGTAGTAGTAATCGGTGACGATCGCGATGCGCACGACCGCGGCATGGTACTTGCCGTCCCCTGATTGGCACTTCCGGCCCGCGAGTGCCAACGCCCCGGAGGCGTCGGTTATACTTCCGTGGTGCCGATCTACGAGTACCGCTGTGCGAACGGCCACACGTTCGAGGCGTTCCAGAGCTTCTCCGACGCCCCGCTCGAGACGTGCGAGGAGTGCGGCGCCAAGGTGCAGAAGGTGCTGAGCGCGCCCGCCCTCCACTTCAAGGGCTCGGGCTTCTACACGACCGACTACGGCAAGGGCAAGGGCGCCCGCCAGGAGCCCGGCGTCCAACGGCGGCTCCGGCGAGGGCTCCTCCTCCTCGTCGAGCGACAAGGCGCCGGCGAGCTCCAGCTCCTCGTCGGACTCGTCCGGTTCGTCGTCGAGCTCGTCCGGCTCGTCCAGCTCCGGCAGCGACTAGCTCCCGCGGCTCAGCCCGCGAAGCGCGCCGCGATCCCGTCGAGCAGCCAGTGGAGGCCGTCCTCGAAGCGGCGGCCGACCGGTGGCAGCCGCCCTCCTGCCGCTGGCCGTCCGCCGCTACCGCACGTCCGGGCGCTGACCCCTACGACACGACGCGGCAGGCGGGCGCGAACGGGTTGCCTGCAGGCACCCGCTGCACGGCCGTCTTGCCGAGGAACTCGCCGAGCACGCGCGACGTGTCGCCGCCGTCCGGGCGCAGCAGCGCCGCGCCGTTCTCGGTGAACGGATCGCCGCCGAGGTTGCACTGCAGCTCGCGCTGGGCCCGCCAGGAGACCCAGCCGAGCTGCAGGATCTCGTTGGCGGTGAGGTCGGTCGCGAGCGGGTCGGCCACCGTCTCGCCGACCTTGCGCAGCCGGAAGATCGAGCCCGGCGAGGCGAGCTTGCCGCGGATGGCGGCGATCACCTGCTGGCCCCGCTGGCCGCGCGACACGTCCGAGTCCGTCTTGTCGAGCTCGTTCTTGCGCACCCGCGCGTAGGCCAGCGCCCGCGCGCCGTCCAGGTGCTGGACGCCCTTCGGGAACTGCACGGTGCGGCCCTCGAAGGTGGAGCGCAGCGCGCGCGGCGCGTCGATGTCGACGCCGCCGAGCGCGTCGACGAGCTCCTGGATGCCGCGGAAGTCGACCAGGATCACGTGGTGGATCGGCAGCCCGGTGAACTGCTGCACGGCCTTCACCGCCAGCGCCGGGCCGCCGAAGGTGTAGGCCGAGTTGATGCGGTCGCGTCCGGCCCGCCCCGGGATGGTCACCTCGAGGTCGCGCGGGATGCTGAGCGTCGCCATCAGGTGGTTGTCGGGGTCGGTGTGGATGATCTGGATCGTGTCGGAGCGCGCGATGCCGACCTGACCCGGGCGCGCGTCGACGCCGAGCACGAGGATGTTCGTCGAGCGGTTGAGCAGCAGCCCCTCCTGTGGCGTCAGTGCGGGCTTCACCGGCGGCTTGATCGCCGCGAGCCGCGCGTTGGCCTCCTCGACCGAGGAGCGGAACGCGAGGTAGCCGAGCACGATCCAGCCGGCCACCAGCACGAGGACGAGCGGGATGCCGATCGCGAGGACGGTGCGGATGCGGACCCGGCGGCGGCGGCGCGGTGGTTCCGGCGGCGGCGGGGGAGCCGGGAACGGCTGCGCGGGGCGCGGCGGCTCCGGCGGTGCCCCGGGGGGCGGGAGGATGACCGGCCCACGCCGCTCTCCCGCAGGCGGCGCTTCGACCTCCTCCACGGGCGACGGACCCACCGGCAGATTCAGCACCGGCTCGTCGTCGCGCGGCTCGACCGGCCCGCCCCCGCGGTACACGCGGTACGGCCTGTCGGACATCGACGTCGCAGGCTAGCCGATCGTGTCAGACCGCGTACCCTTGCCGCCGTGCCTGACACCATCGGCGTCGACGTCGGCGGAACCAAGATCCTCGCGGGCCGCGTGCGCGAGGACGGCCAGGTCGTGGCGCGCCGCCAGGTGCCCACGGAGCTGGGCTCCGGTTCGCGCATCCTGCAGCAGATCGCTGGCCTGGTGGCGGATCTGGCCGCCGGCGACGCGCTCGACGGCGTCGGCGTCGGCTTCCCCGGCACCATCGACCAGCGACGCGGCGCGGTGGTGCAGGCCTCCAACCTGCCGATGGCCGACGTCCCGGCGCGGGAGCAGCTACACCGTGAGACGGGCCACGCCGTGTGGATCGACAACGACGCCAACTGCGCCGCGCTGGCCGAGCACCATCGCGGCGCCGCGGCGGGACACCAGCACTCGGTCACCATCACCCTCGGCACCGGCGTCGGCGGCGGGGTCGTCATCGAGGGGCGGCCGTTCCGCGGCGCCACGGGTGCCGGCGCGGAGCTCGGACACATCGTGATCGACCGCGACGGCCCGCCCTGCCCGGGCTCCTGCCCCGGCCACGGCCACCTCGAGGCGTACGCGTCGGGCACGGCGTTCGGCACCGCCGTCGCGGCGCATGCGCGCGCGCATCCCGACGGCACGCTGGCGCGGCGCGCAGGTGGCGCCACGGCCGACAGCCGGCTCGCGCTGCACGCGGCGGCGGAGGGCGACGCGGAGGCCGTCGAGCTGCTGGCGGCCGTCGGCGACGCGCTCGGCCACGGGCTCGTCACCCTCGCCCACTGCTTCGAGCCCGAGGTCTTCGTGATCGGCGGCGGCTTCGGCATGGCCGCGCGCGACTGGATCCTGGACCCGGCCCGGCACGTCCTGGCCAGCGAGGCCGTCCATCCCATGGCCGGCACGCCGGTCGTGTCGGCGCGCCTCGGGCCGGAGGCCGGGATGCTCGGCGCCGCCGAGCTGCCGCGCCGGACATGAGCGAGCCGCCGCGGGGGCGACTCGTCGTCTGCGCCACGCCGATCGGCAACCTCGGCGACGTGACCCCGCGCGTGCTCGACGCGCTGCGCGGCGCGAGCGTCGTGGCGTGCGAGGACACGCGGCGGACGGCGACGCTGCTGGCCGCCCACGGCATCTCGGTGCCGCTCGTGCCGCTGCACGACCACAACGAGGCGCGGCGCACGCCGGAGCTGCTCGAGCGGCTGGCGGCCGGAGACCGTGTCTGCCTCGTCTCGGACGCCGGGCTGCCGGCCGTCTCCGACCCGGGTCACATCCTGATCCGGGCGGCGATCGCGGCCGGCCACGACGTCGAGGTGCTGCCGGGCGCGTCGGCGGTGACGGCCGCGCTGGTCGCCTCCGGCCTGCCCTCGGACCGCTTCGCCTTCCTGGGCTTCCTGCCCCGCGCGGAGGGGGCGCTCGCGCGGCTCCTGGACGAGGCCGACGGCTGGCGGCTGACCCTGGTCGCGTTCGAGGCGCCCGGGCGGCTGCCGCGCACGCTCGAGCGGCTGGCGGCGCGCGCGCCGGAGCGGCCGGTCGCCGTCTGCCGCGAGCTGACCAAGCTGCACGAGGAAGTCGTGCGCGGGACGGCCGCCGAGGTCGCCGAGCGCTTCCGCGAGGCGCCGAAGGGCGAGCTCACGCTGGTGCTGGGCGCGGTCGAGGCGGCGCCCGCCGGCTCGTCGGACGTCGACGCGTCGCTGGCCGAGCTGCGCGCCGCGGGCCTCGGCGCCCGGCAGGCCGCCCGGCTCGTCGCGCGGCTGACCGGCCTGCCGGCGCGCGACCTCTACGACCGCGCGAGCGCCAGGTAGGCGCTCGCGACCGCCGCGTCGATGGGCGGCGGCACCGGCACGACGCACGCGTCGGCGCCGACCTCGCCGCGCGCGACCGCCTCGAGGCAGCGCACCTGGAGGGTGAAGCCGAGGTCCATCGACTCGACCGAGTTGCCGAGCGGCCGCGGCCCGGCCAGGTTGACCATGTGGCCGCCCGTGAGCAGGTGCAGGGCGCGGCCGTCGCGCAGGCGCCAGGTCGTGATGCCGTCCTCCGAGGTGGTCGGCTCGGCCGCGAGCTCGCCCGACCCCTCGATGCCCGCGACGTCGATCTCCCAGGGGAAGTGCCCCGCGTTGAGCAGGATCGCGCCGTCCCGGAGCAGCGGCAGGTCGGCCGCTGTGACGACGTCCCGCGCGCCGGTGACGGTGACGACGACGTCGGCCGAGGCGAGCGCCTCGTCGCGCGGCGGCGTGAGGAACCCGTCGAGGTGCGCCTCCAGGGTCGTCACCGGGTCGGCGTCCACCACCGACACGACGGCGAACGCGTTGCGGAAGCACGCCGCGACGCCCCGCCCGCAGGCGCCGTAGCCGACCACCGTCACGCGGCGTCCGTTGGTGACGCGGTTCGTGATGCGCAGGAAGCTCTCGAACACGCTCTGCCCTACGCCGTGGCGGTTCTCGGCGAACTGCTTGATCGGGCTGTCGTTGATCACCAGCACGGGCCGCGCGATCCGCTCGCGCAGCGGGACGAGCCGCATCCGCCCCGACGTCGTCTCCTCGGTGCCGCCGCGCAGGCCCTCCCAGGGGCGCTCGGCATAGCGCGCGAAGAGGTCGCCGCCGTTGTCCAGGAGGAGTGCCGGCCGGCGCGCGACGACGGCGTCGAGGAACGTGCCGTGGCGCACGGCGTCGGTCGTCTGCTCGCCGACCACCTCGATGCCGCGCTGCTGCAGCCACGCGACGGTCGCGGGCTGGGTGCTGGAGAGGTTGCCGGTCGCCACGACCTCCGCACCGCCGCGCTGCAGGGCCAGCAGCATCGCCGCCGTCTTGGGCTCGAGGTGGATGGACGCCCCGAGCACGAGCCCCGCGAAGGGGCGCGTGCGCTCGATCTCCTCGGCGGTCGCGGCGAGCAGGCGGCAGCTGCCGACGACCCAGTCGATGCGGGTGGTGGTCACGGCTCGACGGTATCCGACCGGCGCCCAGCCGTCGGACGGCCCGCCGATACGATGCCCGCGTGTCCTTCTACCTGACGACGCCCATCTACTACGTCAACGCGCGCCCGCACCTCGGCCACGCGTACACGACGATCGCCGCCGACATCGCGTCGCGGCACATGCGCCAGCGGGGCGAGGACGTGTTCTTCCTCACGGGCACCGACGAGCACTCCTCCGCGCCGGCCAAGCGGGCGGCGGAGGAGGGCATCACGCCGCAGGAGTTCGTCGACCGCAGCTCGGCCGTGTTCCGCCAGCTCGCGAGCGACCTGCAGGCCACCAACGACTTCTTCATCCGCACCACGGACGCCGGCCACAAGGCGTTCGTGCAGGGCTTCCTGGAGCGGCTGCGCGCCAACGGCCACGTCTACGAGGGCACGTACGCGGGCCTCTACTGCGACGCGTGCGAGGCGTTCTACCGCGAGAACGAGCTGATCGACGGCAGGTGCCCGATCCACGGGACGGTGCCCCGCTTCCTGGAGGAGCGCAACTGGTTCTTCCGGCTGTCGGCCTTCGCCGAGCCGCTGCTCGCGCACTACGACGCGCAGCGCGACTTCGTCGTCCCGCGCTCCCGCTACAACGAGGCGCGCTCGTTCATCGAGGCCGGGCTGGACGACGTGTCGCTGTCGCGCGCGTCCGTGCAGTGGGGCATCCCGCTGCCCTGGGACCCGGAGCAGACGATCTACGTCTGGTTCGACGCGCTGCTCAACTACACGTCGGCCCTCACGTACGCGCGCCCCGGCGAGGACCTGACCGCGCGCTACTGGCCGGCCCGCTGGCAGCTCCTGGCGAAGGACATCCTCAAGTTCCACGCCGTGATCTGGCCCGCGATGCTGCTCGGAGCCGGCTACGCGCTGCCGCGCCAGCTGCTCATCCACGGCTACCTGACGGTGCGCGACGAGAAGATGTCGAAGACGAAGGGCAACGTCCTCGACCCGTTCCGCGTCATCGACCACTACGGCCTGGACGCGCTGCGCTACTACCTGTTCCGCGACGTCCGCTTCGGCGGCGACGGCGCCGTGTCGTACGACTCGGTGCACGAGCGCTACCACGCCGACCTCGCCAACGACCTCGGCAACCTCGTGAACCGCTCCATCGCGATGATCGATCGCTACCGCGACGGCGCCGTGCCCGCCGCGGACTCCGACCCCGCGCTCGCGGCCATCCTCACCTCCAGCGCGACGCGCTTCGCCGAGCACGTCGAGCGCTTCGAGCTGACCGAGGCGATCGAGGCCGCGTGGGAGTCGGTGCGCGCCCTCAACCGCTTCGTCGAGGAGCGCGCTCCGTGGACGCTCGCCAAGGACCCGGCGCGCGCGCAGGAGCTGGACGCCGTGCTCGCCACGCTGGCGGACGGCGTGCGGGTCGTCGCGATCCTGCTGGCGAGCGTCATGCCGGGCACGGCCGCGAAGATGCTGCAGGCCGTGGGCGCCGGCGACGACACGGCGTGGGAGCTCGCGGCGCCGGGCCGCGGTGCGCCGGGCGCGCGCATCGAGGCCGTCGGCGCGCTGTTCCCGCGCATCGACGAGCCCATCGCGTGATCGACGCCCACACGCACGTCACGAGCTGCAAGGACGATGCCGGCGCGGTGCTCGAGCGCGCCCGCGCGGCCGGCGTCGGACGGCTGATCACGATCGGCTCCAGCGAGCGCGAGATGGCCGAGGCCGCCGCGCTCGCGGAGGCGCACGACGACGTGTGGACGACGGCGGGGCTGCATCCGCACCACGCCGCCGAGTGGGGCGAGGCGATCGCGGCCGAGATCGAGCGCCGCGCGGCCAGCCCGCGCTGCGTGGCCATCGGCGAGACCGGCCTCGACTGGTTCCGCGACCGGGCGCCGCGCGACGCCCAGCTCGCCGCCTTCCACGGCCAGCTCGCGCTCGCCCGCCGCCTCGGGCTGCCGGTCGTCATCCACTGCCGCGAGGCGACCGACGACTGCTTCGCGATCCTCGCCGACGAGGCGCCGCCGATCGTGGTGCTGCACTGCTTCGCCGCCGTGGAGCGCCTGGACGAGGCGGTCGAGCGCGGCTGGTTCTGCTCCTTCGCCGGCAACGTCACCTACGGCAGCGCCGTCGCCCTCCAGGACGCCGCGCGCCGCGTCCCGGACGAGCTGCTCCTGCTGGAGACGGACGCGCCGTACCTGTCGCCCGTCCCGCACCGCGGCCGCCCGAACGAGCCGGCGTACGTCATGGACACCCTGCGCTTCGTCGCGGAGCAGCGCGGCACCGCGCCCGACGCGCTCGCGGCCGTCGTCGACGCCGCCGCCAGCCGGGCGTTCCCGCGCCTGGAGGGCTGAGCGGTGGCGGCGGCGCCGCTCGGCCGGTCGGCCCTGGAGGCGCTCGGGATCACGCCGGACACGCGGCTCGGCCAGCACTTCCTCGTCGACCGCAACATCGTCGACGTCGCGCTGCGGCTCGCCGACCTCGACCCGCAGGACGTCGCCGTCGAGGTCGGCCCCGGCGCCGGCGTGCTGACCTCCGCCCTCGCCGCGCGCGTGCGTGCCGTGCACGCGATCGAGCTCGACCGGCGGCTCGAGGCGCCACTCCAGCACGTCCTCGCCGGCCTCGGTAACGTCCGCATCACCTGGGCCGACGCACTCCGCGTCGACCTCGAGGCGCTCGACCCCAAGCCGACGGCCATGGTCGCGAACCTGCCCTACAACGTCGCCACCCCCCTCGTGGTGGAGTCCCTCGGACGCGCCCCCTCGATCCGGACCTGGTGCGTGATGGTGCAGCGCGAGGTCGCCGACCGCTTCTTCGGGGTCGAGAGCACGCCCGCGTACGGCGCCGTCTCCGTGCTGATGCGGCTCGCGGCCGAGCGCACCGGCTTCCACCCCGTGCCCCGCACCGTCTTCGTGCCGCCGCCGAACGTCGACTCGGCACTGGTCGCCTTCCGCCGCCGCCCCGAGTGGGACGAGCTGGCCCCGACGTGGCCGCACCTCGCGTCGGTGGTGCACGGCGCCTTCGCCCACCGCCGCAAGACGCTCGCCAACAGCGTCTCGCTGGCGGGGATCGCACCGCGCGAGCGGGTCGAGCGCGCGCTGGCCGAGCTCGACCTGCCGCCGGCGGTGCGGGCCGAGGCGCTGCCGCCCGACGCCTTCCCGCCCCTGGCACGGCACCTCGCCGGGAGCGCCGCGTGACGACCGACGCGGTCATCGTCCAGGCCCCGGCCAAGATCAACCTCATCCTGCACGTCGGGCCCCGGCGCGGCGACGGCTACCACCAGGTGCTGACGCTCATGGCGCGCGTCGACCTCTCCGACGTGCTGATGGTCGCGCCCGCGCCGCAGACGCTCGTGCGCTGCCCGGGCCTGCCCGGCGGCGACACCCTCGTGACGCGCGCCCTCAGCCGGCTCTGCGAGGCGGCCGGCCACACGGGCGGCTTCCGCGTGCGCATCGACAAGCGCATCCCGGCGGGCGCCGGGCTCGGCGGCGGCTCGAGCGACGCGGGCGCCGCGCTCACGGCCGCCAACGGCCTGCTGCCGCACCCGCTCGACGCCGAGGCCCTGCACGGCATCGCGGCGGAGATCGGCTCCGACGTGCCGTTCTTCCTCGGGCCGCCGGTCGCGATCGCGCGCGGGCGCGGCGAGATCCTCGAGCCGGGGCCGCGGCTGCCGCCCTGCGCGCTCGTGTTGGCGCACCCCGGCCGGCCGCTCGCGACGCGCGACGTCTTCGACGCCTTCGAGCCCCACGGGCCCGTGCCGGAGCGGATCCCGCCGGTGTCGACCCTGCACGCCCTCGCCGCGCTGGTGGTCAACGACCTCGGCCCCGTCGCCGAGGAGCTGGAGCCGGCCTGCGCGAGCCTCCGCGAGGCGCTGCTGGCGCGCGGCGCGCTCGCGGCGCAGGTGACCGGGTCGGGCTCCGCGGTCTTCGGCCTGTTCGCGGACGTCGACGCCGCGGATGGTGCGCTGGACGGGCTCCGGGATGCGGCCTGGTCGGCCCGCGCTACCCTTCGCGAGGCGTGAAGCGCATCGAGGTCGATCCTTCCGACGTCCGCGTCGTCGGTCCGGGCGGTCCACAGGCACCGCGCCGGCGCGAGGCGGGCTTCGGCCTGCGGCTGAAGATCGCGAGCGTCATCGCGTTCGCCGAGTTCGTGGTCATCGCGTTCAGCGGCGTCAACAAGCTGCTGCTGGCCGCGCTCGCGGTCGCGCTGGTCGCGTTCCACATCTTCGTCGGACGCAGCCTGCCGAGACTGCTGCGGCACGTGTCGTGGACGCTCGCGCTCTCGCAGGCCTTCGTCGTGCTGATCATCGCGGCGATCGGGATCTCGCTCTTCGTCGTCGGGATCCTGCTGGTGCTGGCGCTCATCATCGGAGTGATGATGCTGCTCGGCGAACGCCGTTGACGGCGGGCGTCGACCTCCACTCCGACCTGCTGCTGGACGTCCTCGTGCGCCGCGTCGCCGGCGAACGCGACGTCGTGGCCGCGCGGCACCTCGAGCCGCTGCGCCAGGCGGGCGTGCGCGTCCAGGTGCTGGCGGTGTGGAGCGACCCGGCGCTGCCGAACGAGGCCGCCCTCCCGGTGGCCCTCCGCACCCTGGAGGCGGCGTACCGCGAGGCCGAGGCGTCCGGCGGCGCCTTCCGCATCGTCGCCACCTCCGCAGAGCTCGACGCCGCGCTCGACGCGGGCGCGCTGGCCGGCATCCTGGCGCTCGAGGGCGCGGAGCCGCTGGGCGCGGACCCCGAGCTCCTGGGGACGTTCCACCGCCTCGGCGTGCGCATGGTCGGCCCGACCTGGAACCGCGCCAACGCGTTCGCCGACGGCGCCGCCGAGCCGCGCGGAGGCGGGCTGACCGGAGCCGGCCGGACGCTGATCGAGCGCATGGCCGAGCTCGGCGTCGCGCTCGACCTCGCGCACCTGTCGCGGCGCGCCTGCAGCGAGGCGCTCGAGCTCGCGTCCGGCCCCGTGCTCGCGTCCCACGCGAACGCCGACGCCGTCTTCGCGAGCGCGCGCAACCTGCCGGACGACGTGCTGGCGGAGATCGGGCGGCGCGACGGCATCGTCGGCCTCAACTTCGTGCCCCCGTTCGTCGGCGACGGCCCGAGCGCCGAGCGCCTCGCCGACCACCACGCCCACCTCGCCCGCGTGGCCGGCCCGCACGCCACCGCGATCGGCGCGGACTTCCTCGGCTTCCTGCCGCCCTCGCCCGAGCCGCCCGGCAGCCGCCTGCCGCCCGACGCGGACCCGGCGCTGGCCCACAGGCCGGAGCCGCCCCGCGAGACCGCCTACGCCGACCTGGCGGCGGAGCTGCGGACCCGCGGCGTCGACGAGGCGGCAGTGGACGCCGTCCTGGGCGGCAACGCGCTGCGCTTCCTGCGGCGCCTGCTGGGCTGAGCGCCCTACCCCACCCGCACGCCGTCGATGCGCCGCAGCCGCTCGACGAGCGCGTCTGCCGCCGCGACGGCGTCCTCGACGCGCCGCAGCGTCGTGCGCTCCACGTGGTCGTCGTCGATCAGCACGACGGTGCCGCGCTCGTACTGGAAGCGCCCGAGGAACGCCGGGCGGCCCTCCACCAGCCGGACCTGGAACGCGGGCTCGAAGATGCGCCGCGCGACCAGCTCGTCGGCGTCGTCGTCCAGCATCAGCTTGTACTCGTCGCCGAACTCCGTGCTCTCGAGGTCGAGCGCGCGGCGGCTGGAGAGGGCCGACTGGACGCCGTCGAGCAGCCGCGTGCCGAGCGAGCCGCGCGGGGCGAGCTCGAGCTGCCGCACACCGGGCAGGTCGGCGTCGAACAGCAGCACGGTGAAGTCGTGGTCGTCCTCGTCGGTCTTGCGGTTGCCGTTGGAGTCCGTGTACTCGCGGCGCGTCACGTAGGTGTAGTTCGCGCAGCGGAACGGGACGCCGCCGGTCGTCGCGCCGCTGAACGTCCAGCCGACCTCGCGCCGGTCGCCCTCGCGCAGGATGGCCGTCGAGTCCGGGAGCGAGCCCTCCTCGCTGTAGGACCAGCCCCGCTGGCGCGCCCAGTCCGTCACCCACTGCCGCTCGACGCGCTTGCGGAGGCGGTACTCGACGAAGCCGTAGGCGCCGGCGCCGGCGATCAGCGCACCGGCAAGCGCGGCCACGGCGCCGCCGACCGCCCCGCCGACGAGCGCGCCGGCGATCACGCCGACCACCACGGCCGCCGGGATCGCGACGTACGCGATCCGCTTCGCCTCGCCGCGCCGCTTCGCCTCGCTGCGCGCGTCGGCGAGCAGGCGCTCGTACTCCTGTGGGTCGTCGCTCACGCCCACAGCATGGCGCGCCCGGCCCCGGAGCGTGCGCTCGGCCCGATCGCCCGTCGTCTCGTCGCGTTCCTGAGTCACGCCGCCGACTCGACGAGCTCGCGCGCGGGCTCGGGAGCCGGCACTGCTGCGGGCGCGCGAGCCGCGACCAGCCGCCGCCGCTCGAGCGCGGGCTCGACATGGTCGTAGGCCACCACGACCGAGCCGGGCACGCGGGCGCGCCCCCCGGGTGCCCGCTCGAGGCGGCGGCTGGCGGGGTAGGCGCCCTCGGGGCAGCCGAACAGCGGGCTCATCGAGGCCGCCGGGAGCGCGGGGTTCGTCGCATGTCGCCCATCGTCCGCGGCAGGCGTCCAATGGACGTCCAACTGCGGCGTGGACGCCGGGCTCAGCTGGCCGGTACGCCGATGCCGCGGACGAGCTCCGCCTCGCGGGCGCTCGCCTCGCGGGCGGCGGCGGCGATCCGCTCCCACGCGCCGGCCGCGACGACCACCACGCCGTCGCGGTCGCCCGTCACCACGTCGCCGCGGTGCACCTGCACGCCGCCGCAGCTGACCGCCTCGACGGGGTCGCGCACGTCGACCTTCGCCGGCGGGACGGGGTTCGCGCCGAGCGCATAGACCGGCAGGCCGAGCTCGACGAGCTCGTCGAGGTCGCGCACCGAGCCGTCGACCACGACGCCCGCGACGCCCCGGACGAGGGCGCGCCGGGCCATGATCCCGCCGACGAGGGCGACCGCCTCGCGTCCGGCGCCGTCGACGACGAGGATGTCGCCCGGGTCCGCGACGGCGACAGCGCGCGCGATGGGGCCGTTGTCGTCCCCCGTGGCGTGCACCGGGAGCGCGCGGCCGACCATGGCCAGCCCCGGCACGAGCTGGCGGATACGGCGGTCGAGGGCGACGGCCGGCCCGGCCACGTCGCACAGCGTGGAGGTGGGGAAGCGTTCCAGCACGGCCGCGATCCTACCCGGGTAGGCGAATGATGCGAGGCGGTCTTGACGACCCTACTTCCACGGTAGTAGTGTCGCCGCCGGCGGGCGCGACGTGGCGCTCGTCGCGTCCCCCACGGGAGGAGGAGCGTCGTGGAGAGCCCGAACCGGGGCCACCGGCCCGACGAGGTCGAGGCGATCGTCGAGGCGGTCGTGCAGCGCCGCATCAGCCGGCGCGATTTCGTGCGACGGGCGTCCGCGCTGGGCCTCGGCGCCGCGTTCGTCGGATCGGTGCTCGCCGCGTGCGGCGACGACGACAGCGACAGCTCGAGCAGCAGCGCCGCAGCGTCCGAGCCCGCCTCGTCGGCCGCGCCCGCGTCCAGCGAGGCGCCCGCCTCCAGCGAGGCCCCGGCATCGAGCGAGGCCCCGGCCTCCAGCGAGGCGCCGGCGTCGAGCGAGGCCGCCGGCTCCAGCGAGGCCGCCGCCGCCTACACGCCCCCGAACTTCGACGGCACGAAGCTCAACATCCTGGTCGTCGCCGAGGGCGACGAGAAGGGCGTGCAGGACAAGGTCGGCGAGATCAAGGACCGCTTCGGCGTCGACCTCGAGGTCACCGCCCTGGCCGTCGGCGCCGCTGCTGGAGAAGGCGAACCAGAGCCTCAACGCCTCCGAGGGCACGTTCGACATGATCAACGGTGCTCGGCTTCTCCGTCTCGCAGATGGTCGGCGGCGACAAGTTCGAGCTGCTCAACCCGTACCTCGAGGACCCGGCCAAGACGCCGCCGGACTACGACTTCGAGGACTTCCCGCCCGGCCAGCTCGAGTACGTCGGCTACTTCGACGTCGCGAACGGCACGTTCGGCGGCGACCACCTGTACCTGCATCCCGGGCCTCCACGGCGGCACGGCGATCACCTTCTACCGCAAGGACCTGCTGGACGGCGGCCGGCCTGCAGCCGCCGTCCGACTCCCGACTCCTGGCTGGCGGCCGCCGAGGCGCTCAACAAGGACGGCGTCGCCGGCAACTCGATGATCGCCAAGTCGGGCGACGTCTCGCTGTTCCTCGTCGACTTCTGGACGCGCTTCACGGCCCTGGGCGGCGAGCTCATGAGCGGGTCGCCGCAGACCAAGGACTTCACGCCGAACCTCACCGGCGAGCAGTCGGTCGCCGCGCTGCAGCACATGATCGACTGCACGAAGTTCGCCGCGAAGGGCGTGACGCAGTACGACTTCACCGCCTCGGTCGACGCCTTCGCGGCGGGCAAGACGGCGATGATGCTGATGTGGGCGACGATCGGCGGCACGGTCTTCGACCCCGCGAAGTCGAAGGTCGCCGACAAGATCGACGTCGCCGTGCCGATGGGCGGCAAGCCCGTGCGCGGCGGCTGGGGCATCGGCATCCCCAAGAACGCCAAGAACAAGGACGCCGCCTGGGCGGTGCATCACCTACCTGACGTCGAAGGAGTGGGAGAAGTACCAGGTCGGCACCTACAAGACCGACCCGAGCCGCATCTCGACGTTCAACGACCCCGACCTCGTCGCGTCGGCGCCGTACCTGCCGGTCTCGGGCCAGGCGTTCGAGACGGCGACGATCCTGCCGCTCGCGCCAGGTGCCCGAGACGTTCGAGATCATCACGGCCTGCGCCGAGGAGTTCGGCAGCGCGCTGACGGGCGACGCCGACGCGGCCGCGGCCTGCGGCAAGGCGCAGGACCGCACCGTCGAGATCCTCAAGCGCGGCGGCTGGCTGGCCTGAGCGCCGGCTCCTCGACCTCCTCAGGAGCCGTGGCGGCCACCACCACCGTCGAGGCACGTGCAACGCGTCGCGCCGCCCCCGCCCAGGGGCGGCGCGACGTCGTGCTGCTGCTCGGGCCGTGCGTCCTCTACCTGCTCGCGTTCTCGGTCTTCCCGCTCGTCTACTCGCTGTACGTCGCCCTCTGCGACTACGACCAGCAGACGGGCGACCTGACCTTCATCGGCCTCGACAACTTCCGCGACCTCTTCTCGAGCGACGAGTTCTGGCAGGCCACCCGCAACACGGCCATCTTCACGTTCGGCGGCGTCGCCCTGCAGGTGGTGCTGGGCACGGCGCTCGCGCTGTTCTTCGACCAGAAGCTGCGCGGCGCCGCGATCGTGCGCGGGATCCTGATCCTGCCGATGCTGCTGACGCCGATCGTGATCGGCCTGATGTGGCGGATGCTGCTCAACCCCGACTGGGGGCTGTTCACGTGGGCCGTGGGCAAGGTCGGCATCGACGACCCGCAGTGGCTGTCCGATCCCGACACGGCGCTGCGCGTCGCTGCTGCTGGTGGACACGTGGCAGTGGACGCCGTTCGTGTTCATCGTCGTCTACGCGCGGCTGCAGGCGCTGCCGCACGAGGTGTTCGAGGCGAGCGCCGGTCGACGGGGCCTCGTGGTGGAGGCGCTCGCGGCACCTGACGCTGCCGCATGCTCGTGCCGGCCATCGTCTTCGTGGCGATCTTCCGCGGCATCGACGCCTTCCGCACCTTCGACCTGGTCTACGGCCTCACCGGCGGCGGCCCGGGCCAGTCGACCACGACGCTGTCGTTCGAGGCGTTCCAGAACGGCTTCAGCTTCTTCCGCTACGGCTACGCGTCGGCCGTCGCGTACTTCATGGTCGTCGTCGCGGCCATCGGCCTGACCGTGCTGCTGCGCTTCGTGCACCTGCGCCGGGAGGAGCCGGCGTGAGGGTCGTCGGCCGCGTCGTCTCCTACGTCGTGCTGGTCATCATCGGCCTGCTCGGCATCGCGCCGTTCGTGTACCTGGCGCTGATGTCGACGAAGACGCGCCTCGACATCCTCGAGGTGCCGCCGGCGCTCTCCTTCGACTGGGAGACGATCAAGGCCAACTACGACGTCGTGATCAACGACGACAAGTTCCTGACGATGGTCAAGAACTCGATCATCGTCACGGGCCTCAGCACGCTGCTCGCGCTGGTGATCGGCGTGCCGGCGGCCTACGCGTTCTCCCGCCTGCGCTTCCGCGGCCGCGAGCAGTGGTCCACGACGATCCTCTCGTTCCGTTTCATGCCGCCCGTCGCGGTGGCCATCCCGATCTTCCTGATGATGCGGAAGATCGGCCTCGAGGACTCGTTCACCGGGCTGATCCTGCCCTACGTCGCGTTCTCGCTGCCGCTGACGGTGTGGATCATGATCGGCTTCTTCGACGAGATCCCGCGCGAGCTCGACGACGCGGCGCTGGTCGACGGCTGCGTCGCGGCTCGGCGCTCTGGTGCGCGTGCTGCTGCCGCTGGCCCGGCCGGGCATGGTCGTGGCCGCGATCTTCGGCGTGATCTTCATCTGGAACGAGTTCCTCGTCGGGCTCTACGTCATCACGTCGCCGGACAAGCAGACCGTGCCGATCGGCGCCTCGGCGCTGCTCACGACGCAGAGCCCGATCGACTGGAACATCGCCGCCGGCGTCGGCGTGCTGACGACGATCCCGATCCTGATCTTCTCGATCTTCGTCCAGCGCTACATCGTCCGCGGCATGACCGCGGGCGCGATCCGTTGACCGTGGGAGGCGGCGCATGACCGATCGCATCGCGCAGCTCCAGGCAGGGCCTGGCGGCGGCGGACGTCGACGCGCTCGTGCTGCGCCTGCCGGAGAACGTCCTGCTCACGACCGAGCTAGTGGGTGCAGGTGGCCGGCCTCGGGGCCGTCGTCGTGCCGCGCGAGGGCGCGCGACGCTGCTGGTGCCCGGAGTCCGAGGAGGCCGAGGCGCGGAGCCAGGCTTCGACGGCGACATCCGCACGTTCCCCGCCGGCCGCACGACGACGCGGCCGGCCCCGGCGCGGCCATCGCCGAGCACCTGCGCGCCGTCGCCGGCGAGCACGGCGTCGAGCGGCGGCGCATCGGCTACGAGGGCAGCTTCGAGATGCTGTCGCCGCCGAGCCTCGACGGCGAGCCCAACGCGCGTCGCGCGCGCCGACCCAGGCGCTCATCCGCGAGGCCTTCGGCACCGAGCGCCTCGTCGACCAGACCGAGCTCCTGGAGTCGACGCGCGCGGTCAAGAGCGACGCGCGACGCTCGACCGCATCCGCCGTGCCAACGAGATCGCGATGCTCGGCCTGAAGGCGTTCCGCGATCGACGGTCGAGCCGGGCCGCACGGAGGTCGAGATCGCCGCCGCGGTCGAGACCGCGATCCTGATCGGCGGCCACGGCCACCAGCGGCGCGCGCGTCGTCCGCGCCTACGCGACGGTCGCGTCCGGGCCCGACCTCGCGAGCGACGGCTGGTACTACTTCCGCTCGCGGCCGCGCCGCGTCGAGGACGGCGAGACCGTGATGCTGGAGCTGGGCACGTGCGTCGACGGCTACTGGTCGGATCACACGCGCACCGTCGTCGCCGGCACCGCCAGCGACGCGCCAGCGCGAGGCTCTTCGCCGCCGTCGCGCGAGGCGACCCGCGCCGCCTTCCGCGCGGCGCGCGCCGGGCGCGACGGGGAACGACGTCGACGCCGCGCTCGCGCGCCCACTTCGCCGAGCACGGCTTCGAGCAGTTCCCGCACCACACCGGGCACGGCGTCGGCTTCCGCTACCACGAGTCGCGGCCCCGGCCTCGTGCCCGGCTCGCCGCACGTGCTGCAGGCCGGCCACGTGATCGTCGCCGAGCCCGGCGTGTACCTGCCGGAGGTGCGGCGGCTTCCGCTGGGAGGACGACGCCGTGGTGCGGCGACGACGGCGCCGTGCGAGCTCGCGACCTCGGACTACGGAGCTGGACTGGATGGCGAGCGGATCCATCCCGCGCGGGCTACGTCCGCGACCTCTTCGACCTCGAGGGCCGCGTCGCCGCCGTCACCGGGGCGGCGAGCGGCCTCGGCGCAGGCGATGGCGGCCGGGCTCGCGCAGGCCGGCGCGGTGGTCGCGCTGCTCGACGTCAACGAGGAGGGCCTCGGCCGACGACGACAGGCGTTCATCGAGGCGGAGGGCGGGACGCGACGGCCTTCGCGCTGCGACGTGACGTCGAGCGCGGCCGTCAACGATGCGGCCGCGAGCGGTCGATCGCGAGCTCGGGCCGCGTCGACGTGCTCGTGAACAGCGCCGGCAGCGGCGTTCCGCTGCGCCGCCGAGGACTTCCCCGAGGATCGCTACGACGCGATCATCGCCCTCAACCTCAAGGGCACGTTCCTGCCGTGCCAGGCGTTCGGCCGGCAGATGCTCGCCAGCCGAGCGGGGCTCCATCATCAACATCGCGTCGATCGGCGCCTTCATCGCCTACCCGCACGCGATCGCGTACCTGCAGTCCAAGGGCGGCGTCGTGCAGCTCACCCGCGGCCTCGCGCTGGAGTGGCGCGACCGCGGCGTCCGCGTCAACGCGATCGCCCCGACGCTCATGGACACGGCCCTGACCGCGCCGATGGGCAAGACGCTCGTCCGTCACCAGCGACTTCATCGTCAAGCGCGCATGCTGCGCGACGGCGCCTCGGCGAGCCGCGAGGAGCTCGTCGGCGCCGCGATCTTCCTCGCCAGCGACGCGTCGCTCGCTCGTCACCGGCGTCACCCTGCCGGTCGACGACGGCTACCTGGTCGCATGATGGAGCTGCGACTGGAAGCCCTGGTGCCGGAGATGGAGTTCGGCACCGTCGTGCGCTGGCTGAAGCAGGAGGGAGATCCCGTCGAAGCCGGCGAGGTGATCGTCGAGGTGGAGGCGGAGAAGGTCGTGCAGGAGGTGTCGGCGCCCGTCGGCGGGACGCTGCGCGAGATCGTCGGCGTCGAGGGCGACGAGCTGCGCGTCGGCTCGGTGCTCGCGTGATCGAGGACGCCTGATGGCCGCCACCGCGCAGACCGGCCTGCCGACGGCGCGGCTGCGAGGAGCTCTACCGCCGCATGACGCTGATCCGCGCCTTCGAGATCGCGCTGCATGGACGCTCTTCGGCGAGAAGCTGATCCGCGGCTCCGTGCACCCGTACGTCGGCCAGGAGGCGATCGCGGTCGGCGTCTGCGACACCCTCACCGAGGCCGACTTCATCACGAGCACGCACCGCGGCCACGGCCACTGCATCGCCAAGGGCCTCGACCTGCGGCTGATGATGGCCGAGATCACCGGCCGCGAGTCCGGCTACTGCCGCGGCAAGGGCGGCAGCATGCACATCACCGCCATGCGCCACGGGATGCTCGGCGCCGACGCCATCGTCGGCGGCTCGCTGGCCATCGCCGTCGGCGCGGCGCACGGCCGGCGGCTGCAGGGCGCGGACACCGTGACGGTCGCGTTCTTCGGCGACGGCGCGTCGAACCAGGGCATCTTCCACGAGGCCGCCAACCTCGCCGCGATCCTCAAGGCGCCCGACGATCTTCGTGTGCGAGAACAACCAGTGGGCGATCTCGATGCCGTTCGAGCGCGCCGTCGGCGGTGCCCGACATCGCGCTGCGCGCGCAGGGCTACGGCTTCCCCGGCGTGGTCGTCGACGGCAACGACGTGCAGGCCGTGCGCGAGGTCGCCGAGACGGCCGTGGAGCGCGCCCGCGCCGGCGAGGGGCCGACGCTGATCGAGGCCAAGACGTTCCGCGTCACGGCCGCACTCCGCCTCCACGCCGAAGGACAATCGCGACCCCGAGGAGCTCGACGTCACTGGCGCGACCGCGATCCGATCGAGCGCCTGGCGGCGCTGCTCGCGACGCGCACGGCGTCGACGCCGAGCGGCTCGCGGAGCTCGACGCGCGCGGCCGAGGCGGAGATCGAGGACGCCGTCGAGTTCGCGCTAGGCGTCGCCGGCACCCGGACCCGGCGGAGGCGGTCGAGGACGTGTACGCGCCCGCCGCCTGGCAGACGCCGGGGAGGCTGTCGTGAGCGCCGTCGAGCAGCACGGCCGCCGCCAGGCCGTCGCGAGCTCACGATGGCCGAGGCGCTCAACGAGGCGCTGCGCGAGGAGATGGAGCGCGACGCGAGCGGTCTTCGTCATCGGCGAGGACATCGGCATGCACGGCGGCCTGTTCGGCGTCACCGCCGGGCTGCTCGACCGCTTCGGGCGAGCCGCGGGTCATCGACTCGCCGATCTCCGAGGCGGCCATCGCCGGCGCCGGCGTCGGCGCGGCGCTGATCGGCTGCCGGCCGGTCGTGGAGCTGCAGATCTTCGACTTCGTGACGCTGACGATGGACCAGGTCGTCAACCACGCGGCCAAGTGGCGCTACATGTCGGGCGGCCAGGTGTCGGTGCCGCTGGTGCGTGCGCGGGCCGATCTCGAACGGCATCGGCATGGCCGCGCAGCACTCGCAGACGCTCGAGGCCTGGTTCGTCCACACGCCGGGCCTGATCGTGATGATGCCGTCGAACGCGGCCGACGCGAAGGGCCTGCTGAAGAGCGCGATCCGCGAGGACAACCCGGTGCGTCTTCCTCGAGAAGCGGCTGCTCTACGCGCCGCAAGGGCCCGGTGCCGGACGGCGAGCACCTCGTGCCGATCGGGGTCGCGCGACGTCAAGCGGCCGGGCACGGACGTGACCGTCGTCGCCGACCGGCATGTGCGTGCACCATGGCGCTGCAGGCCGCCCGCGCGGTCGCCCGCGACGGCATCGAGGCCGAGGTCATCGACCCGCGCACGCTCAAGCCGCTCGACATGGACACGATCGGCGGCTCGCGTCGCGCAAGACCGGCCGGCTGGTCGTCGTCAGCGAGGGCGCGCGCGCCGGCGGCTTCGCCAGCGAGGTCGTGGCGCGGGTGATCGACGACGCGTCGGGGCGCGCTCCGCGCGGAGCCGCAGCGGGTGACGGCGAAGGACACGCCGATCCCGTACGCCGCGACGCCTGGAGCGCGAGGTCCTGCCGTCGGTGGAGGACGTCGAGGCGGCGATGCGGCGGGTCGTGGCGTGGGCGGATGAGGCTCGAGGGTCGGGTCGCGGTGGTGACGCGGTGCCGCGAGCGGCATCGGCGCCGCCACGGCCCGGCGCCTCGCCTCGGAGGGCGCGGCGGTGGTGCTCGCCGACGTCGCCGAGGAGCGCGGCCGCGCGGTGGCCGGCGAGATCGCCGACGCGCGGCGGGCGGGCGCGCTTCGAGCCGCTGCGACGTCGCCTCGCAGGCCGACTGGGAGCGGATCGCCGAGGCGGCCCGCGACGCACTTCGGCCGCGTCGACGCCGTCGTCAACAACGCGTACGCCAACGTCATCCGCTCGACGCTCGAGCTCGACGCCGACACCTGGCGCCGCATGCTCGACGTCAACCTGGGCCAGGTCTACCACTCCGTGCGCGCGTGCATGCGCGACCTCGTCGAGCACGCGGGCGCGATGGTCAACGTCTCCAGCGTGCACGCGCACGTCGGCTTCGACGGCCACGCTGGCTACGACGCCACCAAGGGCGCGATGTGCGCGCTGACGCGGGAGCTCGCGGTCGAGTTCGGCCCGCAGGTGCGCGTCAACGCGGTGCTGCCCGGGCCGATCATCACCGGCATCTGGGACGACGTCGACGAGGCCGGACGTGCGGCCTCGGCGGCGATGACGACGCTCGCGCGCAACGGCCAGCCCGAGGAGGTCGCGGCGGCGATCGCGTTCCTGGTCTCGGACGACGCGTCCTACGTGACCGGCGCCGAGCTCACGGTCGACGGCGGCTGGAGCGTCACCAAGCACACGCGTGAGCCACTCGCCGACCACTCGGGCTGAGCCGACGATGCCCGTCGCGGACGAGGAGCTGGTGCGCGCGCTGCGCGCGAGCGGCATGTCGCTGTACGAGGCGCGCATCTACCTCGGCCTGATCCGGCACGGCTCGCAGAACGGCAACGAGCTCTCGCGCAGCGCGAAGGTGCCGTCGTCGAAGGTCTACGCGGTGCTCGGCAAGCTCGCCGACGAGGGCTTCGTGCACGCGATCCGGCGCGACGGCGCGACGCGCTTCGCGGCCATCGCGCCCGACGAGCTCGTGCAGCGGCTGCGGCGCCGCTTCAACGACCCGCTCGACCTGCTGGAGGAGTCGCTGCCGCAGGTCGCCGCGCCCGCCACGCCCAACGAGCTCCTGGCCATCGCCGGCCGCAGCGCGATCCTGGAGGGCTGCCGCGCGGTGATCGCGGCCGCCGATCGCGAGCTCACGGTCTCGCTCTGGGCCTCGGAGCTGGGCGAGCTCGTCGACGCTCGTCGACGCGGCGCACGCCCGTGGCGTGCAGGTCTACGGGATGGTGTACGGCGCCGGCGGCTCGGGCGATCCGCTCCCCGGATCGTGGCTCGCGCACAGCTACCAGGACATCGTCGCGAACCGCATCCACGGGCGCATGCTGACGCTCGTCGTGGACCGCGAGGAGGTCGTCGTCGCCCACCTGCCGAGCGACGGTGGCGCAGAGGGCGTCCGCACCCGCAGCCCGGCGTTGGTGCTGGTCGTGCAGGAGTACCTCCACCACGACCGCGTGCTCCAGTCGGCCCAGCAGAAGATCGGCTTCGCGGAGTGGGACCGCTGGTGGCAGGCTGACAGCGACCTGCGCGCCATCATCCTGGGCGAGTCCATCTCGCCGACGCCGGCCGCCGAAGCCGCCGCGCTGCCGTTGACCCACCTACCCCCTGAGTAGTAGGATTGCCGCCGGACCCGATGACGGGAGGGAGCGCCTTGGCCACGCAGGAAGCCGCCCCGCTCGACGCACCCCCGCCCGCCGGGGGCGTCAGGCCGCTGATCCTGGCCGGCGACCGGCTGCTGACGGGGCACGAGCTCGCCGTCACGTTCCCCTACGACGGCCGCGAGATCGGGCGCGTCGCGCTGGGCGACGAGGCCGATCGTCGAGCGCGCGCTCGCGGCCGCCGACGCCGCCCGCGCCGAGCTCGCGGCGCTGCCGCCGTTCCGCCGCGCCGAGATCCTCAACCGCGCCGCCGACCTCGTGGCCGAGCGCGTCGAGGAGCTCGCGCTGCAGATGACCCTGGAGACGGGGAACGCCATCTGGGAGACGCGCATGGAGGTGCGCCGCACGGTCGAGATCCTGCGCGGCGCCGCCGAGGAGTCCCGGCGCATCACCGGCGAGCAGATCCCCATCGACGCGTGGCCCAACGGCGAGGGCCGCTACGCCATGACGCGGCGCTTCCCGGTCGGGCCGGTGCTCGGCATCACGCCGTTCAACGCGCCGCTCCTGCTGGTGGCGCACAAGCTCGCGCCCGCGCTCGCGGCCGGCTGCCCGTGCATCATCCGGCCCGCCACGAAGACGCCGCTGTCGGCGCTCTCGCTCGGCGAGATCATGGTCGAGGCCGGCGCGCCGGCGGGCGCCGTCAGCGTCGTCCCGTGCCCGACCGCGCTCGGCGAGGCGCATGGCGCGGGACGAGCGCATCAAGGCCCTCTCGTTCACCGGCAGCGGCGAGGTCGGCTGGCACCTGCGCCGTGTCGCCGCACCGCACCGCATCACGCTCGAGCTGGGCGGCAACGGCGCCGTCATCGTGCACGAGGACGCGAACGTCGCCTACGCCGCCAAGCGCGTCGCCTTCGGCGGCTTCCTGCGCAGCCGGGCAGGCCTGCATCTCGGTGCAGCGCCTGTTCGTCCACGCGTCCATCGCCGACGCGTTCGAGGCCGCGCTGGTCGCGCGAGATCGAGGGCATGGCGCTCGGCGACCCGAGCGACGACGCCACGATCATCGGCTGCCTCGTCGACGAGCGGGCCGCCGACGCCGCGATGGCCGTCATCGAGGAGGCGCGGGCGGCCGGCGCGCGCGTGCTCTGCGGCGGCACCCGGCTCGGCCCGCACCAGCGTCGCGCCGACCCTGCTCGCCGACGTGCCGACCGCCGCCCGGGCGTGCGCCGCGGAGGTCTTCGCGCCGATCGTGGCCATCGCCACCTACGACGACGTGGACGCCGCGATCGCCGCCGCGGGCGAAACGGTTTACGGCCTGCAGGCGGGCATCTTCACGAATGATCTGCGAATCGTCGAGCGTGCCTATTCACAATTGGAGGTCGGGGGCGTTATCGTCAACGACGTGAATACCTACCGGGTCGATCACATGCCGTACGGCGGCGAGCGGCGGTCGGGGTCCGGCCGCGAGGGCGTTCGCTTCGCCATCCGCGACTTCACGCAGGAGCGCCTCCTGGTGGTGGATCCGCGATGACCGAGCAGACCGCCGCCACCCCAAGGGCGGCATCCGCCTGGAGCACGTCTCCAAGATCTACGGCAACGGGTTCCGCGCCGTCAAGGACATCAACCTGGACATCACCGAGGGCGAGTTCATGGTCCTCGTCGGCCCGTCCGGCTGCGGCAAGTCGACGCTCCTGCGCATGATCGCGGGCCTCGAGGAGGTCAGCGAGGGCGTGGTCGAGATCGGCGGCAAGGACGTCACCGACGCTGCGCCCCGCGCGCGCGACATCGCGATGGTGTTCCAGAACTACGCGCTCTACCCGCACATGAGCGTGCGGCAGAACCTGGCCTTCGGCCTGAAGATGCGCAAGACGGCCAAGGACGAGATCAACCGGCGCGTGGACGACGTCGCGAAGATCCTCGGCCTCAACGACCTGCTCGAGCGCAAGCCCGGCCAGCTCTCCGGCGGCCAGCGCCAGCGCGTCGCGATGGGGCGCGCCATGGTGCGCGAGCCCGCCGCCTACCTCATGGACGAGCCGCTCTCGAACCTCGACGCCAAGCTGCGCGTCGCCATGCGCGGCGAGCTCGCGCGCCTGCACGAGCGGCTCGGCGTGACGACGGTCTACGTCACCCACGACCAGGTCGAGGCGATGACCCTCGGCCAGCGGGTGGCCGTGCTCCGCGACGGCCTCCTGCAGCAGTGCGACACGCCGCAGACGCTGTTCGACAGCCCGGCCAACCTGTTCGTGGCCGCCTTCATCGGCAGCCCGGCGATGAACCTGGTCGAGGCGACGATCAACGACGGCAACGTGACGTTCGGCGGCCAGACGATCACGATCCCGCGCGAGCACCTGCCCGAGCCCGGCCGCCAGGTGATCGTCGGCATCCGACCCGACGACTTCACCATCGCCGACGACGCGTCGGTCTCGCGGCTGAGTGCCGACGTCGTCATCGTCGAGGAGCTCGGCGCCGAGAGCCACGTGCTGTTCCGCATCGACGCGCCGCCCGTGCAGACCGAGCACGTGACGGCGGCGCAGGACGCCGACTCCGAGGACGAGGCGCGCCTGCTCATGGACGACGAGCGGTCGATGTTCACCGCCCGCCTCCAGGGCCGCCAGCACTCGGCCGCGGGCACGCGGATCGAGCTCGCGATCGACACGGAGCACATGCACTTCTTCGATCCCGACACCGGACTCGCGCTCGAGCCGCGCGCGCTGGCCGCCACGACCTGAACCGACGCCCGGGAGCGTATCCACCAGCCTTGGCGCATACGCTCGCGGAGAAGATCCTGCTCGCCCACGCCGGCGTCGACGCCATCGCGCCGGGCGACGTCGTGATGGTCCGCTGCGACGTCGTGATGACGAACGACATCTCGGGCCCGATCGCCTTCCGCACGATGCGGGAGATGGGCGTCGACCGCGTCTTCGACCCGGCGCGGGTGGTGCTCATCCCCGACCACTTCGTGCCGGCGAAGGACGCGCGCTCGGCGGAGCTCCAGCAGGTGCTGAAGCGCTGGGCCGACGAGCAGGGCGTCGTGTTCTACGGCCAGGGGCGCGGCGGCATCGAGCACCAGGTGCTGGTCGAGGACGGCTGGGTGGTGCCGGGCTCCGTGGTCGCCGGCGGCGACTCGCACACGTGCACGCACGGCGCGCTCGGGCGCGTTCGGCACCGGCCTCGGCTCCACCGACGTCGCGTGCTGCCTGGCGTTCGGCGAGTTCTGGCAGGTCGTGCCGGGCACGATCCAGGTGGAGTTCCGCGGGACGAAGGGCCGCTTCGTCGCCGGCAAGGACCTGATCCTGGCGGTGCTGGCGGAGATCGGCGTGAACGGCGGGCACCGGCAACGTGCTCGAGTTCGTCGGCGAGGGCGCGGAGGCGCTGACCATCGACGAGCGGCTGGCGGTCGCGAACATGGCGGTCGAGGCGGGCTCCGAGACCGGCATCTTCCCCGCCGACGCGACGACGGCGGCATACCTCGAGGGCCGTACCGACAGGCCCTGGACGCCGGAGCGCACCGACCCCGGCGCCGAGGTCGCGCAGCGCCTGACGATCGACCTCGACGGGCTGTCGCCGCTCGTGGCGCGCCCGCACTCGCCGGGCAACGTGGCGCCGCTCGACGAGTCGCTCGGCACGCGCGTCGACCAGGTCTACATCGGCAACTGCGCCAACGGCACCATGACCGACCTGCGGCAGGCCGCCGAGATCCTGCGCGGCCGCGAGGTGCATCCGGACGTCCGCGTGATCATCGTGCCGGCGAGCCGCAAGGTGTGGCGCGAGGCGCTGGCCGAGGGGCTGCTGGACGTGTTCAGCGAGGCGGGCGCGATGGTCTCGACGCCGACGTGCGGCGCGTGCTTCGGCGGCGGCATGGGCATCCTGGCCCCGGGCGAGACGGCGGTCGCCACGACCAACCGCAACTTCCGCGGCCGCATGGGCGGCAAGGGCTCGCAGGTCTTCCTCGCCAACGCGCACGTCGCGGCGGCGGCGGCGGTGGCCGGCGAGCTCGTCGATCCGGCGGCGATCGTCGGGGCGGAGGCGCCGGCGTGATCATCGAGGGCGCCGCGGTCGCGATCCCCGAGGACAACGTCGACACCGACGTGCTCTACCCCGGCCCGTTCCTCAACATCGAGGATCCGGAGCGGATGCGCGCGCACCTCTTCGAGGGCCTCGACCCGTCCCTGCGCGACCGCCTGGTCGGCGACACGGTGCTGGTGGTGGGCGAGAACTTCGGCTCCGGCTCCTCGCGCGAGCACGTGCCGCAGGCGATGCGGGCGTCCGGCGTGCGCTGCGTGGTCGGCCGGAGCTTCGCGCGCATCTTCTACCGCAACTGCATCAACCTCGGCCTGCTGGTGCTGCAGGTGCCGGGCGTCGAGGCGGCGCACGGCGAGCCCGTCCGCATCGACACGGAGAGCGGCGAGATCCGCATCGGCGAGCGCACGTACCAGGCGCGTCCGGTGCCGCAGTTCATGCTCGACACGGTGCTGGCCGGCGGCCTGGTGCAGTGGGGCCGCCAGCGGTCGGGCGCCGCGGCCGGCTGAGGGCGATTCGCCCCCTCCGGGGGAGGTCCGCCCGGCCCCGGCAACCCTCGGACATGTGGGCGGATCGAGGACGGCTTCTACGGGCGGTGCTGGCCGGCACGGCCGGGGTCGAGTGCTGGACGGTCGACCGGCCGGCGGCGGACGTCCGTTGGTTCACGGCGAGATCGCGCACGGCGCGGCCGGCTGATCGACGCCAGCACGGCCGCAGGTCGGCGACGGGTCGCTCGGGCGGCCGACGCGCGCTCCGCGCTCGCGGCCAAAGCGGGCCCTCGTCCGGGCACGGAACTGCCTCCGACAGCACGGTACTGCTGGGCTGCTCCGGCTCTCGCTCGCCGGCGCAGTCGCTTCGCTGCGGGTGGCACGCCGCTACCGCTCCTTCGTGCGCTGCGGGCGCGGCGTCAGCGCTCACGGCTGTCAGGCACTGGCGCCGGATGACGGCGAACGACGTCGGCGTTCTTGAAGAGCGGCCGTAGGCGCGGCCCGCGAGTCCTCGACGGCCGGCGGCGTTCGGAAGCGCGCCACGGGCGCGGGATTGCTCGTGCCCCTGCCACTCCGGCTTGCCCGCGTACACCTCGCGGTAGTACTCGAGCAGCTGCAGGTCGGCGGCGGCCGGCTCGTCCAGCACGACCGTCACGTGCCGGTGCAGCTGCAGCGCCGACGCCGGCACGAGCGCCGTCAGCGGGCCCTCGATGGCGCGCGCCGCGATCGCCGCCTTGCCCGCGCCGACCGCGACCAGCACGAGGTGGCGCGCCTCGAGGATGGTGCCGATCCCCTGCGTGACGACGTGGCGCGGCGGCTCCTCGCGGTCGCCGAAGAAGCGCGCGTTGTCCGCGCGCGTGCGTCCGGTCAGCGTCTTCAGCCGCGTCCGCGAGCCCAGCGACGACGACGGCTCGTTGAAGCCGACGTGGCCGTCGGTGCCGATGCCGAGCAGCTGCAGGTCGACGCCGCCCGCCGCCGCGATGGCCGCCTCGTACGCGTCGCAGGCCGCCAGCAGGTCGGCGGCGTGGACGTCGGGGCCGCGCACGGCGTCCGGCGCGAGGTCCACGTGGCCGGCGAGCTCGCGCTCGATGACGGCGCGGTAGCTCTGCGGGTGGCCGGGCGGCAGGCCGACGTACTCGTCGAGCAGGAAGCCGCGGGCTCGCGCGAAGGAGACCTCCCCGCGGCGGTGGCGGTCGATGAGCTCGCGGTAGGCGGGCAGCGGCGAGGACCCCGTCGCCAGCCCCAGCACGGCGTCCGGCCTGCGCCGCAGCAGCGCGACCACGATGTCGGCCACCAGCGCGCCGGCGGCCCCGGCATCACGGACGACGACGACCTCCACGCCGGGAGTGATAGGACATCGGCACCGCCTCCGGTGGCAGCCGTCGGCCAGCTTCCGCCGCACGTCCGTACACTCGGAGCATGGGCGCCCTCCCCCTGCGCCGCCCCGCCGGCGCGCTGATGCTCGCCGCGCTCGCCGTGCTGCTGGCCGGCTGCATGGGCGGCTCGCGCGACGGCGGGTCGACCCGGCCGCTGCCGGACGAGCCCGGCACGACCGAGGCGCGCGACGTCGGCGACGTGGCGCCCGAGCAGGAGGCCGCGACCAGTGCCGAGGCCGCGGCGACGGAGGCCGCGGCGCCCGAGCTCGCGCCCGGCACCCTGATCGAGGGGATGTCCGCGTCCTGCCGCACCGAGATCGCCCGCATCGACGCCCAGCACGCGCGCCACGTCCGCCAGGCGAGCAAGACGCTCGGCAACCGCGCCAGGGCCGAGGCCGCGCTGGCGCGGCTGAAGCGCCAGCTGAAGGCCGCGAAGAAGCGCTCCGACGCGGCGCGCGTCACGTACGAGGAGGCGCGCCGGCCGCTCGACGACTTCCTCGCGGCCCACCCCTCCCGGACGCTGCCGCCCGACGACTTCGCGATCTACGAGGGCCTGCGGGCCGAGCACGACGCGGCGCTCGCCCCGTACCAGGCGGCGATGAGCACCTACAACGCCGTCGTCGAGGAGCACAACGCCACCGTCGCCCGCTTCAACACGCTCGTGCGCCGCGCCAACGGCCTCGCCCGCACCGCCGAGGCCCGGCAGGGGCGCTGGCGGCGGACCGCGGGGCGCTGCCTCGGCACGGTGCAGGACTGGTCGGCGACGGTCGCGGCCGTCGAGGACCAGCTCGCCTCCGCGGCCGGCGCGGGCCTGGACTCGCCGCGGGCCATCGACGTCAGCTGCGACTCGCCGTCGGCGTGGGCGGCCTCGCAGGACGAGCAGGCGTCGCCGGAGACGTTCGAGCGCGCCGGCTACGTCACGAGCGACGAGGACGTCATCCACCTGGCGCCGCGCGTGTGCCTCGTGCTCGACCGCCTGCTCGCCACCAACGCCCCCAAGCTGGGCTGCGTCCGGCGGGAGCTCGAGCTGCGCTTCCCGCTCTGCGAGCCGAGCCGCGCGGAGGCCGCGCTGGCGCTGACGACCGTCGCGCACGAGGCCCAGCACGTCGACGGCGTGTGGACCGAGGCGCAGGCCGAGTGCTACGGGCTGCAGACCGCCGACACCGTCGCGACCGCGCTCGGGCTGCCGGCCGCCACCGCGGCGCTGGTCGGCCGCTTCGCGCGCGCGCGGGTGTCGCTCCCGCCCGGGTACCGCTCCGACGAGTGCCGGCGCGGCGGCTCCCTCGACCTCGAGCCCGAGACGCAGGCCTTCCCCTAGCCGCGCGGCGCGGATACCCTCGGCGCGCCGTGGGCGTCAGGTACGCGAACCACCTCCTCGCGCACGCGGACGCGGAGCAGGTGGCCGACGGACTCCGCCGGCGCGAGCGGCGTGCGGCCGTGCTGCCGCTCGATGGCGCGCGCGTGCTGGTCTACGACCGCGGCACGGAGGCGCACCCGCCCGAGGGCTACGAGCTCGCCCGCCGGCTCTCGGACGAGCACGCCACGGCCGTCCTGCTCGCGCTGGTCTACGACGACGGCGCACTCGTGCTCGCGCTCGGCGAGTTCGGCTGCATCGCCGACGACTACGACTCGGCGCCGTGGGGCGAGGACGGCGTGCGCACGACCCCGCGCGGCGGCGACGCCACCCGCCTCGCCCGCGCCTTCGCGGGCGACGAGGAGGCCGTCGCGCGCGTGCTGCGCGACTGCGACGGCTTCGAGGGGCCGGTCCCGCGCCACGTCGCGCTGCTCCAGGCGCTCGGCGTGCCGGCGGCGGCCGGGACGGTCGGGTTCGCGACGCTCGGGAACGCGGCCCGCGGCTGGGACGCCGCTGCGCGCGACGCCCTGCGCAGGGTCTGAGGCGTCGCGTCAGCCGGCGGCGGCGGCGCGCTGCCCGAGCCCCCAGACGTCGCGGTGGAAGGAGACGAAGCCCGGCGCGTACTCGTGCCGCGCGACGGCGACCTCCACGAGCGCCGGGACGCCGTCCTCGGTCGCCCGGCGCGCACGGTCGAGCGCGTCGCGCGACGTCGTCGCCGTGCGCCACGGCCTCGGCGTGCAGGCCCTGGGCCCGTGCGGCCGCCACGAAGTCGGTGCGCTGCTCGAAGTCCGTGGCCACCGGGGGGTGCCCGGTCTCGAGGCCGATGTACTGCGGCCACGCGAAGCCGCCGTCGGCGAAGACGACCCAGGTGACCGGCGCGCGGTGCTGCACGGCCGAGCCGAGCTCGCCGAGCACCATCTGCATCGCGCCGTCGCCGGACGTGCAGACGACGTGCAGGTCGGGCCGGGCCAGCTTCGCGCCGATCGCGCCGACGACGGCGATGCCCATCACGGTCTGCTCGCCGGGCGGGATCGAGATGCCGCCGTCCTGCACCCGGTAGTAGGGCGAGTAGTACGACCAGAGATCGTGCCCGCCGTTCTCGTGCGCGAGGATCGTGCGCGGTCCGAAGACCTGCTCGATCTCGCCGACGAGCTGGCCGCCGAACACCGGCCCGCGGCGGTCGGCCCGCGCGCGCTCCACGTCCGCCGCCGTCTCCGCCTTGCGCGGCGAGCTCCGCCCGCCACGCCGCCCGGCCGGAGGCGTCGGCGCCGCGCGCCCGCAGCGCCGCGGCACGTCCTCCAGCGCCAGCGCGGCATCGCCGACGAGGCCGACGTCGGGCACGACGTTGCGCGCGATGGCGAACGCGTCGGCGTCGATCTGCGCGTAGCGCGGCGCCGGCCGGGAAGAGGCTCGCGCCGGGGCCGGCCTGGAGCTCCTCCAGGCGGGAGCCGACCGACAGCACGAGGTCGGCGTCGTCCCACGCGGAACGGCCCGCGCTCGTGAAGTAGAGGCCCATCTGGCCGAGC
Source organism: uncultured Actinomycetota bacterium (assembly GCA_963767885.1). Taxonomy (GTDB): domain Bacteria; phylum Actinomycetota; class Thermoleophilia; order Gaiellales; family F1-60-MAGs149; genus CAVYFW01. Next base: position 97,914 of record CAVYFW010000010.1, read on the forward strand.
GCGAGCTCGTGCTCCTCCGGGAACGAGCCGCGGCCGCCGGGCGTCGTCAGCACGCCGGCGCCGATCGTCTCCGCCAGCGCGCGCAGCGCGGCTCCGGCGTCGGCCGACCAGGCGCCCGAGCCGGCGACGACGACCGGCCGCTCCGACGCCGCCAGCAGCGCGGCGAGGGCCTCGACCGCGTCGCTCGACGGGCGCGAGCGCAGGCGCGGGCCGGCGCTCGCGTAGTCCTCGATCTCGGCCTCGCGCAGGGCGAGGTCGCCGGGCACCTCGACGAACACCGACCCCGGACGCCCGTTGCGGGCGACGTGGAAGGCGCGCCGCATGAGCCACGGCATGGCGGCCGGGTCGCGCAGCTGCGACGACCACTTGGTCACCGGGCGCATGAGCGTCATCACGTCGAGCTCCTGCAGCGCGCCCGCCCCGTCGAAGCGGGAGACGGTGCCGTTGGAGAGCGCGACGACCGGCACGCACGCCGAGTCCGCCTCGAGCATGCCCGACACCATGTTGGTGGTGCCCGGCCCCGGGTTGCCGAAGCAGACGCCCACCTCGCGCGAGACCCGGGCGTAGCCGTACGCCATGAAGACGGCGCTCGACTCGTTGCGGGCCAGGATCGGCGTGACCGACGATCCGTCGAGGTCGGCCACGAGGTGCAGGGGATTGCCTGGCAGCCCGAAGGCGTAGCGGACGCCCTCCGCCTCCAGCGCCTCGACCGCCGCCTGCCACGCCGTCCTCGCCATCTCGACCTCCGGGTCGGGAGCCTGCGGGACGATCGTGGCAGGGCGGCGGCCGCCGTGCCAGGGTCAGCGGAGGCTGGGCATCAGACCCGCCGTCCCACCGACTCGAGGTACGTCGCCGCGATGCGGATCGCGCCGGGCTCGCCCAGCTCGTCGGCCGACGCGGCGAGCTGCTCGAGGTCCTGCAGCAGCGCGTCGCTGCCGGTGCCGGCGGCCTCGAGCGCCTTCACCGTCGGCCCGTAGTACGTCGCGAAGCACTCCACGAACGCCGCGGGCGACGTGAAGCGCCACGTGAAGGTGCGCTCGCGGTGCGTCCAGGCGACGTCGTCGCCGAACAGCTCGGCGAGGTGCTCCTCGCTGCCCCACAGGAGCGGCGAGGAGACGCCGGCCGGCGGCGGCACGTGCTTGCCGGTGGTGCGGAACATCTGGCCGATGAAGCCCGAGGGCCGCCAGCTCGCGAGGCCGATGGTGCCGCCCGGCTTCGTCACGCGGACGAGCTCGGCCGCGGCCTTGTGCTGGTCGGCGGCGAACATCGAGCCGACGACGGTGATGGTGGCGTCGAACGTGGCGTCCGCGAAGGGCAGCGCCTCGGCGTCGCCGTCGCGGAAGTCGACGTCCAGGCGCTCCGCGGCGGCGCGCTCGCGGGCGCGGTCGAGCAGGGCCGGCACGTAGTCGACGCCGATCACGTCGCAGTTGAGACGCGCGGCGGCGATGGCGCCGTTCCCGCTGCCGCACGCGACGTCGAGCACCTTCGAGCCCGCACGCAGGTCGGCGGCGTCGCACAGGATCTCGGCCATGGGCACGATCAACGTGGCGACGCGGGCGAAATCGCCGCTGGCCCAGGTGGCCTGCTGGCGGAGCTTGACGGCGGCGAGATCGACGGTCGGAGCGGAGGACATGCAGATACCTCTTCTGGAGTTAGCACGATCGTTCGTGCTGAATTGGCGGCCGAATATACGACCGTTCGTGCTAACTTGTCAACCGTGCCCGATGGATTTGCCCGCACGACCGATCGCCCGGAGCGCAAGCGCCGCAGCGACGGCGAGCGCAGCCGCAGCGCGATCCTGCGGGAGTCCGCCCGGCTGGCGACGGTCGAGGGCCTGGGCGGCCTCAGCATCGGCCGGCTGGCCGACGCCGTCGGCATGAGCAAGAGCGGCCTGTTCGCGCACTTCGGCTCCAAGGAGGAGCTGCAGCTCGCGACCATCGAGGCCGCCGCGGTCATCTTCGCCGAGGACGTGATCGATCCCGCGACGACGTCCGGCGCCACCGGGCTCGAGCGGTTGCGGCTCCTGACGGAGAACTTCCTGCGGCACGTCGAGAGCGACGTCTTCCCCGGCGGCTGCTTCTTCGCCTCCGTGGCCGGCGAGCTCGACGCGCTCCCCCAGCCCGTGCGCCAGCGGGCCGTCGACGTCGTCACCGAGTGGTATGGGCTCCTGATCGCAGCCGCCGTCGAGGGCCAGGCGGACGGGGAGGTCGACGCGAGCGAGGAGCCCGAGCAGGTGGCGTTCGAGGTGGACGCGTTCATGCTGCTCGCCAACGCGCAGTACGCGGTCTCGCCGTCGCCGGTCCCGCTCGAGCGCGCCCGGCGTGCGATCGCGCGCCGGCTCGCCGAGGCCGCTCCCGCCACCGGATAGGCGCGACGCGGGCGTTCCAGCACGCTCGTGCTGAATCGCCGAAACCTGGAAAAACCACCGGCGCGTCGGTAGCCGTTAGGGGTCGCAAGGGCGTACCCCAGCGACGACGCCCGGTCGCGCCCCGCCCCAGCTCGGCGCGACGTCACGCCCCACCCAGGACTCCGGTGACGGAGAGGAGCGATACCCATGCTCGGACGAACGGCGCCTGCGCGCGTCTCTGTGCTGCACCCGTTGCCCGACGGCCGGTGGCGAGGCTCGGCCCGCCGCTCGCGACGTCGCGCACTCTTGCTCGGCCTCGTCGCCAGCGCGTCGCTGGCCGGCCTGCTCGGCGTCTCGGCAGACCCGGCCTCGGCCGCCTACAAGGCGGGCATCGAGGCGGAGCACCTGAAGATCACCGGCGACGGCGCGAGCGACGCGCTCACCGTCACCATGGCCGACGCCGCCGTCGTGGACGTCGGCGACGACGGCACGGTCGACTTCACGTTCGATCGCGCCCTCTTCACCCACCTCGACATCGCGGCGGGCGGCGGCAACGACTCGGTGCGCATCGTCACGGCGAGCTCCGCCGTCGACGAGGCCATCACGATCGACGGCGGATCGGGCAACGACACCCTCATCGGCGGCCACACGGCCGAGCAGCTCGTCGGCGGCACCGGCAACGACGTCATCGACGGCAACCGCGGCGACGACGTCGCCCTGCTGGGCAGCGGCACCGACACGTTCCAGTGGGACCCCGGCGACGGCAACGACACCGTCGAGGGCGGGCCCGACCGCGACGCCATGGCCTTCAACGGCTCCAACATCGGCGAGAACATCTACGTCTCGGCGAACGGCGGGCGGGTGCAGCTCGTCCGCAGCATCGCCAACGTCGTGATGGACCTCGACGACGTGGAGGGCATCACGTTCAACGCGCTGGGCGGTGCCGACGCGGTCATCGTCAACGACATGGCCGGCACCGACCTGCGCACGTTCGACGCGAACCTGGCTGCGTTCGGCGGTGGCGGCGACGCCTCGGCGGACGTCGTCACCGCGATCGGCACGAACGGCGACGACGCCGTGACGGTCGCCGCCGCCGGCGCCACTCAGGTCGTCAACGGCCTGGCGACGCAGCTGCGGGTCAGCGGCGGCGAGCCGGCCGACGACATCGCCGCCAGCCTCTTCGGGGGCGCCGACCGGGCGACCGTCCAGGTCGGCGTGCCCGGCGTCGCCACCTTCAACGTCGACGGCGGTCCCGACGTCGACACGGTGACGTACAACGGCACGGCCGCCGCCGACGCCATCGCCGTGACCGCGAACGGCTCCGAGTTCCGCGTCGACAGCGCCGGCACCGTGCCCGTCGAGGGCCTCGCGGAGCGCCTGGTCGTCAACGGCCTCGGCGGCAACGACAGCACGAGCGCCGTCGGCAACCTCGCGGCCCTGACCGCCATCACCATGGACGGCGGCAGCGGCAACGACACCCTGCTCGGCAGCAACGGGCCCGACGTGCTGGTCGGCGGCTCCGGCAACGACCTCGTCGACGGCCAGCAGAGCAACGACAGCGCCTCCCTCGGGAGTGGCACCGACACGTTCCAGTGGGATCCCGGCGACGGCAGCGACACTGTCGAGGGCGGCACCGAGACCGACACCATGGTGTTCAACGGCTCCAACATCGGTGAGAGCTTCGATCTGTCGCCCAACGGCGGGCGCGTGCGCTTCACCCGCAACATCGCCACCATCGCCATGGACCTCGACGACGTCGAGCGCACCACCCTCAACACCTTCGGCGGCGCGGACACCACGATCGTCAACGACCTGTCCGGCACCGACATGCGACTCGTCGACGCCGACCTCGCCGCGTCCGGCGGGGGCGGCGACGCGGAGGCCGACGCGGTGATCGTCAACGCCACGAACGGCCCCGACGCCATCCGCATGGCGACGAGCGAGGGCAGCCCTCTGGTGGACGGCCTGACCGCCGACGTCCGCGTCCGCGGCACCGAGGTCGGCGACGGCATCGTGCTCAACGCCCTCGGCGGCGCCGACGCCATCACCATGCCTGCCGGCACGCCCGGCGCGGCGACGGTGCTGGGCGACGGCGGCGACGACCTCGACACCGCGTTCTACGACGGCACCGCGACGGCCGACCAGATCGCGGTCACCGCGAACCTGCTCGTGCCGCGCGTCGACGCCGCCGCCACGGCGCCGTTCGAGGCCGCCGGCTCCACCGAGAGCCTCGTGCTGCGCGGACTCGGCGGCAACGACACGATCTCGGCAGTGGGCAACCTCGCGGCGTCGGCCACCCGGCTGACGTTCGACGGCGGTGCCAACGACGACACCCTGCTCGGCTCGAACGGGCCGGACCTGCTGGTCGGCAGCTCCGGCAACGACCACGTCGACGGCCAGCAGAGCAACGACCTCGCCCGGCTCGGAAGTGGCAACGACACCTTCCAGTGGGATCCCGGCGACGGCAACGACACGGTCGAGGGCGAGACCGGCACTGACACGCTCCGCTTCAACGGCGCCAACATCGGCGAGCTGTTCGACGTGTCGGGGAACGGCGGGCGCGTCCGCTTCACCCGCAACATCGCCACCATCGCCCTCGACTTCGACGACGTCGAGCGCATGACCGTCAACGCCCTCGGCGGCGCCGACGCGCTCACGGTCAACGACCTGGCCGGCACCGACCTCAAGACGGTCGAGGCCAACCTCGCGACCACGATCGGCGGCGGCACCGGCGACAGCACGGCGGACACCGTCGTCGTCAACGGCACCAACGCCCGCGACGTCGTGAAGGTCACGCGCGACGGCCACGCAGGTGACGTCGGCCGGCCTCGCCGCCCAGACGTTGATCACGGGCAGCGAGCCCGCGCTCGACGTGCTGCGCATCAACACGCTCGCTCGGCGACGACGCGGTGACCGTCGCACCGCAGGTGGCGAACCTGATCCAGCCCGTCGTCGACCTCGGCGCCGACGGGTAGCGCCCGAGCTGCCGGGGGCCTTCCGACACGGGAGGCCCCCGGCGGGGGCGCTCACGCCAACTGGGGCGGGAGGATTCGAACCCCCGATCGCGGGACCAAAACCCGCTGCCTTGCCACTTGGCCACGCCCCACGGCCTGCGCGCTCAGTGTAGGCGCGGGACGTGCGCCATGACCTCGTCGCCGTGCCGGCGGAGCCAGGCGTGGCCGTCGCGCCAGCCGGGCAGCGAGCGCTCGACCAGGCGCCCAGAAGCGCGGCGAGTGGTCGCGGCGCTGCGAGGTGGCAGAGCTCGTGCACGACGACGTAGCGGGCGACGTGCGGCGGCACCATCACGAGCCGCCAGGAGAGGGAGATGGCGCCCGACGCGGAGCACGAGCCCCAGCGGGTGCGCGGGTCGCGGATCGAGAGCGGCCCCGGCGCCAGGCCGAGCCGGCCGCCCTCTGCCGCGAGCAGGCCCCCGAGCCGGCGCCGCGCCAGGGTGCGGTAGGCCCGCTCCGGGTCGCGCGCGCGGCGCCGAGCAGCCGCTCGATCGGCACCGGCTCGCCCGCCACCCACGCGACGCCGGGGCGATCGAGGCCGAGGCGGGGCGTCGTCGCGGCGCGCCGCTCCTGCCGCCGCAGCGTCCGCAGGATCCACTCGCGCTCGCGTCCGCACGAGCTCCGCCGCGAGCCGGGTCGGCGCGCGCCGCGGCAGCACCACCTCGACGCGCGCCCCGCGCCGTGACCACGATGCGGGCGCGACGGGCCCGGTCGGAGCGGCGGACGTCGTACGCCGGGAGGTCCACGCAGCGAACGGTACCGACGGCACCGGCCGTTCGGGGGAGACGCGGCGGCGGGTCTCGTCTATCCTGAGCCTCCCGCCGCGCGGGGCCTGCGACGATGGAGCCGACCACCGCCACTCCCTCGCGCCCGCTCGCCTGCGTGGTCATGGCGGGCGGCATGGGGACGCGCATGAAGTCGAAGCGCACGAAGGTGCTGCACCCCCTGTGCGGGCGGCCGATCCTGGGCTGGGTGCTCGCGGCGGCGCGCGACGCGGACGCCGACCCGCTGGTCGTCGTCACGCCGAGGGAGGCGGAGGACGTGCGCGCACTGCTCGGCGACGACGCGCGCGCGGCGGTGCAGCACCCGGCGCTCGGCACCGGCCACGCCGTGCAGTGCGGGCTCGAGGAGCTGCAGGGCTTCGAGGGCGACGTGCTCGTGGTCTCCGGCGACACGCCGCTGATCACCGGCGAGCTCCTGCGCGGCGTCGTCGAGGCGCATCGCAGCGGGGGCGCCGTCGCGACGCTGCTCACGGTCGACGTGCACGAGCCGAACGCGTACGGTCGCGTCGTGCGCGGCGCCGACGGCAGCGTGGAGCGGGTGGTCGAGGTGCGCGACGCCGCCCCGCACGAGCTCGAGCTCGCGGAGACCAACGCGGGCTTCTACGCCTTCGACGCGTCCGCGCTGCGCGATGCGCTCGCACGGGTGCAGCCGGACAACGACCAGGGCGAGCTGTACCTGCCGGACGTGCTGCCGATCCTGCGCGCCGCCGGCGGCCGCATCGTCGCCCACCGCACCACGGCCGCGGACTCCACCATCGGCGTCAACACCCGTGTCGACCTCGCGAACGCCGAGCGCCTGCTGCGCCGCCGCCTGCTCGAGGCGCACATGCTCGCCGGCGCCGGCATCGTCGACCCCGAGACGACCTTCGTCGAGGCCGACGTCGTGCTCGCGCCCGACTGCGTCATCCACCCCTTCAGCGTCCTCCGCGGCGCCACCGTGGTCGAGGAGGACGCGAGCGTCGGCCCGCACGCCGTGCTGCAGGACGCGCATGTCGGGCGCGGGGCGTCCGCCGGCCCCTTCTGCTACCTGCGGCCCGGCGCCGTGCTGCAGGCGGGCGCGAAGGTCGGGACGTACGTCGAGGTCAAGGGCAGCGTCATCGGCGAGCGCGCCAAGGTGCCCCACCTGAGCTACATCGGCGACGCCGAGATCGGCGAGGACACGAACATCGGCGCCGGCACGATCACCGCCAACTACGACGGCCGGCGGAAGCACCGCACCGTGATCGGAGCCGGCGTCCGCACGGGCAGCCACAATGTCTTCGTGGCTCCCGTGACCATCGGCGACGGCGCGGTCACGGCGGCGGGCTCTCCGATCACGGAGGACGTGCCGTCCGGCGCGCTGGGCATCGCCCGCAGCCGCCAGGTCAACATCGACGACTACGCGAGGCGACCCACCGCGTGATGGCTGACGCCCAGCTCTTCCCGATGATGGAGGTGATCCGCTCCGCCGAGCACGACGGCTCCCGCCGGTTGATGATCTTCTCCGGGCGGTCGAACCACGACCTGGCCATGCGCATCGCGTCGCGGCTCGACGTGGATCTCGGCCGCACGACGCTGAAGACGTTCAAGAACGGCGAGATCTACGCGCGCTTCGACGAGTCGGTGCGCGGCGGCGACGTCTTCCTCGTGCAGTCGTGCAACAAGCCCGTCAACGCGAACCTGATGGAGCTCCTCATCATGGCCGACGCCGCGAAGCTCGGCTCGGCCGATCGGGTGACCGCCGTCATCCCCTGGTACCCGTACTCGCGCCAGGACAAGAAGTCCGCGCCGCGCGAGCCGATCACCGCCCGCCTGGTCGCGTCGCTGATGCACACCGCCGGCATCGACCGCGTGCTGACGATGGACCTGCACGCGGGCCAGGTGCAGGGCTTCTTCGACGGGCCGGTCGACCACATGACCGCGCTGCCGATGTTCGCGCAGCACTTCCGCGACCTCGCGATGAGCGGCGACGACGTCGTGGTGGTGTCCGCGGACGTCGGACGGACGAAGCTGGCGAAGAAGTTCGCGGAGATGCTCGACACCAACTTCGCGATCATCTCCAAGGAGCGCCCGAGCCACAACGAGGTGCGGGTCATGGAGAACGTCGGCGTCATCGGCGACGTCAGCGGCAGGATCGCGATCATCTCCGACGACATGATCGACACCGCCGGCACGCTCTGCGCGGGCGCCCAGGCGGTGAAGGAGGCGGGCGCCACGCGCATCGTCGCCTGCGCGACGCACCCGCTGTTCTCCGGCGACGCCCTGGAGAAGATCGAGGCCAGCGCGCTCGACGAGGTCGTCGTCTGCGACACCGTGCCGCTCCCCCCGAGGTGCTCGAGAGCTCGAAGGTGCGCGTCCTCCCGGTCGACCGCATCCTCGCGCAGACGATCGCCGAGATCTTCCACCACGGGTCGGTCTCGCAGATCTTCGGCGGCGAGAACCAGCTGTTCTGACCGTTCGCCGTGGTCGTGATCCGTTGGGCGCCGCCGTGTCGGGGCGAACGCCCAGAACAGCTTGGCTATCGCAACGAACGGCCGAAGCTCGGTCGCGAGCGCACCGGCCCGCGGGAAGCCGCTACCGGTGGGCCGCTTCGTCGATCGTCATGCGCGGCGTGGTCGTCACCGTGACGACGACCGTGCCGATCTTCCGTCGCGTGGTCATACGCTAACGATGCCCACGTTGACCGCTTTGATACGTGGGGCCAGCCGCACTTCGAGGGTGTCGGTGGCCCGCCTCTCCGAGCGCGGGTGGGCCGCGTCGCACCCCCGGCCCCGCCCAACCGCGGCCTCGCAGGCGCGTGTGGCCTATTCTTCGCGCCGCCATGGCCGAGACCACGCTCCAGATCCAACCCCGCGAGACCGGGGGAACACCCACCGCGCGCGCCGTGCGCCGTCAGGGACTCATTCCCGGGATCCTCTACGGTCGCGGCCGGGACCCCTACCCGTTCCAGATCGACGTCCCGACCCTGCGCGCGGCGCTGTCGGGCGAGGCCGGACGCCACGCGATCCTGCAGGTGTCCGTCCCGGGCGAGTCGACCCCGACGCCGGCGATCCTCAAGGACTTCCAGCTCGACCTGGTCCGCGATCGGCTGACGCACCTCGACCTGCTCGCGATCTCCATGACGGAGAAGATCACGACGACCGTCGCCGTGCACGTCGAGGGCGAGGCGCCGGGCGTGGTCGACGACGGCGGCGTCCTGGAGCAGCCCGTGCACGAGATCGAGGTCTCGGCGCTGCCGGGTGACGTGCCGAACGTCATCACCGTCGACATCTCGACCCTCGGCACCGGCGACACGATCAAGCTCGGCGACATCACCCCGCCGTCCGGCGTGGAGTGGGCCACTGACCCCGAGACCGTCCTCGCCACGATCCTCCAGCCGACCACGATGGAGGACATCGAGGCGGAGGCCGCGGAGGGCGAGGCCGTCGAGGGCGAGGAGCCGGCCGAGGGCGAGGGCGCCGCATCGGCGGACGACGCCGGCGGCGGCGAGTCCGGCTCCGAGTAGCGTCACCAGGGCACGCGCGTGGGACTCCTGCGCCGCTCCGGCGGCGGCTCGCTGGACGCGCTCGTGGTCGGCCTGGGCAACCCCGGCCGGCAGTACGAGCGCACCCGGCACAACCTGGGCTTCCGCGTGCTCGACGTCCTCTGCGAGCGCTCCGGGGCGAGCTTCCGCAACAAGTACAACGGCCGCTTCGCCGAGACGCGGCTGGGCGAGGCACGGATCGCCCTGCTCGGGCCCGAGACGTACATGAACCTGTCCGGGCCGCCGGTCGCGAACGCCGCGCGCTTCTTCAAGCTCGAGCCGGCACAGGTGATCGCGGTCTACGACGACATCGAGGTCGACTTCGACCGCATCCGGGCCAAGCTCGGCGGCGGCCTGCAGGGCCACAACGGCCTGCGCTCGATGGCCGATGCGCTCGGCACGCGCGACTTCCTGCGGGTGCGGCTCGGCGTCGGACGCCCGCGCCGCGGCGACCCGCGCGGCATCGCCGACTTCGTGCTCGCGCCGTTCGAGGCCGACGAGGACCCCGACGCGCTGGTCGAGCGCGGGGCCGACGCGGTCCAGCTGATCCTCGACGAGGGCGTCGAGGCGGCCGAGAAGCAGTATCCCTGACGCCTCGGGCCAGGTGGGCGTCCGGACGCTAGCCCGAGCCGCCGCTGCCCGCGCCCCAGCTGTCCCGGAACGCGCTGTCCTGCGGGCTCTGGCTGCCGCTGTACTCGATCTTCCCGGCCTGCCCTTCCTCGTGCTGGTGCTTCCGCTGCGCCCTGGCGCGTCGCCAGCGTGCCCAGATCGCACGAAGCCGATCCATCCCGTCCTCCTTGACCGACGGAACGGCGCCGCGGGGTGTGGTGCCGTCCGCTTGCGCACACCCTACTCCTCGCTACGCGGCGCGACAACGGGCCGCCCGTCGCTGCCCGGCAGGCGGCCGTCCGGCCCGGCGCGGAAGCACGGCGCGTCGTCGAAGGCGGAGAGGTCCTGGGCGGCCGGCGCGCGCCGGCTGCGGAACAGCACGACCAGCGCGCCGCCGACGATGCTGCCGGCGAGGAGCGAGCGCAGGGAGCGTCGACGGGCCACGGCTACGATGCTAGCCATGCTCGCCTCCGTCCGCCACGCGCCGTGACGCGGCATCCTGCCCCGTTCGTGCGCATGACGCGCGAGGTGGAGGATGCGCTCGTCCGCGGCCGCCCGGTCGTGGCGCTGGAGACGACGCTCGTCGCCCACGGCTTCCCGCACCCGCTCGGCGTGCAGACGGCGCTCGCCAGCGAGGCGGCGGTGCGCGAGGGAGGCGCGGTCCCCGCGACGATCGCGCTGCTCGAAGGCGAGCTCCGCGTCGGCCTCACGGAGCAGGACCTGGAGCGCATCGCGCTCGGCGACGCGCGCAAGGTCGGCCCGCGCGACCTCGCCGCCACGATCGTCGACCGCGCCGCCGGCGCGACCACGGTCGCGGGCACGCTGGCCGCGGCGCGCCTCTGCGGCATCCAGTTCATGGCGACGGGCGGGCTCGGCGGCGTGCATCGCGGCGCGGAGCGGACGTGGGACGTCTCCGCCGACCTCGCCGAGCTTGCGAGCACGGCGGCGTGCGTGGTGTCGTCCGGCGTGAAGTCGCTGCTCGACGTGCCGAAGACCCTCGAGATGCTGGAGACGTCGGGCGTGCCCGTCGTCGGCTACGGCACCGACTGCTTTCCGCTCTTCCTCTCGGGCGACTCGCCGCACCCGGTGCCGGCCCGCGCCGACCGTCCCGAGGACGCCGCGGCGATCTGCCGGGTCCACTGGGAGCTCGGGCGCTCGACGGCCGTGCTGGTGGCCAACCCCCCGCCCGCGGAGCTGGCGCTACCGGCCGCCGAGGCAGAGGCGCTGATCGAGCGGGCCCTGGCCGAGGCGGAGGCGGCGGGCGTGCGCGGCCCGGCGGTGACGCCGTTCGTCCTCTCCCGCGTCCACGGCGGCGCCGACAGCCCGAGCGCGCGCGTGAACCAGGCGCTGATCGTGGCCAACGCGCGGCTGGCCGGCGCGATCGCCGCCGCCGCGAGCTGACGGCCTACCGGCGCGCTCGCCGCGGGGCCCGCACGGCGAAGTACACCGCCACGAGCCCGATCGCGAAGCTGGTCACGAACGCCAGCACGAACCCGAGCTCGTCGTAGAGCGCGATGACCACGGGCGTCGTCGCCAGGAACGGCGGGCCCAGCAGGAACATGCGGTCGCGCAGCGGGGGGCCGGTCGCGTAGGCGATCACGCCGACCGCGACCGCCGCGAGGCCGAGCACGAGCGCCGGCACGCCGTTCCCCAGCCAGTCGAGGCCCCAGGCCGCCAGCGCGAGCAGGCTCGCCACCGCGAGCGCGGCCGCCACGACGAACAGGCGGACGTCGCGGCGGACGAGGGCCTGCAGCGCGGGGTCCGCGGACGCCTCCTCGCCGTCGGGCGGCGTGGACGCGGCACGCGGCTCGCCGCGTCCACGCCGCTCCTGGCTCATGGCGCTGCGTTCGACATCGGCGGCGGCTGCTCGACCTGCGCGGCGTGCTCGTCGAGCACCCCGCCGCGGTGCCGCTGTACGGCGAACCACCAGACCAGGCCCGCGATCGCGATCAGGGCGACGAGCATGATCGGCCCCCACTGCTGGTACCACTCCGTGCCGTAGAACTCGTCGCGAGGCCACATCAGGTTGATCGTCATCGCGACGCCGTAGACCACCGCGATGCCGTTGGTCAGGAGGCCCCACTTGCCGAGGCGGAACAGCCCCTCGTGTCGATCGTCGAGGTTGTCCGGCCAGCCCTCGCGCCGCCGCATGAAGACGTGCGAGTTCAGCAGCCAGTAGGCGATGTACATGAGGATGATCCCCATGGCGATGATGATCGTGAAGGCCTTCGGGTTGTTGATGTTGAAGGCCAGGATCAGCAGGGCGATCAGGCCGGACACGATGGCCGGCACGGCGGGCGTGCGGCGGGAGCCGTGCACGCTCGCGAGCTGACGGGCGAACGGCAGGTTGTTGTCGCGGGCCATGCTGAACAGGATGCGCACGCTCATGGCCTGGATCGCCAGGCAGCAGACGAAGATGGCGAGCGCCACGTCCACGAGGAAGACCTTGCCCCAGGTCTCGCCGAGGACGTCGGTGGTGACGCCGGTGAGGCCGGTGATGAACGGGCCGTCGGGCGCCGTCGAGGAGACCGCCATCTCGGCGAAGGCGATCAGCAGGAAGCCCATGATGCCGGCCGTCGCCAGGGCCTGCAGGATGGCGCGTGGCGCCCGCCGTCTCGGATCGGCCGTCTCCTCCGCGAGTGACCCCGCTGAGTCGAAGCCGTACATGACGTAGAGGGGCATGATCGCGCCGATCAGGAGCGCTCCGAGGTAGCCCAGGGTGTGGCCGGCGCCGGTGCCGTTGGTCTCGAACCACACGGACGGGCCGCGCTCGATGTGGATGATGTAGAGGATGATCAGGCCGGTCGCGCCGATGAGCTCGGCCGCCACGCCGACGTTGTTGATCTGGGCCATGATGCGGACGCCGGCGATGTTGATCGTCGTCGTCAGCAGGATCATGATCGCGCCGAGCAGCAGGCCGTTCTGCGCGAACGCCGAGTCGAGGTACGTCGGGAAGTTCTCGTCCGGACAGGTGGGCGACCCGACCGGCGAGCACTTGATGATCTGGAAGCCGGTCCAGATCTGCGGCAGGATCACCTGCCAGCCGACGGCCACGGCCGGGATCGTCACGATCTGCGCGCACAGGTAGAACCAGCCGTTGTTCCAGGCCCACCCCCGGGGCGACACCTTCTTCGACCACTGGTAGACGGAGCCCGCGATCGGGTAGTGCGCCGCGAGCTCGGCGAACTGCAGGGCGACCATCATCTGGCCGGCGAACACGAACGGCCACGCCCAGAGGAAGGCGGGGCCGGCGAACAAGAAGCCGACGTAGGCGGTCTGGAACATCCCGGTCAGGATCGAGATGTACGAGAAGCCCGCCGCGAACGATGAGAAACTGCCCAGCGACCGATGCAGCTCCTGGCGATAGCCCAGCTGCGCGAGGTCACGACTGTCGTCGCTGACCCTGCTCATCCGGTCCTCCTTCCCCTGATCGTCTCCCCACGCTGGCGCCCGGCTCCACGTGCGCGGTCGCTGCCGGTGCGACTATCTCATTCCGGCAGGACGGATGCGAGGGCCGGCGCGCGCGCCCCGGCCGGGCTTGACCGTCAGTTGACCCGCACGGTGCGCCCGGCCCACTCGCGCTCGCGCAGCACGTGCTTCTGGACCTTGCCGGTCGACGTCTTCGGCAGCTCGCCGAACTCGATGGCGTCGGGGCACTTGAAGCCCGCCAGGTGCTCGCGGCAGAAGGCGATGAGCTCCGCCGCCGTCGCGTCCGCACCCGGGTTCAGCACGACGAACGCCTTGGGCCGCTCGCCCCAGCGCTCGTGCGGGACGGCGACGACCGCCACCTCCTGCACCGCCGGGTGGCGGGCCAGCGCCTGCTCGACCTCGATGGTGGAGATGTTCTCGCCGCCGGAGACGATCACGTCCTTGAAGCGGTCGCGGATCTCCACGTAGCCGTCCGGATGGACGACCGCGGCGTCGCCCGTGTGGAACCAGCCGCCGCGGAAGGCCTCGGCCGTCGCCGCCGGGTCCTCGTGGTAGCCGGCCATCACGGTGTTCCCGCGCAGCACGATCTCGCCCAGCGTCGCCGCGTCCGCCGGCACGTCGCGCCCCTCCTCGTCGACGACGCGGAGCTCGCCGCCGGTCGGCTGCGGCACGCCCTGGCGCGCGCGCAGGCGGGCGCGGTCGTCGAGCTCCAGCTCGTCCCACTCGCCGCGCCAGGCCGAGATGGAGGCGGGCCCGTAGGTCTCCGTCAGCCCGTAGAGATGGACGATGCGGCCGTTGAGGGCCTCGACGCGGGCGATGATCGTCGGCGACGGCGGCGCGCCGCCCGTGGCGACCGTCCAGCGGACGCTCGAGCCGCGCCGCGTCGGGCGACGCCAGCATGGAGATGAGCACGGTCGGCGCCGCGCAGAGGTGCGTGATCCCGTCCTCGCGCAGGTGGCGCCACACGGCCTCCGGATCGGGCCGCGGCAGGCACACGTGGCGCCCGCCCACGGCCGTCACCGCCCACGTGTTGCACCACCCGTTGCAGTGGAACATCGGGAGCGTCCACAGGTAGCGGGTGTCCGGCGTGAGGCCCGTGGTCAGGGCCTGCGCGAGCGCGTTCAGGTACGCCCCGCGGTGCGTGACGACGACGCCCTTCGGCCGCCCCGTCGTGCCGCTGGTGGCGTTGATGCCGATCGGCCGCTCCTCGTCGTCCGGCCACGCCGGGAGCGCCGCGCCGTCGCCGCTCGCCAGCAGCGCCTCGTACGGCGCGCCGGTCGGGATCGCCTCGGCGTCGACGGCGGCGGCGGCCGGCTCCGCCAGCGCGCGCGAGGGCCGGATCGTGGATGACGACCCGCGGGCGCGACTGCTCGACGATGGCCGCCACCTCGGGCGCCGCGAGCCGCGTGTTGATCGCGCACAGCACGCCGCCGGCCAGCGCGACCCCGTAGTGCGCCTCGAGCGCCACGTGGCCGTTCGGCGCCAGCACCGCCACGCGCTCGCCCGGCGCGAGGCCGCGCGCGACGAGCGCGCGCCCGAGGGCGTGGCAGCGGTCGTGGAACTCCGCCCACGTCCACGAGCGGTCGCCGTCGACGACCGCCGTGCGATCGCCGTACGCGAGGGCGCTGCGGCGCAGGAAGAGGAGCGGGGTCAGCTCCTGGCGGTCCGGGCGCTCGGTCACGCGGGGATGCTACCCCGACCGGCGCGCCGAGCCGCCAGGGCCGCGCACGCGTGCTACTCGAACTCGCGCAGGTAGCGCTCGAAGGAGCGCATGTGGCCCTCCTCGTCGCGCAGGATGTCGATGACCATGTCCTGCGTCACCCAGTCGACGCCGTCACAGGCCTCGATGATGCGGGTGTAGTGCGTGATGGCGCCGGCCTCGGCCTCGATCACGCCGCGGATCACGGAGGCGACGTCGGTCGGGTCGCCCGGCTGCAGGTTCGCCTGCTCGGCCGCGAAGTCCAGGGAGCCCGGCGGCGTGCCGTACAGCTCCTTGATGCGGTCCGCGAACTGCCGCGCGTGGCCGAGCTCCTCGGTGACGTCGGCCGCCAGCGACTCGGCGACCTCCTCGGCGCGGATCCCGTCGAGGTTCGCCGCGTTCGCGACGTAGCTCATGACGGTCTCCATCTCCATCCAGTACGCCCGCGTCAGGAGCTCGACGATCTCGGTGCGCTTCGCCTCGTTGGCGGCGGCGAGGATGCCGGCGTGCGCGTTCGTGGCGGCCATGGTGGGACCTCCCGGGGGGTGCGGAGCCTGAACCAGCACCATACCCCGTCGGGGCGGCGATCCACTCCTGGGCTAGGCGCGCGCGTCGTCCGCGGGGGCGTCGCCCGACCGCGAGACCTCGGCGAGCCACACCGCGAACCGCCCCTCGGAGCTCTCCAGCCACGCGCCGAGGTCGCGCTCGAAGCGCTGCATGCAGCGTGCGCGGGCGCCAGCGCGGGGGAAGTCGGTGAGCTCGTCGACGGGGGCGTCCATGGGCTTGACCCAGCATACCTTAGGGCGCCCTAACGTCAATCCGCCAACTGGCGGGCCCACCCCCCGACCGGTCAGTCGCGGGCCTTGCCGCGCCGCGCGAGGTCGGCCATGCGCTCCTCGTCGCCGGGGGCGTCGCGGATCACCAGCCGGCCTGTCAGGTCGCCGTACAGGTTGCGCTCCACGAGCGCCGAGACGGGCCACGCCAGGAGCGTCGCCGCGCCGATCGCCGCGACGGTCTGGACGTCGCGGTCGAGCGGCGAGAAGCCGATCACGAAGCCGAACCAGAGGAAGGCGCCGACGGTGACGAGCCCGACGACGACCATCGCCACCCGGCCGAGCGCACCCCCGGCCACGCGTGCGCCCCGGGCGATCGCGCCGAAGCCGGATGCGTCGCCTGCCGCGGCCGCGATGGGGCCGAAGACGACGAACGGGTAGAAGACGAGGGCGAACGGCAGCACCACGATCGAGGCCGCAGTCAGCACCAGGCCGCCGAACACCACGGCGAGCGCGATGCTGCCGACGTTGTCGCGCAGCCCGCCGGTCACCAGGCCGGACAGGATGCCGACCAGCGCCAGGTGGCCGAGCGAGTACGCGAGCATGATCAGGGCGTAGCGCACCCACTTCTCCACGTCGCCCTGGTCGACGAAGCGGTAGACCAGCGCCGCGGGCAGGCCGCAGGCGATCGTGTACGCCATGTAGGAAGCGAAGCGCTGCCCGAGGCGGCGGAAGGCCGCCTCGAACAGCGCCCCGACGGGATGCAGCGGGCGCCCGGTCGGCCCCAGGGCCAGCGGGCGCTCGTCGCTCCCCTTCGACCTCATCCGGCGACCGCGGCAGGCGTGCCGGAGCGGAACACGAGGTCGTCGCCCTCGACGTCCACGCCGATCGTCGCGCCCTCGGAGATCTCGCCGGAGATGATGCGCATCGCGAGGGGATTCTCCAGCAGGCGCTGCACGACACGTCGCAGCGGACGCGCGCCGTACACCGGGTCGTAGCCCTCGCGGGCCAGCAGGTCGCGTGCCGCATCGCTGACCTCGAGCGCGACCTTGCGGTCGGCGACGCGCTGCTGCAGGCGCTGCACCTGCAGGTCGACGATGGACCGGATCTGGCCCTGCGTGAGGCGCCGGAAGATGACCGTCTCGTCGACGCGGTTCAGGAACTCCGGCCGGAACAGCCCCCGCAGCGCGGCGGTGACCCGGGCGCGCATCTCCTCCTCGGAGAGGTCCTCGAGGATGAACTCGCTGCCCGCGTTGGAGGTCATGATCAGGAGCGTGTTCGTGAAGTCGACGGTGCGGCCCTGGCCGTCCGTCAGGCGCCCGTCGTCCAGCACCTGCAGCAGGATGTTGAAGACGTCGCCGTGCGCCTTCTCGATCTCGTCGAGCAGGATCACGCTGTACGGCCGGCGGCGCACGGACTCCGTGAGCTGGCCGCCCTCCTCGTAGCCGACGTAGCCGGGCGGGGCGCCCACGAGCCGCGAGACGGCGTGGCGCTCCATGTACTCCGACATGTCGATGCGGATCATCGCCTTCTCGTCGTCGAACATGAGCTCCGCCAGCGACTTCGCGAGCTCGGTCTTGCCGACGCCGGTCGGGCCGAGGAACAGGAAGGAGCCGATGGGGCGGTTCGGGTCGCCCAGGCCGGCGCGCGAGCGGCGGATGGCGTCCGCGACCGCGGAGATCGCCTCGTCCTGGCCGACCACCCGATCGTGCAGGCGGTCCTCGAGGTGGACGAGCTTCTCGAGCTCGCCCTCCATGAGGCGGGTCACCGGGATGCCGGTCCAGGCGCCGACGACCTCGGCGACGTCCTCGGCGTCGACCTCCTCGTCGAGCATCGCGCCATCGGCCTGGAGCGCCGCGAGCGCGGCGGTCTCGGCCTCGAGCTCCCGCTCCAGCGAGGGCAGGTCGCCGTAGCGCAGCCGGGCGGCGCGCTGCAGGTCGGCCTCGCGCTCGGCGCGCTCGGCCTCGGCCTTCGTGTCCTCGAGCAGGCCCTTGAGGCGCTGCACGGACTCGATGTGCTGCTTCTCGCGCTCCCAGCGCGCGCGCAGGCCGCCGGCGGTCTCGCGCAGCTCGCCGAGCTCCGCCGCGACGGCCTGGCGCCGCTCGGCCGAGGCCGGGTCGGACTCCTTGGCCAGCGCGGCGTCCTCGATCTCCAGCCGCACGATGCGCCGCTGTACCGCGTCGAGCTCCATGGGGACGGAGTCGATCTCGATGCGCAGCCGGCTCGCGGCCTCGTCGATGAGGTCGATCGCCTTGTCGGGCAGGAAGCGGTCGGCGATGTAGCGGTCGGAGAGCATGGCCGCCGCCACGATCGCGCCGTCCTGGATGCGCACGCCGTGGTGCACCTCGTAGCGCTCCTTGAGGCCGCGCAGGATGCCGATCGTGTCCTCGACGGACGGCTCGCCGACCAGCACGGGCTGGAAGCGGCGCGCGAGGGCCGCGTCCTTCTCCACGTGCTTGCGGAACTCGTCGAGCGTCGTGGCGCCGATCGCGCGCAGCTCGCCGCGCGCCAGCATCGGCTTGAGCAGGTTCGCGGCGTCGACCGCGCCCTCGGCGGCGCCGGCGCCGATGACCGTGTGCAGCTCGTCGATGAAGAGGACGGCCTGGCCCTCGGCCGCCGTCACCTCGCCGAGCACGGCCTTGAGCCGCTCCTCGAACTCGCCGCGGTACTTGGCGCCCGCGAGCAGCGCGCCCATGTCGAGCGCCCAGATGCGGCGGCCCTTGAGGCTCTCCGGCACGTCGCCGTTGACGATGCGCTGGGCCAGGCCCTCGGCGATGGCGGTCTTGCCGACGCCGGGGTCGCCGATGAGGACGGGGTTGTTCTTGGTGCGGCGCGAGAGCACCTGCACCACGCGGCGGATCTCGGCGTCGCGGCCGATCACGGGATCGACCTTGCCCGCCTCCGCGGCGCCGGTGAGGTCGTGCGCGTACTTGCGGAGCGCGTCGTAGCGGTCCTCGGCGTTCTGGTCGGTGACGCGCTGGCCGCCGCGCAGGTTGCGCAGCGACTCCATGACGCGGTCGCGCTTCGCGCCCTGCGCCTCCAGCAGCTCGCGGGAGCGGCCGCGCTCCTCGAGCAGCGCGAGCAGCAGGTGCTCCGTCGCGACGTAGTCGTCGCCGAGCGACTGCGCCTCCTTCTGCGCGCGGTCGAGCACGGAGCGGAAGGCCAGGCTCGGCTGCGGCCCGCCGGTCGTGGCGGTGCCGGACACGCGCGGGAGGTTCTCGAGGGCGGCCTCGACGTCGGAGCGCAGCGCGCGGGTGTCGACGCCGGACGCCGAGAGGATGACGTCGGCCACCGAGTCCTTCTCGGCGACGAGGGCGAGCAGCAGGTGCGGAGCGGTGAGCTCCGGGTTGCCCCGGGCCCGCGCGCGCTCGACGGCGCCCTGCACGGCCTCCTGGGCCTTGACGGTCAGCTTGGAGAAGTCCATGGGGTTAGTCCGTTCAATCGATCAGCGGGAACGGCGACTCGCGCCGTGGCGTGGATGGACGACGACCTCGGAGCCGGGCTCGCTCCACACGACCAGGTCGCGCCGGTAGGAGCGGTGCACCTCGGCGACGTGCTCGCGATGCGCCTCGCCGGCCCGGTCGAGGGCCGCCTCGAGCTCGCGGTTGCGCCGCTCGAGCGCCGCGAGCTGGTCCTCGAGCGAGAGCACGTACTCCGCGCCCTGCAGCGAGAGCCCGAGCCCGCTCGCGAGGTCGGTGACGCGCCGCAGCCGCGCGAGGTCGGCGTCGGAGTAGAGGCGCGTGCCGCCGGCCGTGCGGCGTGGCGTGATCAGGCCCCGGCTCTCGTAGAGCCGCAGCGTCTGGGGGTGCATGCCGACGAGCTGGGCGGCCACGCCGATCATGTACTTGGGAGTGGTCTCGGTGGGCGCCATCGCGGTCAGGCCTTGGCGAAGAGGTCGGAGCGGATGTCGTGGGCGCCGTCGAGGGCCGCGAACTTCTCCAGCGCCTCCTTCTGCGCGCGGGAGAGCTTCTGCGGCACGACGAGGTCGAGCCGCACGAGCAGGTCGCCCTTCTTGTCGCTGTTGGGCACGGGCGCGCCGCGGCCGCGCAGCCGCAGCAGCTTGCCGGGGCCGGAGCCTCCGGGCACCTTGACCTTGACGCGGCTGCGGTCCGGCGTCGGCACCTCGATCTCGGCGCCCATGGCCGCCTCCGCGAAGCGAGATCGGCACCGTCAGCACGAGGTCGTCGCCGCGCCGCTCGAAGAGGGGCGACGCGCCGACGCGCACCGTCACCAGCAGGTCGCCGGCCGGGCCGCCGTCCACGCCGTCGCCGCCCTTGCCGGGCAGGCGCAGCTGCTTGCCGTCCTGGATGCCGGCCGGGATGCGCACCACGTACTTGACGGTGCGGCGCTGCTTGCCGCGGCCGTGGCACTCCTGGCAGGGATGCTCGACCACGACGCCGGAGCCGGCGCAGCGGGGGCACGGCTCGGACAGGGCGAAGAAGCCCTGGTTGCGGGAGCGCACCCCGCGGCCGTCGCACTCGGGGCAGACCGTCGGGCTGGTGCCCGGGGCCGCGCCGGAGCCGTGGCACGTGGGGCAGTTGACGTCCCGCTCGACGGGGATCTTGAGCTGGACGCCGGTGAGCGCGTCGTCGAAGGAGAGGTTGACCGCGGTCTCCAGGTCGGGCCCGCGGCTCGGCCGGGCGCCGGCCCGCCCGCCGCGGCCGCCGCGCGCGCGGCCGAACAGGTCGCCGAGCAGGTCCGAGATGTCGAAGCCCGAGGCCTGCGCGTGCTCGCGGAAGCCGCTCGGATCGAAGCCGGTCGAGCCGACGCCGCCGGACGCGCCGAACTGGTCGTAGGCCTTGCGCTTCTCGACGTCGGACAGCGTGTTGTACGCCGCCGACACCTCCTTGAACTGCTCCTCGGCCTTCTCGTCGCCGGGGTTCTTGTCCGGGTGCAGCTTCTGGGCGAGCTTGCGGTACGCCTTCTTGATGTCGTCGGCGCTCGCGTTGCGCGGGACGCCGAGCACCTCGTAGAGGTCACGCATCGGCGCCTCCCGCGGCCGCGGCGATGAACGCCGCCTGGTCGCCCGGGGAGACGAGCACGTCGCGCTCGCCCACCGTCACCAGCACGCCGTCGTGCCCGGAGGTCAGCTGCGCGCTCGTCCAGCCCACGTCCTGCAGGCGGAAGCGCCCGACGTAGCCGTACAGGCCGCCCGTGCCGAGCAGGCGCAGGTCGCCGCGCTCGAACGGGCGCGGCCGGGCGGCGGACGGCGCGCCGTCGAACCGGCGCCGGCCGCGGCGGCGGACCACGACGAGCCCGTCCGGCTCGACCTCGTAGCCCGTCGGCTGGTGCATGCGGCAGGCGATCGCGACCGCGGCGAAGGCCACGGCGACGGCGCCCATCAGCAGGCCGGGGCCCTCGGCGCCGTCGCTGAAGAGCGACCCGGTGCCGAGCCAGACGCCGGCCACCAGCACCCAGAAGAAGCCGGTGACGAAGCGCGCCGACACGTCCAGCGGACGCGCGGCGAAGGTAACGGGTGTGGTCTGCAGTGCTGTTACTCCTGCGCCGCCGCGACGACCACGCGGGCCGGGCGCAGCACGCGGTCGCCCAGCACGAAGCCCTTCTGGACGACCTGGATGACGGTGCCCTCCGGCTGGTCGGAGGGCTGGGAGAGGAGCGCCTCGTGGCGGTGCGGGTCGAACGGCTCGCCGTCGGGCGTGACCTCCTCGAGGCCCTCCCGCTCCAGCAGGCTGCGGAGCGCGCGGTGCACCAGGGCGACGCCCTCGGCGACGTGCTCCTTGTCGTGCACCTCGAACGCGTCGACCGCCCGCTCGAGATCGTCGAGCACGGGCAGCAGGTCGAGGATCAGGCGCTCGCCGGCGCGCCGCGTGAGGGACTCCTGCTCGCGCGCGACGCGCTTCTTGTAGTTGTCGAACTCGGCCGCGAGGCGGCGCATCTGGTCGAGGTAGCGGTCCCGCTCGGCGGCGAGCGCCGCGAGCTCCGCCTCGGGCCCGGTGGCGGCCTCGGGCTCGGCGTCGAAGACGTCGTCGGCCGGGTCGGACGCGCCGGCCGCAGGGGCCGGCGCGTCCTGTGCCGTGAGCGCGTCGAGCTCGTCGCGGTTCTCCGGCCTCACGAGCGCGCCGTGGTGTCGGAGTCGACGATCTCGGCGTCCTCGATGACCTCCTCCTCGGGCGCGCCGGCGTCCTCGCCGCCCGCGCCGCCCGCCGGGCCGGAGCCCTGGGACGCCTGGCTCTGCTGGTAGACCGCCTCGGCGAGCTTGTAGGACGCCTCGGTCAGGGCCTGGGTCTTGGCCCGGACGCTGTTGGCGTCGCCCGTCTCCAGGGAGTCGCGCAGGTCCGCGATCGCGGCCTCGATGCGCTCCCGCGCCTCCGCGTCGATGCGCTCGCCGTGCTCGCGCAGCGACTTCTCGGTCGCGTAGATCGTCTGCTCGGCCGCGTTCTTGGCCTCGACGAGCTCCTTCGCGACGCGGTCGTCGTCGGCGTGCGTCTCGGCGTCGCGCACCATCTTCTGGATCTCGTCCTCGGAGAGGCCGGACCCGCCCTCGATGCGCACCTGCTGCTCGTTGCCCGTGCCGCGGTCCTTCGCGGACACGTTGAGGATGCCGTTGGCGTCGATGTCGAAGGTGACCTCGACCTGCGGCACGCCCCGCGGCGCCGGCGGGATGCCGACGAGCTGGAACTTGCCGAGCGTCTTGTTGTAGCTCGCCAGGTCGCGCTCGCCCTGCAGCACGTGGATCTCGACCGACGTCTGGCCGTCCTCCGCGGTGGAGAAGACCTCGGACTTGCGGGTCGGGATCGTGGTGTTGCGCTCGATGAGCTTGGTCATCACGCCGCCCTTGGTCTCGATGCCGAGGGAGAGCGGGGTGACGTCGAGCAGCAGGACGTCCTTGACGTCGCCGCGCAGCACGCCGGCCTGGATCGCGGCGCCGATGGCCACGACCTCGTCCGGGTTGACGCCGCGGTGCGGCTCCTTGCCGACCAGCTCGCGGACCTTGTCCTGCACGGCCGGCATGCGGGTCATGCCGCCGACCAGGATGACGTCGTCGATCTCCGCGTTGGAGAGGCCGCCGTCGGCCAGGGCCTGCTTGGTCGGGCCGACGGTGCGCTCGATCAGGTCGTGGCAGAGCTCGGTGAGCTTGGCCCGCGACAGCGTCAGGTCGAGGTGCTTGGGGCCGGACGCGTCCGCCGTGACGAACGGCAGGTTGATGTTGGTCGACTGCGTCGAGGAGAGCTCGATCTTGGCCTTCTCCGCGGCCTCGTACAGCCGCTGCAGCGCGAGGCGGTCGGCCGCGAGGTCGATGCCCTGGTCGCGCTTGAACTCGGCGACCATCCAGTCGACGATCGCCTTGTCGAAGTTGTCGCCGCCCAGGTGGTTGTCGCCGGCGGTCGACTTCACGTCGAACACGCCGTCGGCGAGCTCGAGCACCGACACGTCGAAGGTGCCGCCGCCGAGGTCGAAGACGAGCACGCGGTGCTCGCCCTCCTTGTCGAGGCCGTAGGCGAGCGCGGCCGCGGTGGGCTCGTTGACGATGCGCAGGACGTTCAGGCCGGCGATGCGGCCCGCGTCCTTGGTGGCCTGGCGCTGGGCGTCGTTGAAGTACGCCGGCACCGTGATGACGGCGTCCGTGACGCCCTCGCCGAGCTTGGCCTCTGCGTCGGCCTTGAGCTTCTGGAGGATCATCGCGGAGATCTCCGGCGGCGCGTACTGCTTGCCGTCCGCCTCCACGCGCGCGTCGCCGTTCGGGCCGCTGACGACCTGGTACGGGACGATCGTCATCTCCTCCGGCACCTCGCTGGACTTGCGGCCCATGAAGCGCTTGATGGAGAAGATGGTGTTCTCGGGGTTGGTGACCGCCTGGCGCTTGGCCGGCGTGCCGACGAGCCGCTGCCCGTCCTTGCTGAACGCGACGACCGATGGCGTCGTGCGGCCGCCCTCGCTGTTCTCGAGGACGGTCGGCTCGCCGCCCTCCAGGACGGCCATGCACGAGTTGGTGGTGCCGAGGTCGATGCCGATGACCCTGCCCATGTTTCCGGGGAACCTCCGTTGGGGGTACGGGAATATCGCGAGTGCGAGAAAAGCTGTAGGCGAAGTGTAGGATCTTCGTCTGCCGTTATCAAGTTTTCTCAGCGCTGTGACACGGTCGGCGCCCGTGCGGCCCTTCTCCGGAGGCCGCGATGTAGCATCCCGCCGATGCAGGTTCGCCGTCGCCCGGCGCTCGTAGTCCTCGCGCTCGCGCTCGTCGCGCTCGTCGCGCTGCTGCCCGCGCAGGCGCTCGGCGCGCCGCTCAGCGTCCAGGCCCTGACCTCCAAGCTGCGCGGGCAGAAGGTCTACGTGCAGCCGTCCGTGAAGCCGCGGCCGAACGTCTCGTCGCTGCGGCAGCTCGTCAACGGCGAGCAGACCAAGGACCAGTACAAGGGCTGGAAGTTCGTGGTGCTGTCCGAGCCGGCGAAGGGCACGGCGTCGGCGCAGAAGACCGCCGAGGCGGTCGTGCAGGAGTTCGGGAAGACGCCGGTCACCGTCGTGGTGGTGGTCAAGAAGCTCGGCGCGGCCTCGTCCCAGTACGACGCCCAGCAGGTCGCCGCCGCGGTGAAGGCCACCAACGACTCGGCGGCGGCGGGCGATCCCGTCGCGCTGATGAACCAGTTCGCGAGCCAGCTCTCCACCACGGCGGAGCCGCCCGCGACGACCGGCGAGCAGGCGGCCGGGACGGGCACCCAGGGCGGTGGCGGCGGCGAGTCGCAGCAGGGCGGGTCGTCCGAGGGCGGCGGCGACGACGGCCGCCCGATCTGGCAGTACCTCCTGGCGGTCGCGGCCATCGTCGCGCTCGCGGTCGTCCTGCTGGCCGCGCTGCGCTCGCGCTCGCGCGACCGGCGCAAGCGGCGGCGCGGCGGCTCGATCGGCACCGCGCGCGACTTCCATCTGGAGCGGCTGGAGCGCCTGGCGCGCCGCCACTCGGAGCTGGTGCGGCCGCTGGCGGAGCGCGGGGTCGACGACCCGGACCTGCAGCAGCACTACGAGACGGCAGGCGGCAAGCTCGTCGCGCTGCGGCGCTCGATCCCGCAGCTCGCATCGCCGCGGGAGCTGCGCACGGCAGCCAGCGAGCTCGACGAGATCGAGTGGCACGTCGAGAGCGCGGAGTCGCTGATCGCCGGCCGCACGCCGCCGGACCGCCCGCTGCGCGACCGGCCGGCGCTGTGCTTCTTCACGCACCTGCACGGGCTCGCCACCGAGGACATCGACCTGGTGCGGCCGGACGGCACGATCACCGCGGTGCGCGTGTGCCCGGCCAACGCCCGCGCGCTCGAGCGCGGCGAGGTGCCGGCCGTGTCGTCCGTGCACGTCGGCGGCCGCGAGATCCCCTGGCCGGCGGCACCCACGTGGTACGGCGCGCCGGGCTGGACGCTGGACGACCTGCCGGGGACCGAGTACCAGGGCCGCGAGATCTGGGGCCGCGACGTGCCACGGCGCGAGGTGCCGCTGCTGACCCCCGAGGAGGAGGCCGCGGCCGTGGCGGCGGGCGTCGTGCCGGAGGAGGCGGCGCTGCAGGAGCTCGGCGACGACGCGGTGCCGGACTCGATGCTGGCGCCCGGCGGCCCCGAGCTCGACCCCGACGACCTCGCGGCCATCGGCGGCGCCGAGGCCGAGGCGCGGGCGGCGGCCGACGACGTCCCCGTCGACGACGACGCGGTACCGGCCGACGAGCTCGACGACTCCCTGGTCGACGACGTGTGGGGGCCGCCGGCGGACGAGAGCCCGAGCCCGGACGCCGCCGAGCCAGCGCCCGAGCCGGAGCCGGAGGCCGAACCTGAGCCCGCGCCGGCGCCCGAGCCGGCGGCCGGAGCCCGAGCCGGCCGCCCGAGCCGGAGGCCGAGGCACCTGCGGCCGACGACGAGGACCGGGTGACCGTGGACGAAGAGGCGGTGCGGGGCGAGGGGCAGATGGACGAGACCGTCGCCTTCGACCCGTTCGCCGGAGCAGACGACCTCGCACCGTGGGAGCGAGACGAGGACGCGCCGCCCCGGGGTGGCTGACGACACCGGCTGGTACTGGGGCGTCGTGCTGCGCGCGAGCCCCGTGGACGGGCTGCTGCGGCGGATCGCGCAGCTCGAGCCGCCCGCGGGCGTGAGCGCGCAGGCCGTCGGGACGGGCCACATCACGCTGTTCTACGCGCCGCTCCGCGGGCCGGGCGACGACGTGACGCTGGCGGACCGCATCCGCCCCTGCGCCTCGGTGATGGAGCCGTTCGAGCTCGAGCTGCGCGGGCTCGGCGAGTTCGTCTCGGCCCACCGCGTGGTGGCGTGGCTCGGCGTGGCGGACGGCGCGGAGAAGCTACGCGAGCTCCGCATGTCGATCTGCGCGGTCGACGCCGACAACCTGCCGCACAGCTTCCACCCGCACTGCACCCTCGCCTACGGCGACGACCCCGAGGCCTACGCGCGCTTCCGCCCGGCGCTGCGCGAGGCCGTGACGCAGGTGCGCCTCCGCCTGCGCGTCGACCGCGTGTGGATCGCCGGCTTCCCGAAGGGCGCGCACCCGGCCCGCGGCCTGGGCTACCGGCTGGACGTGCCGCTGCTCGGCGGCGCCGTCCGCACGTCGCCGTAGCCGAGCGCGGGCTAGATGGTTGATTCCGTGGATCGGTGATCGCGGAAGGCGGTAGCTGCGTGTCTCGGGCGGTACGGCCGGACGTCGCGGGCTCGGAGCGCCCTCGGTAGTCCGGCCGTGCCGGAGCGGCCCGGCCCCGGCCAGCCGCTCGCGCGCCCACGCACTTGCATCGAAACTCCCTGCGGCTGGCCGGGCCGGGCGGCTCCGAGGCGCGCAGATGCCGGCTTACGCCCGGCGAGATCGCGGAATCAACCATCTAGGCCTGCGCGAGGCTCGGCACGGGCTCGAGGCGCACGCGCTCGAGGGTCTCGAGCAGCTCGGCGAAGTCCGGCAGCACGGCGTTCGCGATCGACGGGTCCTGGCCGGTGCGGTCGCGATCGACCCAGATGCGCCTGAGGCCCAGGTCGCGCGCCGCCTGCATGTCGTGGAACCAGCTGCACGCGACGTGCACCCAGCCGTCCTCGGCGGGCTGGACGACCTCGCGGAAGCGCTCGAAGTGGCCGGGCGCGGGCTTGTAGCTGCCCACCTGCTGGGCCGTCACCACCAGGTCGAAGGTCACCGGCAGGCGCGCGGCGGTGGTCGCCCACAGGTCGTCGTCGCAGTTCGTGAGCACGGCCAGCTTCCAGCCCGCGTCGCGCAGCCGCTCGAGGCCGCCGGGAGCGTCGGGGTGGAACGGCATGGACGGCCAGCCGCGGACGAGCGCATCCTCCTGGCCGGCGGGCAGGTCGATCCCGGACGACGCGGAGGCCCGGCGCAGCCCCTCGGTCAGCACGTCGCGGTAGAGGCGGTGCGGCTTCTCCGTCTCCAGCACCGGCTCGTGCTCGTGGTAGGCCGTGAGCAGCGCCTCCGCGCGGTCCCCGACGACGCCCTCCAGCGCCGCGCGCATGCCGCCGTGCCAGTCGGCGATCGTCCCGTAGCAGTCGAACGTGGCCCAGCGGTCGCTCATCGGAGGTCCTCCAGTCGGGTGGCCGATCGTCGCCAAGGTGTTGTAGCACAATATTGTGTCACAATCAACGCGGCGTAGAGGAGCACCTAGCGGCGGTGGCCGGGCGGCGGGTGCCAGTATCCTGGCCCCATGCGGCCGCCGCTCATCGACTCGTTCGGGCGCCACATCGAGTCCGTCCGCATCTCGATCACCGACCGCTGCAACTTCCGCTGCAAGTACTGCATGCCGGCGGAGGGCCTGCCCTGGCTGGCGCGCACCGAGGTGCTGACGTACGAGGAGATCGAGCGGCTGACGCGCATCCTCTGCTCCGTCGGCGTCACGGGCGTCCGCATCACCGGCGGCGAGCCGCTGGTACGCCGCGACGTGCCCGCGCTGATCGAGCGCCTGGCCGCGGTCGAGGGCCTCGACGACCTCTCGCTGACCACCAACGGCGTGGCGCTGCGCACGCTGGCGGGCCCGCTGGTCGAGGCGGGCCTGCGCCGCGTCAACGTGTCGCTCGACAGCCTCGACCACACGCGCTTCCAGGAGATCACCCGCCGCGACATGCTCGACCGCGTCATGGACGGGCTGGCCGAGGCGGAGCGCTACCCGGAGCTGCGCCCGATCAAGGTCAACTGCGTCGCGATGCGCGGGTTCACGGAGCGCGAGGTCGTCGCGTTCGCGGAGCTCGCCCGCAG
Source organism: uncultured Actinomycetota bacterium (assembly GCA_963767885.1). Taxonomy (GTDB): domain Bacteria; phylum Actinomycetota; class Thermoleophilia; order Gaiellales; family F1-60-MAGs149; genus CAVYFW01. The sequence goes on from CAVYFW010000010.1 coordinate 126,252, forward strand.
CCGCCCGTTCGTCGTCCGCTTCATCGAGTTCATGCCGCTCGACGCCGACGAGGCGTGGAACCAGGCCGACGTCATCCCGGGCGAGGAGCTCCGCGCCCTGATCGACGCCGTGTACCCGCTGGTCCGGCTGGACGCGCCCGCGTCGTCGACCGCACGTCGCTACGGCTTCGCCGACGGCAGCGGCGAGCTCGGCTTCATCAACCCCGTGACCGAGCCGTTCTGCGCGTCCTGCGACCGCATCCGCATCACCGCCGACGGCGTGCTCCGCACGTGCCTCTTCGCGATGGAGGAGACGGACCTGCGCACGCCGCTGCGGGACGGCTCCAGCGACGAGGAGATCGTCGCGGTGCTGCGCCGCGCGATCCTCGGCAAGCGCATGAAGCACGCGATCGGCGAGCCCGGCTTCGTGCGTACGTCGCGCTCGATGTCGCAGATCGGCGGCTAGCTCCGGCCAGCTCCGGGCGGCGCGGGCTCGTTCAGCCCGGCCCACGCTTCTTGAACGCGTCGCGCACGGCGATCTTCACGCCCTCCGACAGCGTCGGGTGCGCGAAGGTCGTCGCGAGCAGCCCGTCCAGCCGCCCCTCCTCCACGTGCAGCGGCATCGTCAGCGCCGCCAGCATGTCGCCGCCGTGCGGGGCGACGATGGTGCCGCCGAGCAGCTTGCCCGTCGGCCGGTCGAGCACGACCTTGACGAAGCCGTCCTCGTCGCCGGTCGCGCGCGCCTTGCCGAGCTGGCGCAGATCCTTGCGGTGGCAGACCACGTCGTGCCCGCGCGCCCGCGCCTGCTGCTCGGTCAGCCCGACCGCGGCCACCTCGGGGTCGGTGAACGTCACGCGGGGCATCGCGTCGTAGCTGAGGGTGTGCGTCGAGCCGTTGAGCGCGTTCTCGACGGCGAGCGGGCCCTCGTGGGTCGCGACGTGCGTGTACTGGTAGTGCAGGTGGTGGCCGCCGACCGCGTCGCCGATCGCCCAGATGCCCGGCGTCGTCGTCCGCAGCTGCTCGTCCACGCGCAGCCCGCCGCGCTCCAGCTCCAGGCCCGCCGCGCCGGGGTCGAGCTCGTGCACGGTCGGCTCGCGGCCCGTGGCGAGCATGATCCGCTCCGCGGTCGCCGAGCCGCAGTCCCACTCGACGCGCCCCCGCCCGTCGCGCCCGCGGGCGAGGCGGATGTCGGCCGCCGCGGTGACCATGTCCACGCCGTCGCGTGCGAGGACGTGGCAGATCGTCTCGCAGGCCTCGAGCTCCTCCTCGGCCAGCGGCACCACGCGCCGGAAGACGAGCTTCACCTCGACGCCGAGGCGCGCGTAGGCCTGGGCGAACTCCACCCCGATCGGCCCGCCGCCGACGATCACGACCGACTCGGGCAGCCGCTCGAGGCGCACCAGCTCGTCGGACGTGACGAACGGCGTGTCGTCGCGGCCCGGGATGTCGGGCAGCGCCGGGCGCGCGCCGGTGGCGAGGATGACCGGCACGCCGTCGAGCTCGTGCTCGCCCAGCACCAGCCGCCCGGCCCGGAAGCGCGCCTGCTCGCGCACGATGCGCACGCCGTCCTGCTTGGTCAGGAAGCGCTCGTAGAAGGCGGAGCCCTCGGCCACCACGCGCCGCACGCGGGTCATCACGGCCTCGGGGTCGACGCGCATGGACGTCTCCAGCCCGAACTCCGGGCCGCGCTGCACGAGATGGGCGATCTCTGCGGCCCTGACCAGGGCCTTCGTCGGGATGCACCCGACGTTGATTCAGGTGCCGCCGAGGGCCGCCGGCTCGGCCAGCAGCACGCGCGCGCCGAGGTGCGCGGCACGCAGCGTCGCGCTGATCCCGCCCATCCCCCCGCCGACCACGACCAGGTCGGGCGTGAAGCCGTCATACGACCGCACCTGGGTACCATGCCCGAGATGTCGGGCGTGCGAACGAGACTGGAGCGCTACGTGCCCCGCGGCTGGGGCGACTTCTGGCTCCAGCTCGCGATCTTCTGGGCCTTCTACATCTCGTACGAGGGCACCCGCGGCGTCTCCGACGGCGCGCGCGACGAGGCCTTCGCGAACGCCAACCGGGTCATCGACGCGGAGCGCGCGCTGGGCATCTTCTGGGAGCTCGACGTGCAGAACTGGGCCCTCAACGCGCCGGGCTTCGTCGAGTTCACCGCCAACCGCACGTACTTCGCGTGCCAGTTCCTCATCTCGTACGGCTTCATGCTGTGGGCGTACTTCCGGCGCAACCACGCGTGGTACTTCATGCGCAACGTGCTCATCGTCGCCGGCTTCATCGGCCTCATCGGCTACGTCGCGTTCCCCACCGCGCCGCCGCGCATGTTCCCGGAGCTCGGCTTCGTCGACACCCTCAACGGCGAGGCCGTCAGCCACCAGACCGGCATCGTCGAGACGTTCGCCAACCCCTACGCGGCCATGCCCAGCCTGCACACGGCGTACGCCCTGATCATCGGCACGTCCGGCTTCCTCGTCTGCCGGCACCTGCTGCTGAAGATCATGTGGGCGTGCTACCCGGCGCTGGTCGTGTTCTCGATCGTGGCGACGGCCAACCACTGGTTCCTCGACGCCATCGCCGGCGCCTTCGTGGCCCTCGCCGCGGCGACCATCGGCCTCGCGCTGACGCGCGGCGTCGTGCCGCGCCTGGGCCGCGAGCCCGCCGGCCCGCTGGTGCGCGAGCGCAAGCGCCTGCGCACGGCGCCGCCGCGCAGCCCGGCGCCGGCGACGGGCGACTAGCGCCCGCACTCCGCCAACCGGCGCTCCAGGAACGCCCGCTCCGCCTCGTTCTCGGCCAGCCCGAGCGCCTCGCGGTACGCGGCGGCCGCCTCGTCCAGCCGGCCGAGGCGCCGCAGCAGGTCGGCCTTCGTGCCCGGCAGGTAGCGGTAGCCCGCGAGCTCGCCGGCCGCCTCCAGCGCCTCGACCTCGGCCAGGCCGGCGGCGGGGCCGTCGATCTCCGCACGCGCGATGGCGCGGTTGAGGGCGACGACGGGCGAGGGCCAGATCCGCTCCAGCGCGTCGTAGAGCAGGACGATCTGGCCCCAGTCGGTCTCGGCGTAGCTCGGCGCGTGCGCGTGCAGCGAGGCGATCGCGGCCTGCAGCGGCGAAGCGGCCCGGCGGGCCACCCTCCAGGGCCGCGACGACGAGCCCGTGGCCCTCCTCGATGGCGGCCCGGTCCCAGTCCGCCCGGTCCTGGTCCTCCAGCAGCACGGGACGGCCCGCGGCGTCGGTGCGGGTCGTGCGCCGGGCGTCGTTGACCACGAGCAGCGCCAGCAGCCCCAGCGCCTCCGGCTCGCCGGGCAGGAGCGCGACGATCAGGCGGGCCAGCTCCAGCGCCCGGGCGGTGAGGTCGCCGCGCACGAGCTCGCGGCCCGACGGCGCGGCGTAGCCCGTGGTGTACAGCAGGTGCACGACGGTGAGGACGGCGTCGAGGCGTGCGGGCAGCTCGTCGGCCTCGGGCACGGCGTACGGGATGTGCGCGGCGGCGACCTTCTTCTTCGCCCGCGTCAGGCGCGCCGCCATGGTCGGCTCGGCGACGAGGAAGGCGCGCGCGATGTCGGGCGTCGCGACGCCGCACACCAGCCGCAGCGTCAGCGCCACCTGCGCCTCGGGCGCGAGCGCCGGGTGGCAGCAGGTGAAGATGAGCCGCAGGCGGTCGTCGGGGATGGCGGGATCGTCGACGGGCATGGTCGGCTCCGTTGCCTCGGGCTCGAGCAGCAGCGGCAGCTTCTCCGTCGCCACCCGGCGCCGCGCCAGGGCGTTGAGGGCGATGCGGCGCGCGACCGTGGTCAGCCAGGCGCCCGGCCGCGCCGGCACGCCGTCCTGCGGCCAGGCGCGGAGCGCGGCGAGGTAGGCGTCCTGCGCGGCCTCCTCGGCGGCGTCCAGGTCGCGCGTGACGCGCACCGTCGCGGCGACCACGAAGGCCCACTCGCGACGATGCGCGTCCGCGATCGCCTGCTCGACGTTGTCGGGCAGCGGGGTGCTCAGCTCACAGCACCTCGAACCCGAGCAGCGGCCGCACCTCGACGCCGCCGTCCATGATCGGCGTCATGCGCGCCAGCGTGAGCGCGTGGTCGAGGTCGCGGGCCTCGATCACGAAGACGCCGTGCAGCGCCTCCTTCGCCTCGATGAACGGGCCGTCGGTCAGCACGCCCTGGCGGATGGTGGTCGCCGTGCCGGTCTGCTCCAGGGCCAGCCCCGCGACCACGCGGCCGCCGGCCTCGCGGATCCGCTCCGGCAGCGCGCCGTGCGCGGCGAGCACCTCCGGCGGGATGTCAGCGACGCCGCCGGGCAGCTCGCGCTCGAAGATCATCACCGCGTACTGCGGCATCAGGCCACGCTCCCCTCGGTCGTGAAGACGCCGTCCAGCCAGGCGCGCCACGCCTGCTCCAGCGCGGGCCCGTCGGCGTCGGGTGCGAACAGGTGCAGGGCGACGCCGACCGGCCAGCCGAACGCGTCGCGGCCGTACACCCGGATCAGCGCGTCGTCGGTGCGCAGGCCGAGGAACGCGTCCGTGCGGTAGTCGACGACGGCGTCGAGCGGCGGCAGGCCGGCCGGGCGCAGCCGCACCCGCTGGCCGACGGCGGCGTCCGCGTCCAGCCCCAGCGCGCGCTCCAGGCGGGCGAAGCCGCCGGACTGGGCCGAGGCCTCCGGGGCGTCGAGCGCGACGTAGGTCGAGCTGCGGCCCGCGAAGTGCTGCACGTACTCCGCCAGCGAGTGCGCGTAGAAGTCGGTGTGCAGGCGGCAGGCCCGCTCCTGGACGTCGTGGTCCTCGTCCGGACGGGTGACGGTGTGGTGGACGTAGCGGGCGCGGGTGCCGTGGGCCGACGGCTCGAGCTCGTAGCCCAGCTCGTTGAACCAGCCGTCGGCGCGCTCGGCGCGGGTCCGGAAGCGGCGCTCCGGCTCCCACGCGGTCACGCGCCCGCCGGCCGAGGTGAGGCCCGACTCGGCGCCGCCCTCGCGCGGCTCGTAGGCGATCGGCCAGAGCCAGCCGTCGCTGTGCACCGTGATCGCGTCCCAGACCTGCTCCGGCGTTCCCGGCAGCTCGCGCTCCCAGGTCATCTGCATGTCGCGCATCGCGTCCTCCACGAGCGTCGTTGGTCGTCCCTACCCCGACGACAGGCGAGCGCGGGCGGAATCGACAGCTCGCGCGCGAAGCTCCTACGACGCGGGGTAGACGCCGCCCGGGATGCCGCCCAGGCACAGCACCTCGACGGGCTCGTCGGTGGTCACGATCTGGCGCCTGACGCCGGGCGAGACGCGCGCGAAGACCCCGGGGCGCAGGGCGTACTCCTCGCCGTCGGCGCGCAGCGTCGCCGCGCCGGAGAGGCAGACGTACACCTCCTCCTGCCCGGTCGTCCCCTCGTCGTGCTCGGGATGGCCGTCGGAATGCGCCGGCCAGCGCTCGACGTTGATCCCGAACGATGAGACTCCGAGCGCCTTGCGGACGGGGACGAACACCCCCTGACCCTGTACGGGGAACTCGTCGAGGTGGCGCACGGTGACGGGGCCGGAGGACGGCATGGCAGGCTCCTGGGGTCGCGGCGGATCCCGAACGGTACCCCGACGACCGCTCGTCGGCGAAAACCGACCGTTCGTCGGCCGGCGAGCGGTCGTGCCACACGCGCGGGTAGGTTCCAGGCCGTGAACGCCCACATCGATCGGCTGCAGCACGGGTACACGAGCGGTGCGCGCCGCGCGGTCGCGGGGATCGTCTCCCATGCGACGCGGCTCCCCGTCACCGCCAACCAGGTCACTGCCGCCGGCTTCCTCCTGAACGTCGCGGCCGCCGTCCTGATCTTCCAGGAGTGGTGGATCGTCGCGGGGATCGTGTTCATCGTCGGCTCGATCCTCGACGTCTTCGACGGCGCGATCGCGCGCAGCCGCGGGTCAGCCGGCCCGCGCGGCGCGTTCATCGACTCCGTCGTCGATCGCGTCAGCGAGGTCGTCGTGCTGGGCGCCATCGCGCTCGTGCTCGCCCGCGACGGCGAGACCGTGGCGCTGGCGGCGGTGTTCGCCGCCCTGGGCTTCTCGCTCCTCACGTCCTACGTGCGGGCGAAGGCAGAGGCCCTGGGCCTCGACGGCACCCACGGCATGCTCGCGCGCGCCGAGCGGGTCGTGCTGCTGAGCGCCGCGCTGATCCTCGCGCCACTCGGCGTCCTGCCCTACCTGATGATGCTGCTCGCGCTCCTCAGCGCGATCACCGTGGCCCAGCGCGCGCGCCACGTGCTCAAGCAGCTTCCGTAGACCCTCCCCGCACAGGAGCTCTCCCATGGCCTCGAATGGCTCGAAGAACGGGCGTGCCCGCACGTCCGACAAGGTGCGCGTCGCCATCGTCGGCGTCGGCAACTGCGCCTCCTCCCTCGTCCAGGGCGTCGAGTACTACAAGGACGCGGACCCGGACGCGGACGTCCCCGGCCTGATGCACGTCGACCTCGGCGGCTACCACGTCGGCGACGTCGAGTTCGTCGCGGCGTTCGACGTCGACGCGGACAAGGTCGGCAAGGACCTCTCGCAGGCGATCTTCTCCGGCCAGAACAACACGGTGAAGTTCGCGGACGTGCCGAGCCTCGGCGTCAAGGTCCAGCGCGGCATGACCCACGACGGCATCGGCAAGTACCTGTCGAAGGTCATCAAGAAGGCGCCGGGCTCGACGGCCGACGTCGTCCAGGTGCTCAAGGACACGCGCGCGGACGTGCTCGTCTCCTACCTGCCCGTCGGCTCCGAGACCGCCACCAAGTGGTACGTCGAGCAGGCGCTGCAGGCCGGCGTCGGCTTCGTCAACTGCATCCCGGTCTTCATCGCCCGCGAGGACTACTGGAGCAAGCGGTTCGAGAAGGCCGGCCTGCCCATCGTCGGCGACGACATCAAGTCCCAGGTCGGCGCCACCATCGCGCACCGCGTCCTGGCCCGCCTGTTCGACGACCGCGGCGTCAAGCTCGAGCGCACGTACCAGCTCAACGTCGGCGGCAACACGGACTTCCTGCAACATGCTCGAGCGCGAGCGCCTGGAGTCCAAGAAGATCTCCAAGACGAACGCCGTCACGTCGCAGCTCGAGTACGACCTGGGCGCCGACAACGTGCACATCGGCCCGTCCGACCACGTGCCGTGGCTGACCGACCGCAAGTGGGCGTACATCCGCCTCGAGGGCCGCTCCTTCGGCGACGTGCCGCTGGTGGCCGAGCTCAAGCTCGAGGTGTGGGACTCGCCGAACTCCGCCGGCATCGTCATCGACGCCGTGCGCCTGGCCAAGCTCGCCCTCGACCACGGCATCAGCGGCGCGCTCGAGTTCCCGTCGGCCTACCTGATGAAGTCGCCGCCGGTCCAGCACCACGACGAGAAGGCGCGCGACGGCGTCGAGGCCTTCATCGAGGCGCACCGCCGCCCGAGCGTGGCCGTGCAGTCCGCGCCCGCGACGCCGGAGCCGGCCGCCGCGAGCGCCCCGGCCAAGACGGCCGCCAAGGCGAAGGGCAAGGCCACGCCCGCCACCAAGGCGCGCGCGCGCAAGTCCTAGCCGCCGCACCTTCAGGCAGACCTTCGCGCGAGGGCGGGGTCCGGGCGTTGCCCGGATGCCGCCCTCGCGCTACGTTCCGGCCATGGACGTCGCCAAGGCAGTCGAGCAGCGGCAGGCGCGGCTCGCCCGGCGGCGGGCCCAGGACGCGGAGCGGAACGGCCCACCGACGCCCGGCGACGCGCTGCTGGCGCTGCAGGCCACGGCCGGCAACGCCGCCGTCGCGCGGCTGGTCGAGGGCGGCGAGCTCGAGGACGCCGCACCGAAGGCCGAGCCCGAGGCGGAGCCCGCCGCCCCGACGGCCATCGCCGAGCTCGACGCGACGACGCGCAGCGCCATCGCCACCGACGCGCAGGCGATCGTCGACCTGCTGGCCGGGCCGGCGATGGACGACGCGGTGCAGGACGAGCTCGTCGGCCTCGTGCACCGCTGGCTGCAGGCCGACGCGGCGTCCGGCAACGCCACCCCGCACCTGGACGAGCTGCTGCGCATCCTCAAGGACCGCCCGCTGCGGCGCCGCACGGTGCGCTCGATGGAGAAGACGACGGCCGCAGAACGCCTACGACGCGCTCTGGATCGCCCTCGGCGAGGAGCACCTGGCGTCGTTCGCGGCCGCCGCCGCCCGGAGCTCCGAGGGGTCGACGGGGCCGCTGGCCGGCGAGACCGTCGGCTTCTGGGCGGGCCTCTCGCGCACGCGGGCGATGTCGCTCTACGACGCCTTCGAGCGCCTCTCCCCCGGCGCCGACTCGCACGACACCGACACGGTCGAGCGCCTGTCCCGCGCGCTGGTCGGCATCGAGGCGGACCCCGAGTGGATGCGGCTCGTGGAGCAGGGCGGCGAGTTCAAGGGCTCGCGCGTCTTCGGCACGGAGTTCCCGTCGACCGAGCACGTGCTGCTGGACTCGGAGACGCTGAAGATCCGCAACCAGCAGGCCCGCTACCTGTGGCGCATGGTCGACTCCGCGGAGGAGGAGCTGCCGTGGCTCGGCGACCGCGTCCAGCCGTCGATCGCCAGCGACGAGGTGCGCCGCTCGGCGAAGGAGATCGGCAAGCGCATCGACCTGCTGCAGAAGACCGCCCGCCTGAGCAACAACGCCGTCCAGCGCGACACCCGCACGCTGGCCGAGATCGTGAAGCTGACCGGCTGGGTCACGCGCCTGGCCGCCAAGGGCTACGGCACGGACGACAGCGAGAGCCGCGAGCTCGTGCGCCGCACCGCGAAGAACGTCGCGCGCGAGCTCGAGCGCGGCAAGGCGCGGGTCTCCACGAGCTCCTACGAGTCGACGCTGATCGCCGAGCTCGAGAAGCCGGAGACCGACCTGCCGGACCGCCAGGAGAAGATCGCGGCCATCCTGCTCGACCTGGTCTCCGACGCGGCCGAGCAGCTCGTCGAGTCCGGGCATCCGGGCGGCGGCGCGAGCGACGAGCCGACCGGCACGCCGTCGCAGGCCGAGTAGCGCGCGCGCCGCGGACGTCCGATCCGTTCAAGACGCGGCCGCCGCGGCGCCGTAGCCTGGCGCCATGGAACTCGGATGGGTCATCGTCTACGTCCGCGACCCCGCGTCGTCGGTCGACTTCTACGAGCGCGCGTTCGGCCTGAAGCGCCGCTTCGTCCACGAGTCCGGCGAGTTCGCCGAGCTCGACACCGGCAGCACCCGCCTGTCGTTCGCGACGCTGGAGCTCGGCGACGCCAACGTCGGCGGGGTGACGCCCGGCGACCCGGCGGGCCGGCCGGCGAACTACGAGCTCGCCCTGGTCACCGACGACGTCGAGGGCGCGGTCGCGCGGGCCCGCGACGCGGGCGCCGCCGTCGTCAAGGAGCCGGTGGTCAAGCCCTGGGGCCAGACCGTCGCCTACGTGCGCGACCCCGACGGCACCCTCGTCGAGGTCTGCACGCCGGTCGGGGACTGACCGCCGCCAGGGCCGCGCGCCTGGCGCAGCTCGCCGGGCGTGCGGCCCGCCAGGCGCACGGCCTCGCGCGTCATGTGCGCCTGGTCCGCGTAGCCGAGGTCGAGCGCGAGCCAGGCGAGGTCGTCGCCGCGGCCGGCGTCGAGCGCCCGCAGGAGGCGCTGCAGGCGCAGCACCCGGTCGAGCGTCTTCGGCCCGTACCCCACGGCGCGATCGAAGCGGCGCAGGAGCTGGCGCTCGCCGATGCCGAGGGCGTCGGCGAGGTCGGCGACGCGACGGCGGCCGTGCGTCAGCTCGGCCACGGCGGCGCCGACCAGCGGGTCGGGCTCGCCGGCGGGCAGCACGCGCGCGGCGACGGCCTGCTCCAGCGCCCGCCGGCGGCCGTCGACGTCGGGTGCCGCGGCGAGGCGCTCCTCCAGCCGCAGCGCGTCGTCGCCCCACAGGTCGAGGAGCGCGACGCGCCGGTCGCGCAGCTCCGACGCCGGGATGCCGAGGGCGTCGACGGCACGTCCCGGGTCGGAAGCGCAGGCCCAGCACCGCGCCGGGCCGCAGGGCGAAGGTCACCGGCGACGTGTCCGGCCCGGCGACGCCCGGCACGCCGTCGGACCAGACGACGATGTCGAGGCAGCCGTCCGGCAGGACGGTCGATGGCGTGGCCGGCTCGGAGACCGTGCGCGTCCACGTGCACTCCACCCACGGCGCGAGGGCCGGCGGCGGCGGGTGCTCGCGGTAGGCCGGACGGCATGCCTGGAAGTGTGCCCGCCCCGGGGCGCGGCGACGCGTGGCGGCCCCCGCCGGGCGGTACCCTGGCGCGGTGCGCATCTGCCTCGTCACGCCCTACGCGTGGGACCGGCCGCACGAGGCCAACGACCACTGGGCGCTCGTCGGCCAGGGGCTGGCGGAGCTCGGGCACGAGGTCGTGATCCTCGCGCCGGCCCGCTCCGCCGCCCTGCTGCGCGACGGCCGCCACCGCCTGCGGCAGCTCGAGCGCGGCGACGCGACCGTCCTGGCGCCGCCCCGCGGGGCGCCGCTGGTGGTCGCGGTCGGCCTCGCGGTACCGGTGCGCGCCGGCGGTCCGGCGCGCTCCGTCGCGCTGCCCGTCGCCCTGCGCGCCGGGCTGCGGACTCGCGCTCGCCGGCGGACGCTACGACGTCGTCGACTGCCTCGACGTCCACCTGCCGGGCCCGTCCGCCCTGGCCCTGCGGGAGAGCACCGCCCCGACGGTCGCGACCTGGTTCCGCCCCGCGCGGCGCGGCGGCAAGGACGCCGACGCGCACGTCGCGGTGACCGCCGCCGTCGCGAGCGCGCTCGAGGAGCGGCTCGGCGACCGCCCCGCGGTGTCCGGCGTCGCCGTCGACCTCGCCCGCTTCGCGCCGGGCACGCCGGCGGTGCCGCCGCTCGTGGCGGTCGAGTCGGCCTTCGGCGACCGCCAGGCGCTTGAAGGGCCTGCTCGCGGCGCTCGGCGGCACGCGCGCGGAGGTCGCGCTGCTGCACCACGCCGCGCCGTCGGCGCCGCGCGCCGTCGCGCCGCGCGATCCCGAGGGCCGCGTCCACGTGACCCGCGTCGCGACGCCGGTCGCGCGCGCCGCGGCGCTGCGCGGGGCAGCGGTGTTCGTCGCCGCCGGCGCCGGCAGCGCGCTCCTGGCCCGCGAGGCCCAGGCCTGCGCCGTGCCGGTCGTGGCGCCGGCCGGCTCGCCCGCGGCCGAGCTCGTGGACGACGACGCGTCCGGGCTCCTCGCCTCGCGGGAGGCGCCCGAGGTCGTGGGCGCCGTGGTCGCGCGGCTGCTGGCCGACGACGCCCTGCGCGCCCGCATCGGCGCCGGCGGGCGCGAGGCCGCGGCGGCCTCCTCGCCGGCCGCGGTCGGCGAGCGCGTCGCGGCCGTCTACGCGACCGTCGTGCCGCGCCGCCGCCGCCCCGCCGGCGAGGGCGACGGCAACGGACGCCGCATCCTGTGCGACTTCCACATGCACACCGACCACTCGGGCGACTGCACGACGCCGGTGCCCGACCTCGTGCACCGCGCCCTGGAGCTCGGCCTCGGCGCCATCGCGGTCACCGACCACAACACGATCGCCGGCGGCGTCGCGGCCCGCGCCTACGTCGAGGAGCAGGGGCTGCCGCTGCACGTCGTCGTCGGCTCCGAGGTCAAGACCGCGACCGGCGAGGTGATCGGCCTCTACCTGCAGGAGGAGATCCCGCGCGGGATGCCGTTCGCCGACACCGTCGAGGCGATCCGGGCGCAGGGCGCGCTCGTCTACGTCCCGCACCCCTTCGACCGCATGCACTCGATCCCCGACCCCGCGCTGCTGCGGCGGCTGGTCGACCAGATCGACGTGCTCGAGACGTACAACGCCCGGCTCTACCGCTCCGCCTTCAACCGGGACGCCGAGCGCTTCGCCGAGCGCCACGACCTGCTGGCCGGCGCCGGCTCGGACGCGCACGTGCTGGAGGGGCTCGGCACGGGGGCCGTGGAGCTGCCGCCGTTCGACGACCCGGAATCGCTGCTCATGGCTCTGGGACAGGGCCAGATCGTGCGCCGACACGCCAACCTGCTCTACCTGCAGGGGCTCAAGTGGCTCCGGCAGGCAAGGAGCCGATCCCGGTAGCGCGAAACAGGGGCCCTGCCGCGGATGTCCGAGACCGACGAGATCTATGAGCGCTACCTGCAGCGCGCGATCCGCGAGATCAACGCCCTCGGCGAGGAGATCGCGACCTGCGGCCGCATCCCGCACCCCGCGCCGGTGCCGGTGCTGGGCTCGGGACACCCGCTCGCCGACGTGTTCCTGCTCAAGTACCGCCCCCAGCCGGCGGAGGTGCAGGAGGGCGTCGCCTTCTACGGCCGCTCCGGCGCCGCCGTGCTGAAGTCGCTGCGCCGCCTGGGCGTCGACCCGCTGCTCATCTACGGCACGAACTGCGTCAAGTGCTCCGACGGCGACCCGGACGCCGCCCATGCCGCGTGCCCGGTCTGGCTGCTGCGGGAGCTCGCGATCGTCGAGCCGCGCATCGTCGTGGTGCATGGGCGAGGAGTCGGTCGACGTGCTGAACGACCTCGAGGTCCCGCTCTCGACGCGGCTCGACGGGTCGCTGGTCGGCGACGTCCAGCCGTTCACGCCGACGATCGAGGCCCTCGTGACCCCGGACATCGACGGCTCGCTGAACGACGACGAGTCGAAGCGCGCGTTCTGGCGCGCGTTCCAGGCGCTCGGCCGATGGCACGACGCGCTGCCGCCGTACTAGACCGTCGCCTGCTCGTCGCGGCCGCCCTGCTCGCCGCCGCGTGGGTGGCGTGGAGCGTGCTGGCGCCGGAGCTCGAGGCCGGCAGCGACCTCGCGACCGTGGTCGTCGCGGCGGCCGTGGCGGTGCCGCTGCTCGCGGGGGCGATCGTGGCGGCGCTGCCCGTCGCCGAGGCCCGTCCGCGCTGGACGATCGGCGTCGGCCTCGTCGCCCTGGCCGTCGCCATCGTCTGCATCGTCGCGGACTGGCCGGTGCCGGCGTCGCTCGCCAAGGCCGTCGCCGGGGCCGCGCTCGGCCTCGTCCTGGGACGGCTGCTGGAGGAGCCGTGGCACGCCGCCCTCATCGCCGTGCTGGTGGCGGTCGTCGACATGTACAGCGTCTTCGCGGGGCCGACCAAGGAGATCGTCGAGCACCGGCCCGGCGTCCTGGACACCGTCGGCATCGCCTTCGCGGCGCCGGGCTACGAGCAGGCGGCGGTCATCGGCACCACCGACTTCGTGTTCCTGGGCCTGCTCGGCGGCGCCGCCCTGCGCTACGACCTGCGGCCGCGCCTGACGCTGCCGCTGCTGGCGCTCTCGTTCAGCGTCGACCATGCTGCTCACGTACTGGCTGGATCGCGACCTGCCGGCGCTGCCGCTCCTGTCCGCGGCGTTCCTGCTGCCCAACCTCGACCGCGTGCTGCCGCGCCGTGGCTGACCGCCCGGCGACGCGGGCCAACGCGGTCCGCAACGCCGCCGCGACGGGCGACCGCGAGCGCCGCTGGGCGCCCGCGCGCGACGCCCTCTGGCTGCTGCTGGCGCGGCACGTGCCGGCCGGGGCGAGCGTCGCGGTCTGCGGTGCCGGGAACTGCGACGACCTGCCGCTGCGGCGCCTGGTCGAGCACGCCGGCCGCGTCGACCTGCTCGACCTCGATCCGGCGTCCTGCCGGGCGGCGGTGCGCCGGGTGCCGCGCGGCGAGCGGGGCCGCGTGCGCGTGCTGGAGGTCGACGCCAGCGACGGGCTGGCCGACCGCATCGTCGCGAGCGGCCGGGCGCGGCGAGCCCGCCCTGCCGCTGCCGGCCGCCGACCTCGAGCGCGTGGCGGCGGCACCGCTCGGCGACCCGCCGTACGACGTCGTCGTCGGCGACCTCCTCTACAGCCAGCTGCTGTTCCCCGGCCTGCGCGACCTGGAGCTCGGCGGCGAGCGCGTCGACGAGGTGCTGCGGGCGGCCGGGCAGGGGCTGACGGACGCGGTGGTGCGCCGCCTGGTCGCCGCCGCGCCGGGCGGCCGCACCGTCCACGTCGACGACCCGCTGGCCTGGTGGACGGGGCACGAGCAGCCGTTCCCGCTCGACGACGTGCTGGCAGCGGCCGGCCGCGACGTCGACGAGGCACTGGCGCTGATCGCGAGCGGCCTGCGGCCCATCGGCACCGATCCGCGGCCGGCGCTGGCCGGGCGCATCGCCGAGACGGCCCTCTGGCGCTGGCCGTTCGCGGCGGGCGTCGACTACCTGGTCTGCGCGTCCGTCGCGACCTGATCGGCCGCGGGGGTCCGCTCGAAGCGGGCGACGCACTCGACGTGGTGCGTGTGGGGGAACATGTCCACGGGCCGCACCCGCTCCAGCCGGTAGCCGCCCTCGTCGAGCAGCGCGGCGTTCCCGGCGAGCGTGGTCGGGTTGCAGGAGACGTAGACGATGCGCCGCGGCGCGAGCTCCAGCACGCGTCGCACGGCCTTCGGCGTCAGGCCGGCGCGCGGCGGGTCGACGACGACGACGTCCGGCGACGGCAGCCCGCCCTCCAGCAGCGGGCGCACGGCCTTGGCGACGTCGCCGGCGACGAAGGTGACGTTCTCGACGCCGTTGGCCTCCGCGTTCTCGACGGCGCGCTCGCAGGCCTCCTCGACGATCTCGACGCCGATCACCTGCCCGGCGCGCCGGGCCAGCGCGAGCGCGATGGAGCCGATGCCGGAGTAGAGGTCCCACACGACCTCCTCGCCGGTCAGCCCCGCCTCCTCGATGGCGAGCTCGTACAGGCGCTCGCACATCGCGGTGTTGGTCTGCAGGAAGGCGCCGGCCGAGACGCGCAGCCGCAGCCCGAGCAGCTCCTCGGCTGAACCAGTCGCGACCCGAGATCAGCGTCGTCGGCAGCCCGGTCGTCACCTCGGCCAGGCGCTCGGACTCCGCGTGCAGCAGGCCGACGCACTCCGGCACCGCCTCGGCCAGCTCCTCGATGAGCTGGTGGCGGCGCTGCAGCTCGCCCTTCGCGGTGACCAGCACCAGCAGGAGCTCGCCCGTCCGCTCGGAGCTGCGCACGACGAGGTTGCGCAGGTAGCCCTCGTGCGTGCGCTGGTCGAAGGGCGCGAGGCCGGACGCCGCGGCCCACGCCTCGACCGTGGTGCGGGCGCGGTTGACGGCATCCCCGACGAGGAGGCAGACCTCGAGCGGCAGCACCTGGTCCCAGCGGCCGGCGCGGTGGAACCCGAGCGCGGTGCCCTCGGGGCCCGCCGTGAAGGTGAACTCGACCTTGTTGCGGTAGGCGAAGATCGAGACGGCGGGCTCGATCGGGTCGAGCGCGAAGCCGCTCTGGTGGCCGATGCGCTCGAGCGCGTCGCGCACCTGCGAGGTCTTGTGCCGCAGCTGCGCCTCGTAGGCGAGGTCCTGCCAGCGGCAGCCGCCGCACGCACCGAAGTGCGGGCAGGGGGCCTCGACCCGGTCGGGGCCCTTCTCCAGGGTCTCGACCGTGACCGCGTCGCCGTAGCGTCGCTTGACCTTCGTGATGCGAGCGCGCACGCGGTCGCCGGGGAGGGCCCGGTCGACGAACAGGACGAAGTCGTCGAGCCGCGCGACGCCGCGCCCGCCGAAGGCCAGCGAGCCGATGACGAGCTCGACCTCGCTGCCTCTCTCGGGCCTTGCCGGCACGGGGCGAAGCGTAGACGCGGGCGCGCGGGCGGGCGTCAGGCCGCGACCGCGTGGGCCTCGCGCACCGGCACCGCGAGGCCGCGCGCGACGGCCGCGCCGGCGAGCATGCAGCCGGCGACGACCAGCGTACATCGTCGTGTAGCCGGCCTGCTCGACCAGCAGCCCGTAGGCCGGGCCGACGATCGAGCCGACGCCGAAGACGACCGTCGAGGCGAGGCCGACCGCCGCGCCCGCGCGCTGCGGGCCGCCGAGCTCGCCGGCGATGAGGTACACGATGCCGTTGAAGCCGAGCACGCCGAAGGCCAGCGCCAGCGCAGACGCCGCGGCCACGACCGGGCCGCCGTGCACCAGCAGCGGGAAGGCCAGGGCCGCGACGGTGCCGACGAGGCCGACGTCGATGAGCGTGCGGACGCGCCGCGTGCCGTGCTCGCGGTCGGCGACGCGGCCCCAGACCACGCGGGCGACGCCGGCGCCGACGTTGAGCAGCGCGAGCACGACGACGGCCTCGGTGGTGCTGAGACCGCTGTCCTCGGCCGCCGCCGCCGTGAAGGCGAGCACGCCGCCGAGCGCCGAGACGTAGAGGGCGCCGACCACGAGCAGGCGCGGCAGACCGGGCGGCAGGCCGCGCGCGGCGGCGCCCGGGACCCGGTCGCGCCGGCCCGGGCCGGACACGGCGGCGAAGGACAGTCCGGTCACGAGCACGAGGATCGCGGGCACGCCGAACGCGAGGCGCAGGCCACCGACGTGCGCGAGCAGCGGCAGGAGCCCCGCCGCGATCACGCCGCCGGCCGGCACGGACATCTGGCGCAGGCCCATCACCATCCCGCGCTGCTCGGGCGGGAAGACCCGGAGCAGCGTCGTCATGCCGGCGACGGGCACCGCCGAGCCGCCGACGCCGGCGATGAAGAGGCCGATGCCGAGCACGGCGAGGTTCGGCGCGAAGCCGGCCAGCAGCAGGCCCGACGAGCCGACGATCGAGCCGGCCACGAGCACGGGCCGCGCACCGAGGCGGTCGCACAGCCGCCCGGCGACGGCGAGCATCAGGCCCGAACCGATGCCGATGGCGGCGAAGACGAGGCCGAAGCGCGCGGGCCCGATGCCGAACTCGTCGCGCAGGGCGAAGAACAGCGCGGGCAGGCCGAACTGCACGATCGACGTCGCCGACTGCGACAGCAGCGCGAGGACGAGGATCGTCGTGCGGTGCGACACGACCGTGAAGGTAGCGCCGACCACTCATCGGCGCAAAGCGTGAATATGCCTGCCACCATAGGTGCATGCCTATGCTGGACGCCGGCGGGATCGTGGCCACACGGCGGCTCGAGGCGTTCCTGGCGGTGCTGGAGTACGGCGGCTTCTCACGCGCGGCCGAGCGGCTGGGCGTCTCACAGCCGACCGTCTCGCAGCTGGTGCAGGCGCTGGAGCGGAGCGTGGGCACCGAGCTCCTGGTGCGCGGCCGCGGCGCCGTCCGGCCGACCGCCGCGGGCACGGCGCTGCGACCCCATGCGGTCGCGCTGCTCGCCAACGCCGAGCGCGCGGCGGAGGCGGTGCAGAGCGCCGACCGCGACGTCCGCCGCCACCTGCGCATCGCCGCCGGCGAGGCCCTGGCGACCCACGTGCTGCCGCCGGCCGTCTCCCGCCTGCGCGAGCGGCTGCCGGGCCTCGTGGCGACCTTCGTGGTCGGCGACGAGGTGCGCGTGCTGGAGGCGCTGCGCGGCGGCGAGGTCGACGCCGCGCTGCTGACCGACCGCACCGACGCGAGCGACCTGACGGCGCACCCGTACACGGACGGCCGCCTCGTGCTGGTGGCGTCTCCCGACGACGAGCTGACGACGCGCCCGCGCCCGCTCGCGCCGGCCGACCTCGCCGGCACGACGCTCGTGGTGCGCGACCTCGGCACGGTCAACCGCCGCGAGCTCGAGGAGCTGCTGCGCCACGCCGACGTGGAGCCGCGCAACCGCCTGGTGGCGTCGAGCCTGGAGGCCGTGAAGCGCTGCGTCGAGGCCGGCCTGGGCGTCACGCTGGTGCCGTCGATCGCCGTCGAACGGGAGCTGGCCGAGGGCCTGCTGGTGGAGCTGCCGCTGGACGCGGAGGGCCTCGACTACGGCTTCGTGCTGTGCTGCCGCGGGGACGAGCGGTTGACACCGCCCGTCGCGGCGCTGCTGGACATCCTGAGGGAGGGCTAGAGGTGGAGCGAATCGACGTCCCGACGAGCCGGCGCTGCGAGCTGGTCGACGTCACCGCGGAGGTCAACGGCGCGGCGCGGGCGCTCGGCGTCGCGGATGGCGCGGTGCTCCTGCACGTGCCGCACACGACCGCCGCGATCACGGTCAACGAGGGCTACGACCCGGACGTCGCCGGCGACCTCCTGCGCCGCCTGGAGCGCCTGGCCCCGCACTGGGAGGACACCGCGGGCGCTCGCGACCGCCACGGCGAGGGCAACTCCGACAGCCACCTGAAGGCCGCGCTGGTCGGCACGTCCACCCTGCTCCCGGTCGTCGAGGGCGAGCTGGCCCTGGGCCGCTGGCAGCGCGTCTTCTTCTGCGAGTTCGACGGCCCCCGGCAGCGGGAGCTGTGGATCACGGCGGTGTGAGGAGACCGCCGCCGCCGCAGCGGCGGTCCCAACCTACGGATTTACCGGGATTTCGAACGGACAATTGGGCGAGCCGCCCCGCCGATTCGCGCGGATCCGCGCGGAAGCCGTGCGGTCCGTGCGCCTCTCGTGACACATCGCCGCTGACGATGACGCGCCGCCACGCCGCCGGCCGCCCCTCGATGCATTCGACGCATTCACGGCCTCGATCGACGTCGGTGGCGGCCGTCGCGTCCGGTGCGACTCGCCCTCGCGACCTCGACCCGAGCTACGCCCCCGCTTCCGCCTCGCCCTCGCGGAGGCGCGCCCGCAGGTCGTCCACCAGGCGCAGGTTCTCCGCGGCCAGGCCGGCCAGGTGGGCGATGACGTCGAGCAGGCGCTGGTCGTCGCGGTCGAAGCGGGACTCGATCGGCGAGCCGACCACCACCGCGCCGACGAGGCGGCCGTCGGCCAGGCAGGGCGCCGCCAGGACGCCGCGCACCGTCGAGCCGTCGCCGCCCGCGTCGTCGAGCAGCAGCGGCCGGCCGTCGTCGCGGGTGCGCAGCGCGAGATCGACCAGCAGGGCCTCCGTCGCGTCGTCCACGCGGCCGACGCGCGCCGCCGGGCCGCCGAACGTGCCGTCGCGGCGGGCGAGGTACGCGCGGGACACGTCGTGCGGCAGCGCCGTCGCCAGGTGGTCGAGCACCGTGCGGGCCACGTCGGCCGGCGTGCGGGCCGCGCCGAGGGCGGCGGTCAGGGCCTGCAGCGTCCGCATCTGCTCGAACGAGCGGCGCCCGCGCGCGGCCATCGTGTCGCCGCGCAGCCGGCGGGCCGAGAGGCGCTCGTCGGCCATCGTGATGCGGTCCTTGCCCATGCGCTTCGCCTCGTACAGCGCCGCGTCGGCCGCCACCAGCAGGTCGCGCAGCGTCTCCCCGTCCTGCGGGAACGACGCCACGCCGATGGACACCGAGAGGCGCCAGCCGTCCAGGTCGACGGCGGCCAGCGCACGCTGCAGGCGGCGGCAGACCGTGCGCGCGTTCGTCTTCGTCGTCTCCGGCAGGAGCAGCGCGAACTCCTCGCCGCCCAGCCGGTAGGCGCGGTCGTCCGGCCGCACGCCGTCGGCGAGCAGGCGACCGACCATGTGCAGCGCGTCGTCGCCCGCCACGTGACCGCGCCGGTCGTTCAGGTCCTTGAAGTCGTCCAGGTCGCCGACCACGACGGCGAAGGACGTCTCCGCCGCCCGGGCCGCGTCGAGCAGCGCCGCGCCGTCCTCGTGGAAGCGGCGGTGGTTCGGCAGGCCGGTCAGCGCGTCGGTCAGCGACGCGGCGACGACGTCCTCGTAGCGCTGCAGGTTGCCGAGCGCCGCGCCGGCCTGCGCGGCGAGCAGCTCCGCGCGCTCGTGCTGGTCGGCCTGGAACTCCCGCTCGCTGCGCGCGGCGCCCACGATCAGGCCCGCCACCTCGCCGCCCGCCCGCAGCGGCAGCACGATCACCGACGAGTGCCCGCCCGTCCGCACGGCGCGCAGGATCGGGCCCGACGCGCCGTCCGCCAGCGCGTGCGCGGGCTCCCAGTTGAGGGCCGCGGCGAGCGCGACCGCCTGCGCCGGATCGAGCGCCGGCTGCGAGCGGATCGTGCGGCGCCACTCCGACAGCGGCTCGAGCTCGTGCTCGGTGCCGGCCAGCGCCAGGACCCAGTCCAGCCGCAGCGTCTCGCCGACCAGGCGGGCGGTCAGCTCCAGCAGCGAGCGCGCGTCGCGGGCGGACGCCAGACGGACGAAGGAGCGCGACAGCTCGTTGAGGGCGCTCGCCTTGCGGCCGCGCGGGGAGAGCTTGCCGAAGCTCTCGACCAGGACGTCGACGGCGTCCTCGAGCTGGGCCGGCAGCGACTCCGGCAGCGGCGTGCCGACGAGCTCGACGCCGAGCAGCCCGGGGCCCGCCGGCAGGCGGAAGGGCACGGCGACGAGGGCCGTGACGCCGTCGGCCACGGCGACGTAGTCCGGGTCGGAGGCGGGATCGGAGGCGACCTGCGTCACCCCGAGGCGGAGGGCGCGGCCGAAGATCCCGCGCTCCAGCACCAGCGAGTGGACGACCACCGAGTAGCCGCGCTGCGCCTCGAGCCAGGCCCGGTCGTCGACGGCGCCGTAGAGCGCGATCAGCGCCTGCGGGCCGAGGGCGCGGGCGAGCGCGGCGACGAACGCGTCGTAGAGCTCGCTGGTCGAGCGGCAGCCCTGCAGTGCCTCGCGCACGCGACCCGCCAGGGCGTCGGGCAGGCCCTGGGTCGTCGTGGCGGGCGTATGTGCGGCCACGACCTCACGGTAGCATCGGCCCATCGGACGGGTACTTCGGCACCGCCTCGCGGGCGCGACGGCCACGGCCTGGGGCCTCGTCCTGCTCTCGGCCCTCGACGCCCGCCGGCACGCCCGTCCGCTCGACCCGGCGGCGCGACCGGCGGCCACGCCGTCGGTGACCGTCGTCGTCCCGGCCCGCGACGAGGAGGCCGGCGTCGGCGCCGCCGTGCGCTCGCTGCTGGCGCTGGACTGGCCCGCACCTGCAGGTGGTCGTGGTCGACGACGAGAGCCGCGACGGCACGTGGCAGGCCATCCTCGATGCGGCGGCCGGCGATCCGCGGCTCGTCGCCGTCCGCGGTGCGCCGCTGCCGCCGGGCTGGGTCGGCAAGCAGTGGGCGCTGCAGCAGGGCGTCGAGCACGCGCGCGGCGAGTGGCTGCTGTTCGCCGACGCCGACGTCGTCCACGCCCCGGCCAGCCTGGCCGCCGCCCTGGCGCGCGCCGAGCAGGAGGACGCCTGCCGCGATCTCGGCGCTGCCGCTGATCGAGACGTCAGGCCGGGCCGAGCGGGTGCTGACCGCGGCCGCGATCCTCGTGGTCGCCGCCGTCGTCGCACCGCCGGCGCTCGTGCGCCGCCCGCGCGTGCCCGTCGCGCTGACCGCCGGCGGCCACACCCTCGTGCGCCGCGACCGCTACGAGCGCGCGGGCGGCCACGCCGCGATCCGCGATCGCATGGTCGACGACGTCGCGCTCGCCGTGCGGCTCAAGCGCGACGGCACGCCGGTGGTGATCGCCCCGAGCGCCGGCCTCGTCCACGTGCGCATGTACGGCTCGCTGGGCGAGGCGCTGCAGGGCTGGCGCAAGGGCGCGGCGCACGCCCTCGGCCCGCGCGCCGAGGTGGCCGCGGCGGGCGCGCTCCTGATGGCAGCCGGCGCGCTCGTCCCGCCGCTGGCGCTCGCCGCCGGCCTGCGGCGCCGCGACCGCGCCCTCGCCGCCCGCGGCGCCGCCGGCTGGGCCGCCATGGCCGCGGCGCGTCTGGCGACCCGGCCCTTCGTCCCCGGGCCGCCGGCCGAGGCGCTCGCTGGCGCCGGCCGGCCTGCTGGCGGTCGCGGGCGTCGCGCTGCGGGCGGTCGCCGACCGCCGCCGCGGCGGGGCGACCTGGCGCGGCGCGCTCGTACCCGTTCGCCCGCTGAGCCGAGGCGCGCGGACGGCGCCCGTATCATGCGGGCGCCCGTGCTGCCCCTCCGGGACTCGATCCGCCCGCGCCGCCGCCCCTGGGTGACCATCGCGCTGATCGTCGTCAACACGGCCATCTTCGTCGTCTCGCTGGGGCACGGGCCGACGACGCTGGCCGACTACGACACGAGCCGCCCGGTGCCGGTCAACGGCTTCGACCGCATCACGCTGGAGTACGGCTTCACGCCGTGCGAGCTCGAGAGCGAGTGCACGCGCCCGGATCGCGGCGAGGTCTACCGGATCGGCGCCACCGACGAGGACGGCATCGCCGACGTCCGCGTGCCGCGCCAGTCCGTGTGGCTCACGCTCGTCACCGCGATGTTCATGCACGGCAGCTGGCTGCACCTGATCGGCAACATGCTGTTCCTGTGGGTCTTCGGCAACGCGGTCGAGGATGCGATGCCGCGGCTCGCCTACCTGCTGTTCTACCTCGCCTGCGGGTTCGCGGCCGACCTGACCCAGTGGTTCATCGACACGGGCTCGGACGTGCCCAACATCGGCGCCAGCGGGGCGATATCCGGCGTCCTCGGCGGGTACCTCGTGCTCTACCCGCGCGCCCGCGTGCTGACGGGCATCCCGCTCGCGCCGCTGTTCCTGTACGTCGCCGAGATCCCCGCGTTCCTGCTGCTGTTCACGTACTTCGGCCTGCAGGTGCTGTCGGGCTCGGCGGCCCTGGTCGCACCCGACCAGTCGTTCGGGATCGCGTACTTCGCGCACATCGGCGGCTTCGTGGCCGGCGTCGTGCTGGCGCGCCCGATGGCCACCCGCTGGCGACGGCGCCGGCGCGGCGAGCGGGCCCTCGCGGCGGCCGTCAGGACGTGACGCCGCCGGCGACCAGGCGGCCGTCGACGATCTGCGCGTTGCCGCGCAGCTGCCCGAGCGGCGGCTCGAGCTTGCCGTTGAGCGCGCCCGCGACGGGCTCGACGTCGAACAGGCGCGCCACGAGGTCGCACGTCACGCGGTAGCTGCGCCAGCCCTGCTGCCAGCCGAAGATGACCCGCACGGGGCGCGGCAGCGTGATGCCCTCCGCGGCGATGCGGACGGTCGGCTCGCCCAGCCGCGCCGTGAGGTTCGCGACCTCCTGGCGGTGCGGCGAGCGGTTGAAGACCTCGGCCGCGATGCCGCTGAGGTAGGCGGCGTCCGCCTCGCGGCGGCGCGCCTTGCGCAGGGCCTCGTGCTCCTCGAGCGCCTCGCGCAGCTGCGCCTCGAGATCGTCGATGCGCGCGTCGCGGCTCGCGATGTCGTGCTCGAGCGAGGCGATGTGCGCGTCGCGCTCCTTCACCGCCTGCTCCAGCGCCGAGCCGCGAGCCAGCTCGGCGGCCGTATCGGAGCGCGAGCTGGTCAGCAGGCCGTTGGCGCCGGCGAGCTCGCGCTGCATCCGCTCCAGGTCGGCCTGCAGGCGCTGCACCAGGCGGTCCTGGTCGACCGCGGGGTTGTTCGTGTGGACGCGCAGGCGCGGCCGCGAGACGGGCTCGCCGACGGTCGTCCAGCCGGCGCGCTCGGCCCGCTGCGTGCACAGCGCGCAGACCGTGTGGATGGCACGGGTGCGGTCGTCCTGGAACACCGCCGCCGACTCGCCAAGGAGGAGCGAGCGCCGGCAGATGCCACAGCGCGTGAGGTTCTCGACCTCGGTGGCCACGAGGACGACGATCATACACGCTGGGGAGAAGCCTGGGCAGAACGCTGGGGAAACCTGGGAAGACCGTGCACATGTGAGCACGCGCGCGGCTCCACGCCAGGGTTCTGGTGTATCTTCAGCCGATCCCGGTTCACGGGAGGGGGTGGGGGTCGTGCAGAACGATCAGGCAGAGCGCAGCGGGGGTGAGCGGTCGCGCGTGCCCGGAGCCGTCCTCGGCGCGTGCTCGCTGATCCTCCCCGGCGCGGGCCAGATGCTCGCGCGCCGCTGGGTGCGCGGCGTGCTGATGCTGCTGGTGGCCACCGCGGCCGGCATCGGCCTCATCGCCTACCTGCGCGACCAGTCGCTCGGCTCGCTCGCCGGCGACATCGTGCGGCGCGAGGTGCTGATCGGCATCTTCGCCGCCAACGGCGCCGTCTTCCTGCTGCGCGCCGTCTGCATCGTCGACGCGTACCGCCTCGGCCGCCGCGGCTCGCGGGTGCTGCAGGCGGGCGTGCTGGCGGCGCTGCTGGCCCTCGCCGCCGTGCCGCACGCCGCGGTCGCCTACATCGACTGGGACTCCTACCGGACGCTCAGCGCCGTCTTCCCGGAGGAGGAGCCCGCCGAGGCCGACGCCGCGGTGCCGTTCGCGCCCGACTCCGCGTACGAGACGAAGCAGCCCGCCGCCGCCGTCACCTTCGAGGACACCAAGGGCCCGATCGAGACCGGCCCCACCATCAGCGAGACGGCCAGCGCGCGCTCCAGCGCCGCGGCCTTCGGCACCCCGCTCGCGGCACGGGGCACGACGGCCAGCCGCGAGCTGCTGGCGGCGCCGTGGGAGCGCAGCGGCCGCCTGACGGTGCTGCTGCTCGGCGGCGACCGCGGGCCGGGCCGCTCCGGCATCCGCACGGACACGATGATCGTGCTCTCGGTCAACGTGAAGACGAGGAACGCGGTGCTGTTCTCGCTCCCCCGCAACATGTGGGGCGTCCCGCTGCCGCCGGCCGCCGCCGCCCGCTTCGGCGACACCTACGACAACCTGCTCAACTCGCTGTACCCGTTCGCGCTCGCCCACCCGGAGGCGTTCCGCGGGGGCCGCGACCCGGGCGCGACGGCGCTCAAGCAGGTCATCGCGAACCTGCTCGGCATCCGCATCGACTACTACGCGCTGGTCGACTTCGCGGGCTTCGTCGACGTGATCGACGCCCTCGGCGGCGTCGACATGAACATCCCGACCGCCGTCCTCGACCGCGTCTCCCCCGCCACCCCGGGCGGCGAGTCGATCCGCATCGACCTGAAGCCGGGCTTCCAGCACCTGACGGCGCTGCAGACGTTCGCCTACGTGCGCGCCCGCAGCCAGACGAGCGACTACGCGCGCATCGCCCGCCAGCGCTGCGTGCTCGCCGCGGTCGCCGACCGCGCCAACGCCCGCACGCTGCTGCGCAACTTCCGCCGCCTGGCCGCGACGATGCGCCGCAGCGTGGGCACCGACATCTCGCTGCAGTCGCTGCCGGACATCATCGAGCTGACGGCGAAGATGAACACGCGCCGGCTCGTCTCGATCGGCTTCACGCCGCCGACCTACACGCTCGAGGGCAACCGCCCGGACGTCCCGCGCATCCGCGCGACGGTGAAGAACGTCATCGAGCACCCGCCGGCGGCCGGCACGGGCGGCACGTTCTCCGGCGGCGTCTGCGGCGGCTAGCCGAGCCGCAGGTTCAGGCGGTTCTGGCCCGCGCCGCGGCGCGCACGCTGACGGCTGGGAGATTCGGCAGGTTCCGGCGCTTGTGCGTTTCGTCTCGTGCGTCGCCCGGGTAGGGCCGATCGTTGGCCTCGATTCCCTGGGGAGGGAGCCGTCATGGAGGCATCTCGAAGCTTGAGCCGGCGCCGGTTCCTGGCCGTCGGCGCGGGCGCGGCCGCGGCGTTCACCGCGGCGGGACTCGTCCCGACCGACGCGTGGGCGCACGGCGGGCACCGGCACGGCCGCCGCAAGCCGCTGATCCCGAAGCGCCGCATCGGCATCCAGCTGTTCACGGTGCGCGACCTGCTGGCCGCCGACGCCGCGGGCACGCTGGCCGCGCTGGCGGAGATCGGCTACCGCGAGGTCGAGGTCGCGGGCGTCCCGGCCGGCCAGACCGCGGCCTCGTTCCGCGCCCTGCTCGACCAGAACGGCATGCACGCGATCGGCAACCACCACTTCACCGGGCCGGCCCTCGTGCCGCTGTTCGGCGACCGCCCGGTCGAGGAGATCCTGGACGAGGCCGAGACGCTGGGCCAGAAGTACACCGGCACGGCGGCGATGAGCATCCCGCCCGGCGTGGTCGAGGGCGTCGGCGAGCCGCAGACCGCCGAGCGCTACAAGCAGCTCGCGGAGCTGGCCAACCAGTGGGGCGAGGCGGCGGCGGCGCGCGGGCTGCGCTTCTACGCGCACCTCCACTACTGGGACTTCGGGACCGATCCGACGACGGGCGAGGTCCTGTTCCAGGTGATGGCCGACGAGACGGACGAGGACCTCGTCTGGTTCGAGCCGGACATCTTCTGGATGGTCTTCGGCGACGTCGACCCGCTCGACTGGATCCCGTGCTTCCAGGACCGCTTCCCGCTGTTCCACGCGAAGGACGGCTTCCCGAACCCGGCCGGCGGCTACTTCAACCCGGGCTTCACCGACCTCGGCGAGGGCGAGATCGACTTCTCGGCGATCTTCGGCGCCCTGGACGACCCCAGCCGCCACCACTTCATCGTCGAGCGCGACGACCAGCCGCACCCGCTCCAGACGGCGGAGATCGCCTACGACTACCTGCTCGACCTGCGCGCCCCGAAGCACCGCCGGCGCGGCGGCGACTGCGACTGCGAGGACGACCACGACGGCGGTCGGCACGAGGGCCGGCGGCCGGCCGTGCGCTGAGCTCCGGGAGGTGCGCGCCCGGCGGTAGGCGTGCACCTCCTTGCGGCAATCGGTACGATCGGCGGCGACGCACCCCGCGAGCGCACGCCGTCACTCCGGCCCCGTAGGGGGGTCTCGTGGTACCCCAGCCCGACCAGCCCGAGGCGCTCGACGCCCTTCAGCTCCGCCGGCGGCTCGCGGACGCGCTGGAGCAGCGGCAGGCCACGAGCGAGGTGCTCGAGCTCATGGGACGGCCGTCGTTCGAGCTCGAGCCCGTGTTCGAGACGGTCGTGCGCCACGCGCTCCGGCTGTGCAACGCCGACATCGGCGTGATCTGGCAGCGCGACGGCGACCGCTACCGCGTGGCGCACGTGCTCGGAGGCCCACCGACGTACCAGGAGCTCCTCCACGAACGCCACGCCGGCGGCCGCCACGCCCGGCACGATGGTAGGGCGCGTCGGGCTGGAGCGGCGCGTCGTCCGGATCCGCGACGTCCTGCGCGACCCGACCTACGAGTGGCACCAGGCCGTCGAGCTCGGCGGCATTCGGTCGATGGTGGGTGTCCCCATGCTCGCCGGCGATCGCGTGGTGGGCGTGATCGTGCTGCAGCGCAGCTGGTACGAGCCGTTCAACACCCGCACCATCGAGGTGCTCACCACCTTTGCGGCGCAGGGCGCGATCGCCATCCAGAACGTCCACCTGTTCCGCGCCCTGCAGCAGCGCGAGCAGGACCTGGCGACCTCCGTGGTCGAGCTCCAGGCCCTCGGCGAGATCAGCCAGGCCGTGACCTCGAGCCTGGACGTCGACCACGTCCTGTCGACGATCGTCACCCGCGCCGTCGAGCTCTCCGGGACCGAGGGCGGCTCGATCTTCGACCTCGATCCCGCGACGGGCCTGTTCTACCTGCGTGCGTGCCATGGCACGGGCAGCGACGTGGTCGAGGGCCTGCGCCGGACTCGCATCCACCTGGACGAGACGTTCGTCGGCCGCGGCGCGACGAGCGGCGGGCCCCGCCAGATCGCCGACCTGCGCGCGGCACCCGGCGACCCGCACCTCGACGTGCTGCGGACGCCGGCTGGCGCTCCATCCTGGCGGTGCCGCTGCTGCGCGAGCGCGAGATCATCGGCGCCCTGGTCGTGCGGCGCACCGTCCCCGGCGCGTTCGACGACGGCGTCGTCGACCTCATGGAGACGCTGGCCAGCCAGTCCGCGGTGGCGATCCACAACGCGCGGCTCTTTCGCGCGCTCGAGGGAAAGACCCGCGAGCTGGAGGTGGCGAGCCGCCACAAGTCCGAGTTCCTCGCGAGCATGTCGCACGAGCTGCGCACGCCGCTCAACGCGGTGATCGGGTTCTCGGACGTGCTCCTGGAGCGGATGTTCGGCGAGATCAACGTGCGCCAGGAGGAGTACCTGCGCGACATCCGCGACTCCGGCCGCCACCTGCTGGAGCTGATCAACGAGATCCTCGACCTGTCCAAGGTCGAGGCGGGTCGGATGGAGCTGGAGCCGGCGCTCGTCTCCCTCCCCGCGATCCTCGAGCACGGGCTGTCGATGGTGCGCGAGCACGCCGCACGGCGGGACGTGACCCTGACGCTGGAGATCGAGCCGGGGCTCGACGACGTCTGGGCGGACGAGCTGCGCCTGAAGCAGGTCGTGCTCAACCTGCTGACGAACGCCGTCAAGTTCAACGTCGACGGCGGCGCGGTCGTCGTCGCCGCCAGCCGGCAGGACGGCGACGCCCTCGTGACGGTCAGCGACACCGGCCCGGGCATCGCCGACGCCGAGCGGGACCGCATCTTCGAGGCCTTCCAGCGCGGCGGGCGGGGCGCCCGGACCGCGACCGAGGGCACGGGCCTCGGCCTCACGCTGTCGCGGCGCATCGTCGAGCTCCACGGCGGCCGCCTGTGGCTCGAGGACGACGACGGCGCGGGCAGCACGTTCGCGTTCGCCGTCCCGCTCGGGGCGCCGTCCGACGCCCCGGCCGGCGACGAGGCGCCCGCGGATCCCGACCGTGCCGTCGTGCTCGTGGTCGAGGACGACCCCCGCTCGGCCGACCTGCTGCGCCTCTACCTCGAGGGCGCCGGCTTCGCCGTGCGCGTCGCCGCCGACGGCGAGGAGGGCGTGCGGCTGGCGCGGTCGCTCCGGCCCGCGGCGGTGCTGCTCGACGTGCTGCTGCCCCGCCTCGACGGCTGGGACGTGCTCGCCCACCTCAAGGCCGACCCGTCGACCGCGGCGCTGCCGGTCGTCATCGTCTCGATGCTCGACGA
Organism: uncultured Actinomycetota bacterium; assembly: GCA_963767885.1. Taxonomy (GTDB): domain Bacteria; phylum Actinomycetota; class Thermoleophilia; order Gaiellales; family F1-60-MAGs149; genus CAVYFW01. The sequence continues at coordinate 154,635 of CAVYFW010000010.1, forward strand.
GCGTGGCAAGGCGTTCGCGCTCGGCGCGGCGGAGTACCTCGTGAAGCCGGTGGCGCGCGAGGAGGTGGTCGGCGCGCTGCACCGCTGCCTGTCGCGGCTGGGTGGTCGCCGCACCGTCGTGGTCATCGACGACGACCCCGTCGACCTCGACCTCGTCGAGGCCTCGCTCGCCCCCGAGGGCTACAGCGTCCTTCGTGCCGGCAGCGGCGAGGAGGGCCTGGAGCTGGTACGGCGCGAGCTGCCGGCGGTTGTCGTGCTCGATCTCCTGATGCCGGGTCTCGACGGGTTCGCGGTCGTCGAGCGCCTTCGCGCCGACCCGGCCACGGCGGACGTGCCGGTCGTGGTGCTGACGGCCAAGGACATGACCGCCGACGACCGTCGCCGCCTGGCGGGCCAGATCAGCCACCTGGGCCAGAAGGGCGCGTACGGCCGGGCCGAGCTCGTGGCGCTGGTCGACGCGGTCGCCCACAGCGCGGAGACGGCCGGCGGGGCGCGCCCGTGAGCGACGGGCCGCTGATCCTGGTCGTGGAGGACAACGAGCGCAACCGCAAGCTGGTCCGCGACGTCCTGGAGCACCACGGGTTCCGCACGCTCGGTGCCGCGGACGGCGAGGACGGCGTCGTGCTCGCGCGCGAGCATCGTCCGGCCCTGACGCTGATGGACGTTCAGCTGCCGGGGATCGACGGCGTCGAGGCCCTGGGCCGGCTGCGCGCGGATCCCGCGACCGCGGCGCTGCCGGTCGTCGCGCTGACGGCGTTCGCGATGAAGGAGGACCGCGAGCGGCTGCTGGCGGCGGGCTTCGACGGCTACCTGGTCAAGCCGATCGACGTGCGCACCTTCCCCGGCGAGATCGCATCGCTGCTGAACGGCGGAGCGGAGGAGCGGTGAGCGAGACCGGCACGATCCTCGTGGTCGACGACCTGCCGCAGAACCTGCGCCTGCTGGAGGCCGTGCTGGAGCCCCGCGGCTATCGCGTCCTGCCCGCGGGATCGGGCAGCGAGGCGCTCGCCCGCGTGTCCGACGAGGCCGTCGACCTCGTGCTGCTCGACGTCGTGATGCCGGAGCTCGACGGGCTGGAGGTGTGTCGCCGCCTGCGGGCCGATGACGCGACGAGCTTCCTGCCCGTGGTCATGATCACGGCGAGCGGCGACCAGGAGAAGCGCGCCGCGCTCGAGGCCGGCGCCGACGACTTCGTCACCAAGCCGTTCGACCAGGCCGAGCTCCTGGCCCGCGTGCGCTCGCTGCTGCGGGTCAAGCGCTACCACGACACGATCGTGGCGCAGGCGGCCGACCTCGCGGAGTGGAACCGGACCCTGGAGCAGCGCGTCGCCGAGCAGGTCGACGAGCTCGAGCGGCTCGGGCGGCTGCGGCGGTTCCTGTCGCCGCAGCTCGTCGACCTCGTGGTCAGCTCCGGCGACGAGTCCTTCCTCGAGAGCCACCGCCGCGAGATCACCGTCGTCTTCTGCGACCTGCGCGGCTTCACGGCGTTCTCCGAGACGTCGGAGCCCGAGGACGTGATGACGGTGCTCCGGGAGTACCACGCGGCGCTCGGCGACCTCATCCACCGGTTCGAGGGCACGCTCGAGCGGTTCACGGGCGACGGCCTGATGGTCTTCTTCAACGATCCGCTGCCCTGCCCGGACGGACCGCTGCGCGCGGTGCGCATGGCCCTTGCGATGCGCGATCGCGTCGGTCGGCTGTCCGAGGAGTGGCAGCGCAAGGGCCACGACCTGCACTTCGCCGCCGGCATCGCGCAGGGCCACGCGACCCTCGGCAAGATCGGCTTCGAGGGGCGCTCCGACTACGCCGCCATCGGCAGCGTCACGAACCTCGCCGCACGGCTGTGCGCGGCGGCAGCAGCGGGCCAGATCCTCGTGGGCCAGCGGGTGCACGCGGCCGTGGAGGCGTCGGTGGTCGCCGAGCCGGCGGGGGACCTGACGCTCGCCGGCTTCGCACGACCGACGCGCGCGTACGACGTGCGGGGTCTCGACGCGGCCACGGAGCCCGGATGAGCGTCGACGCGTCGGCCGTCGAGCCGGCCCTCAGCGAGCTGGGGGAGGACGAGCGCCGCGCCCGCTTCGACCGCCTGCAGCAGCGCCTCGTCCCGGTCTGGCGCGCGATGCGGCTGAACCTGCCGGGCGAGTCGCTCGTGGTCGTGCCGTCGATCACGCCCGACGACCCGGCGTCGCCGGGCGCGCTCATCCAGATCTACGAGGAGCGGATGCTCTTCCTGCTGCTGCTGCTCCGGCAGCCGCGGCTCCAGCTCGTCTTCGTCACCGGCCGGCCGATCGACGAGCGCATCATCGACTACTACCTGTCGCTCCTGCCCGGCGTCATCCCCTCGCACGCCCGCGCCCGGCTCCACCTGATCGCCGCCGGCGACGGATCGGCGCGGCCGCTCGCGGCGAAGGTGCTGGAGCGCCCGCGCGTGCTCGACGCGATCCGGTCGCGCATCCCGGACCGCAGCTCTGCCACCTCGTCCCCTTCACGACGTCGACGCTCGAGCGCGACCTCGCGCTCGCCCTCGGCATTCCGCTGTACGGCGCCGACCCCCGGGTGCTGTCGTTCGGCACGAAGACCGGCTGCCGGCGGCTCTTCGCCGACGCGGGCGTCCGCCATCCGCTGGGCCACGAGGACCTCCACGGGATGGACGACGTCGTCGGCGCGCTCGCCACGATGCGGGCCGCGCGGCCGACGATGCAGGAGGCCATCGTCAAGCTCAACCAGAGCGTCTCGGGCAAGGGCAACGCGCTGGTCGACCTGCGCGACCTGCCGGCGCCCGGTGCTGCGGACGAGCCGGCGGCGCTGCGGCGCGCGGCTGGAGGCGATGGCGTTCGAGCACGCGAGCGTGACGCTCGACCCGTACCTGCAGCGCATGGCGGTCGACGGGGGCATCGTGGAGGAGCGGATCTCGGGGCTGGACTTCCGCAGCCCGAGCGTGCAGCTGCGCGTGACGCCGCTGGGCGACGTCGAGCTCCTGTCGACGCACGACCAGCTGCTCGGCGGCCCGAGCGGCCAGAGCTACCTCGGGTGCCGCTTCCCCGCCGACATCGCCTACGCCCGCGAGATCACGGCCGAGGCGTCGAAGATCGGCGCGGCGCTCGCGCAGCAGGGCGTGCTGGGCCGGTTCGCGATCGACTTCGTGGTGGTGCGGGACGCGCGGGGCTCCTGGATGCCGTACGCCATCGAGATCAACCTCCGCAAGGGCGGCACGACGCACCCGTTCCTGACGCTGCAGTTCCTGACCGACGGTGCCTACGACCCGGTGACCGCCCTCTTCTCGGCGCCGAACGGTCGCGAGAAGTACCTCGTCGCGAGCGACCACGTCGAGTCCGAGCAGCTGCGCGCGCTCACGATCGAGGCGCTGTTCGACATCGCCGTGCGCCATCGCCTGCACTTCCACCAGGGGCGCCAGACGGGCACCGTGTTCCACATGCTGAGCGCCGTCGGCGAGCTCGGCCGGGTCGGGCTGACCGCCGTCGACGACACGCCCGAGCTCGCCGACCAGCGCTACCGGCGCGCCGAGGCCGTCCTGCTGGACGAGACCCGCCCGGAACGCGACGCGCCCCTGCCCGCCGTCTGACGTCCCGCCCTTCCCTCGCCGCGGCTCGATGTTTATCGTTACACGTCGTGGCAGGAGGCCGGCCCTCGGACGGGCGCCCGCGCGCGCACCTCGCCCTTGCCGGCGCGCTCGCGCTCGGCTACGAGGGGCTGCCCGCGGACTTCGCGGAGCGGCGGCGGGCCGAGCTCGAGGCCCTCGCCGGGCGGCTGGCCGAGGCCGTCGGTGCGCCGTGCGCGTTCGCCGGGGTCGTCGCCGACGTCGACGCCGCGCGCGCGCTCGGGCGGCGGCTCGCGGAGGAGCGGCCCGCGGCGCTCGTCGTCGTCGCGCCCATCGCCGCGCGGGCCGACGTGCAGTGGGCGCTCGCGAAGCCCGTCGACGCCCCCGTGCTCGCGTGGGGGCGGCCCGATCACGCGTCCTACCCCGACGGGCTGACGCCGCTCGACCACGTCGCCGGCTCCGGGCCGATCGGAGCGCAGGCGCTGGGCAACATGCTGGCGCGCGACGGGCGGACATTCCTCGCCAGCGACCGCGTCGAGGCCGGCGAGCGCGAGGTCGTGTGGCTGCGCGCCGCCGTGCTCGCGGCCGACCTGCCGCGGCTGCGCCTGGGCGTCGTCGGCGGGCCGTTCCCCGGCATGGACGACTGCTGGCTCGGCCCGACGGCGCTGCGGGGCGACCTCGGGCCGGAGGTCGTGGAGGTCGCGCTCGACCCGGACGCGCCCGCACCCGCACCCGGGCCGGGCGAGGACGCCGTCGACGCCGACCTCGCCGCGCGCTCACGCCGCCTCACCGGCGCGCTCGTCGCGGCCGCCGACGGCCTCGACGGGCTCGCCGTCCGCTGCCACTCGCCCGAGGTCGGCTTCCACGACGCGTTCGGCGTCACCGCCTGCCACGCGACCCGCGCGCTCGCCGAGCGCGGCGTGCCCGTGGCCTGCATGGCCGACCTGCCCACGCTCGTGGCGCTGGTCGTCGCCCGGCGGCTGTCCGGCGCGGCGCACTACACCGAGGTCGACGCCTACGACGAGGCGCGCGACGCCGTCCTGCTGACCAACGGCGGCGAGCTCGACCCCGCGCTGGCCCGGGAGGGCTCGATCCGGCCCTGCCCGAACCGCTTCTTCGCCGGCAGCGCGGGGCGCGGGCTGGCCTGGGACGCGACGCTGCGCCCCGGCCCCGCGACGCTGCTCGGCTTCACGCCCGGTGCCGGTCGGCTGGCGGCTCGTGTCGTGGCAGGGCGAGCTGACGGCGGACGCGCTGGACGGCTTCGGCGTGCCGCACGGCTTCTTCCGCGGGCGGCCCGGCGGGCACGACGGGTGGGCCGCGCTGGTCGAGGCCGGCATCCCGCACCACGCCGCGCTCGCCGCGGGGCACGTCGCGCACGGCTGCCGGCTGCTCGCGGCGCACGCCGCCCTCGAGCACGTGGCGATCGACGGATGACGAGCAATCGAGAGGAGCACCGGATGCGGCTGCAGGGCCGGGTGGCGATCGTCACCGGCGGGGCGGGCACCATCGGGTCGGCGATCGTCCGCCGGCTCGGCGCGCGAGGGAGCGGTCGCCGTCGTGGCCGACCTGCGCGCGGACGCGGCGGAGGCGGTCGCGGCCGAGGTCGAGGGCGCGCGCGGCGCGGCGCTCGACGTCACCGACCCGCAGGCGTGGGCCGCGCTCGTGGCGGCGCTCGAGGCCGAGCACGGGCGCGTCGACATCCTCGTCAACAACGCGGGCACGCACGTGCAGGCGCTCGTCGAGGACACGAGCGACGAGGACTGGGACCGCGTCATCCGCACCAACGCCTACTCCGCGTTCTACGGCTGCCGCGCCGTCGTCCCGGCGATGCGGCGGGCGGGGCGCGGGGCGATCGTCAACGTCGTCACCGGGCAGTTCGGCGTCGCCTACTCCAGCGCGTACACCTCGTCGAAGTTCCTGGTGCACGGCATGTCGCAGTGCCTCGTGCTGGAGGTCGCCCGCTACGGCATCCGCGTCAACTGCATCGCGCCGGGCGCCATCCCCGACACCGGCTTCGAGCGCTTCTACCGCGAGAAGGCCGCGCTGCTCGGCATCCCCTACGACGAGTTCCTCGCCGGCGCGCTCGACAGCGTGCCGCTGCACCGCTTCGGCCGCGGCGAGGACATCGCGGAGGGCGTCCTGTACCTCGCCTCGGACGAGGCGGACTACGTGACCGGGCAGCTGCTCGAGGTCGACGGCGGCTTCGCCGGCTACGCCTTCGCGCTGCGCCCCGAGGAGGGATGAGCATGGCGAACCTGCGCTTCGACCCCGTGCTCGGCCGGCCGCTGCGCAACGGCGAGCCGCTGGAGACGCTCGGGCGCTCGACGCTGCACGAGGCCTACGACGCCATCGACCGCGGCGACGCCGCCGGCGCGAAGGCGCTGCTCGAGTCCTTCCGCTTCGAGCAGCAGATCCTGCAGGACATCTACGTCGACTGGATCTGGGCCATGCTGACCTGGGTTCGCGATCAGGTCGACGAGGACGCGCGTGGAGCGGATCATGCGCGACACCCTCGGCTCCTGGGCCAGCGCGCGCTACGCCGGCTACCTCGACCTGGACTTCGACCAGCGCCTCGCGCTGACCGTCGAGGGCATGCGCGGGCACCTGTCCGGTCCCGGCCGCCAGGGCAACGTCGAGCTGACCGACGAGGGCGACCGCGTCGTCGTCGCCTTCGACCCCTGCGGCTCCGGCGGACGGGCGCGCCGCGGCGACCCCGCCCGCGGCATCCCGCCGTCCAGCGAGCGGCCGGAGTTCGGCGACTCCGACGGGGCGCACGACTGGACGTGGGGCGAGCGCGGCGTCTGCCTCTACTGCGCGCACTGCTCGCTGGTCAACGAGATCCTGCCGATCGAGCGCCTCGGCTTCCCGATGCGCGTCACGGAGTACCCGCGCGACCCGGCCGACAAGTGCCGCTGGATCCTGTACCGCGACCCGCGCGACGTGCCGGAGCAGGCCTACGCGCGGGTCGGCAAGACGAAGCCGACGGCGGCGGAGCTCGAGGCCCGCTGGGCGCGGCTCCGCGCCGGCGACGAGACGGGAGGCGACGCGTGAGCGAGTGGCCGGCCGCAGGGCTCGTAGGTCGCGCGCCGTCATCGCTTGCCAGCAGCGCAGCCAGTCATGAAGGCGTGAGCCGGCCCCGCGCGAAGCGAGGAACGAGCGGAGCGCTTGTCGGTAGGAGCGAAGCGACTGCTGCCGGCCGGCGAGAGCGGAGCAGCACGGCAGTTATGTGCTGCGGAGCGGTCATAGACGGAGGAGGGACCGCTCTTGAGCGAGCGCAGTGAGCGCGTTGCAGCTGTCAAGGCGAGCCTTGACAGCGATCGCGAAGGCCGTGCTAGCACTTCTGCACGGCCGGAGCGGACGAGCGCCAGCGAGCCACAACCGTCCCTCCGGAGGACCGAACCGTCCCTCCGGAGGACCCACCCAACACTGAAGGCGGTCGCGGCGAAGGCCGGCGTCTCGGCCATGACGGTGTCCAACGTCGTCAACGGCCGGCCCGGGCCCGCGCCCGCCACCCGGCGGCGTGTCGAGGAGGCGATCCGCGAGCTCGGCTACGTCCGCGACGCCGGCGCCCACGCCCTCCGCGTCGGCCGCGCCACGGCCCTCGGCTTCCTCATGGAGGACGAGAGCCGGCTGGCGCTGCACGACCCCGTGCACGCCGCGCTCCTCACCGGCATGGTCGAGCGGGCGCGCCACCGCGGGCTGACCGTCGCCGTGCTGGTGGCGTCGCCGGAGACGATCGACGAGCAGGTCGACCTCGTCGTCCGCGAGCGGCGCGTCGGCGGCCTCCTCCTGTCGCTCCAGGGCACGCCCGACCGGCACGCCGCGCTGCTCGGGCGCCTGGGGGCGGACGGGGTGCCGGCGGTCGTCTTCGAGCAGACCGCGACCGTCCGCGGCGTCCACTCCGTCGTCTCCGACAACGAAGGGGGCGGCCGCGCCGTCGCCCGCCACCTGACGGAGCTCGGGCACCGCCGCATCGCCGTCCTCACCGGTGCGGTGCCGTGGCCCGGCGGCGAGCGTCGGCTGGCCGGCTTCCGCGAGGTCGCCGAGGCCGCCGGCGCCGAGCTGCTCGAGTGGCGCACGCCCGGGTGGAACGCCGCCGCCGCCCGCGACGTCGCCCGCGCCCGCCTCCCCGCGGAGCGCCCGACGGCCGTCTTCGCCGCCAACGACGTGCTGGCCGTGGGCGTCCTGCACGCGGCCGAGGACGCCGGGCTGCACGTGCCGCGCGACGTCTCGCTGGCGGGCTTCGACGACCTCGAGCTCGCCGCCCTGCTGCGCCCGGCGCTGACCACCGTGCGCGTCGAGGTGGCGGAGATGGGCGAGTGGGCCGCGAGCGCGCTGATCGCCGCCCTCGACGGCGACGCGACGCCCCGGCACGCGGTGCTGCCGGCGTCGCTGGTGGTGCGCGAGTCGACTACGCGCCCAGCAGCTCGCGCAGCGCGGCGTCGATGAACGCCTGCGCCGCGGGCTCGACCGGCGCCATGTGGCCCCAGACGCCGGGGATCGGGCGGCACTCCGCGTTCGGCATGCCGCGCGCCTCGTACTCGCAGTCGATCGGCGGGAAGTAGCGGTCGAGCTCGGCGGGCAGGATGATCGCCCGCGGCGTGATGGCCCGCAGCGCGGCGTCGAAGTCGCCGCCGAAGTCCGGGTGCGCGCCGATGTCGTTGTGCCACCACGTCGTCAGCTGCGCGAGCAGGTCGTTCGCGTCGACCTTGAGGAAGCCCGGCGCCCACAGCTCGAGCAGCTCCGGCACGTCGCGCGCGCCGAGCGCCGTGTACACGCGGTCGCGGAAGAAGGGCTCCGAGAAGGCCCAGCCGGCGTAGACGTTCGCCATCACGCGCACGCCGTTGACGGGCGGCTTGTCGCCGTAGTAGCCGTCGTTCCAGTCCGGGTCGGCGCGGATCGCGGACATGTTGGCGGCCAGGAAGACCTTGTTGAAGTCGGCGGTGCGCGCGGAGCCGGCGATCGGCGCGATGGCGTCGACAAGGTCGGGATGGCGGGCGGCCCAGGCGTACACCTGGCAGGCACCCATCGACCAGCTCGCGGCGAGGCGGATGCGCTCGACCCCGAGCTCCTCCGTCAGCAGGCGGTGCTGCGCGCGCACGTTGTCGTACGTCGTGACGCGCGGGAAGCGGCTCCGCTCCCAGGGCGGCGCGGTGTTCGACGGCGAGGAGGAGGCGCCGCCGCCGAAGTGGCCCGGGATGACGATGAACCAGCGCTCGGGGTCGAGCGCCCGCCCCGGCCCGGTCATCACCGCCGCCGTGTCGGCCGGCACGCCCGTGAACCAGGTCGGGCAGAGCACGACGTTGTCGCGCGCGGCGTTCAGCTCGCCCAGCGTGATGTAGGCGAGGCGGGCCTTCGGCAGCACCACGCCGCCCAGCTGGAGCGGGAAGTCGCCCAGCTCGAAGATGCGCTGCTCGGCCATCGTGTCTCCTCTCGGGGACGCCTGCGGTACAGGCGGTATGCTCGCCGCGCATGGCGGACGTCGCGCTCGTGACGGGTGCGGGTCGCGGCCTCGGGCGCGAGCTCGCGCGGCTGCTCGCGGCGCGCGGCCTGCGCGTCCTGTGCCACGCCCGCGAGACCGCTGCCGCGTCGGCCGTCGCGGCAGAGGTCGGCGGCGAGCCGGTGGTCGGCGAGCTCGCCGACGAGGCGGGCGTCGCGCGCGTGGCGGCTGCGGTGCGGGCGCGGACGCCACGGCTCGACCTGCTGCTGCACAACGCGGGCGTCATGCCGGCGGGCTCGGTGCGCGACGTCGCGTGGGACGTGCTGGAGCGCACGCTCGCCATCAACGCCCTCGCGCCGATCGTGCTGACGCGCGAGCTGCTGCCGCTGCTCGAGGCTGCGGCGCACCCGCGGGTGGTGGTCGTCTCGTCGCAGATGGGTCGCCTGTCCACCATGCGGGAGAACCACGCCGACAACGTCGAGCGCTACGGGCCGCTCCTGCCGTACCGCGTCTCCAAGTCCGCCGTCAACGCCTTCGTGGCGCTGGCCGACGCCGAGCTCGGCGACCAGATCGACTTCGTGACGCTGCATCCGGGCTGGATCCGTACCGACATGGGCGGGCCGGACGCCGACCTGGCACCGGCCGAGGCGGCCGCGGAGGTCGTCCGCATCGCCCTCGACCGCGAGGGCGTGCCGTCCGGGTCCTTCGTCGTCGACGGGCGCCGCTCGCCGTGGTGAGCAGCGCGCGCCGCGACGCCCTCTACGGCTGGCGGCCCTTCAGCCGCTCGACGCCCTTCCAGGCCAGCGGCACGAGCGCCGCCGCGAGGTAGAGCTTGATCACGTCGCCGATGACGAACGGGTAGAGGCCGCCCTCGAGCGTCTCGTTCAGACCCCAGCCGAGGTCGTAGGACAGCCAGGCGAGGCCGAAGGCGTAGATCACGACGGTGCCGCAGAGCATCAGCGAGATCGACGACGAGAGCCGGCGATCCCAGCGGCGCTCGGCCAGCCAGCCCATCGCGAACGCGGCGAAGATGAAGCCGACGAGGTATCCGGCCGTCGGCCCCGTGGCGACGTCCCAGCCCGAGTTGCCCTCCGCGTAGAAGGGCGCGCCCGCCATGCCGGCGAGGTAGTACGCGAACAGGGTCAGACCACCGAGGTAGGCGCCGTAGGCCGTGCCGATGATGGCGACGGCGAAGGTGCCGCCCGTGATCGGCACCGGCGTCCAGCTGAGCGGGATGGAGATCTGGGCGAACAGCGCCATGAACAGCACGCCGCCGACCACGAGCGCGGCGTTGACGAGCGTCGTCGAGCGCGGCAGCACGGCGAGCCGCAGCGGCTTCGACCGGGGGACGCTCATCGAGGGCGTCGACATGGGGCCTCTCCTTCCGTGGGTTCGATGGTCAGCCGAGCAGCTCCAGGACCCGCTCCCGGAGCTCGGGATGCTCGGCGACGAAGTGCGTGTCGAGACGGCCGGCGCGGAAGTCCTCGCTCTCGAGGACCGCGCGATGGTACGGGATGGTGGTCACCGGCCCCTCCACATGGAAGGTGGCGAGGGCGTGCGCGGCGCGCTCGATGGCCACCGCGCGGTCGGGGCCGTGGACGATCAGCTTCGCGAGCAGCGAGTCGTAGTGCAGCGGGACCGGCGAGCCGGCCTCGACGCCGCTGTCCAGGCGCACGCCCTCGCCGGCCGGCGGGTCCCAGGCGGTGATCGCCTTCGGGCTGGGCATGAAGTTCTTGGCCGCGTTCTCGGCGTTGATGCGGAACTCGATGGCGTGCCCGTCCATCCGCAGGTCGTCCTGCGCCAGCGTGAGCCGCTCGCCGGCCGCGACCCGCAGCTGCGCCGCCACGAGGTCGACCCCGGTGACCGCCTCGGTCACGGGGTGCTCGACCTGCAGGCGCGCGTTGACCTCGAGGAAGTAGAAGTCCTCGCCGTCGAGCATGAACTCGACCGTGCCGGCGTTGACGTAGCCCGCCGCCTCGGCCACGCGCAGCGCGGCCTCCCCCATGCGCGCCCGGAGCTCGGGGCCGACCGCCGGCGACGGCGACTCCTCCACGCAGCTTCTGGTGGCGGCGCTGCAGCGAGCACTCTCGCTCGCCGAGGTGCACGCGGCCGCCGTGGGCGTCGCACAGCACCTGCACCTCGACGTGCCGGGGCGAGCGGACGTAGCGCTCCAGGTACACCGTCGGGTCGCCGAACGACGCCTGAGCGGCCTTCGTCGCCGCCGCCAGCGCAGCCTCGAGGGCGTCGTCGTCCGCCACGACCTTCATGCCGATGCCGCCGCCGCCCGCCGACGGCTTGACGATCAGCGGGTAGCCGAGCTCGGCCGCGGCCGCGCGCGCCGCATCGGCGTCCGCGACGCTCGGGCTGCCCGGCGCCGAGGGGACGCCGTGCGCCTGCGCCAGGTCGCGCGCCGCGAGCTTCGAGCCCAGCAGCCGCATCGCCTCCGCGGGAGGCCCGACGAAGACGAGGCCCGCCGCCGCGCACGCCTCGGGGAGCTCGGGCCGCTCGGAGAGGAAGCCGTAGCCCGGATGGATCGCCTCCGCCCCCGTCGCTCGCGCCGCCTCGACGATGGCGTCCAGCCGCAGGTACGACTCGGCCGGCGGCGCGGGCCCGATGGCCACCGCCTGGTCGGCCAGGCGCACGAACGGCGCGCCGGCGTCGACGTCCGAGTGCACGGCGACCGCCTCGATGCCGAGCGCGTGGCAGGCGCGGATGACCCGCACGGCGATCTCGCCGCGGTTGGCCACCAGCACGCGCCGGAACGGGGGGCTCACCGGGCTACTCGAGCACCATCAGGACGTCGCCCTCCGCGACGCTCCCGCCCTCGCTGCAGTGGATCACGGCGACGCGGCCGTCCTCCTCGGCCTCGACCGGGATCTCCATCTTCATGGCCTCGAGGATGACGACGACGTCGCCCTCCGCGACGGTGTCGCCGACCGCGACCTGCACCTTCCAGACGTTCGCGGTCATGGGGGACTCGATCTCGGCCAACGTGCTCCCTTCGCTAGTCGTCGCGGACGGCCTGCAGGCGGATGCCGGCCGCAGTCACCCGCTCCTTCACGGCCCGCGCGACGTCGACCCCGTTCGGCGCGTCGCCGTGCAGGCAGATCGTGCGCGGTGCGATCTCGATGTCGTTGCCGTCCTTCGTCTCCAGCCGGTGCTCCTGCACGAGCCGCACCGCCCTGCTCGCCGCGAGCTCGGGGTCGCAGGCGAGCTTGGCGCGCTCCAGCAGCAGGTGCCCCTCGCCGTCGTACCAGAGGTCGACGAACGCCTCCTGGACGAGGGTCACGCCGTGCGCCGCCGCCGCGTCGCGCTGCCGCATGTCGAACGCGTACAGCAGCGTGCCCGCGCCGAGCGCCGCCTGCGCCTTCGCCACGGCAGCGGCGAGCTCCGGGCTCTCCCAGCACTGGACGTAGAGGGCGCCGTGGGGCTTCACGTGCTCCACCGATCCGCCCGCCGCCGTCGCGAACGCCTGCAGCGCGCCGATCTGGTAGAGGGCGTAGTCCTCGAGCTCCTGGGCCGAGATCGCCATGCGGCGCCGGCCGAAGCCGAGCATGTCGGGGAACGAGATGTGCGCGCCGATCTGCAGGCCATGCTCGACGGCCAGGCCGACGGTCTCGCGCAGCGTCGACGGGTCGCCCGCGTGGTAGCCGCAGGCGACGTTCACCGCCGTGATGTGGGGCATCATCCCGGCGTCGTCGCCGAGGCGCCAGCGCCCGTAGCTCTCGCCCATGTCGACGTTGACGTCGAGCACCCCGCCGTTGGTTGCCATGACGTCGCTCCTCAGACGGTCTGCAGGTTGTCCGGATGCAGCCGCTCCGCGAGGTCCGCGGCCTGCGCCGTCGCCTCGTCCACCGTCACCTCGCGGAAGCGGATGGCCTCCGAGCCGGGGCGCACCTGCCCGAGCTTCCACATCGCCGCGGAGACGATCGTCGCGACGACGATGAAGCCGCCGGAGGTGGGCCCGTCCGGCCCCAGGATCACCGGCGTGTCGCCGTTCAGGTTGACGCCGCCGACCGGGTAGCCGTCGTCGAGGATGTTGGACGGGTGGCCGCCGGCGATGCCGCCCGTCTCGCGGGCGAAGTCGAAGCGGTGGTGCTCGAGTCGCAGGCCCGTGCGGTTGGAGTTCGCGTCGACCTTCCAGTCCTTGCCGAAGAAGAAGTCGACGTCGGCCGGGGTCAGGTAGTCGGGGTCGGCCTGCGGGCCGCGCATGGCCTCGATCTCCCACGGGCTGCCGTAGGCGGGGATCGTGCCGGGCGCGAGGCGGCGGCCGGCCGCAGCGTGGCCGTCGCCGTCACCGCCGAGCGGGATGCGATCCTCGGCCTTCAGCGCGCGACCTTCCAGCCCGCCCAGCGCGCCCATCGTGTAGGTCGCACGCGAGCCGAGCACGTCGGGCACGTCGAGGCCACCGGAGATCGCGAGGTACGTCCGGAATCCTGGGCCCTTGGCCATGCCGATCCTCAGCTCGTCGCCGGCCGCCACGCGCAGGCTCTCGCCGAACGCGACGGGCTCGCCGTTCAGCGTCGCCTTCGCCTCGGCGCCCGTGAGCGCGATCGCCCGGTCGTCGCCGAAGCGGCAGCGGAACTTGCCGAGCGTGATCTCCAGGGCCGTCTCGCCCTCCGGGTTGCCGACGAGGACGTTGCCCGCCCGCAGCGACAGGTGGTCCATCGGGCCGGCGGGGAAGAACCCGCGCGCGAGCAGCCCGAAGCGGCCGGGGTAGTCCTGGATGGTGGTCTGGATGCCGCCGTCGATGATCTCGAGGGTGCTGGTCGCCACGGAGCTGTCTCCTCGTCAGGGAAGGGGCGTCGCGCGGCTCGCCTGCTCGCGCACGGCGCGGGCGGCGGCGGCCTCGTCGCGATGGTCGGCGGCCTGCTCGAGCCAGGCCTCGACCGAGAACGGCGCGTCCTCGATGCGGTAGCGGTAGCGGTCCTCGTGCACGCCGGCGAACGCCGCGAGGAGCTCGTCCTCCTCGACGCGCTCGAACCGCACCCGGTCGGCGGGCTTGATCAGGATCGGGTCGTCGCGGAACGCGGCGTTGCGACCCCGGATGTCGTAGATCGGGATGGTGCGCCCGAAGAGCTGGTAGCCGCCGGGAGACTCCACGGGGTAGATCGCGACGCAGGGCCCGCCGATGCCGACCGCGCCCTCGGCGGTCCAGAGGCGGGTCGGGTTGTACTTCGGCGCGAAGATCTCGTGCCGGGTGTCGAGCGGGAACATGAACGGCAGGCCTGGGAAGAAGCCGGTGAACGCGTTCCACCACTCGGTCGCGAGGATCTCCTCGTACAGCGCCTCGCGGTCGGGCAGCCCGTTGTAGCGCACGATGTAGTCGATGTTGTTGCCGCCCTCGGCGTTCGGCGCGTCGGCGCGCGTGATGCGCAGGTAGCGCTCCACGGCGTCGCGCGACTGCGAGTCGTCGAAGGTGATGGGCAGCGTGATCAGCCGGCTCGGGATCGTCAGCTGGCTCTGGTCCGGGACGGCGTCGTGGATGTCGTCCAGGCGCGCGATCAGGTCGCCGCGCGAGAGCACCGCGGCGTCGTGGCCGACGAGCATCGAGCGGAAGCCGGGCGACGTCTCGATCAGCCCCTCGATGCCCGCCTCGCGCACCAGCCGGTCGACGGCCTGCACGAAGAAGTTGAGGGTCATGTCGAGCACCATCTCGCCGTACTCGACCATCAGGTAGCGATCGCCTGCGTGGCGGTACGTGACGGCCGGCTTGCTGTCGTGTGCCGGACGCTGGTCGATCACCGCGCTCGCGTGGGCCACCGGGCCTCCTCTCCGACCGTCAGAGCTGGATCCTGCTCCAGGCCTCGTCCCGCCGCGGGCGGTCCTTGCCGAAGCTGTCGGGGTTCGTGCCGAGCCGCTCCGCCGTCTCCAGCGCGATGCGCTGCGCGAGCGTCGTGAGCGGGAAGATCGAGAGCTGCTCGCCGAGGGCGTCGCGCCGCAGCCGGTGGACGGGCACGCCCCAGGCCTCGACCAGGTCGCACACGTCACGCAGCCGGCCCTCGCCCGGCCCGCCGCCGTCGAACGCGACGAGCGCGTCCTCCTCGCCGAGGGCCACCGACGGGCCGTGCATGAGCTGCTCGACGCCGAGCCCCTCCGCCGCGACGTACGCCGTCTCGCGCACCTTCAGCGACGCCTCCGCGGCCGTCCACTGGTTCGGGCCGGCGCCCATGAACTCCAGCAGCCGCGGCGGCGACGGGACGTCGAGGTCGTCGCGGAGCGCGGCCTCGACGGCGTCGGGCACGGCGGCGAGGTCCCCGAGCTCGGCGCCGAGGGCCGTCGCGATCTGCGCCAGCCGCAGCAGCGCGCCGATGTGGCTCGACGTGAAGGCGGGCGAGCGCTCGGGCGGCGACGTCTCGACGTCGATGCCCGGCGAGCCCTGGCCGCCGATCGTGACCGTCGTCGCGCCGGCCGCGCGCGCCCGCTCCAGGGCGTCGGTCGTCTGGCGCTTGGTGCCCCGGTGGGAGAGCAGGATCAGGCCGTCGCCGTCGCCGGCAACCGGGCCGTGGAGCGCCATGTCCATGGCCGCGACCGGCCAGGCGTCGACGCCGGCCGCCCGCAGCAGCCACGCGCCGTGGTTGGCGGCGTGCCAGCTCGTGCCGGTGCCCGAGAGCAGGACGCGGCGACCGCGCAGCCGTCCGGCGGCGGTCTCGACGGGGCCAGGGTCCGCGAGCAGGTCGCGGAGCAGCGCGGGCTGCGAGTCCATGGTCTCGCGCATGACGCTCGTCACGTCGGCCGCTCTCCCTCCGGTTGCGTGTCGATGGCGCCGGGGTCGGCCTCCGGCTCGTCGAGGAGTCCCTCCTCGCGGGGATCATCGTCGAGGAACCCGCCGTCCGCGCGCACGGCGGCCTCGGCCTCGGCGGCCTCCGCGACCGCCTCCTCCTCCACGTTCTGCGCCTCGGTCGCCGCCGCTGCCGCCGTCGCCGCCTCCGCCTGCAGCGCCGCGGCCTCCTCACGCGCCGCCGCCGCCTGCTCCTCGGCCGCCGTCGCGCGCCGCACCGCCGCCTCGGCCGAGCCCGCCGCCGTCGCCGCCCGAGCGGCCTCGTCGCGGGCCGCCTCGGCGTCGCGCTCCATCGCCGCGGCGCGCTCGGCCGCCTCGCGGGCCGCATGCTCCGCAGCCACCGCGTCCGACTCCGCGCGGGCGGCCGCCTGCGACGCCTCGCGCGCGGCGCGCTCCGCCTCCACCGCGGCGCTCTCGCGCGCGTCCGCCCCCGCGCGCCGGAACCGCGGGATGCCGATCTCGCGCCCGCCGGTGATGCCGTTGGGGCGCAGGATCATGGTCAGGAGCAGGATCGCGGCGATGGCGACCTCGGTCAGCCCGGGGTACTCGCCGGCTCCGATGGGGCCGAAGCCGTTGACCTCGACACGGCGCAGGACCTCCTGCACCACGGACACGAAGATCACGCCGATGACCGCACCCGAGAGGCTGTAGAGGCCGCCGATCACGAGCATCGCGACCGTCAGGAAGACGATGCGGAACTCGAAGTTGATGGGCGAGAACGTCGCGATGAAGTGGCCGTAGAGGGCGCCGCCGGCCGCCGCGATGGCCGCCGAGAGGACCCAGGCGACCCAGCGCTCGGTGAAGATCTTGACGCCGACCGCGCGCGCGGCCTGCGGATCCTCGCGCGACGCCCGCAGGCGCATCCCGCGCGTCGAGTCCTGGTAGATGGCCACGACCACGATCGCGATCAGCGCCCAGATCAGCGCGTCCCAGAGGCCCGTCTCCTTCGGCACGCCGACCATCGTCGAGACGCCCCGCGTGACCGTGTCGCTCTCCCGGATGACGACGGTGACGACGACGAACAGCGCCAGCGTCGAGATCGCCGCCTGCACGCCGCCGAGGCGCATCAGCGCGACGCCCACGATCGCGGCGAAGACGGCCGCGACGGCCATCGCCACGAACATCGCCGGCAGCACGCCGAGATGGACGTCGATGATCCAGTCGAGGAAGCCCGGCATGTCCGGGAACAGGCTCCGCTTGCGGTCGGGCTCGATGGTCAGCAGCGCCGAGGTGTAGGCGGCGATCATCGCGAAGCTGAGGTGGCCGAACGAGACGACGCCGCTGACGCCGCTGAACGAGTACAGGCCGACCACCATGACCATGTAGATCAGCGCCTGGATGGAGCGGGCCTCGAGCGTCGCGCTGGCGAAGGCCGAGACCAGGATCGCGGCCGCGACGACGATCGCGCACAGGACGACCGCCGGGCCGAAGCGCTTGCGGAGGACGTCGACGTCCATCAGACCCTCGTCGCCTGCCGCGAGATGAGGCCCTGCGGCCGCAGCAGGAAGATCGCGATCACGCCGAGGTAGGCGAGCGCGGGGGTATAGCTCGACCAGTCGACGGGCAGCGTCGCCTGCAGGATCGTGAGCGAGGCGCCGAGCAGGAAGCCGCCGATGGCCGCGCCGTAGAGCGAGCCGAGGCCGCCCAGCGCGACCCCGACGAACGCGATCAGCACCGGGTTGGCGCCCATGTCGTAGGACACGGACCCGGAGTTCGCGACGTACAGGAAGGCGGTGACGCCCGCCAGCACCCCGGTCAGCGCGAAGGCCGCGGAGATCACGACGTTGGCCCGCACGCCGACCAGCCCCGCCATGCGGAAGTCCTCGGTGGAGGCCCGCAGGTGGATGCCGAGCATCGTCTTGCGCAGGATCAGGGTCAGCCCGAAGACCAGGCCGACCGTCGCGATGGCCGTCACGACGTCGAGCCAGGAGACCCGCACGTTGCCGATCTCGAACTGGTCGGAGAGGAATGCGATCGGCGGCACGGGCTTGGCGATGGGCCCGACCGTCGCGCGCACCGCCTGCTGCAGGCCGATGGAGAGCGCGAACGACGTGATCAGCAGCGTCGTCGCGCTCGCGTGGCGCACCGGTCTGAAGGCCAGCAGCTCCATCAGCACCGACGCGACGACGACCACGACGATGGTGACCGCGAGGATGATCAGCGCCGGCTGGTCCCGCAGGTAGTAGACCGTGAAGCCGCCGATCATGATGAGCTCGCCGAAGGCGAAGTTCATCAGGCCCATGATCCCGAACAGCAGGGCCAGCGAGAGCGCCATCAGGGCGTAGATGCAGCCGTTCCCGAGGGAGTCGACGGCGTACTGGACGTAGGTGCTGATGGCCGCGCCTCCCTACGAGAACCCGAGGTAGTTGGCCTGGAACTCCTCCGCGTCCCGCGCCGCCTCCGACGTGCCCTCGAAGTCGATGCGGCCGCCGGCGCGCAGCACGTAGAAGCGGTCGGCGACGTCGATGGTGCGCGCGGCGTTCTGCTCGATCAGCAGCATCGTCGTGCCCTCGCGGTTGAGCTCCTGCAGGAGCTCGAAGACCTGGTCGACGATCAGCGGCGCGAGGCCCAGCGTCGGCTCGTCGAGGATCAGCAGCCGCGGCTTCGAGAGCAGCGCCCGCGCGATCGCGAGCTGCTGCTGCTCGCCGCCCGAGAGCAGGCCGGCGGGCCGGTCGAAGTAGCGCCCGAGCACCTCGAAGCGCTCGGTCATGGCGCGGACGTCGGCCGCGGCCTCGGCGCGGTCGCGACGGGCCGTGGTGCCGATGCGCAGGTTCTCGCCGACGGTCAGCCGCGCGAAGATGCGGCGGCCCTCCGGCACCAGCGAGATGCCGCGGCGCAGGATGTCGTCCGGCCTCTTGCCGCGGATGGACTTGCCCTCGAACGTGATCTCGCCGCGCGACGGCGTCAGCACGCCGCAGATGGCGTGGACGGTCGTGGACTTGCCCGCGCCGTTGTGCCCGATCAGCCCGACGAGCTCGCCCTCGCGCACGTCGAGGGTCAGGCCCTGCACGGCGGCGATGCGGCCGTAGCTCACGTGCACGTCTCGCAGCTCGAGCATCAGCCCTCTCCCCGCGTGCCGAAGTAGGCCTTGATCACGGCCTTGTCGTCCCGGATCTCCTCCGGCGAGCCGAAGGCGATCGTCTTGCCGCTCTCCAGCACCTGGATCTCGTCGCAGACGCCGAAGATCACCGACATGTCGTGCTCGACCAGCAGCACGCCGCACGCGAGGCGATCACGGAGGTCGCGGATCGCGCGGGCCAGCTCGCGGCTCTCCTGCTCGTTGAGGCCGGCCGCCGGCTCGTCGAGCAGCAGGAAGCGCGGCTGCATGGCGACCGCCCGCGCGAGGCCGACGCGGCGCTCGTCGCCGACCGCGAGGCCGCCGCTCCAGCGCCCGGCCAGGTGGTCGATGCCGAGCTGGGCCAGCACCTCGCGCGCGCGATCGCGAGCGGCGCGCCGCCGCAGCCCCGCGCCGAGGGCCCCGAGCTCGACGTTCTCGGACACCGTCATGCCCTTGAAGACACGCGAGTCCTGGAACGTGCGCGCCATGCCGGCCCGCGCCAGGTCGGCCGGCGAGGAGCCGGTGACGTCCCGGCCGTCCAGCAGCACCGTTCCCGCCGTGAGCGGCGCGAAGCCGCTCACGGCGTGCAGGAACGTCGTCTTGCCGGCCCCGTTCGGCCCGATCAGGCCGAGGATGCGCCCCTGGCGCAGGGTCAGGTCGACGCCGTCGACGGCGCGGACGCCCTGGTAGTGGACGTTGACGTCGCGTCCCTCCAGGGTCGCGGCGCCCGCCCCGTCGACGGTCATCGCCAGGCCTCCCTACCGCCGTCCTACTCCTTGGCGCAGGGGTTGTTGTCGCCGACGTCGGCGATCTCCTCGACGCGGTAGCGCTCCAGGAACTTGCCCTGGCCGTTCGTGTACTCGACGAACGCCATCGGGCGGCGGATCGGCTTGTGGCACGTCGGCGAGAAGCGGATCGAGCCGGACAGCATCTCCGTCTCCGGCATGTTCTCGATCGCCGTCTTCAGCGCCGGCCCGTCGGTCGAGCCGGCCGACTCGATGGCCATCTTCAGCACGTACGCGAGGTCGTAGCCGTTGAGCGGGTACGACAGCGTCGGCTGGGCGCCGTACTTGGCCTCGAACTTGTCCGTGAACTCCTTGAGCTTCGGGTTGTCCTCGCCCGTGCAGTACGCCGGCATGCAGGCGTAGGGCTCGGAGATGAAGTTCGAGATGTCCGGGACGGCGCCCGTGACCAGCGTGCCGTCGACCGCCGCGCCCGGCATGAAGATCGGCGTCTCCACGCCGGCGTCGCGGATGGCGCGGATCATCGTCGCGGCGGCCGGCACGACCGACGGCAGGACGATCACGTCGGCGTCGGCCGCGGCGTCGCGCAGGCGCGACACGTTCGGCGACGGGTCGAGCGCCTCGTTGCCCGTGAAGGTGTCCTCGCCGATGACCTCGCCGCCGAGGTCGGTGAACCGCTGCTTCCAGTAGCGGCCGAGCGACTTCGTGTACTCGAGCAGCTCGTCCTGCAGCAGGTACGCCTTCCGCCAGCCCTTCTTGTTGTAGGCCCACTCGCCGGACGCGCTGCCCTTCACGTCGGTGCCCGAGCCCATCGAGAAGGCGTACGGGCCGATCGTGGTGGTGTCCGCGAACTTCGGGTCGGAGGCGCACAGCGAGAAGCCGATGACCTCCTTCGCGTTCGCCGACGTGGCGGCCGGCGAGCCGAAGTCGAAGTCGCACGTCGCGATGATCGCCACGGCGCCCTTGCCGATCAGCTCGTCGGCGATCGACGCCGCGAGCGCCGGGTCGGACTTCGTGTCGACCCACTCCGTCGTGACGGGCCGGCCCAGCACTCCGCCCGCGGCGTTGATCTCCTCGACGGCGAGCTGCAGCGCCTGCGCCGGCTCGATGTCGAAGGGCGAGATGATCCCCGTCTTCGCCACGGCGATCCCGATCAGGATCGGGTCGCCGGTCGGCGCGGCGGCCGTGCCTGCGGAAGACTCCGCAGGAGCGCCCGTGTCCGCGGCCGACGACTCCGCCGGTGCCGACGACTCGGCCGGGGCGGACGACTCCGCCGGGGCCGCGGCCGAGGAATCCGCCGCGGCGGAGCTCGTGTCGCCCTCGTCGTCGTCACCGCAGGCGGCCGCGACTGCCAGGAGCAGCGCCAGAACCGGCAGCAGCACCCATCGCTTCACGTCCATCGTCCCTCCTCCTCGCCCGGCTCGCGGCGCGAGCCGGTCCCGCTCGGGCGTGGCCGGACCATCTACTGCCAGTGCTCCACGGCACGGCGTCGGAGCATCGCCCGGAACTGCTCCGTGGTCTTCGGGAAGAGCTCGCCGGTCCCCCAGTCGACGATCACGCCGTAGCGCCGCACGAGGTCGAGCACGTCGAGCTCGCCCTCGCGATAGCGCCGCGCCACGTCCTCGGCGTCCTCCTGGAGCCAGCCGGGGCGCTCGACGCGCTGCCGCGCCCGCTCCTGCTCGGTCGCGGCTCGGTCGAGCCGGTACTCGTTCAGGTCGGCGTCGACCTCCTCGACGGCGACGCCGTAGTCGCGTCGCGCGCGGCCGACCGAGACGTACCCGTCCGCGACGTCGCGCAGGACGGCCTCGGGGTCGCGCTCGAGGGGGTCGCCGAAGCCGCCGCCGCCGGCGGACGGGCGCGTGAAGAAGTCGCCCGGCACCACCGACACGTTGGAGAAGACCGCGCCCAGGAAGCGCTCGCCCGTCGCGGCCCTTGTTGAGCCAGACGCCGTGCGGGATCGACGGCAGGCCGCCGTTCATGCCCCAGGTGATGGAGCGCGCGCGGTCGCAGCAGTACGACATGACGGTCCGGCTGGCGTCCGTCAGGGTGCCGCCCTTCTCGACGCCGCAGCCGCCGCGGAAGCGTCCGGGCCCGCCGCTGTCGGTGACGATCTCGTGCCCCGACGTCAGCACCGGGCAGAGGCGTTCCTGGCCCTCCAGCGGCTGGACCGCGAGCCCGACGCCGAAGATCGGCGCGGTGGCGGTGGAGCCGTCGCGGCCGTTGCGCCCGCCCCAGCCGCCGACCATCCAGTCGTACCACATGAAGTACGGGCTCTCGGGCGAGCGCACGTCGCGCCCGCCGACGAGCAGGTACTCGAGGTTGAACGACCCGGCGATCGCCCGCTCCGGCATGATCCCCGACCAGATCTCGAAGCACGCGTTCATGATCTTCTCGTAGGGGCCGGCGCAGAAGCCGGTGACCGCCACGGGCCAGGGCGCGTTGACGACGGTGCCCTCGGGGCCGAGGTCGTGCGAGACGACGCGGTAGAAGCCCGAGTTCAGCGGGATGTCGGGGAAGAACGTCTTCGTGCCGGCGACCAGGCCGGAGAAGGCGGCGCCGAACCCGCTGTTGAGGAACGACCCGACCGCCGGGTGCGAGCCGGTCAGGTCGTAGTGGATCTGGTCGCCCTCGATCGTCATCTTGACGCGGATCGGGACGAGGCCCTCGCCGCGATCGGGGTCGTAGTCGATGTAGTCCTCGGTCTCCCAGGTGCCGTCGGGCAGCTCGGCCACGCGCTGGCGCGTCAGCCGCTCGACGTAGTCCTGCACCTCGTCGAAGGCGACCATGACGGTGTCGATGCCGTACTTGTCGACGAGCCGCAGGATCTCGCGCTCGCAGACCCGGGTCGCCTCGGTCTGGGCGTGCAGGTCGCCCTCGACGTCCCGCGGCGCGCGGCTGGCCGAGCAGATCATGCGCACGATGTCCTCGCGGAGGCGCCCCTGATCCCAGATGCGGATCGGCGGGATGCGCAGGCCCTCGCCGAAGTGGTCCTTGGCGTTGATGTCGAAGGACCCGGCACCGACCCGCCGACGTCGGCCCAGTGCCCGTTGGACTGGGCGTACGCGATGATCTCGCCCTCGTGGAAGATCGGGCGGATGATGCGCACGTCGTTGAAGTGCGTGCCGCCGAGGTAGGGGTCGTTGACCGCGAAGACGTCGCCCGGGTGGATGTCGTCCCGGAACGCCTCGATGACCGCCTTGCAGGTGAAGTGCAGGGTGCCGACGTGGACGGCGATGTCCTGCGACCCCTGCATGATCGTGTTGCCCTCGCGGTCGCACAGCGCGGACGAGAAGTCGCGCGCGTAGATCACGAACGAGTAGCAGGTGCGCAGGATCTGCTCGGCCATGAGGTCGACCGAGGTGACGAAGGCGTTCTTCAGCACCTCGAAGGTGACCGGGTCGAGCGCGCGGCGGGGCTCGTGCTCGGTGGCCTCGCTTCGCTCGATGCCACCCCGACTCACGCGTGGCCCCGCTTCGCTCGATGCTGCCACGGCGCTCGCCACCACGTGCAAGTCGCTTCGCGACGTTGACGTTCGCAACCGTGTGCAAGTCGCTTCGCGACGTTGACACTGATCACGCGGCACCCCCGACGTGCATGCGGATGTTCAGCCACTCGTCGACCTCCGCCACCACGTCCGGCGGCACGAGCGTCGTCGAGTCGAGCTGGTCGATCAGGGCGGGCCCGGCGATGCGCGTCCCGGCCGGCAGGTCGTCGCGCGCGTACACCTCGGCGTCGACGCGGTGGCCGAGGTCCTCGAAGTACACGGAGCGCGTGGAGCGCGGAGTCGGCGCAGGCGCCCCGTTGGGCGCGTGGCGGGCGAACTCCGGCTTCGGGGTCACGCCGACGGCGGTGACCTGCAGCTGGTAGACCTCGAGCGGCGCGCCGTCCCGGCGGTACGAGTACTCGCGCTCGTGCTCGGCGTGGAAGCGCGTCTCGGCAGCCTGCAGGGAGCTGAGCGGCCGATCGACCGGCACCGCGAGCGAGCGCCACTGGCCGAGGTAGCGCATCGCGATCTTGCGCTGGAGGCTCATCTGCGCCTCGGCCACGCCCTCGTGGGCCAGTCGCTCGCGCGCCTCGGCCTCGAGCTTCTTGAACTCCGCCTCCAGGGCGCCGGGGTCGGCCGTGTCGGTGCGCGTGAGGTACATCTCGGCCAGGTCGTGGCGGATGTCCACGAGCAGGCAGCCCAGGGCCGACGTGATGCCGGGGTTCGGCGGCACGAGCACCGTCGGGATCGCGAGCTCGCGGGCCAGCGCCGCGCCGTGCAGCGGGCCTGCGCCTCCGAAGACCACGAGCGCGAAGTCGCGCGGGTCGTAGCCGCGGCGGATGGAGATGAGCCGCACGGCGTCGGCCATGTTGGCGTCGGCGACCTGCAGCACGGCGCTCGCCGCCTGCTCCAGCCCGAGGTCGAGCGGCTCGGCAACGCCGGCGCGGATGGCGTGCTCGGCGGCGGCCGGGTCGAGCCGCATGTCGCCGACGAGCGTCGTGCCGAGCCGGCCCAGCACGACGTTGGCGTCGGTGTTGGTGGGCAGCGTGCCGCCGCGGCCGTAGCAGGCGGGGCCGGGATCGGCGCCCGCCGACTGCGGGCCGTTGCGCAGCGAGCCGGCCGAGTCGATCCACGCCAGCGACCCGCCGCCCGCGCCGATCGTCAGCACCTCGATCGACGGGAAGCAGATCGGATAGCCGTACTCGACGTACCACTCCTTCGTGACGCGCGACTCGCCGCCGTAGACCAGGGAGATGTCCGTCGACGTGCCGCCCATGTCGAGGCCGATCGAGTTCTCGAAGCCGCACAGCTGCGCCACGTGGCGCGACGCGATGGCGCCGGCGGCGATGCCGGAGGCGGCCAGCCGCACGGCGAACCGCTCGACCGTCCGCGGGGTCATCACGCCGCCGCCCGAGTGCAGGAGGAGCAGGTCGCCCGCGTAGCCGTTCTGCTCCAGCCGCTCGCCGAGCCGGCGCACGTACCCGCCGACGAGCGGCGAGAGCACGGCGTTCGCGACGGTGGTCGAGAAGCGCTCGTGCTCGAAGATCTCGGGCAGGACGTCACTGGACGTCGTGACGACGAGGCCGGGCAGCTCCTCCTCGAGGATCGCCTGCATCCGGCGCTCGTTCTCCGGGTTCGCGTACGCGTTCACGAAGCAGACCGCGACGGCCTCGACGCCGCGGCGCCGGAGCACCGCGGCCACGCGCCGCGCCTCGTCCTCGTCGAGCCCCTCGACCACGCGCCCGGCGTAGTCGATGCGCTCGCCGACCTCGAGCCTGTCGCGGCGCGACACGTACGGCGGCGCGACGTCCTTGTACGCGTCCCAGAGGTCGTCCTTGGTACCGCGGCGGATCTCGATCACGTCGCGGAAGCCGCGGGTCGTGACCATGGCGACGCGCGGGAAGCGGCGCGTGATGAGCGCGTTCGTCGCCACGGTCGTGCCATGCGAGAACAGGGCGACGTCGCGCAGGTCGACGCCCGCCGCCTCGATGCCGGCCATCACGCCCTCCATGGGGTCGGACGGCGTCGAGGGGACCTTCGCGACACGCGCAGATGCCGTCGACTGGTCGAACACGAAGATGTCCGTGAACGTCCCACCGACATCGACCGCGACCCGCAGGCTCGCCATCTCCCTCCTTCCACGACGGACCGGGGGGCTCCGTGGCAGCCACTCTGGCGACGGGTCCGGGCGAAGGCAATGGTGGAAAACGAAAAGCTCGGCGCCAACTCTCGTGGATCACACCACGCGGTCCGCTGTAGGCTCACGCCGTGGCCCTCGTCCTCGGCGACGTGTTGCGCCAGCCGGACTTCAACCTTGAGCTCGTGGTCGGCTCGCAGGAGCACCTCAAGCGCCCGGTGGCGGGTGCGCACGCGGTCGAGGTGCCCAACCCGACGCGCTGGCTCGACACGGAGTGGGTCTTGCTGACCACCGGGATCCGCCTGCGCGGCGATGCGGCGGCCCAGCGCGAGCTCGTCGAGGAAGCCGCATGGCGCGGGCTGACGGCGATCGGCTTCGCGCTCGAGGTGATCTACCGCAAGCCGCCGCCGGCCATGCTGGAGGAGGCCGCACGCCGCAACTTCCCCGTCTTCACGGTGCCGATCGAGGTGCCGTTCCGCGACATCATCGGCTACGTCGACCGCGCGCACGCATCGAGCGACTTCCAGGTTCTCAAGCGCACCATCGCGATCCAGAACGTGCTCACGGACGCGCTGCTCGAGGAGGCGCCGGAGCAGGCGCTGGTACGGCGGCTCGGCGGCCTGATCGAGTCGTCCGTGCTGCTGTACGGGCGCGACGGTCGCATCGCTGCCTCGACTGGAGAGGCGCCGCCGCTCTCGATCTGGCGCGAGCTGCGCTCTGCGGAGGCGCGCCTGGTGGAGTTCCAGGTCGGGCGCTGGTACGTGGTCGCCCACCCGGTCGTGCGCGGGGACGAGGTCAGCCACTGGCTCGCCATCGCGAGCCGCCGGCGGCGGGCCTCGGAGGAGCTCGCGCGGCCCGTCATCCGCACCGCGGCCCGGCTGCTCGCGGTGGTGGGGCTCGCCCGCGAGGCGGTCCGCGCCGACGAGCGCGCGCTGCGAGCCGAGCTCGTCGACCACCTGCTGGACGCCGATCGCGCCGGCGAGGTCTCCGTCGAGCGCCTGCAGGCCCTCGGCTTCGAGACCGGCCGGCCGTGCCGCGTGGCGATCGTCGACGTGGCGGGCACGGGCCGCGGCGCGGGCGTCAGCGAGCTCGAGCGCGTGGCGCGGCTGGTCGAGCAGGCGGCCGAGCGCGCCGGCACGTGCCTCGCGGCCGTCCGCCGGGGCCGGCTGACGCTCGTCTTCCAGGAGCGCGACCGCGACCTCGAGGACTGGATGGTGCGCGTCGCCGCCGACACCGCGCGCCTGCACGTGGGCGTGGGCCGCGCGTTCGCCCTGGGCGAGCCGGCCGTCCCGTCGCTGCGGGACGCGCAGCTCGCGCTCGAGCAGCTGCGGCGCTCCGAGGCCGGGCGCCGGACGCTGCGCTTCGAGGACTTCGGCCTCGCGGAGTGGCTGCTCACGAGCTCGGACGTGCGCGCGGTGCAGGCGAAGGCGGAGACCGCGCTGGCGCCCCTGCTCTCGCAGCCCGCCTACCTGCGCACGCTGGAGGCGTACCTCGACCACGATCTCGACGTCGGGCGCGCCGCGCGGGCGCTGCACCTGCACCCCAACTCGCTGCGCTACCGCCTGTCCCGCGTCGAAGCGGTGCTGGGCCGTTCGCTGCGCGACCTGCCGACCGTCGTCGACCTGTTCCTGGCCACCGCCACCGCCCGCGAGTCGCTGGGCGCCCACGTGGGGAGCCGAGCGAACGACCCCGAGGAGGAGTGATGCCGGACGAGCCCGCGCGCACGGTCGCGCTCGGCGACCGCCCCTGGGACGACGAGGCCCCGGGGATCCGGTCCCGCTCGGAGGGCGTGCAGGGGTCGCGCTGGGCGCTGGTCGAGTACGCGCCCGGCGCCCGCCGCGAGGAGTGGTGCACGGAGGGCCACCGCGGCTTCGTCGTGGAGGGCGTCATCTCGTACGAGTTCGACGACGGCTACCCGCGCATCGAAGCGCGGGCCGGCCAGGCGTTCCTGCTGCCGGGCGGGCAGGGGCACCGCGGCACGAACCTCGCCGACGGGCCGACCCGGCTGTTCCTGATCGACGATCCGACGTAGGATCACGCCGCGCGCGACGGTCCGTGCAGGACGAGACAGGCAGCCGTCGCGTTCTCACTTCGCACGATTGCCTCGCCGCGGCGGGGTGACCAGACTCGACGCCAGGGCGGCGCGCCGCCGGCCCGAAGCGCGCACCGGAGGGTGGCATGGGGATCAGGGTCGGCATCGACACCGGCGGCACGTTCACCGACCTCGTCGCATCGGACGCCGAGACGGGGCGCACGTGGGTGGCGAAGGTGCCGTCGAACCCCGCGAACCCGGTCAGCGCGGTGGCGGCGGCCCTGGAGAGCGCGTCGTTCGACGCTGCGGACGTCGAGCACGTCGTCGTCGGCACCACGATCGGCATCAACGCGGTGCTGACCCGGCGCGGGGCGCGCGTCGTCTACCTGACCACGCGCGGCTTCGAGGACATCCCGTTCATCCAGCGCATCAACCGCAAGTACCACTACGACTTCAGCTGGAAGAAGCCGACGCCGATGGTGCGGCGGCGCGACTGCATCGGCGCGCCCGAGCGGCTGGACGAGGAGGGCCGCGCGATCGAGCCGCTCGACCGCGAGGCGCTGCGGGCCGTGCTGCTCGAGGCGGTGCCGGAGGACGCCGGCGTCGCCGTGGCCGTGTGCTACCTGTTCAGCTACCTGAACCCGGAGCACGAGCTGCAGACGCGCGAGCTGCTGGCGGAGCTGCGGCCGGGCGTGCCGGTGTCGCTGTCGCACGAGGTGGCGCCGATCTGGCGGGAGTACGAGCGCGGCACGACGACGACCGTGGACGCGTACCTGAAGCCGCTGATGCAGGCCTACGTCGGCGGGCTCGACGAGGCGCTGGCGGCCCAGGGCTCGCGGGCATCGTGGTCGCTGCTGAAGTCGAACGGCGGGCACGCGCTGGCAGCCGAGGCGTCGGGCCATCCGGCGGGCCTGCTCCTGTCGGGCATCGCCGGCGGCGCCATCGGCGGGGCGTGGTTCATGCGCGCGGGCGGCGCGGCGGACGGCGTCGCGCTCGACATGGGCGGCACGAGCTGCGACGTCTGCCTCATGCTGGACGGCCAGCCCCTCTACGGCAGCGACTTCGAGATCGAGTTCGGCCTGCCGGTCAGCGTGCCGAGCGTCTCCACGCGCACGATCGGCGCCGGCGGCGGCTCCATCGGCTGGGTCGACCCCGGCGGCTTCCTGCAGGTCGGCCCGCAGAGCGCGGGCGCCGCGCCCGGCCCCGCCTGCTACGGCCGCGGGGGCGAGGAGGCGACCATCACCGACGCCAACGTCGCGCTGGGCCGCCTCGACCCGGGCTACTTCCTGGGCGGGCGGCTGCCCCTCGACGCGACCCTGGCGGAGACGGCGCTCGACCGGCTCGGCGACGCGCTGGGCCGCGATCGCGTCGAGGCCGCCTCGTCGATGCTGCGGGTCACCAACGAGAACATGGCCAACGCCATCCGCATCGTCACCGTCGAGCAGGGCATCGACCCGCGCGAGATGGTGCTGGTGGCGTTCGGCGGCGCCGGCCCGACCCACGCCGCCGAGATCGCCGACGCCATGGACATGCGGCGCGTGCTGGTGCCGCCGAGCCCCGGCGTCTGCTCGGCGTTCGGCACGCTGGCGGCGCCGCTCCGCGTCGACGCCGTCCGCAGCGTCTTCCTGACCGACCAGCGCACGTCCGCCGAGGAGCTCGGCGCACCTCTTCGCCGCGCTCGAGGAGGGCGCGCGGGAGGCCTTCGCAGCCCAGGGCGGGGCGGGTGCGGAGCCCGAGGTGCGCCGCTCGATCGCGATGCGCTACCAGGGCCAGAACTACGAGCAGGAGGTCGCGGTGCCGGGCGGCGCGCTGACGCCCGAGGCGCTGCGCGCGGTCTTCGCCGCCTACCACGCGCTCTACGAGGAGTACTACGGCTACCGGCTGGAGGCGATCCCGATCGAGCTCGTGCGCCTCAGCGTCGTCGCGCTCGGCGAGCCCGCGCGGCTGGCCCCGCCCGAGGGCTCCGCCGACGGTGACGCGCCGGCGGCGTCGGGCCGCGAGGTCTTCTTCCCGGGCCACGGCTTCGTGCCGACGCCGGTGCTGCGCCGCGAGGCGGTGGCCGCCGGGACGGAGCGCGACGGGCCGCTCATCGTGGAGTCGATGGACTCCACCGTCGTGGTGCCGCCCGCGTGGCGGCTCGCGGCACGGGACGGCGGCCTGCTGGAGCTCGTGCGACGAGAGGAGGCGTGAGCATGGCCATCGACCCGGTCACCCTCACGATCATCAACAACAGCTTCGTGAACATCTGCCGCGAGATGGGCATCACGATGATGCGCACGGCCTTCTCGCCGATCTTCAACGAGGGCCTCGACTTCTCGTGCGTGCTGTTCAACCGCGACGGCGAGATGATCGGCCAGGCGGAGTTCTGCCCGGCCCAGGTCGCCGCGAGCCTCTTCATCGTCCGCTGGACGGTGGAGGAGATCGGCGTCGAGAACTTCGCGCCCGGCGACGTCGTGCTGCACAACGACCCGTACCGCGGCGGCGCGCACATCCCCGAGCACAGCGTCATCCGGCCGGTCTTCCACGAGGGCGAGCTGTTCGGCTTCGTCGCCAACGTCGGGCACCTGGCCGAGATCGGCGGCAAGGCCGTGGGCTCCTTCGCCGCCGACGCGACCGAGGTCTTCCAGGAGGGGCTGCGCATCCCGCCGATCAAGATCGTCAAGGGCGACGTCAACCAGATGGACCTGTGGCGGCTGATCATGGCCAACCACCGCACGCCGCGGAACACGTGGGGCGACCTGAACGCGCAGATCGGCTCGCTGCGGGTGGCCGAGCGCAGCGTGATGCGGCTGCTCGACCGGCACGGGCGCGACGCGGTCGACGCTGCGAGCCGCGAGCTCATGGACTACTCCGAGCGCTGGATGCGCGCCGAGATCAGCGCGATCCCGGACGGCGTCTACCCGTTCGAGGGCCAGATGGAGGACGACGGCGTCGTCGAGGCGCCGATCACCTTCCGGGTCACGGTCACGGTCGACGGCGACCGGCTGATCGTGGACTGGACGGGCACCGACGCCCAGGTCCGCGGCCCGGTCAACGCCACCTACGGCGTCACGGCCGGCGCGGTCTACAACGCGATCTTCCACCTGACCGACCAGAACATCCCGAAGAACACGGGCGCCTACCGGCCGATCCACATCATCGCGCCGCCCGGCAGCGCGGTGAACGTCGTCTACCCGGGCCCGTCCGTCGGCGGCAACACGGAGACCCACCCGAAGCTCGCCGACATGGTCATCGCCGCGCTGGCGCCTGCGCTCCCGCACCGCGCCGCGGCGGCCGAGGGCGGCACGGCCTGCAACTTCCTGTTCGGCGGCGTGCACCCGAAGACCGGCGAGTACTACGCCAACTACCACCTCGAGGGCGGCGGCTGGGGCGCGACGTCGTACCAGGACGGCAACGACGCGATCATCGTCAAGAACGGCAACTGCCGGAACACGCCCGTCGAGATCTTCGAGACGCGCTACCCGCTGCACACGGTCGAGTACAGCCTGATCGACGACTCGGGCGGCGCCGGCAAGATGCGGGGCGGCCTCGGCACGCGGCGCATCCTGCGGGTCAAGGACGGTGCGGAGGTGACCGCCAACGCCCTCTTCGATCGCACCAAGCCGGGCTTCGGCGCGTGGGGGCTGGACGGTGGCGGCAAGGGCGCGCGCGGCGCGATCCGCATCCGCCAGCGCGGTGACGACCAGTTCCGCTCCTTCTCGGACGTATACGGAACGGTATCCCCGTCGAAGTTCACGAACATCCGGCTCGAGCCCGGAGACGAGGTGCTGATCGAGTCGCCCGGCGGCGGCGGCTTCGGCGCCGCGGCCGAGCGCCGGCCGGAGCAGATCCGCCGCGACGTCGACGAGGGCTTCGTCTCCTCGTCCTCGGCACGCGAGCTCTACGGCTGGGAGGGCTGAGACATGGGCCACTGGGAGGAGCTGCACCCCGAGGTCTGGGAGACCGTGGTCACGCCGTGCGACAGCTGCGGCCAGGTCGTGCCGAAGCGCATCTGGAGGGCGGAGGTCGAGGGCCGCGAGCTGCGCTTCTGCAGCGAGCGCTGCGAGGCGCTGTACCGCGAGTACGTGCTGCCGGCGCAGCGGCGCGCGGCGGCCCGCGCGGACGTAGGAGCACTGGCGCGGAGCACCCGCCAGGCGGATGATGCCCGTGCGATGAGCGCACGGGAACAGCAGAAGGACGCGGCGCTCGCGGGCGACCGGGCAGCACGACGGGCGGTCGACGCCCGGCGTCGCATCGCCGAGCTCGAGGTGCGGACCGGCGCGGGCCGGCACGCGTCGACGCCCGACGAGGTGCGGCTCTCGGCCCGACGCGCGGCCGAGGCGGCGCAGCGCGTCGGCGATGCCGCGCAGCGCGCAGCGGCCGCGCACGGGCGCTCGGCGAGCGTCCATGCCGCAGCGTCGCGCGCGCACGGGCGGGCCGCGAACCGCGCGGAGCGCGCCGGGCACGGCCCCGACGCCGACCGCCACCGCGAGACGGCGCAGGCGCACGACCTCGCCGCCGACGACGAGCGGCGGGAGGCGGCGCGAGCACTAGGCTGCCGGCGAGACCCGTGGCCGCCTCCTTCCGCCAGACCCCGCTGCGGCGCCTCGGCAACGTGCTGCTCGCGCCGCTCGCCCGCCTCGGCCTCGCGGGGCGCAGGACGCACGTGCTGACGGTCCGCGGCCGCCGCACCGGCGTCCCGCACTCGATGCCGGTGCAGCTGGTGTTCCTCGACGGGCAGCGCTGGCTGGTGGCGCCGTACGGCGAGCGGCAGTGGGTCAGGAACGCGCGCGCGGCCGGGGAGGTCGAGCTGACGCGCAGGCGGCACACCACCCGCTACGCCGTCGAGGAGGTCGAGCCCGCCGAGGCGGCCCCGGTGCTGCGCCAGTACCTGCGCTCGACGCCGATCGTGCGCCGCTACTTCGACGCCGACCGCAACGCGCCGCTCGAGGCGTTCGCCGCGGAGGCCGGCCGCCACCCCGTCTTCCGGCTGCGGGATGCCTCGCCGGCGGGCTGACGGCGGCTGGGCCTCACACCGGCTCGAGCTGAGCCTGCACCAGGGCGACCACGGGGTCGGGAAGCCGATCCCAGCGCACGTAGACCGTGCCGACCTCGAGCGCGAGCGGCGGCGCGCCCGTCCGGCGCCGATCGACGGTGGCCTGCGGCGTCTCGCCGAAGACGCGCGTCGCGACGTCGACGACCGTGCCGACGTCGCCGCCCTGAGCTCACGGTCGGGCCAGTCGTGTCGGAGTCGCACCCGGTCGCCCACGGTCGGCGCCCAGTCCTGGAGAGCCATCGCAGGGGCGACTCTAGTGACCGGAAGCGGCCGCCGGGGTGTCGGGCCGGTGAAGCGGCCGTCAGCGGCCAGCGCCGGGCAGCCGCGCGACGAAGCCGGCCACCGCGGCGTTGAAGGCCTCGGGCTCCTCGTACATCGGGCAGTGGCCGCTGCGCTCGAAGAACACGAGCTCGGCGTCGGGGATGCGGCGCTGCATCTCGTGGGCGGCCGACACGGGGACGAGCTTCTCGTCGCGCCCCCACGCCAGCAGGGTCGGCACGTCGATCTGCTCGAGGTCCTCGCGGTAGTCGCGGAAGGTCTGGTCGAGCAGGATGGCGGTGCCGGCGTTGGCCCCGACCTTCGCGGTCTCGGCCGCCATCCAGGCCAGCTCCTCCGGCGACGGCTCGTCCATGAGCATCGCCGGCACGAACGCGCGGAGCGCGCCGGTCCAGTCCTCCTGGGCCTCCCGCAGGAACTCCACGAGCCCCGGCACGTCGAGGAAGCCGTGCTCCCAGTCGTCGCGCTTGAGGTCGGACGGCGACTGCGAGACCACGACGTGCCCGGCGAGGCGATGGTCGCCGCGGAACTGCCGCTGGTAGTCCCACGCGACCATCGAGCCCATCGACCAGCCGACGAGCACGACGTCGCGCAGGTCGAGCGCCTCCACCAGGTGCCGGACGTCGCGCGCGTACTGCGCCACGGTGTGCCCGCCCTCGTGGTGGGGCGACGCGCCGTGCGAGCGGAAGTCGATCGCGATGACGCGGTGGCCCTCGGCGAGCGGGCCGACGTTGCGCTCGAAGAAGCGCGAGGTCATGGTCACGCCGTGCAGCAGGATCAGCGGCTGCCCGCTGCCGCGATCCGTGTACGCGAGCGCCGCGCCGTCCGGCAGCCCGTGGAGGGTGGTCGCCATGCGGGCGACGATACCGGCCGCGTGAAGCCCGCGCGGGCAAACGAGCCGCGGTGCTAGATTGGAGTCCAGCGGCGTTGCCAGATTGGCTCCGTAGCGCGCGAGCCCGGCCCGTCGACTCCGGCCGAGTCGAGCACCCCGTCGGGGTGCTGTCGGTTCTCGCGGTGTTCACACTAACGGAGGCTCCATGAGCGAGCACGACAAGCCGACCCCGACGTCCATGCGCGAGACGCGATGAGCCGCGGCACGACAAGCATCTACCGCCTGCGCGCGAAGTTCGCCGTCAACGGCGACGAGACGCAGGTCCGCGCGTTCGCGATGGAGCTCGACCGCATCCTCGAACGGGCCTACCCGGCGAGGCTCGCCGCAGGTGGAGTGCAGTGACCCGGGCGGCGCCGCGCAGGTCGATCTCGAGGTGCGCGACGCGACGTTCCACAACGGCGGCAAGGGGTGGTACGCCGTGCAGCCGCTCATCGAGCAGGCCCGCACCTACTCGGGCGTGCGGATCGACGCCGCCGCCCGGCCGAGCCTCGTCGTCGACCTCCTCTAGCCGCGGCGGAGGGCGATTTCGATCGCGTCGGAAGGATGTTCGTCGAGGGCCACGATCACGACGATCCATGCGGGACGGTCGTCTTCACCTTGGCGCTTCAGCCCGGAACGGTTCCCAGCGCGAGCCAGGCGCGCGCCGGCAGCGTGAACGGGCCCTCGGGCAGGGAGGCGCGCACGGTGTCGCGCAGGGTCGCCTTGCCGGCATCGTCGAGCGAGGCGTAGAAGGCGCCGGTGGCGGGACCGGCGGCGCCGGTGAACGGCTCCCAGTAGTCGTCGAAGTCGGCGTAGTCGACGCTCGTCTCGAGCGTGCCGCCGGTGACGCCCTGCAGGCCGGCGCGGCCGAACCGCTCGACGAGGTCGCCCTCGCGCACGCCGGCGCGCGGCTGCTCGTCGGCGACGCTCGGGTCGATCTCACGCGCAGCGCGCCAGAAGTGCGAGAGCATCTGCATCCCGCCGCCGGGGATGTCCCACATCGCGGCGGCGACGGTGCCGCCGGGCTTCGTCACGCGCGCCATCTCCCCGATGCCCCGGTCGGCGTCGCTCATCCAGGCGACGACCAGCGAGCACATCGCCGCGTCGAAGGTGCCGTCGTCCCAGGGCAGCGACTCGGCGACGCCCTCGCGCACGTCCGCGCCCGGGATGCGTGCC
Organism: uncultured Actinomycetota bacterium; assembly: GCA_963767885.1. Taxonomy (GTDB): domain Bacteria; phylum Actinomycetota; class Thermoleophilia; order Gaiellales; family F1-60-MAGs149; genus CAVYFW01. The sequence continues at coordinate 189,227 of CAVYFW010000010.1, forward strand.
TGGCACGCAGCGGCGAACTGGGGGGCGGGGTCGATCGCGGCGACGTTGTCCTCGCCGACGCGCCCGGCGAGCTCGACGGCGAGCGCGCCCGGGCCGCAGCCGACGTCGAGGACCCGCATGCCGGCGCGCACGCCGGCGGCATCGGCGAACTTCGGCGCCAGCCCGGTGGCATAGCGGCCCATGAAGCGGTCGTAGTTCTCGACTGCGGCGGTGAATTCGGCCATGGCGCCACTCAACCCGACGGCGGCCGTGTGCGTCAACCGTCGCGGTCACTGCGGCACGGGCGCGCAGGGGCCCTACGACCCTCGGTCACGCATGGGCCCGGGAACCCGGCCTGTTCCCGCACGTTCCCGCACGCCCGTAGACGCACTGAAGGCGCCTCGCGGCGCCTCCAGGTGAAGTCCATCAATCCCTCTGTTCATGCCGCTTTGCGGCGATGGAGCCTACCGGGATCGAACCGGTGACCTCCTGCGTGCAAAGAGCCTTAGCGCCGCAGCCTGCGGAAGGTGAGGATGCCGCTCCTTTGACGCTCGAGCAGCGAGTATCCAGCGAAGCCGACGCTCCGGGCTCGCAACCCGATCCGGAGAGACGCCGATCACTGTCACGGGATCGAAGACGTCCGCATCGCTGCCGGATGGTTTGTTCTCGCCGAGGAGGAGGATGTGACGGCGATGGAGAGGCCGGCTTCGCTTCCGCGCTTGTAGATACGCGCTTTTTCCCGTCCGAGCAGGAGCCGAGCATGTGGGCGACGAAGCTCACGTGGCGAGCGCTGGTGATGCAGTTTGCATCCGAGGAGGAAGCGGCCGATATGGCCGACGTGCTGCACGACGACGGCCTCGAGCCGTGTCCGGCAATTATGTGCGGTGAACATCAGCGAGTTCGAAGTGGACGACATTCCGGATGCGCAGGGTGTCGCGCGCATCACAGACTGCGGAAAACCTGGAAGAGACGGGCGAGCAAGGTGACCCGTTCGCCGCTACAAGATCAGGCGCTCTCCCAGCTGAGCTAAGGCCCCGCACGTGCAATTGTCCCCGATCGGCCGCCCGAAAAACGCGTCGGCCGCCGGGTTCAGCCCACGGCGGCCATGACGCGAGAGGCGAGCACGCGGCAGCGTCGCCGCGCGGGGGACTACGACAGGGGCCTCAGTCGCCCCAGTTGAAGTCGGTGCACTGCTGGCGATCGAGCCAGGCCTCCTCAGCCTCGCCCTCGAACCCGTCACCGGGCCACTCGAGCGCGACCGCGGGATGCTCGCCGGTCTCCTCCTCCTCCCGGCGCGCCGCCTGCTCGGTCTTGAACAGCGCGTGGTTCTCGAACGGGTCGGCCGGGATGTAGTGATCCAGCGGCATCGACCGGTCAAGCTCGGCGTTCCGGCGCTTCAGCGCCAGGTGCTCCTCGATCACGGATGCGAAGAGCGAGCTCGACTCCTTCATAGCACCTCCCAGTTGCTTCTTCCCCTCCAGGGCGGCGGCGAGCTTAGCACACGGGGATACCCGAATCCGTCACCCTTGTAACGGGACGTTCACGCAATCTGGAGCGGGGTTGTGCGCAGCTTCGCGCAGCTTCTCAAGCGCCCGGGCGGCGGGCGCCATCGCCCAGCACGACGCGGTTCTTGCCCGCTTCCTTGGCCGCGTAGAGGGCCCCGTCGGCGACCGCCACGAGCTCCACCTGGGTCGTCGCGTCCTCCGGCATGGCGGCCACGCCGAACGACGACGTGACGCGCACGGGACGTCCGTCGGCCGCGGTCGCGGGGCGCTCGGCGATGGCGATGCGCAGGCGCTCGGCCAGGCGGGCGGCGCCCTCGGACGTCGCGCCCGGCAGGATGATCGCGAACTCCTCGCCGCCGTAGCGCGCCGCACAGTCGATCTCGCGGATGCCGCTCTTGACCGTCGACGCCACCGCCCGCAGCACGGAGTCGCCGGCGAGGTGGCCGAAGCGGTCGTTGACGAGCTTGAAGTCGTCGAGGTCGAGCAGGATCAGCGCCAGCGGCAGGCCGAAGCGCTGCGCGCGCTCGATCTCCCGGCGCAGCTGGTCCTGGAACTCGCGGCGGTTGGCGAGGCCGGTCAGCCCGTCGGTCGACGCCTGCTTCGTGATCAGGCGGTGCATGCGGGCGTTGTCGATGGCGATCGCGCCCTGGGCCGCGAGGGCCTGCAGCGTCTCGCCGTCCTCGTCGCGGAACTGGCCCGGCTCCGGATCCACGAGCGTGATCAGGCCGATCATCGAGCGCGTCGACTGGAGCGGCGCGGAGACCATCGGCTCGGGCTCGCGCTGGAGGGCGGGCCGCAGCGTCTGCAGCACCAGGCCCTCGACGCCCTCGCCGTACGCGATGCGCGGCGGCAGCCGGCCCTCGTCGCCGTCGCGGGCGGAGCCGACGCGCACCTGCTCCACGAGCTCGCCCGTCTGCTCGTCGACGATGAGCAGGCGCCCGCCGCGCGCCCGCACGGCCTCCATCGCCGACTCGACGACGATCGAGAGCAGCGCCGACACGTCGTGGGTCGCCTCGAGCGCCTGCCCGAAGCGGCCGACGGCCCGGCGCACGCGCTGGCGCTCGTTCTCGAGCTCCAGGATGCGTCGCTCGAGCTCGCGCTGACATCGTGTTGAACGCGACCGCGAACTTCGCGAACTCGTCGTTGCCGTGCACCGGCACCTCGCCGGCGAACTTCCCCTCGCCGACCTCCTTGGCCCGGCGCTCGTAGACGCCGAGCTGGCCGGTGATGGAGCGCACGACGACCTCGGAGAGCACCAGGATGACCGCCAGCGCGATCAGCACCGACCAGCGCCACGCGCAGGCGCAGGTCGTCGTTGGCCTCGTCGATCTTGGCCGACGGGTAGAGCGCCAGCAGCTCCGCCGGCGGCGACGCGTCCGGCAGGTCGAGCGAGGCGAAGCGGTAGTCGGTGCCGACGATGCTGGCGTCGACCGCGCCGCGGCCGGGCGTCGCGGGGACGCCGCCCTGCTGCGCGCCGTCCGGGCGCACGATCTGCTCGTCGACCGAGAAGCCGACCGTGACGTCCTTGTCGCCCGCCTGCTCGGTCAGCCGCTCCGAGGTCGCCGCGTCGAGCGGGAAGCCGGAGATGACGCGGCCGATCGTCTCGCCCCCGGCCCCCTGCACCTCGACGGTCGCGCGGTACGCCGGGTCGTGGAGCTCCTCGCCGGCCAGCAGCCGGCCGCTCCGCGTCCAGCAGCCCGACGGTCAGGCCCTGACGCGTGTACTGGTCCATGGCCTCGGCGACCGGTTCGGTCACGCCGTTGGCCAGCGCCTTCTGGACCTCCGCGCTGCCGCCCAGGATCGAGGCGGCCGTCAGCGCCAGGCCCGCGTTCTGCTGGTAGGCGGCTCCGGCCGTCGCCAGTGCGCTGGCCAACTGCGCGTCGACCCGCGTCGCACGGTTCTCGCGGAAAACCGACTGAACCGCGTATCCTGCTGCCAGGAGGGGGACAACCGTCAGCAGGAAGAAGAAGATTCTGAGTCTGTGTTTGAAGCTCAAGGTTTCGGCTGTCCGGCCGATATAGTGTAGGCAAGCCCTTCTGAAAGGGTGGCTCTGGCGAATATGAACAAGCGAGGTTGGCTAGCATCGGGGCTCCTGGCCGCCGCCGTTATCGGCGGTTACCTTGGGCTGCTCCCACTGCTCTCCTCGCTGGCCGCCGGGCCGGCCTGGCCAGATCCCATCGCGACCCGCGATGCGAGCGGCGTCATCACGGTGACGGCCATCTCCGCCGTGGAATCGCCGCAGGGCGACGGCACCACGCCGACGCCTGAGGCCCCGCCGGTACGTCGGGCAACGACGGCAACGGGCCGACCGAGCCGCAGACGGGCGACGAGGCGACGGAGAGCGGCGGCCAGTCGGCCACCGTCTCCGACAGGGGCGCGAGGAAGCCGTCGAAGGTGACGGTCGTCGTCGCGGGTGGCCTCGAGCGCGTGACCCCGAAGCCCGCGATCGTCGTCCGCCCCACCAGCGGCGGCTCGTCCGGCGGCTCCGCCTCGGGCGGCTCCTCCGGCGGCAGCGGCGGCGGCTCCAGCGCCGGCGGCTCGGGCGGCGGCAGCGCGACGCCCGCTCCCAACTTCGGTCCGCTCGACGACTTCGGCGCCGGCCAGGTGGCCGGTGGCGGGCAGCAGGACAACGGCGACGACGAGGCCTCCGCCGGCGGCTGATCGCCCCGCGGGACGGCCGCGCGGTATCCGCGCGGATCCCGGACCTTGTCAAACGGCCTGCAGAGGCCGATGCTGCACGCGATGACCTCGGCCCGGGAGCCAACACCGTGACGTACGACTACGACCTCGTCGTCCTTGGCTCTGGCCCCGCTGGCCAGAAGGCCGCGATCCAGGCGGCCAAGCTCGGCCGTCGCGTCGCGATGGTCGAGCGCCGGCACATGGTCGGCGGGGTGTGCACGAACACGGGCACCATCCCGTCCAAGACGCTGCGCGAGGCCGTCGTGTACCTGACCGGCATGGCCCAGCGCGAGGTCTACGGCTCGGCCTACCGGGTCAAGGACGACATCACGATCACCGACCTCTTCGCGCGGACGCACCACGTCATCGACCGCGAGATCGACGTCGTCCGCAACCAGCTCACGCGCAACCACGTCGTGCTGATCTCCGGCGAGGGCCGCTTCATCGACGCGCACACCATCGGCGTGCGGCTCGGGCGAGACCGAGGAGCGCCGCCTGACGGCCGTCCTACGTGGTGATCGCGACCGGCACCACGCCGAACCGGCCGAAGGACGTCGCGTTCGACGAGCGCACGATCCTCGACTCCGACGGCATCCTGCAGCTGGACCACATCCCGCCCACGATGGTCGTCGTCGGCGCCGGCGTGGTCGGCATCGAGTACGCGTCCATGTTCGCGGCGCTCGGCACGCGCGTCACGGTCATCGAGCAGCGCCAGCGCCTGCTCGAGTTCTGCGACGCGCAGATCGTCGAGGCGCTGCAGTACCACCTGCGCGACCTGGGCGTCACCTTCCGCTTCGGCGAGTCGGTCGTCGGCGTCGACCGGCACGACGAGGGCACCGTCACGGAGCTCGCGAGCGGCAAGCGCATCCCGGCGCAGGCGGTGCTGTACTCCGCCGGCCGTCAGGGCGCCACCGGGGCGCTCGACCTCGAGAAGGCGGGGCTGCAAGCCGACAAGCGCGGCCGCATCGAGGTGGGGCCCGCCTACCGCACGGACGTCGAGCACATCTTCGCCGTCGGCGACGTCATCGGCTTCCCCAGCCTGGCCGCCACGGCGATGGAGCAGGGCCGCCTCGCGGCGTGCGCCGCGTTCGGCGTCGCCAGCCGCTCGATGGGCGACCTGCTGCCGATCGGCATCTACACCATCCCGGAGATCAGCTTCGTCGGCCGCACGGAGGAGGAGCTGACCGAGGCGTCGGTGCCCTACGAGATCGGCATCTCGCGCTGGCGCGAGCTCGCCCGCGGGCAGATCGTCGGCGACCAGTACGGCATCCTCAAGCTGCTCGTCTCGTCGCAGACCGGCCGCCTGCTGGGCGTGCACTGCTTCGGCACCGGCGCGACCGAGATCGTCCACATCGGCCAGACCGTGATGGGCTTCAACGGCGGCATCGACTACCTCGTCGACACCGTCTTCAACTACCCGACGCTGTCCGAGTCGTACAAGGTCGCGGCGCTCGATGCGATGAACAAGATGCAGGCACTCAACCGCCTCGCCGGCTGACGGCGCCGCCACCCGCGCGTTGCGCCGCACACCGGTCGACCTCGAGGCTGCCGCGCGCGACGCGCTGGAGCTATGCGCCATCCCGGCGCCGACGTTCGCGGAGGCCGAGCGGGGCCACGAGATGGCGCGGCGCCTGGCCGCGGCGGGACTCGAGCCGCGTGAGGACGGTGCAGGCAACGTCGTCGCCCGCGTCGGCGGCGACGGCGCGGCGGTCGTCGTCGCGGCGCATCTCGACACGGTCTTCCCCGCGACCACGCCGCTCGGCCCCGGCGCGCGACGGCGACGTGCTCCGCGGGCCCGGCATCGGCGACAACGCGCTGGCCCTCGCCGCCCTGCTGGCCATCGCCCGCGACCTCGCGGCGGCGCCGGAGCCGAACGTGCCCGTGCTGCTCGCGGCGACCGTCGGCGAGGAGGGGCTCGGCGACCTGCGCGGCGTGCGCGCGCTGCTCGACGAGACCGACACGACGTGCCTCGTGGCGCTCGAGGGCCACGGCATCGACAGCCTCACGGTCGGCGGCGTCGCGTCCGCGCGTATCGCCGCGCGGTATACCGGGCCCGGTGGCCACTCGTGGTCGGACCGCGGCCGCCCGAGCGCCGTGCACGCGCTGGTCGCGGCGGCCTCGGCCGCCCTCGCGGTGGCGGCGCCGGCGCACGCGAACGTCGGCGTGCTGCACGGTGGGATCGCCGTCAACGCCATCGCGCCGGACGCACGCCTGGAGCTCGACCTGCGCCACGACGACGACGCGGTCGTCGACGGCGCCACGGCCCGCGCGTCGGCCGCCCTCTCGACGGTGCCGGCGGGCATCGAGGCGACCGTCGAGGTCGTCGGACGCCGCCCCGGCGGGCGGCTCGACGCCGACCACCCGCTGCTGGCGGCCGCGCGCACGGCGCGGGAGCGGGCCGGCCTCGCGGTCGCGACGGAGGAGACGGCCTCGACCGACGCCAACGCGGCCCTCGGGCGCGGCATCCCCGCCGTGGCGCTCGGCATCTCGCGCGGCGGCGGCACCCACCGCGAGGACGAGTGGATCGAGCTGCCACCGGCGGCGCAGGGCATCGACGCCGCGCGGCTGCTGGTGCGCGCGCTCGCCTGGAGCCTGCCGTGATGGACCCGCGGGCCGTCGACGAGCTGCGGCGCGCGCGCTTCCGGCGCGCGGTGCGCGGCCCCGGCAACGGCGCGATCCGCGTCCTGCTCGGCGTCGGCGTGGTGGGCGGCCTGGTGCTGCTGGCCGCGGGCGCGGGGTACGCCGGCGTGCTCGTCCTGGTGCTCTCGCTCGGCACCGGGGGCCTGCTCGCGTGGGGTGCATGGCAGCGGGCCCGGCAGCGGGCGGAGCGCGAGTGGATGGACGGCTGGGGCGCGCGTCACGGCCTGGCCTCGTACGCCATGCCGAAGACGCCGCCGAAGGCCACCCCGATGCTGCGCGAGAGCGGCCGGCGCTGGGTCGCGAACGCGGTGCGCGGCCCCATCGCGGGCGACCCCACCGGCGTCGTCTGCCACTACACGCGCCGGGTCTCGAACGGCAAGGCGTCGACGGACTACCCGTTCACGATCGTCATGCTGCGGCTGCCCACCACGGCGCCGGTGCTGCCGGCCCTGAGCGCCTACCCGCGCGACGTCACGGGCGGCATGCTGGACGGCGCCCGCAGCGCGCTCACCAGCAGCCGCGTGATCGAGCTGGAGTCCGTGCGGCTCGACGAGACGTTCCGCATCGCCGTCGACGACGCGCAGAGCGACCTGACGGTGCGCCGCCTGTTCACGCCGGCCTTCATCGTGTGGCTGGAGGAGCTGGCTGGCCGCGACCTGCGCTTCGAGCTGGAGGCCGGCACGCTGCTGGTCGCCGTCCCGGAGCGCTGGTTCGACGTCGAGCGACTAGACTGGCTTCTCGGGGCGGCCACGGGGATCGCCACACGGGTCGCCGCCGTCCCGCTGGAAGGCTCCTAGGAGGCAGCCCCTTGATCGTCGTCCTGATCGTCATCGCGATCGTCGTCCTGATCGGCCTGTTCCTGGTCCTCGCCTACAACGGCATGGTTCGGGCGCGCAACAAGGTCGACGAGGCCTGGAGCGGCATCGACGTCCAGCTGAAGCGCCGCCACGACCTGATCCCCAACCTCGTCGAGACGGTGAAGGGCTACGCGACGCACGAGCGCGAGGTGTTCGAGGCCGTCACGCAGGCGCGTGCGCAGGCGATCCAGGCGCAGGGCCAGGGCCCGGCCAAGGCGGGTCAGGCCGAGTCGGTCCTGAACGGCGCGCTGGGCCGGCTGTTCGCGGTCGCCGAGGCGTACCCGCAGCTGCGGGCCGCGGAGAGCTTCACGGAGCTGCAGCGCGAGCTGTCCAACACCGAGGACCAGATCGCCGCGTCGCGGCGCATCTACAACGGCAACGTCCAGTCCTACAACACGAAGATCCAGGTCTTCCCGAACAGCCTGCTCGCCGGCCAGTTCGGGTTCACGCCGCGTGAGTACTTCGAGATCGAGGACCCGGCGGACCGCGAGCCGGTCAAGGTCTCGTTCGAGTAGGGCCGCGGGCGTGCGGGGCGGCGCTCAAGTCCCGCGCCGCCGCCGCCGACACGGTGACATGGGTCCGTTCCGGCGTCAGGAGCCGCAGCTCGCCGCTGGCCGGCGCATCGTCGTGCGCACGCCGGCGGGACACGTGCTGGTCACGCGCGTGCTCGAGCTCGACGGCACGAGCCTGCGCCTGGACAACGTGACGGAGGTGCTCGTTGGCACGTCGGTCACGGTGCTCGGCGACCACGCCGACGGCCCGTGGGCGGCCTCGGCGATCGTCACCGCCGGCCCACCGCTGAGCATCGCGCTGCGCGAGCTGCCGCGCACGCTGCCGGAGCGCCGCGCCGTCCCCCGCCTGACCGAGGGGCCGCGGCTGACGGCGACGGTCCTGCGCGGCGCGCGCGTGGGCGCCGGCATCGCGGTGGGCGGCCCGCTGGTCGACCTGTCCCCGCACGGCGTGGCGTTCGCGCCGAGCGCGCCGCTGGCGTCCGGCGACCGCGTCGCGGTCTCCCTGCGCGTCGACGGCGGCCCGACTGGCCTGCCGATCGAGGCCACGGTGCTGCGTGCGGAGCGGCGCGTCGGCGGCACGCTGGTCGTGGCCTGCCGCTTCGCCGACCCGCAGCACGCCCTGCTCGCCGCGCTGTCCGGCGGCCAGGCGAGCGCGACGGGCTGAGCTAGGACTCCTGCTCGAGCGCCCGGTAGTCCTCGCGGACCGGCCGGAAGACGTCGAGCACGGTGCACCCGTCGGGCCCGGCGAGGCCGCGATGCTCGACGTCGCCGGGGATCGCGTAGGCCTCGTGGACGCCGAGCACGTGCTCCTCGCCGTCGAAGGTCATCGCGATCGAGCCGGCGAGCACGATGCCGAGCTGCTCGTGCGGGTGGCGATGCAGCGCGACCTCGGCGTGCGGCGCGAGCCGCACCATGTTGAGCATGGCGCCCTCGCCGAACAGCGGATAGGCCTCGACGCCGTCCGCGAGCCGCAGCGCCCGTCCCTCGCCCAGCTTGCGGATCTCGGTCACCCGCGGAGCGTACCGCCGCCGCGCGCGTGTGCGCCTCGGGCGGCAAACCGGGCCTATACTGCGCCGCATTGGGCCCGTGGCGCAGTTGGGAGCGCGCCTGGATCGCACCCAGGAGGTCGGCGGTTCGAATCCGCCCGGGTCCATTCGCCGCCTGTAGGCGGCGTTCGCCGTCCTACCTAACGAGGCCGTGTTCGAGCGCGTAGCGAGTGGCGGCGCTTCGCGTGTGGACGTCGAGCTTGCGATAGATCGAGCGGAGGTGCGCGTGGACCGTGCGGAGGCTGACGACGAGCTGCTCCGCTACGTCCGCGTCGGTGTGACCTTCGGCGACCGCCGCCAGCACCTCGAGCTCGCGCGTCGTCAACCCCTCCGGCGTGTCAACCGGGCAGGGGTGGACGCAGGCTGCACCAGTTCGAGCGTCGCGCCGATGGGCCGACTCCTGCCCTCGCTCGCACGCGGCCTCGAAGCGGGCTTCTCCCAGGCGGCTGCGCACCTCGGCCAGCACACGGTCGTGACGATCTCGAAGCCATGCCGGGAGCGGGGCTTCGATCGCCACCCAGACCGCGTCGGCGGCGCCGAGGAGAGCGGCAGCCCGCTCGGCGTCGCCGACTGCGGCAGCCAGCTGCGCCGCCCCCTCGAGCGACTCCCCCCAGAACCACCGGTCGCCGAACTCGACGAAGAGTGTCAGCGACTCGGCGAGCTGCGCCGCGGCCGTCTCGGCCTCACCCAGGGTGGCGTTGATGTCGGCGGCGACGACGAGCACCTTCGCGACGTTGCGGCGGTCACCGAGCCCACGCAGGATGTCGAGGCTCTCCTCGATCTGTCGGCGCGCGTCGAGATGGGCGCCGGGGTGGCGCGTGAAGGCGAGGCCGTGGAGCCCGAGTGCTACTCCCGTCGAGTCACCCAGCCGCCGGAAGAGCTGGAGGCTGCGCTCGAAGAGCGGCCGGGCCCGATCGGCCTCACCGGCCAGCCTGAGCGCGATGCCGTACCGGTCGAGCGTCCGTGCGATCCCCTCCTCCGTGCCAAGCGCCTCGTAGATGGACAGGGCGTCCTGAAAGAGAGACTCGGCCTCGCGGTAGGCGCCGCGCGTCCTGCGCACCAGCGCGAGACCGGTCAACGCTTCCGCGACGCCCCTCTGATCGCCGAGTGAGCGAGACAGCTCGAGCGCCACACCGCAGAGCTCGTCGGCGCGGTCGTAGTCGCCCTGGTAGTGGGCGAGGACGCCGTTCGCCGTCAGCGCACGAGCGCGCATCGGCGAGGGCTCGACCGGAGCGGCGAGAGCCTCGTCGAGCCAGAGCCGACCCTCGCCCAGGTAGCCGCGCTCGAGCCAGAAGCGCGGCGAGGGACGCGCAGATCTCGAGCGCCGTTGCCGCGTCTCCGTCGTCGAGCGAGCAGCGGATCGCGGCGCGCAGGTTGCCGTGGTCGGTCTCGAGCCTTGCGCGCCAAAGCGCCTGGTCGGCGCTGCGAGGCCCACCGCCGCCGCTCGGGCGACGCCAAGGTAGTAGGCAGCGTGGGCGCGGCGGACGTCGTCGGCGTCGGCGCTCGCGCTCGAGCACCTCGATCGCGTACTCGCGGATCGTCTCGAGCATGGCGAAGCGCTCGCCGTCGGACCGAACGAGGCTCTCGTCGACGAGCGAGCCGATCGTGTCGAGATCTCCCGTCGCACACGTCCTCGACCGCCTCGAGCGTGCAGCCCCCGGCGAAGACGGAGAGCCGGCGGAAGAGCGCCTGCTCGTCCGTCGCCGAGTAGCTCGAAGCTCCAGCCGATCGTGTCGCGCAGGCCCGGTGCCGAGCGGGCGCGTCCCGGGAGCCCGACGTGAGCAGCTCCAGCGGGTGCTCCAGCCGGGCGAGGATCCCCGTCGGCGACAGCATCTTGACCCGTGCTGCGGCCAGCTCGATCGCGAGCGGCAGGCGGTCGAGCTGGTCACAGATCTCCGCGCTCGCGGCCAAGCTCGGCCCCGTTCGGGCAGGAAGTCAGGGCGCACGGAACGCGCCCGCTCGAGGAACACGCTCAGCGGCGTCCTCTCGACGCAAGCGGCCCGAGGGGGAACTCCTGCTCCCCACCGATGCGCAACCGTGTTCGGCTCGTGACCACGGCCTTCAGGCCGGGGCTCGCGGCGACGATCGCTCCGAGCGACGGCGCGGCTCCGACGACCTGCTCGAAGTTGTCGACGACCAGGAGCAGCTGGCGGCCGTCGAGGTGGGAGATGAGGCGCTGCTCGAGGTCGCCTTCGAACGTCGAAGAGCCCGAGCGACCGCGCGATGCGTGCCGACGACGAGCCCGGGGTCGTGCACTGTCTGGAGCGGGACGAGGACAACGCCGTCCGCGAACTGGTCTGCGGCGACCGAGGCGATCGTCGAGGGCGAGCGCGCGTCTTCCCGACTCCGCCCGGGCCGGTGATCGTGAGCAGCCGGACGTCGTCGCGGTGCAGGAGCGCCGTGGCCTCGGCGAGGCTCTCGCTCGCGCCCGATCAGCGTCGTCGCGGGCGCGCTCACGCCGGTCACCCCGACGAGCTCGTGCAGGCGCTCCGCCATCGCGAGCGCGAACTGCGGGTCGTTGATCTCGGCGTCAACCTCGTGCACCTCGACCGTCGACCGGTCGACGAGCTCGCGCAGCGAGGAGAACAGCGCCTCGTCCGCCTCGGGGTCGTGGAGCACCTGCGCCCACGGTCGAGAGCATCGAGAGGCCGCGCAGCGGGACGAACAGCGCGGTCGGCCCGGTCGCGGCGTTCAGCTTGCCGCGCGAGGGCGGCGGCGATCTGTCGGCACTCCGCCGACGTCGTCCGCGTCGCGGCCAGCAGCGTCGTCGTGCAGATAGATCGGCCGGCCGGCGAAACGCTCGGGCAGCGGTTCCGGCGGACCGATGGCGACGATGTCGAGCGCGCCGAGCGAGACGACCTGGGGGATGCCCAGCCGCCCGGCGACCTCGAGCCGCTCGGGGGCGGCCGGCCAGATGCCGCCGCCGACCTCGTCGGCGAGCCCGGACGTGGTGACGTCGAGCACGCCGGCGACCACGAGGCCGGTTTCGACCACCTCCTCCAGCGACTGGCCGCCGAGCCCGATCTGGTGGAAGACGAGCACCTCGTAGCCGAGCTCCTCGAGCCGCTCGCGCGCGACCGTCACGCACGGCGTCGTGACGCCGAACATCGACGCGACGATCAGCGGCCGCTCCTCGCCGGGCGGAGTCGCCGCCGCCGTCGCCATCCCGGCGAGCGCACCGGCGGCGTTCGCCAGGATCCGGGCGAGGATCGTGTTCGACCCGGCGACGTCGACGACCGAGTACATCATCGTCACGTCCACCGGGCCGAAGTACCGGCTCGTGTCTCCCGAGGCCGCGGTGGAGACGATCAGCTTCGGCACGCCGACCGGCAGCCGCTGCATCGCGTGCGTGGCGATCGTCGTGCCGCCGGTGCCGCCGAGCGCGCCGATCGCGTCGAGCCGGCCTTCGGCGTGGAGGCCGCAGCGACGATCTCCGCGGCGCCGCGCGACATCGCCTCGAGGCGGCGCTCCGATCGCGCGCGTCGGCGAGCGCCTCGCACGTCAGCGCCCGCCGCGGCGGCCACCTCCTGGCGAGTCACGTCGGGCTCGACGAGCGGCTCGCCGAGGATGCCTGCGTCGATCAGCAGCGACGTCGACACCGCGCTCGCGGATGCCGGTCGCGGAGATAGGCGTACTCCTTGCCCTTCGTGTCCAGCGTGCCGACCAGGACAACGGTGGGAACCCTTGCAGCCGCCGCGCTCATTCGTTGGTCCTCCCTGCGTCCCCGTCTCCCTCCCGCCTCACGGCGCAGCATGACACGCAGACCTGCACCCGGTTGGCGCGCTGCCGGCCGTCGGCTCCAGGGGCTTCCACGTCGGCAGCGTCCGAATGAAGCTGCTCCCACGTTAGGTACGTGCGAATAGGCAGTCGTGCCGATGTGCGGCCTCCAGCGCCTCCCTACGGTGATCTCACCGAGCCGCACAGGGCGGCGACCAGGGAGGAGACCGGGCATGACAGAGGGCAACGACATCGACACGCCGCGGACACCGCGCTACGAGACTCCGACGTTCGATCCTCGCGGCGCGTTCTCCTGGACGCTGCGCGCCGGCGAGATCGCTCGCCTGGAGGCCCAGCGCCAGCGGAACGAGCTTCAGGATCCGAAGGCTCCCGAGAGCAAGCAGTCCGGGGCCATGGTCGACCACAGCGGAGCGAGCACGGCGCGGCCGCCCCGCTACGAGAGTCCCACGTTCGATCCTCGCGGCGCGTTCTCGTGGACGCTTCGCGGAGGGGAGATCGCACGACGCCAAGCGCAGCAGCGGCTGCCGGGCAGCGGTGAGCGCAGGCTGGACCGATCGAGCGTCGCGTCGATGGGCAGACTCCTGCCCTCACCGCACCCGGCCTGAGCTTCCAGGCCCGCTACGTCGACCCGCACAGCGGGCTCCGGCTTACTGCGACGTCCGACTTCTGCCGCGAGACTAGCGCGCAGTGAGGGGTCTAGCGACGGTCTCGGCGCTGCTGGCGACGCTAGCGGTGGCAGCGATGACGCTGCCCGTCACGAACGCGTTCGCCGGCGTACACGTCGTCGACTTCGAACGGTTCGAGCTGCCCGACGAGACCAGCGTCGACAAGCAGTTCGTCACCGACGACGGGGTGCTGTTCGTCACCGGAGTCGCGCCGTCGCCGGGCTACCTCCCGGAGCTGCGGGAGACGGGGTCGGCCCACTCCGGCAAGCGTGTCCTGCAGATCCCGCCAGATGGCGTCGCGGACGTCGGCCCGGCACTCGACGTGACGCTCGGCGACCAGCTCCATTCCTTTGTCGCGGTGTGGGTCAAGAACGTCTCCCCCGGGAAGGCCTCCGTGCCGCTGCAGCTGCAGGCCTTCGACCCGTCCGGCAAGCGCGTGGACGCCAACACGACGTTCACCAACGTGGAGACGTTCGCGAGCGACTACACCGAGCTCCAGGTGCAGACCGCGGACCCCGTGATCCAGCGCGTCCTCCTGACGGCCGATCCCGCCGTCAAGGACGCGCTGGGCCAGACCCTGTGGATCGACGACCTGACCTACGACCCCGGGCTCGCGCCGCCGATCCGTCCGCCGACCCCCTGGACCCGACTTCGAGCTCGGCCCGATCTCGCCCGCGGGCGTGATCGAGGTTCCCGCCGGCTCGTCGCGGACGGCGACGCTCCCGGTCAGCCGCCTGGCCGGCTCGATCGGCCCGATCGATCTGTTCGCGTCCGGCCTGCCGCTGGGCGTCTCGCTCGACATCGAGCCGAACCCGGCCACGGCCGACACCGTCGCGCTGACCTTCACGGCCTCGCGGACCGCCGCGATCACGCCGGTGCCGCAGCACGTCACCGTGCGGGGCCAGCCTCAAGGCCCGTCGGCCGGCGACGGGCCCCGCAGCATCACGTTCGACGTCTCCGTGTCGTCCGGCAGAGCGGACCCGCGCGTGCTCGGCATGGAGGTGACCCAGGCGATCCAGGGGCCGATCCCGCTGGCCGATCCGACCCACCCGACGGCGCCGGTGACGTGGAGCGGCGCCGCCACGCTCCACGCCGGGTCGCGGACGGTCGTGCGCGTCTTCGCCAACGCGGCGTCGTACCTGGCCGTCCCAAACGTCCGGGCGACGCTCGAGGGCTTTCACCAGGCCGCGAGCGGGGCGGGCGCGCCATTACCGGGCCCGACTCTCCTCCTGCCTGCCAACACCTCGCTCAGCCTGGCTCCAGGCCCGGCCGGCGCGATCTCCGACGCGAAACGCGCCGACCCCAACGGCGGCTTCGTCTTCACGCTGCCCGCCGCCTGGGTGGCGGCCCCCGGCGATATCGTGCTGCGCGCGACGGTCAACCCGAGCAGCCTCTCACCATCGATCACGGAGTGCGCGACCTGCCGGGCGAACGACGTCATGACCCTGGTTCACGTCCACCTGGCCGCCCCGTTCGATCCGGTGACCATCGCACCGGTCGAGATCGAGTACATCGACCCGTGGACCGGCACGGGCACCTGCGCGCGCCCCAGCTTCGGTGCGATCTGCATCCGTCCGACGGACCCGGCGTCGGCCTTCGCCGGCGCCCGCTCGATCGTCCCGCTTCCGGTCGGCGCCCTGCGCGTGCTGCCGTACGGCGGGCGGATCGTGGACGTGAGCGACATCGCCCGGCGCGACTACAGCCAGAACCGCAACCCCTACAACGATCGCCGCAGCGACGTGTTCAACCGGGTCGCCGGCTACAACTGGGATCACAACGTCGGTGGCGCCGTCACCATCGGCGTCCACGCCGGCGGGCAGCCGGGGCCGCAGTGGGACGGCCAGGCGGTCGGCGACTTCGGCGGCCTCGAGACGCCGGTCCTGTACTTCGGCCTCCGCATCGACCCGGTGGCGATCGTCGACGCCGGGCGGCCGCTGGCCAGCGTCGGCCACGAGTTCCTGCACAGCCGGGGCTACCTGCATGCAGGGACCCAGTGCGACGTGCCGTACCCGAACGTCACGTGGCCGCCCGACCAGCGCGGCGACCTCGACGGCTTCGGCCTGAACACGATGCCGGGGTCAGGCGGCAGCGCTGCCCCGTACAAGATCATCGACCCTGGCGCCGGCCCCGAGATCGTCGACGTGATGTCGTACTGCCAGGGCGGCGAGGACCGGCAGTGGATCTCCATCCGCCACTGGAACGGCTGGGGCAACATCTTCCCGAGCGGGTTCCCGGGCGGCAGCATCGGCTCGCGGCTCAGGCCAGGCAGCTCCAGCGCGGCAGGCACGATGATGCACGTGACGGCCGCGATCACCGGCACCGACGCGCGCATCCTCGACGTCCGCCCTGGCGGTACTGCGACGGCTCCCCCGGAGGCTGGCCCGCAGTTCAACGTCGAGGCCCGCGATGCCGCCGGCGCCGTCATTGCCAGCGCGCCGCTGTTCGCCGACGATGCGCACGGTCATCCGGACGGGACGACCGTCGAGATCGTCAGCGGCGACGTGCCGGCGGACGGCTCCACGGCCGAGATCGCCGTGAGCGCGGTCGGCTCGGACGTCCCGCTCGCGACGCGTACACGCTCGAAGCACGCCCCGACGGTCTCGTTCCCCGAGCAGCCGCCGGCCGCCGTCGACTCCGGGAAGCCGTTCACCCTGCGCTGGGCGGCGCGGGACGCCGACGGCGATCCGCTCACGGCGACGGTCGAGCTCTCGACCGAGAACGGTCGCACCTATCGCATGCTGACGTTCGGATCCACGTCGTCGTCCTTCCTCGTGCCGGCCGGCGCGCTCCCGCGCAGCAGCGCCTCCCGCTTCCGCGTCACCGTCAACGACGGCTTCGACTCGGCCAGCGCGGTGACGTCGAGCTTCCGGGCCACGGGCTCGCCGCCGGTTGTGACGCTCGACATCCCGACGTCCGAGCGCCTACCCGGGGACGCCGTCGCCGTCGTCTCCGGCTTCGCCTTCGACGACCAGAGCCACCCGCTGACCGGCGGGGCGCTGACGTGGTCGGTCGACGGGCAGGTCGTCGGCCACGGGTCGTCCGCCACCGTCGGCCCGCTCGGCGGCGGGCGGCACCGCATCGTGCTCACCGCCGTCGATGCCTCCGCGCGCAGCGGCCAGGCCGTGCTGACGATCGCGGGCACCCCGGTGGCGCCGAGCTTCGTGCACCTCCACGTGCCGGCGCGGCTCGGCCGCAAGGCGGCGGCCATCCGCATCCGCACCGCGGCGACGCTACCGGCGACGCTCCACGTCGGCCGGCAGTCGTGCCAGATCGGGCTGCAAGCCCGCAGCTGCTCGTTCGCGGTGCGGCCGGGGAGGCGTCCGTTCACGCTGCGGCTGCGGCTCCAGGCCGGCTCGCGGAGCACCACCGTCGTGGAGCGGGTCGGGCGGTAAGGGCGCGACGATGGGCGGCGGCGACGCCGGTTACGTCGACGAGCGCTCGGGCGGCGACCTTCCGTCCAGCAGTCATCGTCGGCGGGCGCGAGACACGGGTGGTCGTCGAGCAGACCACCGTCGTCGATCCGGCCAGGCTCGGACGCTCAGCTGGTCGCCTCGATGCCCGGGAGCTCCGCGCGGTCGACGAAGCGCTCGGACGCGTGCTCGGAACCTAACGAGCCCTGCTCACAGCTCCACGAGAGCGAGAGTCTCATGGCGGCGACCGCGAGGCGCCGTCGGCAGATCAGACCACCCCACCGTTGGCTCGCCCACTGTAGGATGCGTCGCCGGGGTCGTGCGAATCGTCACATCGCCCCCGCCAACCGAAGGGCAGGCCCCGCGATGGCTCTTGGCTTCTACTTCACGCCCGGCGGATTCACGCCGGCGAAGTACGACGAGGTGCTCACCCGACTCGAAGCGGCCGGGGCCGGAGCGCCGGCAGGCAGGCTGTACCACGCAGCCCTCGAGAGCGCCGGTGTGATCCAGGTGTTCGACGTCTGGGAGTCCCAGGAGTCGTTCGAGGCCTTCGGAGCGACGCTGCTGCCGATCATGGGGGATCTCGGGGTGGATCCTGGCCAGCCGATGGTCGCGCCGATCCACAACATCATCGTCGGCTGAGCCGGGCGGCCTCGATCGCGAGCAGGTACCGCGATCACGGCCGGATCACCGTTAGCAGCTCTGGGGAGCGGTCGGCGTTGACGGACTCGTCGCGCCGCGCTTACGATCGACGTGAATGGGACGCCTCCTGCGACGGTGGGGCGGCGCCGTCCTGGTGGCATCGCTACTCCTGGCCGTGCCGTGTCAGGCGGCGGCCGCGCCGTTCCGCGTGACGCTGCCGAGGCAGCACACGGGCACTGTCGCCGACCGCCTGCCGTCGTGGACGTTCGAGGCGGCCGAGGTACCGGCGGGCTTCGCCGTCGCGACGAGCACCGCCACGGGTCCGACGATCATCCTGCGCGACGAGAACCTGGTCAACGTCGTCGTCACGGTCGGCGGTAGCCCCGACGTGGACGTCTTCACGCCCCTCGCGCCGACGACGCCGCAGCCCATCGCCCCGGAGGGCGCGACCGTGGCGGCCGACGGATCGTGGACGCTCGACGGCGCTATGCACGAGTGGGGACGCTACGTGCCGGGCAGCGACCAGCGGCTCTGGATCCAGGGCACGATCTCGATCTACGAGCAGGACGGCGACGTGCGCACGGCGACGCCCGAGCAGGCTGCCGCGATCGCCGCGGTCCGGGCCAGCTTCGAGCCGTCGGTCCGGGCCTGGTACGGGCTCGATCCGTTGACGACCTCCGACGACGGCCGCGCAGCTGCGGCCGCGGTCCGGCAGGCGCTGCGCCGCACGGCGGACCTGCGCGACTGGAGTGCCGCCACCGACGAGCAGGCGTTCGTCGCGCGCCCTGGCCCGCAGCAGATCCATTCCGTCTACGCGGCGCGCGAGGGCGCGGGACGACTCGCCGTCTCGGCGGCCTACGTCCACGCGCCGGCCGACATCCGGCGCATCCACGTCCCTGGGATGAGCTGGGACTACCGGCCGGCGGGCCGGTGCTGGCTCGCCCACCGGGACGTCGGCCCGGCGCCGCTGCCCGTGTCCGAGCGGACGATCGTGCACTGGGGACCGATGGGCCTGCCGTTCCTCGGCGGCCCGCGAGGCTGGCCCGTCGGGCAGTTCGCGTTGACGGCGACGTTCCTGTCGACGTACGACCTGACGGCGAAGCCCCCGCTGTCCCTCGGCCGCCGCGGGACGCGCTACGAGCTGTACTTCTACTCCGGCTTCCGGATCCGCCTGATCGTCGACGTCGACCGCAGCGGCATCGCGCGGGTCGTCAAGGAGGAGCAGCTCGATGCCCAGGGGAAGCTGGTCGAGCGCTCGCGCATCGGCGTCACGACGCCCGCGCCGCGTGCGCTGCTGACGCACGGGCCATCCTGCGGCTGAGGACCACGGGCCGCGACTCCCGGCCGAGGGCGCCCAGCCGCATCGTGTAGGCTCGCTGTGGTCAAGGGGCGATGAGGCCCCGCCAGCAGCCGGAGGTTCCCATGCCCACCGTCGTCGGCCACCACGACATCAGCAAGGGCACGGAGCACTGGCTGTCGTCGCCCAAGCGCGAGGAGTTCTTCGGCCCGCTCGGCGTGACGAACATCCGGACGTTCGTCGACCCGCAGAACCCGAACCACGTCGCCCTGCTGATGGACGTCGCCGACATGGATCGCCTCGTGGCCGCGATGGACTCGCCCGAGGCGATGGCGGCGATGGAGCACGACGGCGTCGTCGCGTCGTCGCTGCGCATCCTCGTGGAGCAGTAGCGCGAGACGCGGCGGGTCTGGATTCAGCCCGCCGCTGAGGAGGAATCGTGCAGGACACCGACCCGACACTGACGAGCCACGGCGGACGGGGGAGCCGACGCGTCCGACGCCGGGCGGCCCGCCACGGGACTCGACACGGCGCGCGGCCTCGCTGTCGTCTTCGGGCCGGCGGTCGTCCTCAACGCAGCGTGGCTGGTGAGCTCGCGCGCCTGCATCCGCGCGCTGCGCAGCGGGCGGCGACCGGGACCCGTCCCGCTCGCCCTCGCCGCGAGCGCGGTCGCCTATCACGGCTACCTGCGACCGCGCATGCACCGCTGGGGCGCGACGGAGGAGGAGCGCCTGGCCGTCCTGCCGGGCGACGAGGAGGGCGCCGAGCCCGGCGAGCAGACGACCCGCGGGCTGACGATCGACGCGCCGGTCGAGGACGTCTGGCCGTGGCTGGCGCAGATCGGCCAGGACCGCGCGGGGTTCTACAGCTACACGGCCCTCGAGAACCTGGCCGGCTGCCGCATGCGCACCGCGGACGCCGTCAACCCGGAGTGGCAGCACCGCGAGGTCGGCGAGGAGGTCCCGCTACACCCGTCGGTCCGCCTCCGCGTCCGGGTCTTCGATCCACCGCACGCCCTGGCGCTCGAGGGCTGGTCGCTCGTCCTGCGTCCGCTCCCCGACGGGCGCACGCGGCTCCTGGCGCGCGGCCAGACACCGGGCGGGCCGGCCAGGGTCGCGTACGGCGCCCTCCTCGAGCTCCCCCACTTCGTGATGGAGCGCAAGATGATGCTCGGCATCAAGGAGCGCGCGGAGCGGGCGCGGAACGCCTGACCGGGGTCGGGGCCGGCTCGCGGTCCGTCCGGTGACAGGGTCAGCGCGATTCGCGGGCGGCGGGCGCCCGGAAGACGATCCGGATCGCCCACTTCAGCCGCGTGTTCGACGTCACCCGCTCACGGCGCGCAGCCTAGGGTGCGCGCCGCGTCAGCGAGGAGCCGCGCCGCGGTCCGGGCGCGGCCGCGCGATCGTCACCCCGAGCAGGACGATCGCGATGCCGACGACCTGGATCGCGATCAGCGTCTCGTCCAGGAACGCGACGCCCCAGACGGCCGCCAGCGCCGGCTGGAGCAGGAGCAGGACGGAGACCGCCACGGCGCTGAACGACGACAGGCTGCGGGCGACCAGCAGCCAGCCGCACGCCTGCACGCCGACGCCGAGCAGCGCGAGCCACGCGTGCTGGCCGAGCCGCAGGTCCCACGACTCGCCGAGGGCGACGGCGCACGCCGCCGAGACCGGCACCGCGACAACCGAGCTCCAGAGGACCGCCGAGATGCCGTCGCGGGCCGTCCCGACCGCACGCTCGAAGACCAGCAGGTAGGCGCCGTAGATGGCCGCCGCGAGCACCGCGAGCGCGATCCCGGCGACCTCCAGGCGATGGTCGCCGGTGCCGCGGAGCAGCACGAGGCCGCAGAGCACCACCGCGGCGCCGGCGACCGGCCGCAGCCCGACCGGCCTGCGCAGGACGACGACCGAGAGCGCCATCACCCAGAGCGAGGCGGTGTTCACGATGACGGTCGAGGGGCCCGCTCCGATCCGCCCCGTGGCCTCATTCCAGATCACGACCTCGAGCCCCACGAGGACGCCGGCCACCGCCGCGGCCCTGAACCCGGGGCCTGCTCGGAGGACGCCGGCCCGCCAGGCCAGCAGCGCGAGGAACAGCGCCGCGTAGCCGAAGCGGAACGTCGCGCCCACGGCCGGCGGTGCGCCGGACAGCTTGTAGAGCGCGGCCGAGAACGAGAACGCGACGATGCCGGCGCCGGCCGCAGCCCAGGCCCGGCCCGTCGCACGCGCACGGCCGCCCTCCTCCTCCATCGCTGCAGTCTGGCCGAGCGCTCGGCGTGGGATCATCGGCGGCGTGCGCCTCGGCATCGCCGACCACCTCGGCTGGGCCGTCGCCGTCACCGCGTCGGCGGAGCACGAGGTCGTGGACCGGCGCCGGATCGCGCTGGTCGAGCCCGGCGTGCCGTCGATGCCGCTGCACGGCGAGAGCAAGCGCCTCGACGTCGACGCCACGGCCGCGCTCGTCGCCGACGTGCGGGCGTCCGTCGCCCGGGCGGCGTCGGCCGCGCTCGACGAGCTCGCGGCCGCGCTGCCCGGGCCGATCGCCTCGATCTCGCTCCGCAGCTGGCCGCCGGACTTCCCCGCCGACGTCGCCGTCCTCCGGCGCGTGCCCTGGGAGGCCCGCGCCGATGCGGTCATGTACCGCCAGGAGCTCGCCGAGCTGGCCCACGCCCGGGGCTGGGACGTCCACCTCTACGACGCGAAGGCCGTCGTCGGGCAGGCCGCCAGCCTGCTGGGCGGGCGCGCGGACGAGGTCCTCGACGGCCCGCGGGCGAGGCTCGGGCCGCCGTGGACGAGGGATCACCGCACCGCGCTCGCCGCCACCATCGTGGCCAGCTGACCTACGCCCGCAGGGAACCGGCCGCGGTGCTGCGAAGGTCCGAGCAGATGATGCCCCGCCGCCTCGCCCTCGCCGCCGTCGTCGCGCTCGCCGCGCTCGCGTCCCTCGCCGCGTGCGGCGACGACGAGGAGTCGAGCGACGACGCCGGCACCACCGCGCCCGCCGCGTCCACCACCGCGCCGCCCGCGAGCAGCGAGACCGGCGCCACGGGGACGAGCCTGACCATCCGCGTCTGGGCGGGCGGGGACGACACCGGCACGCCCGACGTCGACTGGGAGCTGACGTGCGACCCGACGGGCGGCAGCCATCCGGACGCCGACGCGGCCTGCGCGGCGATCGCGGCCAACCCCCTGATCATCGGCCCCGCTCCCGAGGCCTTCACGTGCACGCAGCAGTACGGCGGCCCGGCCGTCGCGACGGTCGAGGGCACGCACGCCGGTACCGTCGTCGACGCCCGGTACTCGCGCGAGAACGGCTGCGCGATCGCGTACTGGGACACGGCCGTGCCGGTGATCCCGGCGGCCGAGACGCTCCCGCCAAGCACCACGGGGTAGCGACGCCCGCGCCGGGCTCAGCGCCCGCGCAGCACGTCCTCGAGCGTCCGCCCGCTGACGACCGACCGCGGCGCCTCGGCCACGATGTCGGAGCCCGGGCGGGCGTCCTCGTCCTTGCGCTTGACCAGCAGCCACTGCGGCTTCGGGCCGGGGCGCGTGCGCTGGAGGGCGAAGCCGCCGCCCAGCTTCTCGCCGTGCAGGACGAACACCGCGTGCCCGCGGTCCAGCGCCTCCGGCCACGGCACGCGGCCGCCCTGCTCGTACGTCCCGCGGTCCCAGACGATCACGCCGCCGCTGCCGAGCGGGCCCTCGAAGTCGTTGTGCGAGCAGTCGTGGTCGGCGACCTGCACCGCGAGGCGCTTCGCCGCCGGGTCGAGCGACGGCCCCTTCGGCACGGCCCACGAGCGCATCACGCCGTCGACCTCCAGGCGGACGTCGAAGTGGTGCGCCGTCGCCGCGTGCTCCTGGACGACGAAGACCCCCGCGGGGACGCCGCGGATGGCGAACTGCTCGTGCCCCTCGACCTTCGCCCGCTCCACGGCGACGTCGTCGACCCGCGCGACGCCGCCGCCCACGCGCAGGAAGGCGACGAGCTCCTCGACCGCGGCCGTCTCGCCCTCCGCGTGCGCGCAGACGTCGGCGTCGCGGTGGCGCACCCAGCCGAGCACGCCGAGCGCGTGCGCCCGCTCGACCGTGGCCGCGGGCAGCCCGACGCCCTGGACGTCGCCGCGGACGAGGATGCGGACGGCGGAGCGGGCCACCCGTCAATCGTGCCGCGCCGCGCCGCCGCCCGCGTCAGACGTCGTCGAAGTACGGCGGCGAGATGATCGCCCGCGGATGGTTGAGCGGGATGCGCTCCTGGTGGGCCGGATGGTCGGGATCGAGGTCCGCGAACCAGCGCCGGACGTCCTCGACCGTGTGGTGGCCGTTCGCGGCATCCCAGTGCTCGTCGATCGGGGAGAAGCACCCCGATCCGTTCGGGCTGCGCGCAAGCTCCTCCGCGACCTCGGCGGTGACGGCCAGGCAGTCGCCGAAGCTGCGCTCCACGACGTGCTGGATCGTGGCGTCGTCGGGGACCTCCCAGCGCTCGACCCGGTAGATCGGCCCGTGGTCGATCTCGGCGTCCATCTCGTGCACCGTCGTCCCGTGGTGGGTGCGGATGCCGCGTGCGATGACGGGCTGGCACCAGATGCCGAAGGCGCCCGGGTGCTCGGGTGGCGCCGGATGGATGTTCACGGCGCCGTACGTCGCGCGCTCGAGCTGATGCGGCTTGAGGATCAGGCCGTTGATGTGGGAGATGATCAGGTTGTAGTCGGTCGCCTCGACCTGCTCCACCACGCCCGGCTTCGTGTCCGCGTTGCCGAGCTCCCAGTAGACGACGGTCGACCGCGCGAAGCTCTGGCGCCCGATCTCCGTCACCTCGTCGATCGTCGCGCCGTCGGACGTCAGGATCAGGACCCGATAGTCCCCGTTCGCCGCCATGCAGCCTCCCTCGGCGCGTGGCGGCGAGGATAGTGGTTAGTAACATACGTTGCAAGTGAACATGCGGGCAGCCGAGTTGCACGGACCCGTACGATCCCGCGACGATACGGAGCGGTCTCCACGTGGCGGCCGGCAACCCGGGGGTGTGGCGGATGGCTCGGTTCGTGCTTCTCGTCGCGGCGATCGTCGGCGCGTTCGCCTCGACCAGCGCGCTCGCGGCCGAGGCGCCGTCCATCAGGACGATCGCGGGCGCCGGCGGCGCGGGCTTCAACGGCGACGGCAAGCCGGCGCTGTCGACCCGGCTGAGCGCGCCGAGCGGCCTGGTCTACGACGCGGCGGGCAACCTCTTCGTCGCCGACTCGGGCAACCACCGCATCCGCCGCATCGGCGTGGACGGCACGGTCACGACGGTCGCCGGCTCCGGCGTGGGCGGGTTCTCGGGCGACGGCGGCCCCGCGGTCGCGGGGCAGCTCAACTTCCCGCGCGCGATCGCGCTGGCCCCGGACGGCACCCTCTACATCGCCGACACCGGCAACAACCGCGTGCGCCGCGTGACGCCGGACGGGCTCATCGCCACCATCGCCGGCACCGGCGTGGCGGACGTCAACACCGACGTGCTGCCGGCCGTGCAGTCCATGCTGCAGGCGCCCGCCGGCCTCGCCCTCGACGCGAGCGGGCGCCTCCTCATCGCCGACACGGACAACGGCCTGGTGCGGCGGATCGAGCCCGACGGCACGCTCGTGGTGATCGCGGGCGTCATCTACAACTCGACGTACAACGGCGACAACCTGCCGGCGATCGCTGCGTTCCTCGACGATCCCGTCGGCCTCGCCCTCGATCCCGCCGGCAACCTGCTGATCGCCGAGTCCGGCAACCACCGCGTCCGCCGGGTCGATGCGGCCACCGGGATCATCACCACCGTCGCCGGCATCGGCGCCGTCTACGAGAGCACGGGGGACGGCGGCGCCGCAGCGGCCGCGGGGCTGAACCAGCCGGTCGGCGTCGCCGTCGACGCGAAGGGCGTGATCTTCGTCTCCGAGGTGAGCGGCGCGCGCGTCCGGCGCATCGGCACGGACGGGCGCATCTCGACGGTGGCCGGCACCGGCGAGGGCGGCTACGGCGGCGACCTCGGGCCGGCCACGAAGGCCAAGCTGTTCCACCCCACGGGCCTGGCCGTCGACGCTCGCGGGCGGCTGCTGATCGCCGACACGGACAACCAGCGGATCCGGCGCGTCGCCGACCTGCGGCCCGACCTCGGCAAGGTCGCCCGGGCGTTCGTGAGCCTCAAGCCGGGCGGGCCGGCGAAGACCCGCCTGACCACGGAGGCGCGGCAGATGTGCGCGACCTACGTGTTCGGCGAGCAGCCCGCCGCTGGCCTGCCGATCACCGTCACCTTCACCGGGCCGCGCACCCGCGTCGGTCGCGTCGGGAAGCCCGTCAAGCAGCGGGTGGTGAGCTGCCTGAAGCTCGCCTCGAACGCGCGCTTCCGCCCCGGCCCGTGGAAGATCACCATCGAGGTCGCGGGACGGCTGCTGAAGACCGCGACGGTGCGCGTCGAACCGTTCGAGATCGACTGACGCGGCGACGGCTCAGGGCACGCTCGTGCGCACCCGGCGGGTGAAGTCGCCGAACGACGTCACGTGGTCGCCTGCGGCACGGCGCGCGTCGTACAGCGGGCGGAACCAGTCGTAGAGCCACAGCACCAGCGAGATCAGGTAGGCGAAGAAGAGGGCGGTGCCGGTGTCGTCGAAGTCCATCCCGACGATCGCAGCCGTGACGCCGACCAGCACCAGGTTGAGCGCGACGAGCGCGGCGAAGCGGACCACGCCGGACCGCGCCTCCCGGCCGACGCGCTGCGCGAGGAGCGTGCTGAGGACGGTGTTGGCGGCGACGACGATGGCCACCGAGACGATGACCGCCAGCGGCGTGGCGTCCACCCCGGGCAGGAACTGGGAGAAGATCACGCAGGTCAGGCCGAGCAGCACGACCTTCTCCAGCAGCTGGGTCGACAGGAAGGGCAGCGGCGACGCCTGCGCCAGCGCGCGGGCGGCCTCGCGGGGCAGCGCGTCCGCCGTCCAGCGCAGCGGGTGCTCGTAGGGCGGCAGCCGCTTGCGCAGCACCCAGCAGGCGACGGCCAGCGCGATCAGGCCGACGACGATGGCCACGCCGAACCACGGGTGGTCGCGGACGGTCTCGGTGAAGTCGAGCTGGGCCACGTGGATCCAGTACTCCTGCGGCAGCTTGATGAAGATCCAGATGAACGCGGCGAGGATGAGCCAGAAGCGGGCGGAGCGGCGGGCGGGCTCGTAGCGCAGCCGGACGACCTCGTACGCGATGAAGAAGTACTCGAAGGTGTTGGGGAAGACCAGCAGGAGCCAGCGCTCGCCGATGAGCTCGAACAGGGCGACGCCGACGAGCCGGTAGAAGAAGAGGAACTGCGAGATGCGGAACGCGGCGTCGCTCGTCCAGTTGCGCATCGTCGACAGGTACGCGATGGACAGGTAGTAGATGTCCATCGCCTTGTCGTAGCTCTGGTAGAGCCCCGTCTCGCTGGTGTCGACGTCGGTCAGGAGCTGCAGGATCGTCTGGTCTGCCGCGTCGATGATCAGCGCCGCGATGATCGCGAGCGGGAAGCGCGGGATCAGCAGCGGGACGAGCAGCCGCGAGAGGACGACGATGACGACGACGGTCGCGTCGCTCGCGTCGGTGCTGGCGAAGACCATCCCGTCCACGCAGGCGATGGTAGGGCGCGCGGTCCCGTGCCGCGGACCCGCCGGTCGTGCGGCCGGCTACCAGCCCCCGCCGATCGTCTCGCCGCCCCAGTCCTCCGGCGCCGCGTCGGCCACCGTCTGCGAGAGCGTCCAGCGGTGGCCGGCGTAGTCGTCGAGCGTCGACTGGCGCTCGCCGTACTCGTACGTCGTCGGCTCCGTGACCGTCGTCGCGCCCTGCGCCACCGCCCGCGCGTGGGCCGCGTCGCAGTCCTCGACGCGCAGCATCACGACGTGCGTCCGCTCGCCCTCGCGGGGCGGGTGCTGCTCCCGGCGGACATCGGCAACGATGAGGCCGCCGCCTTCGCCGAACGCGAGCTGCGCGCGGTGGTTCTCGCCGACGCGGACGCGCTCCTCGAAGCCGAACGCCGCACCGAGCCAGGCGACGGCCTCGCGGACGTCGGGGTAGACGAGGACCGGGACCACGACCGCCGCGGGGATCGATCGGTTGCGCTGCATGGGTGCGAGTCTAGGCCGGCGAGTGGTGACGGCGGTCTCGCCTCGCCGCGACACTACCCAGCGCCGTGACCGACGCCCAGGGCCTGCAGTACGACGCCGTCGCCGACCTCTACGAGCGCGGCCGTACCGGGTGGCCGGCCGCCGTCGCCGACGGCG
Organism: uncultured Actinomycetota bacterium; assembly: GCA_963767885.1. Taxonomy (GTDB): domain Bacteria; phylum Actinomycetota; class Thermoleophilia; order Gaiellales; family F1-60-MAGs149; genus CAVYFW01. The sequence continues at coordinate 216,454 of CAVYFW010000010.1, forward strand.
TCGCGGGCGACGTTGCGCTCGATCTCGCCGCCGGCACCGGCAAGCTCGCCCGCGTGCTCGCCCCGCGCTTCCGCGAGGTCGTCTGCGTCGAGCCTCTCGACGGCATGCGCGCCGTCGGCGAGCGGGTCGTGCCGGGCGCGCGCTGGCTCGCCGGGACCGCCGAGGCGATCCCGCTGGGCGACGCGTCGGTCGACGCCGCCTTCGTCGCCGACGCCTTCCACTGGTTCGACGCGCGCCGGGCAGTCGTCGAGCTGGCCCGGGTGCTGCGCCCGGGCGGCACGCTGACGCTCCTCTTCACGGCGTGGGACGGGTCCTTCGAGCCCGCGCCGCCGACCGCGGCCCTCGACGCAGTCCGCACCGTCTCGCGCCGCACGGGGCGCACCGGCCTGCCGCGCGTGGAGAGCGGCGCGTGGCGGAGCGGGTTCGTCGGCGCGCCCTTCGGCGATCTCGTCGACGACGAGCTGCCGTTCACGCACGGCACCGATCGCGACGGCGTGATGGCGTACTACCTCTCGATGAGCACCATCGCCGCCCGCCCGCAGGCCGAGCGCGACGACCTCGCCGCGACCCTGCGCGCGCTCCTTCCCGACGCGCCGCACCGCCTGCGCGTGCGCGCCCGCCGCCACCGGACGCAGCGGCAATAGCGCGACGCCATACTCCCCGCCGTCCACCGTCGGAGAGGAGCAGCATGGGCGAGACCGGCACCATCGAGGTCACCGGCGGGCGCGTCTGGTACGAGCGGCTCGGCGGCGGGGACGCCACGCCCCTGCTGACGCTGCACGGCGGGCCTGGCGCGGCGCACCACTACATCCGGCCGTTCGCCGAGCGCATGGCGGCGCACCGGCCCGTGATCCTCTACGACCAGCTCGGCTGCGGCGCCTCGGACAAGCCGGACGACCCGTCCCTGTGGACGCTCGAGCGCGCCGTCGACGAGGTCGACCAGGTGCGCGCCGCGCTCGGGCTCGAGGATCGCTGCCACCTGTTCGGGCAGTCGTGGGGCGGCTGGCTCTCGATCGAGTACTTCGCGCGCGGCCGCGGCACGGGCGTCGTCGGGCTGGTCCTGGCCAGCACGTCCGCGTCCATCAAGCAGTTCACCGACGAGGCGTCGCGGCTGATCGACGACCTGCCCGAGCCGCACGCGACCGTGCTGAAGGAGCTCGGCGCGCAGGGCCGCTACGACGATCCCGCGTACCTGGAGGCGGTCGACGTCTTCTACCGCCGCCACCTCTGCCGCCTCCCCGAGTGGCCGGAGGACATGCAGAAGACGGTCGCCGAGCTCGACGGCAACCAGGTGTACCTCACCCTCAACGGGCCGACGGAGTTCGACGTCATCGGCACCCTGCGCACCTGGGACCGCACCGGCGACCTCGGCCGCATCGACGTCCCCACCCTCGTCACCTGCGGGCGGTACGACGAGATCACGCCGGCCTGCTCGGAGACCATCGTGCAGGGCGTGGCCGGCTCGCGGATGGTGGTCTTCGAGTCGAGCGCCCACTGCGCCCACCTGGAGGAGCCCGACCGCTACGCCGAGGTCGCCGAGGGCTTCCTGCGCGACGTCGAGGCCAGCGCCTAGACCAGGTCCAGCGTCGTGTGCGGGTCGCCGTAGAAGCAGTACGCGGCGAGCGTGTCGTCGAACGTCGCCAGGTCGTAGGCGCGGGCCCGGATCTCGCGCAGGACGTCGGCGATCGGCCGCTCCGGCGCCGCCGTCGCCTTCTCGTAGACCTCCAGCGCGATGCGGCTCGCGGCGGCGTCGTCGACGCTCCACAGCGCCGCCACGATCGCGCTGGCGCCGAAGTCCGCGAACACCTTCGGGAAGCCCGCGCCGCGCACCAGCTGCGGCGCCGGCTGCCCGACCTCGCAGGCGTTGAGGAAGACGAACGGCGCCGCCGCGCCCACGCCGTCGGACACGCCCTGCATGCCGCCGAGCAGCGACGCCGTGAGCGTCGAGCCGTTCTCCAGGTAGAGCGCCACGTCGTTGTTGACCTGCCGCGCGCCGTGGCAGACGAAGTGGAGCAGCGAGGCGCCCTTCGCGGCGAACGTGCGCTCGAGGTCGGCGATGGTGAACGGCACGCGCTGGCCGTCGAAGCGATCCTCCACGAACGCGATCTCCTGCGCGGCGTGCTGCAGGCGGAGCTGCGGCGACGCGTAGTCGGGCGCGATCAGGTAGCAGTCGCGCACCTCGACCCGCTGGGGCGGCGAGACGACGTCCTCGCCGATCCAGCGGCCGACCGCGCAGCGCGCCCCGAGCGCGCCGAAGGACTCGCGGCGCCCGCCCGCCGGTCGCCGCCAGGGCGCGACGAGCTCCCACGGGAACGTCGCCTCAGCCGTGCACACGTACACCGTCTCCGGCGGCGTGCCCGCGTCGACGAGCGCCCACAGCACCTCCTTGAAGCGGTCGGGCGCGACGTCGTAGAACTCCTTGCCGGCGCCGAGCAGCTCGATCAGCCGCTCCTCCGGCGTCCGCGTGCCGGCCGATTCGACGAACCCGGTCAGCTTGCTCGCGATGATCTCCGGCGCGTCGTCGACGAGCACCCACGGCGTCGGCTGCAGGCGGCGGTACTGCGGCAGGTGCGGCGTCGTCACCGAGCAGTCGAAGCTCTGGCCGTTGCGCGAGACGACGACCGTGAGGTCGGCGGGCTGGGCGCTGTGGACCGCGACGCGCGCCGCCGGCCGGGTGCGGCGACCGGGAGCGCGACGGGCCGGCTCGGCGGCGGCGATCTCGAGCGTCCGCCGCACCTGCCCGCAGGGCCGGCCGTCGGCGACGAACAGCGCCGTGATCTCCGCCGGGCCGGCGTCCGACGGCAGGCGCCTCCGCACCTCGAGGCGGAACCGGAGCTCCGCCGAGCGCGCGGCGTCGAGCTCCAGCGCGAGCTCCTTCACCTTGGCGGCCGACGTGCGGAAGTGCTCCGTGTGCAGGAGGACGACCTCGAGCGTGACGCGAGTCTCGCCGGGCTCGGCCGCGATGCGCACGCGCGTCCCCTGCTCGCCGCGGCGGGCCCGCGCGCGATCCAGGTAGACCCGGACCTCGAACGCCTCGCCCGGCGCCAGCGCCTCCTCCGGCACGTCGAGGTGGGGCGTCCGCACGACCTCGGAGGGCCGCGCGGGGCGCCGCGGAGGCCGCGGGCCGCCGTTGGCCGCGGCCGGCGGAGGCTCGGCGTGCGCGAACCCCGGCGGCTCGGCGGGCGGCGGCTCCGCGCCGACCCTGTGTGGGCGCGGCGCGCGCGTCGGCCGCGGGCCGCGCGCCGGCCGCGAGGGCTTCGGCGCCCGCGACCGCGAGCGGGCCTTGGGCACCTCGCGCTGCGCCACCCAGACCGCGACCGGCACGCCGTCCCGCACCGCGACGGCCGGCGCGCGGGGCCGCGTCGTCGCCGCCACCACGCGGGCCGCGCGGCCGGCGTCCAGCTCCAGCACCCGCGCCACGTCGGCGGCGGTCGGCTCGCCGAGTGCCCGGAGGTGCCGCAGCCGCCGCAGCCAGTCGGCGCGCTCGAAGGCGAAGAGGAGGGGCGCAGCGCCGTCCGGCACGACCACCACGAAGGCCTCCGCCGCCTCCGCGCGCCATCCCGCGCGCTGCAGCGCCGTCCGCAGCGCCGCGGCGCCGCCGCGCAGCACCGCGACCTCGTCGACGCGGCGCACCGCCGTCATGCCACGGTCAGCACGGCGGTCTGGCGGCGGCCGAGCTCGTTGATCAGGCTCAGCCGGGCGGCCGGGCCGTCCAGGTCGAGGATGCCGAAGCCGAGCCGGGCCCAGGGCTCGAGGCCGTCGTCGAGGCGGGTGCGCGACTCGTACACCACCGGCGTCGGGCCCGGCGGGTCGCCGCGATCCACGTAGACCGGCACGCCGCCGTGCCCGAGGCAGGCCGAGAAGCGCGCGCCGGCGTTGGCCCCGTAGACGCTGCAGCGGTGCTCGTGGCCCCAGATCCAGGCGTCGACGCCCCGGCCCGTCAGCACGTCGCGAAGCTCCTGCTGCAGGCCGTCGCCGACGTCGTCGCGCGCGCTGAACAGCTGGTGGTGCGACAGCAGCAGCACCCGCTTGGCCGTCCCCCGCACCTGCTCCACGACCCAGCGCCGCTGCCCCGGCTCGAGCGTGCCCGGCTCGTGCAGGCTGTTGGTGCGGTGCTCGCGCCAGGCGGTGTCGAGGCCGAGGATCAGCCAGTCCGGCGTCTCCAGCCGGAAGAAGCTGGAGCCGGCGTGCCGGGCGAAGCGGGCGTCGGCCAGGCACGTCTCGAAGTACGCGTGCCCGCCGGCGTACATGTCGTGGTTGCCGTTCAGCGTCCACGACCCGAAGCGGTCCTGCTCGCCGGGCCGCACGGGCCAGGGATCGAGGAAGCGGTCGCGGTACTCCGACTCGCGGCCCGTGTAGTAGACGTCGCCGAGGTGCACGACCTCCACGCGGAAGCCGTCGCGCTCGCCCTGCTCCATGGCCGTGCGCATGTGCTCCGCCACGCGCCGGGCGCGCGGGATGCCGGTGCCCCAGTCGCCGACGACGACCAGCCGCACGCGCGCCGGCAGGGCCGGGGGCGCGGCGGGCACGGGGTTGAACGGGTGCGTGTCGTGCAGCAGGCGCTGCACCGACGCGGTCACGTACGTCGTGAGCCACTTCGGCGACGAGAGGAAGAACGGCTTCGCGATCTCGAAGGCGCCGAGCAGCCGGCGGTCGGGAGCGGGCAGCGGCACCCGGTCGAGCCGCTCCTCCGTGACGGCCGGCAGGGGCGCCGCGCGGCGGTCGGCGGCGGGCCGCGGCGCGTCGCGGAGGACGTGCTGCGGCTGCTGCTCGTAGAACAGCGCTTCGATGCCCGACTGCACGATCGACGTCGCGACCTCCCGCGGGATGTAGGCGTGCTCGTCGGCCGGGGCGTAGCGCGCGCGGCGGCGCGGTGGGGGCGCCGCGGGCACGGCGAGGGCCTGGCGCAGCAGCTCGGCGGCGTCGCGCGCCTCGTCGGGATCGATCGCCGCCGCCGGCCCCCGCAGCGCGCGGCCCTGCTCGTCGGCGCGGATGACCTCGTCGAGCTCGTCCGCGACGAAGCGCAGGGCGTCGGTCGCGAAGCCCTCGTTGAGCACCTGCTGGATCACCCCGTCACTCCACGCCCAGCGCCGCCCTGAGGGCCGGGAGGTCGGCGGCGCCGAAGACCATGCGGTTGCGCGTGGCGATGTAGACGAGGTCGAGGTCGACGCCGGCCCGCGCGATGCGGCGCGTGAGGTCGGCGAGCACGCCCGGCTCGTCCGCGACCTCGACGACCACGACCTCGCGCTCCCGGGTGACGGCGACGTGGGAGATCGCGAGCGCGTGGCGTGCGGCCTCCGCGTGCGGCACCAGGATGTGCAGCTCCGCCCGCTCGCCCGCTCCGAGGCAGGTCGCCGCGGCGAGGTTCACGCCGGCGTCGCTGATCGCGGCGGCGACCCTCGCCAGCGCGCCCGGCGTGTTCTCGAGATCGATCACCAGGTCGATCGACATCTGCGCTCTTGCTCCCTCGTCGACGCGGCGAACGATACCGCGCAAGTTTCAGTCGTCACATCCGGGGTAGAGGCTGGCCTGTCCGGCTCCGACCCGAGGGGGGTCCTCGATGGGAAGGCTCAGCTTCAAGGCTGCGATCGCCGTTGCGCTCGTCGCCGCCGGCACGGCGACCGTTGGAGGGGTCGTCGCCGGCACGCGATCGACGGACGAGGCCGTGCTCCAGCCGACGCGGCACGCGCCCGATCGCAGCGTCGAGGGGCGCGTCAACGCGCTGCTCGCCCAGATGACGCTGGAGGAGAAGCTGCAGCAGATCCAGCTGCTGCCCGACTTCATGGTCACCGAGGACGGGGTGCGCGCCGGTCTCGGCTCGGTCCTCAGCGTCACCGACCCGGCGCGCATCCGGCAGCTGCAGACGATCGCCGTCAACGAGTCGCGCCTGCACATCCCGCTCCTGTTCGCCTTCGACACGATCCACGGCTTCCGCACCGTGTTCCCGATCCCGCTCGGGACGGCGGCGAGCTTCGATCCCAAGGTGGCCTCGGACGACGCCATGTTCGGCGCCCGCGAGTCGGCCGCCGTCGGCCTCAAGCAGACGTACGCGCCGATGGTCGACGTCTCGCACGAGCCGCGCTGGGGCCGCATCGCGGAGGGCGGTGGCGAGGATCCGTACCTCGGCTCCGTGCTCTCGGCCGCGCGCGTGAAGGCCACGCAGGGCACCGACTACAGCGCGCCCGACAAGCTCGTCGCGAGCCCGAAGCACTTCGCCGCCTACGGACAGCCCGAGGCCGGCCGTGACTACAACACGACCGACATGTCGGAGCAGCGGCTCTGGAACCTCTACCTGCCGCCGTTCAAGGCCGCCGTCGACGCCGGCGCGGACACCGTCATGTGCTCGTTCAACGCCATCAACGGCGTGCCGGGCTGCGGCAACGACTACCTGATGAACGACGTGCTCAAGGGCCAGTGGGGCTTCGACGGGTTCATCGAGAGCGACTGGACGGCGGTCGCCGAGATGCGCGCCTGCCCGCCGGTCAACCCCGACACCGGCGAGTGCGGGCACGGCGTCGCCGCCGACGGCCCCGAGGCCGCCGCGCTGGCGCTCAACTCGGGCGTCGACTCGGAGATGACGAGCCAGCTCATCGCCACGTTCGGCAAGGACCTGCTGCGCGACCGGGCGATCTCGATGCGCCGCATCGACGACGCCGTCCGCCGCATCCTGCGCATCAAGTTCCGCGCGGGCCTGTTCGACAACCCGTACGCGGCGTACGACCCGACGCAGGCCGAGTCGCAGATGCTGCTCCCGGACGCCGTCGCCGCCGCTCGCAACGCCGCGAGCCGCTCGATGGTGCTGCTCAAGAACGAGGGCAACGTCCTGCCCCTCGACCCGACCCTGAAGACCGCGGTCATCGGCCCGCTGGCGCGCAACCAGCACGACGTGCTCGGGCCGTGGTGGGGCGCCGGCAAGGACACCGACGCCGTCACCGTCTTCGACGGCATCAACGAGGCCACCGGCTTCACGGCCACCTACGCGGAGGGCTGCAAGCTCTCCAACACCGAGCCGCCGCACACCGACCCGGAGGGCTGCGGGCCGGAGGCCGACTTCAGCGAGGCGATCGCCAAGGCACAGGCTGCCGACCAGATCGTGCTCGCGCTCGGCGAGTCGCGCGAGATGAGCGGCGAGGCCGCCGCACGCAGCACGCTCGACCTGCCGGGACGCCAGGAGGAGCTGCTCCGCGCCATCAAGGCGGCCGCCCCCAACAAGCCGCTCGTGGTGGTGCTCTTCAACGGCCGTCCGCTGGCGCTCGAGGACGTCGTCGGCGACACGCCGGCGCTGCTCGAGGCGTGGTTCCCCGGCGTCCAGGCCGGGCCGGCCGTCGCCGACGTGCTGTTCGGCAAGGTCAACCCGGGCGGCAAGCTGCCGGTGACCTTCCCGCGCCGGCTCGGCCAGGTGCCCATCTACTACAACCACGAGCAGACCGGGCGCCCGTGCAACGCTGACTCGAAGTACAACTCGCGGCACCGCGACATCCCGAGCTGCGCGCCCCTGTTCGAGTTCGGGTACGGCCTCAGCTACACGACCTTCGAGGTCACGGACCTGAAGCTGAGCTCGTCGACGGTCGGCAAGAACGGCCGCATCAAGGCCACGGTGACGGTCACCAACACGGGTGAGATCCCGGGTGACGACGTCGTGCAGCTCTACCTGCACGACCCCGTCGCGACCATCTCGCAGCCCGTGCGCCGGCTGCGCGGGTTCGAGCGCGTGACGCTCGACGCGAAGCAGTCGACGACCATCACGTTCACGCTCGACAAGAGCGACTTCGGCTTCTACGACAACCACGGGCGGTTCCTCGTCGAGCCGGGCCGGATCGACGTCTACGCCGGCGACAGCTCGAGCGCGACGCTGACGCAGGCGTTCACCGTCAAGCGCTGGTAGATCAACTCGTATACCGTGACGGCGGGCCGCGGCCACGTGCCGCGGCCCGCCGCACGGGCTGCGCCGAACGCGGCTACGGTGCAGGTCGCCGTGAGCGCCGCCCCTCGTCACCTCTCCGCGGACGAGCGCCGCGCGCGGCTCGGCGTGCGGCACCTGCTCGCGCCCGGCACGGCGGCGGGCGACGTCCCCGCGGTCGCCGACGGCCTGGTCGCGCTGCACTCGAGTGACCCGGCCACCGTCTACCTGTCCGTCGCCGCGCGGCTGGCCGAGCCGTCACTGGACGCGGTCGCGACAGCCCTCTACGAGGACCGCAGCCTCGTCCGCCATCACGCGATGCGGCGCACGCTGTGGGTGCTGACGCCCGACGACGCCCGCATCGTCCATGCGGCCTGCACCGCGGCGCTGGCGCCGGTCGAGTGGCGGCGGCTGGAGCGCCTCGTGGTGGAGAGCGGCGTGACGGACGACGGGCCGGCCTGGGTGCGCGAGGCGCGTGCCGAGACGATGGCGGCGCTGCGGCGGCTCGGCCAGGCGACGGCGCGCCAGCTCGGCCAGGAGGCGCCGGCGCTGCGGGCCAAGCTGTACCTCGCCGTCGGCAAGCCGTACGCCGGCACGCAGGGCGCGCACACCCGTGTGCTGCTCAACCTGGGCTTCGAGGGGGAGGTGGTGCGCGGCGCGCCGACGGGCTCCTGGATCACCAGCGAGTACACGTGGTCGCCGATGGACGCGTGGCTGCCCGGCGGCATCGGCGGCCTCGAGCCACGCGAGGCGGCCGCCGCGCTCGCCGCCCGCTACCTCGGCCGCTTCGGCCCCGCGACGACCGCCGACCTGCGCTGGTGGGCGGGCTGGACCGCGGGGACGACCACGCGCGCGCTGGCCGACGCCGGCGCGGTCCCGGTGACCCTGGACGAGGGGCCCGGCTGGGTGCTGCCCGGCGACGAGGCGCCCGTGGCCGCGCCGGAGCCGTGGGTGGCGTTCCTGCCCTCGCTCGACCCGACGCCGATGGGCTGGAAGGAGCGGACGTTCGCGCTCGGCGAGCTCGGCGCGTTCGGCGGCCCCCTCTTCGACCGCAACGGCAACGGCGGGCCGACGGTGTGGGTGGACGGGCGGGTGGTCGGCGGCTGGGCCCATCGCCCGGACGGCGCCGTGGCCTACCGGCTGCTCGTGGACGTCCCGGCGGCGCGGCGCCGGGAGCTCGACCGCGCGGCGCGGCGGCTCGGCGAGCTGTTCGAGGGCGTGCGCGTGCGGCCGCGCTTCCCGACCGCGCTGCAGAAGGAGCTGGAGGCCGAGGGCGTGCGATGAGTCGGCGGGTCCCGGCCGGTCTACACCTGCACACCCGATCCCGGAGGCAGACGTGTCGAAGCTGCGGTTCAACATCTCGATCTCCGTCGACGGCTACGCCGCCGGCCCGGACCAGACCACCGACGATCCCCTCGGCCAGGGCGGCGAGGACCTCCATCAGTGGGCCATCGCGTCGAGCGAGTGGCGGAAGGCCCACGGCATGGAGGGCGAGGCCACGAACACCGTCGACGACGAGCGCATCCGCCTCTGGAACACCGGCTTCGGCGCCACGATCATGGGCCGCAACATGTTCGGCCCCGTCCGCGGCTCGTGGGGCGCCGAGCAGTGGAACGGCTGGTGGGGCGACGACCCGCCGTTCCACCATCCCGTGTTCGTGCTGACCCACCACGCCCGCGACCCGCAGCCCATGGAGGGCGGCACCACGTTCCACTTCGTCACGAGCGGCATCGAGGACGCGCTGGAGCAGGCGACGGCCGCCGCCGACGGGCTCGACGTCCACGTCTCCGGCGGCGCGTCGACCGTGCGGCAGTACCTGCGCGCCGGGCTGATCGACGACTTCGAGGTGCACGTCTCGCCGGTCCTCCTCGGCGCCGGCGAGCGCCTGTTCGGGGACCTCGACGGCGGGCCGAAGGGCTACGAGTGCGTGGAGCTCGTGTCCTCGCCGCTCGCGGCGCACTACCGCTTCGTGCGGCGGTAGCCGGGCCTCAGCCCATCTCGTTGACGTAGGCGTCGCCGCTGAACGTGCGCGGCGGCGCCTGCTGCAACCCGATCAGCACGGCGATGATGCCGCTCGGCGGCGCCGGGCGCGCGCTCTCGCTGGTCCCGACGTCGATCGTGAAGTGCCGTGGAGCAGCGTCGGCGGTCGGCGCGGCGGCGGCGGCCCCGGGCGCGGCGGCGGTGGCCGCGGCGACGGCGAGCGCGATGCCGAGAAGACGGGTGTGGTGCATGGTGGGCCTCCCTGCTCCGGGCTGGAGCGGTGGTGTGGTGCCCCTCGTACGCCCGCCGCGGGACGCCGGATTGGCGGCGGCACGACGGTGGCAAACCGCCCGCCCGGCCGGCTCGTACCCGGTGACAGGAGGCCGCGCAGCCCGTGCGGCCAGCCAGCGAGACGAGGCGCCGGGGCACTGCTCCGCGCACCGGGAAGATCGGCTCGCGGCACGGACCCGAAGGTGGACCCCATGCTGCTCCGATCCACGCTGCTCGCGGCCGCGGCGCTCGCCCTGCCGGCACTGCCCGCCGCCGACGCGACCCAGACCCCGCTGCCGAACCCGTGGCCGGGACTCGGCATCACCTGCGCCTCCCGCGGCCTCGACGGCACCCCGTACGTGGCCGGCGTGAACTGCCGCCACGTGCTGCAGGAGGGCTACCCGCGCCGCTACGTCGTCTGGGTGCCCCAGTCGGCCGTGAACGAGATGAACGCCGGGCGCTCCGTCCCGCTGGTGATGATGTTCCACGGCTCGAGTGGCACCGGCGAGCAGTTCCTGAAGATGTCCGGCTGGCGCGAGAAGGCGACGGCCGAGGGCTTCGTCGCCGCCTTCCCGACCGGCCTCACGTACCTGGTGACCGACCGGGCGACGCCGCGCCACAGCACGAAGTGGAACTCGTTCGGCCTGCTCGCGGACATCGACCCGAACGACCGCCCGCGCGGCTATCCGCCCGCGCCCGCGCCGTTCCCGGCCGACGACGTCGCCTTCGCCCGGGCCGTCGCCGACGACGTCCACGACGGCCTGCGCATCGACCCGCGCCGCAACTTCGTCGCCGGCTTCTCGAACGGCGGCGAGATGTGCGCGCGCCTCGCCGTGGAGGCGTCGGACGACGTCGCCGCGGTCGCCTGCAACGCGGGCGGCCTGGAGACGATCCACCCGACGACGGCGGGCAGCCCGCACGTGCCCGCGCTGTTCACCGTCGGCACGCGCGACGACCGCATCATCGAGCGCATGGCCGCCGTCGACCCGACGGCGACCGAGGTGCCGCTCGACCCGGCCGCGCTGCTGGCGAGCCCGGTCATCTCCGGCTTCGTCCGCGACCAGCTCGCCTCGCTCGGCCTGTCCGACACCGGCTCGTCGGTTCGCCGCACCCGCATCGAGACCGAGCTCCAGTGGACGACCCCGCTGCCCGGCAACACCGACGGCAACACGCTCCTCTTCTCCGTCCTCGCCGACGTCACGCACCAGTACCCGAACGGCGGCAACAACCCCGACGGCTTCGTCATGGCCGACCGCGCCTGGACGTTCTTCGAGCGCCACCCGCAGCCCTGAGGCCCGAGGCGACCCTCCGCGGCGGCGGCACCGGGTACGGTGCACCGGTGCCGTCGCTGCGCTGGGGCCTCTCGCTCTCGCTGTCGGAGGAGCTCGCCGACCCCGTCGCCGTCGCCGCACTCGCGGCGGACGCGGAGGCCGCGGGCTGGGACGGCGTGTTCGTCTGGGACCACCTGTTCAACCGCACCCGCGCGCCCTTCGCCGACCCCTGGATCACGCTCGCCGCGATCGCGACGGCGACGCGGCGGGTGCGGCTCGGCCCGCTGGTGACGCCGCTGCCGCGCCGCCGCTGGCAGGTCGTGGCCCAGCACGCCGCGACGCTCGACCGCCTGTCCGGCGGCCGCCTGATCCTCGGGCTCGGGCTCGGCCACGACGGCCACGGCGAGTTCTCGGCCTTCGACGAGCCGCTGACCGACGCCCGCGCCCGCGCCGAGCGGCTCGACGCCGAGCTGCCGCTCCTGCTGACCGCCCTGACCGGCGAGCCGGTGGCCGCCGCGGACGGACGGCGCACCACGGTCGCGTGCGTGCAGCGGCCCCGCTGTCCCGTGTGGGTCGCCGGCAGCGCCGCCAGGAAGGCCGGGCCGCGCCGCGCCGCCCGCCACGGGCTCGAGGGCGTCGCGCTGACGGGCGACGGGGTGTGGCAGCCCGCCAACGTCGCCGCCGCGCTCGCGGCCGCCGACCGCACGCCGGACGCGCTCGACGTCGTCCTGGTCGGCGGCAGCTACCCGGACCCCGGCGCCCTCGCCGCCGCGGGCGCAGCCTGGCTGGTGCCGGAGGTCCTGACGGGCGCGACCCTCGCCGAGGCGCGCACGCTCGCCGCCGCGCCGCCGCCCGCCGTGCCGTGATCCGCGTCGACGACGCCGCCGACCCGCGGCTCGACGACTACCGCGACCTGCCCGACCTGGAGCGCCGCGCCGGCCTGGAGGCCGCGCGCGGCGTGCTCATCGCCGAGGGCGCCGTGACCATCCGCACGCTCCTCGGCTCGGGCCGTCACGTGCGCTCGCTGCTGCTGGTCGAGCGCGAGCACGCCCGCCTGGCCGCCGACCTCGCGGCCGTCGACGCACCGGTCTACGTGGCCGAGCTCGACCTGCTGCGCGCCGTCGCGGGGTTCGACGTCCACCGCGGCGCCCTCGCCGCCGCCGACCGCTTCGAGCCGCCCGCCGCGGCCGAGCTGCTGCGCACCGCGCGGCGGGTCGTGGTGCTGGAGCAGACCTCGAGCGTCGAGAACCTCGGCGCCGTCTTCCGCAACGCGGCGGCCTTCGGCTTCGACGGCGTGCTGCTCGACCCGGCCTGCGGCGATCCGCTCGTGCGCCGGGCCGTGCGCGTCTCGACGGGCCACACCCTGACGGTGCCGTTCGCCCGCGTGGACGGGGCGCCGGCGGCGCTGGCGGCGCTGCGGGCCGCCGGCTTCCGCTCGCTCGCTCTGACGCCGCGGGCGGACGCCGAGCCGATCGACCGCCTCGCGCCGGACGACGAGCGGCTGGCCCTGCTGCTCGGCGCCGAGGGCCCCGGCCTCAGCGACGCCGCACTGGCCGGCGCCGACGACCGCGTGCGCATCCCGATGGCGCCGGGCGTCGACTCGCTCAACCTCGCGGTCGCGGCGGCCGTGGCCATGCACCGCGTGGCGCGGCTGTGAGCGCCGGTCTACCGTGCAGCGCGTGACCGCCCTGCGCGCCGTGCTCGCCGAGCCCGCCGGCCCGTCCCCGGCGCCGCTGCCGCGCGACACCCAGGCGTTCCACGCGCGGCCTGCCGGGGTACGGCCTGACGCGGATGGTCGACTGCCCGGCCGGCGCCGAGGCCGCGGGCATCGCCCGCCTGGTGGTGAAGGACGAGTCGCGCCGCTTCGGCCTGCCGGCGTTCAAGTACCTCGGCGCGTCGTGGGCCCTCGCGCGGCTGCTCGGCGCCACCGGAGGGCGCGACGAGCTCGCGGCCGCGGCCCGCGCCCAGGGCATCGCGCGGCTGGCGGCCGCCACCGACGGCAACCACGGCCGCGCCGTCGCCCGCCTGGCGGCGCAGCTCGGCATCCGCGCGACGATCTACGTCCCCGAGCACATGGTCGAGCCGCGGCGGGCGGCCATCGCCGGCGAGGGCGCCGAGGTGGTGGTCGTCCAGGGCGGCTACGACGACGCCGTGCGGGTGGCGGCGGCCGACGGCGCCGACCCGGCCTGCCGCGTGCTCGCGGACGCCGATCACGACGGCAGCTCGCCGGTGCCGGGCTGGGTCATCGAGGGCTACGCGACGCTCTTCGCCGAGGCGCACCAGAAGCTGCTCGCCCGGCGCGTGCACGTCGACGTCGTGATGCTGCAGACCGGCGTCGGCGCGCTGGCGGCGGCCGGGGTCCGCTGGGCGGCGGCGATCGGGGCCGCGGCGGTCGCCGTCGACCCCGCCGGCGCGCCGTGCATCGCCGCGTCGCTCGCCGCGGGCCGGCCGATCGACATCGTCACGTCGCCCACCACGATGGCCGGGCTGGACGCCGCCACCCCGTCGCGCGCGGCCTGGCCGACCCTGGCGGCCGGCCTCGCGGGCGCGGTCGTCGTCGACGACGACGAGGCGGCCGCCGCCGCAGCGCCTGCTCGCGACCTGCGGCCTCGACATCGGCGAGTCGGGCGCGGCCGGCGTGGCGGGGCTCGTGGCGCTCGGCCGCGACCCCGCCGCGAGCGCGCTGCGCGAGCGGGTCGGGCTCGGGCCGGGCAGCGTCGCGCTCGCCATCGCCACGGAGGGGCCGACGGGGCGCTGACCGGAAAACAGTAACGAAACGTGTGTTCCGGGGACAACCGCTCTACCACCCTTGACGAATAGCCTACGACCGTGAGCCACGAGCACGACCCCGCCGACCTCGACGCCCGGACCTGGGGCCGCCGCGCGTTCCTCGGCGCGCTCGGCGCCGGCGCGCTCGCCGTCGTCGCCGGACGGCCGGTGTGGAACGCCGTCTCGCAGCCGCTCACCGCGGTCTCCAACGCGCTGCCGGAGCCCGTCCGCGAGGCGCTGCCCCTCGACGGCTGGCGCATCTACGCGGTCAACCCGCCGATGCCGGACTTCGACCCGGCGACGTTCCGCCTGCGCGTGACGGGGCTCGTCGACCGCGACCTCGACCTCTCGTGGAGCGACGTGCAGGGGCTGCCGCGCGTCGCGCAGGCCTCGGACTTCCACTGCGTGACGGGGTGGTCGGTCGACGCCGTCCGCTGGGAGGGCTTCCGCCTGCAGGCGCTGTTCGACCGCGCGGGGCTGCAGTCCAAGGCGACGCACCTGGAGTTCGTCTCGCTGGAGAAGCCGTACGTCGACACGCTCAGCGTGCGCGCAGGCGCTGCTGCCCGACGTGCTCGTCGCCGACCGCATGGACGGGCGCGCGATGCCGAAGGAGCACGGGGCGCCGCTGCGGCTCGTGATCCCGCAGATGTACGGCTACAAGGGCGTCAAGTGGCTGACGGAGGTCCACGCGACCGACCGGCCGCAGGTCGGCTACTGGGAGCAGCGCGGCTACGACACCGACGCCTGGGTGGGCCGCTCCAATGGCCTTGGCTGAGCGGGCGCCGCTCGGCGACCGTGCGGCGCTTCGGGCGCACCGAGCGCGCGCTGCACTGGGCGAGCGCGCTGGCGTTCGGGGTGCTGACCGCGACGGGGCTCGTGCTGTGGCTGCCCGTGCTGGCGACGCTCGTCAACGACCGGCCGCTCGTGAAGGCGATCCATCTCTGGTCGGCGGTGCTGCTCGGCATCGCGATCGTGCTCGTCGTCCTCGCCGGCAACCGCCGCGCCCTGCGCCGCACCGCTCGCGACGTCGACCGCTTCGACCGCTACGACCGCGCCTGGCTGCGCGGCGCGCCGCACCGGGCGCTGCGCGGCGGCGAGGCCCCGCCCGCGGGCCGCTTCAACGCCGGGCAGAAGCTCAACGTCGTCATCGTCTGCGCCGCCTGGCTCCTGTTCGGCGTCTCCGGCACGTTCCTGTACCTGGGCGAGCGCGACCACACGTTCCAGCTCGAGCGGGATGCTGTTCCTGCACGACGTGTTGACGCTCGCGATGCTGCCGCTGGTGTTCGGCCACATCTACATGGCGGTGCTGAACCCGAACACGGCCGGCGGCGCTGCGACGGCATGACCCGCGGCACGGTCGACGCGGACTGGGCGGAGCGCCACCACCCCCGCTGGGATCCGGACGCCGACACCGACGCCGAGCGGCGACGCTAGAGTCCCCCGCCGTGGAGACGATGCGCGCTGTCGTCGTCGGCGACGACCGTGCGCCGGCGCTCGCGACCGTGCCCGCACCTCGGCCTCGCGCGGGCGAGGTGCTGGTCGGCGTGCGCGCGGTCGCGCTCTGCGGCTCGGACGTCGAGAAGCTCGCCGGCGGCAGCGCCGTGCCGGGCGCGGTGCTGGGCCACGAGGTCTCCGGCGTCGTGCTGGACGGCGCGCTGCCGGCCGGCACTCGCGTGACCGTGGCGCACCACGTCGGCTGCGGCGCCTGCGCGCGCTGCCTGTCCGGCCACGAGACGACGTGCCTCGCGTTCGCGGCGTCCAGGCCTGCGCCCAGGCGGGTTCGCCGAGCGGCTGGTCGCGTCGGAGGCGCACGTCGCGTCGACCGTCCTGCCGCTGCCGGACGAGGTGGCGGACGCGGACGGCGCCCTCGTGGAGCCGCTGGCCTGCGTGGTGCGCGCCGCGAGCGTCGCTGCCCGCCGGGCGCGGCGCGGTCGTCGGCTGCGGCGCCATGGGCCAGCTGTTCTGCCGCCTCTTGCGGGCGCGCGGCCAGGGCGTCGTGGCGCTCGATCCGGACGCCGCGCGCATGCTGCGCGCGCTGGAGGACGCCGATGCGTCCGGCCGCCGACGACGACGAGCTCGACTTCGCGTGGTCACGCACCCGGCGGGCCTGGACGACGCGCTGCGGCTGCTCCGGCCCGGCGGGCACGTGCCTGCTCTTCGCCGCCGAGGCGGCGCCGCGCGCCGTCGACCTCGACCGCGTCTACCGCGTCGAGCTCGTCGCTGCGCGGCGCGCGATCGTCGACGCCGGACGCCCTGCGCGAGCGCGCTCGAGCTCATCCGCAGCGGCGCGGTCCGCGTCTCCGACCTGGTGACCGACGTGCTGCCGCTGGAGCGCTTCGCCGAGGGGCTCGACGCGCTACCGCGCCGGGCCAGGCGCTGAAGGTGGTGTTCCGGCCGTGAGAGCCGCGATCTTCCACGCCCCGGGCGACGTGCGCGTCGAGGAGCGCCCCGAGCCGGCGCCGGGTCCCGGCGAGCTCGTCATCCGCGTCGAGGCGGCGCTCACCTGCGGCACCGACGCCAAGACCTACCGGCGCGGGCACCCCGTGCTGCTCGGCCCGCCGCCGGCGCCGTTCGGCCACGAGTACGCGGGCACGGTGCTGCGCGCCGGCCCGGGCGCGCCGTTCCGGCCGGGCGAGCGCGTCGCGGGCGCGAACTCCGCGCCCTGCGGCGCCTGCCGCACCTGCCGACGCGGCGTCGAGCCGCTGTGCGAGAACCTCTTCCCGCTGCTCAACGGGGCGTACGCGGAGGAGCTGCTCGTGCCCGCGCGCATCGCCGCCGTCAACGTCCACCCCATCGCCGACGACGTCGACAGCGAGGTGGCCGCGATGTGCGAGCCCCTGGCCTGCGCCCTCCACGGCGTCGAGGCCAGCGAGGCCGTCGACGGCGACCGCATCGTCGTCCTCGGCCGCGGGGCGCTCGGCCGGATGCTGGCCGCCGCGCTCGCGGCGCGCGGCTGCGACGTGGTGTCCCTCGGCCGGCTCGACCCCGACCCCGAGGAGCGCTTCGACCGCGTCATCGAGGCCGCCGGCACGGTCGAGGCGTGGGATCGGGCGGTGCGGTTGACGGCGCCCGGCGGCACGGTGGTGCTGTTCGGCGGCACGCCCCGCGGCACGACCCTCGAGGTCGACACCTTCCGCCTGCACTACGAGGCGCTGACGATGCGCGGCGTCTTCCACCACGCCCCGCGCCACATCCGCGCCGCGCTCGGGGAGCTCGCCCGCGACGCCCGCCCCTACCGGGCGCTGCTCACCCACCGCTTCGGGCTCGAGGACGTCGTGCGCCCGCTGGCCATGACGGCCGGGCTCGAGCCCCGCGACGGCCTCCTCAAGGCCGTCGTCGACACGACCGGGTAGGTCCGTAGGCGGCTAGGAGCCGAGCGCGGCGAGCGGCTCGTGCGCCGCCTCCCACGCCTCGAGCTCCTCCGTGAAGTACTTGAGGCGGGTCTTCTTGTACTCGCGCGTCGAGTAGAGGACGGCGTAGTCGTCGAGGCCGGTCTCGTGCGAGATCTCGGCCAGCACCGCCTCGCACTCCTCCTTGTCGCGGCCGTGCGTCATCGAGAAGAGGCGGTACGGCCAGTCCTCGTAGACCGGGCGCTGGTAGCAGTGGGAGACGCCGCGGTAGCCGGCCATGATCTTGCCCATCTCGGCACAGCGGTCCTCGTCGACCTTCCACACGCCCATGCCGTTCTGCACGAAGCCGGCGTTGCGGTGGTGGAGCACGGCGGCGAAGCGCCGCATCTGCCCGGTCGCCAGGTACTCGTGCCCCTTCGCGAGCAGCTCCTCGACCGTGAAGCCGTAGGCCGCGGCGATCTCGGGGAACGGCTCGCTGACCGCCGGCAGGTCGGTCTGCAGGGCGCGGACGGCGTCGATGTCGCGCGCGTGGAGCTCGGTCGGCGCCGGGGTCGGCAGCGTGGGCTCGCGCCGCGCCTTCTTGGCGCCCGGGTTGCGGCCGCCGACCATGTCGAGGTCGACGCCGATCTTGAAGAAGCGCAGGGCGGGCAGCAGGCGGATCGACTCGATGTCGGCGAGGCGCCCGAGCAGGTCGACGGTCGGCTCGAGGCCCAGCCGCGAGTTGGGCGGCACGGCGATCGTGAACCAGAGGTCGAAGTCGTGGTCGCGCCGGTAGTTGTGCGTGACGCCCGGGTGGGCGCTGAAGACGGCCGCCGTCTCGTCGGTGCGCCCGGGCTGCGAGCGCGCCGCGACGAGGCTCGACTGGTAGCCGAGGCGGCGGGTGTCGAAGATCGCGGAGATCTGCCGGACGATGTGCTCGCGGCGCAGCGCGTCGACCCGCTCCAGCACCTCCTCCTCGGGGAGGCCGATCGTCTCGCCCAGCGCGGCGAACGGTCGTTCAACCAGCGGCAGGTCGTTCTGCAGGGTGTCGAGGAGCTCGCGGTCGCGGCTGTCCATGGCGTGCAGTGTACGACGGGGGTCGTTGCCGCCCGTCCGGGCCGGGTGTATCGTCACGTCGGCACGTCACCACAGATCCATCCGTTCCAGGTGGGAGGAAGGGTGCAGACGGTACGGGGTGTGCGATACCTGCTCGTGGCCGCGCTCGCCGCCGGCACGGTGGGGTTGGCCGGCTGCGGCAGCGACGACGGGGACGACGCGAGCAGCGCCGTCGCGTCCGCGCAGAGCCAGGCCGCGTCGATCCAGAGCCAGGTCGGCGAGCAGGTCGACTCCGCGCTGAGCCAGGCCAGCTCGCAGGTCGAGTCCGCCGCCAGCCAGATCCAGTCGGGGCTCGACCAGGCCAGCTCGGCCGGCGAGCAGGTCGACTCCGCGCAGAGCCAGGTCAGCGAGGCGGTCAGCTCGGCCGTGGAATCGGCCGCCGCCGAGGGCGATCCCGCGGCGGGCAAGACGGTCTTCATGAGCGCCGGCTGCGTCGGCTGCCACACGCTCGCCGACGCCGGTGCGACCGGCACCGTCGGACCGAACCTCGACGACGCCAAGCCGCCGGCCACCCTCGTCGTCGAGCGCGTCACGACGGGCAAGGGCGTCATGCCCTCCTTCGCCGGCCAGCTCTCCCCGGCGGACATCGCGAACGTCGCCGCGTACGTGAGCTCGGTCGCGGGCCAGTAACGGCTTCCCCACGTCGATCGACGCCGGTGGGCGCTGCTATCGTCCCCGGCGTCGACCGACGCGAAAGGCCCTGTCACCGCGCCATGGAACTCCGCCGTCCGACCCTGCTGCTCGCCGTCGCCGTCGTGGGCGGCGTCATCCTCGCCGGCTGTGGCGGCTCCGACGACCCGTCGGGCACCGTCGTCCAGCCGATCTCCGTCGGCACGGGCGAGGAGGAGTTCGTTCCGCCTGGCGCGAGCAACACCGCGGAGGCCTCCATCGCGTCGAGCATCGAGGCCGGTACGGAGAGCAGCGCGGAGTCCGGAGCGGAGTCCGGCGCGACGTCGGGTGCCGAGTCCGGCGCGACGTCGGGTGCCGAGTCCGGCGCGACGTCGGGTGCGGAGTCGGGCGCGACGTGGGTGCGAGTCCGCGCGACGTCCGCTGCGGAGTGGGCGGCGGCGAGTCGTCCGGGGCCGCGGCCGGCGGCGACGCGACGGCGGGCAAGGCGGTCTTCATGAGCGCCGGCTGCGTCGGCTGCCACACGCTGGCGGACGCGGGCGCGGCCGGCAACGTTGGGCCGAACCTCGACGAGGTGAAGCCGCCGTTCGACCTCGTCGTCGATCGCGTCACGAACGGCAAAGGCGCCATGCCGGCGTTCGGGGGCCAGCTCTCCGAGACCGACATCCAGAACGTCGCGGCCTACGTGTCGTCGGTCGCCGGCCAGTAGCCCTGCCGGAGCCCGCCCTGCTGCCGCCGGGGCTCGACCCGGCCCGCGTGCGCGCGGTCTTCCTCGACCTGGACGGCACGATCGTCAACATGTCGCGCGCCGTCCCGGCCGCGGCGCCGGCCATCGCGCGGGTCGAGTCGACGGGCGTGCGCTGCCTGATCGCGACCGGGCGCATGTTCGTGTCGTCGCGCCGCTTCGCGGAGGAGCTCGGCGTCGCCGGCCCGATCGTCTGCTACCAGGGCGCGCTCATCGGCGAGCCCGACGGGACGATCCTGGAGCACCACCCGCTCGAGCCCGCCGCAGCGCGCGAGATCGTCGCCGCGGTGGTCGAGGAGGGGTTCCACGTGAACGTCTTCATCGAGGACCGCTTCTACGTCGCGGAGGAGAACGAGGAGGCCCGGCGCTACGCGTCGGGCGCCGGCGTCCCGATCAACGTCGTCGGCGACCTCGCCGCCTGGATCGCCGAGCCGGTCACCAAGATCGTCATCTCCGACCGCGACACCGCGACGCTCGACGCCCTCAAGGAGCGCCTGGTGCCGCGCTTCGGCAAGCGCGCGTTCATCGCCAAGTCGCTCGCCTGGTTCCTGGAGATCGCCGCGCCGGGCGTGTCCAAGGCGCACGGCTGCGAGCGCGTCACGGAGCTGCTGGGGCTGACGGCCGCCGACTGCATGGCCTTCGGCGACGGCGAGAACGACATCGAGATGCTGGAGTGGGCCGGCACCGGCGTCGCCGTCGAGGACGGCTTCCCGGAGCTCGTCGAGAAGGCGGACTGGCACGTGCCGCCGCTGGTGCAGGACGGCGTCCCGCGGGCGCTGGAGGCCCTCGCGGCCGCGCGCGGCGGCTGAGCGGGCCGGGCCGGCGAGCCACTACGATCCGGCGCATGCTCGACCTGCGCCGCATCCGTTCCGAGCCCGACGCCGTGCGGGCCGCGCTCGACCGCCGCGGCGACGCGGCCCTGCTCGACCCGGTCCTGGAGCTGGACGAGGAGCGGCGCGCGCTGCAGACGCGCGTCGACGAGCTGCGGGCGCGCTCGAACGCCGTCTCGGCCGAGGTCGCCGAGGCCAAGCGGAACGCCCGGACCGACCCCGCGGCGGCCGCGCGCGCCGACGCGCTGATCGTGGAGATGCGCGAGCTGAAGAGCACGCTGGGCGCGGACGAGCAGCGCCTGCGCGAGGTCGGCGAGCGGCTCGACGAGGCCCTGCTCCTGGTGCCGAACGAGCCGCACGAGAGCGTGCCGCTCGGCGCACCGCGAGGAGGACGCCGAGGTCCTGCGGGTCGTCGGCGAGCAGCCCTCGTACGGCTTCGAGCCGCGCGACCACATGGAGCTCGCGGAGGGCTGGATCGACATGGAGCGCGGCGCGCGGACGTCCGGCTCGCGCTTCGCGTACCTGCTGGGCGACGTCGCGCGGCTCTGGCTGGCGATCCAGCGGCTGGCCCTCGACCACGTGGCCGAGCAGGGCTTCACGCTCGTGCTCCCACCGGTGCTGGTGCGCGAGGAGACGATGTACGGGACGGGCTTCTTCCCGACCGACCGCCAGTCCGTCTACACCCTCGCGGACGACGACCTGTTCCTCGTCGGCACGTCGGAGGTGCCGATCGCGGCCTTCCACCAGAAGGAGATCATCGACGAGGCGGAGCTGCCGCTCCGCTACGCGGGGCTCTCGGCGTGCTTCCGGCGCGAGGCCGGCGCGGCGGGGCGCGACACGCGCGGCATCTTCCGCACGCACCAGTTCGAGAAGGTCGAGATGTTCTCGTTCTGCCATCCCGACCGGTCGTGGGACGAGCACGCGTGGATGCTGTCGATCGAGGAGACGATCGCGCAGACGCTCGGCCTGCACTACCGCGTGGTCAACATCGCCGCGGGCGACCTCGGCGCGTCGGCGGCCAAGAAGTACGACATCGAGGTGTGGCTGCCCGGGCAGGGCCGCTACCGCGAGCTCACGAGCTGCTCCAACTGCACGGACTACCAGGCCCGCCGCCTCGAGGCGCGCTACCGGCCGGACGGCGGCTCGCCGCGCGTGCGTGCACACGCTCAACGGCACCGCCGTGACGTCGTCGCGCTCGGTCATCGCCGTGCTCGAGACGCACCAGCAGGAGGACGGCAGCGTCGCCGTGCCCGAGGTGCTGCAGCGCCACGGGCGCGCCCGCGCGGATCGCCCCGCGCGGCCGCTGAGCCGGCCCGCCGTGCGCGCGCTGCGCCTCGAGCGACCGGCGCCGGCGGCGGACGGCCCGCTGCGGCTGGTGGAGCTGCCCGACCCGGCGCCGGGGCCGGACGAGCTCGTCCTGCGGCGTGGGCGCGTGCGCGGTCTGCCGTACCGACCTGCAGCTGGCCGAGGGCGACCTGCCGCTGCACCGCGCGCCGGTCGTGCCCGGGCACCAGGCGGTCGGCGTCGTGACGGCGGTGGGCGCGACGTCGCGGGCTGGCGCACGGGCGAGCGAGCGGCGGTCACCTGGCTCGCGAGCGCGTGCGGCACCTGCCCGCGCTGCCGGGAGGGCCGCGAGAACCTGTGCGCGCAGGCCCGCTTCACGGGCTGGGACGTCGACGGCGGGTTCGCGGAGCGGCTCGTGGTGCGCGCCGCCTTCGCGGTGCGGCCGCCGGACGGCTTCGACGACGTCGCCGCCGCGCCCCTCCTCTGCGGCGGCGCCATCGGCTACCGCTCGCTGCGGGTGGCGGGCGTGCAGCCGGGGTCGCGGCTCGGCCTCTACGGCTTCGGCGCGTCGGCCCGCATCGCCCTGCAGGTCGCGCGCCACCGGGGCTGCGACGTCGCCGTCTGCACGCGCTCGGCGAACGACCGCGAGGCGGCGCTCGCGCTCGGCGCGGCGTGGGCCGGCGCAACGGACGACCGCCCGCCGTGGCCGCTCGACGCCGCCATCACCTTCGCGCCGTCGGGCGACGTCGTCGTCGCGGCGCTGCGAGCGCTCGAGCGGGGCGGCACGGTGGCCATCAACGCCATCCACCTCGACCGCGTGCCGCAGCTCGACTACGGCGACCTGTGGTGGGAGCGCGCGATCCGCAGCGTCGCGAACGTCACGCGCCGCGACGCGCAGGAGCTGCTCGCCCTCGCGTCCTCGATCGGGCTGCGCACGGAGCACGAGGTGCACGAGCTCGCAGCGGCAACGAGGCCCTGCGGCGGCTCGCCTCGGGCGAGGTCGCGGGCGCGGCGGTGCTCGTGCCGTAGGCGGCGCGTGTATCCGGCGGACGGCGTCGCGCCTCTAACGGCCAAACAGGAGGACGCCATGTTCCGCGAACTCGATCGACGCACCGCCTCGGGCGAGGTCATCGCCCTCTACTGGGACGAGGAGCAGCGCTGCGGCCATCTCGTGATCGAGCGCGACGGCGACGAGCTGCACCCGCGCCGTGCCGCGGGAGCGCATCGCCGACGCGCTGCGCCACCCGTACCTGTACGCCGCGCCACCGGGCACGCCGGCCGCGGCCTGACCGCCGACCGCGGCGGGCGATTCGCGCCCGCGGCCGCGGCGGCCGGCGGACCGGTCGGTAGTCTCGGCCGTGCCGTACCGCCGCTTCCTGCCGTGGTCGGTCCTCAGCGGGATCCTCTGGGCGACGTACACCTCCCTGCTGGCCTACTGGATCGGCACGGCCGTGCAGGGCTATCCGCTGGCCTCGTTCGTCATCTCCAGCCTGGTGACGACGCTCGCGGTGGTGGCGGTGTTCCTCGTCATCCGCCGCCGCGGCGGCTTGCAGGCCGCGCCGGCCCCGGGCCGGTCGGACACCGAGCCGCCGGCCGCAGCCTGACGGCAAACACATCAAGCTGGTTTGATGTAAGCTCCCTCCGTGGCCGGAACGAGGCCACGGAGGGAGACTACATCGAACCAGGCTGATGTTTTGCCGTCAGGCTGCGGCCGGCGGCTCGGTGTCCGACCGGCCCGGGGCCGGGCGCGGGCCTCCAAGCCGCCGCGGCGGCGGATGACAACACCACCACCACCGCGAGCGTCGTCACCAGGCTGGTACGAGAACGAGGCCAGCGGATAGCCCTGCACGGCCGTGCCGATCCAGTAGGCCAGCAGGGAAGTCCTACGTCGCCGGATCCCGCTGAGGACCGACCACGGCGGGGAGCGGCAGTACGCAGCAGGCCGACGCTACCGACCGGTGCGCCGGCCGCCGCGGCACGATGCGCCCGCCGCCGGTGGTGGTCGGCCGCAGCTGTGCCCGTGGCGCGGCGTACAGGTACGGGTGGCGCAGCGCGTCGGCGATGCGCTCCCCGCGGCACGGCGCCAGGGTGCAGCTCTCGCCGTCGCGCTCGATCACGAGATGACCGCAGCGCTGCTCCTCGTCCCCGTCGAGGGCGATGACCTCGCCCGAGGCGGTGCGTCGATCGAGTTCGCGGAACTGCATCCTCCTGTTGGCCGTTAGAGGAGCGACGCCGTCCGGATACACGCGCCCCCTACGGGACGAGGACCACCGCGCCGCGACCTCGCCCGAGGCGAGCCGCCGCAGGGCCTCGTTGCCCGCTGCAAGCTCGTGCACCTCGTGCTCCGTGCGCAGGCCGATCGAGGACGCGAGGGCGAGCAGCTCCTGCGCGTCGCGGCGCGTGACGTTCGCGACGCTGCGGATGCGCGCTCCCACCACAGGTCGCCGTAGTCGAGCTGCGGCACGCGGTCGAGGTGGATGGCGTTGATGGCCACCGTGGCCGGCTGGAGCACTCGCAGCGCCGCGACGACGACGTCGCCCGACCGGCGCAAAGGTGATGGCGGTGTCGAGCGGCCACGGGCGGGGGTGCGGGTCATCGCGGCCCACGCCGCGCCGAGCGCGAGCGCCGCCTCGCGGTCCGTTCGCCGAGCGCGTGGCAGACGGCGACTCCCAGCCCGGTTGTGGGGCGTGCGGGACCGTGCAGGGGCGAGAAGCGCGCCGAGCCCGTAGAGGCCGAGCCGCATTTAAGCTTTCCGGCTGCACGCCCGCCACCCGCAACGAGCGGTAGCCGATGGCGCCGCCGCAGAGGAGGGGCGCGGCGGCGACGTCGTGGAGCCGTCCGGCGGCCGCAGCGCGAAGGCGGCGCGCACCACGAGCCGCTCCGCGAACCCGCCGTCGACGTCCCAGCCCGTGAAGCGGGCCTGCGCGCGCAGGTTCCTCGCGGCCCTCCCGGCAGCGCGGGCAGGTGCCGCACGCGCTCGCGAGCCAGGTGACCGCCGCTCGCTCGCCCGTGCGCCAGCCCGCGACGTCGGCGCCCACCGCCGTCACGACGCCGACCGCCTGGTGCCCCGGCAGCGGCAGGTCGCCCTCGGCCAGCTGCAGGTCGGTACGGCAGACCGCGCACGCGCCCACGCCCAGGACGAGCTGGGACTCCCGGCCCCGGCGCGGGTCAGGCAGCTCCACCAGCCGCAGCGGGCCCTCGGCAGGACCAGCACCGGTCGCTCCAGGCGCAGCGCGCGCACGGCGGGCCGGCTCAGCGGCGGCGCGGGGCGATCCGCGCGGGTGCGCCCTGGCGCTGCACACCTCGGGCACGGCGACGCTGCATCCTCCTGCTGGTGCGTCTCGAGCACGGCAATGACCGAGCGCGAGGACGTCACGGCGGTCGTTGAGCGTGTGCACCACGCGCGGCGAGCCGCCGTCGGCCGGTAGGGCAGTCCGTGCAGTTGGAGCAGCTCGTGAGCTCGCGGGGTCGCGGCCCTCCCGGGCAGCCAGCACCTCGATGTCGTACTTCTTGGCCGCCGACGCGCCGAGGTCACCGCGGCGATGTTGACCACGCGGTAGTGCAGGCCGAGCGTCTGCGCGATCGTCTCCTCGAATCGACAGCATCCACGTGCTGCTCGGTCGGGAGTGGCAGAACGAGAACATCTCGACCTTCTCGAACTGGTGCGTCAGATGCCGCGCGTGTCGCGCCCCGCCGCGCCGGCCTCGCGCCGGAAGCACGCCGACCGTGAACGGCGCTTCCGCCTCGTCAATGACCTTCTGGTGGAAGGCCGCGATCGGCTGCCAACATGCCGACGAGGAAGGCGTCCGCGAGGGTGTAGACGGACTGGCGGTCGGTCGGGAAGAAGACCGTCCCGTACATCGTCTCCTCGCGCACCAGCACGGGTGGGAGCACGAGCGTGAAGCCCTGCTCGGCCACGTGGTCGAGGGCCAGCCGCTGGATCGCCAGCCAGAGCCGCGCGACATCGCCCGGCCGCGAACTTCCGCGCGCCGCGCTCGATCCAGCCCTCCGCGAGCTCCATGTGGTCGCGCGGCTCGAAGCCGTCCGAGGGCTCGCGGAAACCGGCGAGGTCCTCGGCGTCCTCCTCGCGGGCGCCCGGCGGCACGCTCTCGTGCGGCTCCATCGGCGCCGGGACAGGGCCTCGTCGAGCCGCTCGCCGACCTCGCGCAGGCGCTGCTCGTCCGCGCCCAGGGTGCGCTTCAGCTCGCGCATCTCCACGATCAGCGCGTCGGCGCGCGCGGCCGCCGGGCGTTCCGCTTGGCCTCGGCGACCTCGGCCGAGACGGCGTTCGAGCGCGCCCGCAGCTCGTCGACGCGCGTCTGCAGCGCGCGCCGCTCCTCGTCCAGCTCCAGGACCGGGTCGAGCGGGCCGCGTCGCCGCGGCGGTCGAGCGCGGCCCGCACGGCGTCGGGCTCGGAACGGATGCGGCGCAGGTCGAGCAGCATGCGCCGGATCGTAGTGGCCCGCCGCCGCCCGCTCGGCCCAGCCGCGCGCCGCGGAGGGCCTCCAGCGCCCGCGGGACGCCGTCCCTCGCCGCGGCGGCACGTGCCGTCCGCCTTCTCGACGAGCTCGGGAGGCGTCCTCGACGGCGACGCCGGTGCCGGCCCACTCCAGCATCTCGATGTCGGTCTCGCCGTCGCCGAAGGCCATGCAGTCGGCGGCCGCCCCAGCAGCTCCGTGACACGCTCGCAGCCGTGCGCCTTGGACACGCCCGGCGCGGCGATCTCCAGGACCCAGGCGAGCGACTTGGCGATGAACGCGCGCTTGCCGAAGCGCGGCACCAGGCGGGCGTCGACTTCGCGGTGTCGGCGTCGGAGATGACGATCTTGGTGACCCGCTCGGCGATCCAGGCGGCGAGGTCGCCGACGACGTTGATCGGGACGCCGGCGCCCGACGCGTAGCGCCGGGCCTCCTCGTTCTCCTCCGCGACGTAGAAGCGGTCCTCGATGAAGACGTTCACGTGGAACACCTCCTCGACCACCACGGCGACGATCTCGCGCGCTGCGGCAGGCTCAAGCGGGTGTGCTCCAGGATCGTCCCATCAGGGCTCGCCGATGAGCGCGCCCTGGTAGCAGACGATCGGGCCCGCGACACCAAGCTCGAAGCGGCGCGAAGCGACACGAACATGCGCCCGGTCGCGGATGCGGCACGCCCCATCGACCCGCGCGATGGCCGGCGCCGCGGCCGGGACGGCGCGCGACATGTTGACGATCGTGCCGTCCAGGTCGAGGAAGACCGCGCGCCGCGCGGGCCGGGTCGAGCCCCGGCGGCAGCAGGGCGGGCTCGGCGGCCTGGCCGGCGACCGACGACACGTAGGCCGCGACGTTCTGGATGTCGGTCTCGGCGCCCCGAACGCCGGCATGGCGCCTTCGTCATTGACGCGATCGACGACGAGGTCGAACGGCGGCTTCGCCTCGTCGAGGTTCGGCCCAACGTTGCCGGCCGCCGCCGCGTCCGCCAGCGTGTGGCAGCCGACGCAGCCGGCGCTCATGAAGACCGCCTTGCCCGCCGTCGCGTCGCCGCCGGCCGCGGCCGGACGACTCGCCGCCGCCGAACTCGCCACGGACGTCGCGCCGGACTCCGCACCCGACGTCGCGCCCGACTCCGCACCCGACGTCGCGCCGAACTCGGCGCCCGACGTCGGCTTCGGCACCCGACGACGCGCCGGACTCCGCTCCGGACTCCGCGCTGCTCTCCGTACCGGCCTCGATGCTCGACGCGATGGAGCCTCGCGGTGTTGCTCGCGCCAGGCGGAACGAACTCCTCCTCGCCCGTGCCGACGAAGATGGTGCGACGACGGTGCCCGACGGGTCGTCGGAGCCGCCACAGCCGGCGAGGATGAGGACGCCGCCCACGACGGCGACGGCGAGCAGCAGGGTGCCGGACAGCGACCCGCCATGGCGCGGTGACAGGGCCTTTCGCGTCGGTCGACGCCGGGGACGATCGCGCGCCCGCCGGCGTCGATCGACGTGGGGAAGCCGTTACTGGCCCGCGACGAGCTCACGTACGCGGCGACGTTCGCGATGTCCGCCGGGGAGAGCTGGCCGGCGAAGGAGGGCATGACGCCTGCCGTCGTCGTCTCGCGCTCGACGACGAGGGTGGCCGGCGGCTGGCGTCGTCGAGGTTCGGTCCAACCGTGCGGCGCACCGGCGTCGGCGAGCGTGTGGCAGCCGACGCAGCCGGCGCTCCATGAAGCCCGTTGCCCGCCGCGGGATCGCCCTCGGCGGCGGCCGATTCCACGGCCGAGCTGACCGCCTCGCTGACCTGGCTCTGCGCGGAGTCGACCTGCTCGCCGGCCGAGCTGGCCTGGTCGACCCCGACTGGATCTGGCTGGCGGCGGACTCGACCTGCGAGCTGGCCTGGCTCAGCGCGGAGTCGACCTGCTCGCCGACCTGGCTCTGGATCGACGCGGCCTAGCTGCGCGGACGCGACGGCGCTGCTCCGCGTCCATCCCCGTCGTCGCTGCCGCAGCCGGCCAACCCCACCGTGCGGCGAGCGCGGCCACGAGCAGGTATCGCACACCCCGTACCGTCTGCACCCTCTCCGGCCTGGATGGATCTGTGGTGACGTGCCGACGTGACGATACACCCGGCCCGGACGGGCGGCAACGACCGTGGCCGCTCACGCCATGGACAGCCGCGACCGCGAGCTCCTCGACACCCTGCAGAACGACCTGCCGCTGGTTGAACGACCGTTCGCCGCGCTGGGCGAGGACGATGCATCCCCGAGGAGGAGGTGCTGGAGCGGGTCGACGCGCTGCGCCGCGAGCACATCGTCCGGCAGATTTCGAGCAATCTTCGACACCCGCCGCCTCGGCTACCAGTCGAGCCTCGTCGCGGCGCGCTCGCAGCCCGGGCGCACCAACGAGACGGCGGCCGTCTTCAGCGCCCACCCGGGCGTCACGCACAACTACCGGCGCGACCACGACTTCGACCTCTGGTTCACGATCGCCGTCGCCCCAACTCGCGGCTGGGCCTCGAGCCGACCGTCGACCTGCTCGGGCGCCTCGCCGACATCGAGTCGATCCGCCTGCTGCCCGGCCTGCGCTTCTTCAAGATCGGCGTCGACCTCGACATGGTCGGCGGCCGCAACCCGGGCGCCAAGAAGGCGCGGCGCGAGCCCACGCTGCCGACCCCGGCGCCGACCGAGCTCCACGCGCGCGACATCGACGCATCCGCCCTGCAGACCGACCTGCCGGCGGTCGAGGAGTCTGCTGGCGAGCTGGCACCAGCAACCTGGCGACGGGCAATGCGCGCTTCGCCGCCGCGCTGGACCACCGCAACGCCGGCTTCGTGCAGAACGGCATGGGCGTGTGGAAGGTCGACGAGGACTGCTGCGCGGACACGGGCACCATCATGGCCGGTGACCGTGGCGCTCCCATGGCGACCAGCGCGGTCTACGAAGACTGGCCGTACCGCCTCTTCGACCCCACGCACGGACGCGACAAGGAGGAGCGCGAGGTGGTGCTGGCCGAGATCCGCACGAGACCGGCCTCGACGACTACGTCTGTCCCTGACCTCGACGAGGACGAGTACAAGAAGACCCGCCTCGG
The DNA here is from genome assembly GCA_963767885.1 of uncultured Actinomycetota bacterium. Lineage (GTDB taxonomy): Bacteria > Actinomycetota > Thermoleophilia > Gaiellales > F1-60-MAGs149 > CAVYFW01. Next base: position 246,126 of record CAVYFW010000010.1, read on the forward strand.
CGAGTACTTCACGGAGGTCGAGGCGTGGGAGGCGGCGCACGAGCCGTCGGCCCGCTGGTCGTAGCCGCCTATGGACCTACCCTGCGGGTCGCGCCTTCGACGACGGCCTTGAGGAGGCCGAATTCGCGGCCTTGAGCCCGGCCGTCATCGCCAGCGGGCGGACGATGTCCTCGAGCCCGAAGCGGCGGGCGAGCAGTGCCGGGTAGGGGCGGGCGTCGCGGGCGAGGTCCGCGAGCGCGGCGCGGATGTGGCGCGGGGCATGGTGGGTATGCCGCTGATCGTCAGCGCCTCGTAGTGCAGGCGGAAGGTGTCGTACTCGAGGTCGCGCCGTGGCGTGCCGAACAGCACCACCGTGCCGCCGGGTGCCGTCAGGCGCACCGCCCGGATGGCCATCGACCGCGCCGGTGGCTTCCGATGACGCGGTCGAAGCGCTCCTCGGGGTTGGTCAGCACGCCGAACAGGGACACCACGTCGCAGCCGAGCACCGCAAGCGCGGCGGCCAGCATCCGGCCGAGCGGCCGGCGGCGAGGACGACGATGCGGTCGCCGTCGACGGCCTGGCCGGCCTTGATGCTGGCGAAGGGCGCGCAGGCCAGGGGCTCGCACATCGGCGGCCACTCCGCCGTCGACGTCGTCGGCGATGGGGTCGTGTGTCCCACGGCGGCGATGCGCGCCGGGACCAGCAGTTCCGCGTGCCGCCCCCATCGACAGGAGTGCAAGAGGTCTCGGCACAGCGGGCCGGCGCCGCGGCGGCAACTTCGCCGGGGAGGCGCCGGCAGGGGCGGAGTTCGCGCCCGCGACGCGCTCGCCCGGCCGGAAACGGCGCGCCTGGGGCTGGTGCGCAGAACCGTGCCCGCGTAAACGCGAACGGGGCCGGCGGCGGGCCGAGCAGACCGGAGCATGGGCTGCGCCGGAGGTCTTGCGTCGGTGCTGTAGGTGAGCGCGGCCTCCACGCTGGGACGACGGTTCCGCCGGGCCCGGCGCCGGCTCGGGCCGCCCTTGACGCGTACGTCGCCCGGC
>CAVYFW010000011.1:0-251573 GCA_963767885.1 uncultured Actinomycetota bacterium
AGCGCGGTGTAGAAGACCGCCAGGCGCGCGAACACGGGCCAGCCGGGGAAGCGGACCACGCGCCCGAGCACCAGGGAGCGCATGAAGCAGCCCGTCAGCCAGGCCTGCGACAGCGGCACGACGACCAGCGCGAGCGCGAGCAGGGCGTACTCCAGCGCGTCGACGTCGACGTCGCCGCCGAGGCCGTCGAGGAGGCGCTCGTCGACCTGCACGGCGTACTGCGCGACGTCGGTGAAGGTGTCGCCCGCGCCGGCCGCGAACGCCGCCGGGAGCGTGATCAGCAGCGAGATCGCGGCGTACGTCAGGGGAAACACGAGCAGCCGCTGCGCACGCGCGATGAGATGGCCGGAGCGGCGGAGCCAGCTGCCGACGGTGAGCGCGTCGGCGGGCGCGTCCGGCACGGCGGGCGAGTATAGCCACGGCCGACGGGCCGGCCGACGGCCGGGGTGGCCCCGGGTATCCTCCGCTCCGGCATGTTCGTGACCGTCACGCCGAACGCCGCCCTCGACAAGACCCTCGACGTCGCGAACTTCCAGCTCGGCCAGCGTCATCGCTGCCAGCAGGGGCGCGTGCAGGCCGGGGGCAAGGGCATCAACGTCGCCCGCGCGCTCAAGCAGCTCGCGGAGCCTGTCGTCGCGACCGGGCTGGCCGGCGGGGCGAACGGGACGCGCATCGTGGAGGAGCTCGCCCGCGAGGGCGTGCTGAACGACTTCGTGCGCATCGTCGACGAGTCGCGCGTCTCGACGGTGGTCATCGACCCGACGGTCGGCCGGCAGACGGAGATCAACGAGTACGGGCCGGAGATCGACCCGGGCGAGCTCGCGGTGCTGGAGGAGAAGATCCGCTACCTGTCGCGCGGCGCGCACGCGGTCGTGCTGGCGGGCTCGCTGCCCCGGCGCGTGCCGCAGGAGTGGTACGCCCTGACGGTGCGCGAGCTGCGGCGGCGCAAGGTGCCGGTGGTGCTCGACACCGAGGGCGAGCCGCTGCGCCTCGGCGTCGCCGCCGAGCCCGACCTCGTCTCGCCGAACCAGTACGAGGCGGAGGAGCTCGTCGGGCACGAGTTCCAGGGCGACGCGGACTTCATCGGCGCGCTCGACGAGATCGCCGACATGGGCGTCCGCAACGTCATCATCACCCGCGAGTCGGGCTGCTTCGCGCTGCTGCGCGAGGGGTCGCAGACGCTGCGCTTCCAGGTCGAGGTCGACCTCGTGGAGCCGGTCAGCTCGGTCGGCTCCGGCGACGCGCTGCTCGCGGGCTACCTGACCAGCCGGGCGCGCGGCAAGGCGCCCGAGGAGGCGCTGCGCCACGGCGTCGGCTGCGGGACCGCCAACGCCCTGAGCCTGCCGGCGGCCGTGTTCGACCCGCGTGAGGCGGCCCGCTTCGCGAGCAAGGCGCGCGTGCACGAGGTGGCCCCCGCGGGCACCGCGTAGCTGGCCTGGGAGGGGAAGCCGGGAGGCGGTGCCCGTCCGGGGGGATCGATATCCTTCGCCCTCGAGGACGACATCCCTTCAGGAGGCGAGAGCAGGCAGTGGAGATCGAGATCGGGCGGGGCAAGAAGGCCCGGCGTGCCTACGGATTCGACGACATCGCGATCGTGCCGTCCCGCCGCACGCGCGACGCTGAGGACGTCGACATCGGCTGGAAGTTGGGGCCCCACCTGATCGAGCTGCCGCTCCTGGCCTCGGCCATGGACGGGGTGGTGTCGCCGGCGACGGCGATCGAGCTGGGGCGGCTCGGCGGCGTCGGCGTGCTGAACCTCGAGGGCCTGTGGGGCCGCTACGAGGACGCGGATCCGCTGCTCGCGGAGATATCGGAGCTGCCGCGGGAGTCCGCCACGCGGCGCATGCAGGAGATCTACGCGGCCCCGCTCTCCGACGAGCTGATGGCGCGGCGCATCCGCGACATCAAGGACGCCGGCGTGCTGGCGGCCGCGTCGCTGACGCCCCAGCGTGTGCGGGCGCACTACGAGGGCGTGCTGGAGGCGGGGCTCGACGTGCTCGTCATCCAGGGCACCGTCGTCTCGGCCGAGCACGTGTCGCGCTCGGTCGAGCCGCTGAACCTCAAGGAGTTCATCGCGTCGGTCGACGTGCCCGTGCGTCGTCGGCGGCTGCGCGAGCTACCAGACCGCGCTGCACCTCATGCGCACGGGCGCGGCCGGCGTGCTGGTGGGCGTCGGGCCTGGCGCGGCGTGCACCACGCGCGGCGTGCTCGGGGTCGGCGTGCCGCAGGCCACCGCCATCGCCGACGCGGCCGCGGCCCGGGTCCAGCACCTGCTGGAGACCGGCCGCTACGTCAACGTCATCGCCGACGGCGGCATGCGCACGGGCGGCGACATCGCCAAGGCCATCGCCTGCGGGGCCGACGCGGTGATGGTCGGCTCCCCGCTGGCCCGGGCCACCGAGGCGCCCGGGCGCGGCACGCACTGGGGCATGGCGACGTTCCACCCCACGCTCCCGCGCGGCGCCCGCGTCAAGACGGAGCAGGTCGCGAGCCTGAAGGAGATCCTGCTCGGGCCGGCCCACGAGAACGACGGCACGCTCAACCTGATGGGCGCGCTGCGCACCTCGATGGCCACGACCGGCTACGAGACCATCCACGAGTTCCAGAAGGCGGAGATCATGTTCGCCCCGGCGCTGCAGACCGAGGGCAAGAAGCTGCAGCGCGAGCAGAGCGTGGGGATGAGCCGGTGATCGCCGAGCCGCGCGCCAACGACGCCGGGGCGAGCGTGGAGCCCGGCGAGGAGCCGCAGCGGCCGGTCATCGTGCTCGACTTCGGCGCGCAGTACGCGCAGCTCATCGCGCGGCGCGTGCGCGAGTGCCGGGTGTTCTCCGAGCTCCTGCCGTACGACACCCCGGTCGAGGAGCTGCGGGCGCGCGACCCGATCGGGATCGTGCTCTCGGGCGGGCCGGCGAGCGTCTACGAGCCGGGCGCGCCCGACCTCGACCCGGCCATCTTCGAGCTCGGGGTGCCGGTGCTGGGCATCTGCTACGGGATGCAGGCGCTGGCCCGCGCCCTCGGCGGCGAGGTCGGCCGCACCGGCACGGCGGAGTTCGGCAAGACGGCGGTCGAGCTCGACGGCAACGCGGTGCTGTTCGACGACCTCGCGCACGACGAGACGTGCTGGATGAGCCACGACGACGCGGTGGTGCGGGTGCCCGAGGGCTTCCGGGTCACGGCGTCGTCGCCGGGCGCGGCCGATCGCGGCGATGGAGCACACCCAGCGCGGCATCTACGCCGTGCAGTTCCACCCCGAGGTCGTGCACACGCCGCGCGGCATGGACGTGCTGCGCAACTTCCTGTTCCAGGCCTGCCAGGCGCCCGCGACGTGGACGGCGCTGCAGGTCATCGACGAGCAGGTCGCGCGCATCCGCGAGCAGGTCGGCGACGAGCAGGTCATCTGCGCGCTCTCCGGCGGCGTCGACTCCTCGGTGGCGGCGCTGCTCGTGCACCGCGCGGTCGGCGACCAGCTGACGTGCGTCTTCGTCGACCACGGGCTGCTGCGCGAGAACGAGGCCGAGCAGGTCGTGGAGACGTTCCGCGACCACCTCGAGGTGCCGCTCGTGCACGTGCAGGCGCAGGAGCGCTTCCTGGCGCAGCTCGCCGGCGTGACCGATCCCGAGGAGAAGCGCAAGCGGATCGGCGAGACGTTCATCCGCGTGTTCGAGGAGGAGTCGCGGCGCCTCGAGGGCGTGCGCTACCTGGTGCAGGGCACGCTCTACTCGGACGTGATCGAGTCGGGCTCGCGCACGGCGGCGAAGATCAAGTCGCACCACAACGTCGGCGGCCTGCCGGAGGACATGGACCTCGAGCTGGTCGAGCCGCTGCGGCTGCTGTTCAAGGACGAGGTGCGCCGCGTCGGGATCGAGCTCGGCCTGCCGGACGCGATGGTCTGGCGCCAGCCGTTCCCCGGCCCGGGCCTCGCGATCCGCATCATCGGCGAGGTGACGGCGGAGCGGCTCGCGATCCTGCGCCAGGCCGACGCCGTGCTGCAGGAGGAGGTGCGCCGCGCCGGCTGGTACCGCAAGGTCTGGCAGAGCTTCGCGGTGCTGCCGGCGGTGCAGTCGGTCGGCGTGATGGGCGACGCCCGCACCTACGCGTACCCGATCGTCATCCGCGCGGTGACGTCGGACGACGCGATGACCGCCGACTGGGCGCGGCTCCCGTACGAGCTGCTGGAGACGATCTCGAGCCGCATCATCAACGAGGTGCCGGGCGTGAACCGCGTCGCCCTGGACATCTCGTCGAAGCCGCCGGGCACCATCGAGTGGGAGTGAGCGAGCCTTCCGCGTAGTCGTGCGGTAGGCGCGGGCCGCCGTCCGCGGAGGTGGCTGCCCGTACCCCGTTCCGCCTGCTGGCCCCGCTTCGCCGCGGCCTCGGCCTGGCGACGATCGTGGCATGACCTCTCGCCACGTGACCCGCCCGCTCGTGCGCCTCGCCCGCCAGGCGGGCATCGACGCCGGCTACCTGCTCGTCGGGCTGCCGCTCGGCGTCGCGACGTTCACCATCGCCGTCACCGGCCTCTCGCTCGCCGCCGGCCTCGCGATCACGCTCATCGGCATCCCGGTGCTGGTCGCGACGCTCTTCGCGATGCGGGGCATCGCGCACCTCGAGCGCCGTCGGGCCGGCGCGTTCCTCGGCGAGCGGGTGACCGACGTCGAGCGCTCGTGGCGCGGTGGGCCGTGGCAGACGACGAAGGCCGCCACGACCGACCCGGCGGCCTGGCGCGACGTCGCGTGGTCGCTCCTGCTGCTGCCGGTCGGCACCGCGGGGTTCACGGTCGCGGTCACGCTGTGGAGCACGGCGCTCGGCTTCGTCACGTCCCCGCTGTGGTACTGGGCGCTGCCGGACGACGACCCGGACCTGGCGTTCATCAACGACCCGTCCGCGTCGTACGCCGCGCTGCGCGTCCTCGTCGGCCTCGTGCTGATCCCGGTCGCCTACCTCGTGTGCCGCGGGCTCGCCACGGGCACCGCGCGCCTCGGCCTGGGCGTCCTGGGCGGCGCCGACCGCCGGACCCAGCTGCGGCTGCCCGCCGTCGCGACGGCCTAGGCGAACGGAGCCCGGATGCCAGTGCGCCCGCCGGGAGGACCCGGCGGGCGCGGTCGTTCAACGTGCTCTGCGGCCGGGATAGCGATGCCCGGCCGGGGGTGTCCGTCGCTAGCGGGCGACCGGCGCCTGCGTCGCGGCCGGCGCGACGACCTTGGCGGGCGCGGTCGGGGCGACGCGCTCGCGCAGGGCGCGCGCGGCGTCGGCGGCGGCCTCGGGGTGGCTGCCGTAGAGCGGCGAGGTGCCGTCGCGCAGCAGCGCGTCGACGGCGTGGATGGCGTCCGCGCTCACGGGCCGGCGCTCGTCGGCCAGCGCGGCCTCGACGGCGCGCAGGTCGCTCGCGGCGGCGCGCAGCACGGCCGGGCGGATCAGGTAGCGCGGGCCGCGGCCGGCGAACGGGCGGTCGCCGTCGGCGAGCGTGCGGCGGATCATGCGGGCGTCGGCGGCGCGGCGCCGCTCGAGGCGCTCGGCGGCGCGACGGGCGCGCAGGGACGGGCGGAGGGAGGTCTCGAACCCTCGGAGACCGGCGAACATGGTGTACCTCTGGCTGTCGATGTGTGCGGCCCGGGACCGGAGGCTCCAACGACGGAGCGCGGGGGCCGCGCACACGGATCCTGCCAAGAGGTAGTGTCTTAATACCTTTTACAGTGGTGTGGCGCACACCGCTTCCGTTAGGCGGCCGGGACGTCACGGAAGGCGCGCGGACCGCGCAAGTCGTGGGCTGCCCGCGGATCGTGGTCGCGGGCGCTGCCGGACCGCTCATGAGGGCCGGATCTGCGGCCATGAGTCGGACCGTGTCGGTAGCGGATTGCGCTGCCACCGCCGGGTCGATGCGGTCGGGCTCCGGCAGATCTTACGAACTCGGCAGCGCGGTACGTGCCTCGATCGTCCGTGGCGGACGTAGATGTCTGCGCACGGGAGTTGTCGCGGCGGCGGCTCGCGGCCGGCGTCGCCGTACGCTCGCGAACCAGTCACGAAGGCCCAGCCCAGAGCAGTGCGGCGACGCGGTCGCCAAGCGGCGGGCCGCGTGGCGTGATTGTCCGCGTCCGGACGCGCACGCCGCTGCCCTCGGGTCCGGCGCCGATAGCCGTTCGCCCCGCCAGAAGTGGCCTCTCGGCGAGCAGGTCGCGGCGAACGGCTACGGCATCTGGATGTGCTCGCGCAGCGTCTCCGCCGTCTCGTCCAGCGTCGTCGGATCGCCGGGGGAGGGGCGCCACGGCAGCACCAGCGGGTCGCCCTTGTAGCGCGGGATCACGTGGATGTGGAAGTGGAAGACCGTCTGCCAGGCAGCCGGGCGGGTGGACTGGATCAGGTTCACGCCCGCCGCGTCGAGCTTCTCCATGATCCGCTTCGCCGCCCGCTGCGCCGCGCGGGCGCAGGCGCTGAGCTGGTCGGGGGCGATGTCGAGCAGGTCCGACGCGTGCGCGCGCGGGATGACGAGGCAGTGGCCGCGCGTGGCCGGGGCGATGTCGAGGAACGTGACCGTCAGCTCGTCCTGGGCCACGATGCGAGCCGGGATCTCGCCCGCGACGATGCGGCAGAAGATGCAGTCGTCCATGGCGTGAGCCTACCGCCCGCGCGCCCGCCGGCGCCGACGCCGACGCGGGACCACGACGACGGCCCCGTCCCCCGGGACGGGACCGTCGCCCTGTGGCTGGTGATGGTGCCGGGCTAGAGGTCCGGCGTGGTGGTCGTGCCCGTGTCGGGCGTCGTCGGCGCCGGCGTGGTGTCCGGTGCCGTCGAGTCCGGCGCCGGCGCGTCCTGGCCGGAGCCGCCCGACTGACCGCCGGAGCCGTCCTGCGGGCAGTCGCGCCCGCCCGGGCCGCCGCCGTCGGGCGGCGGATCCGCCGGTGCGGCGGCGGTGCCGGGCGTCGTCGAGTCCGTCGACGGCGCGGCCGGCGTGGCCGTGTCGGTCGACGGCGCCGTGGTCGTCGCGGTGGGATCGGCGGCCGTCGAGTCGGTGCCGTCCGAGCCCGTCGCCGCGTGGGCGACGGCGCCGCCGACGAGCGCGGCGGATGCCGCCAGGATGGCGATCGGCTTGCTGGAGCGTCTCATGGTGTTCTCGTTCACCTCCTTCGCTGGTGGTCGACTGCTCCGAGTCAACCGGCCGCGTGCAAGACGACCGCTACGGCCGCGTAGGAGGCGCGCTGGAACGGTGTGCCCGGACGCCGCGGGCGCCGCTCAGGGGAAGGCCGGCGTGTCCGGCTCGAGGTCGAGGTCGCCGCCCGGCCGGCACTCGTCCGAGCGGTACTCGTCCGGCGTGATGCGCAGGTGGCGCACGAACGCGCCGATCTGCGCGGCCTGGTCGGCGGGGACGCCGAGCGCGCGGGCGACGTCGTCGACGCGCTGGAGGGCCCGGCAGTCCGCCACCGCCTCGTCCTGCACGCCGTCGACGTGCTGCGCCTCGTGGGCCAGCGTGGCGAGGCCGATGGCCGCCTCCGTGCTGCCCGCCCGGCAGCGGTCGCGGACGTCGACCAGGCACGGGAGCTCCGGGGCGCGCGGCACGCCGTCGAGGGACAGGCACGTGACGGGGGCCAGCAGGATGGTCGGGTCGCCGGCCCGCACGACGCCGCCGAGCTCGAGGTCGGCCGGCGTCCCGACCTCGTCGACGATCGCCTGCCAGTCCGCGGGCGCGACGCAGTCGATCGGCGGCGGGTCGATGTCCGCCGCGCGCGCCGCGGGCTCCGAGAGCGCCGCCTCCAGGCCCGCGACCTGCACGTCCCAGTTCGGGATGGAGGCCAGGCAGCGGCGGTGGGCGTCGTCGTAGTCCCAGAGGCCGTCGGCGTCGAACAGGCGCCGGCGGCAGTCCTCCGTCAGGAACGCCTCCAGCGGCCGCCACTCGCGCACCAGCTCCGCCGCGCTCGCGCCGGGCGCGGCGGCCGTCGAGCGCTCGGACCCGTCCGATCCGCCGCCGCAGCCGACCAGCGCCAGCACCGCCGTGCCGGCCAGCACCAGCAGCCCGGCCGCGCGGGCGCGTCGCGCGCTGACCACCGTCAGCACGGCCACGGCCTCCTGCTCGAGCTGCAGCCGCCCGGGTCCACCTCCGACACCCTGTAGCACGTCGCCGGTGACGGCGCCGACTTCGGTACGGCGGCCCTCACGACATGGCGACGCCCCTGGGCATGGCGCTTTGCTACCGTCCGCCGTCGTGCCGCAGAAGACCTACAGCGCGAAGCCTGGCGAGATCGAGCGCCAGTGGTACGTCGTCGACGCCGACGGCGAGACCCTCGGCCGGCTCGCCACCCGCATCGCCGACACCCTTCGCGGGAAGCGGAAGCCCGTCTACACGCCGCACGTCGACACCGGCGACTTCGTCGTGGTCATCAACTGCGAGCGCATCCGCGTCACCGGCAACAAGCTGCAGGAGAAGATCTACTACCGCCACTCCGGCTATCCCGGCGGGCTGCGTGAGCGCACGCTCGCCGAGCAGCTGCAGCGCCGGCCCGAGGAGGTCATCCGTCGCGCCGTGCGCGGGATGCTCCCGAAGAACCGGCTCGGCCGCGCCCAGCTCACGAAGCTGAAGGTCTACCGCGGCGCCGAGCACCCCCACGTCGCCCAGCAGCCGCAGCAGCTGCCGTAGCCCAGGAGCCGTTCGAAGTGTCCACGCAGGAGAAGGCCACCTACCGGGCCACGGGCAAGCGCAAGACGTCGGTCGCGCGCGTGATCCTGACCCCGGGCTCGGGCGTCGTGACCGTCAACGGCCGCGCCGCGCGCGACTACTTCGGCCGCGTCGACCTGGCGACCATGATCGCCGCGCCGCTGACCGTCGCCAATCTCGCCGAGCACTTCGACGTGCGCGCCCGCATCCACGGCGGCGGCATCTCCGGCCAGGCCGGCGCGCTGCGCCACGGCATCGCCAAGGCGCTGGTGGAGGCCGACCCGAACCTGCGCGGCGATCTCAAGCGCGCCGGGTTCCTGGCGCGCGACGCCCGCGAGGTCGAGCGCAAGAAGGCCGGCCTCAAGAAGGCGCGCAAGCGGCCGCAGTTCTCCAAGCGGTAGCTTCGAGCAGCACGGACGCCTGTGGCGCGTCAGCTCTTCGGCACCGACGGCGTCCGCGGTCTCGCGAACGCCGAGCTGAGCCCCGATCTCGCCCTGCGCCTGGGGCGCGCGGCCACCCGCTGGGCGCGCGACCGCGGCGCCGCTCGGCCGCACCTGCGTCATCGGGCGCGACACCCGCCGCTCCGGCACGATGCTCGAGGACGCCCTGTGCGCCGGCATCGCGGGGGCGGGCGGCGTCGCGCTGCGGGCCGGCGTGCTGCCGACGCCCGGCGTGGCGTGGCTCGCGCGCGAGGAGGACGCGGACGTCGGCGCGGTCGTCTCGGCCAGCCACAACCCGTACCCGGACAACGGCATCAAGCTGTTCGGCGGCGACGGGTTCAAGCTGACGGACGGCGACGAGGAGCGCGTCGAGGCCCTGCTCGGGCCGGAGGACGAGCCGCGCGTCGGCGGGGACGTCGGCTGGAGCCGCAACCTGGAGGGCGCGAACGAGCGCTACGCGGCGTGGATCGCCGAGAGCGTCGACGTGCCGCTGGCCGGCGTGCACGTCGTGGTCGACTGCGCCAACGGGGCCGCGACGACGGCCGCGCCGCTGCTGCTGGAACGCCTCGGCGTGCGCACGACCGTCGTCGCCAACGCGCCGGACGGCACCAACATCAACGTCGACTGCGGCTCGACGCACCTCGGGCACGTCGCCGGGGCGGTGCGGGCGGCGCGCGCCGACCTGGGCCTCGCCTTCGACGGCGACGCCGATCGCGTGCTGGCCGTCGACGCCCACGGCAACGTCGTGGACGGCGATCACCTGCTGGCGATCCTGGCGCGCGACGCGCTGGCGCGGGACGCCCTCCCCGGCAACAAGGTCGTCCTGACGTCCATGGCGAACCTCGGCGCGCATCGCGCCCTGGAGGCGCTGGGCGTCGAGCGGCTGGTCACCGACGTCGGCGACCGCTACGTGCTGGCCGCGATGCGCAGCTCCGGCGCGGTCCTCGGAGGCGAGCAGTCCGGGCACGTGATCGCGCTCGACCGCCAGACCACCGGTGACGGGCTGATGACGGCCGCGATGCTGCTGATGGCGCTGGCGCGGGCAGACGAGTCGCTGGAGGACGCGGCGCGGCTGGTGGTCAAGTACCCGCAGCGCCTGGTCAACGTGCGCGCGGATCGCCGCCGGCTGCCCGACGCGGCGCCGGTCTGGGAGGCGGTGCGCGCGGTCGAGGACGAGCTCGGCGCGGATGGCCGCGTCGTGCTGCGCGCCTCGGGCACCGAGCCGCTGGTGCGGGTGATGGTGGAGGCGGCCACGGTCGAGCTCTGTGACGCCCATTGCCACGCGCTCGTGGAAGTCGTACGGCGCGAGCTCGGCCTTGCCGATGAGGAGACGGTCGGCATCGTCGCCTAGAGTGCGAGGAGTGGTGAAGGGTTCATGTGCGGGATCATCGGCATCGCCGGTAGCCGGCCGTGCAAGGAGCGGATCCTGCGGGGTCTCGAGCGGCTGGAGTACCGTGGGTACGACTCGGCCGGCATGGTGCTGGTCGAGGACGGCTCGCTCGTGCGGGCGCGCAAGATCGGCAAGGTCGAGAAGCTGCGCGCGATCGCGGGGTCCAACGGCTCCCCGGCCACCCTCGGCATGGGGCACACGCGCTGGGCGACGCACGGCGGCGTCTTCGACCGCAACGCGCACCCGTTCGTGTCCAACGACGGGCGCTTCGCCGTGCTCATGAACGGCATCTTCGAGAACTTCTCCGAGCTGCGCGAGGAGGTGGCCGAGAAGGGCTACGAGCTCACCTCGGACACCGACACCGAGGCGCTGGTGCACCTGCTGGCCGACGCCTACGACGGCGACCTCGTCTCCACCGTCCGCGCCGTGTACCCGCGCCTGGAGGGCCATTTCGCGTTCCTGGCGCTGGCGCTCGACCAGCCCGACCGCATCGTCGGCGCGCGCCTGGCCTGGCCGCCGCTGGTGGTCGGCGTGGGGCGAGGGCGAGACGTACATCGCGTCCTTCACGCCGGCGTTCCTGGAGGAGACGCGCCTCGTCCAGCACGTGCGCGAGGGCGAGATCGTCGAGGTGACGTCCGACGGCGCGCGCTTCTGGCCGGTCGAGGGCGGCGAGCCCCTGGAGCGCGCCGTGGAGGAGGCCGACGCCTCGATCGAGGTCGCCGAGAAGGGCGGCTACGAGACGTTCATGCTCAAGGAGATCCACGAGCAGCCCACCGCGATCGCCGACACCATCGGCGAGCGCGTGCGCGACGGCGCGCTGCACCTGGACGGCATCGGGCTCACCGACGCCGAGCTCGCCGACACGCGCCGCGTGCTGATCGTCGCGTGCGGCACCGCGCTCCACGCCGGGCTGGTCGGCCGCTACCTGATCGAGGAGTGGGCGGGGATCGCGACCGAGTACGACGTCGCGTCCGAGTGGCGCTACCGCACGCCCGTGGTCGACCCGCAGACGCTGGTGCTGGCGATCTCGCAGTCCGGCGAGACGGCCGACACCCTGGCCGCCATGCGCGTGGCGCGCGAGCGCGGGGCCAAGGTCGTCGCCATCACCAACATCATGGGCAGCGCCGTCACGCGCGAGGCCGACGGCGTGCTCTACACGCGCGCGGGCCTGGAGATCGGCGTCGCGGCGACGAAGACCTTCACGGCGCAGGTCGTGCTGCTGACGCTGCTCGCGCTGCGGCTGGCCGAGCTGCGCCACCGCCTGCCCGCCGACCGGCTGGCCGAGCTGGCCGCAGAGCTGCAGCGGCTGCCGGCGCTGGCGCAGGGCGTGCTGGACGATCCGGAGCTCGACGCGTCGCTGGACGTCGTCGCCGAGCGCTTCGCCGAGGACCGCTTCTTCCTCTTCCTCGGCCGTCACCTCGGCCTCCCCGTCTGCCTCGAGGGCGCGCTGAAGCTGAAGGAGATCTCGTACATCCCGACCGACGCCTACCCCGCCGGCGAGATGAAGCACGGGCCGATCGCGCTGCTGGCCGACGACACGCCGGTGGTCGCCGTGGCGACCGACAGCCACGTCTACGAGAAGGTCGTCTCCAACCTCGAGGAGGTGCGGGCCCGCGGCGCGCACGTCATCGCGGTGGCGACCGAGGGCAACAAGGGGATCGAGCGCCACGCGGAGGTCGTCCTGCGCGTGCCGCGCACGTCGCCGGAGCTCCAGCCGGCACTCGCCGTGATCCCGCTCCAGCTGCTGTCCTACCGCATCGCGCGGCGCCTCGGCCTCGACGTCGACAAGCCGCGCAACCTGGCCAAGACCGTCACCGTCGAGTAGCCGCGCGGAGGCCGCTCGCGGCGGCCCGCGTGACCGGATGGGAACGAAGGTGTGGGCCGACGTCCCGAAGCTCCGCTCCGGTCCTCACCGGACGGGTGGGAAGGGCGTTGACCCCGCCGCGGAACGTGCGGCAGTGTGGCGTTCACGGCGGCGGGGCGCACCACAAGGGGGCGCCGGGCCCCGGGGGCTCGACCCCGGAGCGGCCCGAGCCGGTGCGTCTCGCCGTCGCCGACCCCCTGCGGGGTCCGTTTCAGGCTGGACTCCGCCGCCTCGCGTGGGCCAACGCGGGCGGCGGATCCATCACCGCTCGTCGACGCAGGGTGGTGGCAGACGGCCTGGACGTCGTGACCGTCCGTTCGCCCGAGCCGCCGGCGCCGCGCCGCGCGGTCGCGTACCGTTTCGCCCGTGGCTCCGCGCGTCTTCGTCGGCATCGACCTGATCGAGATCGACCGCGTGCGCGCGGCGCTCGCCCGCCATCCCGAGCGGTTCCGCGCCCGCGTCTTCACCGCCCGCGAGATCGCCGAGTGCGACCGCAAGAAGCGGCCGGACGAGAGCTACGCGGGGCGCTTCGCGGCCAAGGAGGCGATCGGCAAGCTGCTCGGCACCGGCGTGCCGTGGACGTGGCGCGAGATCGAGATCGCCGGGCGCGGCAAGCCGGAGGTGTCGCTGAGCGGCCGCATGGCGCGGGCGGCGGAGCGCCTCGGCGTGGCGCGCATCGACCTCTCGATGACGCACTCGCGCACGACGGCGGCCGCGGTGGCCGTGGCCGTCGCGGCGGACTGAGGGGCGCCGGCGCCCTACGGCGCGGCGTCCGCGTCGGGCCGCACGCAGAGGTTCGCGAGCCGCACGCCGAACGCGCCGCTCTCCGACCGGCACCCGACGCGCTCCGAGAACAGCTCCGGCAGGGCCGGCGTCCCGAACGCGATCAGGCCGGCGTCCGCCTCCAGACGGGCCGCCAGAGCGCGCGCGGCCGCGTCGCGCGGCGCATCCCGCAAGCCGGCGGCTTCTGCAACCGCACGCGCCACCGTCGGAGGGGCGTGCACGATCGGATCGCGCAGCACCCGCGCGACGAAGGCGAGCGCGTCGCGGTACGGCGCGGCCGTGCCGCCGAGCGCGATGTCCGCCCGCCGGGCGGGACCCGCGCTCGGGTCGTCGACGTGGACGAGGCGCACGTCGATGCCGATCGACGAGAGGTCGCGCTGGACGATCCGGCCGAGCTGCGCGCAGATCGGGTCGGCGCAGACGGCCATGGTCGCGTGCCCCGTGGCGCCGCGAAGCAGCGCTCGCGCGGCGGCGCGATCCGCGGCGGGCACGACGTCGCCGCCTGCAGCCCTGCCGGCCGCCAGCGCGGGCGGCAGGAGGCTCCGGGCGACCAGATCGTCCGCCGCGGCGGCCAGCGCGCGGCGGTCGAGCACCAGCCGCGCTGCCTGCCGGACGCGCGCGTCGGCGAAGGGTCCGTCCGTCGTGCGGAGGGCGAGGTACTGGGTGGCCGCTAGCGGCGCCCGGACGTAGCGGCGCTCAGCGCCCTCCGCCGCACGCCCGAGTCGGCGCGCCACCGGGCTCCCGGGCGCGAGCGACGGGTCCCAGTCCGACACGTAGTCGGCGTCCCCCCGTTCGACCTGCGGGACGGCCTGCGCCGTCGGCACCGCCATGGTGTACTCGATGGCGGCGAACCCCGCCGGCGTCGGATGCGGGTAGTTGGGATTGGCGAGCAGGACGGCCCCGACGCCGCCGAGATGGGTCGCGACGTAGTACGGGCCGGCGGCGGGGATCGGCTCGTCCTCGATGCCGTTGGGCACGACCGGCGTCCCCTCGGGCACGGCGCAGAACGCCGCCGCGGCGAGCCGAGCGCGGAGGTCGCCGGCCGGCCGCCGGAGGGTGATCGCGATCGTGTCGCCGCGGACCCTGATCCCTGCGACGTGCGCGCTTCGGCCGGCGCGGTAGGCGTCCAGCCCGACGACGTCCCGGAGCAGGGCCGGGCCGACGGCGGCGGGCCCCAGCCCGGGTGCGAGCGAGCGCTCGAGCGTCGCAGCGAAGGTCCGCGCGGTCACGGGCGCGTTCGAGGGCGGCGAGAAGCGCAGGCCGGACGTCACGCGGAAGGTCGCCGTCCGACCGTCTGCGGACCAGGTCGGCGGCGCGCCATCGCCGAGGCTTGCGCACGTGGCCTCGGCCAGCTGCGAGCGCCAGGAGATCGGGATGGCCGGATCGCCGATGGCCAGGTCCAGCGGCTGGAGCTGGTCGTTGTTCATCGCCACGTGCAGGACGGGGCCGTCGACGGCGTCGGCGATGCTGGCCGGCAGCACGTCGGTCACGACGGCGGCGACGCCTCCGCGGACGTCGGCGATCAGGGCGAGGCCGCCGACGTGCAGCGAGCGGACGGCGTCGGTCTGCGGGTCGACGCGCGTGACCTTGCCGCTGATGCCCTCCGCGACCCAGAGGGCGTCCGGGGCGGCCGACAGGTTGGCACCGTCGCCCTCGATCGCCTGGCTGCCGAGGATCTCTCCCTCCGGCGAGAGCTTCCAGACCTTGCGGTTCATGGCCCAGACGTAGCCGCTGGCGACGGCCACGCAGCAGACGTACGGCTCGAGATGCGCCCGCGCGACCACGGTGTTGGTCGCCGGATCGATGCGTACGACGTCGCCGCGCTCGCCGCTGACGGCCCAGACGGCGCCCTCTCCGATGGCGACGGCGGACGCGCCGGGCAGGTCGATGCTCGCCACGACGCGGCCGCTCGCCGGGTCGATGCGCGTCACCCGCGCGGCGCCGTGCGCGACCCAGACCGCGCCGTGGCCGACCGCCACCTGTGCACTCGAGTCGCGACGGGCCGCGCCGGCCGACGGCAGGCGGATCACGGTCCGCGCCTGCGGGTAGTCGGGATCGATCCGCAGCACGGCCGCGGCGTTGGCGTCGGTGACCCAGACCCAGCCGGCGCCGACCGCGAGGCTGGCCGGCTGGATACCGAGCGTCGCCGTCTGCACGACGCGGTGGGAGCGCGCGTCGATCTCCACGAGCAGGCCGCCACCGGTGTCCAGCCAGTACGACCCCTCGCCGGCGGCGAGGGAGATGCTGCCGCCGGTCGCGACCCCCTCGGGCATCGGCACGCGGCCGAGCACCCGGCCGGTGGTGACGTCGACGAACGCCACCTGGGCCCGCGTCTGGGACAGCGCTACCTCGAGCGTCTCGTCGTCGCTGGCGGCGATCGCCGGCGACGGGGCGGCCGGTGCCGTGAGCGGGGGCGACGCGGCCGCCGCCTCACCGGTGAGCGCCGTGGTGGACGCGGTCTGGACCGCCGCGCCGTCCGTCCCGACCTGCGGGACGTCCGCGTGCGAGCGCGTGCCGTAGACCGCGCCCCCTCCGGCAGCGGCCAGGACCGCGACGGCCGCGCCTGCGAGCGCGACGCGACGGCGCACGGTACGCCTTCCAGGGCGGGGTCGCGCGCGGCCGCCTCGCCGGGGCTGCCGGCCGCCGGCCGTGCGACGAGCGCGGGATCCTGGCGCAGGATGGCGCCGTGCAGGCGTCGCAGCGCGTCGCCCGGCTCCAGTCCCAGGTCGTCGCGCAGCGTCCGTCGCGCTGCCTCGTACGCGGCGAGCGCGTCCGCCTGGCGGCCGCTGCGGTAGAGCGCCAGCATCTGCGCCTCGCGGTAGTGCTCCCGGTATGGATGGAGCGCCACCAGGGCGTCGAGCTCCGGGACGAGCGCCCGGTGCCGGCCGAGCTCCAGGTCGGCGTCGATCCTCTCGTCGAGCGCGACCAGGCGCGCCTCCTCCAGGTGCGCGAGCTCGGCGTGCGGAATGCCGTCGTCGGCCAGGTCGGCCAGGGGCGCGCCGCGCCAGAGGGCGAGCGCCTCGCGGAGCAGCGCCGCGGCGGCCTCGGCGCCGGCGCCGGCCGCGCGTGCGCGGAGCTCCTCGAAGCGCCGGAGGTCGAGCTCGCCGTCCTCGACGCGCAGCGAGTAGCCGCCGCTGTGCGTGGTGACGCGATCGCCGCCGAGGGTGGCACGTAGCCGCGACATCTGCACGTCGAGGGCGTGCGCCGCATCGGCCGGCAGGGGCTGACTCCAGACGGCGTCGATGAGCCGGTCGCGAGCCACGAACTCGTTGGCGTGCAGCAGCAGCACGGCCAGGACGACGCGCTGCCGGACGCCGCGGAGGGGCACCGGCACACCGCCGTCCCGCACCTCCAGAGGACCGAGGATCGCGAAGTCCATTGCTCCCGTCCGTGCTCGGGGCAGCCTACAGGCCGCCCGAGAGCGTGGCGAGAGGTCGCCGAGAGGGCGCCGAGAGGGCGCGTCGCGAAGCTCGCCGCAGGCCCGCCGACCGGTGCGGCCACGAGCCTCGGAGGCACCCATGCCGACCACCGCACACCGCACGCTCCGCGCCGGAGCCGCCGTCGCCGCAGCGCTGGCACCGCTGGGCCTCGCCGCGCCGGCCGCGGCCACGCAGCCCGGCCGCAACGGTCCCATCGCGTTCGCCCGGGACGCCGGCGACCACCGGCAGCTGTTCACGATCGAGCCGGACGGCACCGCGCTGCGCCAGGTGACCCACGTGGACGGCGACGCCGCGGAGCCCGCGTGGTCGCCCGGCGGCCGCCTCATCGCGTTCGGGGTGTCCTTCGACGACCACGCCGCCGTCGCCACGGTCCGCGTCGACGGATCCCGCGTCCGCGAGCTCACGCCCAGCGGCTTCCAGGGACAGCCCTCCTTCTCCCCCGACGGCCGCTGGATCGTCTTCGAGCGCGACCTCAGCCCCACCGACAACGGCGTCTGGATCATGCGCAGCGACGGCACGCGGCTCCGGCGCATCACGCGGAATCCGTACGCTGACGGCTCGGGCTGCGGCTGCGACACCGACCCCGCCTTCTCGCCCGACGGGAAGCGCATCTCCTTCGTCCGCGTCCGCAACGAGTCCCCCGGCCTCGCCGCGATCGTGACCGTCCGCCCCGACGGCAGCCACCCGCGCCAGGTCACCCCGTGGGATCTCGACGCCGCCATCAAGCACGACTGGCGGCCCGACGGCCGGCGGATCCTCCTCTCCAGCTACGCGGAGCCTCGCCCGGGCATGTCGTCCAACGTCTTCACCGTCCGGCCCGACGGCACCCATCTGCGGCAGCTCACGCACTACGAGGGCGGCGAGGTCGATGCGTTCGCGGGCTCGTTCTCGCCCGACGGTCGCAGCATCGTGTTCAAGGCCGGTCCGACCGACGACTACGAGATCTACGTGATGCGCCAGGACGGCACGCGCGTGCGCAAGCTGGCGCACGTCGGCGGCAACCCGGCCAGCCTCGCCTGGGGCCCGGCGCGGTGAGCCGCCGGAGCCCAGCGTCGACGTAGCTGACGCTAGGAGCGCGTCGCCCGGCCGCGCCGGCGCGTCGTGACCTCTTGCGGGCCACGGGCGACGAGGGCGGCGGCGCGCGACTTCTTGCGCGCGGCGGTGTTGGCGTGGAGCGCGTTACGGGCGGCGGCCTTGTCGATCAGGCGCACGAGCGTCGTGTGCTCGCTCGTCACCTTCTCGGCGTCGCCGCCGTTCACGCTCTCCGACAGCCGTCGGAAGTACGTCTTGATCTGGGAGCGGTAGCGCAGGTTCTCGAGACGTTGCCGCTTCGCGACCAGGATGCGCTTCTTCTGCTGCTTGATGTTCGCCACTGCGCGCCGGACGGTAGCAAAGCCGCACGGGGCGCTGTGCCGGAACCGGCGGTGCGGGGTGCCGGCCACCGTGCCTGCGATGATCGGCCGCCATGTCGGCCCGCCCGCGCCGCCGTCTCGCCGTGTCCGCCGCGATCTATGCGGCGGCCACGGGGCTCTCGCGTGTCCTCGGCCTGGTGCGCGAGATCGTGTTCGCGCGGCTGCTCGGCGCCGGCGTCGCGGCGAACGCGTTCACGGCCGCCAGCATCATCCCGAACACCGTCCGCTCGCTCGTCGCGGACGCCGCGCTCGGCGCCTCCTTCATCCCCGTCTTCAACGAGCTCCTGGAGCGCGGGGAGGACCGGCGGGCGTGGCGCGTCGCCTCGACCGCGATCACCGTCGCGACCGTCGGCCTGAGCATCGTGACGGCGCTCGGCATCGTCTTCGCCGAGCCGATCGTGCAGCTCCTGCCGCTGCAGCAGGCGAGCGTCGACCTCACCGTCACGCTCGTCCGCATCCTCTTCCCGATCGTGCTGCTGCTCGGCCTGACCGGGCTCGTCAACGCGATCCTGATGAGCTTCGGCGAGTTCACGGTGCCGGCGCTCGTGCCGGTGGCCTGGAACCTGGTGATCATCGCGTTCCTGTTCGTCGGCTTCGGCTCCGACGACCCGGACTACCAGGTCGAGCTCTACGCCTGGGGCTGGCTGGTGGCGACCGTCGTGCAGTTCCTGCTGCCGCTGCCGTGGCTGCGCGGGCGCGGCGGGCGGCTGACCATCAGCTGGGACGTGCGCGACCCGGCCCTGAAGCGCGTGTTCACGCAGATGCTGCCGATCACGATCGGGCTCGGGCTGATCAACATCAACCTCTTCATCGCGACGACCTTCGCGATCGCCATCGACGGCGGCACCTACGCCGCGCGCGCCGTCGAGGCCTCGTTCCGCATCTACATGCTGCCGCAGGGCATGTTCTCGGTGGCCGTCGCGGCGGTGCTGTTCCCGACGCTCTCGCGCCTCGTCGCGGCGGGCGACATGCGCGGCTTCCGGCACGCGGTGGCCAGCGGCACGCGGCAGATCGCCTTCCTGCTCGTGCCGGCGGCGGCCGCCTGCATCGCGCTGGCCGAGCCCATCGTGCGGCTGCTCTACCAGCACGGGGCGTGGACCGCGCAGGACACGGAGGGCTCGGCGCAGGCGCTGCAGGCGTTCTCCGTCGGGCTCGCGGCCAACGGCGTGCTGCTCCTGCTCAACCGCGCCTTCTTCTCGCTGCGGCGGGTCTGGCTGCCGACCTGGGTCGCGCTCGGCAACCTCGTGCTCAACACCGCCCTGCTGCTGGTGCTCTACGACACCGCCGGGGTCTGGGGCATCGCGCTGGCGACGTCCATCTCCAACCTCGCGACGGTCGTCGTCTCGTGGCGCCTGCTGCGCGACCGCGTCGGCGACCTGGAGCTCCACGAGACGCTCTCCTCGCTCGCGCTGGTGGTGGTCGCCTCGGGCCTGCTCGCCGCGGTCTCCTGGGCGACCTGGGCCTTGCTCGACGACGCGCTCGGAGAGGAGATCGTCGCGCAGGCCATCAGCGTCGGCCTGGGCCTCGCCGCGGGCGCCGCCGCCTACCTCGGCGCGTCGCGGCTCCTGCGCATCCCCGAGGCGGCGCTCGCGCTCAGCGTCCTACGCCGTCGGCCCACGGAGGGCGCCGGTACGCTGTGATCGGCGATGGACCAGTCCCGCATCCGCAACTTCTCGATCATCGCGCACATCGACCACGGCAAGTCGACGCTGGCCGACCGCATCCTCGAGATCACCCACGCGGTGACCGAGCGCGAGATGCGCGACCAGGTGCTCGACTCCATGGACATCGAGCGCGAGCGCGGGATCACGATCAAGGCGCAGGCCGTGCGGGTGCTCTGGGACCACCACGGCGAGACGTACCACCTGAACCTCATCGACACGCCAGGGCACGTCGACTTCACGTACGAGGTCTCGCGCTCGCTGGCCGCCTGCGAGGGCGCGCTGCTGGTGGTCGACGCGGCGCAGGGCGTCGAGGCGCAGACCGTCGCCAACGCGCACCTCGCGATCGACAACAACCTGGAGATCATCCCGGTCGTCAACAAGATCGACCTGCCGGCCGCCGACCCCGACGGTGCCGCGGCGGAGATCGGCGACCTGCTCGGCGACAAGCCCGACGCCGTCGTGCGCATCTCGGCCAAGAGCGGCCTCAACGTCGGCGCCGTGCTGGACGCCGTGTGCGAGCGCATCCCGCCGCCGCATGGCGACCCGGACGCGCCGCCGCGCGCGCTCATCATGGACTCCGTGTACGACCAGTACCGCGGCGTGATCGCCTTCGTGCGGGTGGTGGACGGCGCGTTCCGGCGCGGCCAGGCGATCCGCTCGATGGCCACCGGCGAGCGCTTCGAGGTCGAGGAGATCGGCGTCTTCGCACCGGCCATGGCCCCCACGGGCGAGCTCGGCGCGGGCGAGGTCGGCTACGTGATCACCGGCGTCAAGGACGTCGGGGAGATCCGCGTCGGCGACACCTTCACGGACGACGACCGGCCGGCCACCGAGGCGCTGGCGGGCTACCAGGACGTCAAGCCGATGGTGTTCGCCGGCCTCTTCCCGACCGACGGCGAGGACTACGGCGACCTGCGCGACGCGCTGGCCAAGCTCAAGCTCAACGACGCGTCGCTGGTCTACGAGCCGGAGACCAGCCAGGCGCTCGGCTTCGGCTTCCGCTGCGGCTTCCTGGGCCTCCTGCACATGGAGGTGATCCGCGAGCGGCTGGAGCGCGAGTTCGACCTCGACCTGCTGGCGACCACGCCGAACGTCGCGTACCAGGTGACGACCACCGCGGGCGACGTCGTCGAGGTGCGCAACCCCTCGCAGATGCCGGACTCCGGCCGCATCGAGCACGTCGAGGAGCCGTACGTCAAGGCCAGCCGTGATCGTGCCGAAGGAGCACGTCGGCACGGTCATGGAGCTGTGCCAGGACCGCCGCGGCGTCTTCGACCACATGGAGTACCTGAGCGAGACGCGCGTCAGCCTGATCTACCTGCTGCCGCTGGCCGAGATCGTGCTCGACTTCTACGACCAGCTGAAGAGCCGCACCCGCGGCTACGCGTCGTTCGACTACGAGCTCGCCGGCGACCGCGCGTCGAACCTGGCCAAGGTCGACATCCTGCTGGCGGGCGAGCCGGTCGACGCCCTGAGCCTGATCGTGCACCGCGACAAGGCGTACGCGGCGGGCCGCGCGCTGGTGGAGCGGCTGCGCTCGATCATCCCGCGCCAGATGTTCGACGTGCCGGTGCAGGCGGCGATCGGCTCCCGCGTGATCGCGCGCGAGACGATCAAGGCCAAGCGCAAGGACGTCACGTCGAAGTGCTACGGCGGCGACATCTCGCGCAAGCGCAAGCTGCTGGAGAAGCAGAAGAAGGGCAAGAAGCGGATGAAGCAGGTCGGCACGGTCGAGGTGCCCCAGGAGGCGTTCCTGGCCGTGCTGTCGCTCGACGAGTCGTAGGGCGGCGGGCCGGCTACAG
The DNA here is from genome assembly GCA_963767885.1 of uncultured Actinomycetota bacterium. Taxonomy (GTDB): domain Bacteria; phylum Actinomycetota; class Thermoleophilia; order Gaiellales; family F1-60-MAGs149; genus CAVYFW01. The sequence goes on from CAVYFW010000011.1 coordinate 21,440, forward strand.
GCGGGCGGCCGCCTCGGCGGCGTCGAGGACGTAGGGGAGGCGACCTTCGGCGGCCCGGCGCAGGCGTGCGTCACTGGTCAGGAGCTCACATCCCTCGAGCTCGGCGAGCGCGCAGTACTCGGCGTCGTACGTGCGCACCCAGCCCATGCGGTCCGCGATCTCCCAGGCGCGGCGGTGCAGGCCGACCTTGTCGACACGCTGCACGTCCATGTCGTCGACGGCGGCGAGGGCGCTCGCGGCGTCTGTCGCGACGAGGACACCGCGATGGAGCGCGGCGTGCAGCGCGCTCGTGACCTCCGACCACAGCAGGGCCGGCGAGACGCAGCGACGTCCCGTCCGCCCTGCGGCAGCGAGCGCGGATGCCGCCTCACCGCGACCCAGCGCGGCGTCGACCACGAGGGACGCGTCGACGACGACGAGACCGGTCACGGTCGGGACTCGCGTGCCTCGCGGATCTCGTCGGCGGCGGGAGAACGGCTCGACGCCGCGATCGCGCATGCTCCGCTGCAAGGCGGCCGAGTGCTGGAAGAAGCGCTGCCAGCTCGGCTCGCGGGACGGCGGGCTCTCGCGTGCCACGGCCGCCTCGAGATCGTCGGGCTCGACGAAGTGCTGGTTGCCGATCTTCGTCGATCTGAGGCGTCCCTGCCAGATCCAACGGCGGATGGTCTCCGGGTTCTTCCCGACGCGCCGCGCGGCTTCAGGGACGGTCAGCGTCATGGATGTAGTCTACTACTACATCATCGTCGCTGCCGGCGGCGGTCAGTCGGCTCGGCCGCGCGCATCAGCCGCGCTCCTCGGCCACCAGCCCCGCCAGCAGCACCCGCTCGCCCCGCACCCGTAGCGTCAGCGTGCCGCCGCGCTCCGACGCCTGGCGGGCGCGCAGCACGTCGCGGCCCAGCCGCGCCGCCCACCACGGGCCGAGCAGGCAGTGCGCGGAGCCCGTCGCCGGGTCCTCGTCGATGCCGACCGCGGGGAAGAAGCAGCGCGACGTCAGGTCGGCGCCGTTCGGGCCGCCGCGCGCCGTCAGCAGCGCGCCGCGCAGGGGCAGCGCCGCCAGCGCCCGCGAGGTCCGGTCGGGCGGCGGCGACCTGCTCCGGGGTCGCGACCTCGACCAGCGCGTCGAGGGCACCGCGCGCGACCGTCCGCGCGTCCACGCCGAGCGCCTCCACGAGGCCGTCGGGCACGGGCTGCGTCGACCAGCGGCAGCGCCGGCAGGTCGAGCTCCACGGCCTCGCCCGCGGGTCGCGCCCGCAGCTCGCCCGCGGGCGTCGCGAACGCGAGCTCCGCCCGCGGCGCCCGCCCGCCGTCCCACAGCACGTGCGCCGCCGCCAGCGTGCCGTGCCCGCAGAATGCGAGCTCCTCCGTGGGGCCGTGCCAGCGCAGGTCGAAGCCCCCGTCGGCGCGGGGCACCGGGAAGGCCGTCGCCGGCAGGCCGATCGCCGTCGCGAGCTCCTGCCGCCGGGCCGCCGGCAGCTCCTCGTCGACGAGCACGACGCCCGCCGGGTTGCCGCGCAGGCCCGGCCCGACGAAGGCCGCGACCCGTACGACGTCCATCAGCTCAGAGCCACTTGGCCCAGCGGAAGACCAGCAGCAGGCCGCCGAGCAGCGCGGCCAGGAAGGCCGTCACGACCCAGAACCCGACGTGCTGCCCCTCCCACGGCACCTCGACGTTCATGCCGAAGAGGCCGGTCACGAAGGTCAGCGGCAGCAGCGTCGCGCTCATCACCGTCAGGATCCGCAGGACGCGGTTCTGGCGGTCGGCGATCAGCGACTCGTTCGTGTGCTCGAGCGCCTCGACGACCTCCTTGTAGTTGTCGAGGGTGTCCCAGATCTTCTCCGACGAGTCGATCAGGTCGTCGTAGTAGATCTCCAGGTCCTCGGTCAGGAAGCGGCGCGTGTCGCGATCGAGCTGCCGCAGCACCGGGCGCTGCGGGCTGACGATCTTGCGGAAGGCGATGATCTCCTGCTTGACGTTCGAGATGTCGCGCACGCTCGTCTCCGTGCGCGCCTCGAAGATCGCGTCCTCGATCTCGTCGAGCTTCCAGCCGATGCGCTCGAGGATCGGGAAGCAGTACCCGAAGAGGTTGTCGAGCACCTCGTAGAAGAGCAGGCCGGAGCCCTTGGCGAACACCTCGGCCCGCTTCTCGTCGTCCGCCTGGAGGTCGAGGAAGAAGTTGGAGACCGGCTTCAGCGGGACGTTCGGCAGCGTGATCAGGTAGTCGCGGCCGATGAAGGCGTTCAGCTCGGCCGGGAAGAGCCGCTGCGACTCCTTGTCGTACCACGGCCAGTGCAGGACGACGAACAGGTAGTCCGGGTAGTCGTCGACCTTGGGCCGCTGCCGCCGCGACTGGACGTCCTCGAGGTCCAGCTCGTGGAACGGGAACTCCTCGTCAAGCCAGGCGATCTCGCGCCGGCCCGGCGCCTCGATGTTGATCCAGCGCAGTCCCACGTCCTCGAGCACGGCGACGCGCGGCTCCGAGGTGCGGGGAGCCGCAACGGTCACGGCACGGTGCCGGCGTCGGCGGATACGAGGCATGTCGGGTGGGACTTGGAGGCATCGAGTCGCCTCAAGCATAGCCCGGGCGTGGCGCGCGCGTCCCCGCCCTGCCATCCTCCGCGCGGTGCGAATCCTGGTCATCGGCGCAGGGCAGGTCGGGACCGCCGTGGTGGAGTCGCTGCACGAGCAACACGACGTCACCGTGGTCGATCTCAACACGGCCCGACTCAACGCGCTCAGCTATCGGTACGACATCCTCACCGTGGAGGGCAACGGCGCCTCACGGGCCGTCCTGGTGCGTGCCGGCATCCGCGGCACCGACCTCGTGATCGCGTCCACGGACCGCGACGAGGTCAACATCGTCGCGGCGCTGCAGGCCCGCTCGCTGTGCAGCGGGCGCGTGATCGCGCGCACGCAGAGCGCCGAGTACCTGGAGGCCTGGCGCCAGGGCCAGTTCGACGTCGACTTCATGGTCTCGTCCGAGATCGAGATCGCGCAGGCCGTCGCGCGCGCCGTCGGCATGCCGGCCGCCCTGCAGACCGACGTCTTCGCCGGCGGCCGCGTCGAGATGGTCGAGTTCGTCCTCGACGCCGAGCACGGCGGCGCGCTCGTCGGCAAGACGGTCGCCGAGGCGGACGTACCGGGCGAGTCGGTGCTCGCCTCCGATCATCCGCGGCGACCGTGTGATCATCCCGGGCGGCCGCGATCGCTTCGAGGAGGGCGACCGCATCGTCGTCATCGCCTCGCCGGCCGCGGCCAGGGAGTGGGCGAAGCGCCTGTCGACGCGCGAGGAGCGCGGCATCGAGGAGGTCGTGATCGCCGGTGGCGGCGCGACGGGGCGGCAGATCGCGCGCTTCCTGTCACGCCTGGAGCTGCGCGTGCGGGTGATCGAGATCGACCCGGTGCGCGCGCGCCTCTGCGCGGAGGACCTCGCCGACGTCGAGGTCTACAACGCCGACGCCGCCGACCCGGAGTTCCTGGCCCGCGAGAACGTCGGGCTCGCCGACGCCATCGTCTGCTGCACCGACGACGACGGGCGCGACCTGCTGATCGCCCTGCTCGCGCGTAGCCTCGGCACGCGCATGACGATCGCGGTCGTCGGCAACCCGGACTACGTCAGCATCTTCGGCAAGTCCGGCGTCGACCTCGCGCTCAACCAGCGCATGGTCACGGCCGAGGAGATCGTCCGCTTCACGCACGACCCGCGCACGCAGGCGTTCGCGATGGTCGAGCACGACCTGGCCGAGGTCATCGAGATCGAGATCAGCGCCAACAGCCCGCTTCATCGGCCGGCCCTTCCGCGAGCGGCCGCTGCAGGGAGCGATCGTGGGCGCCATCATCCGCGGCGACCAGGTCATCTTCCCGCGCGGCGACGACGTCCTCCAGGCGAGCGACCGGGCGATCATCGTGGCCGACACCAAGCGGATCACGGAGCTCGAGCGCACGCTGTGAGCGTGTTCCCGGCTCCGCGGCGGCGCCGGCGGATCCTCGTCGACGTCCGCGCGTCGGTGAACCTCGTCGCGCTGATGACGACGTGGCTCTCGCTGACGCTGCTCGCGCCGGCGTTCGTCGCCCTCTGGTACGGCGAGTCGCTTCGCCCCTTCCTCGTGCCGCTGCCGATCGGCGTCGCCGTCGGGCTGGCCGTCGAGCGGCTCACGCGCGGCTCGCGGGACATCGGCCTGCGCGAGGGCTTCCTCGTGGTGTCGCTCGCCTGGCTGGTCGCGGCCGGGCTCGGCGCCCTGCCGTACATCGTCGAGGGCGGCGACATCGACCGGCCCATCGACGCCTACTTCGAGGCCATGAGCGGCTTCACGACGACCGGCTCGAGCGTGATGGCCGACATCGCCAGCCACGGACGCGGCATCCTCTTCTGGCGCGCGCTGACGCAGTGGCTCGGCGGCATGGGGATCATCGTCCTCGCCCTGGCGGTGCTGCCGCGGCTGTCGGCCGGCGGCCGCTCGCTGATGGAGAACGAGTCGCCGGGGCCGGAGTTCGACAAGCTCGCCCCGCGCATCGCGGACACGGCCAAGCGCCTCTGGTTCCTGTACATCGGCATCACGGCCGTCGGCATCGCCCTGCTCACGATCATCGGCTACGCCGGCCTCGCGCCCGGGCTTCGACTTCTACGACGCCGTGGTGCACACGTTCACGGCCATGGCCACCGGCGGCTTCTCGCCGGAGCCGCGCTCGATCGAGCCGTTCGGCGCGTGGGTGCAGTGGGTGCTCGTGCTGCTGATGTTCTCGGCCGGCATGAACTTCGCGCTCTGGTACCGCGGCCTCTTCCGCACGCCGCCGCTGGTTCCTGCGCGACGAGGAGTTCCGGCTGTACGTCGCGTTCATGGTCGTGGCGAGCGCCGTGCTCGCCTGGATGCTCTACGGCGACCAGTTCCACGATCTGGAGGGCTCGATCCGGCACGCGACGTTCCAGGTCGTCACGACCATGACCACGACGGGCTACGCGTCCACGGACTTCGCCCTCTGGCCGGCGCTCGGGCTCTACGTGCTCGTGATCCTGATGTTCATCGGCGGCTCCGCCGGCTCGACCGGGGGCGCCATCAAGGTCGTGCGCTTCCTGATCATCGGCCGTGCGCTGCGGCGCGAGATCGAGACGGCCGCGCACCCGCAGCACGTGAAGCCCATTCGCGTGACCGGCAAGTCGGTCGAGGAGGAGGTGGTGCGCGCCGCGCTCGCCTTCGTCCTGCTCTACGTCCTGGTCTTCGCGCTCGGGGTGGCGATCCTGCTCGTCGACGCCGAGGCGCGCGGGCTCGAGCTCGGCGCCGTTCGATGCCGTGGCGGCCGCCGCGACGACGATCGGCAACGTCGGCCCGGGGTTCGGCTTCGCCGGACCGTTCGGGTCGTTCGCGCCCTTCTCCGATCTCTCGACGCTGACCATGATCGTCCTGATGTGGGCGGGCCGGCTCGAGCTGATCCCCGTCCTCGTCCTCCTCACGCGGGCCTACTGGCGCCGCTGATGGGGGTCGACTGGCGTGCCATCGGCGGCCTCGTCGGCTCCCTGCTCGCCGTCCTCAGCCTCACCCTCCTCGTTCCCGCCGCGCTGGCCCTGTACGACGGCGACGCGCTCGCGCCGTTCCTCGTGCCCTTCGCCGGCGGTCTGGCCATCGGCCTCGCGCTGCGCCGCCTCGCCGCCGGCTCGCGCTCGCTGCGGGCGCACGACGGCTTCCTGGCGGTCGCGCTGGTCTGGCTGGCGGCCGCCGTGCTCGCCGCCGTGCCCTACATGATCGAGGGCGGCGACGTCTCCTCGCCCGTCGACGCGTTCTTCGAGTCCATGGCCGGCGTGACGGCCACGGGCGCCAGCAACATGATCGACATCGAGAGCCACGGGCGCGCGATCCTCTTCTGGCGCAGCCTCACCCAGTGGCTCGGAGGCCTGGGCATCATCGTGCTCGTGCTCGCGGTGCTGCCGCGCCTCGCCGCCGGCGGACGCCAGCTCATGACCCGCGAGGTGCCGGGCCCGCAGTTCGACAAGCTCGCGCCGCGCATGCGCGACACCGCCAAGCGCTTCTGGCTGCTCTACGCGTTCTTCACGGCGCTCGAGGCGCTCGTGCTGTGGGTGCTCGGGCTGCTCGGCCTGGCCCCCGGCATGGACCTGTTCAACGCCGTCACGCACGCGTTCACGACGCTCTCGGCGGGCGGCTTCTCGCCCAACGCGCGCTCCATCGAGCCGTTCGGGGCCTGGGCGCAGTGGACGATCGTCGTCTTCATGATCATCGCCGGCACGAACTTCGCCCTCTGGTACCGCGGGCTCTTCCGCGGGCTGGTGCACTTCCGGCGCGACGAGGAGCTGCGGCGTGTACCTGGCGCTGATGGCGATCGGCTCGACGCTGATCACCGTCGAGCTGCTGACCCGCGACATCGGCAGCACGCACGACGCCGTGCGCAACGGCGTCTTCCAGACCGTGTCGGTGATGACGGGCACCGGCTTCGCGTCCACGGACTACGCGCAGTGGACGGCGCTGACGTTCTCGGTGCTGCTGCTCCTGATGTTCGTCGGCGGCATGGCGGGCTCGCCGACCGGCGCGCTCAAGGTCGCGCGCCACCTGCTGATCTGGAAGTTCGTCGGCCGCGAGATCCGCCGCGCGCTGCACCCGCAGGCGGTGATGCCGCTGCGGGTCTCGGGCCGGCCGGTGGACGACCAGGTGCTGGCCTCGGCCGTGGCGTTCACGCTGCTGTACGTCCTGGTCTTCGTCGTGGCGGCGCTCCTGCTGCTGCTCGACGCGTCGCAGCGCGCGTTCTTCCAGGCCGAGGTGCTGGACGCGTTCGCGGCCTCGGCGGCGACGCTCGGCAACGTCGGCCCGGGGCTCGGGTTCGCGGGGCCGATGGGCAGCTACGCGCCGTTCTCGGACGGCTCGAAGCTGCTGATGTGCGCCCTGATGTGGATGGGGCGCCTGGAGCTGATCCCGGTGATGGTGCTGCTCACGCGCGCCTACTGGCGGTCGTAGGCCGCTCCACGGGGGCGGCCGGAGCATATAGTTAGCTACCTCGCCATGCCGTTCGCGGGGCGCCTGACCGACCGCTACGGCGGCGGGCTGCTCGCGGTGCTGGGCATCATCGTGACGGTCGTCGCGACGATCCCGCTGACGCTCGTCACCGACACGACCGCGTATCCGGAGCTGTCGGTGGCGCTGTTCGTCCGCGGTCTCGGGATCGGACTCGCCATCATGCCGGCCATGACCGCCGCGTTCGCCGTGCTGCGCCGCGACCAGGTGCCCGACGCGACGCCGCAGCTCAACGTGCTGATGCGGCTCGGCGGCTCGCTCGGCACCGCGCTGCTGGCCGTCATCCTGCAGCACGGGCTGACGGACGCGACGACGTCCTCCCAGGCCGCCGCGGCGTTCGCCGACACCTACGTCTGGGTCATCGCCATCACCGCCGTGGCCATCGTCCCCGCCGCCATCCTCGCCCGCGTGGAGTGGCGCCGCCGGCACGCGCTCCTGGCCGAGGCGGCGCGCGAGACCACGGCGGCCGCCGCCCCGGAACCGGTCGCGTCGGGCTGAGCCGATGGTCGGCGGCCTTCCCGACGACCGCCCGGCGCTCGGCGACCTGCGCGCGGCCGTCGCCGAGCTCTTCGCGGCCCAGCGCCAGCTGCGGGGCCGCGAGTCGCAGCGCCGCGGGCCGCTCACCTTCGCGCAGTACCGGCTGCTGCTGCGGCTCGACGAGGGCGACGGCTGCACCGGGAACGAGCTCGCGGCCGCGGCCGGCGTCACGGCGGCGAGCGTCACGCAGATGCTCGACCAGCTGGAGGCGCACGGGGTCGTGGCGCGCGAGCGGTCGGCCGTCGACCGGCGGGTGGTCGTCGCCCGCCTCACGCCGAGCGGGCGCGAGCGGCTGGCGGCGAAGCGCGGAGAGCTCGACGCGGCGTGGCGCGCGGCGTTCGGCGAGCTCACGGACGACGAGCTTGCCCAGGGCGCCCTCACCGCCCGCCGCATCGCCGCCTTCCTCGACACCCTGTAAGGCGGGCGCCGGGCCGGCCGACCGACCCGGCGGCCCCGCGGCGCGGCTCGATTAGGATGCAAACGAGCGATGCGTCATTCCCGCCAGATCAGCGTCGGCGGCGTCCCGATCGGCGGTGGGGCGCCCGTCGTGGTCCAGTCGATGACCACGACCAAGACGCACGACGTCGACGCCACCCTCGCCCAGGTCGAGCGCCTGGTCGCCGCCGGCTGCGAGATCGTGCGGGTGGCCGTGCCCGGCCTTCCCGACGCCGACGCGCTGCCGGTGCTGGTGCGCGACGCCGGCGTGCCGATCATCGCCGACATCCACTTCAACGCCTCGCTGGCGCTGCGCGCGCTGGACGCGGGCGTGGCCGCCGTCCGCATCAACCCGGGCAACATCGGCGGCGACGACAAGGTGCGCTCGGTCGTCGAGCGGGCGCGCGAGACCGGCACGCCGCTGCGCATCGGGGCCAACGCCGGCTCGCTGCCGGAGCACCTGCGCTGGACCGCCACCTCCGACCCCGTGGGCGCCCTCGTGCGCGCCGCGATGGAGGAGGTCGAGCTGCTCGAGCGCATGGGCTTCCACGACTTCAAGATCTCCGTCAAGTCGTCGAACGTGCCCGTGATGATCGGCGCCTACCGGCGGCTCGCGGCGACGGTCGACTATCCGCTGCACCTCGGCGTGACCGAGGCGGGCACGCTGCTGACGGGCGCGGTGAAGTCGGCCATCGGCATCGGCTCCCTGCTCGCGGACGGCATCGGCGACACGATCCGCGTCTCGCTCTCGACGGACCCCGTCGAGGAGGTGCGCGTGGCGTTCGACATCCTGCGCGCCCTCGGCCTGCGCAAGTTCGGGCCCGAGCTGATCGCGTGCCCCTCGTGCGGCCGCACCAACGTCGAGGTGCACGAGCTCGCGGAGCTCGTCGAGCGGCGCCTGACGGCGTACCGCGAGCACTTCGAGGTCGCGGTCATGGGCTGCGCGGTCAACGGCCCGGGCGAGGCGGGCGACGCCGACTTCGGCATCGCGGGCGGGCGCGACGCCGGCCACATCTACGCCCACGGGCAGGTGCTGCGGCGCGTGCCGCAGGAGCGGCTCGTCGAGGAGCTGTTCGCCGAGATCGATCGCTGGATCGACGCCGGCATGCCGCGGCCCGAGCGCGGACGCCGCAAGCTCGACCTCCCCCTGCTCCTGGCCCAGGGAGGGCCGAATCGATGAACAACCAGCAGCAGAAGGCGATCGGCATCGGCGTCGGTGCCTTCGTCGCGACGGCGCTCGTCGCGCGCTCCCGCCTCCTCCAGGCCGCCATCCTGGTCGGCGGCGCCGGGGCGCGGTCGCCTACAAGGTCCGCGGCCGCGAGCGGCAGTGGCACGACGTACCCCCGCCGCCGGCGCCCTGACGCGCCGCGCCCCGGTCATCCCCGATAGGAGTCCGTTGCAGTGAGCGTCATCGACGAGGCCGCGGAGCGGCTCGCGCCCCTCGAGCGCGCCGCGTTCGAGGCGGAGTGGGCCCTGGCCACCGAGGCCACGCGAGGAGCACGAGCGCGCCGCGCAGGAGGCGCAGGTCGCGCTGGAGCTCGAGCTCGCCGACCCGTCGCTGCACGCCGCCGCCGCCGAGGCGTCGGAGGACGACCCGGAGCCCCTCGCGCGCCGGGCGGCGCTGCGGCTGCGCCTTGCGGCGGCCGGCCGCCAGCGCCCGCGCGAGCTGACCGAGCGGATCGTCGCGCTCGAGGTCGAGCTGCGCTCGCTGCTACACGTCGCACCGCTGCGTCGTCGACGGCCGCGAGCTCTCCGACAACGAGGTCGACGACATCCTGCGCACCTCGCAGGACGTCGAGCTGCGCCGCCAGACGTGGGAGGCGACGCGGACCATCGGCGAGCGCACCGGCGCCCTGCTGCGCGAGGTCGCGCACCTGCGCAACGAGGCCGCGCAAGCGCTCGGCTACCGCGACCACTACGCCATGAGCATGGCCCACGACGAGCTCGACGAGGACTGGCTGTTCGCGCTGCTCGACGAGCTCGACCGCGACCTGGCGCCCGCCTGGGACCAGGAGAAGGCGGCCATCGACGACGACGTCCGGGCCTTCCTCGGGCTGCCCGCCGGCGTGCCGCTGCTGCCCTGGCACTACCAGGACCGCTTCTTCCAGGAGCCCCCGTCGCCGGCGGACGACCCGCTGCAGGACGCCGTGGTGGACGTCGACGTGCTGGACGCCGCGCGGCGCCTGTTCGTCGACCACGGGCACGACGTCGACGCCGTGCTCGCGCGCTCCGACCTGTTCCCGCGGCCGGGCAAGGACCAGCACGCGTTCCAGCTGACGATCGACCGGGCCGACGACGTGCGCGTCCTGTGCAACGTCGCGCCGACGGTGCGCTGGCTCGAGACGACGCTGCACGAGCTCGGCCACGCCGTCTACGACCTCGGCATCGACCGCGGCCTGCACTGGCTGCTGCGCGAGCCCGCGCACATCTTCATGACCGAGGCGATCGCGATGCTGCACGGCCGCCTCTCGCGCGACCCGGCCTACCTGGAGCGCTACACGGGGCTCGGGCCGGACGTCGCGCGCCATCCCTCGAACGCCGTCGTCGCGCGCCGCCACCTGCACGTCTTCGTGCCGTGGGTGCAGGTCATGGCCCGCTTCGAGCGCGACCTGTACGCCGACCCCGACGCGGACCACGCGGCCCGCTGGTGGGAGCTCGTGGAGCGCTACCAGCGCCTGCAGCGCCCGCCGGGCGACCGCAGCCACGACTGGGCGGCGAAGGTGCACCTCGCGGTCGCGCCGGTCTACTACCACGACTACCTGCTGGGCGAGATCTGCGCGTCGCAGCTCCTCGGCTGGCTGCAGCGCGAGACCGGCGTGGAGAGCGTCGCCGAGGCGCCGGAGCACGCCGGCCGCCTGCTGACGGAGGCCGTCTACCGCCCGGGCGCGAGCCTGCGCTGGGACGCGCTGGTGGAGGCGGCCACGGGCGAGCCGCTGAGCACGCGGGACTTCGTGGCGACGTTGAGCTAGAGGGGCGCGGACGGGCTCCTCTGGAGCCCGGATGGCGCTTATCGGAGGGCGGTCGAGGGCGGATCGGACGGGGGCGGATCGGCGGTGCTTCGCTGCCGGCTGGACGTGGGCGGCGGGTCCGTACGGAGGGGTGGTTGTGGGTCGCTCGCGGGGACGACCTCAGCGAGGGCGGCGTCGGCGGCGCTCGCTCCTGGTGGCCAACGCGCTCGCTCCTTCGTCGCTCGCTGGAGAGCTACCCCTCCTCCGGACGAGACACCGCCTCCGCAGCACGGTACTGCTGTGCTGCTCCGGCTCTCGCTCGCCGGCAGCAGTCGCTTCGCTCCTAGGTGACAAGCCCCTACGCTCCTTCGTCGCTGCGGGGCAGGGCTCGCTCACGACTTCATAACTGGCGCCGCTGCTGGCCACCACCGTCGGCGTTCCGAAGAACGCGCAGCCTAGTCCTCGTGCTGCATGCCGTCCGTGGGCGGCAGCCACGCGTGGCGGCGGCGCTCCCAGACGGAGAACGCCGGCTGCGGGAACGACGGGTCGGCGAAGGCGCCGGTCGTGACCGCGATCAGGTGCGGCGAGTCGTCGTTCTCGTAGAACACCGTCGCGCCGCAGTCGGGGCAGAAGTGGAACGTGCGCTCGACGCCGCTGTCCGAGACGCGGACGTAGGTCGAGCGACCGGCCGCTGGTCTGTCACCTGCTCGCGCGGGATACCGAGCCTGCATCGAGAACGCGCTGCCGGTGCGGCGCTGGCAGGCCAGGCAGTGGCACATGGAGATGCGGACCGGGTCGCCCTCGACGGTGGCCCGCAGCTGACCGCAGGAACAGGCTGCCTCTCGCATGGCGGCCGATCCTACCGCGCCGGATCGGTCGCCAGCCGCGCGGCCACGTCGACCGCCTCGGCGTCGCTCAGCCCGCCGTCCAGGGCCAGCGTTCGCCACGTGTCGAAGCTGAGCGCCAGCGCGAGCGCGGCGAGCAAGCGCGTGCGGCGGCGGCCGCGGGCGCGGCACGGGCCCGCCAGGACCTCGGCGGCGCGCGCCCAGTACGCGTGGTACGGCGCCATCACGGGGTGGTCGCGGGCGTCGCGTAGGACGTTCGCCATCATCGCCCGCGTTCGGCGGTGGTAGGCGTACGTCTCGGTGAGCCCGTGGCGCAGGCGGGCGTCGGCGTCCGTCACCTCGGCCCAGGACTCGACGTCCGGAGGCGGGTTGCGCTCGAAGTAGCGCCCACTGCAAGCGGGCGCCAGCTCATCCTCGCTCGCGAAATGGCGGTAGACGGTGACGCGCCCGACGCCGGCGCGCTCGCGATGTCCGCGAACGACGTGCGCGCCGGGCCGATCGTGGAGTGCAGCTCGATCGCCGCGTCGACGATGCGATCGCGCGTCTCCTGCTGGCGCTCGGCGCGGACCTTCTGGGCGTAGGGGCGGGGCATCGACCTGTTCATGATACACACCGTTCCTCGAACCTTGACAGGTGCGCCACCGCGGCGTAGGCTCTCGCCAGTTCGTGAAACGATAGCTTTCACGAAAATCGGAGAGAGAGGACGCGGCATGTCGAACGCAGCCACCCCGGTCGCCCCGATCGCGCTCGGCCCCGGAGAGGGCGAGGCCCTCTGGTTCATGGGCTGCCTGGCCGTCGTCAAGTCGTCGTCCGAGACCACCGGCGGCCGGGTCGCCGTCATCGAGCACCTGGCGAGCCAGGGTGCCGGCTCGCCCCTTCACGTGCACCACCGCGAGGACGAGTGGTTCTACGTCCTCGAGGGCGAGCTGACGTTCTGGGTGGGAGGCGAGGTGATCGACGCGCCGGCGCGGTCGTTCGTGTTCGGCCCGCGCGACGTGCCGCACACGTTCGTGGTCGCCTCGCCCGAGGCGCGCTTCCTGCTGGTGACCGAGCCGGCCGGGTTCGAGGGCTTCATGCGCGCGCTCGCCGAGCCGGCGCGGTCGCTCACCATCCCGCCGGCTCCCGACGGGCCGCCGGACATGGCCGCTGTGCTCGCGACCGCAGCCGAGCACGGCATCGAGATCCTCGGGCCGCCCGGACTGCCGGCGTAGCGGGGCGGGTCCTCCGGAGGGGTGGTTGTGGGCGGATCGGCCGGTCCGCTGCTGGATCGACGTGGGCGGCGGGTCCTACGGAGGGGTGGTTGCGGGTCGCTTCGCGGCAGCGTCGTCCGCGACGGCGGCGTCTGCGGCGCTCGCTCCTGGTGGCCAACGCGCTCGCTCCTTCGTCGCTCGCTAGAGAGCGACCCCTCCTCCGGACATGGCACCGCCTCCGCAGCACGGTACTGCTGTGCTGCTCCGGCTCTCGCTCGCCGGCAGCAGTCGCTTCGCTCCTGGTGGACAAGCGCCTCACTGCGTTCGGCGCGGGGCTCGCTCACATCCTAATAACTGGATTCTGCCAGTCCTCAAGGATCGTCGGCGTTCATTGAAGACGCGGGCCCTCGACGGACCGTCCGGCGCTCTACGCCGGGTCGACCGGCAGCTCCAGCAGCATCCTCGTGTTGCCGAGCGTGTTCGGCTTGACCCGCTCCAGGTCGAGGAACTCCGCGACGCCCTCGTCGAACGAGCGCAGCAGCTCGTCGTAGACCTCGTGCGACACCGGCGCGCCGGCGATCTCGCGGAAGCCGTGGACGGGTGAAGAAGTCGACCTCGAAGGTCAGGACGAAGACGCGGCGGATGCCGAGCCAGCGGGCGTGCTCGACGAGCCGGTCGAGCAGCAGGTGGCCCACGCCCTTGCCCTGCACGTCGGGGTCGACGGTGACCGTGCGCACCTCCGCCAGGTCCTGCCACATGACGTGGAGCGCGCCGCAGCCGACCACCGCGCCGTCGAGCTCCGCGACGAAGAACTCCTGGATGTCCTCGTACAGCTGGACGGTCGCCTTCTCCAGCAGGATGCGCCCGGCGTAGACGTCGACCAGCCGGCGGATGGCCGCGACGTCGGCGGTACGTGCACGGCGGATCACGGGGCCATGGCGCGCGAGGATCGGAGGAGACATCAGCGCGACGCCGAGCTCCGTCGGGACCCGACGGTACGATCCTCCGACCGATGCCGAGTCCCTTCGTCCACCTCCACTGCCACTCGGAGTACTCGATCCTCGACGGGGCGTGCCGCATCGGCAAGCTGGTCGAGCGGGCCGCCGAGCTGGAGATGCCCGCCGTCTCGCTCACCGACCACGGCTCCATGGCCGGAGCAGTCGAGCTCTACCGCGCTGGCCGGCAAGGCGGGCATCCGGCCGATCATCGGCTGCGAGGTCTACGTCGTCGAGGACCGACGCGCCAAGGAGCCGCCGAACCAGCGCAACTGGGCCCACCTCACGCTGATCGCGGAGACCACCGCCGGCTACCACAACCTCGTCAAGCTCGTCTCCGACGGCTACCTCGAGGGCTTCCACTACAAGCCGCGCGTCGACTTCGAGCTGCTGGAGCGCTACGCGGGCGGGCTGATCGCGCTCTCCGGCTGCCTCGCGAGCCGCGTCAACCAGGCGCTGCTGGAGGACGACCTCGGGCGCGCGCGCACGGAGCTCGACCGCCTGGTCCAGGTCTACGGCCGCGACTCGGTGTACGTCGAGCTGCAGGACGCCGGCCTCGACGAGCACCAGAAGGTCAACGTGGGGCTGCTGGAGCTCGCGGACGAGACCGGCCTGCCGCTCGTCGGCACGGGCGACGTGCACTACCTGCGCGCGGAGGACGCCGACCCGCACGAGGTGCTGCTCTGCGTCCAGACGGGCGACGAGCTCGCGAACCCGCGCCGCTTCCGCTTCCCCAACAAGGAGTTCTACTTCAAGACGCCGGACGAGATGGCGCGCGTCTTCGCAGCCCTACGGCCGCGAGCTGCTGCGGCCGACGCTGGAGATCGCCGAGCGCTGCAACGTCGAGCTCGAGCTCGACGGCATCCGGCTGCCGCGCTTCGACGTGCCGCAGGACGAGGACGCCTCGCGTTCCTCGCGCCGGCTCTGCGAGGAGGGGCTGGCAGCGGCGCTACGAGGTGGTCGACGACGCGCTGCGCAACCGGCTCGCGTTCGAGCTGAAGACGATCGGCGAGATGGGCTTCGCCGACTACTTCCTGATCGTCTGGGACTTCGTCGCCTTCGCCAAGCGCGAGGGCGTCGGCGTGGGGCCGGGCCGCGGCTCGGCGGCGGGCTCGCTGGTCGCGTACTGCCTCGGCATCACGGACGTCGATCCCATCCGCTACGACCTGCTCTTCGAGCGCTTCCTGAACCCGGGCCGCAAGTCGATGCCCGACATCGACATCGACTTCTCGGTGCACGGCCGCGAGCGCGTGATGGAGTACGTGGTCGCGAAGTACGGGCGCGAGCGGGTGGCGCAGATCATCACCTTCGGCAAGCTCGCGGCGAAGGCGGCCACGCGCGACGTCGGCCGCGTGCTGGGGCTGCCGTTCGCGACCGTCGACCGCATCGCGAAGTTCATCCCGGAAGGCGTCAAGGTCGGCTTCGACGACTGCATGACGGCCGGGCCAGGAGCTGCAGTCGGCGTACGACGACCCGACCTCGATCGGCCGCACGGCCGACGGCACGCGACGTCGCCGCCCGCGACCTGATCGACACCGCGCGGCCGCTGGAGGGCCTGATCCGCCAGGACGGCATCCACGCCGCCGCGGTCGTGATCGGCGACCGCCCGCTGGTCGAGTACCTGCCGCTGCAGCGCAAGGGCGTCGACAAGGAGCTCGTCACCCAGTACGCGATGGGCGACGTCGAGCGGCTCGGCCTGCTCAAGATGGACTTCCTGGGCCTGCGCAACCTCGACGTGATCGACGAGGCCGTGCGGCTCATCGAGGACTCCACGGGCGAGCGGCTCGACATGGAGACCCTGCCGCTCGACGACGAGCCGACCTTCGAGATGCTGCGGCGCGGCGACGCGACTGGGCGTCTTCCAGTTCGAGTCGAGCGGCATGCGCGAGGCGCTGCGGCAGGTGCGGCCGACGGAGTTCGACGACCTCATCGCGCTCGTGGCGCTCTACCGGCCCGGCCCGATGGCAGAACATCCCGATGTACGCGCGGCGCAAGAACGGCCACGAGCCCGTCACCTACACCGACAACCGGCTGGAGCCGATCCTGGCGGGCACGCAGGGCGTGTACATCTACCAGGAGCAGGCGATGCAGATCGCCAAGGACCTGGCCGGCTTCTCGCCCGCACAGGCCGACGACCTGCGCAAGGCCATCGGCAAGAAGAACGCCGAGCTCATGGCCACGCTCAAGGACGAGTTCCTCGAGGGCTGCGTGGGCAACGGCGTCGAGCGCAAGGTCGCCGAGCACCTGTGGGCCGAGAACGAGCGCTCCGCCGACTACTCCTTCAACAAGGCCCACGCCGCCTGCTACGCGCTGATCGCGTACCGCACGGCCTACCTCAAGGCCAACCACCCGGCCGAGTACATGGCGGCCCTCATCTCCTCGGTCATGGACACGAAGGACCGCGTGCCGTTCTACGTCGCAGGAGTGCGCGGAGATGGGGATCGACGTGCTGCCGCCCGACGTCAACGCGTCCGAGCGCGACTTCGCGGTGCGCGACGGCAAGATCCGCTTCGGCCTGTCGGCGGTCAAGAACGTCGGCGACAACGCCGTGCGCGCGATCGTCCACGACGCGCGACGAGGGCGGCCCGTTCCACTCCATCTGGGACTTCTGCGAGCGCGTCGACTGGCAGCACGTCACCGCGCGCGTGCTGGAGAGCCTGATCCGCGCCGGCGCGCTCGACTCCACGGGCGACCCGCGCAAGGGCATGCTGCTCGTGCTCGACCAGGCCGTCGGGCTGGGGCGCAAGGCGCAGGCCGACCGCAACGCCGGCCAGGGCAACCTGTTCGAGGGGCTGATGGGCGGCGGCGGGGAGGACGCGCGCGCGGCCGCACTCGCCGGTGCCGCGCCGGGGAGTGGACGCGGCGCGAGCTGCTGTCCTTCGAGCGCGAGACGCTCGGCCTGTACCTCTCCAGCCATCCGCTGGCCGACGTCCGCGACGAAGCTGCGCCGCCGCGTCGACTGCGAGCTCGCCGGCCTGGCCGCCCGCCGCGACGGCGAGACGGTGACCATCGGCGGGCTGATCGGCGGCATCCGCCAGCTGACGACGAAGCGCGGCGACCCGATGGCCTTCGTGCAGCTCGAGGACCAGACCGGCGGCTGCGAGGTCGTGGTCTTCTCGAACGCCTACCCGCAGGCGCGGGCGCGCTCGACGTCGACCGCGATCGTGCTCGTCAAGGGCCGCGTCGACATCAAGACGGACACGGCGAAGGTCGTGGCGTTCGAGGTGCAGTCGTTCGACGAGGTGCCGGACATCGGCATCGTCCGCGTCGCCATCGACGCGCGGACGGTGCCCGCCACGGCGCTCGACGAGCCTGCGCCAGCTCGTGCGCGACTTCCCGGGCGAGACGCCGGTGGTCGTCGACCTCACGACCTCGCGCGGCGCCGCGGCGGCTGCGGCTCGGCTCGGACTTCCGGGTGCGCGCGGAGCCGCAGTTCTTCGCCGAGGTGCGCGCGCTCGTCGGCGACGCCACGCTCGTCTGACGTCCGCCGCTACCCCGGGGCCTGGCCCGGCGGCGGCATCATCCCGGCCTCGACGCCGGCGGGCAGCTCCAGGCTGGTCTCGACCCGCGCGCGGCGCCACGGGATCAGCACCTCCTCGCAGACGACCTGGATGCAGGCCGCTGCCGGAACCGCGACGAGCGCGCCGATCGGCCCGAGCAGGGCGCCGCCCGCCAGCACGGCGAGGATGACGACCAGCGGGTTCAGGTCGAGCTGGTCGCCCTCGACGGCCGGCGAGATCAGGTAGCCCTTGAGGTTCTCGATGAGCACGGACACGATCACCACCGCCAGGAACGTCTTCCAGCCCTCGAGCGCCGCGATGCCGAAGAGCGGGATGCGCGCGATCCACGGCCCGACCTGCGGGATCACCTCGCCGAGGGCCACGATGCCCGCCAGCAGCAGCGGGAAGCGGACGTCGAGGAAGAACAGCGCCACGAAGGTGATGGCGCCGATGATCGCCATCACGATCAGCTTGGCCCGCACGTAGCGGCCCAGCCGGAACCACATCTTGTCGAGCACGACGCTCGTGCGCTCGCGGTGGTGCGGCCGGGTCAACGAGAGCACGAACGCCTGCAGCCGCGGTCGCTGCGCCACCAGCAGCGCGGAGATCACGGAGATCGCGAGCAGGTCGAGCAGCAGCTGGCCGATGCGCAGCGGCAGGTCGACCAGGCGGTTGCCGACGGCGCTGACGAGGCGCTCGCCGATGCTCGACACCTGGTCGTCGAGCGAGCCCAGCTGCGGGTACTGCTCGCGCAGCTCGTCGTAGCGCTGCTGCAGCCCCTCGTACTGCTGCAGCCGCTCGGGCACGGTGTCGACGGCCCCGGCGCCCTGGTCGAGCAGCGGCGGCACCACGAGCCAGGCGCCGACGGCGATGACGGCGACGACGGCGAGCTGGATCAGCGACGCCGAGATCAGCCGCGGGACGCGCCAGCGCTCGAGGAAGTCGACGGGGCCGGTCATGGCGGCCGCGAAGAGCGCGCTGATGAAGACGATGAGGAGCAGGTGCGTCAGCCGCACGAGCAGCATCAGCGCCGATGACGGTGAGGATCGCGCCGAGCAGCGCGAGGTAGATCGGCGCCGCGCGGGCCATGACGTGATCGGAGCGGCCGATCGTCACGCGCTGGGCGGTGACAGGGCCCACGGCGCCCTGGGGAAGCGACGGAAGTTGACTCACGCTCGCGTGCTACCCCGTTCACGCAGGGTTTCACGCCGCCATGAGGGTGACGCGCGCCCCATCGGCGGCCGATCCCCCCGGGTGTCCTGAACCGCTCGCGCCGTCCGGCCCGGGCGCTACCGTGACCGGGTGCCGGCTTCCGCGCCGTCGTCCCTTGCCTTCGAGCTCGACCTCGACGCCTACGGGGGGCCGTTCGACCTGCTGCTGGCGCTCGTGCTGCGCGACGGCATCGAGCTGGTCGACGTGCCGATGGCCGACATCTGCGTCGCGTACCTCGAGCGGCTGGCCGCCGACGACGAGCTCGACCTCGAGGCCGCCAGCGAGTTCCTCGTGCTCGTCGCCGCCCTCTGCGAGCTGAAGGCGCGCGGGCTGATGCCCGGCGAGGACGAGGCCGAGGAGCCGCTCGATCCCGAGCTCGCCGCCGCCGAGCTGGCCGGCCGCCTGGCCGAGTACGCCCGCGTGCAGGCCGGGGCCGCGTGGCTGGCCGGGCGGCGCGCCGAGGTCGGGCAGCTGCTGTTCCGCAGCGGGCCGCCCGCGCTGCGCCCGCCGCGGCCCGTGAGGCCGGAGCCCGTCGCCAGCGGCGATCCCGCGACGCTGCGCGACGCGCTGGCCGCGCTGCTCGAGCCGCCGCCGCCCGTCTCGCTCGCGCACCTGCCGCGGCGCAACCTGCCCGTGCGCCGGTTCCTGCAGCGGCCTGCGGCGGCTGCTCGACGAGCGCGGCACGTTCACCTTCGAGGAGGCGGTCGGCCATCTCGACCGCGCGGAGCAGGCGGTCGCGTTCTGGGCGCTGCTGGAGCTGTACCGGCACGGCGAGGCGCGGGTCGTGCAGACGGAGGCGTTCGGCACCATCCGCGTCGCCCGCACGGTCAGCGCCACGGCTCGCGCCCGGCGGCCGGCCGCGGACGTGGACGACGCGGCGCTCGAGCACACGACGGACGACGCGGAGGCCGTCGCGTGAAGGTGGACGTCGCGGCGCGCTGCAGCGTGCTCGCGGCCGCCAGCATGGCCAGCACGCACGTGGCGACGGCGATCCGCGCCTGGCGCACGGTGCGACCCGGCGACGGCGACGCCCATGGTGTCGGCGGCGTCGGTCCGCACCGACTGGGCCTGGCGCCTGCGTGCGCAGGAGGGGCGTTGAGCGAGCTGACCTACACCGTCGAGGCGCTGCTCTTCGTGGCGTCCGGGCCGCTGACCGTCGACGAGCTGGCCGCGGCCGCGGAGGCGCCCCCGGAGCGGGTCGAGCGCGCCATCGACGCGCTCGCCGAGCGCCACAGCGAGGGTCGCTCCGGCGTCGTCCTGGAGCGGGTCAGCGGCGGCTACGCGCTGCGCGCCGCCGCGAGCTGCGCGACGGCCTGCGCCCGGCTGCTCGACCGCGACGTCGACCGGCCGCTGTCGCAGGCGGCCCTGGAGACGCTCGCCATCGTCGCCTACGCCGGCCCGGTCTCGCGCCCGGAGATCGCCCGCATCCGCGGCGTCGCGGCCGACGCCGCCGTCGCCTCGCTGCAGGAGCGCGGGCTGATCGAGGAGGCGGGCCGCGCGACCACCCCCGGCAGCGCCGTGCTGTACCGCACGACGACGCTCTTCGACCGCATCTTCGGGCTCGCCGACGGTCGCGCGTCGCTGCCGCCGATCGAGGAGCTCTCGGCGGCGTGCGGCATCGCCCGACGCCCTGCGCGACCGCCTCGTCGCCGTCGCCGCCCAGACGCGACCTGCCGACGCACGCCGCCGCGCGTAGGATGCGACCAGTGCGCTCGCTCGCCCTCGCCTGCGCCGTGCTCGCCGCCGTGGTCGTCGCGCCGTCGACCGCGCTGGCCGCGAAGCCGCTGCCGCCGAAGCTGCGGCTCGTCCTCGACCTGCGCGTCAGCGCCGTCACGACGACCGCCGTGACCCTGCGCTGGACCGACCGCTCGGTGCGCGAGCGCCGCTACGAGATCTCCGTCGGCGGGCGCATCGTCCGCCTGGCGCCGAACGCCCGGACGTACCGCGACCGGCCCGCGCAGGGCGTGCGCCGCCGGTACCGCGTGCGCGCCTGCACCGTCGTGCGCTGCGCCGGCTGGTCGGCGGTCGTCGTCGGCCGCGTCGCCGACCCGCCGCCGGCGCCGGGCAGCGGGCCCACGCTCGGCGGCTGCCCGATGTTCCCTGCCGACAACCCGTGGAACACGCCGCGTCGACGCCCTGCCGGTGCACCGCAACTCCGCCGCCTACGTCGCCGCCATCTCGGCCGAGGGCGACCGCTACCTGCACCCGGACTTCGGCTCCAACCCCGGGCTACGGCATCCCGTACGAGATCGTGCCGGCGACGCAGCCGCTGGTGCCGGTCCACTTCGTGGACTACGGCGACGAGAGCGACCCGGGCCCCTACCCGGTCCCGCTCGACGCGCGGGTCGAGGGCGGCGCCAACGCCGACGGCGACCGGCACGTGCTCGCCCTCCAGCAGGGCACCTGCAGGCTCTACGAGCTCTTCAACGCGCGCCGCGTCGGCGCCGGCTGGGACGCGAGCTCCGGCGCCGTGTTCGACCTGGGCTCGAACCGCTGCGGCCCGACACCTGGACGTCGGCGGACGCCGCGGGCCTGCCGATCCTGCCCGGCCTGGTGCGCCGCGACGAGGTGCTGGCCGGCGAGATCCGCCACGCCCTGCGGGTGACGGTGCCGCACACCCAGCGCGCCTTCATCCATCCGGCGACGCACTACGGCGCGACCAGCGACCCGAACAACCCGCCGATGGGCCTGCGGCTGCGGCTGCGCGCCGACTTCGACGTCGCGCCGTACCACGGTGCGGCGCGGGTCATCCTCGTGGCGATGAAGCGCTACGGGCTGATCGTGGCCGACCAGGGCAGCGGCTGGTACGTCACCGGCGCGTCCGACACGGCCTGGGACGACGACGACCTCGGGCAGCTCAAGGGCGTGCCGGGCAGCGCCTTCGAGGCCGTCGAGACCGGGCCGATCGTCCGCCCGTGACGGCACCGCGGGCGGCCCGCGTCGTCGTCGTCGGCGCCGGCCTGCTGGGGGCGGCCATCGCCTACCACCTGGCGCGGCGCGGCGCCCGGGTCACCGTCCTGGAGCGCGACCGGCCCGGCGCGGGCGCGACCGGCGGCTCCTTCGCCGTGGGCCAACGCCACGTTCGGCAAGGAGCCGCGGGCGTACTTCGAGCTGCACCGGCTGGGGCTCGGCGAGTGGCGGCGGCTGGCGGACGACCTCGCGGGCGCGGTCGACGTGCCCTTCGGCGGCACCCTGCAGTGGGCGCGACCCGGGGCGGAGGAGCCGCTGCTCGCGGCGCTGCGCCGGCACCAGGGGTGGGGCAGCCCGGCGTACGCGCTGGACGCGGACGGCATGCGCGCGCTGGTGCCCGGGCTGGAGCCCGGTGCGGTCGGCCGCGGCGACCTTCACGCCGGACGAGGCCGCGCCCGACGCCGTCGCCGTGACCGAGGCGCTGCTGGCCGCCGCGTCCGCCGACGGGGCGGAGCTGCGCGCCGGATCGGCCGTGGACGCGATCGAGCCCGACGGCGCCGGGGTGCGCGTCCGCGCCGGGGGTGCGGCGATCGCGGCCGACCGCGTGGTCATCGCCTGCGGGGTCGACACGCCCGTCCTCGCGGCGCAGGCCGGCGTCGACGTGCCGCTCGTGGAGTCGCCCGGCGCGCTCGTGCACACCGCGCCGCAGCCGCGTCTGCTCGGGCCGGTGCTGCTCGCGCCGGAGGTGCACGTCCTGCAGCGCCCCGACGGCCGGCTGGTCGTCGGCCGCGACTTCAGCGGCGGCGACGTCGGGCTCGAGCCGGCCGAGCTGCTGGCGGCCGCGCGCGTCGTCCTGCCGGCGCTCGACGGCGCCGCGATCGAGCGGCGCACGCTCTGCCGCCGCGTCCTCTCCGCCGACGGGCTGCCCGTGCTGGGCCGTGGCCTCGACGGGCGCGCGTACGTCGCCGCGACGCACAGCGGCGTCTCTCTCGGCCCGCTGCTCGGGCGCCTCGTGGCCACCGAGCTGCTCGACGAGGTGGACGTCGACCTGCTCGCGCCCTACCGGCCCGCGCGGTTCGCCGGCGCGCGGTGAACGTCCGCGCGATGACGGCGGGCGACCGCGCGGCCGTCGCCGCCGCCGGCGCGGACGACCCGGTCCGCTGGGTGACGGCGGACGTCTTCGAGCGCGACCTGGCCGCGGGCCGCTACCGCCCGGCCTGGACGTGGCTCGCGCTGGACGGCGGCCGCGTCGTCGCCCGCGCCGTGTGGTGGGGCCGCGGCGCCGCGCCGCTGGCGCTCGACTGCCTGTGGGCGGACCCCGCCGCCGGCGAGCCGGCGCTGCTCGCGGAGCGCGTGCTCGCCGCGGGGCTCGCGTCCCTGCGCGCGGCCGGCGTCTCGCGCCCACCGGCCTGCGAGCTGCGCCTTCCGTCCGACTGGCGGGAGCGGGCCGACGTCGCGGGCGGCGTCGCATGGCGCCGCCGTGCGTGCGCGGCCGCCGGCCTCACGCGCGAGCTGGAGCGGCTGCAGTGGCGCTGGGACGGTGCGGGCGCCGAGCTGCCCGAGCCGCCGCGCCGGCTGCGCTTCGAGCCCGCGGACGACGCGGCCTTCCTCGACGTCTTCCGGCGCGTGGCGGCCGGCAGCCTCGACGTCACGACCCGCCGGGCGGTGGAGGACCTCGGCGTCGAGGCGGCGGTGGCGGAGCAGCTCCAGTTCTACCGCTCGGCGCCGGGCGAGCGCACGTGGTGGCGCCTCGCGCTCGACGGCGATGGCCGGCTCGCGGGCTTCGTCATCCCGTCGGCGACCGAGACCGGCCCCAACGTCGGCTACCTCGGCATCGTGCCGGAGGCGCGCGGCCGCGGCCTGGTCGACGACCTGCTGGCCTTCGTGACGCGCTTCCACGCCGCGCGCGGGGCCGACCGGATCTCGGCCACCACCGACGCCACCAACGAGCCGATGGCGGCGGCGTTCGCCCGCGCCGGGTACGCCGTCGTCGAGCGGCGGCTGGTGCTCTCGGCGCCGCGTCGCCTAGGACCAGGCCAGCCCGAGCGTGCCGGCCGCGCAGATCGCGCCGGCGAGCCCGAGCGGGAGCGTCACGAGCGGACGCAGGCCGCGGGCGGCCCCCTCGCCGGCGACGACGCCGCCGACCATGCCGACGAGCGCGGCGGGCCCGACGATCAGCGCGACGCAGCCGGCAGCGAGCGCGGTCACCCGTCCCACGCGCGGCCCGAGCAGGTACGGCGCTGCGCCGACCAGGGCCCACGGCGCGGCCCAGGCGGCGACGTCGGTGCCCAGGCCGAGGGCGAGCGCCGCCAGCACCAGCGGCAGCCCGGCGACCGTCGCCGCGCGGCGCGGCAGCAGGTCGGGCGGCGGCGCGAGCTCCACCGCCAGCTCGGGTTGCGGGACGGGTGCGCTGGAGGCGGCGGTGTCCACGGAACCGCCAGCCTATGCCCGACCCGGCGCGGCGCGCCACCCCGGATCGCCGACCGGGTGTGCGGCCACCCGCGCCGGGCGCACCCCGTAGGCTGCCCGCGTGAGCGACCTGCGCCTCAACCGCTACCTCGCGCAGGCCGGCGTGGCGTCGCGCCGGGCGGCCGACGCCCTGATCGCCGCCGGTCGGGTGACGGTCGACGGCGAGGTCGTCAGCGACCTCGGCCGGCGGGTCGAGCCCGGCCAGCGCGTCGCCGTCGACGGCCGTGTGGCGGGCACCGCGGAGCGCAGCGCCTACCTCGTCCTGCACAAGCCGGCCGGCGTGGTCACGACGATGTCGGACCCGCAGGGCCGGCGCACGGTGGCCGACCTCGTCGAGTCCCCCGTGCGCGTCTACCCGGTGGGGCGCCTCGACGCCGAGACGACGGGCCTGCTGCTCCTGACCAACGACGGCGATCTCGCCCACCGCCTGTCGCACCCCTCGTCCGGCGTCGTGAAGACGTACCAGGCGACGGTGCGCGGACTCCCGTCCAACTTCGAGCTGGAGCGCCTGCGCCGGGGCATCCAGCTGGAGGACGGCCCGACGGCGCCGGCCAGCGTGCGGCTGCTGCGGGGCGGCGACCGCACGAGCGTGATCGAGCTCGCGATCCACGAGGGACGCAACCGCCAGGTGCGCCGCATGCTCGAGGCGATCGGGCATCGCGCCGTCGCGCTGCACCGGCCGAGCTACGGGCCGCTGTCCCTGGGCTCGCTCGCGCCCGGCCACGTGCGAGCCCTCAGACCGGCCGAGGTGCGCGGCGCTCCGGCGTGCGGCGGGGCCAACCTAGGCCGCTCCGTATACTGCTGCGCGTCATGGCCCGCAACGGCAACAGCGGCGCGCCCGAGCTGATGGTGCTCATGCGCTCGACGGCGTCCTCGGACGAGGTCGACCACATCGTCGGCCTGATCCAGGAGTCGGGGGCCGGCGCGCACGTCGACCAGAGCGGCGAGGCCACGGTCATCGGCGTGATCGGCCAGCGCGCCCAGATCGCCGCGCTCCCCTTCGAGGGCCTGCCCGGCGTGGAGCGCGTCGTGCCGCTGCGCAAGGGCTTCAAGTGGGTCTCGCGCGAGTTCCTCGACCGCGACACCGTCATCGACATCTGCGGCCGCAAGGTCGGCGGCGGGCAACTTCGCGCTGATGGCCGGGCCGTGCGCCGTCGAGAGCTACGAGCAGACGCTGCAGGCCGCGCAAGGACGTGAAGGCCGCCGGCGGCACGCTGCTGCGCGGCGGCGCGTTCAAGCCGCGCTCGTCGCCCTACGCCTTCCAGGGCCTCGGCGTGCGCGGCGCTGGAGATCCTCTCCGCGGTGGGCCAGGAGACCGGGCTGCCGGTGGCCACGGAGCTGATGGACGCGCGCGACCTCGAGCCGGTGCTACGAGCACATCGACCTGATCTGGATCGGCGCGCGCAACATGGCGAACTTCAACCTGCTGTCCGAGCTCGGCCGCGTGCGACAAGCCGGTGATGCTCAAGCGCGGCATGTCGGCGACGGTCGAGGAGCTGCTCATGGCCGCGGAGTACGTGGCCAAGGAGGGCAACGAGGACATCATCCTCTGCGAGCGCGGCATCCGCACCTTCGAGCGCTCGACGCGCTTCACGCTCGACATCGGCGCGATCCCGGTGCTCAAGGCCGAGACGCACCTGCCGGTGATCGTCGACCCGTCGCACGCCGCCGGCAAGCGGCAGCTGGTCGCGCCGCTGGCGCGCGCCGCCGTCGCCGCGGGTGCCGACGGCCTGATCGTCGAGACGCACCCGAACCCGGAGCACGCCCTCTCCGACGCCGCGCAGCAGCTGCCCTCCGGCAGCTTCGGCGGGTTCGTCCGCGAGATGGAGCAGCTCCTCGCGGTCGACGGCAAGACGATCTCCCGGTAGGCGCCATGCGGGTCGGGATCGTCGGGCTCGGCCTGATGGGCGGGTCGCTGGGCCTCGCGCTGCGGCGAGCGCGCGCAGGCGGACGTGGTCGGGCTTCGACCGCGACCCGGCCGTGCGCGAGCAGGCCCTGGAGCGCGGCTGCGTCGAGGTGGCCCACGACGCCGTCGGCCCCGCCTGCGCGGACGCCGAGCTCGTCGTCGTCTGCACGCCCGTCGCGCAGCTCCCGGCCGCCGTCGCCGGCGGCGCTGGCGGCGGCGCCGGCGTCCGCGACGGTGACCGACATCGGCTCCACCAAGGCCAACCTCGTGCGCGGCATCGCCGGCGAGCGACCGCGGCCGCTTCGTCGGCGGCCACCCGATCTGCGGCTCCGAGGCGCGCGGCCCGTCGAGCGCGCGCGCCGAGATCTTCGACGGCGCGACGTGGTTCCTGACGCCCGTGGCCGAGACCGATCCCGCGCGCTACGCGGGCCTCGTCGGCGCCCTGACGGCGGATCGGCGCGCGGCCCGTGGCCATCGCGCCGGGCGCCCACGACCGGCTCGTGGCGCTCACCAGCCACCTGCCGCACGTGCTGGCCAACCTGCTCGCGACCCAGGCCGCCGCCGGCATGATCGACGGCCACGACCCGCTGGCGGCCGTCGGCGGCTCGTTCCGCGACATGACCCGCGTCGCCGGGCGCCAACGCGCGCATCTGGGTCGACATCTTCCTCGACAACCGCGAGGCGCTGCTCGCCGCGCTGGCCGAGCACCGGCGGCGGCTGGACGAGGTCAGCGTGGCGCTCGAGGAGGGCGACGGCGGGCAGCTCGCGCGCTGGATCGGCGAGTCGGCCGCCGCGCGCCGCGCGCCGCGACCGCGCAGCCTACCCGGAGGCCGACGGCGATCTGCACACCGTCCGCGTGCACCTCGCCGACCGCCCCGGCTCGATCGCCGGCATCACGCAGGCCCTCGGCGCGGCGCGCGTCTCGATCCGCGACCTGCGCCTGCGCCACCGCTCGACCGAGGCCGGCGGCTACCTCGAGATCGTCGTCGGCGGCGCCGACGCCGCGGCGGAGGCCGTCGACATCCTCGACGCCCAGGGCTACGCGGCGATCGCCGAGGAAGGGGACGTCGAGGCATGAGCGTCCACGTCGCGAACGACCACTGGGACGTCGAGCCCGCCGCCGGCCTGCGGGGCGAGCTGCCGGTCAACGGCGACAAGTCGGTGTCGCACCGCTCGCTGCTGTTCGGGGCTGTCAACGACGGGCCCGTCGAGGTGCGCGGCTTCGGCTGGAGCGAGGACACCCGCGCGACGCTCGAGGCGGTGCGCGCGCTCGGCGTGCAGGTCGACGAGGGGCCGCGCGGCGAGCTGACGGTGCACGGCGCCGGGCTGCGCGGCCTGCGCGAGCCGGACGGCGTCCTCGACGTGCGCAACTCGGGCACCCTGCTGCGCCTGCTGCCGGGCCTGCTCGCGGGCCAGCCGGCCGGGCGCTTCACGGTCGACGGCGACGCCTCGATCCGCCGCCGCCCCGTCGACCGCGTCGCCGATCCGCTGCGGCAGATGGGCGCCGACATCGAGGCCGAGAACGGGCTGCCGCCGCTGCTCGTGCGCGCGGGCCGGCCGCTCACCGGCATCGAGTACGAGCTGCCCGTCGCGTCCGCCCAGGTCAAGAGCTGCCTGCTGCTGGCGGGCCTGCTGGCCGAGGGGCCGACGACCGTCGTCGAGCCGCGCGTCAGCCGCGACCACACCGAGCGGATGCTGCAGGCCGCCGGGGTGCGGGTCGAGCGCCGCCCGGGCCGCGTGACGGTGCACCCGCCGGACGCGCTGCACCTGCGCGAGATCGAGGTGCCGGGCGACATCTCGTCCGCGGCGCCGTTCGTGGTCGCCGCAACGCTGCTGCCGGAGTCGCTGCTGATCGTGCGCAACGTCGGGGTCAACCCGGGCCGCAGCGGCCTGCTGACGGTGCTGGAGCGCATGGGCGCGCGCATCGGGCTGGTCAACCGGCGGGTGACGGCGGCGGGCGAGCCGGTCGCCGACCTCGAGGTGCGGCACGCGGAGCTGGTCGCGACGGAGATCGAGCCGGAGATCGTGCCCTCGCTGGTCGACGAGCTGCCGCTCGTGGCGCTGGCGGCGTCCTGCGCGCGCGGCCGCACGACGGTGCGCGGGGCCGAGGAGCTGCGGGTCAAGGAGTCCGACCGCATCGAGACCACCCGCGAGGCCCTGTTCAACTGCGGCGCGCACGTCGAGGCCACGAAGGACGGCTGGCGCATCCGCGGCGTGCCCGCGCGCGTCCGCGGCGGCACCGTGCACTCGCGCGGCGACCACCGCATCGCGATGCTGGGCGCGGTCGCCGGCCTCTACTCGGAGAGCGGCGTGCGCGTGGTCGACGCCGGCGCGATCGACGTGTCCTTCCCCGAGTTCCGCGGCCTGCTCGAGGCCCTGCGCGAGGCGCCGGAGTGATCGTGACCATCGACGGACCGGCCGGCGCCGGCAAGTCCACGGTGGCGAAGGCGCTGGCCCGGCGGCTCGGCTACCGGCTGCTCGACACCGGGGCGATGTACCGCGCGGTCACGCTGGAGGTTCTGCGCACGGGCGGCGACCCGGTCGCCATCGCCCGCGGCGAGGCCTGGCGCCGCCACCTCGGCGACCCGGCGCTGCGCGGCGACGACGTCAACGACGCCGTGTCCCGGGTCTCGGCCCTGCCGGAGGTGCGGGAGGCGCTGCACGGCGCCCAGCGCGCCTTCCTCGCGCAGGGCGACGCCGTGGCCGAGGGCCGCGACATCGGCGCCGTGGTGTGGCCGGAGGCCGAGCTCAAGGTGTGGCTCGACGCCGACCCGGCCGTACGCGCGGAGCGCCGCGGCGGCGAGGGCGAGGCCGCGCTCGAGCGCGACCGCCGCGACGCCGCGCAGACGATCGTGCCGGAGGGCTCCGCCCGCATCGACACGACGGGGCTCAGCGTCGACGAGGTCGTCGACCGCATCGAGGAGCTGGTCCGATGAGCGAGGCCGTGATCGCGTCCGTGCCCGACCCGCTGCCCGGGAACGAGCTGCACCCGTCGCCGCCGGCGATGTGGCGCTTCGCCAACCGGACGATCAAGCGGCCCTGGCGCGCGGTCACCCGCATGCGCCTGTACGGCGTCGATCGCCTGCCGCGCGAGGGCGCGCTACGTCCTGGCGTCCAACCACCTGGCCTGGTCCGACCCGTTCGTCGTCGGCATGCTGGTGGCCCCGCGCGTCCTCTACTACATGGCGAAGCGCGAGCTCTGGTCGGTGCCCGTGGTCGGCACCGTCATCCCGCACACGGGCGCGTTCCCCATCGACCGCGGCCAGCCCGACCGCGAGGCGCTGCGGGCGGCGCGCGCGGTGCTCGCCAACGGCGAGGTGCTGGGCGTCTTCGTCGAGGGGACGCGCCAGAAGACGGGCGAGATCGGCAACGCCCGCGCCGGCGCGTCGATGCTGGCGATGGGCGCCGGGGTGCCGGTGCTGCCGGTCTGCGTGCGCTCCGGCTCGGGCTTCGGCCTGCCGGGCTTCCCGCCGACCGCGATCGCCATCGGCATGCCGCTCGACCTGTCCGGGCTCGGCAAGGGCGGGCGCGCCTACAAGGCCGGGCGCCGAGCGCATCGAGGAGGAGCTGCGGCGCCTCGACGACTTCCTGCGGGCCACCGACCGCGCCGGGCGCCCCAAGCACGCGGAGCCGCCGCGATGAGCACCGAGGAGCAGCGCGCCGAGGAGGCCCGGGCCGCCGCCGAGCGCAGGGCCCGCCGCGAGCCGCCGCGCGCCCGGCGCCGCCGCGGCGACCCCGAGGTCGAGCGCGGCGAGGCCGAGCCCACCCGCCCGCTGGCCGGCATCGTCGCCGTGGTCGGCTTCCCGAACGTCGGCAAGTCGACGCTCGTCAACCGCCTCGCCGGCCGGCGCGAGACCGTCGTCCACGAGGCGCCGGGCGTCACCCGCGACCGCAAGGACGTCGACGTCGAGTGGAACGGCCGCCGCTTCCGGCTGGTCGACACCGGCGGCATCGACGTCGAGGGGCCGGGCATCTCGCGCGAGGTGACGGCCCAGGCGCGGCAGGCGGTGGCGGAGGCCGACCTGGTGCTGTTCGTGGTGGACACGCGCATCGGCATCGGCCCCGGCGACGAGGAGGTCGCGGCCATCCTGCGGCGGGCCAAGGTGCCGACGATCGTCGTGGCCAACAAGGCGGAGTCGGAGGTCGTGGAGCGGGACGCGGTCGAGTTCCACGCCCTCGGCCTCGGCGATCCGGTCCCGGTCTCGGGCCTGCACGGCACCGGCTCCGGCGACCTGCTCGACCTCATCGTCGACCGGCTGGCGGAGATCCCGGACGCCGCCCGCGACGAGGTCGTCAGCGACGAGATCCGCGTCGCCATCCTGGGGCGCCCGAACGTCGGCAAGTCGAGCCTGCTCAACGCGCTCGTCGGCGCGCCGCGGGTGATCGTCTCCGAGGTGCCGGGCACGACCCGCGACTCGATCGACATGCGCCTGGAGCACGACGGCACGACCTACCGCCTGATCGACACGGCGGGCCTGCGGCGGCGGCGCAAGCACCGCCAGGAGGTCGAGTACTGGAGCGAGCTGCGCGCGATCGACGCGGCGCGCGGCGCGGACGTCGCGCTCGTGCTGGTCGACTCCTCGGAGGGCATCACCGACCAGGACCTGTCCGTCGCCGACGAGGCCCGCAAGGCCGGCTGCGCGACGCTCGTGGTGGTGTCCAAGTGGGACATCAACGAGATCGACCTCGACCACCTGCGCGAGCGCATCGACCGCAAGCTGCGCCAGCGGCCGCCGGTCGTCACGACCTCCGCCGTCACCCGCCGCGGCCTGGAGCGGCTGCTGGAGCGCATCAAGACGCTGCACGAGCACTACACCAGCCGCATGCCGACGCCGGCCGTCAACAAGGTGCTGCAGGACGTCGTCGCCCGCCGCCCGCCGCCGCTGGTCGGCAACCGCCGGCTGAAGCTGCTCTACGGCGCGCAGGTGCAGACCCGCCCGCCGCGCTTCCGCATCACGGTCAACGACCGCAAGCTGGTCAGCCGCGACTGGATCTTCTACCTCGAGAACCGGCTGCGCGAGGCCGCGGAGCTCGAGGGCTGCCCGGTCATCATCGATCTGGTGGAGCGCTGATGCGCGTCCTGGTCTGGAACGAGCACCGCGCGGAGCGCAACGACGAGCGCGTCGCGGCCATCTACCCCGACGGCCTGCACGGGGCGCTCGCGGCGGGCCTGCGCGCCCACCTGCCGGACGCCGAGGTGACGACGGCGACGCTCGACGACCCGGGCCACGGCCTGGCAGGGCTCGACGACGCCGACGTCGTGCTGTGGTGGGGCCATCGCGCGCACGCCGAGCTGCCGCAGGAGGCGGCCGAGCGGGTGCGCGACGCGGTCATCGGCGGCATGGGCCTGGTCGTGCTGCACTCGGCGCACCTGTCGCGGCCGTTCGTGGCGCTGATGGGCACGTCCTGCGCGCTGCGCTGGCGGGAGGCCGACGACCGCGAGCACGTGTGGTGCGTGGCGCCGGGGCACCCGATCTTCGCCGGCGTGCCGCAGCCGCTCGTGCTGGAGCGCCACGAGATGTACGGGGAGCCGTTCGTCGTGCCGGCCCCCGGACGAGCTCGTGGGCGTGAGCTGGTTCTCGGGCGGCGAGGTCTTCCGCGGCGTGTCCGTGTGGACGCGCGGCGCGGGCCGGGTCGCCTACCTCTCGCCGGGCCACGAGACGTACCCGATCTACCACGACCCGGACGTGCAGCGGCTGATCGCGAACGCGACCGCCTACGTGGCGCCGCGCGCGCCGCGGAGCGACGCGCTGCTGCAGTGCCCGATGGTGCCGCCCGCCCTCGGGTGAGCGACGGCGGAACTCTCAAGGTTGGCGTCGTCGGCGCCGGCCGCGTCGCCGAGCTGCACCTCGACGCGCTGGCCGCGGTGCCCGGCGTCGAGGTCGCGGTGATCGCCGACGTGCGCGAGGAGGCGGCGCGGGCCCGGGCCGCGAAGTACGGCATCCCGGCGGTCGCGACGTCCGCCGCCGAGCTGCTGCGCCACGGCGTCGACGTCGTGCACTCCTGCGTCGCGAACGTCGCGCACGCCGAGGTGGCCGAGGAGGTGCTGGCCGCCGGCCGCCACGTCGTGGCCGAGAAGCCGCTGGCGCTGGACGAGGCGTCGGCCCGCCGCCTGGCGCGCGCGGCCCGCGAGGCCGGGGTCGTCAACGCGGTCTGCTTCACCCGCCGCCACCTGCCGGCGGTGCTGCGGCTGCGCGACGACGTCGCGGCGTCCCCGGGCGGCGCCCACCTCGTGCGCGGCGGCTACCTGCAGGACTGGCTCCTGCGCCGCGACCAGTGGGACTGGCGGCTCGACCGCGCGCTCTCCGGCACATCGGCGACGCTGGCCGACCTCGGCGGGCACTTCCTCGACCTCGTGGAGCACGTCACCGGCCGGCGCGTGGTCGCCGTCCAGGCCAGCACGGGCCGGCTGCACGACGAGCGCGACGTCGGCGACCCGCCGGTCGCGCGCGCGGTCGAGCTGGAGGATCACGCGGTCCTGCTCGCGCGCCTCGACGGCGGCGCGCTGGTGAGCGGCACCCTCAGCCAGGTCAGCGCCGGGTGGCGCGACCGCGTGTTCCTGGAGCTCTCGCTGGGCGACCGCTCGCTGGCCTGGAGCTACGAGGACGCCGGCGACGTGCGCGTCGGGCGCCAGGCCAGCGGCTTCGCGACGCAGTCGGTGGCGCCCGTGACCACCGGCCGCACCGCCTTCTTCTCGTTCCTGCCGGACGTCTACACCGCGATCCGGGGCGGCGAGCCGGCGGCGCAGCCCGCGACCTTCGTGGACGGCCTGCACAGCGTCCAGCTCATCGACGCCGCGCTGCGCAGCGCGGCCGAGGGCCGCTGGGTCGACGTGCCCGCGCCGCTGCTCTGAGCCGCCCCCGCCGATCTGGTAGGCCGGTCCTGGTACATGAAGGACCAGTCGCGCTAGGATCAGTTCAACGCACCGATTTGCGGCCGCTTGCGGGTGCGCCGGCCAGTGGGGCCGGACGAGTGACAGCTAAGCGCCGGGGCGGATCGCTTGCCTCCGGAGGCCGCACAGGCACTGACCGGAGGTTCGAGCAGATGGCCCGTACGGACGCCGACCGCTACCTCACCCTCCTGCGCGAGCGCACCGTCGTCAAGGACGGGGCCATGGGCACGATGGTGCAGGAGGGCGGGCTCTCGGCCGCGGACTACGGCGGCCACGAGGGCAACGTCGACCACCTGTCGCTGTCGAAGCCCGAGTTCATCCGCGACATCCACCGCGCGTTCCTCGACGCCGGCGCCGACTACCTGATCACGAACTCGTTCCAGTCGACGCGCATGCGGCTGGAGGAGTGGGGGCTGGCCGACGTGACGCGCGAGCAGAACATCGCCGCCGCGCGCATCGCCCGGGTCGCCGCGGACGAGTTCGCGACCGCCGACTGGCCGCGCTTCGTCGCCGGCTCCGTCGGGCCGACCGGGATGCTGCCGTCGGGCAACGACCCGACGCTGTCGGCCATCACCTACCCGGAGCTCGTCGCCCTGTTCCGCGAGCAGGCCGGCGCGCTCCTGGAGGGCGGCGTCGACCTGCTGCAGGTCGAGACGATGCAGGACATCCTCGAGACGCGCGCCGCGGTGCAGGGCGCCCGGCTCGCCTTCGAGGACGCCGGCCGGCGCGTGCCGCTGCAGGTGTCGGTGGCGCTCGACGTCACGGGCCGCATGCTGCTCGGCACCGACATCGCGGCCGTCGCCGCGATCCTGCGCGGGATCCGCTGCGACGTCATCGGCACCAACTGCTCCGTCGGCCCCGAGCACCTGCGGGAGCCCGTGCGCTACCTGACCCAGGAGTGCGACCTGCCGGTGGTCGTCGTGCCGAACGCCGGCCTGCCGCTGAACGTCGACGGCGAGACCGTCTACCCGCTCGGCGCGTCCGAGATGGCGGAGCAGATGGCCGCGTTCGTGCGCGACTTCGGGGCCAACGTCGTCGGCGGCTGCTGCGGCACGACGCCCGAGCACATCCGCCAGCTGGTCGAGGCCGTGCGCGCGTCGACGCCGCGGCGGCGCCATCCCGTGTGGCGGCCGGCGGTCGCCAGCGCGATGGCGGCGATCGCCCTGCGCCAGGACCCGCGCCCGCTGATCGTCGGCGAGCGCGTCAACACGCAGGGCTCGCGCCGCATCAAGGAGCTGATGCTGGCCGAGGACTACGACGGCGTGCTGGGGGTCGCGCGCGAGCAGGTGGAGTACGGCGCGCACGCCCTCGACGTCTGCGTCGCGGTCACCGAGCGCAGCGACGAGCCGGAGCAGCTGACGGAGGTCGTCAAGCGCCTGTCGATGGGCGTCGAGGCCCCGCTGATGATCGACACGCTCGAGCTGCCGGCCCTGCGCGCGGCGCTCGAGACCCATCCCGGCCGCGCCATCATCAACTCCATCAACATGGAGAACGGGCGCGACCGCATCGAGGCCTACGTGCCGCTCGCGGTCGAGCACGGCGCGGCGCTGGTCGCCCTGACCATCGACGAGGCGGGGATGGCCAAGACGCGCGAGGAGAAGGTGCGCGTCGCCCGCAGGATCCACGACATCTGCGTGGACGAGTACGGCCTGGCGCCGGAGGACCTGATCTTCGACGCGCTGACCTTCACGCTCGCGACCGGCGACGAGGAGTGGATCGACTCCGCCGTCGAGACCATCGAGGGGATCGCCGCCATCAAGCGCGAGCTGCCGGGCGTGCTGACGTCGCTGGGCGTCTCCAACGTCTCGTTCGGGCTCTCGCCGCGGGCGCGCACGGTCGTCAACTCGGTCTTCCTGCACCACTGCGTGGAGGCCGGGCTCGACATGGCCATGGTCAACCCGACGCACACCATGGCGTACATGGAGATCTCGGCCGAGGAGCGCGAGCTCGCCGACGACCTCGTCTACAACCGCCGGCCGGACGCGCTGCCGCGCCTGATCGGGCACTTCGACGAGCTGCCGGCGGAGGCCACGGGCGCCGAGCGCGACGACAAGTTCGCCGACCTGTCGATCGACGAGCGCATCCACCAGAAGATCCTGCACCGCGTGCGCGACGGGATCGAGGAGGACATCGACGCCGCGCTCGACGAGCGGGGCGCGCGCGAGAACGACGAGGCCGTCGACCTGCTCAACGAGGTGCTGCTGCCGGCCATGAAGGACGTCGGCGACCGCTTCGGGCGCGGCGAGCTGATCCTGCCGTTCGTGCTGCAGTCCGCCGAGGTGATGAAGCGGGCGGTCGCCAAGCTCGAGACCTACTTCGACAAGGAGGACGGGCAGACGAAGGGCAAGGTCGTGCTGGCGACGGTCTTCGGCGACGTGCACGACATCGGCAAGAGCCTCGTCAACACGATCCTCTCCAACAACGGCTACACGACGTACGACCTCGGGCGGCAGGTGCCGATCCAGGTCATCATCGACAAGGCCGTCGAGGTCGGCGCCGACGCCATCGGGCTCTCGGCGCTGCTCGTCTCGACCTCCAAGCAGATGCCGCTGTGCCTGCACGAGCTCGACGCGCGCGGCCTCGACGTGCCCGTCCTGGTCGGCGGCGCGGCGATCAACCGCTCGTTCGGCCGCCGCATCCACTTCCTGGACGACGAGCGGCCCTACGAGCCCGGCGTCTTCTACTGCAAGGACGCCTTCGAGGGCCTGGCGATGATGGACGTGCTCCGCGACCCGGCCGCCGCGGCCGAGGCCCGCGTGCAGTCCCACGCGGAGGCGCTGCGCCACCGCGACGAGGTCGCGACCGCCCGCCGCCGCCGGGCACCGGCCGCACCCGCCGGCCGCGCCGACCTGCCGCGCGTGCCCGTGCCGGCGCCGCCGTTCCTCGGCGCGCGCGTCGCCGACGACGTGCCGGCGGAGGCGGTGTGGGACGGCATGGACCTGAAGACCCTCTACCGCCTCTCGTGGGGCGGCAAGAACGCCGGCGGCGCCGAGTTCGAGCGGCTGGTCGCGGAGGAGTTCGAGCCGCGCCGCCTGCGCATGCAGGACGAGGGCCTGCGCGACGGCTGGCTCGCCCTCAGGGCGGTCTACGGCTACTGGCGCTGCGCGGCCGACGGCGAGGAGCTGGTGCTCTTCGGCGAGGACGGCGAGCGGGAGCTCGGCCGCCTCGCCTTCCCGCGCCAGGAGGTGCACGACCGCCTCGCCATCCCCGACTACTTCCGCACCGTCGACGACGACGAGCGCGACGTCGTGGCGTTCCAGGTGGTCACCGCCGGGCACGAGTCGCAGGCGCACGTCGACGCGCTCCAGGCCGCCGGCGAGTACGCCGAGGCGTACTACGCGCACGGCATGGCGATCGCCGCGACGGAGGGCCTCGCCGAGGCGCTGCACCGCCGCGTCAAGCGCGAGCTCGGGCATCGGCGAGGGCGAGGGGCGGCGCTACTCGTGGGGCTATCCCGCCTGCCCGGACCTCGACCACCACGCGCTCGTGTGCGACCTGCTCGGCGCGTCGGAGTCGATCGGCGTCGGCCTGACCGCGGCGTACCAGCTCGACCCGGAGCAGTCGACGGCGGCCATCGTCGTGCACCACCCGAGCGCGATCTACTTCTCGGCGCTGCGCAGCGA
Source organism: uncultured Actinomycetota bacterium (assembly GCA_963767885.1). GTDB lineage: Bacteria > Actinomycetota > Thermoleophilia > Gaiellales > F1-60-MAGs149 > CAVYFW01. The sequence continues at coordinate 57,916 of CAVYFW010000011.1, forward strand.
GCGCGCGAGCGCGTAGCGGCTGGCAACCTCCGCGCGGACGGATATAGGATCGCGTCGGCGGCGTCACCCGACGCCGGTACCGCGCGTCGAATCCCACCCACGGGGGTACACAGCTAAGGATGGCGACCCGAGCGGCGGAGAGCGGGTCGGCTCTGCCGACCCTCCAGGACGAGGTCGGCGCGCTGTTCGCGCGCCGCCAGTGGGGCTTCTCCGAGGCCGCGGACGCGCCCGTGCTCGTGAGCGAGCTGAGCGGGCCGAACGGCAGCTGGCTGCTGTGCGTGCAGGTGGTGGAGGAGACCGGCGTCCTGCTCTTCTACTCGGTGCTGCCGGGCGTCGTCCCCGAGCGCCGGCGCCGCCACGTGGCCGAGCTGCTCACGCGCATCAACCACGGCCTGACGATGGGCTGCTTCGAGCTCGACTACGACGACGGCGAGGTGCGCTCCAAGATCGCGCTGCCCGTGTCGGGCCGCCCGCTGGACGAGGACCTCGTGGAGCGCTGCATCCGCGTCAGCAGCCGCCTGACGGAGACGTTCATGCCCGCGATCGGCGCCGTGGCGCGCGGCGCTGACCCGCACGTCGAGGCCGCCAACGTCGCCGGGGTTGGAACCGCCGCAACCGCGAGGGACCTGTGAGCCCGCACACCGATCACCCGTCCGGCCGAACCGGAACGCACGAGCCCCCGAACCAGGGGCGAGGTCCGGACGGAGCCGGGCCGGAGGAGCGGATCGAGTTGGCACGCACGCGGGTCTCGAACCTGGGGTCGTCGCTCACCGTCCTCGTCGTGGACCGGCGGCGGCTGGAGCGCGTGCGCCTGCGCGCAGCCCTGGTGGAGGCCGGCGTGACCGTGGTCGCCGACGTCGCCTCGATCGCCGCGGCCGTCGCGGCCGCCCGTCAGCTCCGGCCCAGCGCCGTGCTGGTGGATCCGGGCCTCCCGGGCTCGACCGGCGCCGACGTCTGCCGGCACATCCTGGCGGTCGCGCCCGACACCGCCGTCGTCGTGCTCTCGTCGCGGGGCGATCGCGCCGCGGTTGGCGCGGCGCTCGAGGCGGGGGCGCGCGGCTACGTCGTCAAGACGGGCCGCCACGAGGCCGGGCTGCCGGCGATCCTGCGCCGCGCCGTGCACGGCGACACGGTGCTCGACCGCCGGGCGGCCGCCGCGCTGGAGGGCGCCGCGCGGCCCGGGCCGCGCCGTCAGCCGATGCCCATGCGGCTCAGCGAGCGCGAGCGCGCGGTCCTGGCGCTGGTGGTGGAGGGACTGACGAACGCCGAGATCGGCGCGCGCCTGTACCTCAGCCGGCACACGGTCAAGGAGTACCTGAGCGGCGCGATGCGCAAGCTCGGCGTCTCCAGCCGCGTGGAGGCCGCCCTCGAGGCCACGCGGCGCGGCTTCGTCGCCGGCCCGCGCAACGGCATCGGCCAGCCCGACGAGCGCCACCTGCGGGCGCTGCCGGACCTGGCGGTGGACGGCTGGACGTCGATCTCCGCTCGCCGGCGTGGCCGACGCGGACATCGCCGTGGCGCCGCTCAAGGTGCGGCGCGCCGCCGCGTCCTAGCCCGCTCGCGCGCCGCCGCCACCCGCTCCAGCTGCTCCTCGTACCACTCCGGCGTCCCGTGCTCCGGCCCGCCGTCCTCGTGGACCGGTGCGCATCGTCCCGCTGCGCCGCCAGCGCTCCTCGGCCAGCGCCTCCATCAGCGCCTCGTACGCGGCGAGCGGGCGGCCGTCGGGGCGCGGCTCCGTGCCGGCGGCGGCGCGGAACGCGGGGGAGCGGGCGACGATCCGCGCGTTGCCCTCGTCGTCCTCCACCACGGCGGCGAAGCGCGCGTGGCCGCGGGTGCGCTCGCAGACCACGCTGCAGCGCTCGACATCGGGCTCGCGCGGCGGCAGCGGCGTGGGCCGGCGCAGCGGCGCGGCGCGGGCGCTGCGCGTGACCGCCCAGGCCACGGACCCGAGCATCAGCAGCACGGCGATGCCGACCAGGAACCAGGTGAGATCGCGCCCCCGGTGCGTCACGGTGGGTGCGGGCGGGACGACGGCGGCGGGCACGTCCTGCACGCTGCCCGCGGGGGCGACGGCGGGGGACGTCGTCGTCGGGCCGGTCGCGGCGGGCGGCGCGGTCTCGGCCGGTGCGGTGTCGACGGGCGCGGTCTCCGCGGTGGCGCTGTCGGCGGGCGCCTCCGCCGTGGCGGGCGGCTCGGTGGACGCGTCGGCCGGCGTCGTGCCGGTGGGTGCCGTGTCGACGGTGCCGGGAACCGGGGTGGTCTCCTCGAGCGGGTACTGCGACCAGAGCGGGGTGGGGTCGGGCGGCGGCTCGGCGGCCCACGCCCCGACCGGCAGCGCCAGGGCCGCCAGCGCGAGCAGCGCCAGGGCGCGCGGGTGTCTCATCGGATCGTCACCGGCGTGCCGACCGGCATGAGGCGCGCGAGGCGGACGATGTCGGCGTTGCGCAGCCGGATGCAGCCGTGCGAGACGCGGCCGGGGACGAGATCCGGCCGATCGGTGCCGTGGATGCCGACGAAGCCGCCGGCCGGCCAGTCCGTGAGCACGGCGGAGCGGGCGCTCGTGCCGAACGCGACCGGGCCGTAGAACGGGCTCGCGTAGCGGGACAGGACGACGCGCACGTAGAACTGGCCGGCGGGCGTCGGCGCGGCGTCGGTCCCGATCGCGACCGGCGCCTCGAAGATCGGCTCGCCGTCGCGCTCGAGCGTCGCGCGCAGCCGCTCGCGGTCGACGACCAGGTGCGTGTGGACGGTGCCGTAGCCGCCGAGCGTCACCCGGGGAACCCAGCCCGTCTGGCCGTTCGGCAGGGCCGCGACGCGCACCCGCACCCAGACCCGGGCCCCGCGCGACACCCGCTCCAGCACCTGCACCACGTTCCGGGTGCCCTCCGGGGTGCGCTCCTCGATGCGCGCCACGGTGGGCGAGTTGGCCGAGGGCTGGCTGCGAGCCGCCACGGCCTGCCGGACGGGCGCCCAGATCGCCGCCGTCTCGTCGGCGGCGAGCGGCGTCGGCGTGGGGATCGTGAACGCCGGCTCGGGCGCGTCCGGCAGGGCCGCGGCGGGGTCTTCGGGCTCCTCCTCGGGGGCCGAGGGCGCCGTGGTGTCCGACCCGGCATCCGGGTCCACGCCGCCGTCCGTGTCCTCGAGGGGTGCGGCGAGGGCCTCGGCGGCGTCGGTCGCGGCGGTCGCCGTGCGCGCAGGCGTCCCGTCATCGCCGCCCTGCAACGCCGCACGGGCTCCGAGCGCGCCCAGGGCGAGCACGCCAGCCGCAACGAACCCCACCGTCAGCCGCCCCGATCGTCCCAACGGCGCCTCATCCCGTGAACGGCGGCCGTCGGGCGCTCGCCGTCCGCGGCGTGGCCGAGACGAAGTGCGTCCGCTTCACCAGGGCCAGCACCTGTGGCTTCGAGAGGGGCTTGTCGAACGCGGCCGTCGCGGGGGTGGCGCCCGCCAGGAAGCGGATCCACGCGGCGTGCCGCGCCTCGACCGAGTGGATCGCGACCGCGGCCGCGAGCACGTTCGGCGAGTCGATCAGCGGGGCCTGGCCCTTGTACGCCGCCGCCGCGAGGTCCTCGAAGGCGACGGCGGTGCGCAGGAACGAGTCCGGGTCCTCGGTGGTGCCGCGGAAGTCGTAGAACGCCGGCTTGCCCGCGGCCGAGCCGAGCACCTTCTTGTAGGCCCGCACGTGGGCGCGCTCGACCGGCCCGATGACGTCGAGCGCCTCCTTCGCCTTGCCGGCGATCGCGCCGCGGCGCTCGGCCTCGGTGTAGAAGGCGGCCTGCAGGTACTCGAGCTGCAGCGCGTAGTTGAGGATCGCCACGTCGTTGGCGGTCGCGGCCCGGGCGCTGCGCGGCATGGCGGCGAGGGCCGCGAGCCCCAGGGCGCCGCCCGCCGTGGCGCGCAGCAGGGCGGCGCGCGTGCTGCGGGTCGCGCGGTCGTGCGCCTCCTCGAGCGCGCCGTCGCGGTCGTACGGCGCGAACAGGGCGACGATGGGGTCGGCGCTGCTCACGACGCCAGCCCCGCGCGAGTGAGAGCGGCCTGCACCTGCTCCGCCGTCAGCGCCCGGTCGACCGGCGCCGGCGCGGCGGGCCGGCCGCCGACCGTCCGGATCCAGCCGGCGTGGCGCGCCTCCACCGAGACCAGCGAGGCGGCGGTCGCGAGCGCCTTCTTGCGCAGGTTCGCCGCCTGGCCGTTGTAGGCCGAGACCGTGAGGTCCTCGATCGCGATGGCCGTCGCGACGAACCCGTCCTCGTCCTGCAGCGCGTTCCCGAAGTCGAACGTCGGGGCCGGGTCGGCCTGGTCGCCGAGGGCGGACTGGAGGGCGGCGACGTGCTCCGCCTCGTGGCCGGAGACGACCTCGATGTAGCGGCTGACGGGCGGGCGGACGTCGAGGCCCTTGGCGGCCTCGTACAGCGCCTGCTGCAGGTACTCCAGCTGCAGCGCGAAGTTGAGGACCTGCGCGTCCTGCGCCGCCGAGGGCGCCGAGGACGCGAGGTCGCCCAGGCCGGCCACGACGACCCCGCCGGTGACCACCGCCCCGCCAGCCAGCGCAGCGCGCCATAGGAAGCTCCGCCGCGAGGTCGCAACAGGGGAGGGCGGCGGCGTCGCGACGAGCTCGACCGCTACCTCGATCCCCTGCCGCCCCCCGCGCTCCGCCGCGAGTGGTGCCATGGAACCAGCTTCCCGCCACCTCGCCGGAATCGGCAAGCTTGCAGGGAGTATTCCCCCCACGTGGGGGGACGGCGAGGCGACGTGCTCAGTCGCCGCGCAGCTGCTCGAACGCGAGCTGCTCGACCCACGGCCGCTCGCGCAGGTGCGGCAGCGGCGTCGCGGGATCGGGCGTGTCGAGCTCGCGCGCGAGGCGGTGGCCGTCGAAGATCGCGTCCGCGATCAGGCGGGGCGCGACGCAGTCGCCGATCCGGTAGAGCGCCGGCAGGTCGAGGCCGCGGAGCTCCCGCCACAGGCCGTCGTTGGAGCGCCGCTGGGTCACCAGGACGACCGCGTCGGCGGGCAGCGCGAAGGCGTCGCCGTACGTCGTCTGCCCCCGCACGCCGCCCGGGTGCACGGCGTGCACGACGCGCTCGGTGAGCATGGCGATGCCGAGGTCGTGCAGGTGCTGGCGCAGCAGGTCGCCCTCGAGCGTCTCGTCGGAGTACTCGGCCACGCGCGCGGCGGGCGTCGCGATGGCGACGTCGTGGCCCTCGAGCCGCAGCAGCTCGGCGATGCCGGGGGCGGTGAAGTAGCCGTCGCAGTCGTAGATCACCACGCGCGAGCCGGGCGGCCGCTTGCCGTCGAGCAGGATCTGCTCCGGCGTGAGGATGTGCGGCAGGCTCGCGTCGGCGCCCGGCAGCGGCCCGCGCGTCTCGGCGTTGAGGCCGTCGGTCGACCAGTGGGCGCCGGTGGCCACGATGACGACGTCGGCGCCGGCGGCCTGCACCGCGGCGGCGTCGAGGGCGCGCCCGGTCTGGACGGTGACGTTCGCGAGCCGGTCGAGCTGGCCCAGCCGCCAGTCGCGCAGCCGTCCCCACTCGGAGTGCCCGGGCAGCCGCGGCACCCAGCGCGAGAGGCCGCCGATCTCCGGGGCCGCGTCGACCAGCCGCACGTCGGCGTAGCCCCGCTTGCCGAGCACGATCGCGCACTCCATGCCGCTCACGCCGGCCCCGACCACGAGCACGCTGCGGTCGGGGTCGTGCGTCGGCTCGAAGCGCTCGGGATGCCAGCCGCGGCGGTACTCCTCGCCGGCGGTCGCGTTCTGCGTGCAGCCGATGTGGCGCCGCTCGTCGCCCTTGGAGATGCAGATGTTGCAGCCGATGCAGGCGCGGATCTCGTCGAGGCGGCCCTCGTCGATCTTGCGCGGCAGGTAGGGGTCGGCGATGTTGGGCCGCGCCGCGCCGATCAGGTCCCAGGCGCCCGACTCGATGATCTCGACCATGCGGTCGGGCGTGGTCAGGCGGCCGACGCCGACGATCGGCTTGGCGGTCGCCTCGCGCACCCTCCCGGTCCACTCGAGCTGCCAGCCCTCGCGGAAGAAGCGCGACGAGCCGGAGTCCTTCGACCACTCGGAGATCGACCCGATGTGGACGTCCCACAGGTCGACGACGTGGTCGGCGAGGCGCACGAACTGCAGGCCCTCGTCGAGCTCGATGCCCGCGCCGCCGACGGCGGAGATGGCGATGCGGCAGGCGATCGCGCAGTCGTCTCCGACGGCGTCCTTGACCGCGGCGAGCACCTCGACCCAGAAGCGCGCGCGGTTCTCGAGCGAGCCGCCGTACGCGTCCGCGCGCTGGTTGTAGAACGGCGACAGGAACTGCCCGAGCAGGTACGAGTGCCCGCCGTAGACGTAGACGATGTCGAACCCGGCGTCGCGCGAGCGGATGGCGGCCCGCACGAAGTCGTCGCGGATGCGCTCGATGTCGTCGAGGTCCATCTCCTTCGGCGTGATGCCGGAGAAGTCGCTCGCGATCTGCGACGGCCCGGGCGGGGGGATCCGCGTCTCGCCGTTCTCGCCGTGCACGCCCGAGTGGGAGAGCTCGATGCCGGCGAGCGCGCCGTGGGCGTGGGCGGCCTCGGGCACCAGGCTCAGGTGGCGCAGGTCGTGGTCGTCCCACATGCGCGCCGAGATGTACGGCGTCTCGTCCGCGTCGGGGCTGACGGTGCAGTACTCGGTACAGACGGCCGCCCACCCGCCCTCGGCCTTGACCGCACGATGGGCCGCCTGGCTCCACGGCTTCTCGACGCCGAACCCGGTGCAGTGGGGCACCTGGTAGAAGCGGTTCTTGAGCGTCTTCGGGCCGATCTGGACGGGCTCGAAGAGCACGTCATGGCGTCCGTCGCGAGGCATTCGCGGGATCGTAGGGAACCGCGGGCGCCCCGTCAGGCCGTGAGCGCGGCGGGCGGCAGGGCGAACGTCGTCGCGAGCGCCCGCCGGCCCTCGGCGGTCACGCGCAGCCAGCGGTCGGCCGCCACGCGCTCGACCCAGCCGAGCTCGACCGCCCGCGTCGCGAGGGCCGCGCCCAGCGCGCCGGCGAGGTGCGGGCGGCGCTCGGTCCAGTCGACGCACTGGCGCGTCAGCGGGCGGCGGAGTGCGCGCAGGGCGCCGACGTCGATGCCGAGGCCCGCGAAGCCTCGCTCGCCCCGCGCGCCGACGGCCCAGCCGCCGTCGCCGCCGACCAGCCAGCCGTCGGCCACGAGGCGCTCGGTCAGCGCGACGCCGAGCCGGCCCGCCAGGTGGTCGTAGCAGGTGCGGGCGGCGCGCAGGCTGTCCATGCGCGAGACCGCCCGCAGGGTCGGCGCCGGTCGCTCCGGCCCGGCGAGCGTCCCGAGGGCCTCGACGGCCGCGGCGACGTCCGGGCCGGCCAGCGCGTAGCGGCGCTCGCGGCCGTGGCGCTCGACGACCAGCAGGCCGCCGTCGACGAGGCGCGCCAGGTGCTCGCTGGCGGTCGACGGCGCGACGCCGGCGGCCCGCGCGAGGCGGCCGGACGGCAGCGGCGCCCCCGCGAGCAGCGCGTCGACCATGGCGGCGCGGGCGGGGTCGCCGAGCAGGGCGGCCGTGCGCGCGAGGGCGCTGGAGCGGGCGGGCACGGGACCAGCCTAGGCCAGCGACGCTGCGGCCGGGACCGCAGCGTGCGGCGCGCCCGCGTCGCCCTCAGCCGCTGAGCCGGCCGTGGCGCCGCAGCGCGTCGACCAGGCGCGCGTGGGGGAGGGCGTGGACGGTCCGGCCGTCGATGCCGGTCATCGTCTCGTTGGCCACCAGCACGTTGACGATCGCCTCGTCGACGGCCTGGACGACGGCCTCGTAGAAGGCGTCGATGCGGCCCCAGGGCACGTAGCGCAACGCCGGTAGGCCCGTCGCGTCCGGCGGCGCCGGCTCGTCGCCCGTCGCGAAGGCCAGGAAGATGTCGCCCGACGAGTGGTTGGCCACCGAGCCGGAGCGGCCGACGCCGAGGGCGGCGCGCCGCGCCAGGGCCTTGCACTGCCCGGGCAGGAGCGGCGCGTCGGTCGCCAGCACGACGATGATCGAGCTGCCGAAGAGCTCCACGCCGGGCGCCGGCGCCTCGGGGTCGTCCTCCGGGATCTCGAGCCCGACGGGCACGCCGGCGATCACGAGCTGCTGGCGGCTGCCGAAGTTCGCCTGGACGAAGGCCCCGACGGTGAACGGGCCGTCCGGGTCGTCGACGACGCGCGACGCCGTGCCCGATCCGCCCTTGAAGCCGTAGCAGACCATCCCGGTGCCGCCGCCGACCGACCCCTCGTCGATCGGGCCCGGCCGCGCGTCGTCGAGCGCCGCCATGACGTCGGCCTCCGTCACGTGCAGGCCGTCGAGGTCGGACAGCCAGCCGTCCCACGTCTCGGCCGCCACGGGCAGCGACCAGGGGAAGCCGCCGAGGTCGCGGCCGCGCGTCCAGCGCACGATGCCCGCGTGGGCCGTCCCGACCGCGTGCGTGTTGGTGATCGCGATCGGGAGCGTGAGCACGCCCACCTCCTCGATCCAGGTCGTGCCGGTCATCTCGCCGTTGCCGTTGATCGACCACCAGCCCGCCGTCGACGGGCGCCCGGGCTGCGCGCGGCCGTGCGGATGGATCGCCGTCACGCCCGTCCGCACGGGCCCCTCGCCGACCACCAGCGGGCCGTCGCCGCGCACCAGCGTGCGATATCCGACCTCCACGGCGCCGACGTCGGTGATCGCGTTGGCGGCGCCGGGCGTGCCGCGGAAGGGCACGCCCAGGGCGCGGGCGCGCAGGCGTCCGGATGGCGTCTCGCGGTGGGGGTCGTGGGGCACGATGCGGCTCCTCTCCTGGTGTGCCGCGAGCCTACCGGGGGACGGGGCCGGCAGGTCCGTTGGCTATACTCGGCCGCCAGGACGCGTGACGACGCGCGGGCTCCTCCCTGCCCGCATCGGACCTCTGTGGAGACGAGACTTCCGCCATCCCCGCCGCCGACGCCCCTGAGGGAGAGCCCGGCGACCCGGAACGGGAAGCGGAAGGGCGCCACGAACGGGGTCGCGGAGCAGGTCACGCTGCCCGGCCGCCCGCCGATGCGCGTCTACACGGCGGAGGGCACGAAGAAGAAGAAGCGGCGCTGGCTGCGGGTGCTCCTGTGGTCGCTCGGCATCCTGCTGCTGCTGGCCGCGATCGCCGCCGGCGCGCTCTACCTGTACCTCAAGGACGCCGTCGACACCATCACGAGCACGAGCGACCCGACGCTGCAGAAGGCGCAGCAGGAGGACCTGGCGAAGCCGGAGACGCTGCTGCCGGGTGCGCCGCGCGTCGCGCTCGTGATCGGCGAGGACCAGCGCCCCGGTGACATCACGTGGCGCTCGGACACGATGATGCTGGTCCGGCTCGACCCGAAGACCAAGACCATGAGCATCCTCAGCTTCCCGCGCGACCTCATGGTGGACATCCCGGGCTACGGCCGCCGGCCGATCAACGACGCGTTCGCGCTCGGCAAGGAGCGGCTCGCGCTGCAGACGGTCAACGCGCTGACCGGCATCAAGCCGAACTACCTCGTGCCGGTCAACTTCAAGGGCTTCGAGGACATCGTCGACGCCTTCGGCCCGGTCTGGATCGAGGTCGACCGCCGCTACTACAACAAGAACCTCGGCACCGCGGGCACCGACTTCGACGACATCAACCTGCAGCCGGGCTACCAGCCGCTCGACGGCGCCAAGGGCCTGGACTTCGTCCGCCACCGCCACAGCGACTCGGACATCATGCGCGTCGGCCGCCAGCAGGCGTTCATCTCCGAGTTCAAGAAGCGGCTCGACATCTGGACGGCGGCTCGCGACATCTTCCGCCTGATCGGGATCGCCAAGGACAACGTCAAGATCCTCGGCGCGGCCAAGGGCGGTGCGCCGGACATCGACACGTTCCAGGAGTACGGGAGCCTGCTGACCGAGGTCGGCAGCATCGACAACGTCCAGATCCAGACGTATCCGGCGCCGGAGGATCCCGACCAACAAGCTCGCCGCGACGCCAGACTCGCTCAGCGTCGCCGTCAACCAGTTCCTGCACCCGGACACGACGGTGGCCGAGCGGCTGACGGACCGCGACGTCGGCAAGGACACCAGCAAGCAGGCCGCGCCGAAGAAGAAGTTCGCCAAGGCGGCGGCCCGCATCGAGATCCGCAACGGCGGGTTCCCGACCGATCCCGTCACCGGCGACGTCGAGTACCTGCTGGCCGAGCGCGGCTGGAAGCGGGCCTTCGGCGACGGCAACGCCGACACCTTCGACTACCTGCACACGACGATCTACCACGACGGCACGACGACCGGTCAGGCCATCGCGACGGCGGTGGCCAAGGAGTTCGTGAACGCGCGCGTCGAGAAGCTGTCGCCGCAGACGCGGCAGAGCCTCTCGACGGGCGGCTCGATCGACGCCGGCGTGGTGGTCGTGGTCGGCACCGACTGGAACGGCAAGCTCGCCGCTCCCGTGGAGGCGCAGCTGCCCGAGGTCGAGCGCGGCAACCTGACCGCCAGCGATCCCCAGCGCGACATCGAGCAGTGGAAGGCCGCGCAGAAGCAGACGTCGATCCCGCTGATGATGCCGACGCAGCTCGAGCAGAACATGCGGCTCGGCGATCCGACGGTGCCGGACTACCCGCCGATGCGCGTGTACAAGGTCGGCGGCCACAAGGCCTTCCACGCCACGTACTACGGCTACGACAAGGCGTTCGGCGTGTTCACCATCCAGGCCATCCAGTGGCGCAACCCGCCGATCCTCGAGAGCCCGAGCAACACGCGCAAGATCGAGGACGGCAGGACCCTGGAGCTCTTCTACAACGGCGACCGCATCCGCCGCATCGCATGGCGCGATGGGAGCATGTCCTACTGGATCTCGAACTCCTTCGTGGACTACTTCCCGAACTCGGTCATGATCGCGATCGCCAAGAGCTTCGTGCCGGTTCCCAAGAAGTGACCCAGAAGAAGACCGCGGCGGAGCCGATCGGCGTCATCGGCGTGGGCTACGTGGGGCTCGTGACCGCGGCGTGCTTCGCCGCGCGCGGCCTGCAGGTCATCTGCCGCGACATCGACCAGGAGAAGGTCGCGCTGCTGAAGCGCGGCGTGGTGCCGATCCACGAGCCCGGGCTCACCGAGCTGGTGACGGCGAACCTGGAGCGGCTCCGCTTCACGACCGACCTGGACGTGCTGTTCGAGCGCGCGGCGCTGGCCTTCGTCTGCGTCGACACGCCGCCGACGGTCTCCGGCGACGCCGACCTCTCGCGCGTGCAGGCGGTGATCGACGCCATCCCGGCCGTCGCCGCGGGCGCGGTGCTGGTGATGAAGTCGACGGTGCCGGTCGGCACGGGGCGCCGGCTGCGGGCCGAGCTGACCGCGCGGGGCCTGGAGGGGGTCGGCTACGTGTCGAACCCCGAGTTCCTGCGCGAGGGCACGGCGATCTCGGACTTCATGCGCCCCGACCGCGTCGTCATCGGCGCCGAGCGGGAGCCCGATGGCGACCGCGTGGCCGCGCTGTACGCCGGCTTCGACTGCCCGGTCGTGCGCACCGACGTCCCGAGCGCGGAGATGGTCAAGCTGGCCTCGAACGCGTTCCTCGCGACGAAGATCAGCTTCGTGAACGAGATCGCGAACGTCTGCGAGGAGGTCGGCGCCGACGTCGCGGAGGTCGCGCGGGGCATGGGCCTCGACCCGCGCATCGGCGCGAGCTTCCTGCGGCCGGGGGTCGGCTACGGCGGGTCCTGCTTCCCCAAGGACGTCTCCGCCCTCAAGCAGCTCGCCGGCAACTACCGGCTACGCCTTCCAGCTGCTCGCCGCAGTCATCGAGGTCAACGAGCTCCAGAAGCGGCGCGTCGTCACCCGCCTGCAGCGCGACCTCGGCAACCTGCGCGGCAAGCGGATCGCGCTGCTGGGGCTGGCCTTCAAGCCCAACACCGACGACATGCGCGAGGCGTCGAGCCTCGTGCTGGCCGGGCGCCTGGTCGCCGAGGGCGCGAGCGTCGTCACGTACGACCCGATCGCCGCGGAGCGCGCACGGCCGCTGCTCCCGCCGACGGTCGAGATCGCGGGCTCCATGCTGGAGGCGCTGCAGGACGCCGACGCCGCCGTGATCGTCACGGAGTGGGACGAGTTCCGCGGCCTGCTCGAGCCGGCCGCACGCGCGCAGATGCGCGGATCGCTGCTGATCGACGGCCGCAACCTGCTGGACCCGGCCGCGGCGGTGGAGGCCGGCTACGACTACCGCTCGGTCGGACGGCCGCAGAGGCAGGACGTCCCCGCGTCCAGCAGGTGATCGCCGTCGTCCTCGTGGGCGGCGAGGGGACCCGGCTGCGCCCGCTGACGCTCGACCGGCCGAAGCCGATGCTGCCCATCGCCGGGCGGCCGTTCCTGCTGCACTTCCTCGACCGCCTGGGCGCCGCGGGCGTCGAGCGCGTGATCCTCTCCTGCGGCTACCTGCCGGACGCCATCCAGCGGGTGCTCGGCGACGGCCTGCCCGGCGGGCCGCCGGTGGAGTACGCCATCGAGCCCGAGCCGCTCGGCACCGCCGGGGCGATCCGCTTCGCCGCCGAGGGTCGCGTGGGCGGCGAGCCGTTCCTCGCCCTCAACGGCGACGTGCTGGCCGACGCCGACCTCGGCGCCGTCGTCCGCGGGCACCGCGCGTCGGGCGCCCGCGCCACGATCGTGCTGACGCCGAAGGACGACCCGCGCCGCTACGGCGTGGTGCTGACCGAGGGCGACGGCACCGTGACGGCGTTCCGCGAGAAGCCCGATCCGTCGCCCGAGCTCGGCCCGCCGCCGTACTGGATCAACGCCGGCGCCTACGTCCTCGACCCCGACGTGCTCGACCTGATCCCGGCCGGACGGGCCGTGTCGATCGAGCGCGAGGTGTTCCCGGCGCTCGTCGGCCACGGCCTGCGCGCCGTGCGCGACCACGGCTACTTCAACGACATCGGCACGCCGCTCAGCTACCTGGGCGCGAACCTGGACTCGCTCGACGGCACCGTCCGCACCGTCGTGGGCGGCCACGCGGGCCTCGTCGCACGTCGCTGCCGACGCACACGTCGACCCGGCCGCGCGGCTCGTCCCGCCCGTGCTGGTCTGCGCCGGCGCGACGATCGACGCCGAGGCTGCGGTCGGGCCCCACGCCGTCGTCGGCGCCGGCGCGCGCGTCGCGCGCGGCGCCCGCGTCACGCGCTCCGTCGTCCACGAGCATGCCGACGTGGGCGTCGACGCCCGCGTCTCGGACGCCGTGATCGGCACGCGTGCGCGGGTGGCGGCCCGCGCCGTCGTCGACGGGCGCATCGTCGCGCCGGACGACCACGTCGACGCGGAGCCGGCCGATGGCTGAGGGCCCCGACATGCTGGCCCAGGCCGGCGCGCTCGGCGACCAGCTGCGCACGCCGGTCCCGCGCGGCCTGCTCGAGGGCCGCGGGCCGTTCCGCCACGTCCTGCTCGCGGGCCTCGGGGGCTCGGCGGCCGGCGCGCGACTGGCGGCCGGGCTGCTGCAGGAGCGCCTGCGGGTGCCGGTCGCGGTGACCGACGCGCCCGCCCTGCCCGGCTGGGTGGGGCCGCAGAGCCTCGTGATCGTCACGTCCTACTCCGGCGCGACCGCCGAGGCGCTCGACTGGTGGCAGCGGGCCGCAGAGCGTGGCGCCACGCGCGTCGCGGTGACCGCGGGCGGGCCGCTCGCGGACGACGCTGCGGCCACCGGTGCACCGCTGATCCGCGTGCCGGCCGGCTTCGAGCCGCGCGGCGCGCTCGGCCTCCTGTTCGCACCGCTCGTGGTGCTGCTCGACGAGGCGGGCGTCGGCGCCCGGCGCCGCGGCGGAGCTCGGGCGCGGCGGCGGCGGTCGCCGACGCGGGTGCGCGACGCGAACGGCGCGGGCGTCGCGGACGGCGGGCCGTCGGGCGCCGCGGCGGACGGGCTGCTCGGCCGCGCGGTCGTGCTCTACGGCGCCGGGGCGCTGGGCGCCGTCGCGGTGCGGCTCAAGAACCAGCTCAACGAGAACGCCAAGGCGGCCGCCTTCGCCGGCGGGCTGCCCGAGGTCGCCCACAACGAGGTGCTCGGCTGGACGGGCGCGATGCAGGCCGGCATCCCGCTGGCCGCCGTCCTGCTGCGCGACCCCGACGAGACGGTCGCGCAGCGCGCCGTCGCGGACGGCGTGGCCGACGAGCTGCGCGCCGAGGGCCACCCGGTGCAGGAGTGGACCGGTGCGGGGCCGAGCGCGTTCGAGCGCGCCTTCTGGCTGCTCGCGTTCGGCGACCACGTCTCCTGCCGGCTGGGCGAGCGGCTGGGGGTGGACCTGGGCGAGATCGACCGCCTCGCGCCGGCTCAAGCAGCGGCTTCAGGACGCGCTTGCGTCCCCGAACCGCGCCGGCCTGACTACCATTGAAGTGACCGTTCGACGAGAGGAACGACACAGCGTGTCCACGCAGACCATCAATCACGACGTCCGCGATCTGGGCCTGGCCGCAGAGGGCCGGGGCCGCATCGAGTGGGCGGATCGCGAGATGCCGGTGCTGGCCTCCATCCGCCAGCGCTTCGAGGCCGAGAAGCCGCTGAACGGCATCCGCGTCGGCGCGTGCCTGCACGTGACGACCGAGACCGCCAACCTCATGCGGACGCTCGCCGCCGGCGGCGCCGAGGTCGCGCTCTGCGCCTCCAACCCGCTCTCCACGCAGGACGACGTGGCGGCCGCGCTCGTGGCCGAGTACGGGATCTCGACCTTCGCCATCAAGGACGAGGACCACGACACGTACTACAAGCACATCCACGCCGTCGGTGGACACCCGCCCGCAGGTGACGATGGACGACGGCGCCGACGTGATCGGCGTCCTGCACGCCCACCGCCGCGAGGGCATCTCGCGACGTCATCGCCGGCACCGAGGAGACGACGACCGGCGTCATCCGCCTGCGCGCCATGGAGCGCGACGGCGTGCTCGCGTTCCCGGTCATCGCGGTCAACGAGGCGCAGACCAAGCACCTCTTCGACAACCGCTACGGCACGGGCCAGTCGACGATCGACGGCATCGTCCGCGCGACCAACGTGCTGCTGGCCGGCCGCGTCTTCGTCGTCGCCGGCTACGGCTGGTGCGGCCGCGGCCTCGCCGACGCGGGCGCGCGGCATGGGCGCGCACGTCGTCGTGCTCGAGGTCGACCCGATGCGCGCGCTGCAGGCCGTGATGGACGGCTTCCGCGTGCTGACGGTGGCCGAGGCCGCCAAGATCGGCGACATCTTCTGCACCGCGACCGGCGACAAGCACGTCCTGCGCCGCGAGCACTTCGAGGTCGATGAAGGACGGCGCGATCCTCTCGAACACCGGCCACTTCAACGTCGAGATCGACATCCCGGCGCTGCGCGAGCTCTCCACCGAGACGCGCAAGCCGCGCGCCTTCGTCGAGCAGTTCGTGATGGGCGACGGCCGCAAGCTGAACCTGCTGGCCGACGGCCGCCTCGTGAACCTCGCCGCCGCCGAGGGCCACCCGGCGAGCGTGATGGACATGAGCTTCGCCAACCAGGCGCTGTCGGCGGAGTACGTGGTCAAGAACGCCGAGCGCCTGGAGCCCAAGGTCTACGTGGTGCCCGAGGAGATCGACCGCGATATCGCCCGCGTCAAGCTCGACACGATGGGCGTCGAGATCGACACCCTGACGGACGAGCAGGCGCGCTACCTCGCGTCGTGGGACGAGGGCACCTGAGGCCAGCCCGGGCGGGCGCGGCGATGATCGCGCCGACGGACGTCATCCGGCTGGAGGACGACGCGGTCGTCCTCCTCGACCAGACCCGCCTGCCCGCCGAGCGCGTCGAGCGCCGGTGCGCCACGGTCGACGAGCTCGTGGAGGCCATCCAGGAGCTCGCGATCCGCGGCGCGCCGGCGCTCGGCGTCGCCGGCGCCATGGGGGTCGCCCTCGCGGCGGCGCTCGGGCCCGACGACCCCGACGCGCTGCGCCGCGAGGTCGCGGCCGCGGCCGACACGCTCGCCGTCGCGCGGCCGACCGCGGTCAACCTGGCCTGGGGCGTGGGCGAGGCGCGCGCCGTGCTGGAGGGGTCGTGGGCGGACGCGGACGAGCTCCGCGCCGGGCTGGCGCTGGTGGCTCGCCGCATCCACGACGACGAGGTGGAGCGCTGCCGGCGGATGGGCGCGCACGGGGCGGCGCTGTTCGGGGACGCGCCGCGCCTGGTGACGCAGTGCAACGCCGGCGGCGCTCGCGACCGGCGGCTACGGCACGGCGCTCGGCGTGGTGCAGGCCCTCGCCGAGCGCGGCGCGCGGCCGCACGTGTGGGTGCCGGAGACGCGGCCGCTGCTGCAGGGCGCGCGGCTGACGGCCTTCGAGCTCGCGGAGGAGGGCATCGCGCACACCCTGCTGACCGACAACGCGGTGGCCCACGTGTTCGGGCGCGGCGAGGTCGACGGCGTGGTGGTGGGCGCCGACCGCATCGCCAGGAACGGCGACACCGCGAACAAGATCGGGACCTACGCGCTGGCGGTCCTGGCGCACCACCACGGGGTGCCGTTCTACGTCGTGGCGCCGACGTCGACGGTCGACGCGGCGACGCCCGACGGCGCGGCGATCCCGATCGAGGAGCGCGCGCGGGACGAGGTCGCCGTCGTTCGCCGGGCGCCCGACGGCGCCCGCCTCCTCGCCGGTGCGCAACCCCGCCTTCGACGTCACGCCGGCCGCGCTGATCACGGCGATCGTCACCGAGACGGGCGTGCACCGGCCGCCGTACGACTTCCGCTGACGCAATCACCCATCCGGGGCACGTCCCGCGGCGTCCGCTTGCCGACGTCAGTGACGTGCTGTTGTTCCGCCTCCTCGTCAGCCGCGTCGTCCTGCTGGTCGTCCTGGTCGGAGTCGTCGCCGCGGTCGGCTACGGGCAGCGGGCGCAGCTGGACGAGCTCTACGACCGCGTCCGCGCGAGCGACCCGACCGCCTCGTCGAGCGACCTGAAGCCGGACGCCGACGGCGTGCTGTTCAGCGCCGCGGGGGCCGGCTGGTACGTCGCCGTGCAGGCAGACGGCCGCGTCGTGCACGTCGCCGACACCTCGGCGAACGCGACGCCGGACGACTACCGGACGTGGCGCGCCACCGAGCACGGCCGCGAGCGCCTGGTCGCGGCGCTGCACGCGGAGCTCGACCGGCCGGCACCGTCGGGACACGGCCCGTCGTCGCACTACGGCCAGGGTCACGTCGTGCGCATCGGCGACGCGTTCGCGGCGGCCCTCCGCAACCCGCGCTGGCTGGGCGCCGACCTCGCCGCGCCGGCAGGCCCGTGGGTGCCGCAGCACCTGACGGTCTACGCGTCGCGCGCCTCGGGCTCGACGCAGGCGGCGAGGCGCTGGCCCTACGCGGCCGCCATCGGCCTGCGCAACGACGGCGTCGCCCTCGACCATGGCCGGCAGCGGACGCTGCTGTGCCTGGACGGCGCCGAGGTGGTCCCGCTGTTCCAGAAGCTGCGGGGCGTGAACGCGCGCAACATGGTCGTCGACGACGGCCAGCGCTGGAGCCTGACCGTGCAGCCCGCCTACCCCGGCGCCCGCCCGGCCGGCGATCCCTGCCCGCGCTCCTAGCCGCTCCAGCGCCGCGACCGGCGGCAGCACGTCCTCCGGCGCCGGCAGCGCCGCGATCTCCTCGCGCAGGCGCCGGCCCACCGGCCCAGGCTACTCCCGTCAGGCAGCCCGGAACGCCGCGACGCCCGTGGCCCACGCGGCGTCGAGGTCCGCGCCCGGCGGGAAGCGGCCGGCGAGCTCCAGGTGCGCCATCCCGTGCGCGAAGGCCCAGGCGGCGCGCGCCCGGTGCTCGTCGCCGCCGAGCGCCGCGGCGAGCGGGGCGGAGGCGCGGCGGTTCGCGGCCGCCACCTCGGGCGTCTGCGGCAACGGCAGCTCGGTCATCAGGCGGTAGCGGTGCGGCCGCGCCAGCGCGAAGCTGCGGTAGGCGCGGCCGATCGCGGCCAGCGGGTCCGACGGGCCGGCGGCCGCCGCGGCCTCGAACGCGACCGCGGCGTCCTCCAGCGCCTCGACGATGAGCGCCGTCTCGATCGCGCCCTTGCCCGGCAGGTGCCGGTAGAGGGAGGACGCCTTGAGGCCGGTGCGCCCGGCCAGCCGCCGCATCGTGAGCGCGTCGGGCCCCTCCTCGTCGAGCAGCTCGCCGGCCGCCGCGACGATGGCGGCGCCGCGCGGCGTCAGACTGCCACCGGGCACCGCTGGAACCCCTCGCGCGTGCGCAGCCCGTAGCCGGCGGCGCGATCCATGGCGACGTGGGCACCCCAGGCGAGCGCGGCGGCGAGCCACGCGTCCGGCAGCAGGGCGGCAGCGACGATGACGGCGAGGAGGGGGCCGGCGGGGTGGTGCAGCGCGTTGTAGAGCGGCACGGCGCGCGGCGCGAGCTGCCCGCGCTGCAGGCCGCGCGCGGCGCCGGCGAGGAGGGCGACGTCGGGCAGCACGAAGGCGACCCAGAGCTGCCAGGTGCCGACACCGGCGATCTCGATGGCGATGGCGAGGAGGCCGATCGCGATGGCGGCGGCGAGCAGGCGCAAGGCGGTGCGAGAGGACATGGCGGCGGCTCCGGCGTTGCGTGCGAACACTGTTCGCAGACGCTATGCGAACAGTGTTCGCATGTCAAGCGCGCCCACCTTCCCGATCGGCTACCGTCCGCCGCGACGACGACACGGCGGGAGGGCCGCACATGCAGGAGGAGTCGACGCCGCGCAGCCGCGAGGAGATCGCGGCGGCCATCGAGGGCGGCGTGCTTCGCGAGATCGAGGTCGCGTGGCCCGATCAGCAGGGCCATCCGCGCGGCAAGCGGGTGCCGGCCAAGGGCTTCCTGCGCCGCGCCGACGGGAGCGGCTTCCCGTTCTGCGACGCCGCGCTGGCCTGGGACATGACCGGCGACGTGCTCGACGGCATGCGCCTCACGGGCTGGGACACCGGCTACGGCGACATGATCGCGCGGCCCGACCTCAGCACCTTCCGCTGGCTGCCCTGGCGGCCGGGCGCGGGCATCGTCATCAGCGACCTGGTCGACCACGACGGCGAGCTCATCCGCACCGCGCCGCGCACCGTCCTGCAGCGCGCCGTCGACCGCATCGCGGCGCTCGGCTACACCGCCGAGGTCGGCGTCGAGCTCGAGTTCTACCTGCTGGACGCGGAGGGCGGCTACCTCGCCGACGGCGTGCAGTGCTACTCGCTGCAGAAGGCCAACGAGATGGACCCGGCGTTCGGCGGCCTGTTCGAGGGCCTGTCGGCGTTCTGCGACGTCGAGGCGGCGAACGTCGAGTACGGCCCCGCGCAGTGCGAGGTCAACCTGCGCCACGCCAGCCCGATGGCGGCCGGCGACCAGGCCATGCGGTTCAAGTACGCCGCCAAGGAGCTCGCCCGCCGCGACGGCGCCATCGCGACCTTCATGGCCAAGCCCTTCAACGGCGTCTCGGGCTGCTCGATGCACCTCCACGTGTCGCTGTGGAAGGACGGCGAGCCCGCCTTCGCGCCAGACGGGCACGACGAGAACGCCCTGCACCGGGCGGCGATCGGCGGCATCATGCGCCACCTCCCGGGCATCGTCCTGTACGGCTCGCCGACCGTGAACTCGTACAAGCGCTTCGAGGCCCAGTCGTTCGCGCCGACCACCGCGACGTGGGGCGGCGACAACCGCACCGTCGCCGTGCGCTCGCTCCCCGAGACGCCGGCCGCCTCGCGCATCGAGCTGCGCACGGGCGCCGCCGACGCGCAGCCGCACTGGGCCATCGCGGGCCTGCTGGCGGCGGTCGCCGCGGGCGTCGAGGGCTCGCTCGACCCCGGCGAGAAGGGCCAGGGCAACCTCTACGGCGTCGGCGAGCCGCTGCGCGAAGACGCTCTTCGACGCCGTCCAGGCGTCGCGCGCCGACGCGACGATCGTCGACATCCTCGGCGAGGACGCGGTCTACGACTACGGCGTGATCGCGCTCGCGGAGTGGGAGCGCTTCTGCCTCGACGTGACCGACTGGGACCGCGAGCGCTACCTGCGCATGGTCTGATGGCTGCGACGGAGCGCCCACGCACGGTCCCGCGTCCCGCCACCAGCCGGGAGGCGCTGGCGGAGGCCGCCGCGTTCCCGGCGCTGGATGCGATCTTCACCCGCCGGGCGCGGCGCTTCGCGCTGGGCGCCGAGCTGACGGGGCCGCTGGCCTACCGCTCGGACGCCGACCCGGTGCCGCTCGGCTACGAGGAGGAGGCGATCCTCGTCGCGGCCGGCACCGGCGTCACCGGCATCGCGTGCGAGGAGTGGCCGTTCGTCGACGCCGGCGGCGCGACCACGTGCGGCGACAAGCTCGCGTCGTTCACCGGCCGCGCCTACCCGAGCCCGCTCGCCAACCACAACGTCGAGCTGTTCTGGACCAACGACGACGGCGTGTTCTGCCTCCCGCAGCGCGACGTCAAGGCGGTGCGGCACGGGCAGCTGCGCACCCTCGCCGACCAGCACGAGCTGTACCGCCGGGCGGTGCAGCTGCAGGCGGGCCGGCTCGAGATCCCGCGCGAGCGCCCCAACCTCTTCGCCTTCAACCGGGCGATCCCGAACCTGCCGGGCACGACGCTGTTCATGCCGGTCTCGGACGTCACCCGCCAGTGCATCTCGGCCCTGCTCCTGTACTTCGACCGGCCGCACGGCTACTACATCCACGACCCGCGCCTCGGCGGCGACCCGCTGCGGCCCTACGTCCGCTCGGGCCTGCTGACGGACGAGCACCCGGTCGACCTGTGGGACTTCGAGCGCTGGCAGATGGTCGACGCGAACGGCGTCGAGCAGGGGCTGGTCGTCGGCAACCTGATGGTCGCGACGCAGGCCCTCGGGCTCGGCGGCCACCCGTTCAGCGGCGGCAAGGGCCGGGTCACGATGCTCGGCGGCGAGGCGTGGACCGGCATCGGCGGCACGACCCCGTGCGGCTCCCTCGGCTTCGCGTCCCACCGCGTGCCCGCCGACGCGCCGCTCGGGGCGGGCGAGCTGATCCCCGTCGGGCTGCCCGGCGTGTTCGAGGGCGCGTGCCCGCCGTTCCACGTCGACATGGACGCCGCCGTCGACTTCGTGGTCGGCCTGCGCTGGGGGCCGGACGGCACGTTCTCGGCGTCCGAGCACCGTGCGACGCCGTGGCGCTCGCCGGAGGTCGCCCGCAGCGTGCCGCGTCCGTCCGACGAGGCGATCGAGGCGACGAAGGCGCTCTGCCGCTACGTGTGGGACACGTACGGGCGCTTCCCGGCGACCATCGACCCGTTCCTGATGACCGTCTGGTACCAGGCGCACCACCTCGACGTGGGCTTCTACGACGCCTACTACCCGGACGAGGCGCTCCCCGCGCACGTCCGGTCGCACATGCAGCGCTTCCACGGCGCTCCCTGACACAGCTGGCACGGTCCGCGCGCGTTCCGTGCGCCACTCCCGTGCGACCGTGCCGGCATGGGACTCGCCGCGCTGCTCGACCTCGTCGCGCCCTCCCGCTGCGCGGTCTGCGGCGACGGCGGTCCCATCGTCTGCGCGGCCTGCAGCACCATCTTGACGCGCATCCGCCCGCCGATCTGCGTCCGCTGCGGCCGGCCGTGCGTGCACCCGGTCGACCGCTGCCGCGACTGCGCCGGGCGGCGCCCCGCGTACGCGACGGCGCGGGCGGCGCTCGTCCTCGACGACCACGCCGGTCGCCTGCTGCGTGCCTGGAAGGACCGCGGGCTCGAGGCCCTCGCACGCGTCGCGGCGGCCGAGCTGCTCGCGGCGCTGCCGTCGCCTGCCGACGGCGCGGTCGTCGTCCCCGTGCCGGCGGCCGGCGACCGGGCGCGCTGGCGCGGGGTGGACGGCCCGGCGGCGCTGGCCCACGAGCTCGGCGCCGCCTGGGGCCACGCGGTCGACGACCGGCTGCTGACCCGCGTCGCGGCTCGACCCCAGCGCGGTCTGAGCGGCGGCGAGCGCCGGCGCAACGCACGCCGGGCGTTCGCGGCGCGCGCCGGATCGCCACGCCGCGTGGTGCTGATCGACGACGTCTTCACCACCGGCGCGACGGCCGACGCGTGCGCGCTGGCGCTCCGCCGGGCGGGTGCTGAACGGGTCGACGTGGTCACGCTCGCGCGGGTGGTCCGGTGACCCCGCGGCGCCCCGCCCGGACGGTCGGGAGGCGCGGCGGCGAGCTCCGGATCGTCGGCTACCCTGAGTTCGATGCGGCGCCTGCTGATCATCCTCGTCGCCGTCGGCGCGCTGGTCCTGGCCGGGATCCTGGCGGGCGTGGTGATCGCCAAGCCGCTGCTCGAGGAGCGCATCGCCGACCAGATCTCGGAGCAGGTCGGCGCGCCCGTGAAGGTCTCGATGGACCTCGACCGCGTGCCGGGCGGCCTCGCCGGGCGGGTGGGCGACGTCCGCATCAGCGCGGACGAGCTGGATCGCGAGGGCCTCCGGCTGCGGGACCTGCGGGTGACCATCGACGAGGCCGACGTGGCGATGCTCGACCTGGCACGCGGCAAGGCGGAGGTCGGCTGGGACGAGCTGCGGCTCTCCGTCGGCATCTCCGAGGAGGAGCTGCGCCGCTACGTGGTGCCGCGGCTGGCCGCCGCCGGCGTCCCGGGCGCGGACGCGCTGCAGATCCGGGTCGTGCCGCAGCCCGAGGGCATCTACGCGCGCGTGCCGGGCATCGCGCCGGTGCGCATCCTGGCCCGGGTCGTCGGCGAGGACACCATCGCCCTCGAGGTGCAGGGGTCCGGCCCGGCTGCGACGGTGCTGCGGGAGGCGCTGCCGGACACGATCGACGTCGGCCCGCTGCCGCTCCACATCAAGCTGACGGGCATCCGCTACGGCCAGGGCGTGGTCTACGTCCAGGGCCGGCGCGGGCCGGGCTCCGACACGTTCGACTGAGGTCGGTGCAGGGACGGTCGGGCTCGCCGCCGGGCGAGGGCGGACCCTACCCGAACCCGCCCAGGGCGCGCAGGCGGGCGATCTCGTCGGCCGGCAGCTCGGCCGGGTCGCCGCCCGCCGCGCGGGCCAGGAGGGTGACGCGCGCGGCCTGCTCGGTCGCCGTGACGGCCGCCAGGGCCGAGAGGACGTCGGGCGCGGCCGCGACCACGCCGTGGTTGCGGATCGCGCACGCCCGGACGCCGTTGGCCTGCAGCGCGTCGGCGACGGCGGCGCCCAGCGCCTCGGTGCCCGCCGCCACGTAGGGCAGGACCGGGGCCGGGCCGCCGTTGCGCGCCGCGAGCTCCGAGAGGACGAGCGGGATGTGGTCG
Source organism: uncultured Actinomycetota bacterium (assembly GCA_963767885.1). GTDB lineage: Bacteria > Actinomycetota > Thermoleophilia > Gaiellales > F1-60-MAGs149 > CAVYFW01. The sequence continues at coordinate 81,104 of CAVYFW010000011.1, forward strand.
GCGATCAGGCCGAGCGCCGTCGCGTGCGGCGCGTGGGCGTGGACGACGGCGCCGTGGCCCGCGCGCAGGAGGGCCAGGTGCGTCGGCAGCTCGGAGGTGGGGAGGGGGCCGTCGAGGTGGCGGCCGTCGTCGAGGGAGACCGTCGCGATGCCGTCCGCGGTGGCCTCGGCGGCCATCAGCCCCAGCGCGGTCACGAGCGCGACGCCGGTCATCCGCTCGGCGACCGAGACGCTGCCCTCCGCGCCGGCCACGAGGCCCGTCGTGGACAGCGATCGGTACGCCTCGGCGACCGTTGCGGCGAGGATCTCCAGCACGCCCGACAGGGTACCGCCCACCGCCGCGACCCTTTCCGGACGCTACGCGACACCGGCCACGCGGGGGTTCCCGACGCGTGCGGCGCGTGGCATCCTTCGACGGCGCGACCTCGTCCGACGACCCGAAAGGAGCGACGGCATGGAGATCGAGGTGCACGGTCGACACGTCGACGTCACCCCGCCGCTGCGGACCTACGCGGAGCGCAAGGCGGCGCGTCTGGAGCGGTTCCTGCCGTCGGAGGCGCGGCTCGACTTCGAGCTCCGGGTCGAGCGCAACCCGCGCATCGCCGAGCCGCAGATCGCCGAGCTGACGGTGCACGCGCGCGGCGAGGTGCTGCGGGTCAAGGCGTGCTCGAGCGACATGTACGCCGCGATGGACCTCGCGATCGACCGCATGAAGCGGAGCGCCGCCGAGTACCACGAGCGCCACACGAACGGCCGCCCGCACCACGCCCAGCGGCCGGCGTCGGCGGTCGAGGCCGACGAGAGCGAAGAGGAGGAGGAGGACGTGGAGGCGACGGTCTAGCGACCGCGGCCGCCACCATGCAGGTCCAGGTCCGCGCGCGCAACCTCGAGATCACCGACGCGCTGCGGGCGCACGCCGAGCGGCGCCTCGGCCGCCTCGAGGGCATCCTGCCGGGCGAGACGCGCCTCGAGCTGGAGCTCCTGGTCGAGCCGAACCCGTCCATCGCCGAGGGCCACGTGGCGGAGGCGACGGCCTGGACGGCGGGCCCCGTGCTGCGTGCGCGGGCCGGGTCGAGCGACATCTACGCGTCGATCGACATGGCCGCCGACCGCCTGGAGCGGCGCGTGCGCAAGTACCGCGAGCGCCGCCAGCGCGGGCGGCCGCACCACGCGGCGACGCTGCGCGAGCCCGAGCCGCTGCCCGGCGTCCTGCGCGACGCGGAGCCCGGCGAGGAGGACGAGGCGCCGATCGTGAAGGTGAAGCGCTTCGCCCTCAAGCCGATGCTGCCCGACGAGGCGGTGCTGCAGCTCGAGCTCGTCGACCACGCGTTCTTCGTCTTCGAGCACGCCGAGACGGGCGAGGTGAACGTCGTCTACCGCCGCCGGGACGGCCGCTTCGGCCTGATCGAGCCGGCGCGCTACTGACCGCTGTCCGCCGGACCTCAGCCCGGCGCCAGCAACAGCCAGGCGAAGCCCAGCGTTCCCCGGTAGCCGCCGAGGTACTCCGCGCGGCGCTCGGCCGCGAGCTCGCGGGCGTCGGGATCGTCCGACAGCTCGAGGCCCTCGCGCCAGCCCGCCTCGAAGGCGTCCCACTCGGCCAGCGTCGAGGTCGTGTGGCGCAGGACGCGGAACCCCGCGGCCGCCGCCTGCTGGACGAGGCCCGCCAGGTCCGGCAGCGAGCCGAAGATGCCGCGCAGCTCGGACGTCGGCTCGAGCTCCCACACGCCGTCGCCGTAGAGGAGCCGGCCGCCGTCGGTCACGTGCGTCCGCAGCCCGGCCAGCGCCTCCGCCGCCCCGCCGCCCCACGCGTGCGCCGCACCGATCGCGATGACGGCGTCGGCGGCGCCGCTCCACGCCGCCGCGTCGCCCTCGACGAGGGACAGCCGATCGGTCAGGCCGCGCTCCGCCGCGCGCGCCCGGCCGAGCTCCAGCGCGGCGGCGTCCACGTCGACGCCCGTGCCGCTGGCGCCGGTCGCCGCGACCACCCGCAGCAGCAGCTCGCCGGTGCCGCAGCCGAGGTCGAGCACCGTCGCCGGTTCGGCGCCCGCGAGCCAGCCCACGAGCTCCTCGGCCCGCGGCTCGCCGAGCGGCGCGTTGAAGGTCAGGCGGGCGCTGGTGAGGCGGCGCCGTTCCTCCTCGCGCGAGGGCCATCAGGCGCCCGGCTCGTGGCTGAACGGCAGGTGCAGGTACTTCCAGCGCTCCGGCTCCACGACGTAGACGACGTTCGTGCGGTTCGGGAACGGCTGGCCCGTGTAGACGTGGGACAGGTGGTCCATCGTCTCCAGGTCGTCGACGCGCTTCTCGACCACCCGGCCGCGCACCCACGCCGTGCGGTACGGGTCGTCGTGGCCGACGACGGAGAACGCCACCCTGCCGTCGCGGTCGAGGTTGCGGGCCTTGCGGGTGGCCGGGCCGGTGAAGAAGACGATGCGGTCGCCGTCCGGGCCGCGTTCGACGCCGGCCCAGATCGCCACCACGTGCGGCGCGCCGTCCGGCAGCGTGCTGGCCACGTGGACGAAGTTCGGGCCGTCGAGCAGCTCGCGCACGTCGTCGGGGAGGGTCGCCATGGCGGCGAGGATAGCCGCGGCGCCGCGGCGGCCGTCGGTCAGCCGCGGTCGGCGAACCAGGCGAGCGCCTCGCGCTCCGGCGTGCCCGCGAGCTCGACGGCCCGGCGCACGGCGGCCGAGCGGGTGCGGTCGGGCGCGGTCGCCCAGCGCTGCACGTGCGGGCGCCAGTCGAGCCAGTGCACGGCGAGCTCGCGGCCCAGGTACTCGCGCGCCACCGCGTCCCAGGCGTCGGCGTCGAGCTGCGGCGACACGCGGTCCAGCAGGTCGGCGGCGTCGTCCACGGCGAAGTTGCCGAGCAGCGGCGCGGCGGCGGCCGACGGGCAGCGGCCCTGCTCCGCCGCCGACATCGGCAGGCAGCGCTCGAGCACGCGCTCCGCCAGCTGCGGGGTCGTCCTCGGTGACGATGGCGAGCTCCTGCACGGCGTGCCACAGCAGCACCGGCGCGTCGCTCTCCAGCAGCGGCTCGCCGATCGCCCGCACGACCTCGCCGAAGGTGGAGTCGTCCGGGAGCGAGTCGGTGGCGAGCTCCGCGACCCACTCGTCGGCCACCATCGCGCGTGCGGCGCCGGGCGGCAGCAGCTCCGTGTCGGCGACGAGGCGGCGCACGAGGCCCTCCAGCCCGCCGACGTCCAGCAGCGGCACGTCCCAGGTCGTGCCCAGGAACGCCTCCGGGTCGAGCACCGTCCGCTCCAGCCACGCCGTGAGCACGTCCACGCGGCCGTCCAGCAGCGCGCGCAGCGCCTCGCGGCCGCCGGCGGTGCCGAGCAGCACCCGCTCGCCGGGGCGCAGGATGGCGTCGGGCGTCGCCGACTCCTCGGCCGGCTCCAGCAGCACCGCCAGCAGCACGAGCCGCGTCGAGATGCCGAGCACGATCGAGGCGTGCGCGGGCTCCAGGTCGAGCGCGGCCAGCGCGGCGTGCACCGAGCGCGGGTCGGGCGGCTCGCTGGCGGCGAGGGGGAAGAGCTCGGTCAGCGCGTCGAGCAGGCCCTCCGGCCAGTCCTCGTCCTCCAGCCGGACCGTGCTCATCCACAGGTCGGCGCGCCGGGCGACCTCGAGGCGCGTCACCTGGCCGACCAGGAAGCCCTGCATCAGGTCGCGCGCGCCCTCCGCGCTCATGTTCCGCTCCCGCTCCATCCCGCTCGCGTCCGCCTCCCGGGCATCCCGGCGAACCTTGGCACAGCCCCCGGGCCGAGGCGTCACCGGCCCGACCGGTGAGCCGGGCCGGCGCTCGTGACGGCGTCTCAAGCTTCCCGCCAGCGTGGTCGATTTTGAGACCATGCCGCGTTGGCGTCGTGTCACCCCGGGCCGGTGGCTTCCCGCGGGCTGCATCGTGCTCGCGATCGGCCTCGTCGGGCTGGGCGTCGCGAGCGTCGCGCAGCGGCGCGCCGCACGCGAGCAGGCGCTCGACCAGGCCCTGCTCAACGAGGTCGGCGAGCAGGCCGTCGTGCTCGACGAGTACTTCGCCCGTGCACGCTCCATCACGCTGATCACGGCGCGCAACCCCGCCTTCGCGCAGTTCTACACCCTCGCGGGCACGCGCACGCAGAAGCTGCAGGCGGGCGGGCCCGGCGGTCGTGGGCACGCGCCAGGCGCTCGCCAACCTGGAGCTGCTGTTCCCCGACAGCATCGGCGAGGCGTGCTTCATCGACTTCCACGGCAGCGAGAACGCCCGCGCGGTCGGCGGCGCCGACGAGGATCTCGCGAACCTGTCGCCCGACGAGGCGCGCAACTCCTTCTTCGCGCCCACCTTCGAGCTCGACAAGGGCGAGGTGTACCAGGCGGCGCCGTACGTCTCGCCGGACACCCACGAGTGGGTCATCGCGAACTCGACTCCGATCGTCATGCCCGACGGCAGCAAGCCCGGCATCGTCCACTTCGAGGTCACGATCGAGAGCTTCCGCCGCGAGGCCGCCAAGCGCAGCGAGCGCTTCGACGGTGCAGGTCCTCGACGCGCGGACCGGCCAGCTGGTCGTGGACAGCGACCACGAGCAGCGCGCGCCGGGCGAGGAGGTGCCGCTGGGCGTCCCGGGCGACCGTAGCCTCGACGGCGATCGTCCACGTCCGGACCCACGAGCGGCATCGTCACCATCGACGGGCGCCGCCGGGCCTACCGCCGCGTCGCCCGCGAGCCGCACAACCAGAACGCGTGGATCGTCGTCGCCTCGGACCGCGCGGCGGCGCCGAGCTTCGCCGACGGCGTTGGCGCCCGGGCCGTCGCCGCGCTCGTGGCGGCGCTCGGCCTGCTCGGCCTCGGCGTGTCGCGGTTGCGCCACTCCCAGCGCCGGCTGCGCCACGAGGCCGACACCGACAGCCTGACCGGCCTCGCCAACCGGCGCCGGCTGATCGCAGACCTGGAGGCGGCTCCTCGAGGAGCCCGGCCGCCCGCTGGACGCTCGCCCTGTTCGACCTGGACGGCTTCAAGAGCTACAACGACGTCTTCGGGCACCCCGCGGGCGACGCCCTGCTGACGCGGCTCGCGGCCTCGCTGGCGGCGACGACCGCCGGGCGCGCCTCCGCCTACCGCATGGGCGGCGACGAGTTCTGCGTGCTCGCGCCGCACGGCGAGGCCAACGAGCGCGTCGTCGCCGACGCCGCGGCGGCGCTGCACGAGCGCGGCGAGGGCTTCGAGATCGGCTGCTCGTTCGGTGCCGTGCTGCTCCCCGAGGAGGCCGACGACCGTGCCGGAGGCGCTGCGCGTCGCGGACGTCCGGATGTACGCGCACAAGGGCGCCGGGCGGCCGTCGGCCGGCCGTCAGGCGACGGACGCGCTGCTGCAGGCGCTGTTCGAGCGCGACCCGGACCTCGGCGAGCACGTCGACGGCGTCGCCGACCTCGCGCAGGCCGTCGCCGAGCGGCTCGGCCTGCCGCCGGACCTCCTGCCGGTCGTGGCCCAGGCCGCGCGCCTGCACGACATCGGCAAGATGGCGATCCCCGACTCGATCCTCGGCAAGGCCGGCCCGCTGGACGACGCCGAGTGGGCGTTCATGCGGCGCCACACGATCATCGGCGAGCGCATCCTGCTCGCGGCCCCCGCGCTCGCGCCGGTCGCCGCGCTCGTCCGCTCGAGCCACGAGCGCTACGACGGCGGCGGCTACCCCGACGGGCTGGCGGCGGCCGACATCCCGCTCGCGGCGCGCATCATCGCCGTCTGCGACGCGTTCGACGCGATGTCCGCCGACCGCCCGTACCGCCGCGCGCGACCGCTCGCCGAGGCCGTCGCGGAGCTGCGCGCCGGCGCCGGCACGCAGTTCGACCCGGACGTCGTGGACGTCTTCGCGGCCGTCGTCGAGGAGCGCCGCCGGCTCCTGGTCGACGCGCGCCCGTAGCCTCGGCACCGGCGCCTCCCGAACGCGGCGGGTGGGGCGGGAGCCACGCCGGTCCCTGGTACCCTTCGTGGCATGGCCGACCTCCTCAACCGCGTCCTCCGCGTCGGCGAGGGCCGGAAGCTCAAGGAGCTGGAGAACGTCGCGCGCGCCACCAACCGCCTCGCTGACGAGGTGGAGGCGCTGGACGACGACAGCATCCGCTCCCGCTTCGCTGCCCTCCGCGACGACGTCCGCGCCCGCATCGCCGACGGCGCCGACGTCGAGGCCACCCTGCGGGAGGTGGAGCCGGAGGCCTACGCCCTCGTCCGCGAGGCAGCCTGGCGGAGCATGCAGATGCGCCACTTCGACGTCCAGATCATGGGCGGCGCCTGCCTCCACCGCGGCTGGATCGCGGAGATGAAGACCGGCGAGGGCAAGACGCTCGTCGCCACCCTCCCCGTCGCCCTCAACTCGCTGGCCGGGCGCGGCGTCCATCTCGTCACCGTCAACGACTACCTGGCCCGCCGCGACGCGACGTGGATGAGCCCGGTCTACGACTTCCTCGGCATCACCGTCGGCGTCATCCAGGCGCAGATGCCGTCCGACCAGCGCCGCGCGGCCTACGCCTCCGACGTCACCTACGGCACCAACTCGGAGTTCGGCTTCGACTACCTGCGCGACAACCTCGCGGTCGAGCTCGCCGCGACGGTGCAGCGCGGCCACCCCTACGCGATCGTGGACGAGGTCGACTCCATCCTCATCGACGAGGCGCGCACGCCGCTGATCATCTCGGGCCAGCCCGAGGACGCCGCGAGCACGTACTACGAGCTCGCGCGCATCGCCAAGCGGCTCACGGTGGGCGAGGACTACGAGGTCGACGAGAAGCGCAAGACCGTCGCGCCGACCGAGGAGTGCGTGCACAAGGTCGAGCGCTGGCTCGGCATCGACAACCTGTACGCCCCCGGCAACGGGCAGATGGTCAACCACTTCATCCAGGCCCTGAAGGCCGAGTCGCTCTACAAGCGGGACATCGAGTACGTCGTCACCGACGAGGGCGAGGTGAAGATCGTCGACGAGTTCACCGGCCGCATCATGGAGGGCCGGCGCTGGAGCGAGGGCCTGCACCAGGCGGTCGAGGCCAAGGAGGGCGTGAAGATCGAGGCGGAGAACATCACCGTCGCGACCGTCACGATCCAGAACTACTTCCGCATGTACGAGAAGCTCGCCGGCATGACGGGCACGGCGGCGACGGAGGCCAACGAGTTCGCCGAGATCTACAAGCTCGAGGTCACGTCGATCCCGACCAACGTGCCGATGGTCCGCGCGGACCAGAACGACTACATCTACAAGACGAAGGACGAGAAGTTCTCGGCCGTCGTCAACGACATCGCGCAGCGCCACGAGGCTGGCCAGCCGGTGCTGGTCGGCACCATCGACATCGAGACCTCCGAGCACCTCTCGGGGCTGCTCTCGCGCCGCGGCGTGCCGCACAACGTCCTCAACGCCAAGCAGCACGAGCGCGAGGCCGAGATCATCCAGGACGCCGGCCAGCGGGGCGCGGTCACGATCGCGACCAACATGGCCGGCCGCGGCGTCGACATCAAGCTCGGCGAGGGCGTGCCGGACCTCGGCGGCCTCTACGTGCTCGGCACGGAGCGCCACGAGTCGCGGCGCATCGACAACCAGCTGCGCGGCCGCTCCGGCCGCCAGGGCGACCCCGGCGAGACGCGCTTCTACCTCTCGGCCGAGGATCAGGTCGTGCGCCTGTTCGCCGGCGACCGCATCTACAAGATCCTCGACCGCCTCGGCCCGCCCGAGGGCGAGCCGATCGAGCACAAGCTCCTGACGCGTCAGATCGAGGGCGCGCAGAAGCGCGTCGAGGAGCACAACTTCGAGATCCGCAAGAACGTCCTCAAGTACGACGACGTGCTCAACAAGCAGCGCGAGGTCGTGTACGAGCAGCGGCGCGACGTGCTCGAGGGCGCCGACATCTCGGACGAGATCCTCATCTGGATCGACGAGACGGTCGAGGGCATCGCCGAGGCCCACACCGACCTGCAGTTCGCGGAGCAGTGGGACCTCGACGGCATGATGATCGGGCTGCGCTCGATCTACCCCGTGGGCTTCACGCGCGAGGACCTCGGGCCGGCGGAGGAGCTCCAGCGCGAGGACCTGCTCGACCGCGTGGCCGCCGACGCGCGCCGCGCGTACGCGCTGAAGGAGGAGGGCGTCTCCAAGATCGACCCGGAGCTCATGCGCCGGGCCGAGCGCTTCTTCCTGCTGCAGACGATCGACGCCCGCTGGCGCGAGCACCTCGACAACATGGACTACCTGCGCGACGGCATCCACCTGCGCGGCCTGGCCCAGAAGGACCCGCTGGTCGAGTACCGCCGCGAGGGACACCAGATGTTCGGCGAGATGATGGCCGAGGTGCAGGAGGAGGTCGTCAAGAACCTGTTCCACTTCCACGTCGAGGTGCAGGACCAGAGCGGCCAGACGCAGTCCGTCGACCCCTTCGAGCTCGCCCGCCGCGAGGGCCCGCTGGTGCTGGAGCACGAGGAGGCCGACGCGCTGCACCCGATCGGCTCGAGCGCGCGTTCCCCGTCGGCGTCGACCACGCGTGAGCCCGCCAGCGACACGGCCTGGGCCGGCTCCCAGAGCTGGACCGGCGCGCGCCGCGGCGGCTCCTCGACGGCCACCGCGCCGGAGGAGCGCATCGAGCGCCCGGCCGAGACCGACGGCAACGGCAACGGCGACAGCTCGACCGACGTGCGCAGCACGCGCCCGGGTGCCGCGGGGCGCAAGAAGAAGCGCCCGCCCAAGAAGCGGGGACGCTAGGCCATGGCCGAGGTGCGCGAGGACCTCAGTGCCGCGATCAAGGAGTTGAGGGCCCGGCTCGTCTGGGTCCGTGACTACCTTTGACCCGGACGCCCTAGCAGCGCGCATCGGCGCGCTCGACGAGCAGATCTCGGCCCCCGGCTTCTGGGACGACCCGCGGGCGGCCGGCAAGGTGGCATCCGAGCGTGCGCGCGCGGACCGGCAGCTGCAGCTCTACACGCGGCTCGAGGCCGAGCTCGAGGACCTGCCCGCGATGGCCGAGCTCGCCGAGGAGGACGAGAGCCTGATGCCCGAGGTCGAGGAGGCCGTCGGGCGGCTCAAGGGCGAGATCGACCGGCTGGAGGAGGACGCCCTCTTCAGCGGCGAGTACGACGCCGGGCCCGGCGATCGTGACCATCTCGGCCGGTGCGGGCGGCACGGACGCCATGGACTGGGCCGAGATGCTGCTGCGCATGTACCTGCGCTGGGCCGAGCGCCGTCGCTTCAAGGTCGAGCTGCTGGAGGCGACCGCGGGCGAGGAGGCCGGCCTCAAGTCGGTCAGCTTCGCGCTCTCGGGCGAGAACGCCTACGGGATCATGCAGGCCGAGAAGGGCGTGCACCGGCTGGTGCGGCTCTCGCCGTTCGACTCCGCGCACCGGCGCCACACCGCCTTCGCGCGCGTCGACGTCGCCCCCTGGATCGACGACGACGTCGACGTCGAGGTCGACGAGGCGGACCTGCGCATCGACACGTACCGCGCGTCGGGCGCCGGCGGCCAGCACGTCAACAAGACGGACTCGGCCGTGCGGATCACGCACCTGCCGACGGGACTCGTCGTGCAGTGCCAGAACGAGCGCTCGCAGTCGTCCAACAAGATGACCGCGCTACGCGTGCTCAAGAGCCGCCTGCTGGAGCTCGAGCTCAAGCGGCGGGAGGACGAGCTCGCAAAGGAACGCGGCGAGGCGCAGGACAATTCGTTCGGAAGTCAAATCCGTTCCTATGTCCTCCATCCCTACACGATGGTCAACGACCACCGGACGAGCCTCAAGGACGGCAACGCCCAGGGGGTCCTCGACGGGGATCTGGACGCGTTCGTCCACGCGTACCTGCTGCACCGCGCCACCGGCCAGGGCCACGCTCCCGGGGCGGAGTGAGCGGGTGCGGGTGGGGGGTTCGCTAGCCTTCGTACGGGCCGCAGGGCCAGGTGCACCATGCTGAAGCGGGAAGACGACCAGACCACTTCCTCCGGCGCCGCGACCCGATCCATCACGGAGGAGGTCGAGGCGCTGGACTGGACGCCGTCGGCGGCGTCGACGGTCGCGCCCGACCCGGACACCTACGATCGCGAGGCCGAGGAGCGCCGCCGCCGGCGCGCCGAGGCCCTGGCGGCGCTCGCCCCGGAGACGGGCGAGTTCCGCATGCCGCAGCCCAAGAGCGCGGCCATGATCCTGTTCGAGAACGTGACCAAGGTCTATCCGGGCCGGGTCGTCGGGCTCCAGGACGTCACGCTGCAGATCGACAAGGGCGAGTGGGTGTTCCTGGTCGGCCCCTCCGGCTCGGGCAAGAGCACGTTCATCAAGCTCCTGCTCAAGGAGATCGACTCCACGCGGGGCACCGTCATCGTCGGCGGGCGCTCGCTCAACAAGCTGCGGCGCTCCCGCATCCCGCAGCTGCGCCGCAACATCGGCTGCGTCTTCCAGGACTTCAAGCTGCTGCCGACGCGCACCGTCTACGACAACGTCGCCTACGCGCTGCAGGTGCAGGGCAAGGGGAACGACGAGATCTCCAAGAAGGTGCCGGACATCATCTCGCTGGTCGGTCTCGCCGACAAGACGGACAAGTTCCCGCACGAGCTGTCCGGCGGCCAGCAGCAGCGCGTCTCGATCGCCCGCGCCTTCGTGAACCACCCGGCGCTCCTGATCTGCGACGAGCCCACGGGCAACCTCGATCCCGAGACGTCGATCGGGATCATGCAGCTGCTGTACCGCATCAACCGCTCCGGCACGACCGTCGTGATGGCCACGCACGACCGCGAGATGGTCGACAAGATGCGGCGCCGCGTGATCGCGCTGGAGGACGGGCGCGTCGTGCGCGACGACCGGCGCGGCGGCTACGTCACCGAGCAGACGCTCACCTAGGGGCCGGGGATGCGCTGGAACTTCTTCGTCGTCGAGGCCTTCCGATCGCTGCGCCAGAACCTCGCCACGACGCTCGCCGCCTGCGTCACCGTGCTGGTCGTCATGTTCATCGCGGGCATCGGCCTCGCGCTCGGCTCGTGGCTCTGGAGCTACACCGACAACGTCCGCAACGACGTCACGATCAAGGCGTACCTGCGCAACGACGCGACGCAGCAACAGGTCGCCTCGCTGCAGTCCCGGCTCAAGCAGCTGAAGGACGACAACCAGATCACGTCGTTCATCTACGTGTCGAAGGACGACGCCCTGCAGCGCATGCGCGAGCGGCTGGGCGAGAACTCGCCGATCCTCGACCTGGCGCTCGGCAACCCGCTGCCCGCCTCGTTCGAGATCAAGGCGCGCAACCCCGACGACACGGCCGCCATCGCCGCCGACCTCGTGGGCACGAAGGGCCTCCAGGCGGACCGCCCGGGCCAGCCGAACCCCGACTACGGCGACAAGCAGGCCGACCGCGTGCTGTCCACGGCGCGCACCATCGGGCTGGTGCTGGGCGCCCTCGGCGTCGTGCTGACGATCGCCGCGGTGCTGCTGATCGGCAACACGATCCGGCTCTCGATCTACGCCCGCCGCCGCGAGGTGGAGGTGATGAAGCTCGTGGGCGCGACCAACTGGTTCGTGCGCTGGCCGTTCATGCTCGAGGGCATGATCTGCGGGCTGGTCGGCTCGGTGCTGGCCGTCGGGCTGCTCCTGGTCTCGTACCGGTCGCTCCTGGAGAACCGCTTCGAGGACGACTTCACGGCGTCGTCGGACGTCGGGGCGCTGGACTTCCAGATGCTCGCGCTGATCCTGCTCGTCGCCGGCGTCGCGCTCGGCGCGGCCGGCTCCGGCCTCACGATGCGCCGCTTCCTGCGCGTCTGAGCCGGCGTCCCCACAGACCTGCTCGCCGCTCGCGCCCGTCGCGGCCCGCGTCGCGTCCGCGCGAGCACGCCCCGGCGCGGCCGCCGCGGGACGAGGCGGGCGCCGCGGAGCGCCCGGAGCTCATCGCGTGCGAGGTCATGCGGCGCGGGCGCTTCCTGGTCGGCGAGCCGTACTTCACGCCCGGCCAGCCGCTGGCGCTCGGCCGGCGTGGCTCGGTCGAGTGCGAGCCCGGCGAGCTGGTGCTCGTGGAACCGTCGCCCCGCTCGAACCGGGCGCGGGTGGTGGAGCGGCTCGGCTCGCCGCAGGACGTCGAGGTGGAGCTCGCGGCCCTCGCGGCCGAGGGCGGTGCGCGCCGGCCGTTCCCGGATGACGTGCTGGCCGAGGTGGAGCTGCTGCCGGCCGACCCGCCCGCACCGTCCGGATCGCGCCGCGACCTGCGCGACCGGCTCGCGTTCACGATCGATCCCGGAACCGCCAAGGACCACGACGACGCCCTGACCGTCGAGGCCGAGGGCGATGGCTGGCGCGTGCTGGTGCACATCGCCGACGTCGCGGCCAGCGTGCGGCCCGGCTCGCCGGTCGACCGCGAGGCGCGGCGGCGCGGGTTCTCGGTCTACCTGCCGGGCCGCGTCGAGCCGATGCTGCCGTTCGCCCTCTCCTCGGGGCTCTGCAGCCTCGTGCCGAACCGGCCGCGCGACACCGTGACGGTCGAGCTCGTCTTCGCGGCCGACGGAAGCGTGGTGGGGCGGCCGCGGTTCTCCCGCGCGCAGATCGTGTCGGCCCGCCGCCTGGCCTACGAGGAGGTCGAGCAGGCCCTCGCCGGACGGCAGGCGGTGCCCGCGGAGCTGCTCGAGGCGCTGCGCGCGCTCGACCGCCTGGCCGCCATCCTGCGCGAGCGCCGCCGGGCCCGCGGCGCGCTGATGCTGCAGCAGGACGAGCTGGAGCTCGACATCGGCGACGGCCGGGTGCGCGGCGCGCGGCGCATCGGCGAGCCCCGCGCGCACGCGCTCGTCGAGGAGCTGATGATCGCGAGCAACGAGGCCGTCGCCGCCCACTGCCTGCAGGCGAAGGCGCCGGCGCTGTACCGCGCGCACGAGCCGCCCGAGGCCGACGCGGTCGAGCTGCTGTACGCGAAGCTCGAGGCGCTGGACGTGCCGACGCCGCCGCTGCCCGAGCACCTGCCGCCACGCGAGGCCGCCCGGGCCGCGGTCCGCGCCGCCGAGCTGGTCGAGCGGCACGCCGAGGCCCGCGGCGGTCCGCGGCGCGGCGTGGACGACGCTCGTCCTGCGGGCGCTCCAGCAGGCGCGCTACGACCCGGCGTACGCCGGCCACATGGGACTCGCCTCGACGGCCTACTGCCACTTCACCTCGCCGATCCGCCGCTACCCCGACCTCGTCGTCCACCGCGCGCTGCTCGCGACGCTCGGTGACGAGGCCGCGCCGGAGTCGGGCGGTCCGCTGCGCGAGCTGGCCGCGCACTGCTCGGCGGCCGAGCGGGTGGCGGAGCGCCTGGAGCGGCGGGGCGACGCCCTCGCGATCGCCCGCTACCTGGCCGAGCGGATCCGCGACGATCCGCGCGAGGCCTTCGCCGGCGAGGTCACGGGGCTGGTCGGCGCGGGCGCCTTCGTGCGCTTCGGCGGGCTCTACGAGGGCTTCCTGCCCGCGCGCACGCTGGCGATGGACTACTACGAGCTCGGGCCGCTCGAGGTCTCGCTGATCGGCCGCACGAGCGGGCACGCGATCCGCCTCGGCGACCGCCTGGACGTCCGCGTCGAGCGCATCGACGCGCCGCGCGGGCGGGTGACGCTCGATCCGGCCACCGGTGGAGGCCGCTAGACCGCGCTCTAGCAGGCGTGTGGAACGCGGTGGTGTCGGGTCGCTCCGCCCCAACGTCGATAATGGGCACGGTGTCCGAGCTGCGCCCACCGAAGATCCTGCTCGTCGAGGACGATGCCGTCATCCGCGAGGCGACGGCGCTCGGCCTGCGCCGCAACGGCTTCGACGTCGTCACGGCGGCCGACGGACCCGAGGGGCTGGCGGCGTTCGCGCGCGAGTCGCCGGCGCTCGCGCTGCTCGACGTCATGCTGCCCGGGCTCGACGGCGTGGCCCTCTGCCGCGAGATCCGCCGCGAGTCGCAGATCCCGATCGTGTTCCTCTCGGCGCGGTCGGACGCCATCGACGTCGTGCTCGGCCTGGAGGCCGGGGCGGACGACTACGTCACGAAGCCGTTCGAGCCCGCGGTGCTCGCTGCTCGCCTGCGCGCGAGCCTGCGCCGGGCGACCGTGGAGTCGACGACCACGGCGCCGGCGCGGGAGCAGATCGGCTCGATCGAGCTCGACCGCGGCGGCCACGAGGTCAGCCGCAACGGCGAGGCGGTCGGCCTCACGCCGACGGAGTACAAGCTGTTCGTCGAGCTCGCCGACCACGCGGGCATGGTGCTGAGCCGGCAGGTGCTGCTGGAGCGCGTGTGGGGCTACGGCTGGGCGGGCGACACGCGCCTCGTCGACGTGCACATCCAGCGGCTGCGGGCCAAGGTCGAGGACGACCCCGCGAACCCGCGCATCATCCTCACGGTGCGCGGCGTGGGCTACAAGCTGCAGCGGTGAGCCTTCGTCTCCGGCTGTCGCTCGCCATCGCCGCCGTGGCGGCGCTGGTGGCTGCCGGCATCGGCTTCGCCGTCTACGACCGGGCGGTCGACGAGCGGCTCGACACGGCGCGCCGCGGCGTGGCCGAGGACGTGCGGCGCGACCGTCCGGCGGCGAACACCTACGGCCCGATCTACAGCGGCATGTACCTGGAGTACGGCGCGCGGCAGGAGGGCGCCGTCACCCTCCGCGACCGCATCCCGCCCGCGCTGCGCGACTCCGTGCGCAGCGAGCCCGGGCGCGTCTTCACGGTGGTGCTGCGCGGCGGCGACGATCCCACGGTCATCGGCGGCACGTCGCTGCGCGACGGCGGGGCGCTCTTCATGCAGCGGCGCTTCGGCCAGGACGAGGCCGCCCTGCGCAACCTGCGCCGCGCGATCATCCAGATCGTCATCGGCGCGGCGCTGCTCGGCGCCCTCGTCGGCGCGCTCGTGGCGGCGCTGATCTCGCAGCCGCTGCGGCGGGCGGTCGCCCTGGCCCGGCGCCTGGCCGACGGCGACCTCCAGGCGCGCCTGAAGCCGAAGGGCAACAACGAGATCGCCGAGCTCGGGCGCGCGCTCGACGACATGGCCGACGCCCTCGGCACGAAGCTCGCGGAGCTGGACCAGGCGGCCGAGCGCGAGCGCCGCTTCTCGGCCGACGTGGCGCACGAGCTGCGCACGCCGATCACGGGCCTCGTCGCGGCGGCGTCGCTGCTCGACGACTCGCCGGAGGGCTCGATGGTGCGGGAGCGGGCCTCGGCGCTCGCGGCGCTCGTCGAGGACCTGCTGGAGGTCATGCGCCTGGAGAGCGGCATCGGAGGAGGTGCGGGTCGAGCGCTTCGACCTCGTGCACCTGGTGCGCGACGTCGCCGCCCAGCGCGCGCCGGACGCCCTCATCGACGCGCCGGCGGGCCTGCATGGTGGCGAGCGACCCGCGGCGAGTCGAGCGCGTGCTGGCGAACCTGCTCGACAACGCCGTGCGCCACGGGCAGCCGCCGGTGTGCGTGATCGTGCGGCGCGACGGCACGGTCACGGTGCGCGACTACGGCGAGGGCTTCGGCCCCTTCCTGGACCGCGCCGGCGAGCGCTTCGCGATGGCCTCGTCGTCGCGCAGCGGCGGCGGCACCGGCCTCGGCCTCGCGATCGCGCACGGCCAGGCGCGACTGCTCGGCGGCGAGCTCGAGCTCGTGGACGCGGACGGCGCCGTGGCGACGCTGCACCTGCACGTGAACGGCCAGGCCAGCCCGAACGGGTCGACGCCCGCGTGAACCGCCGACCGGCGCAGGTGGTGGTGCTGGCGCTGCTCGCGATCGCGGGCGTGCTCGCGGCGTGCGGCACGGCGTCGCTCGGCGTGCGCGACGAGGGCAACGCGGGCACGGCGAGCGCCTCGATCCCGGTCAACGAGGTCAGCGTGCCCGGCCCGGAGCGCACGGTGATCGGGCCGGAGGTCACGGTGACGGTGCCGCAGGAGGAGACGAGCGAGGAGACGTCGGCCGCGACGGTGCCGGCGCTGCCGACGGACGAGGAGGGGCAGCGTCCGGCGGTCGTCTACCTCTACCGCTACGGCCGGCCGGAGGCGGTCGCCGTGGACAGCTCCTCCGTCGGACAGCACGGGGCGGTCGCTGCTCGACGCGCTGCTCGCGCCGCTGACGCCCGCGGAGAAGAGCCTGCGCTTCACGTCCGCGATCCCCGAGGGCACGGCGGTGCGCAGCTACGTGGAGTCGGAGGGCACGGCGAGCGTCGACCTGTCGTCGGAGTTCGCGCAGGCCAGCCCGCAGGGCGATCTACCAGCTCGTGTACACGCTCACGACGCGACCGGCGCTGCGCCAGGTGGACATCAGCGTCGACGGCGTCCCGTTCGACCTCGGCGGCGGGCTCACGGGCCCGGTCACGCGCGAGCTCGCGGACGTGCTGGTGCGCGCGCCCGCGACGGCGACGACGACGCTCGAGCGGCCAGCCGTGCGACCCGGCCACCGCGCCACCCGCGGCTCCGGGCCAGGCGCCGTTCGTGCTCGCGTTCCCGCGTGACACGACCAAGCTCGAGGAGGGCGAGCCGCTGCGTCTGACGGGCGTGATGCGCCTGCCGGACGAGGTGCTGGTGTTCCGCGTGATCCAGTACCGCACGGAGGTGGCCCACGCGATCTCGGAGCAGGGCTGCGAGGGGCGCTTCGAGTGGACGATGGAGCTGCCGGCCGGCCTGACGGGTCCGGTGACGCTGGAGGCCTACTCGCCGGCGCAGGACGGGACGAAGCGCTGGCAGACGGTGCGGCGACTCGAGATCCAGTGACGTAGCATGGCCGGATGGCCCGGCCGCAAGGCGAGAAGACGATCGTCTCGAACCGCCGCGCGTTCCACGAGTACCACGTGGAGGAGCGCTTCGAGGCTGGCGTGGTGCTGGCCGGCTCCGAGGTCAAGAGCCTGCGCGACGGCCACGTGAGCCTGGGCGAGGCGTACGCGACGGTGCGCGACGGCGAGGTCTGGCTGGTCGGCGCCACGATCGAGCCGTACAAGCAGGCGGGCGGCGCCAACCACGAGCGGACGCGCGACCGCAAGCTGCTGCTGCACCGCCGCGAGATCACGAAGATCCGCCAGGGCACGGACGAGAAGGGCTACACGCTGGTCCCGCTGCGCCTCTACTTCAAGGACGGCCGCGTGAAGATCGAGGTCGGCCTGGGGCGCGGCAAGAACGTCGCCGACAAGCGCCAGGCGATGGCCTCGCGCGACGCGAAGCGCGAGATCGACCGCGCCCTGAAGGAGTCCGCGCACTAGGGCGATCGGCCGGCCTTCGCTAGAATGTGGAGGTTCCCAGGGGGCGCCCAGGTTTCGACGTGGTCGTTGACCAGGGATGAGCTGCAAGCCGAGGACGTCGGTTGGCCTCGTTAATCATCCGGCACAACACAACTGCGAAGTCTGATACCGACCTCGCCTACGCCGCCTAGTCTGACTAGCTGAGCGTACGTCGGCCCGCCCTCGGCCCGTGGGGCGAAGCCGGCGACTACTAACGGGCTTGTCACCGAAGGGATCGGCACGCCCGACGGTGAGACCTCAAAGATGCCTGGCCCGCCGGTGGTCGGTCCTCGTGACAGCCGGCGGGTGAGACCAAGACGGGGACTATGCTTGTAGACGCTCTTCCCGGGCGATCGCGGACGCGGGTTCGATTCCCGCCGCCTCCACTCCCTCGTTCAAGTCAGGTCTAGCTCGTCGAGATCCACGGCTGCCGCTCTCACGGCAACCTCCCCCAAGCTTGGATGAGCGTGAACGTGGTGCCCCACCTGCGCGGTTCGGCGAGCTCGCGTTCGGCGTCGCGGCGTAGCGTTGCGAGCTCGTCGTCGCCGAGCGCCTCGAGCAGTCGCGATTCGAGCGCGACGCTGAACTGAAGCGGTAGCAGCAGGTAGGGGTGGCCTGGCTCGAGCGCGATGACGTGCGCGTCGATTCCGGGCTCCTCGATGCCGATTTCGCGGAGCAGTTCCGGAAGCTCGCGGCCGGCCTCGCCGCCCAGGGTGCCGAAGATCTCGGCGATCGCTCCGATCAGTCGCTCGGCTGCCGCGGCGGGAGCGTTGAAGTGCCATGAGCCCAGATCCCACTCCTCGAGAACGAGTAGCCCACCGGGTCTGACCAACCGTCGATGCGACGCGACCTGCGCACGCCCACGTCCAAGCGGCGCGATCACGTAGCGGGCGTGGACGAGATCGAAGGAACCGGGCTCCAGCTTGCTGTCGAAGAGATCATCGACGGCGAGCTCCACGTTGGTGACGCCCTCCGCGTCCAGGAACGAGCCGGCGGCATCCAGCAGGCGCTGGTCGATGTCGGTGCCGACCACCCGTCCCGAGGCGCCAACCCAGTCGCTGAGGATCCGGAGCCAACCCAGCGCTCCGCAGCCGACGTCGAGGACGCGCAGGCCGGGCCCCGCGCCGAACGTCGCGAGTAGTTGCCGACCACAGGGTTCCCACACGCGCGATTGCAGCTGCAAGCGCTCCAGCTCTGAGGGCTGGGCGGCCAGCAGGTAGTCTCCGTCCGTCATGGCTTGAGCACTCGCCGTCTCGGCCTGACCGCGCTCCAGCGAGACTAGTCTCGAAGCACTCGACCATCAAGCACGGGCGTCTGGATCGCACTCACGCGCCATCGCGGGCCTGCACCAGGAGCGACGACGCGAGCAGCCGTTCGAGGGCCGCCGGAGGGTTTGACAGAGTTCCCGTCAGCTCCATTCACTTTCGCTTCCAGACGGGAGAGAATCGGCACGTGCAGACCGAGCTCCCGACCGGGACGGTGACGTTCCTCTTCACCGACATCGAGGGCTCGACGCGGCTGCTCCAGGAGCTCGGGCGACGGGTACGCCGAGGTGCTCGCCGAGCATCGCCGCGCGCTGCGGGACGCCTGGCGGCGGCACGACGGGGTCGAGGTCGACACGCAGGGCGATGCGTTCTTCGTCGCCTTCGCGCGTGCGTCCGATGCGGTGGCGGCTGCCGCCGACGCGCAGCGCGCGCTCGCGGGCGGCCCGGTGCGCGTGCGGATGGGACTGCACACGGGCGAGCCGCTCCGCGGCCGACGAGGGCTACGTCGGGCTCGACGTGCATCGGGCGGCGCGGATCGCCGCCGCCGGGCACGGCGGGCAGGTGCTCCTGTCGCAGGCGACGGTAGACCTCGCCGGCGCCGACGTGCGCGACCTCGGCCTGCACCGGCTGAAGGACCTGAGCGCGCCGGAGCGCCTCTTCCAGCTCGGGACGGACGACTTCCCGCCGCTGAAGACGCTGCACGAGACGAACCTGCCGGTTCCGGCGACGCCGTTCCTCGGTCGCGAGCGCGAGATCGACCAGATCGCAGCGCTGCTGCGGCGACCCGAGGTCCGGCTCGTGACGCTGACCGGCCCGGGCGGCAGCGGCAAGACACGGCTCGCGCTGCAGGCCGCCGCCGCGGCCGCCGACGACTACGACCGTGGCGTCTGGTGGGTGCCGCTCGCCTCGCTCGCCGATCCGGCGCTCGTCGAGACGGCCGCCGCTCAGGCGCTCGGGCTCGAAGGACACGCTGTCGGCGACGGTGCGGCGACAAGCGCCTGCTGCTCGTGCTCGACAACTTCGAGCATCTGCTCGACGCGGCCGCCGGCGTCGCCGAGACGATCGGCTCCTGTCCGCAGCCTGACGGTGCTCGTCACGAGCCGCGAGCCGCTGCACGTCGACGGCGAGTGGGAGGTCGCCGTCGATCCGCTGCGGGAGCGGGAGGCGGTCGATCTCTTCGTGCAGCGCGCCGCTGGCGGTCGACTCCGACTTCGCGGCGAACGGCGAGGTCGCCGAGATCTGCAGGCGCCTCGACTGCCTGCCGCTCGCGATCGAGCTGGCCGCCGCGCGCGTGAAGGCGCTCTCGCTCGCCGGTGCTGCTCGAACGACTCGAGCAGCGGCTGCCGCTGCTCGCCGGCGGCTCTCGGTCGGCGCCCGAGCGGCAGCGGACGCTGCGCGCGACGATCGCCTGGAGCCACGACCTGCTCGACGCCGGCGGAGCAGGACCTCTTCGCCCGCCTCGCCGTCTTCGCCGGCGGCTGCACGCTGGAGGCGGCCGAGGAGATCTGCGGCGCCGACCTCGACGCGATCGCCTCGCTCGTCGACAAGAGCCTCCTCCGCCGCACGCGGCGACCGCTACTGGATGCTCGAGACGATTCGCGAGTTCGCGGTCGAGCGGCTCGAGGAGCTCCCGGACGTCGAGCGAGCTCCGGGACCGTCACGCGGCCTGGTACGTCGCGCTCGGCGAGCGCGCGCGTCCCGAGCTGCGGGCGCGACGGAGGCCGCGAGTGGCTCGACCGTCTCGACGCCGAGCACGCGAACCTGCGGGCGGCGCTCGAGCACCTGCTCGCGTGCGAGGACGCAGATGGCGCGCTGCGGCTCGTCGGTGCGATCTGGCACGTACTGGGCGATCACGCGGGCACTGGACCGAGGGCCGGCGCTTCCTCGACGTCCGCCGCTCGCGCTCGGCGGCGACGTCGACCCCGAGCACCTCGTCGATGCGTTGTGGGGCGCGGCGATCCTGGCGCTGTGGCAGGGCGACGTCGACGAGGGCGAGCAGATGGGCGACGCGCATGCTGGAGCTCTCGCGCGAAGGCGGGACTGCCGCGCGGAGAGGCCGATCGGCGTGCAGATGCTTGCGATCGGCCGCAGCGAGCGCGGAGATCGCGACGCAGGCGCATCGCGTCTGTACGAGGAGTCGCTGGTGCTCGCCCGCGGCGTGGACGACGGTTGGCTGCTCTCGGTCGCGACGAACAACCTCGGCACCTGTTCATCAGCGAGGGAGACTACGAGCGCGCGATCGAGCTGTTCGAGGAGAGCCTCGCGATCGGCGAGGCGCGCGGCGACCTCGACCGACGTGCACGGGAGCTCACCAATCTCGCTCTACTCAGGAGTCGGCAGGGCGACATCGATGGGACGCGCGAGCTCTGCCGCCTCGCCCTGGCAGCTGCCGTCGAGGTCGGGGTCGTCGCCATCGAGGAAGCCGTCCTGAGCGGTCTCGCGGAGTGTGAGGCTGAGGCCGGAAACGCCGAAGTGGCAGCCCGCCTGCTCGGGCGAAGCGACGCGCTCCGCTCGATGCTCGGCGCTGCCCAGGGCGACGATGGGGACCGCGAGCGAACTCTTGCGCTCACCGAGGCGGCCATCGGCCCCGATCGCGTCGCAGCGGCGTTGGCCGCGGGTGCCGCGATGTCCCGGGAAGACGCGCTCGACCTCGCGCTCGGACGTGAGTCGACAACGTCGGGTGATGCGTCAGGCTAGAGAGTAAATGTCGTCTTCCAACATCGGACGATCGAATGTCAGCGGGCTTCAACAACGGGATCGACGGCTCGGTTCCATTCCTTCGGCGTCGGCTCGCCGGAAGCCGAGACGGGCTCGAACCCCGTCGGGCTGCCGCTCGCAGGTCTTCCCGGCCACCGAGCGTCGCGCTTCGCGCGCAGTCGCCTGCTTTCGAACGGTCGCTGACGACCCGTGTCGGGCCGAACGCCGTCAGTCGTGGATGCCCAGGATGTTGCCGTCGGCGTCGCGGAACCACGCGAAGTGCACGTCGCCGACCGTCGCCACGCCGTCGACCATGTGCAGCTCCGGCAGGTCGTATTGCTCGAACTCCACGCCGCGTCCACGCAGTTCGCGCACCGTCTCGTGGACGTCCGCCACGGCGAAGTGCGCGACGGTGTGAGCCTGGGTCCAGGCCGTAGGGTGCTCGTAGACCACCATGCGGGTACCGGCGCCGCAGGCGTAGATCACGTCGACGTCCGGACGATGGGTGTCCACGGGGTTCAGCCCGAGACGGTCCTCGTAGAACGCGCGGGCGAGGTCGAGCTTGCGGGTCGGGATCGTGGCCTCGACACGTCCCTCGGCGAGTTTCGTCATATCACTACCTGTAGGCCGCGCGGCTGCGATTACACGCCCGCCGTGCGGCCGATCTCCGCTGGTGGAGGTGCGCGGATGAGGATGACGGTTCGTCACCAGCCGGCTCTGCGAAACGTTTGGACGGCGGCGCGGGTTCGATTCCCGCCGCCTCCACCGTCGAAGTGATCACAACGAAGTGCCTGCTCGTTCGGCACTTTTCCTGTCCGGTCGCCATCACGGCTGCGCAGGGCGGCTTCTGCTCACGCAAGCGCATCGAGACGCGCGCGCACTGCCAGCCGCTCGATGCGGCGATCGACCACATCGAGTCGCTCGCGATCGAGGCCGGGCGGCGATCTACCGGATAACGGCGGAGCCGGCGCTAACCAAGACCGTGCGTTCGTCCTGGAGCGACACGCGGCTCGACCTAGACGGCGTCGCCGGCGCGCTCGGCGGGGGCTCCGACGAGCGGCCCGACGCAGAAGTGCTCCATGTGCCGCTTGGCGAGCCCGCTGTGGTATTCGCCGAACTCCGCCGTGGCGTCCTTGCCGCCGTACATGCGGGCCACGAAAGGCCCGCCCGGGTGGTGGTCCTTCCACTCGGTGAAGTCGTAGACCTTGCCGCGGATGACGACCCAGCAGTCGTCGAACGACGTGTGCTGCGCGAGCTCCTCGCGCGTGACGGGCCGGTCGCCGGTCCATGGCTTCGCCGGCTTCCAGAGGCTGCGGGCGATCTCCTGGCGCGCGCTGAGCGCCTCGGTCCGCGAGCGGAAGTCCCACGGCCCGAGCTTCCTGAGCGGCAGCTTGTCGCCGATCTCGCGCGCGTCGAACGCGTAGATCCACGAGTCGTCGCTGCCCGCACGCTCGGTGTGATCGAAGACGGGGTAGTCTCGCTCGTTGACCGCCGCGAGGATCTGCCGGCGCTGAGGCGAGTCCGCCGGCTCGAGGTGCTTGAAGAGGAACTTCGACGCGAACTGGAAGCGCGTCGCGCGGTAGTAGCGCACGCGCTCGTAGTGCAACAGCGCGCGGTAGATGTCGCTGCCGTGGAGCTCGAAGCACTTCCCCAGTGCCGCGGCGTCCTCGAAGGCCTGCGCGGCGCCCTGGCCGAAGGTCGGCAGCATCGGGTGAGCGGCGTCACCCACCAGGCCCACGCGACCCTCCGTCCAGTTCTCGAGCGCGTCCCGGTCGTAGAGCCCCCACTTCGTCGGGTTCTCCATCAGGCTCGTGAGCGCGACGACGTCGTCGTGACGGGGGTCCCCCTCGAACGCCGTGCTCATGTTGCCGACCATCTCCTCGCGGTCGGCGGGGAACCAGTCGCCCTCTTCGCGCTCGAACTCGTCGGCGTTGGGCTCGTAGTAGGCGAGCCACACGTTGAGCAGCTCGCCGCCGCGGACCCAGTACGTGAGCGTCTGCGCCGTCGGGGTCTCGCGGGTGTCCATCGACATCGTCTCGATGGGGTTGTGGTCGAGCGGGCTGCCGTCGGGCTTGCGCGCCGCGGCGACCTTGTCCCTCGGGACCAGACCGCGGTAGACGACGACCTCGGTCCAGCGCTTGGTCGACACGCCGGGCCAGACCGCATCCAGCACCCGGGAGTTGACGCCGTCGGCACCGATCAGCAGGTCGCCGGTCTCCATCGTGCCGTCGGAGAACGTCACGGTCACGGACTCGTCGTCCTGGCTCACGGCCTCCAGGCACTTGGCCATGTGGACCTGGATCGGGCAGTTGACGCCCGTCTCCGGCGCGAACTCGAGGACCCGCTTGTGGAGGGCCATCAGCAGGTCGAGGCGGTGCATGTGGTGGAAGCCGGCGTTGTCGCCGGCCGAGGTGTTGTGGTCGAGCGGCTTCCGCGTGATCGAGCCGTCCTCCCAGACCATCCGCGTCTCGTGGAGGATCGCCGCCCTGCCGCCGTCGACTGCCCCGTCGGGGCCCTTGGGGTCACCGCCGTCGAGGTCGACGCCGAGCCACCGGGACAGCCTTGCGCCGTTCGGGGGGATGTTCAGGCCCGCTCCCGCGGTGCTCGGCGTGCGCGTCTGCTCGAAGACGTCGATCGTCGTGAAGACGCCCGACTCCCGCAACGCCAGAGCCGTCATCAGCCCCGCCATGCCACCACCTGCGATAAGTGCCCGCACGAAGTCCCTCCAGTTCCTCTCCGTGGGTGGCGTCCGACCGCGCGAGCGGCGCACGCCGCCGGCGACCGTAGCTCGGAACCATCGGGAGGGCAAGTTGCTCGCCGGACCGTCCGACGAAGCGCGGATCGCCTCGCCTGACATCGCCTGAGCGACCGAACAGGCGCGTGAGGAGGATCGATCGAGGGGCTCGCGCGCCGGCCAGGCGCTACGGCCGAACGGCGGGCACCGGGTTGGCCGGGTCGATCCAGAGGAAGTACGACTTCCGCATGTCTTCGACGATGTCCCAGTTCACGCGCTCGCCCTGCACCGCGAGGAACGAGTCGCCGGCCTTGAACTCGTGCCGCGTGCCCTCCGAGTCCGTGACGATCAGGTGGCCCGAGAGGATCGTCGCGATCTCGTGGAAGGGATAGACGACGTCGAACGATCCCGCGGTGCACTCCCAGACCCCGGAGAAGATGCCGCTCGCGCCCGCCTCGAGATCGATGCGCCCCGACTGCTTCGGGTCGCCCCTGACGATCGTCATCGTGGCGTAGCTCTCCTCGAGCGGCGGGAGTTGCTCGAGGCCGTCCTGCGTGACGGAGAGCGGGTAGGCGTACATGGCGGATTCCTTCGGTTCTGGGGGAGGATCGTCCGGCGGAGAGGCCGCGCGACGCACCGACGGGGACGAAGGAGTACGGTAGCCGCAGATGTCTCAATCCTCCCGCGCCCTGCGTGCTTGCCGGCTCGTCGCCGGGCGATGGATCGTCGTCGCCGTGCTGACGTCGTTGCTCGGCGCAACGGCGACCGCGGCCTCGGCGACCACCGAGCCCGCAACGCTCGACGGTGCCTACTCCTACACCTGGACGCGCGACAACGGCACCGCGGGCCTCGAGCGCTACAGCCATCACGGCCAGCCTGCACCTCGTACGCGTGGGGGAGCACGAATGGGAGGACACGGGCTCGCAGTGGACTGCGACGGGACTGGTCGAGTCCCAGGGGCCGCCGCCGTGCAACGAGTTCCTGCGGGAGACGCTCGCTGGCTCGGGGACGTTCGCCGGCCGTCCGTCCGCGCGGCTCTCCGGCTCGTCCGATTTCACCAAGGCGGTGCTGACGGTGCTCGTCGAGGGGGATACCACGACGACCGTCACGTACTCCGGCGGCAGCCTGGACAACCCGTGTCCGGAGAACACGTCGCACACGGGCCACGGCTTGC
The DNA here is from genome assembly GCA_963767885.1 of uncultured Actinomycetota bacterium. Classification (GTDB taxonomy): domain Bacteria; phylum Actinomycetota; class Thermoleophilia; order Gaiellales; family F1-60-MAGs149; genus CAVYFW01. The sequence goes on from CAVYFW010000011.1 coordinate 106,128, forward strand.
CGGTGCTCAACCAACCGGGCTGCCCGAAGGACCCGGTCGTGATCCGACCCGGGTTGACCGTCGGCGGCTCGCAGGGCCTCGTCGTGACGGCGTCCGGCACGACCACGATCGACTTCGGGTGCACGGATGCCTCGGTTCCCGGCACCGTCGTGACGGCGACCGGCTCGCTGAAGGGCACCCCGGCGAAGCTGACGGCCGACGCCGGCGGGCCCTACAGCACCGAGCGTGCGGCGACGCTGGCGCTCGACGGTTCCAGATCGCAACCCGGTCCGGGCCGGAAGATCACCTCCTACAAGTGGTCGTTCGCCGCGGCGCCCGGGGGCCAGGCGTGCACGGTGCGCCGTGGCGCCAAGAACGGCGCGCGGCCCACCGTGCGCCCGCTCTGCAGCGTGCAGGCGACGCTCACGGTCAGCGATGGCTCCGGCGTCGACAAGGACACGGCGCTGGTGACGGTCCAGCCGCGCACGTTCCAGCCGATGAAGTACGTCGACCGGCCGAAGCCGCGGAAGCTCAACGACTCGACGCTGACCGTTACGCAGCGAGGGCGCGTGTCTCCTGTGCGTGTTCGGACGCAACGTCTGCACGCTCGACGGCCTGACGGGGGATCAGACCTCGGGGCATATGATCCACGGCGGACTGGTCAAGGCACCGGGCTACCGCGAGGCACGGATGCGCGATCCGGGGGGGCCGAGCGACGGGCTCTACTACATCGCGAGCCACACGCTCAAGGTCGACCGGACGTCGCTGATCAACGCGAAGCTGTGGCCTGGCGGATCGGTCTACAGGGAGAACCGCAGAGAGAGCCCGAGGCACGCGGCTGACGTCGCCTCGCTGTTCGGCTCGATCGAGGCCCACGAGGGGTTCCACAGCGACCTCGCCAGGGAGGAGCTCGAGCGGCTGAACGCCGCCAAGACCGATCCCGTCACCGCGATCGAGAAGCTGGTCCGGTCGAGCAGCAGAGGTCTCACCACCGCCGCCGACAGCGCGATCCAATCTGCCGATGCGAAGCTGCGGGCGGCGACGAGCGAGGCGAAGGTGAAGCAACGCATGCGGCCCAGGTGGGCCATCCCGGCCCGCGTCCTGTTCCCGGTCGGCGGCGGCGAGTACGCGGAATGGAGCGTCCGCTCACTGGCCGACGTCGGGGACGGGGCCGCGCGCTAGCGGCGTCCGCAAGGTACGCCGGTCAGTCGACCAGCAGGGTCGGCGCAGCGTTCTCCGCCGTCGGGCCCGACGGCGTTTCAGCGCCTGAGGCTAGTGAGGCGCGGCGGGCTGATCACGACGCGGATGCAACCGCCTCGAGGTTGTGCTCGTGCACCGCCGCGTAGGGCGGACGGAGTTGCGCGCGGATCCAGCGCGCGCGGTCGACCGACAGGTGGGTGTCGTAGACCAGCGCCTCGTCGCCGTAGAAGGCGAGGATGCCCGCCGCTGGCCGCAAGAGCCGCATCGGATCAGCCTAATCGACGCCCACGGCGCGACTGGCTCGTCGAGCACCTCTGCCCGTCCGCGCTATCGGCTCACCCGATGCGCGTGTGCCAGACGATCCCGGGCTCGGCGCCGCGCGCGACGTCGTAGACGACGACGTCGAGCCGCTCGCCGCGCGCCGCGACCTCGAGGTTGATGCCGGGCGGCGTCGCATTGCCGCGTGACGGCCACGTGACCGTCCAGGTTCCCGGCTCGAAGCTCGTGGAGCCGGCGCCGATGCGGCGGAAGCGCAGCAGGACGCGTGCCCCGCTGGCGTGCGATCGAACCAGCCGACCCACAGGGCGCCCGACGCGGCGGCCGCGAGCTGCAGGTTCACGTCCACGTCCGGGATCGGGCCGAGGTCGACCGACGTACCCGAGGCCGTCGAGTAGAGGAAGGCGTGCGGCACGCCGTCGACGCCGGACGTCGCGCCGACGCGCAGGGTGTAGCCGAGCCAGGCGCCCGGGAGGCCGGGGCGCACCGCCATGGCGGCGGGCCGGCCGAGGCCGTCGTAGAGCGGCTGCAGCGTGCCGGGCGGCACGGGCACGTGCACGTCCGGGCCGATCGCGCCGGTCGCGCCGTCCACGGCGGCGACGTGCCAGCCGTAGTCCGTGCCGTCGTCCGCGCAGTCCCACTCGTGCCAGCCCGAGCCACGGCGTCGCGCCATCGGCGACCACGCGCACGTTCACGTCGTAGCAGCTCGGCCCCGCCGTCAGCTCGTGGGGCGTCGCGGCCGCGCCCGCGCCGCGCCAGAGGGTGTGATGGCCGCCGGCCGCGTCGCCCGTGACGGTCCATGGCGTCCCGTCGGCCGTCTCCGCGTAGGAGACCGGGGCGCCGATCGAGGACGGCAGGAAGTCGGCCGGGCCGCCCGCGGGCGCGAGCGACCAGCGCATGACGCCGCGTGCGCTCGTTCCCGGCGGCGGCGTCGCCGCGCCAGGGATCGACGTAGCCGAGCAGACCGAGACCCGGCAGCCCCGGCGGCCAGCACCGCGGGCCGCAGCCGGTGCATCGGCTCGAGCAGCGTCACCGGGCCCTGCGCGTCGTCGGCGCCGAGGCTCGTCGACCGCGTACTGCCCGGCGCAGCAGGAAGTCGTGCGTGCGGCGTCGTCGCCGCCGCGACGTGGAGCGTGCCGTCGGGCGTCGGCGCGAGCGCGACGGGGGCCGATGGTCGATGTGCTCCAGGCCGGTCACGGTCTGCCAGGCGGTCTCCGGGTAGGCCACGTCCTCCTCGACGGCGGCGGCCTCGGCGAACGCATCGTCGCCGGTCACGGCCAGGTCGAGGATGCAGCCCTCGAGCACCTCTGGATCGGTCACGCCGAGGGCGCACGGCAGCGGGCCTCGGCCCGCTCCCGCTGGGCGGCGTGAGGTTCCCGACGGTGAAGAAGCGCGCCGGGAAGTCGCGCTTCGTGAAGGTGGCCGTCGTCTCGCCCGGGCCGTAGTCGAACAGCGACTCGGCCTGGGCGGACGCGCCACGACTGCCCGAAGACGCGGTACAGCCGCTGGAAGGCGGCCGAGCCGCCGCGCAGAGCGCGGCGGCGTCGAACTGCGCGCCGTTCCGGGCCCGGAAGTCGTTCGCGCCGTCGCCGTCGACGTCGCCCAGGAGTCCCACGAGCTGCCCGCGGCGCGCCTCCGCCGGCTGGAGCCGCAGGGCGACTCCCCACGAGCCGACCGACCACACGCAGGCCTGCGATCCGTCCGGCCACGTCACGCCGTCCGCGTAGCAGGAGCCGGTCGGCGACGGCGCGTTCGATCCGCCCCCCGCCCTTCAGGGCGCACGGGCGGCGTCGGATCGACGACCTTGCCGCCGACGCGGATCTCGAGCGGGAGTCCCGGCGTCGACGGTGACCCGGGCTGCGCCGACGCGCATCGCGAACTGGGTGTTGATCGAGACGCTGCGGGACGACCGCCACGGCTCCTGCCGGGCCTGCACCTCGAAGCCGGGCCCGCGCGCCAGCACGAACTCCCCAGCGGCCTGGAAGTCGTACCGGACGCCGTCGAACGTCGCCAGGTGCGGGTCGCCGTTCGAGCCGCCGCCGCCGCTCGGCCCCCCGCCGCCGCCCGGCTGGTCCGGCGGGTTGTCGTCGGGCTCGCAGTACTCGTTCAGGCCGTGCGGCTCGAGCACGCAGCACGCTCTCGTCCGGGCCCGCGGCCATGCCCGCGTACAGCGTCGCGCCGACGTCGACGTGGGTCGGGATCGGCTGACGCGGCTTCTGGTTCGGCGGGCACGTCGCAGTGGCCGCCGAAGCACACCCACAGGCCGAGCGGGATGCACCCACTCCTGCGTCCCGTCCGTGATCCTGCCCCAGCCGCGCAGGTCGATCTTCACCAGCGGCCGGACCGGGCTCCAGATCGAGGCCATGCGTGGCGCGGTGGTCGCGGATGAGGATCTGCTCGGTCGCCGCGTCGAGCACGACGGCCGGCTTGCCCGATCGCCGGCCCGAGCCGTGTTCGGCACGACGAAGGGCTTGCCCTGCATCCAGCTCGCGGGGAACGCCGGGCTGCCGGAACAGGCCGGGGCCCCAGTTGTCCATCACGGCGGGCTGGCGACCGCCGAGGGCGGCGAACGCCGTGCCGTCGTTCGTCGCCGGCGGCCCAGACGCCGGGGATGCCCGCCCACACGGACGCCGCGCCGTTCTGCTCCTCGAGGAGGCCGAAGAACCCGAAGCGCGTCGTACGTGCTTCTCGAAGAGGCCCGTCTGCCACTCGTCGATCCACTTGGCGTAGTGCGCGCCAGGCGGGTGATCCGTCGGCTGGTACGTCCCGGGCGCCGACCTGGTGCGACGTCCAGGTGGCGAGGCTCTCCTCCGCCCACATGTTGTTCCTCGGGGCGCTGGAGGGACGTGCGCGCTGCTCGAAGTGCAGGCAGTGGTACATCTCGTGGCCGAGGGCCAGGGCCCGATTCTGCGCCGGGATCTGGAAGAAGCGGGGGAACAGCCGCACGAAGCACAGGTCCGAGCCGCCGTTGATGACGGCGTCGATGCCGCCCAGGCGCCGGGCGTCGGCGTCGCGGTGCGACCAGGCGTCGGTCTCGGCGTAGGCGGTCGCCGTTCGGTCACCGTCGACCGGTAGACGCAGACCTGCCAGGTCGGGGCGCCGTAGCCGGGGAGACTCGCGGCGATGGTCGTCCGCCGCTCGCGTGCGAGCGTCGTCAGCTCGGCGTCGGGCGGCACCCGCCGAGAGTGTCGTCACGACACCCGGTGACGGGATCGACCGCGCGAGTGCGCCTCCCGCTCTGCCGTACGCGCGGCCACACCGTCGCCTCGACGGCCCGCCGCTGCGCGGGCGACAGCTCCGCCGCGCGTTCGCGCAGCGCGGCGAGGACGACGGTCGCGTCGGGCGCGCCGCCGCCCGGCCGGCCCGCGGGCAGGGACACACCCGGCACATCGCCATAGGCGAGCTCCGTCAGCTGGAGCAGCGTGCGCAGCGGGATCGAGCCGTCCGGGCGGATCCCGTCGAGCACGCGGTCGGCGACGGTGCGGTCGAGCGCGCGGCGCAGGCGATCGGCCTCGATCCTGGCGAGGGCGACCGCGACCGGCCGCGCTCGCGCCAGCGTCGCCGTGCTGCGATAGCGCACGACTGCCAGTCCCGCTCCCGCGCGGAGGGCGATGGTCACGTCCGAGACGCCGCTGCGGCGCCGGGCGGTGATGGCGGCGGGCGTGCCGATGGCGACCGGCGTCGGGCGGACGCCGGCGCGCCGCTGCGCCGACCGCCAGGCGGTCAGGGCCGCCGTGGCTGCACCCGCGTTCCTCAGGACGTAGGCCTGAGCCGACAGCCGGGTCGCCCGGCGCCCCGCGCCCTGCCGGAAGGCGCTGGCCTCGATTCGCAGCGGCCGGGCCCGCTCGCGCAGCGCCCGCGGCAGCACGCGCGACAACGCCTGGCGCGCCGATCCGACGCCCGCAGACGCAGACGACATGCTCGGCACGTCCGCGGGCTGAAGCGCGAGGCGGTCGTCGGAGCGCGCGGCCCCCGCGGGCGCGGCGGCGACGAGAAGCAGCGCGACGCACGCAGCGACGACGGCGATGCGGATCCGCGCGCGGGGTATGGCGTCGACCTCCTGGCGGCTCGGTTCGCGCGAGGGTAGGGCGCGGCTCGGACAACGGCAAGACCAGGCTTTTCCTTGGAACGCTGAGCCGATGGTGACGTCGAAGCGCCAGTCCGGGCTGACGGCGCACTCGACCTCGCTGTACGCGAGGCACCGCCCAGCCGGAGTGACGGCCATGCGGACGGTCGCGCCCTGGGCCTCCGAGGCCGGCTAGCGGATCGCCAGGTCCGCGCCCGAGCCGATGCCCTGCGCGTCGGCGACCAGGGCGGCGCGGCGGTCATCCTCGTCTTCAAGGGCGCGCACGACGCCGCGCGCGAGCAGGCGCAGCTGGCGGTCGAGCGCGGGCTGCCGCTCCGCCGGCGCGACTGTCTTCAGGTCAGCCAGGGCCGCCTCGAGCCGCCGCGTGACCTGCGGGAAGCCGCCGGCGGCGAGGCGGATCTCGTCGAACGCGAGCCGCACGTAGCCGTCCCAATCGAGCACGGGCTCGATCAGCCGCAGCTCGTCGTCCTCGTCGCGGACGTGGCCGTTCGGGAGGGGTCGGTCGGCGATCTGGCGCAGGCAGTCGTGCAGTCGGTTGATGACCTGGACGGCGGTTGTCGCGTCGTTCGACGACGTGCCGAGTGCGCGCTGCGCGACGTCGACGAGCTTGCGGAACCCGTACGCGGGGTCGTCGCCATGCGTGCGCTCGTCGTCGAGCACGATCAGCCGCCGTACGCGATCCCGGTCGAGTCGCGCGCCGTCGCCCTGCACGCGCACGAGTGGCGCGCCGCGCGTCACGAAGTCGCCCATCATCGGCACCAGCTCGAGCGTGCAGCCGGCCCGGCGCGCCTCGGCGACGAGCGCGTCGCGGTCGTAGTGGACGACGTTGCCGGCGTGGCGGGACAGCAGCACCGACGTCTCCTCCCGCATGCCCGGCGCGGGCGGGAAGCGGCGCGCCAGCTGCCCCCGCAGCTCGTCGCCGACGAGGTCGACGAGCGCTCCGACGCGCAGCTGCTGGCCCGCGTGGTGGACGAAGACGAAGAGGGCGAACGCGCTTGCCGCCGCCAGCGCCAGCGCGGTCAGCACCGTCACGCCCGGCACCGCCTCGCCGCCCGGCCCGGTGTCGACCGCGCGCAGCGAGAAGACCGCGAAGGTGAAGGTGCCGCCCAAGACGGCGACCGCGAACTGGTCGCCGCGGTCGCTGAGCAGGGCGCGCACGATCCGCGGCGAGAACTGCCCCATCGCCAACTGCACCGCGACGAGCGTCACCGTCAGCACCATCGACGTCAGCGTCACGACCGCCGTCGCGATCGTGGTCAGGATCTCCTGCGCGTCGGTCGCGTTGCCCACGATGCTCTGCGACACCAGCGCGTTCTCGTTCCGGCGGTCGATCGCGACCGTGACGAGCGAGAGCACGATCCCGGCCAGGAGGCCGAGCGACGGGATGATCCAGAGGCGCTCCGCAAGCGCGTGCACGATCCGGTAACGGCGCATGGCAGCCATGTAACCGGCGCGCCCGGCGATAAACGGCCGCGGCTCGTCAGGAGACACAGGGATTGCCGCCGCGGGACGGGGCGGACCGACCCTTCCGGCCTCCCGACGCCGATGCGGTAGCTGCGACCAGCCCCTCCTCGCCCGGATGCTGATGCAGCTGGATCATCGAAGTTGATGCGCATCGCAGGTGTGAGCGCTGCGGCGGTGGAGAGAACGTCGCGGACGCTACGAAGAGGAGATAGCCATGCCCGCCAGAGCCGCCGTGACGATCGACCGCCCGCGCGAGGAGCTGATGAGCCTCTGGGCATCGTCGGAGCACCGGCCGTCGTACGTGGAGGAGACCGGTGCGACCGTCACCTTCGTCGAGGCCCCCGGGGGCCGGGGCACGGAGATCCACGCCGACCTCGACGAGCAGGTTCGCGGAGGCAAGCTCGGCGAGATCGTCGGCAAGCTAACGGGCGGCGACCCGCTGGCTCGCGTGAAGGACGACCTGCGGCGCTTCAAGCAGGTCGTGGAGACCGGGGAGATCGCGCGCTCCGACGCCGCCCCGCAGGGCGAGTCGGCGGGTGCGAAGCTGAAGCAGCGGCCCGCGCAGCCCGTCGGCGCGGAGGACGAACGGCGATGAGGGCCAACGTCTGGTCCGGCCGCAACACGGTGCAGGTCGAGAACGTGCCTGACCCCCAGATCCTCAACGACCGTGACGCGATCGTGCGCATCTCCTCCACCGCGATCTGCGGCTCGGACCTGCACCTGTACGACGGCTACATCCCGACCATGGAGCAGGGCGACATCCTCGGCCACGAGTTCATGGGCGAGGTCGTGGAGGTGGGGCGCGGCGTCGCGAACCTCCAGGTGGGTGACCGGGTCGTCGTCCCCTTCCCGATCGCGTGTGGCGCGTGCTGGCACTGCAAGCAGGAGCTCTACTCGCAGTGTGAGAACTCCAATCCCAACGCGGGGCTCGCCGAGAAGATGTTCGGGCACCCGACCGCCGGCATCTTCGGCTACTCGCACCTCACGGGCGGCTACGCCGGCGGCCAGGCGGAGTACGCGCGTGTGCCCTTCGCGGACGTCGGCCCGTTCAAGGTCGAGGACGGTCTGCCGGACGAGCAGGTCCTGTTCCTCTCCGACATCCTGCCCACGGGCTACATGGGCGCCGACTTCTGCGACATCACCGGCGGCGAGGTCATCGCCGTCTTCGGTGCCGGCCCGGTGGGGCAGTTCGCGATCGCCAGCGCGGTCATGCTGGGCGCCGAGCGGGTCATCGCCATCGACCACGTCGACTACCGGCTCCAGATGGCGAAGAACCGCGCGGGCGCGACGGACGTCGTCAACTTCGACGAGGACCCGGACGTCGTCGAGCAGCTCAAGGCACTGACCGGCGGCCGCGGGCCGGACGCCGTCATCGACGCGGTCGGCATGGAGGCCGTGCACGGGCACGCCGTCATCCACGCTGTCGACCGCGTCAAGCAGGCGACGCGCATGGAGTCCGATCGCGGCCACGCCCTACGCGACGCCATCCTGGCCTGCCGGCCCGGCGGCATCGTCTCGGTCATCGGGGTCTACGGCGGGCTGATGGACAAGTTCCCCGCCGGCGCGCTCATGAACAAGGGCCTGACGGTGCGGACGGGGCAGTGCCACGTGCAGCGGTACATGCGCCCGCTCTACGAGCGCATCACGAACGGCGATATCGACCCGAGCTTCATCATCACGCACGAGCTCGGCCTCGACGACGCGCCGCAGGGCTACGAGACCTTCAAGCACAAGGAGGACGAGTGCGTGAAGGTGGTGCTGAAGCCATGAGCGCGCCGGCGACAGCGTCGTGGCCGCGGCCTGTCGACTCGACGCTGCACGGCGTCATGGACTACTCCGCCGGCGCCACGCTGATGACCCTGTTCCCGCGCCTGGCCGGCATCTCCGGCACGCGGGCGGCGCGGCAGATCCGCGTCGCCGGGGCGATCCACGCGGCCTACAGCGCGCTCACGGACTACCCGCTCGGCGCGGTGCGCATCCTCCCCTACCGCGCACACCTCGCGCTGGACGCGGTCGGCGCCCTCGCGCTCGCCGCCACGCCGTTCGTGACCGGACAGTCCCGCCAGGGCCGTCGCGAGTGGGTCCCGCACGTCGCGCTCTGCGCCTTCGAGCTCGCCTCGCTGGCCATGTCGGACCCGACCGGGCGCGGCGACTACAAGGACGACCCCGATGCCGTGCGGCGCGCCAACGCCATCGACCCCCACGGCAAGATCCACGACGGCGGGCTCGCCGTGCGCCACAACGGGCACGGCCGCACGCACCCGCAGGCGGTGGCGACCGCGACGTAGCGGCCCACGCGATCACCCGCTCGGCCGGTCGCGCCGGGCACGAGCATGCGGCCCGAGCGCCGCACGCCCTCGGACACGGGTTGCGAGGGGTCGAGCGGGTGGTCGCCGGTCACGGACTGGTCGAGCCGTTGCAGCGGCGACGACCAGACGGCTCCCACGTCAGCGGCGTGAGATCGGCGGTTTCGCCGAATGCCGGCGGTCGAGCTGAGCTGGCCGGTTCGAGGTGGCGCCTGGAGGACGTCGACGCGGTGCCGGAGGACGGGAAGATGCGGTGCTCGGGCGGCGTTGCTGCGATCTCGGCCGCGGCGTATGCTCGCTCGGTGGGCGACGCGAGGGCCTTGATGGACCGGTTGACCGCCGCGCAGAACGCGCACGATCTCGACGCCATGCTCGCCTGCTTCCATGACGGCTACGACAGCGAGCAGCCGCTCTACCCGGCCCGGACGTTCCACGGGATCGGCCAGGTGCGAGCCAACTGGTCGGCCGTGCTCGACGCCATCCCCGACTTCCACGCAGAGATTCTGCGGTCGGCGGTCGAGGGCGACACCATCTTTGTCGAGATCCACTGGTCGGGGACCAAGGCGGACGGCGCGCCGCTTGACGAGCGCGGGGTCGTCATCATGGGTACCCGCGACGACCGGATCGCGTGGGGGCGACTGTACGTCGATGAGGTCGAGCGCGAAGGCGCCGACATCGACACCGTCGTGCGGCGCATGGCGGGTACCGAAGACCGCGAGGCGTAGGCGTCAAGGCGATCTCCCGTCCGGCGCCGCGGCTCGCACCGGCGGCGACGGTGGGCGGAGGGCGCCGAACAGCGGCCCGGGTCTAGGCTTGCCGCCGCCCGGTGGCCCGGGATTGGGAAGCGGCTGCGATGAACGAACCCGGCGCGCGTCCCGTCGATGCCTGCGCGCGCTGCCCCACGTGCATTTCTGCGTGGGGCCCTTGACTCTCCCGTCACGGTTCCGCTCAGCGGTCCGCGTTCCGGCGGAAGCCCACGGGTGCCGGGTCGGGCGGGAGCGGGCTCAGCGGCAGGCCCGCCTCGGGCTCGAGCGCGTTGAAGCCCGGCGGGGCGATGTCGTTCGGCCCGTCCGGCGAGAACATCGCGGCGAGCAGCTGGATCTGTCCGCGCGCGACGCCGAGCTCGCCCATGCCGCCGCCGTACAGCGCGAGGCCGCGCTCCTCGCACGCTGCGTAGAGCGCGAACAGCTCGCGTAGCCGGCCCACGCGGCTGGGCTTGATGTTGCACGTTCGCGCTGGGATGGGCTGGCTGTCGAGGTCGGCGACGGTGTGGATCGGCGCGTCGTAGGCGACGCGGTCGGCGTGCGGTTCGAGCAGCGCCGTGACCTCGGGCAGGTCGTGCGGGTCCTCGACGAGCGCCTCGGGCAGCCCGGCGAGCACGCGCTCGTACAGGGCGGGGAGCCCGTCGGGGTCCTCGACCTCGAGCCCGTAGCGGCCCTTGAAGTCGACGGCGTGCACGGCGCCGGTGCGCGCGAGCGCCGCCACTGTGCCGTCGGTCCACGCCTCGTGTACGTCGAGCTTGAAGCGCAGTCGCGGGTAGCGTTCGAGGCGGCGCAGCACCTTCGGCACGACGTCGGGGTCGCCCATCCCGAACGAGTTCACGTACGAGACGGGTCGCGGCTCGCGTCCCAGCACCTCGTGCAGCGGTCGGCCGGCCTGCGCCAGCGCGAGGTCGAGCGCCGCCGACTCGTAGGCCCAGTTGCGGAAGCGGCGGACGAAGTCTCCGTGCTCGGGTTCGCCGCCCGGCCACTGCTCGAGCGTGTCGAGGTGCGCGCAGAACGAGCCGAGCGTCCACTCGCCGGCGAGCGCCAGGTCGGGACCGTCCGGATCGAGGAACAGCGTGATGTCCTCGCCCAGCCCCTCGTGCCCGGCGCCCGTGAGGCGCACCAGCCGCGTCGAGTGGGCCTCGCCGAACCCCGGGCCCGGGTCGAGCCGCCCGTACCCGAGCTCCTCCACGACGAGCGGCAGGTCGGCGAGCGCGGGCCAGTGATCCATGGCGGCACCGTACGCCAGGTGCCCCGTCGCATCCAGGCCGGTCGGCGCGCGGGGTCGGTAGACGAGCCGACGTCAGGCCACTGCTGTCGTTACGCCGCCGCGCGACCTCACGGCCCACATGCGACGCCGATGCACTGCCGCGCGTCGCCGTTGCGCGCCGCGGCGTTGCCACCGCCGTCGATGGTGCCGGGTGCGGCATCGATGCCCAGTCGCGTGTTGCGATCGGCGCGGTTCCCGCGAACGAGGTTTGCGGTGTGCCCGGCTCCCACGCGGATCCCGTCGCCGTCGTTGTCGAGCGCAGCATTGTCGCGGACGATGTTGCCGTCGGATGTCTCGGCGAGGCCGTCGGGCGGCGCGATGACGACGATCCCGCCGGCGGCGTCGACCGCTCCGTTGCGTGCGACGAGGTTACGCGCGACGGTGTTGCCGTCGCTGCCCACGACCGCGACCCCCTCGTACGCGCTGTCCGCGACGACGTTGTCCACGACCCGGTTGTCGAACGTGCCGACGTCGATGATGACTCCGCTCGCGTTGCGGGCCACGGCGTTGCCGGCGATGAGGTTGTCGGATGCCCCGTCGCTGACGGAGATGCCCGCGCCGTTGCGGGACAGGCGATTGCGTGTCACCTCGTTGTGCGTCGATTCCGTGAAGAGCCCGATGCCCGCCTCGACGCTGGTCTCGACGGCGTTGTCGGTGATCACGACCTGTTCGGATTCGAACACCGGGATGCCTCCGAAGCCACTCGCGGAGACGCGGTTGGCGGCGACGCGGACGATGCCGGAACGCGTGACGATGATCCCGGCGCCATTGCCGCGCAGGACGTTGTCGGTGACGACGACGCCGTGTGCCCCGTCGATCGTGATTCCGCCATGGCGCTGATGCGAGCTCGTCAGACGCCGGATCGCGATGTCACGCCCGTCCACGACGAGCACACCCTCGGAGAAGTCGCGCACGGTGCCGTTTGCGATCGTCACGCCGTCGTGCCCGTCGATCTCGATCCCGACGTTGGCGCCGGCCCCGGCGCCGTCGACGGTATGCCCGTTCAGATCGAGTGTGATCCCGTCGGCGCCGACCACCAAGCCCGTCCCGCGGCAGTCGAGGAGATCCGCCGTGAGCAGGGTCGGCTCGGTGATCACCGATCCACACGCGAGCTGGCGGCGATCGGCGCCCATGCTCGGCGGCGCGGCAACGAGCGTTGCCGTGGCGAGGACGATCGCGAGGGAAGCGAGCCGAAGCGGCGCCATGCCTGCTCGGGCTGATCATATCGGCCGGCGGAGCCGTTTCCCGTTGCTCGCCGATGTCCTGACGGCCGTGGTTCGCCGGCGTCCGCGACCGCCGGCCGTCAAGATGGCGCCTCCATGCTCGGCTACGCGTACTCGCCCCGGGTCCTGCTCCACGACCCGCCGCCGCCGACGCTCGAGCTCGCGGGCCGCGACCTCACCCTGGGCACGGCCAACGTCGCCCAGGCGGCGCTGACCGCGCAGGCGCACGAGCTCGTGCAGCGCAGCGCGCTCGGCCCCGCGCTCGTGCCCATCGAGCCCTCGCCGGCTCCGCAGGAGGCGCTGCTCGCGGTCCACACCGAGGACTACCTCGAGCGGCTGCTCGGCGCCGCGGCGGGCGGCCCCTGGAACGGCGAGTACGCGCCGGTCACGCCGGGCACCTGGGACGCGGCCCGGCTGACGGTCGGCGGTGTGCTGGCCGCGGTCGACGCCGTGCTCGACGGCGACGTCCGGCGCGCGCTCGTGCACGCGCGGCCGGCCGGCCACCACGCCGAGCCCGACCGCGCGATCGCGTCGACGTACCTCAACAACGTCGCGTGCGGCGTCGAGCACGCTCGCTCGCGGGGCGTCGAGCGCATCGCGATCGTCGACTGGGACGTGCACGTCGCCAACGGTGCGGAGCGGATCTTCTGGGATCGCGACGACGTCCTGGCGATCTCCCTCCACCAGCGGGACTGGTACCCCGCCCACGCCGGCGCGCTGCACGCCACGGGCGGCCCCGGCGCAGAGGGGAGCACCGTCAACGTGCCGTTACCCGCCGCGACGACCGACGGCGGCTACGTGCTGGCGTTCGACGAGATCGTCGCGCCGATCCTGCGCGGCTTCCGGCCCGACCTGATCATGGTCGCGGCGGGCCAGGATGCGTCGGTCTTCGATCCGACCGCGCGCATGCTCGTGTCCGCGGGCGGATTCCGTGCGCTCGCCGAGCGCATCGCGGCGCTGGCAGAGGAGCTGACCGGCGGCCGGCTCGTGGCCAGCACGGAGGGCGGCTACAGCCCGATCTACAACCCGTTCTGCCTGCTCGCGGTGCTCGAGGGGCTCGCCGGGATTCCGTCGGGCATCCCCGACCCCTGGCGCGACGACCCGACCGTCAGGGCCGCGCGGGCGCCTGCCGACGGCCGCGTGCGGGCGGCCATCGCCGCCGTACGCGGCGCCCAGCCGCGCTGGTTCGGCGGCTGAGCGGCGTGCCGCGTCGCCCCGGCGCGGATTGGAGCGGTCGGGCCGATCCGGGTCAGCTGCCGGGCGGGCGGTAGTCGACGGACCGCTTGGCGGCCGCATCGACCTCGTCCGGGCTGAGAAGGACCACGGTCCGCGTCGTCGCTCCGCCACCCGCGCCCACGGTCAGCGCGATGGCCGCGGCCGCCTCGTTGTCGGGGAGGTCGGCGATCACGTAGACGTCATTGTCGCCGAAGGCGAAGTAGAAGCCCTCGAGCCGACCGCCGACGCTCTCGGCAACGGTCGCGATCGCATCGCGTCTGCTCGTCCCGCCGCTGCGCTGCAGGCCCCGCACGCCGTCCAGCGTGTACGACGCCTCGATCAGGTACTTGGGCATGAGCGGCTCCTCGCCTCGTGTTCGGCGACCGTCTCACGCCGCGCCGGGCACTGCAAGCAGTTCCTACCGCCGTCGCAACGCCGGACCCTATCTCGCGCCCCTGGCGACACCGTCCAGCGATGCGAGGATCCAGTCCACCTTGCTCGGGATCCTCGACGAGCTCCAGCATTCCCTTCCACCAGGCCCGCTGCACCGGCGCGGGCATCATGTCGCCGGCGCTGAAGCGAACGACCTCGGCGCTGGTGAGCTGTTCCGCCACCGCTCGCGCCACCGGGTCCAGGTAGGCGTCAGGCGAGACGCTGCGGTTCACGGAGGTGAAGCCGCCGAGCTCGATCCACGCCTCCTGCGCCCTGGCGCCGGCGAGGTAGGTCATGAACGAGCGCGCGGCCGGGGTGTCGCTCACCATCACGGGAACGTCGGCACCGATGGTGACGGCCCCGCGATACCGGGGATCGATGGACGGAAAGCTGAACACGTCGTAGTCGTCGCCCGGATCGAGGTCCGGATGCTTCGACGCGATGAACGCCTGTGCGAACGAGGCGAGGTAGTACAGGTAGGCCTTCGGCGGCTGGGCGTACAACGGGTCCGCTCCGTCGTCGTCCCCCGTCGCGAGGATGCGCTTGCTTCCTCCCAGCACGTATCCCTTCTTCTCGAGGATCGTGACGAACCTGTCGAAGGACTGCTCGATGCACGGATCGGTCCAGGGGATCTCGGCTGCGATCCACTGGTCGTAGAGGTCGGGGCCGCAGCTGTTGAGCACGATCTCCGAGATCCAGTCGGTGAGGGCCCAACCGCTGGCCGGGCCGCTCGCGGCCACGATCGAGAAGGGAGTGCGGCCGTCCGCGACGATCCTGTCGGCCAGGGCCAGCATGTCGTCCCAGGTCGCGGGAACCCGGTACCTGCCAGCCGCGAACGCCCTCGGGCTGTACCAGACCGTCGACTTGTCCGTGACCTTGTAGAAGATGCCGTAGAGCTTGCCGTCGTAGCTCCCCAGGTCGATCCACGCGGGCGCGTAGTCCCTGGCGACCTGCTCCATGTCCAGCGCGGAGTCGAGCGGCACCAGCTTGCCGTCGGCGGCCAGCTGCTGCATCAACGCCAGGTTCGGGAGGATGGCAACGTCGGGGGGATCTCCGGCCTTCATGCCGGCGTCCAGATCGCCGGTCAGGTCGCGCGTCCACTCCCAGTCCACGATCCCGCCGGTGTCCTGCTCCCAGGCCGACTTGACCGCCTCGAAGCTGTCGAACTCCGGTCCACTCCACAGACCGAGCACCCGCACGTGTGCCCCCTCGAGCTCCCGAGCGGCGGCACTCGTGGGAGCGGCCCCTGCAGCGACGGCGCTCGTGCGAGCCGCAGCGGCCTCCGTCGCGGTGGCCTGCGTGGCGGCGGGGCCGGGGTGGTCCGCGTGCCCACAGCCAACGGCGCACGCTGCGGCGAGCACGCAGACGCCGACGCTTCGCACGATCTTCTGACGCGAGGTCATCTCCCCGGAAAGGATCGCAAGCCGGTTGCTTCGCCGGCCGACCGGCGCTCGCGCGCGACGTTGCCGCCGCTTCAGGCGGCCTTGCTGCCGACGGCGGCGAAGACCTTGGCCGCGGCCACCCACACCTCGGGACTCGCGGTGTGCCGCTGCGCGCCGGCGATCAGTGCGTCGCCCTGCTCCGCCGTCAGGACGCCCTTCGCCGCTGCGGTGGGCAGCGCGGCGGCCCACGTCCGCTCCCAGAGGTGCTTCTCGGCTCCGTCGCGGAAGATCGGCTGGTCCGCCGTGATGGACTCGGTGCGCAGGCCGGCATCCGACAGCAGCTCGTGCAGGCGGACGCCGATGGCGTGACGGCTCATGTCACGACGTGGTCCGGTGCCGACGCGAGCGTCCTCGTGCCGTCGTCGATCTCCACCAGGAGGCGACGCATCATCTTCCCGGACGACGTCATCGGCACCTGTGCGGTGAACTGGATCGCCCGCGGCACCTTGTAGGCCGCGAGGTGCTCCCGGCAGTGCGCGACGAGCTCCTCGCGCGTCGCCTCGGCACCCGGCTTGAGGACGACGTAGGCCTTCGCCAGCTCGCCCTTCATCTCGTCCGGGATCCCGCCGACCGCCGCGAGTGCCACCGCCGGATGGCCGCACAGGACCCGCTCGATCTCCGCCGGATAGACGTTGAATCCCGCGGTGAGGATCATGTCCTTCATGCGGTCGACGATCGTGAAGTAGCCGTCCTCGTCCATCGTCGCCACGTCACCGGTGTGCAGCCAGCCGTCCGGCTCGATCGTCGCCGCCGTGCCCTTCTCGTTGCCGTAGTACCCGAGCATGACGAGCGGCCCGCGGAACATCAGCTCGCCGCGCTCGCCGATCGGCATCTCGCGGGTGGCGTCGTCGATGTCGACGACGCGCATGGCGTTGCCGGGGTACGGGATGCCGATCGTTCCGGGCTTGTTCGGCCCGATCACGGGATTCGCGCTGGTGGCGCCCGCGAGCTCGGTCATCCCCCAGATCTCGTGCACCGGGCAGCCCGTGCGCTCGGTGAACTCGAGCGACTTCGCGATCGGCAGCGTCTGGCCGCCGACCCAGCAGCGCGTCAGGCTGGAGAGGTCGTACCGATCGAATTCGGGGTGGGCCAGAAGGTAGTAGTACGCCGTCGGCACGCCGTCCAGGAGCGTCGCGCGGTGCTCGACGATCGCACGGAGCACGACCTCCGCGTCGAAGCGCGGGACCATGATCAGGGTCGACCCGGCCATCATCGCGGCGTTGAAGACGCACGAGCCGTACACGTGCGGCAACGGCAGGGAGTTGATCAGGCGATCGCCGGGCCCACGGGCCGACATCACGGCCGTCCCGACGGCGGCGCCGATCACGGCGCGCTGCGGTTGCATCGCGCCCTTCGGGTGACCGGTCGTCCCCGACGTGTAGCAGATGGCCGCCATGTCGCCGCCGGCCCGCGGAACCGGGCTGAACTCCCGCGCGCCCTGCGCCAGCCAGTCGGCGAACGCCGTCGCGCCGGCGGGCACCGCGTCGCCCCACAGGACGACCGCTTCGAGGTTGCCGGTTCCGCGCAGGTCGAGCAGCGGCTCGCCCTTGTCCGAGGAGGCGACGACGGCGCGCGCGCCCGAGTCCTCGACCACGTAGCGCACCTCGTCCGGCGTGAGCATGACGTTGATCGGGATGACGACGGCACCCGTCTTCGCGATGCCGTAGTAGGCGACGAGCCACTCCCAGCAGTTCGGCCCGTAGAGCGCAACCCGGTCGTCCGGCTGGACGCCCGCCGCCGCGAGGCCGTGTGCGGCACGGCTCGACAGCCCCTCGAGGTCGTCGAACGTGAACGAGCGATCGCCGACGATGAGGGCGGTTCGCTTGCCGAACCTCCGCGCCGCAACCGGGAGGATCTCACCGATCGTGCTGGTCATCCGGCACCGCTTCCGTGATCCGTGCCGGGCCGAGCGCTCGGCGACTGCGCGATCCTAGTACGTGCGGCTGACCGGCGCGGGGAGGCCGAGGCGCTGTACCGGGAGCTGCGCTGCAGCGGCGCGGCGTGGCTGGCCTGGCGGTACGCGCAGTCGTGCCATCGGCCGCCGATACCTAGCCGCCCGCGCGGGCCTCGGCGTCGCGGGTTGGCCCGCCTACCGCAGCCGCACGCTCGCCGTCCCCGCAGCGCGCGCCTTGCCCTGCGCGCGGGTCACCGTCAGCGTGAGCGTCGCGGTGCCCAGCGCGCGCACCTTCGCGCGCAAACGCTGCGGCACCTGGAGCGTCACGGTGAGCGCACCGCGCGAGCGCAGACGCGCGGTCGCGCTCGCCACGGTCGCCCCACTGCGCAGGCCCAGCGCGCTGGCGACGGCGCCGTCGGCGGTCAGCGCAGCCGTGACCGAGCAGCCCGCCGTGCAGGAGACGCGGGCGCGGACGCCCGAGCTCGCGAGCGCGATCCCGGTGCGCGGAGGCGCAACGAGCGCGACGGCGATCCGCGCGGGCGGCGCACCGACGCGGACGGTCTCGCAGCGGTTGAGGGGCACGATCTGCACGACCTTGTCCCGCGCGTCGACCTCCGCGACGTCCTTCTCGAAGCCGCAGGAGATGCGATCCACGGCGCCGTCGCGGGCCAGGATGCGGTCGCGCCCACCACGACAGGCACCGGTGATGTGGCAGCCGGGCAGGACACCGCTGTCGAACTCGTTCGGATCGCCCTGGATGACGTCCGCGCCGGGCCCGCCATCGACGACGTCGGCGTCCGCCGCACCCGAGACGGCGTCCTTGCCGACACCGCCGCGAACCAGGTCCGAACCGCCACCGCCGTCCACGACGTCGTCGCCGGGCCCGCCGTCCAGGACGTCGTCGCCGGCCAGGCCCATGATGGTGTTCCCCAGCGCGTCGCCCGTGATGACGTCCGGGCCGGCGCTGCCGTTCACGACCTCGATCTCGCCGACGTCGTCGCCCTCGCTGGCGCTGCCGTCGTCGGCGCCGCCCGCGAGCGACACCGTGACGCCGCCGGCGTGGCGCTCGTAGCCGACCTCGTCCTGACCCGGGCCGCCGCGCACGACGTCGGCCCCGCCGCCCTGGGCGGGCTCGCTCGCGAGAAGGGTCGGGGACTCCTCGAGCCGATCGTCGCCCTCGCCGCCGCCGACGCTGTCGCTGCCGTCGCCGCCGCCGACGTAGTCGTCGCCCGGGCCGCCGTCGAGCGTGTCCGTCCCCGCCTCGCCACGCACCTCGTCGGTGCCGGCACCGGCGCTGAGGCCGTCGTCGCCCGGCCCGCCGCGGAGTACGTCGTCTCCGTCGCCTCCAGTGAGGAGGTCGTCGCCGCCGCGGCCGTCGAGCAGGTCGCCGCCAGGGCCGCCGTCGAGCGCGTCCGCGCCGGCCAGGCCCACGGCCGAGTCGGCGCCGTCACCGCCGCTGAAGGTGATCGCCGTCGTGACGACCAGCGGGTCGATCAGGTCCGTCGAGATCGCGTCGTCGCCGCCGCCGCCGTCGACGCGGACCGTCGTGAACGTCGCCACGCGGAGCGCGAGCTCGTCGCGCCCGCCGCCCAGGGTCGCGTCCAGCGCCGCGACCGCGGGGCAGAGCGCGCCCAGGCTCATGTCGTCCTGGACGCAGCCCGCCCCGACCGTGAACGTGGTCGCCAGCGGGTCGAAGATCCGCACCTGACCGCCGTCCGCGGCCTCTACGACGACCGTGTTGTCGGTCTCCTCGCCTTGCACGACAATCGTGCCGGACTGCAGCGACACCGTCGTCGCGGCAGCTGCCGTCGGCAGAACGAGCACGCCCGCGAGCGCGCCCAGCGCAGCGCAGAGCGCTCGCGAGCTTCCCATCTCCAGACCCCCCTCGTACCGTCGCGGCAGGACGAGCCGCTCCGGCGCGATGGTACACATGTACCGGAGTGCCGCACGACACCGATTCGGCACGCCCGTGACCCCGCGCACCGGCGGCGCCCGCCGTTCGCCGGCCAGGCTCGATGCGGTGCGCGCGCCGCGATTCCCTATAGTCAGGCCGCCGATCGCACCGGCGCGGCGGCCAGGCACCACGCGGGGAGCGGAAGGCCAGCATGCAGGTCGGCGAGCGGGACGGGAGTGGTGGGTGGTTGGCCCGCCACGTGCCGGCGATCGACTGGCTGCCGCGGTACGACCGAGGCCTCCTGCGCGGCGACGTGGCGGCGGGGATCGCCGTCACCGCGCTCGTGGTGCCGAAGAACCTGGGGTACGCCGACATCGCGGGGATCCCCGTCCAGAACGGCCTCTACGCGGCGGCGGCGGGCGCGATCATCTACGCGCTGTTCGGCACGTCGCGGCAGATCTCGACCGGACCGAGCTCCTCGCTCGCCGCGGTCGCCGGCGGGGCCGTCCTGTTCGCCGACGTCACCGGGCAGGCGGCGGAGCTCGTCGTCGCGATCACCCTGTGCACCGGCGTCCTCTTCCTCCTGTTCGCCCTCTTCCGGCTCGGGTGGCTGGCGCGCTTCCTGTCGCGGGCGGTGGTCACGGGCTTCCTGGCCGGTGCCGCGGTGGACGTCGTGATCGGCGAGCTGCCGAAGCTGACGGGAACCTCGACGGAGGGGGACAACGCGTGGCGCGAGCTGGGCTCCTGGGTGCGGACGCTCGGCGACGTCCACGGCGCCACCCTCCTGGTCGGCGCGGTCGCGCTCGGGGGGATCCTCTGCCTCCGCTTCCTGGCTCCGCGCGTGCCCGGGGCGCTCGTGCTGGTGGCCGGCGGGCTGCTGGCCTCGTGGCTCTTCGACCTCGAGGCGCGCGGCGTCGCCCTGGTCGGCGATGTGCCGCGCGGCCTGCCGGCGCCCGAGCTGCCCGGCTGGACGCTCGTCCAGGACAACCTCGCCGTGATCGCCATCGCGTCCGTCGCGCTGCTCCTGATCGGGTTCTCGCAGACGGCGGGCGATGCCCGGGTGTTCGCGGCGCGGCACGACTACCGCATCGACGTCGACCAGGAGGCCGTGGCGCAGGGCATGGCGAACGTGGGCGCCGGCGTCTTCCAGGGCATGCCGGTCTCGACCAGCCTCTCCGCCAGCTCGCTCAACGAGTCCGCCGGTGCCCGCTCGCAGGTCGCGTCGCTGACGACGGGGGCGCTGGTCGTCGCGACCCTGCTCGTGCTCGCACCCCTGTTCTCGCAGCTGCCGAAGGCCGTGCTCGGCGCCGTGATCATCGACGCGGTGGTGTTCGGGATGATCGACGTGCGCGAGCTGCGCCGCCTCCACCGGGTCGCGCGGTTCGACTTCTGGATCGCCGCGGCGGCGATCGTCGGCGTCCTCTCGGTCGGCGTCCTGATGGGTGTCGTGGTCGGCGTCGTGCTCTCCATCGGCTGGCTCGTGTACGTGGCGACCCGTCCGCCGATGCCGCTGCTGGGCCGGGAGCACGGAACGGGAGTCTTCCGCGAGCTCGAGGCGAACCCCGAGGACGAGACCTTCCGCGGCGCGGTCGTCGTCCGCCTCGACGGCGGGCTCTTCTTCGCCACCGCAGAGGCGCTCGAGGACCGGGTCCGCGCGCTCGTCGAGGGCGGGAGCGACGTCCGCACGCTGGTGCTCGACCTCCAGAGCGTCCCGTTCATCGACTCGCAGGGCGCCGAGGGACTGCGTCACGTCCACCAGATCGCGACCAGCGCCGGCGTCGTCCTCCGTCTGGCACACGTCAAGCCCCGAGTCATGGCCGTCCTCCGCCTGGACGGCCTCGAGGACGAGATCGGCCCCGATCACGTCTACGGCAAGGTCCAGCAGGCGCTGGACGCGTACCTGGGCGAGGAGCGGGGCGCGCGCGGTTGAGGCAGCCGCCCCGCCCATCAACCTCAGGCGTCGGCGCGGGCCTCCGCGGCGAACATGGGGTGCGCCATCTGATCGTTCGGCACGCCGATCGAGGCGTGCATCTGCAGCAACCGCCACTCGCCGCTCTCGCGGCGCATGACCGTCGTCATGCGCACCGGCAGGTCGCGGCCCTCCACCTCGAAGGCGATGCGCACGACACCCCATCCGACGTCGCCATCCTCGTAGGCGGCGACCTCGCGGACCGGGATGGTCAGCTGCAGCGACCCGTCCGGCCCCGCGTCGCGGAAGAAGCGCATGATCTCCTCCCGCCCCTGCGCCCACTCGGACGCATCGGTTCCGATCGCGAGCGCGTCCGGATCGTCCGAGAGCCGTTCCTCCATGCGCTGCGCGTCGCCCCGCTCGACGCTTCCGACGATCTCGCGCAGGATCGCCTCGATGTCCGGGGACCGGGTCGCCATGGTCGTTGCACCTCGTGTCGTGGGAATGCGACCGTAGGCGATTGTGCTGAATATTACAAGCGCCAGAGGGGGCGTGGCGTGGCCGCCGCGGGCGCGTCGCTGGTAGCGTCCGGCGCATGGCAACCGTTTCGCGCGCGGCCGTGGACGCCGCCGTCCTGCGCCGGGCTCGGGTCGACCTGGCCGTCCTGCTGCGGGCGGCGGCTCGCCACGGCTTCAACGAGTCGATCGACAACCACTTCTCGCTCGCCCTCCCGGGCCGCGACGACCTGTTCCTGCTCAACCGCTACGGCCCGCACTGGTCCGAGATCACGCCGGCCGACATCCTCCTGATCGACCTCGAGGGCAGCGTCGTCGACGGCGACGGGGACTGGGAGGTCACCGCCTTCGTGATCCACCGGGCGGTGCACCGCGCGCGGCCGACCGCCCGCTGCGTCCTCCACACCCACATGCCGTACGCGACCGCCGTCGCGATGACCGACGCCGGCCTCGACACGCGCGCCAGCCAGAACGCCATGTACTTCCACGGCAGCGTCGTGCGCGTCCCGTTCGGCGGGCTCGCGGACGGTGCCGAGGAGGGCGACCGCCTCGCCGGATCGATCCAGGGAGGCGCGACCGTCGCGTTCCTCGACAACCACGGGGTGCTCGTGATCGGCCAGACGCCGGCGGATGCGTGGCACAAGCTCTACATGCTCGAGCGCGCGTGCCAGACGGACGTCCTCGCGACGTCGACGGGCCGGAACCTGATCCGCGTCCCCGAGGACGTCGCTGCGCACACGGCGCAGCAGTGGGAGCGGGAGGCCGCGGGCGGCGCCGCCGACGCGGTCTTCGCCGCCGAGCGGCGCCTCCTCGAGCGCGAGAGCCCCGGCTTCCTCGACTAGCTGTTCAGCCGAGCAGCCAGGAGATCGTCGTCTCCTGGACGTCCCCGTCGGCGCCGACGTGGCCGTACACCTCCAACCGGACACCCGATCGCCGGTGTGCGTGCTCCTCGCAGAAGCGGATGACGGCGTCGTGACCCTGTGCCAGGCTGGCCGCCGTCACCGGTCCGGGGACGACGACCTGCGCCGCGCGGCCGGCGGGCAGCGTGGACGCGACGACGCGACCGGCGGGAGCGAGGGGGCCGAGGAGCTCGACGCCGACCTCGACGTCGGGCCGGTCGCTGGTGTAGAGCATCACGTTGCGCCCCGCCGCCACGCCGCCCCGGCGGACGACGGCCCAGACCTCGTCGAGCAGGCTGCCCCACAGGCCGGGAAACTCGTCCCAGGTGGTCGTCGCGCGCACCACGGCGGTCGGCGTGGCCTCGAGATCGACGATGCGGACGGGCTCCACCCGCTCACCCCGGCTGGTCGAAGGTCGGCACCAGGCCGCCGACCTTAGCGGGGCCGACGCCGACCGGTCAGGAATCGAGAAGCGCCGCGCACGGCCCGCAGCTACCGTGACCGGCATGGAGACCCAGGGAATCAAGACCGTGCTGCACCCCGTTTCCGACCTAGCGGCCGCCAAGACCATCTACACCGCCCTGCTCGGCGTGGAGCCGCAGCACGACGCGCCCTACTACGTCGGCTACGACACCGGCGGACAGCACATCGGACTCGTGCCGGGCGGTGCGCAGCAGGGCATGACCGGACCCGTCGCCTACTGGCACGTGCCGGACCTCGAGGCGAAGCTGGCCGAGGTGACCGCCGCAGGGGCCACCGTGCAGGAGCCGCCGCACGACGTCGGTGGCGGCCGCCTGGTGGCCTCCGTCGCGGATCCCGACGGCAACGTGCTCGGGCTGCTCCAGGATCGCTGAGCATGGCCACGCCGACCGACACGCAGGCGCGAGCACGGCACGCGGCCGACACCCACGACCTGATCCGCGTCCACGGCGCGCGCGTGAACAACCTCAAGGACATCAGCATCGAGATCCCGAAGCGCCGGCTGACGGTGTTCACCGGCATCTCCGGCTCGGGCAAGAGCTCGCTGGTGTTCGGCACGATCGCCGCGGAGTCGCAGCGCCTCATCAACGAGACCTACAGCACCTTCGTGCAGGGCTTCATGCCGTCGCTGGCCCGGCCCGAGGTCGACGTGCTGGAGGGGCTGACGACGGCGATCAGCGTCGACCAGGAGCGCATGGGCGCCGACCCGCGCTCAACGGTCGGCACCGCCACCGACGCCAACGCGATGCTGCGCATCCTGTTCAGCCGCCTCGGGCAGCCGCGCATCGGCTCGCCCAGCGCGTACGCCTTCAACGTGCCCTCGGTCAAGGGGGCCGGAGGCATCACCGTCGAGCGCGGCAACCGCACCAAGACCGAGCGGGCGAGCTTCAGCCGCACCGGCGGCATGTGCCCGCGCTGCGAGGGCCGGGGCGCGGTCAACGACTTCGACCTGTCCGCGCTGTACGACGACAGCAAGTCGCTCAACGAGGGCGCGCTGACGATCCCCGGCTACAGCATGGAGGGGTGGTACGGGCGCATCCTCCGCGGCTGCGGGTACTTCGACCCGGACAAGCCGATCGCGAGGTTCACGAAGAAGGAGCTCCACGACCTCCTCTACCGGGAGGCGACCAAGATCAAGGTCGAGGGGATCAACCTCACCTACGCGGGCCTGATCCCGACGATCCAGCGGTCGATGCTGTCCAAGGACGTCGAGGCGATGCAGCCGCACATCCGCGCCTTCGTGGAGCGTGCGGTGACGTTCGCGACCTGTCCCGAGTGCGACGGCACCCGGCTCAGCGAGGGGGCGCGCTCGTCCAGGATCGAGGGGATCAGCATCGCCGACGCCTGCGCGATGCAGATCAGCGACCTCGCCGCGTGGGTGCGCGGCCTCGACGAGCCGACCGTGGCGCCGTTGCTGGAGGCGCTGCGGGAGACCCTCGACTCGTTCGTGGAGATCGGGCTCGGCTACCTCTCGCTCGAGCGGCCCTCGGGCACGCTGTCGGGCGGCGAGGCGCAGCGGGTCAAGATGATCCGCCACCTCGGCTCCTCGCTGACGGACGTCACCTACGTCTTCGACGAGCCCACCATCGGCCTGCACCCGCACGACGTCCAGCGGATGAACGAGCTGCTGCTCGACCTGCGCGACAAGGGCAACACGGTGCTGGTGGTGGAGCACGAGCCCGAGACGATCGCCATCGCCGACCGCGTCGTCGACCTCGGCCCGGGCGCCGGCAGCGCGGGCGGCACCGTCTGCTTCGAGGGCACCGTCGAGGGCCTGCGGGCGAGCGGGACCATCACCGGCCGCCACCTGGACGACCGCGCCACGCTCAAGGGGTCCGTGCGGACGCCGACCGGCACGCTGGAGATCCGCGGCGCGGCGACCAACAACCTGCGTGACGTCGACGTCGACATCCCGCTCGGGGTGCTGGTCGTCGTCACCGGCGTCGCCGGCTCCGGCAAGAGCTCGCTGGTGCACGGGTCGATCCCCCGCGGCGCGGGCGTCGTGTCGATCGACCAGGGCGCCATCGGCGGCTCGCGGCGCAGCAACCCGGCGACCTACACCGGCCTGCTCGATCCGATCCGCAAGGCGTTCGCCAAGACCAACGGCGTGAAGCCGTCCCTCTTCAGCGCGAACTCCGAGGGCGCCTGCCCCACCTGCAACGGCAACGGCGTCGTCTACACCGAGCTGGCGGTGATGGCCAGCGTCGCCACGGTCTGCGAGGAGTGCGAGGGCAAGCGGTTCCAGGCGTCGGTGCTGGACTACCACCTCGGCGGGCGCGACATCAGCGAGGTGCTCGCGATGTCGGTCACCGAGGCGGCGGAGTTCTTCGGCGCCGGCGAGGCCCGTACGCCGGCCGCGCACACCATCCTCCGCCGGCTGGTCGACGTCGGGCTCGGCTACCTCACCATCGGCCAGCCGCTCCCGACGCTGTCCGGCGGCGAGCGGCAGCGCCTGAAGCTGGCCACGCACCTGGGCGAGAAGGGGGGCATCTACGTCCTCGACGAGCCGACCACCGGCCTGCACCTCGCCGACGTCGCGCAGCTGCTGGGCCTGCTCGACCGGCTCGTGGACTCGGGCAAGTCGGTGATCGTCGTCGAGCACCACCAGGGGGTCATGGCGCACGCCGACTGGATCATCGACATCGGCCCCGGCGCCGGCCAGGACGGCGGCCGGATCGTCTTCGAGGGCACGCCCGCCGACATCGTCGCCGACCGCTCCACGCTCACCGGCGAGCACCTCGCGGCCTACGTCGGCGCCTGAGCCCCGGGCCCGCGCGGACCGCGCAGCGCGGGATCGCGGCGACGCTGCCAACCCCGCTGCGACGTGGCACGATCTCCACGTGGCCGGCAGCCCCGCCGAGGAGCAGCGCCTCCGCGACCTCGCCATCCTGCGCCGGGTCCGCGACCGGATCGACCGGGAGTACGCGCAGCCGCTGGACGTCGAGGCGCTCGCCCGCGGTGCGCACATGTCGGCCGGGCATCTCAGCCGCCAGTTCAAGCTCGCGTTCGGCGAGTCGCCCTACGGCTACCTGATGACCCGCCGCATCGAGCGCGCGATGGCGCTCCTGCGGCGGGGCGACCTCAGCGTCACCGAGGTGTGCTTCGAGGTCGGCTGCTCGTCGCTCGGCACCTTCAGCACGCGCTTCACCGAGCTCGTCGGCGTGCCGCCGAGCGTCTACCGGCGCGAGGCGGCGAGCGCCACGGACGGGATGCCGCCGTGCGTGGCGAAGCAGGTGACGAGACCGGTCAGGAATCGAGAAGCGCGCACGCCGAGCCGTGGCTAGGTTGACCGCCATGGACATCTCGATTCACGCCAGCTTCCTCCCGCAGGACGACCCGGACGCCGCCCTCGCCTTCTATCGCGACACCCTCGGCTTCGAGGTGCGCAACGACGTCGGCTACGGCGGGATGCGCTGGATCACCGTCGGCCCCGTCGACCAGCCCGGCACGTCGATCGTGCTGTATCCGCCGGAGGCGACGCCGGGCCTCACCGACGACGAGAAGCGCACCGTCACCGAGATGATGGCCAAGGGCAGCTACGCCACCATCGTCCTGGCCAGCAGGGACCTCGACGGCGCCTTCGAGCGGCTGCAGGCCGGCGACGCCGACGTCGTCCAGGAGCCGACCGATCAGCCGTACGGCGTTCGCGACTGCGCCGTCCGCGATCCCGCCGGCAACCTGATCCGCATCCAGCAGCAGGACTGAGCCAGGGCTAGCGGACGCCACCAAGCGGGTCCAGACGCGGCGGCGACGCGGTCGTCAGTCGGCCAGGGCCGGAATGGTGCCGCGCATCAGCGGCATGCCCTCGACGCCGGTGTCGACCCGCACGAGCCGGCCCGTGTCCTTCGCCGCCGCCGTGGTGTCGAACTCGCCCTGGTCCGTGATGTACAACAGGGTCCCGTCGAAGACGCAGTTGAGGGGGATGCAGCCGGCGTCGAAGAGGCGCGCGTACTGCCCGTCCGGCGCCACCACGTCCAGCCCGCGCGAGGTGATGGTCGTGATCCAGAGGTCGCCGTTCGCCGCGAGCTTGAGCCCGTCGGGAATGTGGCCCTCCGGCAGCTCGATCAGGTCCTCGATGGCCCCGGTCGGCCGGCGGCGGCGCACCGCGCGGGTGTACGACTCCACCCACACGACGCTGCCGTCGGGCTCCGCGACGATCCCGTTGGGATAGACGGCCGGGCAGCTCGGCCAACACCTCGCCGCGGCCGTCGGGCCGCAGGGCGTGGATGTAGCCCGGGTCCGGCCGCTCGACGAGGTCGAAGACGCCCGGATCCGTGAAGTAGAGGGAGCCGTCGGGACCGAACGAGAGGTCGTTCGGCGCGTTCAGCGGGATGCCCTCGACCTCGGTGGCGACGAAGGACACGCGCCCCGCGAGGCTGACGCGCTGGATGGACGGGGCCACCTGCCGCTCGGCGCGCCAGGCCCCGGCGGTACCGCCGTTCTGCGTCAGGTACACGTCGCCGTCGGAGCCCAGCATGCACGCGTTGGGCCCGCCGCCGCAGTCGACGAGCGTGCCGGAGGCCCCGGTGCGCGGATCCCACACGCCGATCTCGCTGGCGTAGGTCTCGACGTAGATGACGCGGCCGTCGGGGAGCACGTCAGGCCCTTCCGGGTGGCCGAGTCCCTCCACGAGCACCTCGAGCTGGGCCATGTCGCTCCCCTCGTCAGTGGTAGGTGAGGCCGCCGTTGACGTTCACGTCCGCCCCGAGCACGTAATCGCCCGCCGGGCCGGCCAGGGCGGCGATCAGGGCCGCGACCTCCTCGGCGGTACCGCCGCGGCGTATCGGCAGGGCCGCGGTACGGGCGTCGTAGGTCGCCGCAGGGCCGGCGCCGGCGGCCGCCAGCCGCGGCTCCAGCCCCTCGCGCCACATGGGCGTGTCGATCACGCCGGGGCAGATCGAGTTGACCAGCACGTCGGGCGCCAACGCCGAGGCGGCCGAGCGCGCGAGGTTGATGACCGCGGCCTTGGAGGCGTTGTAGGGCGCGGTGAACGGCCCCGGCGCCTTGCCGGCGGTCGACGCCACCATCAGCACGCGCGCCGGCGGAGCGACCGCGCGGCGCAGGGCCGGCAGCGCGGCCTGCAGCGTCAGGTAGGTCCCGACGACGTTGACGCGCAGCGTGCGCTCCCAGAGCTCGGCCGTGGCCTCCGCGAAGGGCGCGACGACGACGATGCCCGCGCTGGTGACGAGGACGTCGAGCGCGCCCTCCGGGCCGCTCGCCTGCTCGACCGCGGCGCCGATGCTCGCGGCGTCGGTGACGTCGGCCTCGACCGCGTCCGCCTCGGCGCCGGTCGCCCGCAGCTCGCCTGCCACGACGGAGGCGGCGTCGAGCTGGACGTCGGCCAGCCAGACGCGGAAGCCATCCGCGGCCAGCGCCCGCGCGGTCGCGGCGCCGATGCCGCTCGCGCCCCCGGTGACCAGTGCCGTCCGCCCCGCGCCGTGACCGGCCATCCCTAGCTCCCGTCCTCGATGGTGGCGAGCACGTCGCCCGGCGCCAGCAGGTCGCCCTCCTGCACCTCCCAGCGGAGGACCCCGGCAGCTGGCGCGGCGAGTGCCACGGTCGCCTTGTCGCCGACGACCTCGACGACCTCCTGGCCGGCCTCGACCACCGCACCGTCCGCCACCAGCAGGCGGGCGACCTCGGCCTCGGTCACCGTCCCGCCGCTCATCTCGCCGGCGCCGTCGAGCACCTCCAGCCGCAGGGCGACGCTCATCGGGCTGCCTCGGGTGCGCCGACGGTGGCGCGCACGGCAGCGGCGATGCCCGCGACCTGGGGCAGGATCACGCGCTCCAGGTTGGGCGCCATCGGCAGCGGGATGTCGCGCGCCGCGACGCGGGCGATGGGCGCGTGCAGGTCGGCGAAGGCCCGCTCGGCCACGAGCGCGGCGATCTCGCCCCCGAAGCCGCCGCGGCGATGCGCCTCGTGGGCGACGACGAGCCGCCCGGTGCGGCCCACGGACTCCAGGATGGCGGCCTCGTCGAGCGGGACGAGCGTGCGCAGGTCGAGCACCTCCGCGTCGATGCCCTCCGCCGCCAGCGTCTCCGCCGCCTCCAGCGCGAACGGCACCATGCGCAGCCAGGCCACGATCGTGACGTCGCGGCCCGGCCGTGCGACCCGCGCCTGGCCGAACGGCACGAGGTGCTCGCCCTCCGGCACCTCGCCCGCGTCCAGGTACATCGCCTTGTGCTCGAAGAAGATCACGGGGTCGTCCAGCCGGATTGCCGTCTTCATCAGGCCCTTGGCGTCGGCGGGCGTCGATGGGACCGCGACCAGCAGGCCGGGGACCGAGGCGAACCAGGCCTCGAGGCTCTGGCCGTGCTGCGCGGCCGACGACTTGTAGCCGCCGGTGACCATGCGCACGACCAGGGGCACCCGTGCCTGCCCGCCGGTCATGTAGCGGATCTTCGCGGCCTGGTTGACGATCTGGTCCATGGCCAGCAGCGCGAAGTCGCTGTACATCATCTCGACCACGGGGCGCAGCCCGGTCAGCGCCGCGCCGAGCGCCGTGCCGACGATCCCGCCCTCGGCGATCGGCGTGTTGAGCACGCGCTCGGGCCCGAACTCGACGGACAGGTTCTCCGTGACCTTGTAGGTGCCACCCCAGGGGTCGCGCAGGTCCTCGCCGATGAGGAACACGCGCTCGTCGCGCGTCAGCTCCTCGCGCAGGGCCTCGTTCAGGGCTCGGCGCAGGCGCACCCGCCTCATCGCAGGCCCCCGCCGATGGCGGCGATCACGTCGGCGTCCGCGTGCACGTCCTCGAAGGCCCACGCCTCCGGCGGCTCCGGCATGGCCCGTGCCGCCGCGATGGCGGCCTCCATGCGCGCCTCCTGCTCCGCACCCATGCGCTCGAGCTCGTCGGCAGCGATGCCGTGCGCGGCCGTCAGCCGTGCGGCCAGCAGGTCGACGGGGTCGCGCGCGAGCCAGTGAGCGACCTCCTCGTCGGGTCGCGCCTTGCCGGTGTCGCCGATGTTGTGGCCGTAGCGGCGGTACGTCTCGAGCTGCAGGAACGTCGCGCCCCCGCCGGCGCGGCCGCGCTCCACGGCACGCGCCGCGGCGTCGGCCACCGCATCGACGTCGTTGCCGTCGACCCGCTCGGCCGCCAGGCCGTAGCCCTCGGCGAAGCGCACGACGTCCGGGATGCCGAGGTACTCCGCGGCCGGAGTCGACTCGGCGTAGCGGTTGTCGACGCGCGCGAAGATCACGGGCAGGCGCCACAGGGAGGCCATGTTCAGCGCCTCGTGGGCGGCGCCGTTGGCCAGGGCGCCATCGCCGTTGTAGGCCACGACCACGCGGTCCGTGCCCTGGCGCTTGAGGGAGAGGGCCGCACCGACGGCGATCGGCATGCCGGCCGCGACGATGCCGTTGGCCCCGAGCGCGCCGACCGCGACGTCGGCCACGTGCATCGACCCACCCTTGGCCCGGCACAGCCCGCCGTCGCGGCCGAAGATCTCCGCGATCATGCCCTCGACCGCCGCGCCCTTCGCGATCATGTCGCCGTGGCCGCGGTGGGTGGTCGTGATCAGGTCGTCCCGCCGGAGCCGCAGGCTGATGCCGACCGGCACGGCCTCCTGCCCCACCGAGACGTGCATGAAGCCGGGCAGCTCGCCCGCGCCGTGGAGCCGACGGATCGCCTCCTCGAACGCACGGATGAGGCGCATCGTGCGAAACGCCTCGACGAGCTCCTCCCTGGTCAGCGGCATCTGCCCTCCGGGCTCGGTGACGACCGGCGGCATGATCCGGACTCGGTCCCGTGGTCTGCAAGGTGCGTCCCACGGTGTGGGACGAAACGGCCCCGAGTTGTCTCACATGCTGGAACGCCGCTTGCACATGTAGGACGCGACGCTCATCCTGCGCGGCCATGGACGGCGAGATCACGGTGCTGGACGACGTCGCCGGGCCGCGCGGCGGCGGGCTGCAGACGCTCGAGCGCGGGCTCTCGATCCTCGACTGCCTCGCCAGCAGCCCGGGCCCGCGCGGCGTCTCCCACGCGACGCTGGCCCGCCAGCTGGGGCTCCAGCGCAGCACGCTCTACCGCTACCTGGCGTGCCTGCAGGCGCAGGGCTACGTCGAGCCGGCCGACGGCCCGCGCCGCTTCCGCCTCGGGTCGCGTGCCCGCGTGCTCGGCCTGACGGCACTGCACGAGCACGACTTCGCGCGCTTCGCCCGCACGTTCGTCGACGACCTCGCGACGCAGACCGGCGAGACCGCGCACGCGACCGTCTTCGACCAGGGCCAGCCCGTGACGGTCGAGATCGCCGACGGCGCCGGGCCCATCGGCCCGCGCATCTCCGTCGGCTCCCGCCGGCCCGCCCACTGCAGCGCGAGCGGCAAGGTGTTCCTGGCCTACGCGGCGCCGCGCGAGCGCGAGGCAGCGCTGGACCGCGAGCTGGAGGCGCGCACGGCAGCCACCATCACGGACCCCGCGGCCCTGCGCGCGCACCTCGGCGACGTGCGCCGGCTCGGCTACGCGACGGACCAGGCCGAGCTCATCGCGGGCGTCTGCTGCGTGGCTGCACCCGTCTTCGACTACCGGGGCGCGGTGGCCGGCACCCTCAGCGTGTCGGTGATCGTGCCGCGCCTGGAGCCGCCGGCGCTGATGGGCCTGCTGCGGCCGCTGCTGGACGCGACGCGGCGCTTCTCGCGGCGCCTGGGGCACGACGACCGCGAGGCCGCGGCGGCCCCCGCGTGATCGCGGAGCTCGGGGCGCTCCCTGGCTTGGCGCCCGCGGACGTCGAGGAGCCGGCACCGGTCCGGTACCGGCACGACCTCTGGCCCGTGGCCCTCAAGCGGGGCACGCCCGACGGCGTGCCGGTGCTGGTGCGGCCGCGCTCGACGGCGGCCGTGGCGGCCATCGTGGGCTGGGCGGCGGCCGAGGGACGGCGGGTCGCGGCCTTCGGCGCGGGGACGAACGTCGTCGGGGCACTGGACGGCGGCGCCGACGTGCTGGTGGCGCTGGAGCGGCTGGACGCCATCGAGCTCGATCCGGTCTCGCAGCTCGTGACGGCCGGCGCCGGCGTCAACGGCGGCGTGCTGGAGGACGGGCTCGCCGCCGACGGGCTGACGCTCGGCCACTACCCCCAGTCGCTGCGCATCTCGACGGTCGGCGGCTGGATCGCGATGCGCGCCTCCGGCACCTACTCCACGGGCTACGGTGGCGTGGAGCGGCTCGTGCGCGGGCTCGAGGCCGTACTGCCCGATGGCTCGGTGCTGCGCGTCCCGGCGCGCGTGCGTCCGCCCGGCGGGCTCGACGCGTGCGCCCTCCTGACGGGCGCCGAGGGCTCGCTGGGCATCGTCACCTCAGTGACCTTGAGCGTGCAACGGCGGCCGGCGGAGGCGACGATCTGCGCCTCGTTCCTGTCCTTCGGTGGCGGGCTCGACGCGCAGCGCGACCTGGTGCAGGGCGGCTACCGGATCGGCCTGCTGCGCCTGTACAACGCCGCGGAGACGGCGCACGTCGTGCCGGAGGAGCTGCGGGCCGAGAACGCGCTGCCTGCTCGTGGCTCGGACGACGGGTCCGTCGGAGCTGCGCGACGCCGAGGCCGAGGCCGTGGCCGCGCTGCTGGTGCGGCGCGGCGGGACGCTCCTGCCCGAGGAGGCCGCCGCGCCCTGGTTCGCCCGCCGCTTCGCCGCCGACGGCCTGATGGAGCGGGCCAACGCGGAGCCGGGACGGATGTTCGACACCATCGAGGTCTCGCTACCCTGGCGCTCCGCCGCAGCCTGCGCCGACGAGCTGGAGCGAGCGCTCGACGGTCCCTGCGAGCCCTTCCACCTGCACGCCTCGCACGCCTACACCTCGGGCGTGTGCCTCTACCTGATGCTCCACGTCCGGGCGCGCGACGACGCGGCGGCGGTCGCGACGATGCGCGAGGTGTGGGCCACGGCGCTCGGCATCGTCGAGCGGCACGGCGGCGCCATCGGCCACCACCATGGCATCGGTACCGTGCGCGGCGGCGCCTACCGGGCGAGCGGCGAGGGCGCCCTCCACGCGCGGCTGCGCGACGCGCTCGACCCGCGGCACGTGCTGCGCGCCCCGCTGCTCGACGGCGATGACTGACGCCTTCTCGCTGCGGGGGCGCGTGGCGCTGGTGACGGCGGGCGCCACCGGCATCGGCGCTGCCGTCGCGCGCCGGCTTGCGGAGCAGGGCGCGGCCGTCGCCGTCTCCTACAACCCGGGCTCGCGCTCGGAGGCGGCGGTGCCCGCCCTGCGCGAGGAGCTGACCGCCGCCGACCTCGCGCCGCCCGTTGCCGTCGGCTTCGACGTGCGCGTGCCCGCCGCCGTCCGCCGCGGCGTGGAGGCCGTCGCGGAGCAGTTGGGCGGACTCGACGTCCTCGTCACGTCCGCGGGCACCAACGTGCAGCAGCTCGCGCTCGACGTGGACGAGGAGACCTGGGACCGCATCGTCGACACCAACCTCAAGGGCACGTTCTTCTGCTGCCAGGCCGCTGCGCGGGTGATGCGCGCGACGCCGCGCCCCGAGGAGGCGCCGGCGGCGATCGTCAACGTCGCGTCCCAGATGGGCTTCGTCGGCTGGCATCGCCGCGCCGCCTACTGCGCGAGCAAGGCCGGGGTCGTCAACCTGACGCGCGTCCTGGCGGTCGAGTGGGCGCCGGAGGGCATCCGCGTCAACGCCGTCGCGCCGGGCTTCGTGGAGACGCCCCTGGCGGCGCCGATGCTGGCCGAGCCGGGGTTCAGGGCCGAGATCACGTCGCGCTCGCCGATGGGGCGGATCGGGACCCCGCGCGAGGTGGCGGACGCCGTGCTCTACCTCGCGAGCGACGAGGCCCGCTGGGTCACCGGGCACACGCTCTCCATCGACGGCGGCTGGACGGCCTGGTGAGGTTGCTCGCGATCGCCGACGACCTCACCGGCGCCCTGGCCTGCGCCGCCGAGGCGCGGCGAGCCGGACGCCGGGTCGAGCTGCGGCGCTGGGACGCGGCGGGCGCAGCGGCCGGCGCGATCGACGTCCTGGTGCTGGACACCGCCTCGCGCCTCGAGACGCCGGCCGTCGCGGCCGAGCGGGTGCGGGCGGCGCTGGCCGCGGGGCGGGACGCGCTGGGGGTGGACTCGACGCTGTACAA
This sequence comes from uncultured Actinomycetota bacterium, assembly GCA_963767885.1. Lineage (GTDB taxonomy): Bacteria > Actinomycetota > Thermoleophilia > Gaiellales > F1-60-MAGs149 > CAVYFW01. The sequence goes on from CAVYFW010000011.1 coordinate 140,456, forward strand.
GCGCGTGGACAGTGGCCTGCGGGGCAACGTCGCCGCCGAGCTCGAGGCGATGCGCGCGACGACGGGGCTGCCGCTCCTGCTGGCGCCGGCCGCGCCGGCCTGGGGCATCACCACCGTGGGCGGCGTCCAGCGCATCGACGGGGCGCCGGTATCCGCCGCGGCCTACGACTGCGGCACGGAGGTGCCGGCCGCGGCGCGGGCGCGCGCCTGGCTGGAGGGGTCGACGCGCGAGCTGTCCCTGGACGAGGTGCGGGACGAGCGGCTGCCGGCGCTGTTGCGGGAAGCCTGCGACGAGGCGGCCTCGGTCGTCTGCGACGCGGCGAGCGCGTCCGACCACGCCCGCATCGCCGCCGCGCTGGCCTCCCTCGGACGACCCGTGGTGCTCGTCGGGTCGTACGGGCTGGCGGGCGCCGTGCTGGCGCGCGGAGCGCCGGAGCGTCCCGAGGTACTGGTGGTGGCCGGCAGCCTCCAGGGCGTCTCCCGCGCCCAGGTCGAGGCGCTACGGGAGGAGGGCGCGCGAGACGTGCACGTGCTCGTCGAGGCGGCGCGGGCGGGCAGCCCCGATCGCGCGGTCGCAGGCCGCCTCGCGGACGCCGCGGTCGCGCGGGTGCGCGAACGGGCGCCGGCGGGGCTGATCCTCGTCGGCGGCGAGACCGCAGCCGCCACCCTCGCGGCCGGCGGCGTCGAGCGCGTCGAGGTGCTGGCCGAGCCGTGGCCCGCCACGCCCGTGGTGCGTCTCGCCGGCGGCGTCCTCGACGGGCTCCCGGCGATCGTCAAGTCGGGGGCGCGCGGCGACGCGCGCTGGCTCGTGCACGCCGTCGACCTCCTGCGCAGGACCATTGCGTGAGCGCCGTCCCGCGCATCGCCATCACCGCCGGGGATCCGGCCGGCGTCGGTCCCGAGGTGGTGCTCAAGGCCCTCGCGGAGCCCGACGTGCGCGCCGCGTGCCGCCCGCTCGTCGTCGGCGACCTGCGCCACCTGCGCCGGGTCGCGGAGGCGTGCGGGCTGGAGCTGGAGCTGGAGGCAGCGACCGGCACGGACGCCGCGCGTGACGGAGCCGTGCCCGTCCTCGACCTGGGCGACGTCGATCCCGGCCTGCGCCCGGGCGAGGTCACGGCCGCGGCCGGTGCGGCGGCCTGGGACGCGATCGAGGCGTCCACCGGCATCTGCCTGCGCCGCGAGGCCGACGTGCTCGTCACCGCGCCGATCCACAAGGTGGCGCTCGACCTTGCTGGCCGCGGGCACGAGGGCCACACGGAGATCCTGCAGCGACTGACGGGCAGCCCGTGGTCGCAGACGCTCTTCGTCCTCGACGACCTGCGGGTGCTCTTCTACTCCCGCCACCTCTCGCTGCGCGACGCCATCGACGCGGTGCGGGCGGAGGGCATCGCCGACATGCTGGAGCGGTTCGCCTCGCAGGCGCCGCGTCTCGGCCTGCCCGCGCCCCGTTTCGCCGTCGCCGCCCTCAACCCGCACGCCGGCGAGGGCGGGCGCTTCGGGCGCGAGGAGATCGACCACATCGCGCCGGGCGTCGAGCTCGCACGGGCGCGCGGCCTCGACGTGCAGGGGCCGATCCCGGCCGACTCCGTCTTCCACCTCGCCCGCGACGGCCGCTACGACGTGATCCTCAGCCTGTACCACGACCAGGCCGCGGGCGTGCTCAAGAGCATCGACTTCCACGGCACCGTGAGCATCACGCTGGGCCTGCCCTTCCTGCGCTTCTCGGTGGACCACGGCACGGCGCACGACATCGCCGGGACGGGGCGCGCGGACGCCGCGAACATGGTGCGCACGCTGCACGTGGCGGCCGCCCACGCCGCGCGGACGGCGACGCCGCGCTCGTGACGGCCGGCTCCTAGCGGTCCAGACGCCAGCGCGTCGCCCCGTTCGGCTCCGCGCCGGCGACGCCGAACGCGGTGTGGAACGTGAAGCGGTACAGGTACCACGGCGGCGGCCCAGCGCTCGGCGCGCTGTAGGGCGCCGTGAACGCGTCCCCGTCGACCTCTGCCGGCCAGCCGAGATCGCGGTACACGGCGGCGATACGCTCCAGCGTCTCGGGGTCGGTGACGCGGTCGGCGCGGCCCTCGAACACGACGTCGATGCCCCGCAGTCGGCACGAGACGGTGCACGCGGGGTTGCCGGCGAGGTTGCGCGACTTGCGGGTTCGCGGGCCGCTGACGAGCCACAACGTGTCGTCGGCCCAGGCGGCTCCGATGCCGGCGGCGTGGGGTATGCCGTCCGGGCGCACCGTGCCGAGGAAGAAGCGCACGTCGGGGTCGTCGGTGACCGCCAGCGCGTCGAGGACGCGGCTCCACGGGAGCGGGTCGTGGCCGTAGATGTCGAGGTTCGTGGTGTCCATGCCGGCTCAGACCCGCGACCGCTACCGGACTCATCGGTCGGCCTACACTCCGTCCTCGTGCACCAGCCGACCGGCGCCGCAGCGATCCTCGCCCCGATCACCGAGGCGGCGATCTTCCTGACCCTGACCGTCGAGCCGGGCGGCGACGACGAGGTGCGCTCGGTGCTGGCGGACGTCAGCGGGCTCCGGCGCTCGGTGGGGTTCCGCATCCCGGAGGGCGAGCTGACCTGCGTGGTCGGCATCGGCGCCCGCGTATGGCCGGCCCTGTTCGGCGCGCCGCAGCCGGCCGGCCTGCATCCCTTCCCGGGCTTCGCCGGTGACCGGCACGTCGCGCCGGCGACAACCGGCGACCTGCTGTTCCACCTGCGCGCGCACCGGCTCGACCTGTGCTTCGAGCTCGCGCAGCGGATCGTGGAGCGACTGGGGGCGGCCACCCGGGTCGCCGACGAGGTGCACGGGTTCCGGTCGTTCGACGAGCGCGACCTGCTCGGCTTCGTCGACGGCACCGAGAACCCCGAGGGTGACGCCGCGGCCGCCGCGGTCCTGGTCGGCGACGAGGACCCGGCCTTCGCCGGCGGGAGCTACGCCGTCGTCCAGCGGTACGTGCACGACCTGCGGACCTGGGATGCGCTGGCCGTCGAGGAGCAGGAGCGCGCGATCGGGCGGACGAAGCTCAGCGACCTCGAGCTGCCCGACGACGAGAAGCCCGCGGACTCGCACGTCGCCCTCACCACGATCGTCGGCGAGGACGGCGAGGAGCGGCAGATCGTACGGGTGAACATGCCGTTCGGCAGCGTCGGCGCCGGCGTGTTCGGCACGTACTTCATCGGCTACGCCCGCAGCCCGGCGGTGATCGAGCAGATGCTGATCAACATGTTCGTCGGCGACCCCCCGGGCACCACCGACCGGATCCTCGACTTCTCCACCGCCCTGACGGGGAACCTGTTCTTCGTCCCGACCGTCGACTTCCTCGACGACCCGCCGAGCCCGGCCGCCGCGCCGGCCACCGCGGCCGAGCCTGCCTCCGAGCGCGCCGACCGCGTTCGCGGCGACGGCTCGCTGGCGATCGGCAGCCTGAAGGAGGACCTGCGATGAACCACCTGCTTCGCGAGCTGGCCCCGATCAGCGAGCGGGGCTGGCAGGAGCTCGACGACGAGGCGCGCGACCGCCTGAAGCCGGCGCTGGCGGCGCGCCGGCTCGTCGACTTCTCCGGCCCGCACGGGTGGGAGCACTCCGCGACGAACCTGGGACGCGTCGAGCCGCTGCCGGCGGCGCCGGCGGACGGCGCCAGCGGCCTGCGGCGTCGCGTGCTGCCGCTCGTGGAGCTGCGCGTGGACTTCGACGTCTCCCGGGCCGAGCTGCGCGACACCGATCGCGGCGCCGACGACGGCGACTGGGGCGCGCTCGACACGGCTGCGCACCAGCTCGCAGCCGCCGAGAACCTCGCGGTCTTCCACGGCTGGGAGGGCGCCACCACCGGGATCGCGGAGGCCACGCCGCACGAGCCGATGGAGCTGGGCGCGAGCGCCGAGTCGTTCCCGCGGGTCGTGGCCGGCGCGGTCGAGCGGCTCCTGCAGAGCGGGGTGGCCGGGCCGTACGGGCTGGCGCTGGGCAGCGAGGAGTACCGGCTGGTGATCGAGACGGCCGAGCACGGCGGCTACCCCCTCCTGCGGCACCTCAAGGAGATCCTGGAGGGGCCGATCGTGTGGACGCCGGGCGTCACGGGCGCGGTCGTGCTGAGCCTGCGCGGCGGCGACTTCGTGTTCGACTGCGGCCAGGACGTGTCGATCGGCTACGACTCCCACGACGCCGACGCGGTGCGGCTGTACCTGGAGGAGAGCTTCAGCTTCCACGTTGCCACGCCGGAGGCGGCGGTCGCGCTGACGCGGTAGCGGCGCCGCGTCGCCGGCCACCGGGAGCTAGGCGTATCGCGAGGCCGGCGAGACGGTGACCTCGGAGGAGGTTGCGGCCCGACCGTCGGACTGGGGACGCCGCCCGAACGGCCTAGATGCGTCGCTGAGATCGCCCGGGGCGGAAGCTCGCGGCGATCGGCACCACCCTGGTGCGTGCCGATCGCCAGCGGCCCCGCGCGATCAGCGGCTCAGGCCAGCGCCTTCTGCTTGAGCTGGTCGAACTCCGCCTGCGTGATCGCGCCCGAGTCCAGGAGTGACTTGGCGCGCTCGATCTCCGCGGCAGAGCTGGTGCCATCGCTGGCGACGGTGCGGACCCGCTCGTTCATCCGCTCCTGCTGGGCCTGCATCTCCTCCAGCCGGCGCTGGCCCATGTTGCTGCCCTGGGTGATGAGGTAGACCAGGACGCCGAACCACGGCACGATCACGATGGCGATGACCCACAGGGCCTTCGACCAGCCGGAGTTGTCATGGCGGCGGAAGATGTCCATCAGGACCAGCACGACGAGAAAGATCCAGCCGACCCACAGGAAGATCAGGAAGCCCGACCAGAGAACATCGAGGAAGGGATGATCGGACAGCACGTTCGCTCCTAACGTCGCGGGGTTGGCGGGCGGAGCGTACCCGCCGGGCCGGCGGGCCTCGCGGGTACCCTTCCCCCGTGCGCCGCGTCCTCCTCACCGGCATGTCGGGGACGGGCAAGTCCGCCCTCGTGGAGGCGCTGCGGGCGTCCGGCCACCGTGCGGTCGACCTCGACGCGCCGGCGTGGTCGGAGTGGGTGGAGACGCCGGACGCGGCGCCGGGCGACACGGCCGGGCCCGGCCGGGACTGGATGTGGCGCGAGGATCGCGTCCGCGAGCTGCTGACGACGTCCGCGGGCGACGTCCTGGTCGTCAGCGGCACCGCGGCGAACATGGGACGGCTGCTGCCGGACCTCGACGTCGTCGTCCTCCTGACCGCGCCGATCGACGTCATCACGTCGCGTCTCGCCGCGCGTGGCCCCGACGGCTACGGCGGCCGGCCGGAGGAGGCAGCACGCGTGCTGACGCTGATCGAGACGATCGAGCCGCTGCTGCGCCGCATCGCGCACCACGAGCTCGACACGAGCGGGCCGGTCGAGGAGACGCTGACCCGCCTGCTGGCGCTGCTGGATCGTCCGGCGACCGAGGGAGGGCCATGACCCACGAGGCACCGCTCCAGCAGTGGCCGACCGGCAGCGTGCCGGCCGGCGACGGCTGGTTCGTCGTCAACGTCCGCGACGCCGCGTGGCTGGAGCACCCCGCGTACGGCTTCGCGTGCCTGTTCGAGAACCCGCGCGGGACGCAGTTCCCGGAGCTCGGCGTGCGCATCCGCGTGCTGCTGCCCGGGCAGCCGCTCGGCCTGTACCACGCGGAGGAGGCGCAGGAGGGCTTCCTGGTGCTCGCCGGCGCGTGCGTCCTGCTGGTCGAGGGCGAGGAGCGGCCGCTGCGCCCCTGGGACTTCGTCCACTCGCCCGCGGGCACCGAGCACATGATCGTGGGGGCGGGCGACGGCCCGTCGGCGCTGCTCGCGGTCGGCGCGCGGCACGACCCCGAGCTGCTGCGCTACCCGGCGTCCGAGCTCGCGGCCCGCTACGGCGCGAGCGCCGCCGTCGACACGACCGACCCCGACGAGGCGTACGCCGGCACGGGGGAGTGGGGGCTCGGGCGGCCGCCGGGCTGGGACGCGCTTCCCTGGGCGTAGACGGCGGCGCGCCGTCCTCAGAGCTCGATGCGCATGACGCAGCGGCGGATGGTCGGGCGGGAGACCTCTCGGAAGCCGGCGTCGGCGAAGGCGCTGCGGAGGCCGACGTGCAGCTCGACGGGCAGCACGCCCTTCCCCGGATCCGGCAGCATCGGGTAGCCCTCCAGGGCGCGGGCGCCGCAGTCGCGCGCGTGGTCGACCGCGGCGCGGACGAGGGCGCGGCTGACGCCGCGACGGCGGAACCCCTTGCGGGCCAGGACGCACGTCACGGCCCACACGCCGCCGTCGCGTTTGTCCTCGTCGCGCCCGTCCCAGGGGACGCGGGTCTTCAGCAGGAGGCGGGGGTACGCGGTGCGCGGCTCGACGGCGCACCAGCCGGCGGGCTCGCCGTCGAGGTACGCGACCAGGCCGCTGGTGGCCTCCGCGCCCGCCTCCCCGCACCGCGTCTGCGCCCGCACGCGGGAGGCGAGCTCCGCCGCGCCGCACGACCTCCAGGATTCGCCCGGCTGCATCTTGTAGCGCTGGCACCAGCACTGCGCGGGGGCGCCACCCGTGCCGAAGACGGCCTGCAGCTCCTCCCAGCTCGCCTCGTTGGCGGGGACGACGGTGATCGGCGGGGTCGGGCGCGGCACCGCGTGAACCGTACCCCGGCACCGCCGCACGGATCACCCTCTTCGGGTCATGACCGCCGCAGGGGCCGCGGCGTACGGTTGGAGCGCGGAACGGGCGGGGTCATGCCGCACCGGCGCTCGACGGGGAGGAGCGGAACATGTTCGGCGGAAGGCCAACGGCAGGGCGCGCCGCGCTCGCGGTGTCGATGGTGGCGCTGTTCGCGGCGCTCGACGGGTTCGCGTGGGCGGCGCAGGTCATCGACGGCGCATCGATCAAGAACGAGACGGTCACCTCGGCGAAGCTCGCGGACAACGCCGTGGTCTCCCGCACCATCGCGGGCGGTGCCGTCACGACCGGGAAGCTCGCGGGCGGCGCCGTGTCGAGCGCCAAGATCGCGGCCAACGCGGTCACCTCCGGCAAGCTCGCGGGCGGTGCGGTGAGCGCCGGGAAGCTCGCCAACGACGCGGTCACGACACAGAAGATCAAGGACGCGAACGTGACGGCCGCCCAGCTCGCCAAGGGCGCCGTGACGTCGCCGAAGCTGGCGGCGAACGCCGTGGCGACGGCCGCGATCGCGTCGGCCGCGGTCACCACGGCGAAGATCGCCGGCGGCGCCGTGACGCGGGGCAAGCTCGCCACCGACGCGCGCCTGCCGCAGCTCATCATGCGGACCAACGCCATCACGGTCGAGGACGGCGCGATCGCCACCGGCGTCGCGGCGTGCGCGGCCGGCGAGCGCTTGATGGGCGGCGCCGCGAGCTGGCAGACGCCGGCGGCGGACCTGCTGCTGTCGAGCTCCGCGCCGGTCCCCACCGGCGTCTCGGGCCAGCTGCCGACGCAGTGGAGCGCCTCGTTCGTGAACGTCGCGGGCTCCACGGGCGCCGCGCAGGCACGCACCTGGGCGATCTGCGGCCAGTCGTCCTGACGTCAGGCGTCGGCGGGCGGCTCGGCGACCTGCAGGGAGCCGAGGTTCGCGAAGGTCAGCGCGTAGTCGACCATCTCCTCGATCTGCACCCCGGCGACGCCGGTCAGGCGCTCGACGAACCGGCGCCGCGACGCGCGGTGCTCCTCGGCGACCTCCGCGCTGGCCCAGAACGAGAGGCCGATCGACTCGCCGGGGCGCGACAGCATCAGGAAGCCCTGGAAGCCCTCGATGTCGGCCAGCCAGCGGGTCAGCTCCACGCCGACCATCGTGGCGTACTCGAGCGGCGCGTCGGACGTCGAGGCGCGGGTCAGGGTCACGTGCACGCGCGGGAACCTCCTGCTCGGGGGGCGCGACGTGCATCGTGGCACGACGCCGGCACCCGGCGCGCATCATGTGGCGGTGCGCCTGCTGTTCGTCTGCATGGGCAACATCTGCCGCTCGCCGACGGCCGAGGCGGTCATGCGCGCGGTGGTCGCCCGGGAGGGCCTCGAGGACCTCGTGGAGATCGACAGCGCCGGCACCGGGGCGTGGCACGTCGGCAACCGGCCCGATCGACGGGCGACGGCGGCGGCGCGCGCCCGCGGCATCGTCCTGCAGGGTGCGGCGCGGCAGGTCACGCGCTTCGACTTCGACGACTACGACCTGCTGCTGGCGGCCGACACGGAGAACGTGGCGGCGCTCCGCCGGATGGCGCCAGATCCGGCGGGGGTCGCGAAGGTGGTGCTGCTGCGGCGCTACGACCCGGCGGCGGTGGCGTCCGGCGACCTCGACGTGCCGGACCCGTACTACGGCGAGGACGACGGCTTCGAGCACGTGCTCGACGTGGTGCAGGCGGCGTGCGAGGGGCTGCTCGCGTCGCTGCGGGCGGAGGGACGGGTCTAGTCGCGGTCGGCGCGCCGGGACGCGCCGCGGATCAGGCCGCGAGCCGCCGGGCCAGCCGGTCGATGCGCCGGCAGGCCTCGGCCAGCACGTCCTCGGCCGCGGCCAGCCCGATGCGCACGTGCCCGCGGCCGCTCGGGCCGAAGGGGTCGACCGGCAGCACGCTGACCGCCTCCTCGTCGAGCAGCCGATCGGCGAACGCCGGGCCGTCGAGGCCGGTGGCGCGGATGTCGGCCAGCACGAACATGCCGGCGTCCGGCATGCGGGCCTGCACGGCCGGCGTCGCGGCGAGCGCGTCGACGACGAGCCGCGCACGGCGCTGGTACGCGTCGCGCATCGCCGCGCTGGCCGCGTCGCCCTCGCGCAGCGCGGCGAGCCCCGCGTCCTGCACGAACGGCGGCGAGCCGAACAGCATCGCCTGCAGCAGGTAGTCGATCGCGTCCGCGAGCGGCGGCGGCACGATCGCCCAGCCGTGGCGGAAGCCCGTCATGGCGTGCGACTTCGAGAGGCTCGAGACGACGGCGACCCGTGCCTGCGCGCCCGGCGCGCCGAGGGCGCTCGCGTGGGGCCGGGCGAAGGTCAGCGCGCCGTACACCTCGTCGCTGACGAGCCAGACGTCGTGCGCGGCGCAGAGCGCCACGAGCTCCGCCAGCTCGTCCGCGGTCATCGCCGCGCCCGTCGGGTTGTGCGGCGTGTTGACCAGCACGGCCCGCGTGCGCGGCGTCAGCGCGGCGGCGACGTCCTCGATGCGCAGGTGGAATGCCCGTTCCGGCGGCAGCGGCACGTGCACCATGCGCGCGCCCGTCGCGGCGATGACGCCCTCGTAGGTCGCGTAGGCGGGCTCCGGGACGACGACGTCGTCGCCGTCGCCGGCGACGCACGCGATCACCGCGTAGAGCGCGGCCTGGGCGCCGGGGAGGAAGACGACGCGCTCCGTGCCGACCTCCACGCCGGTCTCGCGGGTCGTGCGCTCGGCGATCGCCGCGAGCAGCTCGCTCTGGCCCCGGGCAGCGGTGTAGTGCGTGCGGCCGCCGCGCAGGCTGGCGACGGCGGCGTCGACGATCGGTGCCGGCGTGTCGAAGTCCGGGTCTCCGATCGAGAGGACGATGACGTCGTCGCCCGCCCGCTGGCGTGCGAGCGCGCGCCCGTGGATGCGCCACGCCTCCGCGGCGCCGACGCGGACGCGCGCGGCCAGGGGCGAGAGGGGCGGCACGCCTAGCGCTGGAACGCGTCGAGGAAGGTGCGGTCGATGCGCTCGACGATCGGGCCGTTCGCCTCGCTGTCGTCCCGGATGCGGATCCAGCGCGGGTCCTCGACGAACGCCTCCCACGCCGCGTCCATCGCTGCGCGGTCCGCCCACTCCAGGGCGTACACCAGCACGCCTGGGTCGTCGACGTCGATCCAGAAGCGGTCGACGACGAAGCCCAGGTCGTCGAACAGCTGCAGGGTGTGGTCGCGGAAGCGCGCGATCACGTCGGCCTCGCGGCCCGGCACGGCGGTGTAGCGGCGGAGCTCGATCACGCCGCGCATTCTGCCGCAGGGGCGGCGGCGGTGACGATCCGCTCGACCTCCGGCGGATCAGTCGGCCCACCAGCCGGGTGCGATCTCGCCGTCGCTCTCGTGGTGCGGGCCGAACGCCACGACCTCGAGCCCGTCCGGCCCGGCCTCGAACGCCCGCCACACGGGAGGGTCGACGCGGATCGCGACCAGCGGCTCGAGCTCGAGCACCTCGTCGTCGAGCTTCAGCCGTCCCGAGCCCGCCACCACGACGTACGTCTCCTCCGCGGCCTCGTGCCGGTGCGCGAAGGGCTGGCGCTGACCCGGCTTGAAGCGGTGGTAGGTGACGCCCGTCGCGCCGCCGAGGTCATGGCTCGCGAAGCGCGACTCCTGCGCCTCTCCGGCGCCGAGCCGGGGCGCGGCGTCGTCGACGTCGGTCAGGCGGATGCGCGTGTAGGTGCTCATGCTCTCTGAGACCACGCGGCTGCCGGAAAGTGAGCGGTCGGGGGGACGACGGCGCAGGCCGGGGGCGCGCAGAAGCTGAGCATCTCGCGCACCTTCATCGGGAAGGAGCGAGCCACTCGCAGAGGGCCGCCATGCCCGCGTGGTGGAGCGCGAAGCGGTCCCAGTCGAGCGCGGCCGGGAACGTCGAGAACTTCGCGATCGCCGTCCGCGCCGGGCGGTGGATGAACAGCGACTGCCCGTTCATGCCGAGCGCGTGGTAGACCCCGCGCGGGCCGTCGTCGACCCACCAGCAGTCGTGGTAGAAGGCGCCGGGCGGCGGGTCGGTGATGATCGGCGAGGTCGCGTAGGCCTCCAGCAGGTCCGGATCGTCGACCCGCACGCGGGCGATCCACTCGGCGGGGACGACCTGCCCGTCCGCCGTCCGCCCATCGTCGAGGCACATCAGGCCGAGCCGCGCGAGGTCGCGCAGCGTCGTGCAGATGCCGCCCTCGACGATCGCGAAGCCGCTGTGGTCGACCAGGATCGCGGCGTCCTGCTCGGCGCCGATCCGCGCCCAGAGCTCGCGCGAGAGCACCTCCGCGAACGTGCCGCCGCCGACGCGCGACGCGACCCAGCCGAGCACGTCGGTCGCCAGCGAGCAGTAGCGGAACGGGCCTTCGCCGTGTGCGTACGGGCCCGGCGCGACGGTGCGCAGCCACGTCTCGGTGTCGGCCGGGATCGTGCCGTGGCGGTCGTGCGTGCGGTAGTCCGAGACGTCGAGGATCGTGTACTCGTCGACGTCGAAGTCCCAGTCGACGCCGGCGCGCATGTCGAGCACGTGCTGCAGGCGGCAGCCGTCCCAGGCCGTGCCGGCGAGCTCGGGCAGGTGGTCGGTGACGAGGTCGTCGGCCGCCAGCAGCCCCTGGCCCGAGAGGGCGCCGAGGAGCAGCGACGTCACCGACTTCGAGCACGACATCAGCAGGTGCCTGTCCGTCTCGGCCATCCCGTCGAGGTAGCGCTCGGTCACGACGGCGCCGTCGGTCGCGACGAGGAACCCGTCGGTGTACGTCTCCGCCAGCATCTCGTCGATGGTGTAGCGCCGGCCCTCGTGCGTGAACGCGAAGCCGTCGAGGTCGCGCTCGGCCCGCGGCAGCTCGCGCACCGGCCCGTCGCCGCGCGGGATGGTCGCCGTCCGCACGAGGTCCGGGACGTGGCGGAAGCCCCAGCGGTTGTACGGCGCGTCGAGCCAGTTGGCGGCGGTCGCGACGGGGGTCGTCTCAGCCATCGGCGGCGGGGGCGAGGAGCGGGGCCATCGGGCGATTATCGGGCCTGGCGTGGGCACACCGGCAAGCGGCGGGCCGGCAATCGACCGGAAGCCGGAGCGGTTCCGCCCGCGAGTACCCGTCATGCTTGCGCCATGGGCTTCCTGGATCGGCTTCTCGGCCGCGAAGACCCCGCTCCTGCGCCGCGGCCCGCGGCCCCGAGACGGGGCGCCGAGACGGATGACGAACGGGCGGTGGAGCGCTATCGCTACCTCGTGCGCACCGCGCCGCCGGACCGCGTCGAGCAGGCGCACCTCGAGGCGTTCCAGCAGCTGACCCCGGAGCAGCGCCGCCTCGCGCTGCAGGACCTGAACGCCGTGGTGCCGGAGTCCGAGCGCGGGACGTCGGACGACCCGCGCTCGCTGGCCCGCACCGCCACGCGCGCCGAGATGCGCGAGCCCGGCTCCGTCGAGCGCGCGTTCGGGCGCGGCGGGATGGGCGGCGGCGTGCCGCTGCTGCCGCTGTTCATGACGACGTTCGTCGGGACGCTCGCCGCGCAGGTGCTGTTCAGCGAGCTCGCCGGGGACGGCGGCGACTCCGGCGACTCCGGGGACTCCGGCGATTCGGGCGACGGCTCCGACGCGTCCGGCGCCGATGCCGGCGACACGGGCGGCGACTACGGCGGCGGTGGCGACTACGGCGGTGGCGGCGGCGACTACGGCGGCGGCGACTTCGGAGGCGGCGACTTCGGCGGCATGTAGCGCGCCGGGCACCCGCGCTCAGCCGGCGGCGCTGCGCCGCCATACTTCGGCGCCAGCGTCGTGACGACGATCGCCGCCATCCGCGTCCGCCCGCTGCTGCTGCCGCTGAAGACGCCGTACCACTGGTCGCACGGCGTGCGTGAGCACTTCGCGGTCAACCTCGTCGAGGTGACGGCCGACGACGGCACGGTCGGCATCGGCGAGTGCACCGTGGCGCCCGACCAGGCCGCGACGGCGCTGATCCTGGAGCGGCTCGCGAGGCACCTCGTGGGCCGCTCGCCGTACGACGTCACCGCCCTCCTCGCGGAGGCCTTCCAGCGTGAGTACGTGGCCGCGGGCGCCATGCTGATGCGCGCCGCCAACGGCCTCTTCTCCGGCTTCGACATGGCCCTCTGGGACCTGCAGGGGCGCCGCGCCGGCCTGCCGGTGCACCGGCTGTTCGGCGGCGCGCACCGCGACCGCGTCGGCTACTTCCACTTCACGCAGGGCGACACGCCGGAGGAGCTCGCCGCGGACGCCGCGCGGGCCGCCGCGGCCGGTGAGCGCGTCTTCTACGTCAAGGTCGGGCGGGGCGAGCGGCTCGACCTCGAGATCGTCCGCGCCGTGCGCCGCGAGATCGGCGACGCGCGCCTGCGCCTGGACGCCAACGAGGCCTGGGATCCGCACGACGCCATCCGCATGTGCCGCCGGCTCGAGCCGTTCGACATCGAGTTCGTCGAGCAGCCCACGCCGAGCTGGAGCATCGAGGCGCTGGCGCAGGTCAAGGCCTCCGTCGGCATCCCGATCGTCGCCGACCAGTCCGCGTTCACCCTGCACGACGTCTACGAGATCTGCCGCCGCCGCGCCGCCGACATGATCTGCATCGGCCCGCGCGAGATCGGCGGCATCCGGCCGATGCTGCAGGTCGCGGCGATCGCCGAGGCGGCCGGCCTGCGCATCTGCATCCACGGCTCGTTCACGTCGGGCATCACGAGCTGCGCCGAGCACCAGGCCGCCCTCGCCATCCCGAACCTCGACGACGGCAACCAGATCATGTGGCAGCTCCTGCGCGACGACCTCGTCGCGTCGCCGGACCTGCGTCCGCGCGAGGGCTGGATCGCCGCGCTGACCCGGGCCCGGGCTGGGCTTCGAGCTCGACGAGGGGGCCGTCGAGCGGGCGGAGGCGGCGTACCGGGCGGCGCACCTGTAACGATCTAGCGGGATATCGCGTCTCGACCGCACGGACGCGCGTCATGTCGCACCTGTAATATCGTCGCCCCACTAGAACGTTCCAAAAGGAGCCGACGCTCGATGGTCCGCCTGGCCGAGTACTTCGACCCCTACTACAACCCGTTCTGGACGATCCTGCAGCAGGTCGGGGTCGACGCCGCCGTGTCCAAGCTCGACCGCCGCTCCGACGGGGAGTGGAACAACAGCGGCGACCGGCCGTGGGACTACGCGCCGCTGCACGCGATGAAGCGCCGCTACGAGGAGGCGGGGCTCGAGCTCGTCGGCATCGAGGACTACCCGCCGATGGACAGGGCCCGGCTGGGCCTGCCCGGAGCGGACGAGGAGATCGAGTGGGTCTGCACGCTCCTCCGCAACATGGGGCGGCTCGAGATCCCGATGCTCTGTTACAACTGGATGGGCTGCATCAACTGGGTGCGGACGGACATCGCCCGCCCCGGCCGTGGCGGCGCCAGGGTGACGGCCTTCCGGCTGGCCGACCTGGGCGACCCCGGGCCGACGTGGGCCGGCGTCGTTCCCGCCGAGCAGCTGTGGCAGGCGTGGGAGCGCTTCATGGACGTCGTCGTGCCCGTGGCCGAGCGGGCCGGCGTGCGCCTCGCGCTGCACCCGGACGACCCGCCGATCCCCGAGGTGCGCGGCGTCGGCCGGATCATGAACAGCATCGACTCGTTCGAGCGCGCGATGGCCTACGTCGAGAGCGAGGCCAACGCCATCTGCCTGTGCCAGGGCAACTTCACGCTCTTCTGCGACGACCTGCCGGACGTGATCCGCCGGTTCGGCAAGAGGGGCCAGCTCGCCTTCGGCCACTTCCGCGACGTCTCGGGCACCGCCGTGGACTTCGAGGAGACGTTCCACGACCAGGGCCAGACGGACAAGCTGGCCTGCATGGAGGCCTGGCACGAGATCGGCTTCACGGGCGTCCTGCGGCCCGACCACGTGCCGACGCTGGAGGGGGAGTCGAACGACGACCCCGCGTACGCCTGGCTCGGCCGCCTGCACGCCGTCGGCTACCTGCAGGGCCTGCGCGAGGCCGCCGCGCGGCGGGCGCAGGCGTCATAGTGCGCTCGTGATCCGCCTGGTCGCGCTCGGCGTCGTCGCCTTCGTCGCCAACGCCGTCGCCATCCTCGTGACGGCCTGGGCACTGGATGACGTCACGCTCGACGCGCTCGGCTTCCTGATCGAGGTCGCGATCTTCACCGGGGTCATGATCCTGATCGAGCCGCTGCTGCGGAAGCTGGCCCTGACCCACGCCCGCGTCCTCCTCGGCAGCACCGCGCTGATCGCGACGCTGATCGCCCTCGTCGTCACCGTCGCGCTCACCGACGGCCTGCGCATCTCCGGCACGTGGACGTGGATCCTGACGACGGTCCTCGTCTGGGCCATCGCCCTCGTGGCGCGCCTGCTCCTGCCGCTGGTGATCTTCAAGCGCACCCTCGCGCGCCGGCAGGAGCGCCGCTAGCGTCAGCCCCCGAGGATCGCCTCCGCCGCCGCCCGGCCCGTGCGGATGGCGCCCTCCATGTAGCCGACGACCCACTGGTCCGAGCCCGCGACGTAGAACGGCGGCTCGTGCGTGCCGTGCAGCGGGCCGACGGCCGTCAGGTCGCCCGGCGCCCAGTGCGAGACGTAGCCGAGCGTCCACGGATCGGTGCCCCAGAAGCGCCACCGGCGGACGTGCGGCTCGTCGGCCGCGTCGCCGAGACGCGGCGCAGCATCGCGGTCACGAGCTCGTCGCGCACGGCCTGCGGCGCCGCGAGCAGCAGGCGCCCGCCCGTCCGGCAGGCGCTCCTGCTCGACCCGGCCGCCGACCCGGTCGCGCGCCTCGACCACCAGCACGTCGACACCGCCGCGGACGAGGTCGCGGGCGCAGCTGAGGCCGGCGAGGCCGGCGCCGAGGACGATGACGTCGGGCACGGCGGTCGCCGCGCACGATAGACCGGCCGGTGGAGCCCGGCGAGGGTCAGTGGCGGCCGGAGGGCTGCGACCGCGGCGCCCGCGGACGCACCTTCGGCTTGACCTTCACGGCACCGCTCGTCGCCGTCACCGTCCCGCCCGGCCCGGTGGCGCGGACGCGGCAGCTGACCCGGCTGCCCGCGTCGACGACCCGCAGCCGGTAGGTCACCGTCGTCGCCCTGGCGATCGCCTTGCCGTTGCGCAGCCACTGCAGCGTGAAGCGCGTGGCCCCGGTCCAGGTGCCGCGACGGCAGGTGAGCGTCTTCCCGACGCGCGCGGTCCCCGCCAGCGTCGGCCGGCGCACGGCGCGCGGCCGGGCGCGCTGCGGCTGCACGGGCGGCTCGGCGGCCGGCCCGGTGGGCGGGGCAGCCGCGGGCGGGACCGGGATGGCGACGGCGTCCGAGTCGGCCGTCGCGGAGCCCTCGTCGTTGGTGGCCGTCACCCGGCAGCTGACCGACGTGCCGGCGTCGGCCGCCGCGACGACGTACGAGGCGGCCGTCGCGCCGGCGAGCAGGTTGCCGCCGACGACCCAGCGGTACGCGAAGTGGGTGGGCGCGTTCGACCAGGTGCCCGGGATGCAGGTCAGCGTCGCGCCGACGACCGCCGAGCCGGCGATGGCGGGCCGCCCCGTGTTCACGGGCAGCACGAGCGGCGGCACGGTCACGGACGCCGAGTCCGCCGGGGTGCTGCCGGAGGCGTTCGTGGCCGTGACGCGGCAGGTGAGGGCGTGGCCGGCGTCGTCCATCGCGACGACGTGCGCGTCCGCCTCCTCGCCGGGGATCGCGACGCCGTCGCGCAGCCACGCGAACGCGTAGGTCGCCGGCCCGAACTGCCAGAGGCCCGGCGCGCAGGTGAGCTGCGCGCGTACCGCCGGCGTGCCGGCAATCGAGGGCGCGATGCCGTTGACGGGCGGCGGCGAGCTGTCGCTGTAGGCGGCGAAGGTGGGGCTGTCGCCGCCCGCGAAGAGGCGCAGGGACGTGCTCGCGAGGTCGTGGATCCGAACGTTGCCGGGCGTGGGGTTCCAGGTCGTCGCCGCGCCGGTCGTCGCATCGAGGGCGCCCAGGCGGTTGCGCGGCTGGCCGCCGAGGCCGGTGAACGAGCCGCCGACGTAGACGCTGGAGCCGACCACCACGACGTCGTAGGCGACGCCGCCCGTGACCTGCGGCGCCCACGTGGTCGCAGCCGCCGTCGCCGCATCGAGTGCCGCGAGGCCGCTGCGCGGCAGGCCGCCGATGTTCGTGAAGTAGCCGCTGGCGTAGACCGTCGACCCGTTCACGGCGAGGCCGAAGACCGTGCTCACGTTCGGGGACGGGTCCCAGGCCGTCGCCGCGCCGGTCGTGGCGTCGACCGCGGCGATGCCCTTGCGCAGGGCGCCGCCGATGCGGGCGAAGTCGCCCGCGACGTAGATCACCCCCGGGCCCGACGCGAGCGCGAGGACGTCGCCGCCGGACGGCACCGGGTTCCACGCCCGCAGCGCACCGCTCGCGGCATCGACCGCGGCGACGCCGGCCCGCGCCTGCCCGCCGACGTGGGTGAAGGCGCCGGCCGCGTACAGGGTGCCGGCGGCGAGCAGCAGGTGGGACGCCGGGCCGTCCGTGCCCGGGTTCAACGCGCCCGCGGCGCCCGTCGCCGCGTCCAGCGCCGCGAGCCCCGCGCGGGCCTGCCCGCCGATGTGCTGGAACGAGCCGCCGGCGTAGACCGTGGTGCCGGCCGCGAGCACCGCGGTCACGGCGCCGTCGGGCTGCGGGTCCCACGGCGCGAGCTCACCCGTCGACATGTCGATGGCGGCGAGCCCGGCGCGCGGCGCGCCGCCCGCGACGCGGAAGGCGCCGCCCGCGTAGACCGTCGACGCCGTGGCCGCGAGGGCCTGGACGTCGGCGTCCGGTGCGGGATCGAAGGTCGTCGCGGCGGCGGTCGTGGCGTCCACGGCGACCAGGAACTGCCGGTGCGCGCCGCCCGCGGTGACGAAGCCGCCGCCCGCGTAGACCGTGCCGCCGCTCGCGGCGACCGCGCGGACGATGCCGTCGGCCGCCGGGTCCCAGGCGAGTGCCGCGCCGCTCGCGGGGTCGAGCGCCGCGAGGTTGGAGCGGGGCGCACCGCCGATGTCGGCGAAGGCGCCGCCCGCGTACACCGCGGTCGCCGTCGCCGCGAGGGCGAGCACCGGGCCGTCGGGGTCGGGATCCCACGCCAGCACGGCGGCCGAGGCGGGATCGACCGCCGCGAGGTTGGTGCGGGCCGTGCCGCCGACATCGCCGAAGGCGCCCGCGAGGTAGACCGCGCCGGCGGTGACGACGAGGCGGGTGACCGCGCCGTCGACGGCGGCCGTCCACGCGGTCGCCGCGCCCGTCGTCGCGTCGAGCGCCGCGAGGTCTTCCCGCGGCTGGCCGCCGATGGTGTCGAAGGCGCCGGCGACGTAGACCATCGTCGCGGTGGCGGCCAGCGCCGTGACCGCTCCGTTCGGCGCCGGGTTCCAGCCCGTCGCCGCGCCGGTCGTCGCGTTCAGCGCCGCCAGGCCGGCGCGGGCCGCGTTGCCGATCGTGGTGAACTCGCCGCGGGCGTAGACGGTCGAGCCGCTGCGGGCGAGCTCGTCCACGGCGCCGTCGGGCGCCGGGTTCCACGCGGCGTCCAGCGTGCCGTCGGCCGCGACGTGCGCGAGGCCCGCGCGGGCGATGCCGCCGACGTGCGTGAAGTCGCCCGCGATGAACCAGCCGCCGGTGCCGTCCGCGACGACCGAGCGCACGTGCGCGTCGACCTGCGGGAACGTCGCGACCGGCTGGCCCGTCGCCGCGTCGAGCGGCACGCCGCCGCCCGTGGGCGCGCCGACGCGCGTGAAGCTGCCTGCGAGGTAGATCAGATCGCCCGCGCCCGGTGCGATGGACGTCGCCGGTGCGTTCGGCAGCCACGTCGTCAGCGCCGCGTCGAGCGGCTGCGCCCCGGCCGTGGCCGGCAGCGCCAGGGCAGCGGCGAGGAGCGAGACGAGGGTCGCGCGCGCACCGCGCCGCGTGCGCGCGGCTGGAACCGGATGGGACGGCGAACTGGCAACGGCGCTCCTCGACACGCGCTCGACGATCCGCAGGGGCACGGACCTGGCGCCGCTCCGTCCAGCGGCACCACGAAGCTACCACGGGTCTTCGCGGTCGCCGCTACCCGGACGGCCAGGGTTGCACCCGGGCCCGCGCCTCGGTGGAGCGTGCGGCCTCCGCGCCCGCTCAGGACACGCGGCGCGTCAGTCCACGGGTGCGACCGCGTCGCCGAGCGCAGCCGCGCCCGGCTCGACGATCTCGCCCCACACGCCCAGCGGCAGCGGCTCGGTCGTCTCCACGTCGCGGCGGAAGGTCGCGAGGGCGCCGAGGGTGTCGACGTCCGCCACGCCGCGGTCGGGATCGTGCGACGTCACGAGGCAGCGGCCGACGTTGCCGCGCACCAGCGCCGTGGCCGTGCCGATGCGGATGCGCCTCCCGACCCACGCGTCCTCGACGTACGCGGGCAGCCCGTCGAGCTCGAGCGACATGCGGAAGCGCCGGCCGTCGAGTGGCTCCTCCAGGCCGGCTTCCGCCGACAGGCTCTCGATGCTGCCGCGCGAGACGAGCGAGATCGTGTGGCCGCGGTCGGCGGCGGCGCCAGGCGCGTCGGGGCGGATCAGGCGCAGCGGCAGCCCGGCGAGCTCGCTGAGCGCGGCCGCGAACGGCCCCTCGACGACCCGGCCGGTCACCGGACGCCCGAAGAAGCTCGTCTCGATGGGTGCGCCGAGCTCGACGGGCCCCGCCACCACGCGGCCGTCGGGCAGTCGCAGGCGCAGCACGTCGGCCTCGGCGTCGTGCTCCGGGCTGACCCGCACGAGCTCGCCGCGGCGCTTGCCGTTGAGCATGCGCCCGTCCGCGTCCACGAGGTGGAAGCGCCGGTCGCCGCCGGCACCCTGCAGCGTGAGCTCGACGCGCCGGGGGTGCACGAGGCCGAGCCCCTTCACCGGCGCCAGGTTGATGCGCCCGATGCGCGCCGTGCCCATGGCGCCTGACGCTAGCGGAAGGCCGCGGCGACCCGCTCCACGATCGCGGCGGCCGGCTCCACGCGGTCGATCAGGCCGACGCCCTGGCCGCAGTAGAGGGCCAGGGCCTCGACGTCGCCCTCGTCCCCGGCCAGCGGCAGGTCGTCGGAGTAGCGCACGATCGCGCGCGGGCCGCGGTGCGCGACGACCTCGTCCTCGCCGGGCCGCTGCCCGCTCGGCGGCCGGCCGGCGGCCTCCCACGCCTCGACCGTCGCGTTGCGCAGCGCGCGGTGCGGCGCGCGCCGCCAGCCGACGTCGAAGAGGTCGTCGAGGAGCACCGTGTCCTCGGCCGTCGCGGCCAGCAGCCGGCGCGCGAACGCCGGGTGCGCGGCGGACTCGGGCGTGGCCAGGAAGCGCGTGCCCATGGTCACGGCGTCCGCGCCGGCGGCCCGTGCCGCGCGCGCCCCGGCGGGGTCGGCGATGCCGCCCGCGGCCACCAGCGGCACGTCGACGGCCGCACGCACCTCGCGCAGCAGCGGCAGCAGGGCGGTCCGCCCGCGGACGTGGCCGCCGGCCTCGACGCCCTGCACGATGACGGCGTGGGCGCCGGCGTCGGCGGCCGCGCGGGCCTCGGCGGTCGAGCCGACCTGCACCATCGTCCACGCGCCGGCGTCGCGCGCCTGGCGTAGCAGGTCGGCCGGCACGCCCCAGAAGAAGGTCACGACCGGCACGCGCTCCTCCAGCAGCACGGCGAGCCGCGCCCGCTGCTCGAACGCGACCACGAGGTTCACGGCGAACGGCCGGTCGCGTCGCCCGGCGCACCGCGCGCACCCAGGCCCGCAGCGTGTCGTGGTCCGCCCAGGAGCCCGCGAGGGTGCCCATGCCGCCCGCGTTGCACACGGCGGCGGCGAGCTCGGGCGTCGCCGCCGAGCCCAGCGGCGCCTGCAGCACCGGCACGCGCCAGGGCGGGTCGGGTGCGCTAGGAGCCTGCGACGCCATCGGGATGGAAGAGCTCCTCGACGAGCGTGTCGAAGTAGCGGGCGAGGGCCATGGCCAGGGGAAGGCTAGGCGTGTAGCGGCCGGTCTCGATCGAGTTGATGGTCTGCCGCGACACGTCCAGCGCGTCGGCAAGGCCCTTCTGCGACAGCCCGCGCGCGACCCGGTGCGCGCGGACGTCGTTCCGCACGGAATGCCCCATCCGCTGCGTGTCTATCGGTGCACATACGGCCGACGTTGGGATGGCGGGATGAAAACCCCAGCAAAGCTTGTGAAAACTGCGCGGTGCATGTAGTCTTGCGCCCCGGCCGGCGTCTTCGCGCCGGCCGGACGCGCCTCCGCCGCCCCGTACGATCCCGCGCGACACGCGGGAGGGCGCGATGGACGTCGAGGCGCTGCCGACGGCGGCGGACGAGCTGGGGGAGGGCCCGCTCTGGGAGCCCGAGACCGGCCTGCTGTGGTGGGTCGACATCACCGGCCGCGCGGTGCGCTGCCGCGACCTGGCGGATGGTGGCGAGCGCCGCTGGGCGACGCCGAGCAACGTCGGCTGTCTGGCGCTGACGCAACGGGGCGACCTGCTGATCGCGCTGGCCGACGGCGTGCACCGGCTCGACCCCGCGAGCGGCGCCATCACGCGCCAGTCCGGCGATCCCGAGCCCGACCTGCCGACCGTCTTCAACGACGGCTGGGTCGACCCGGGCGGCCGCCTCTGGTGCGGCACGGCCGACGAGATCGAGCAGCGTCCGCGCGGCAGCCTGTATCGCTTCGACCCCGACGGCAGCTGGACACGGCAGGTCGCCGACGTGGTGGAGTCGAACGGCATCGACTGGAGCCCGGACGGGCACACGATGTACTTCACGGACTCGGGCAGCCGCACGATCACGGCCTACGACTTCGACCCGGCGACGGGCGCGATCGAGCGGCCGCGGCTGTTCGCGCGCGACGACGACTGCGATCCCGACGGCCTCACGGTGGACGCCGAGGGCGGCGTGTGGAGCGTCAAGTGGGACGGCTGGCGGCTCGTCCGCCACGGCCCCGACGGCGGCATCGACCGCGTCGTCGAGGTGCCCGTACAGCGCCCGACCGCGGTCGCCTTCGGCGGGCCGGACCTGCGGACCGCCTACCTCACGACGGCGCGCTTCGAGCTCGACGAGGCCGCCCTGGCCGGGCAGCCGCTCGCGGGCCGCGTGCTGGTGCTCGACCTCGGCGTCGCGGGCCGCCCGCCGCGGACCCCTCGCGGCACCTTCAGCCGGGTACGCCGCCGGCGCGCCGCCGCCAGCCCGTTCCCCGCCGTGACCCGTCGCGGTCCGGTGGGCTCCAGGAGGGTGAGCCGGCGAACCGACGGGGTGGGGACGGCCGTACCTGGGAACGCAAGCCCGCCGTAGTCCGTCGAAGCAGACGGAAGGGCACATTCCCTCCTACGACCCGCCCTCCCACCCGATCGGAGACCACGATGAAGCGCGAACTGGACACCCGCATGAACGCCGACGGCGACCGCGTCTCGCTCCACTGGCATCAAGCGAGCGGCCAGCTCGAGATCGAGGTCGAGGACGGACTGGGCAACGTGCGCACGGCGTACGTCTCACCCCGCAGGGCGCGCGACGCGTTCGAGCACCCGTTCCTGTACCTGCCGGAGATCGCGGGCGAGAGCGAGCTGATCGCCGCGTGAGCCCGCCGTAGCGCTAGGAGCCGGCCGGCGGCGGCGTCCGCTCGGTCGGCCACGGCACGCCGCCGACGCCCCAGTGCTTCGGGGAGTGGCCCTCGACGATCACCCACGTGTGCTCGCGCAGGCCCTCGACGCCGGTCGCCTCGCAGAGGGCGTCGGTCATCTTCTCGATCAGGCGTGCGCTCGTCTCCTCGCTCATGCGGAAGTCGAACAGCTTGACCTCGATCAGCGGCACGGGGCCTCCTTCGCTGGTGGGGTTCGAGGCGATTGTGGCGGCTCCGCAGCGGCCGTTGGCGCCGCGGCCGGTCCGCGTGGCCCGGTACACCGGGCCCCGGTGTACGGTGGTGCGACGGAGGAGGATGGGCTGACGGAGAGCGGGGGACGCGGGCTCGATCGCCGCACCGTCCTGCTGCGCGGACTCGCAGCCGGCGCGGCAGTTCCGGCGCTGGGCTCGATCGCGGTGGCCTGTGGCCGCTCCGGCGACGGGTCGCCGCCCGTGATCGCCGTCGGGGCGCCCACGACGACGGAGGAGCTGCCGACCACGTCGGCGTCCACGACGGAGGCGGGGGCCGACCGCCGAGACCACGGCGGCCACGGCCTCCGACACGGCGCCGCCGGAGCCCGAGAGCGCCCGGGCGAGGAGGGCACGACGGGAGAGCTGCCGCGCGGCGGCGTGCTGCGCGTCTCCTCGGCGGACGACCCCGGGCGCATCGGCACGAACCTGTGGGCGGATGCCGGATTCACCATCGACTACGCCGTGTTCGACCGCCTCTGGGAGACGGACGGGCAGGCGCTCGTTCCCGGACTCGCCGAGGCGCTGCCGGATAGCGCCGACGGCTCGGCCTACCGCGTCCGGCTGCGCGAGGGGATCACGTTCCACGACGGCACGCCGCTGACCGCCGAGGACGTGCGGTACTCCATCGAGCGCCAGACCTCGCCCTCCAACCACTCGGACGCGCAACCCGCCTTCGCCGCCCTCGGGATCGCGGGGACGCAGGCGTTCGTCGACGGCTCGGCGCAGCAGCTCGACGGGATCGTGGTGATCGACGACCTCACGCTCGAGATCCAGCTCGACGAGCCCAACGGCGCGCTGCCGTACTGGCTGACGATGCCGATGGCGGGCATCGTCTCGTCGGCCTACGCGCGCCTGGTCGGCGACGAGGAGTTCGAGCGGTCGCCGGTCGGGACGGGGCCCTACCGCGTGACGAGCTACGAGCCGGGCCGTTCGATCGTCCTCGACCGCTACGGCGACTACTGGCGCTCCGCCACGGGGCACGTCGACACGATCGAGTGGGCGATCGGCGTCGA
Source organism: uncultured Actinomycetota bacterium (assembly GCA_963767885.1). Taxonomy (GTDB): domain Bacteria; phylum Actinomycetota; class Thermoleophilia; order Gaiellales; family F1-60-MAGs149; genus CAVYFW01. The sequence continues at coordinate 163,959 of CAVYFW010000011.1, forward strand.
CGCCGAGCTCGCGCTGGCCCGGATCCAGGACGGCGAGCAGGACCTCATGATCGAGCCGGTCCCGCCCGCCCGCGTCGCCGAGCTGCGGGGGACGCCCGGGTACACGGAGGCGACGTACTCGGAATGCTTCTACGTCGCCAACAGCGCGACCCACGAGGCCACGAAGGACCTGCGCGTGCGGCAGGCGGTCGCCCACGCCATCGATCGCGAGGGGCTCGTCAAGCGGCTCGCCGGGCTCGGCGAGGTCGCCTCGGGCAGCCTCTTCCCGCCCTCCTCGCCGTACTGGCAGGGGCCGGACGAGGGCTTCCCGCAGCGCTTCTTCGACCAGGAGAAGGCGAAGGCCCTGCTGGCCGAGGCCGGCTTCGGCGAGGGCTTCGACGTCACGATCCACGCCGCGGACGCGCCGCCCACGCGCATGATCGGTCAGGCCGTCGAGGCCAACCTGAAGGCCGTCGGCATCCGGGCGGCGTTGACGCTCTCACCCGTCGACGCGTGGTTCCAGGCCGCGCGGGACGACCCGACGGCGATGGTGGTCGGCCGCGGGGGGCTGCCCTGCCCGCACGGGTCCTACCTCATGGACAGCGCACTCGTGGCGGCCACCCTGGCGGACTTCGCGAGCACCGTCCCGTCGCCCGACGTCGTGGCGCTCGCGGCGGAGGCCCGCAGCACCCCGAACACGAAGCGGCAGCTCGAGATCTACCGTCGGCTCGACCGCGTGCTGACCGGCGACCAGCTCGCGTGGGTGCCGCTCTACTACCCGCGGTACGCGGCGTTCGTGGGTCAGCGGGTGCGCGGCTTCTTCGTGCCCGGGAGCCCATCGGGCGGCGCGAAGCACCTCGGCCGGTACGCCGTCCAGGCCTGACCCGCCGCCCGCGTTGGACCCGCGGCCCCTCGGGGCACGTACCGCTCGCATGGACCGACGGACGTTCCTCCGCGCCGCCGTGGCGGCACCGCTCGCCCTGACCCTCGCGCCCCGTGCGGCGGCGGGCGGCGGCGGCGGGCGCACGCTCGCGCTCGCGACGGCCGACCTCGACGCGCGGGTGGTGGCGGTCGACCCCGCCAGCGGCCGCGTGGTCGCGCGCATCATCACGCCGCCCGACCCGCGCAGCATCGAGACGCTGGGCCTGGCGTGCACGGCGCTCGCGGCCTGCACGGCGTCCGGCGTGGTCGTCGTGATCGACGCGGCGCGGCGGGAGGTGCGGCACGAGCTCGAGGGCTTCGCCGAGCCGCGCTACGCCGCCCGCGCCCGCGACCCGCGGCTCGCCTACGTGACCGACTCCGGCCGCGGCGAGGTCGTCGTGGTCGACGCGGCGCGCGGACGCGTCCTGCGGCGCCTCGACGTCGGCGGGCCGGCGCGCCACCTCGGCGTCGACCCGTCCCTGCGACGCCTCTGGGTCTCGCTCGGCAACCAGGCGGCCGCCGTCGCGGTCGTCGACGTCGACGAGCCGGCCCGGCCGCGCCTGGTGCGCCGCTTCGCGCCGGTCGACCGCGCGCACGACGTCGTCTTCGGCGCCGACGGTGCCGAGGTGTGGGTCACGTCGGGCACCGAGCACGCGGTCGCGATCCACGACGCGCGGACGCTGCGCCCGCTGCGGGTGCTGGCCGCGGGCGACCCGCCGCAGCACGTGGCCGTCGTGCCGGGCGGCGGGGTGCACGTCACGAGCGGCGACGACGGCACGCTGCACGTGCACGACCCCGCGCGCGGCCGGCTGCGGCGCGCGGTGCGCGTGCCGGTCGGCTCGTTCAACGTCAGCACGGACGGCACGTGGGTGGTGGCGCCGTCGCTGACGCGCGGCACGCTGGCGATCCTCGACGCCGGCGGAACGCGGCGGCGCACGCTCCGCATCGGACGGGCCGCGCACGACGCCTGCCTGGTGGCGGTGCCGTGACGGCCGCGGCGAGCACGCGCGACGGTCGTGCCCTCCCAGCGAGCATGGACGCGGCCGTCGATCCACCGCACGCGCTCGAGGTCGTCCTCGTACCCGCCGCAGCGGCCCGCGACGCCGCGTTCATCGGGCACGGCGCGGCTGGAGGGCGAGCTCGTGGGCGCCGTGCGCCTGCAGCCCCTCGACGGCGGCCCGGGTGAGCTCGGCATGCTGATCGCGAGCCGTTCGTGGGTTCGAGTTCGAGACGCGAGCGGCGGAGGAGTTCGCGCACGGCTGATCCATCGCCGGACGCGACGCCATCCCGGCACCGATCGGATAGCCGTTCGGTAGCCGCGCGGCCGAGCATCGCGGGCATCCCATCGAGGAGGCCACGATGTCGCCGCAGAATGCAGCCATGCCCTCGCCGACCGGGGCGTCCAGGCGACGCCGGCGGATCCGCGTCGCGGCGCTCGCGGGCGCGTTGACCGCCCTTCTGGCCGCCGCGGCACCGTCGCACGCGACCTTCCACGGGCGCAACGGGCTGCTCCTGTTCGAGGCACCCGTCGGGAGCGACCGGCAGCTGTTCACGATCAGGCCTGACGGCACGGGGCTGAGGCAGGTGACGCACTTCACCGACAGCGGCGGCACGGACGGTGCCTGGTCGCCGGATGGATCGCGGATCGTCTTCACGCGCCACTGGGACGCCGAGGGTCCGAACGAGAAGCTCGCCCTGTACACGATCGCTGCGGATGGCAGCAATCCGAAGGCGTTTCCGCGGGCTGGCGAGCTCGTGGTCGAGCCCAACTGGTTCCCGGGGGGTCGCCGCATCGTTTACCTCGACGTCGGCTCGCGGCAACTCCACGTCATCAACGCCGACGGAACGGGCCTTCGCACGGCTGGCGTGCCAGGCCCGGGTGGTGACAGCGCGTGCGTCCTGCCCGGCGGGAGGCGCGTCGCGTTCCTGCGCTCCAAGGCTGGCGACGACGCGGTCCGCGCCATCTTCGTCGCGGGCCTGTTCGGGCGTGGCGTCAAGCGGGTCACGCCCTGGGGCGGCTACGCGGACAAGATCGACTGCTCGCCCGACGGGAAGCGGATCGTCTTCTCGAAGCCCGAGTTCGGCGAGCCGGGAGGCATCTCAGCGAACGTCTACACCGTCAAGACGGACGGCTCGGGCTTGGTGCAGCTCACGCACGACGCCGGCGGCACGATCAACGACGGCGCGGACTCGTGGTCGCCCGACGGGAAGAAGATCGCGTACGTCAGCAACCGCTCGGGCACGTACGAGATCTACACGATGAACGCCGACGGAACGCACCAGAAGCGGCTGACGAACGTTCAGGACGCCCACCTGGCAGCGTGGGGCACGCACCGCTGAGGGGGCGCGCCACGCCGCTAAGCGCCGCGTCAGGCGCCCTTCAGGTCGGACAGGATCTCGTTCGCCGCGCGCGCCGAAGCGGTGGTACTGCCCGACGTGGGCACCCGGAACGACCGGCTCGAGCGCTGCGACTTCCGGATCTACCACAAGGACCTGTAGCGACCCCCGTCGGTCGCCCGCCGGGGCTCGACCCCACGCGCCCTCGCCTACCCTGCCGCCATGGCGCGCGCGGCCGTCGAGCAGGTCAGCTGGGAGGCTGTGCTCGCGTTCCGCATGGAGCGCCAGCACCTGGCGTCGCGCGCGCCGGGGCCTACGCTCGTCGACGTTGTCGCCGACCTCTGCGGCCTGCAGGCGCAGGTGCTGTCCTCGGCCGTGCTGACCGCCTGGGCGCGCATCGACGGGCTCGACGCCGGCGCGGTCGAGCGCGCGCTGTGGGAGGAGCGGACGCTCGTCAAGACGTGGGCCATGCGCGGGACGCTGCACCTCCTCCCGGTGCGCGATCTCGGGCTCTGGGTCGGTGCGCAGGGCGCGCTGCGGCCGCGCTACGAGCAGCCGACCTGGCTGCGGCACTTCGGGCTGACCCGGGACGAGGCGGAGGCCATCGTCGAGGCCGTGCCGCGCGTCCTCGGGCGCCGCGGCGAGCTGACGCGCGCCGAGCTCGCCGACGCGGTGGCGCGTGAGACCGGCGACGAGCAGCTCGCGGAGGGCCTGCGCCGCGGCTTCGGCGACCTGCTCAAGCCGGTGGCCTTCCGCGGCGACCTCTGCTTCGCACCCGGCGCGGGGCAGCGGGTGCGGTTCTCGCGCCCGGATCGCTTCGTCGGCCCGTGGGATCCCGTGCCGGTCGAGGACGCCACGCGGGAGGCGGCGCGCCGCTACCTGCGCGCCTACGGGCCGGCGACGCGGGAGTGGCTCGCACGCTGGTTCGGCATGACGTCCGCGCCCCTTGCCGGCCGCTGGCTGCGGGCGCTCGGCGACGACGCCGTCGAGGTCGAGGTCGCCGGCACGGCGGCCTGGCTGCTCGCGGACGACGTCGAGGCGCTCACCGCCGCGCGGCCGTCGGGGACGGTGCGCCTCCTGCCGGCCTTCGACCAGCACGTCGTGACCGCGCCCCGCGAGGTCGACGCGCTCGTGCCCGCGGCGTTCCGCGACCGCGTGTACCGGCCGCAGGGCTGGCTCTCGCCGGTGGTGGCCGTCGACGGCGCCGCCTGCGCGGTCTGGCGCCACGAGGGCGTCGGCGGGACGCTGCGGCTGGCGGTGGAGCCGTTCGCGCGGCCGTCGTCGGCGGTGCGCGACGGGGTGCGCGCCGAGGCGGCGCGGCTGGCGGCGTTCCTCGGCCTGGACCCCGCCGAGCCCGAGTGGGCGGCGCCGTGAGCGCCCTGTCCTTCGACGAGGCGGCGGCGCTCGGCGAGCGGCTGCGCGTGAGCCCGGGCGTGCACCAACCCTCGCCGTTCTCCGTGCTGCTGGCCTCAGCCCTGCCGCCGCTCGACGGCCTGCGCGCGGTCGATGCCGGCTGCGGCGCCGGGCTCGTGACGATCGCCATGCTGCGGCGCGGGGCGGATGGCGTCACCGCGCAGGACCGCGATCCGGCGGCCCTCGACGACACGCGCGTCAACGTCGGGGCGCTGCTCGGCGCCGCGGCCCTGGAGCGGCTCGTCTGTCGCGCGGGGGACTGGCAGGAGCCGGGCGTGCTCGCCGGCGACCTCGTCGCGGTCAACCCGCCGCAGCGGCCGAGCGCCGTGCTGCCGGCCGTCCCGCCCGAGGAGGCGCACCTGCACACGGGCGGCGGCCGCGACGGGCTCGACGGGCTGCGCCTCGTGCTGCGCAACGCCGACGCGGACGTCGTGCTGTCGACCGCCTCGACGCTCGTGCAGGGCGATCCCGCGGAGGCCGGCGCGGTGCTCGGCTGGCGGGCGTCCGTGGTCGCCGAGCGCGTGCTGCACCACGCCGAGCCGTGGTGGATGGTCACGAACGCGCTCGACGCCCGGGTGCGCGTCTGGCGCTTCGAGCGGCGCCGCTAGCGAGCGGGTCGCGCCACCGGCCGGGGCCTGGCCGGGGGCGCGGGGTGCTCAGGTCAGCGGAGGCCGCAGGAGCGGGCCGTGTTCGGCCAGGGGCCGAAGCCGCGCTCCCTGTAGGCACGCTCGGCCACCGCGACCTGCTCGACCGGCGTCCAGTTGTCTGCCGTGCCCTTGGTGCGCAGCAGGTACGCGCCGTACGCGCGCTGGAACCCGATGTCCATCTGCAGCCCACCGTAGTACGGGCCGCCCGGGTCGTTCCACGCGCCCTCGTGGCGGTGGATGCACATCCACGCGTTCCAGCGGTCGAAGCGCTTGCGCGGCGGACGCTCCTGGATCGCGCGCAGCGGCACGTAGCGACGCCGCCACACGAGACGCTCCTGCAGGAGCGCGTTGAGGGTGCCGCCGAGGCGTGCCCTGCGAACGCCCGTGAAGCGGATCGTCTGCGAGAGGTGCGCGGTACGCCGGTGCAGCCAGCGGATCTCGGTGCGCACCACCTTCTTGCGCTGGACCACTGCGAGCGAGTGGCTCGGGGGGTCCGTGGCGGCGGGAGCGGCGAGGATGCCGGGGTCGGCGGCCTCGGCGTGTGCCGGGGCGGCGGCCGCAACGGACGTGGCAGTGGCGGCGAGGAACACGAGTGGGGAACGGCGCAGCGCGCCGCGAAGCGGTGAGGACATGGGCAACCTCCGTCGGGACGGCGGCGGCACGCGAACTGCGGGCTATGCGTTCCTGCTTCCGTCGCAGGAACGCGGTCCGACGCGTCGCGCCGTGCGTGTCATCGATCGACGGGCCACCGTAGCCGAGCCATCGGACGGTGAGCGGCGGTGACCGGGCTCTGACCCCGGGCGACCCGGTGGCCGCGGTTCGGGAATCCCACGTGTCATGCGGGCTAAACGCCGCACGGTGGTCTAGACCACAAACCCGAGCGGTGGGCGCCGCCACGCCGCCGGGCCCGCGTTCAGCGGATCTTGATGCCGAGCGGCCCGCGCGCCGCCTCGGCCGTGCACGACGACGGCGCGTCGTCCGCGACGACCCCGTCGTCGAACGTCCCGACGCCGGTGGCCATGCCGACGGCGCAGCGGCCCTCGGCGTCCGCGACGGCGACGATGAAGAGCGTCGGGTTGTCCGGGCTCTCGGCGGCGTACGGGTCCTGCAGCGTCCACCAGGTCGACACGCCGCGCGGGTCGGCGTCGATCGCCGACGACCCGAACCGCACCTCGGGGTACCGATCGATCAGCGCGCCGGTCGGATCGACCGTCGTGGGGCCGTCCAGCACGCTGCGCACCAGCAGGTCGCGTGCCGCGGTCGCGTCGCGGATCGGCAGCGCGAGGGCGTCCGGCGTGCTGGGCGGCGCGCTGGTCGGCTGCGGCTCGCCCTCGTCACCGCCCCCGCAGCCGGCGCCGAGCGGCAGCAGCGCCACCACGGCGGCCGCGGCCGCGACGGCGCCGCGCACCGTCAGGCGCGCTTCCGCGCGAGGCTCTGGCGCCGCGAGCGGTCGAGCACCTGCTTGCGCAGCCGTACGTTCACCGGCGTGACCTCCACGCACTCGTCCTCGCGGATGAACTCCAGCGCCTGCTCCAGCGAGAGCGCGCGGTGCGGTACCAGGCGGACGAGCTCGTCGCCGTAGCTCGACCGCACGTTGGTCAGCTTCTTCTCGCGCACGGCGTTGACGTCGAGGTCCTCGGCGCGCGCGTTCACGCCCACGATCATGCCCTCGTAGACCTCCGTGCCGGGCGCCACGAAGAGCTCGCCGCGCTCCTGCAGCCCGAGCACCGCGTAGCCGGTGACCTGCCCGGAGCGGTCGGAGACCAGGCTGCCGGTCGGCCGCGTACGCAGGTCGCCGTGCCACGGCTCGTAGCCCTCGAAGACGTGGTGCAGCTGGCCCGTCCCGCGCGTCTCGGTGAGGAACTCGGTGCGAAAGCCGATCAGGCCCCGCGCCGGGACGAGGTACTCCAGGCGCACCCAGCCCGTGCCGTGGTTGACCATGGTCTCCATGCGGCCCTTGCGCAGCCCGAGGGCCTGGATCACGACGCCCGAGTACTCCTCCGGCACGTCGATGGCGAGGCGCTCCACGGGCTCCATGCGCTTGCCGTCGACCTCGCGCGTGACCACCTGCGGCTTGCCGACGGTCAGCTCGAAGCCCTCGCGGCGCATCGTCTCCACGAGCACGGCCAGCTGCAGCTCGCCGCGGCCCTGCACCTCCCAGATCTCCGGCCGCTCGGTGTCGAGCACGCGGATCGAGACGTTGCCGATCGTCTCCGCGTCGAGGCGGTTGCGCACGAGCCGCGCGGTCAGCCGCGCGCCGTCCTTGCCCGACAGCGGGGACGTGTTGATGCCGATCGTCATCGACAGGCTGGGCTCGTCGACGCGGATGAGAGGCAGGGGCCGCGGGTCGTCCGCATCGGCCAGCGTCTCGCCGATCGTGACGTCGGGCAGGCCCGCGATGGCGATGATCTCGCCCGGCCCGGCCGACTCCGCCGGCACGCGGTCGAGCGCCTCCGTCACGTAGAGCTCGGTCACCCGCACCCGCTCGATCTCGCCGTTCGCGCGGCACCACGCGACGTCCTGGCCGCGGCTGATGGTCCCGTGGCGGACGCGGCAGAGCGCGAGGCGGCCCATGTAGGGCGACGCGTCGAGGTTCGTGACCAGCGCCTGCAGCGGGTGGTCCGGGTCGTACGCGGGCGGCGGGACGCTCGCGGCGATGGTCTCGAACAGCGGCTCCAGGTCGGCCGCGAGGTCGTCCGGGGCCCTCCCGGCATGCCCGGCCCGCGCGTTGGCGTAGACGATCGGGAACTCGATCTGCGCGTCCGTCGCGTCGAGGTCGAGGAAGAGGGCGTACACCTCGTCCACGACCTCCGCCACCCGCGCGTCCGGCCGGTCGATCTTGTTGACCACCAGCACGATCGGCAGCCGCGCCTCGAGCGCCTTGCGCAGCACGAAGCGGGTCTGTGGCAGCGGCCCCTCGCTCGCGTCGACCAGCAGCAGCACGCCGTCCACCATCGTCAGGGCGCGCTCGACCTCGCCGCCGAAGTCCGCGTGGCCCGGCGTGTCCACGATGTTGAGCGTCAGGTCGCCGTGGCGGACGGCCGTGTTCTTGGCCAGGATCGTGATGCCCTTCTCGCGCTCCAGGTCGAGCGAGTCCATGACCCGATCGGCCACGTCCTGGTTCGCGCGGAAGGCGCCGGACTGCCACAGCATCGCGTCCACGAGCGTCGTCTTGCCGTGGTCCACGTGCGCGACGATCGCCACGTTGCGGAGGTCGTCGCGTGTTGCCATCGGCGCCGGAGTGTACGCTGCCGGCCGTGCGCGCCGTCCTGCCCGCCTGCCTCCTGGTGCTCGCGGTCACGGCGGGCTGCGCCGGGCCGTTCGACGACGGCGGCGACCCGGAGTCGTTCCAGCGCATGGACGACTTCTCGGCCGTGCTGGTCGGCAAGGGGCTGCTGACCGCCGGCCCCGCGCCCGCCGACGCGACGGCGATCCAGCCGGAGAGCACCGACGCCGAGAGCGTCCTGCAGCTCGCCGTGCAGGACGCGGAGCCCGCCGACGTCCCGGCGCTGCCGGCGGGGGTCGCCGCCCGCGTGCGCGGCGCGCTCAACCCGGCCGCGCCGGCCATCCGCCGCCAGGTGACGCAGGTCAACGACGAGCTCGAGGCCGGCAACGGCCGCGACGCCGCGCCGGCGCTGCAGCGGCTGACCGCGACGAACCGCGCGCTGGCCACCGCCCTGACGCGGATCGACGGTGCGCCGGAGAGCGTGACCGATCTCGCGGCCGACGCGCGGGCCGTGTCGAACGCCGCCCGCGACCTGCGCGCCGCGCTGCTGAACGGGCCGGCCGACGCCGCCCAGCCTGCTGCCCAGCGCTACGCCGAGCGCGCCGCCCAGGCCAACGCCCTCGTCGCCGGCCTGAAGCTCCAGGGCTGGCCGGCCGACCGGCGCCTCTATCCCTAACTGCAGTTGGGGCTGGTGTCGACCAGCTCCTGCATCGCGTCGTTGTAGCGCTCGGCGGCCGCGTCCAGCGGCGCGGAGGCCTCCTCGAAGCTCGCCGCGTCGAACGTCGGGTCGGCGGTTGCGATCCCGCGCGCGGCGGCGCCGATGCCGCGCGCACCCGCGACCGCCGCGTCCCGCTGCTCGCGCTTCTCGACGACGATGTCGATCCGCGCCAGGTCGGCGGCGAGCGAGTCGGCCTCCTTCGAGACGTCCTGCAGCCGCGCGGCGCCGGTCGCGGCGTCACCCGCGACGTACGCCACGGCCGCCTGCTCCTGCAGGTCGTTGATGCGGCGCATGTGCTGCGTGGACGCCTCGAGCAGGCTCTTGCGGTAGCTCTGCGCTCCGTCGCAGCCGTCGGAGACCCACGGCAGCTCGACGTCGACGTCCACCCCCGGGTACTCCACGTCGCGGAGCACGAACCCCCCGAGGATCAGCGCCAGGCAGGCGACGACGCCCAGGATGGTACGGCCGGAGAACAGCGGCATTGGCGCGGGAGTCTGCCAGGTAGCGCGGTCGTCAAGCCGGCGCGTCAGCGCCGCCCGCCGGACGGCGCAGCGCGTCGACGACGTACGCCGGGATGTCGCGCCCGGCCTCGATCTCCTTGAGCTGGGCCTCGGCGTCCTGCAGGTAGGCGCGCAGCGCCCGCTCCAGGCCGCGGCCCTCGCGCAGCAGCGCGATCGTCTCCTGCACCGTCACGTCCGCGCGGTCGAGGCGCGCGGCGATGGCCTCCAGGCGCTCCAGGCCCGCCTCGAAGCTGATCTCCTGGGGCTCCGCCGCCTCGCTCACGGCTGCTCCCCGGCCTCGTGCGCCTCGACGGCCTCGACCGACGCCGCGACCGTGCCGTCGCGGAGCTCGACGCGGATCGCGTCACCCGGGCGCAGGCTGCCGGCCAGCGTGCGCGGCGTGCCGTCGGCGCCCCGGACGAGCGCGTAGCCGCGGCGCTGCCAGTCCCGCGCGTCGACGAGCGCGCTGGTGGCTGCGAGCGCACGGCGCGCCCCGGCGAGGCGGTCGGTGGCGCGCGGCACCAGCGGCGCGGCGACGGTGTCGACGGTGCGCCGGGCGGCGGCCAGCCGGTCGGCGGTGCGCGGCACGAGGGGCGTCGCGAGCGCGTCGAGGCGGGCGGGGTCGAGCCGCTCGCGGACGACGCGCGCCGTCGCGTCGAGGCGCAGGCCGCCGCGCTCGACCTCCCGCCGGCGAGCGGCGTAGAAGGCCTCCGAGCGCGCCGTCACGCGCGCCGTGCGCGTCTGCAGCACCAGGTCGAGCTCGCGGGCGCGCCCGGCGGCCTCGTCGCCGATCGCGGCGGCGAGGCGCTCGATGCGGTCGGTGAGCTCCGCGGCGCTGGGCACCACGAGCTCGGCGGCCTTCGCGGGGACGTCGGCGCTCGCGGCCGCGACGTGGTCGCAGTTCGGGCGCTGGCGCGTGTGGCCGATCGAGGTCACGACCGGCACGGGCGAGGCCGCGATGGCCCGGCAGAGCGCCTCGTCGGAGAACGGGTAGAGGTCCTGCACCGAGCCGCCGCCGCGCGCCAGCACGATGACGTCGACCTCCGGCTCGACCGCCAGGCGCGCGATCGCCGCCGTCACGCTCGGCACGCACTGGACGCCCTGCACGATGGCCGTCTTGAGCGCGAAGCGGACGGGCGGGAAGCGTCGGCGGATGGCGATGCCGACGTCGTGCAGGGCGTCGGAGTCGCGGCCGGCGACGACGCCGACCTTGCGCGGGAAGCGGGGGAGGGGCGTCCGGCGCGCGGGATCGCAGAGGCCGTCGGCGACCAGGCGGGCGAGCGTCTCCTGCACCCGCCGCAGCAGCTCGCCCTCGCCCGTCGCGCGGATCTCCTCGACCACCAGCGCGAGCGTCCCGCGCGGGGCGTAGAAGTCGAGCTTGCCGTAGCGCACCTGCACCAGCGCGCCCTCGACCGGCCGCTCCTCCAGCCGCTGCCACGTGCCGCGCCAGACCGTGCAGTGGAAGGTCGCCTCGCCATCGGTGAGGTCGAAGTACGCGTGCCCCGAGCGCGCGACCACGAGGCCGCGCACCTCCCCCTCGACCCAGCCGGGCCCGACGGCCGCGAGGGCCGCCCGCACGCGCTGCGCGAGCTCCCGCGGGCGCGGCACGCGGGTGGCCGTGGCCTCGAACGGCAGGGGCTGCTGCGCCATGGCGGCCATGGTATCGACGGTCGTCGCGGACCCCGGCCTCGCGCGTCACGGCGCGACGGGTGCGCCGCTGGCCAGGCCGGCGCGCCAGAACCGCAGCGCCTCGACCACGCCCAGCACGCACCAGCACACGGCCGACGCGACGCACCACTGGCAGATCGCGTCGATCACGAACAGCTCGACGACGGTCAGGTAGAGCGAGAACGCGGCGCCCCCGAGGGCGAGGGCGGCGCCGAGCGTCCGGGCGCGCGGCCCGCTCCACCAGGCCAGCACGAGCATCGCGGCGCCGCCGATCGCGCCGAGCAGCGAGACGGGCACGCCGAAGATCTCGGCGTACGACGAGTCGGCGACCCTGGCGCAGCCGCCACCGCCGGCGACGCAGGGCGCGATCTCGCCCTCGTGCCGCAGCCAGGTCAGGTAGAGCCCGATGCCGGTGGCGATCGCCGCCGCGGCCAGCGAGACGAGGCGCAGGCGCACGGCCGGGTCAGGAGCCGGCGGCTTGCTTGACCGCGTCGATGACCGTGTCCGCGGTCGGCACGCGGCCGTCGACGAACGGGAACGTGCCGCCCGGCCCGCTGACCACGAAGGCAGGCGTGCCGCCGAAGCCGGCCGCCACGGCGGCGTCGTACGCGGCCTGCGCCTTGGCCGCGGTGGCGGGATCGGCGCGGGCCTGGTCGAACTGCTGGACGTCGAGGCCCGCACCGGCGGCGATGGCGCGCTGGTAGTCGTCGGTCGCGTACGCCTCGCTCTCCGGCCCCTGGTTGTAGTACCAGAGCATGGCGAACGGCCACAGCTTGTTCTGCGCCTCGGCGGCCCAGCCGCCGGTCGCGGCGCGGTCGGAGTCGGGGCCGAGGATCGACAGCACCTGCAGGTCGAGCTTCGCGTCGCCGGACTTGATCGGGCCCTGCAGCAGGGTGTCGAGCTGGCCCGTCTCCCACGAGCGGCAGGACGGGCAGCGCAGGTCGGCGTACTCCGTGATCGTCACGGGCGCGTTGGGGTCGCCGAGGATCGTCCCGTCCTGCGGGATGCCGGCGAGCAGCTTCTGCACGTCCTCGACGTAGGGCAGCGTCGACGCCGCCGCGCTCGCCTGGCCGGCCGCGTCGCTGCCGGTGGTGGCGCCCGCGGCGGCGGCGCTGGTGGCGGGCGCCTCGGCAGCCGTGCTCGGCGTGGCGGCGGCGGTCGTCGCGGCCGGCGCGGCGGCGGTCACGGCGGCCGCGCGATCGCCCGCGCCGTCGTCGCTTCCGGACGAGAGCTGGGAGGCGACGATGAGCGCGACGGCGACCACGACCGCGATCGCGGCGGCGACGACGACGAGCATGCCGCGGCGCGGCGGGTGGGAGGGGGTATCGGTTGCCACGGGGTTCCTGGGGGCGGGGATTCGGCGGCCACGATGGTATCCGACGGGCTTTGCGGGGCTGTTGCGCGAACGTTGCGTCACACCGCGACCGCGCACCGCGGCGACGTTGTAGGCTGGCCCGGATGGAGGCGGCCGTCTGAGCCCGTACGGATTCATGCCGCCCGGCGAGCCCCGCTTCGGCGAGCTGGGCGAGGCCTACGACACCTACCGGGTCGGCTACACGCCGATGGTCTACGACTACCTGGCGCGCGTGTGCGGGCTGCGCGAGGGGATCGACGTCGTCGACCTCGGCTGCGGCACCGGCCTCTCGACGCGGCCGCTCATCGAGCGCGGCGCGAACGTCGTCGCGGTCGACTCGGACGCCGAGATGCTGGCCATCGCCACGCGCCACCTGGACGGCAACGCGCGGCTCGTGCACGGTCGCGCCGAGGCGCTGCCGCTGCCCGACGCGTCGGCCGACCTGGTGGTCGCCGCGCAGGCCGCGCACTGGTTCGACGAGCCGCACGCCAACGACGAGATCCGCCGCGTGCTGCGCCCGGACGGCGCGGTGGCGCTGCTGTGGAAGTACCCCGCGCCGGAGACGCCGTACACGTACCTCGTGGACGAGCTCATGTCGCTCATCACGAACGAGCCGATCCGCACGGTCTACGGCGTCGGCACCGTGCCCGAGCTGCTGCGGCCGTGCTGGCAGGACTACCGGCGCGTCGTCTTCGACCAGCCCGTGGCGTACACCGTCGAGAGCTACGTCGGCTTCATCTCGTCGCGCGATCGCGTGCGGCAGATCGCCGGCGCCCGCCGCGACGCGCTGCTCGAGGCGCTGACCGAGCGGCTGGCGGACCTCGAGCCGTCCGGCGCCTTCGTCGAGCGCAACCTCGCCTACGTCATGACCGCGAGCTGCGCCGAGTAGGCGCGGCCGCCGTCACGCGTCGTCCGGCTGCTCCTCCACCCGCAGGGGCGACTGCTCCATGTCGGGATCGGCCTCCGCGAGCTCGTCGGGATCCGTGACCTCGTCCTCGTCGGGCTCGTCCCAGCCGTCGTCGTTCGTGTCGTCGGTGCTCATGGTGCGACGATCCCCGCCCGCACGCCGGCGTCAAACCGCGGGAACGGCGCGGGAACGACCACTCGCGTCCGCATTGGCCCTGGCCGGCGGTCGCCGCAGACGCGAGGATGGGCGCTCGATGCCACACCCCTTCGTGCTCTGCGACGTCTTCGCCGCCGCCCCGCTGCAGGGCAACCAGCTCGGCGTCTTCACCGCGGCCGAGCGGCTGCCCGAGGCCGCGCTGCAGCCGCTGGCGCGGGAGCTGAACTTCTCGGAGACGACGTTCGTCTACCCGCCGTCGGGCGACGACGCCCACGCGCGCGTGCGCATCTTCACGCCGACGCAGGAGTTCCCGTTCGCCGGCCACCCGCTGCTCGGCACCGCCGCGGTGGTGGGGGAGGCGCTCGGTCTCCGGCGCGTGTGCCTGGAGACCGGCGTCGGCCCGCTGGAGGCGACGCTCGAACCGCACGGTGACGCCGTTCGCGTACGGCTCGCCGCGCCTCTGCCCCGCCCGTCGGCCTATCCCGACCCCGCCGGGCTGCGGGCGGCGCTGGGCCTGCCGGCCGACGGCGGCCCGGTGGCGGTCGAGGACGCGGGGATGCCGCACGCCTACGTCGAGCTGCCCGACGCCGCCGCCATCAGCGCCCTCCGGCCCGACCTGCAGGCGCTCGTGCCGCACACCCACGCCTACGGCGCCAACTGCTTCGCGCTCGACGGCACACGCGTGCGCACCCGCATGTTCGCGCCCGGCGACGGCGTGCCCGAGGACCCGGCGACGGGCTCGGCGGCGGTCGGCCTCGCCGCGCTGCTCGTGCGCACGGGCCGCGTGGCGTCCGGCGCCGCGCTGACGGTCGAGCAGGGCGCCGAGATCGGCCGGCCCTCGGTGCTGCACGTGCGCGCCGAGGCCGTCGACGGCGAGCCGGTGGCGATCGAGCTCGCCGGCGACGTCGTCGTGGTCGCGCAGGGCGCGTTCTACGACCGCGCGACGACGGCCACCGTGGCCAGCGTCGGATCGCCGCAGTAGGCGACCCGGCTGCCGCGCGCCGCCTCGGCCTGCAGCGCGTCGAGCACCTCCTGCGTCACGACCTCGCCGGGCGCGAGCGCGGGGATGCCGGGCGGGTACGGTGCGGCGGTCTCCGCGGCGATGCGCCCGACCGCCTGCGCCGCGGGCACGCGCTCGGCGGGCGCGAAGAAGGCCGCGCGCGGCGGCAGCGCGACGACGGGGTCGACCGACCAGGCGGCGGAGGCGGCCACGGCGCGCGGCTCGCCGCGGTGGCGCTCGATGGCGCCCGCGACCTCGTCCACGAGCCGCGCGATCGACGCCTCGTCGTCGCCGACGGAGACGATCGGCACGAGCGTCTCGTGGTCGGCCATCTCCAGCCGCAGCCCGCGCCGGTGCAGGTCGGCGTCGATCGCGAAGCCGTCGGCGCCGGTGCCGGCCAGCGAGAGGACGAGCTTGGTGGGGTCGACGGCGCCGACCGACGGGTGGCGCTCGGCCAGGTCGGGGCCGGTGACCGACACGCCGTCGATCGCGCCGAGCGCGCTGCGGGCCCGTGCGGCGAGAGCGACCGTCGCGCCGAAGAGGTCGGGCCGGTCCTCGGCGAGCTGCCGCGCGCGGTCGATGGAGGCGAGGATCGCGCCGGACGGGCTGGTGGTGTGCAGCGCCTCGAAGGCGGCGTCCAGGCGGTCGAGGTCGAGACGCTCGCCGCGCGCAGCCACCAGCGCGGACTGGGTGAAGCCGGTCAGCAGCTTGTGCACCGACGTCACCAGCGCGTCGGCGCCCATCGCGATGGCGTGCGGCGGCAGGTCGGGGTGGCGGCCGAGGTGGCCGCCCCAGGCCTGGTCGACGAGGAGCGGCAGCCCGGCCGCGTGCACCACCTCGGCGATGGCCGGGACGTCGCTGAGGACGCCGGTGTAGCCCGGCTCGACGAGGAACACGGCCCGGGCGTCGGGCGCCTCGGCGAGGGCGGCCCGCACCCGCTCGACGGGCACGCCGAGGGCGAGGCCGGTCGCGGGGTCGACGTCGGGACGCACCCAGACCGGCTCGAGACCCGCCAGCACCAGGCCGGCGAACAGCGACTTGTGGAGGGTGCGCGCGACGATCACACGGTCGCCGGGACGGCCGACCGCGAGCGCGAGCGCCTGGTTGCCGTGCGTCGAGCCGGCGACCGAGAAGCGGCAGCGATCCGCGCCCCAGGCCGCCGCCGCGAGGCGCTCCGCCTGGCCCAGCAGGTCCGACGGTCAGGCGCAGGTCGTCGGCGCCCGCCGAGAGCGGCAGGTCGTACGCGATGACGGCGTCGCCGAGGTCGGCCCGCCGCTTGTGCCCCGGCACCGTGAACGGGACGGCGCCGAGCTCGAGGAACGCGCGAGCGGCGTCGGCCAGGGGCGCCGGGGTCGGCATCGCGCGGCAGGGTATCGTCCCGGGCGCCATGCGGGCGCTCGTGCAGCGCGTCACCCGGGCACGGGTGACGGTGGGGGAGGAGGAGGTCGGCGCGATCGGCGCCGGGCTGCTGGTGCTGCTCGGGGTCGCCGACGGCGACGACGACGCCCTGGCGGCGCGGCTGGCCGACAAGACGGCCCGGCTGCGGGTGTTCCCCGACGAGCTGGGCCGCTTCGACCGCTCCCTCCTCGACACGGGCGGCGACGCGCTGGTGGTCAGCCAGTTCACGCTGATCGCCGACACGGCGAAGGGCAACCGCCCCTCGTTCACCCGCGCGGCGGCGCCAGAGGATGCCGACCGCCGCTACCGGCTGTACGCCGAGCGGCTGCGCGAGCTCGGCGTCCCGCGCGTGGCGACGGGCCGCTTCGGCGCGTCGATGGCGGTCGAGCTCGTCAACGACGGGCCGGTGACGATCCTGTTGGAGGCTTGAAGATGATGAAGCGGCTGGTGCGCGGGCAGGTCGTCACGGGGCTGCAGGACGCGGCGCGGGACTACAAGCTCCAGCTCGGCGAGGCCGGGGCGAACGCCATCTTCGAGGAGCTCGAGATGAGCGAGATCATGACCCTCAAGAACTCGTCGAGCGAGGAGGAGAAGCTGGCGATCCTCGGTGGGGCGACGCGGAAGGCGATCGCGAAGGCGAAGGACGCCGGGGTGAAGGCCGAGCTGGAGAAGCTCGTCGCCGACGTCGAGGCCATGAACGGGCGGCGGTTAGCCCTTAATCGCCCTCGGTTAGCGTCGGCCAACAGCGCAACCAGTTATTCAGTGTGAGGGGGCCTCCGCGCCGAACGAAGTGAGGTGCTTGTCCGCCACATCGACGAAGTCGTTCTGCCAGGCCCCCGAGAGCGCAGCGACGGGGCTCTTTCCGGCGCGGAGCGGTCATGTCCGGAGAAGGGGCCGCAGCAGAGCGAAGCGATAGCGTTGTCGAACAGCGAGCGCTAGCGAGCGGCAACCGCCCCTTCGTAGGACGCCACAGCACGGCATCCGCACCACCACCGCCGTCGCCACCACCACGTACGCCGCGCCGGCGTACAGCACCGGCGCCGTCCCGACCACCTCCGCGAGCGCGCCGCAGACGACGAAGCCGAGCGGCGCCAGCAGCAGCGTGCCGGCGCTGTCGAGCGCCGCGACCCGGCCCAGCGCCTCGCCGGGCACGCGGTCCTGCAGCGTCGCGGTCCACGTCGCCATCCAGAAGCTCGCCTCGGCGCCGCCCAGCGCGGCGGCCGCGGCGAGCGCCGGCAGCGGGGCCGCGGCGGCGAGCAGCAGCAGCTCGGGCACCGCCAGCAGCACCGCCGCGCAGGCCACGAGCAGCGGTCGTCGCGGGCGCACGCGGTAGGCGACGGCGCCGCCGGCCAGCATGCCGAGCCCGAAGCCGACGCCGACCAGCGCCCACGCCACGGCGCCGCCGAGCTCGCGCTCGGCGACCACCGGCCCGAGGGCGAAGAAGCCGGCGAGCGCGAAGCAGTTGAGCAGCGCGACGTGGACGGTGCAGGTGAGGAGCCACGGCCGCGTGCGCACCTCGCGCCAGCCGCGGGCGACGTCGCCGCGCAGGGTGCGCCGCGCCGCCGACTCGGCGACGCCCCCGCTGCGCGCCCGCAGCGCCGCCAGGCAGGCCGCGCTGACGACGAACGTGCCGGCGTCGATGGCGAGCGCGACGCCGGCCGACGTCGCCGCGACCAGCACGCCGCCCACCAGCATGCCGCTCAGGGCCGTGGCGGTGCGCGCGCCGTCGAGCAGCGCGTTGGCCTGCTGGCGGCGGCCGGGCTCGACGATCGTCGGCAGCAGGGCGACCGCGGCGGGGTTCCAGAACGCCTGCGCGGTCGCGGCCAGGCCGACCAGCAGCACCAGCGCCGCGACCGACGCCCGGCCCGTCAGCAGCAGCGCGGCCGCGGCGGCCATGGCGAGGGCGCGCACGAGGTCGGCGCAGACGAGGATCGTGCGCCGCTCGAGGCGGTCGGCGACGACGCCCCCGAAGGGGATCGCGAGCAGCAGCGGCAGCCGCGTCGCACCGAGCACCAGGCCCACGGCCGCGGCCGAGCCCGTCACCTCGAGCACGGCGAACGCGAGGGCGCCCACCGTCATCCCGTCCCCGGCGCCGGAGACGGTGCGCGCGACGGCGAGCAGGCGCACGTCGCGGTCGTGCAGGAGCGCGAGGCGGCGGCCGGGCATCGAACGCATGTTCGCCAGCCCCGGCCGTGCCGTCAAGGGCCGGCGGGCCATCGCACATCCGAGGCCTGCGGTGTTTGCTACTTTTCCTTCGACGGGCCGTTCGGCCCGTTTTTTTCGTCGCGCGGCCCCAATGACGAAGGAGGTGTCGATGCCGCAAGGTGACGCGGGTCGAGCCATCGCGTCAGAGGTGGAAGCTGCCGTGGCTGCGGCTCATCCGGAGCTCGAGATCTGGGACGTCGCCGTGGTCCCCCGGGAGGGGAAGCTCCGCGTCCTCATCGACCGCGAGGGCGGCGTCGACCTCGCCGTCTGCGCGGCGGTCAGCCGCACGCTCCTGCCGTTCCGCGAGGACTACGCCCTGGAGGTGTCGTCGCCTGGACTGGAGCGGCCGCTCGTGCGACCCGCGCACTTCGCGCGGATGGTCGGCAGCACCGTGAAGGTGCGCCTGAAGGAGGCGGTCAACGGCCGCACGAACGTCACGGGACGGCTGCTCGCGGCCGGCCCGGCAGGGATCTCCGTGGAGGTCGAGGGAGAGGCCCTCGACATCCCGCTCTCCGCGGTTGGCAAGTCCAATGTCGTCTGGAATCCGGTGAAGGCCCAATGAACAAGGACGTCCTCGATGCCGTGTACGAGCTCGAGCAGCAGAAGCAGATCGACGCCGAGGTGCTGCTGACGGCGCTCGAGGAGGCCCTCCGGGCCGCCTACCGCAAGACGCGCGACGCCGAGCCGTACGTGAAGGTCGACATCGATCGCGATACCGGCGACTTCCGGGTGCTGGCCGCCGAGGTCACCGAGGAGTACCTGCATCGAGCACGACCTGCTGCGCCCGGTCGAGGTGCCCGAGGACGCGACGCCGCCGCAGCCCCGCTACGCCCACGACGGCACGCTGCTGCCGGACGAGGAGCCCGAGCCGGAGATCGACTGGGAGGCGCTCATCGCCGGCGGCGTCGTGCCCATCGACGTCACGCCGCACGACTTCGGCCGCATCGCCGCCCAGACGGCCAAGCAGGTCATCCTCCAGCGCATCCGCGAGGCGGAGCGCGAGATGATGTTCGAGGAGTACCAGGATCGTGTCGGCGACATCGTCACCGGCATCGTCCAGCAGTCGGACTCCCGCTACTGCCTCGTCGACCTCGGCAAGGTCGAGGCGCTCCTGCCGGGCTCCGAGCAGGTGCCGAACGAGCGCTACGAGCACGGCGCCCGCATCAAGGCCGTGATCATCGACGTGCGCAGCGGCACCAAGGGCCCGCAGATCGTGCTGTCGCGCCGCTCCGAGGCGCTCATCCGCGAGCTGTTCGAGCTCGAGGTGCCGGAGATCGCCGACGGCCTGGTGGTCATCCGCGCGGTCGCCCGCGAGCCCGGGTACCGCTCGAAGATCGCGGTCGAGTCCCGCGTGCAGGGCGTCGATCCGGTCGGCGCGTGCGTCGGCCCCCGCGGCTCGCGCGTGCGCATGGTCGTCTCCGAGCTGCGCGGCGAGAAGATCGACATCATCCCGTGGAACGACGAGCCCGCCCGCTTCATCGCGAAGGCCCTCGCGCCGGCGCGCGTGAAGGAGGTGCTCGTCGACGACGAGGAGCAGCAGGCCACGATCATCGTGCCCGACGGCGAGCTCTCGCTGGCCATCGGGCGCGAGGGCCAGAACGCCCGCCTGGCGGCCAAGCTGACGGGCTGGCGCGTGGACATCAAGTCGGAGTCCGAGTTCCTCGCCGAGTCCGACGAGGACTACGCGGACGCGTCGAACCTCGCCAAGTACCTCGAGGACCGCGGCTATCCCGGAGAAGCGCATGAAGGCGATGCTCAAGGAGGGCCGCGTGTCGATCAACGGCATCGTCGTCCGCCGCTACGAGCGCCTCGTCGGGCCGGAGGACGTGGTCGCGGTCGACGGGGAGAACGTCTGACGGCAGCGGCTGCGGGCAGCACGCCGCATCGCCAGTGCGTCGCCTGCGGGGCCCGGCGCCCCCAGGCCGCACTGGTGCGCATACGGCACGAGGCCACCCGCCTCGTGCTCGGTCCGGGACCGGGTCGCAGCGCCTACGTCTGCGCCGAGCAGGCGTGCGTGGAGCGCGCCCTGGCCCGCGGACTGGTCGGGCGGCGCCTCCGGGCTCCGGACGCCGCCGACGACGCCCTGCGACGGCTTGCTGCCGGCGCGGGGCTGACGGAGCCGAACGAACCCCATTGCTAGGATGGCTGCCGCATGGCAAAGCGCCGCGTCACGGACATTGCGAGAGAACGAGGGCTCGACCCCAACGAGGTCGCACGCCGCCTGTTCGAGGCCGGCGTGCCGATCCAGCGCGACATGGTCGACGAGGTCGCGGCCGCCCGCGCGCTCGCCGGCTCGCGCCCGACCGCCTCGACCAAGAACGGACAGAAGCGCCGCCCCGGCGCGCCGCCCGCGCGGCCCGCAGACGAGCACGCGCACCGCGGCGCCCCCGGCCCCCGTGCAGAACGCGCACCCGCAGGCGATCGTCACGCCGCCGCCCGCGCCGCCGGCCGAGACCCGGCCGCCGCGCGACCGTGACCGCGATCGGCCCGCCGCGCGCGAGGGCGGGCAGCGGCCCGCCAGCCAGCCGCGCGACGGCGCCCCGCGCTCCGATGGCCAGCGCTCCGACGCACCGCGCTCCAGCAGCCCGCGCCCCGGCGGCCCGCCGCGCAGCGACGGCCCGCCCCGCGGCGACGGCCCGCCCCGCGGTCCGCGCCCCGACGGCCCGCCCCGCGGCCGGCGGCGGCGGTCGCCCCGGTGGCGGCGCCCCGCTCCCGCCCCAGCCGTCGGCTCCCGTCGGCCGTGGTCGGCCGCAGCGCGGCGTGCCGCAGGGCAAGAAGCGCCGCGTCGTCATCGACTCCCAGGCCGCCCGGCCGCCGCGCGAGCGCCAGCAGCGCCGCGGGCGCGGCGACCAGCGCCCGGATCGCGAGGAGCGGCCGGTCGTCCGCCCGACCGGGCCGGTCACGGTCCACTCGGGCGTCACCGTCAAGGAGCTGGCCGAGAAGCTGAGCGTCTCGACGGCCGAGATCATCAAGACGATGATGGGCCTCGGCGAGTTCGTGACCATCACGCAGTCGCTGACCGACGACGCCGTCGGCCTGATCGGCGAGGAGTACGGCCGCGAGATCACGATCCAGCACGCCGAGGAGGAGGTCGACGAGCCGCTCTTCGAGGATGCGCCGGACACGCTGGTGACGCGCGCGCCGGTCGTCACGATCATGGGCCACGTCGACCACGGCAAGACGACGCTGCTCGACGCCATCCGCGAGACCCACGTGGCCTCGGGCGAGGCCGGCGGCATCACGCAGCACATCGGCGCCTACCAGGTCGACGTCGGCGACCGCCAGGTCACGTTCCTCGACACCCCGGGCCACGAGGCGTTCACCGCGCTGCGCGCCCGCGGCGCCAAGGTCACGGACGTCGCGGTGCTCGTGGTCGCGGCCGACGACGGCGTCATGCCGCAGACCGTCGAGGCCATCGACCACGCCAAGGCGGCCTCGGTGCCGATCCTCGTCGCGGTCAACAAGATCGACCGCCCCGACGCGAACCCCGACCGGGTGCGCCAGGAGCTGGTCGCCCACGGGCTGCAGCCCGAGGAGTGGGGCGGCGAGACCATCTTCGCCAACGTGTCCGCGAAGCAGCGCGAGGGGCTCGACTCGCTGCTCGAGCTGCTGCTGCTGCAGGCCGACGTGCTGGAGCTGAAGGCCAACCCGAACGCGCCGGCCTCGGGGCCGATCATCGAGTCGCGCCTCGACGTGGGCCGCGGCCCGGTGGCCACGATGCTCGTGCAGCGCGGCACGCTCAAGGCGGGCGACGCCATCGTCGCCGGCGACGCCTGGGGCAAGGTGCGCGCGATGCTCGACGAGAACGGCGACCGCATCGCGGAGGCCGGCCCCGCGGTCCCGGTCGAGATCCTCGGCTTCGACCATCCGCCGCCCGCCGGCGAGCTGGCGCGCGTCGTCGAGTCCGAGCGCGAGGCTCGCGGGATGGCGCAGAAGCGCGCCCAGCGGCTGCGCATGGAGAGCCTGATGAAGCGGCAGAAGTCCGTGTCGCTCGAGGACCTCTTCCGCCAGATCGGCGAGGGCGCCGTCCGCGAGCTGGCCCTCATCATCAAGGGCGACGTGCAGGGCTCGGTCGAGGCCGCGGTCTCCGAGCTGCAGAAGATCAAGAGCGACGAGGTGGCGGTCAACGTCATCCACACGGGCGTCGGCGGCATCGCCGAGTCCGACGTGATGCTCGCCGCCGCGTCCAAGGCCATCGTGGTCGGCTTCAACGTGCGGCCCAACGCCGAGGCCCGGCAGCTCGCCGAGCGCGAGGGCGTCGACATCCGCACGTACCGCGTCATCTACCAGCTGACCGAGGACATCGAGAAGGCGCTCGTCGGCCTCCTGGCCCCGACCACGGTCGAGGACGTCACCGGCTCGGCCGAGGTGCGCGCCCTGTTCAAGGTCTCGCGCCTGGGCACGATCGCCGGCTGCATGGTCACGAACGGGACGCATCGCGCGCTCCTCGCGCATCCGCGTGGTGCGGGACGGCGTCGAGATCTGGGATGGCGAGATCAACTCCCTGAAGCACCTCAAGGACGACGTGCGCGAGGTGCAGCAGGGCTTCGAGTGCGGCATCCTCCTGCAGGGCTACAACGACCTGTCGGAGGGCGACGTCCTCGAGGCGTACTCGTCCAAGCAGGTCGAGCGCACCGAGCTCTGACGGTCCCGGCCCGCGCGTGACCGCAGCCGACCAGGGCGAACGCTCGCGCGCGGTCGTGACCGACCTGGGCGGCGGCGTCCACCGCGTGACGCTGCCGCTGCCGTGGGCGCTCGACCACGTCCACTGCTACGCGATCGCGGACGACGAGGGCTGGACGATCGTCGACGCCGGCCTCGGCACGCCGGGCACTCTGCGGCGCTGGGAGGGCGCGCTGCGGGAGCTCGGCGACCCGGTGGTCCGGCGCGTCGTCGTCACGCACTACCACCCGGACCACCTCGGTGGCAGCGACCAGCTCGTGCAGCTGGTGGGTGCGACCGAGGTGGTGCAGGGCCGCGCCGACCAGAAGCTGACGCACGACGTGTGGGGCCCGGGCGTCGTCCCGGGGGCGTTCGAGGCCTACCTGCGGCTGCACGGCATGCCGGAGGAGGACGCGGCGCGCTCCGCGGGCGACGAGGGCGACACGCCGGTGCACCCGGCCGAGCCGACGCGCCTGGTCGACGAGGGCGACACCGTCGAGATCGCGGGCGAGGCGTTCCGGGTGCTGCTGATGCCGGGCCACGCCGACGGCCACATCGTCCTGCACGGCGAGCGCAGCGGCCGCTTCTTCGGCGGCGACGTGCTGCTGCACGAGATCACGCCGAACGTCGGCCGCTGGGAGGACACGGCGCCCGACCCGCTCGGCCGCTACCTGGAGACGCTGCGCCGTATCGAGCGCCTGGACCCGCGCGTCGTCTACCCCGGGCACCGCACCGTGATCGAGGACCCGGCGGCGCGGGCGCGGGAGATCGTCGAGCACCACGGCGAGCGCCTCGACGTGCACCTCGAGGCGCTGCGCCTCGGGGCCCGCAGCGCGTTCGACGTCGGCAAGCACGTGTGGGGCGGCCGCCTCGGGTTCCACGAGCAGCGGTTCGCGCTGGTGGAGGCCATCTCGCACCTCGAGCGGCTCGTGGCCGAGGGCCGCGCCGTCGAGGTCGAGCCGGCGCGCTGGGCGCCCGCCTAGCGCGGCGCCCGACGGACGGGGGACACCAGTTCGCCGTTCGCGGCGCAAGCTCCGAGTGAGGCCATCACCCCTGGGGCCTCGACTTCGTCCGTCTCGCCCCCGCGCGAGGCGGGACGGTGCCAGCGCCGCCGCCGGGACCCCACCACCGGCGGCGGTGCGCTGGCCAGCCCGGGCAGGGCCGGGCACGCCGCGGAGGGTGGCGTGCCGGACGAGCGGGCTTCTCGTTGGTGCTCGCCGCATCCGCGGCCCGAGCACCCGGGCGCCGCTGCCGTGTCAGGCCGGCGCGTCGGTCCCGTCGTCGGCTGGCGTCGCGAGCGCCCGGCGTAGCGCAGCACCCCCCTCGAGCCACGGCAGCGGCGCCGTGACCATCTGCGCGGCACGCTGGGCGTCGACCGGCCGCGAGAGGTGGTAGCCCTGCACCAGCCCGCAGCCGAGCGCCTGCAGGAGCGCCAGCTGCTGCGCCGTCTCGCAACCCTCCGCCACGACCTCGATGCGCAGGGCGCGGGCCATCTCGATTGCGGCGGCGTCGAGGGACAGCGAGCGGGGCGCGACGTAGGCCAGCAGGCGGTAGCCAGAGAAGTCGTCGAGCGCGATCGCGTCGCGGCCCGACCACGTGCCGGCCGTCGGCAGGTCGGCGCGCAGCGTCCAGCTGGCGTCGGGCGCGAAGCGCTCGCGCACGGCGGCGACCTCGCCGCGCAGGCAGGTCGCGACGTACGCTCGACGACGGTGCGGGCGGTGCCGGGCGCGGACATGGTGGGCGCGCGGTCGTGGGGCGCGCCCGCGACGCTACGGGCGCCATGGCCCGGGCGGCGTGGCCGCTCGTGCCGGAGCGAGAGCGGTCCGGCATCGCCGGACCCCGCGAAGCGGCACGACGGCGCCCGCGTCCGAGCTGCGGCCGGCAGCGGCACGCCGGTCGCCGTCGCCACCGCGCGCGACATCCACGGGGGCCGCTGCGCGGCTCGGTCGCGCCGCCCGACGCGACGCCGACCAGCGTCCGCCCGCAGACGACGCGTCGAGTTGCGGGTCGAGCTCTGCGGACGACCAGCCGCGTCGTCGGCGCGACAGGAGCCTGGCCGCGCGAGCCGCCAGGCCGAAGACGTCCCCCGGCGCGCCCTGCGCGACCGCGGCGGCGACCCGCTGGATGGCTCCCAGGTGACGCCGGCGCCGCAGCGTGCGCTCCGGCGCGTGTCGCGTCGGCAACGAGCGCGATCGCCGAGGTGAGACGACGACGTCGCCGCCTCTGCGGGGGCCAGAGCCGAGCGCGATCCGGAGCGTCGAGCTGGCAGCCGGCGTGCAGCCGCTCGGCGCGCGCATGGCCGGCCGGCGCGACGGCACGCTGTGCGACGTGCGGCCGTCGTGCCGAGGTGGGCCGGACGCTAGCACCGGGTCGCGCGCCGACCTGGCGCGGGCGCAGCGCCACGGGCGAGCTGCTGGCGCGCACCCAGCCCCTCGCGGCTGGCGACGGCTTCGAGCTCGCGGAGGCGCCGCGCCGGGCCGACCTCGATCTCGAGCGCCACCTGCGGGAGTGCGAGCCCTGCCGCACGTCGCTCGCGGCGCCAGCGAGGCCGGCTCGCGCCTGCGTGGGATCGCGCCGCTACCGCCGGTAGGTGGGCTGCTGGCGCGGATCGAGGTCTTCGTCCGCGACGCGGTGCAGCTCGCACCGACGGGTCTCGCCACGGCAGTGCTCCCCGCGGCGATGCTCGTCGCCGGCGCGGGCGGCCCGCTGCTAGGGGACCACGTGCAGAGCGCGCCGCCGAGCGTCGCGATAGCCGCTCCGGGCGGCGACGGGCCACGGAGCGCCACGACGCGGTCTGCGGCGTCCCGGCCGCCCGGGGACGCCGGCACGGGCACCGCCGCGACGGGCGATGCCGCGGCGGGCCGCCGCCTCGTCGGCGACGCCGCTACGGTCGCGGTGCCGTCCGCGCGCCGCGCCCCCGTTGCCGGTGTGGCGGCCGGCACCGGCGGGCGGCGGACGCCGGGCGACCCGCCGGCGCTGCGACCGACCCTGCCGACCGTCGGAGGAGCGCTCGTCGTCGGTCGGCCGGTCGTCCCGGTCACCCTCGGCCCGCCGTCCGGCGAGCCGGCGACGGGCGGAAGCGAGGAGGCGGTGGGCGAGCGGCCGGAGCTGCCGGCGGACGCCGCCGGTGGCGTACCCGACCCGGTGGAGGTTCCCGCCGCTCCGGTGCGTGCGGCGCAGGGGGCGGTCGGCGCCGTGGCGCAGACGGCGCAGGGCGCGGTCACGCTGGTGCACGGCGTCGTCGTGACGACGGTGCAGGGCGCGGTGGCAGCCGCCGGAGCGGTCGTCACGGATGCCACGGACGCCGCGGCCGCGACGGGGCAGGCCGCCGTCACGACCGTCGGCCAGGTCGCGGCGCCGGCGGTCACGAACATCGGCGCGGTGGTCACCACGGTCACCCGGCGTGCGACGCCGCAGAGGCCGCCAACGCCGGAGCGCCGTACCCCGCCGCGCCACCCCACGACCCCGCAGCGCCGCACGGCACCGCCTCCCGCACCGGCAGCCGCGCCGGACGTGCCGGCTCCTCCAGCGGACGCTGCCCCGCCGGCACCGCCGGCCGCGCCTGCGCCGGCCGCGCCGGCCCCACCGCCCGTCGACGCTCCGGCGGTGGTGGCCCCAGCGGCCGTCGTCGGCGATGCGGTCGACGGGGCCGCGACGACCGTGGGTGGCGTGCTCCAGCCGCTGCTGTCCCGCCCCGGGCGCTGACGGCGGGCGGAGCCGCACCCGCTAGCCGCAGACGGCGCCGAACTCGGCCGGGCCGACGAGCTTCGCGTACTTCGCGAGCACGCCCGACGTGTAGCGCGGCTCGCGCGGCGTCCAGTCGGCGCGGCGGCGCTCGAGCTCGGCGTCGTCCACCTCGAGGTCGATCTGGTGGTGCTCGACGTCGACGACGATGATGTCGCCGTCCTCGACGAGCCCGATGGGGCCGCCCTCGACCGACTCCGGGCAGACGTGGCCGATGCAGAAGCCGCGGGTGGCGCCCGAGAAGCGGCCGTCGGTGACCAGGCAGCACGTCTCGCCGAGGCCGGCACCGGTGACGGCGCCGGTGACGCCGAGCATCTCGCGCATGCCGGGGCCGCCGCGCGGGCCCTCGTCGCGGATCACGATGCAGTCGCCGGCCTGGATGCGGCCCTCGACGACCGCGTCCATCGCCTCCTCCTCGCTGCTGAAGACCCGCGCCGGGCCGCGGAAGGTGCGCTGCTGGGTGGACGCGATCTTGACCACGGCGCCGTTGGGCGCGAGCGAGCCGCGCAGGACCGAGAGGCCGCCGTCGGTGTGCACGGGGCGGTCGATGGGGTGCACGATCGTGCCGTCCACGCTGCCGGCGCTCTCCAGCTCCTCGCCCATGGTGCGGCCGGTGACCGTGAGCGCGTCGCCGTCGAGGAGGCCGGCGTCGAGCAGCTCCCGCAGGATGGGCTGCGTGCCGCCGACGCGGTGGAGGTCGGCCATCACGTACTGGCCGCCCGGCTTGAGGTCGGCGAGGTGCGGGGTGCGCTTGCCGATGCGGTTGAAGTCGTCGAGGGTGAGGTCGACGCGCGCCTCGTGGGCGATGGCGAGCAGGTGCAGCACGGCGTTGGTCGAGCCGCCGCACGCGTTGACCGCGGCGATCGCGTTCTCGAAGGCCGCCTTGGTCATGATCTGGCGGGGCGTGATGCCCTTCTCCAGCAGGTTGACGACGGCCGTGCCGGAGCGCCGCGCCCACTCGGTGCGCTCCTCGGAGGTGGCCGGGGCGGACGACGAGCCGGGCAGCGCCATGCCGAGGGCCTCGGCCGCCGTCGCCATGGTGTTGGCGGTGAACATGCCGCCGCACGACCCCGCGCCGGGACAGGCGTGCTGCTCGATCTCGGTCAGCTCGGCGACCGTCATGGAGCCGCGGGCGACGGCGCCGACGGCCTCGAAGACGTCCTGGATGTTGAGGTCGCGACCGCGCAGGCGGCCGGGCATGATGGTGCCGCCGTAGAGGAACACGCTGGGCAGGTCGAGCCGCGCCTGGGCCATCAGCATCCCGGGCAGGCTCTTGTCGCAGCCGGCGATGGTGACCGAGCCGTCGAGCCGCTCGGCGTGCATGACGAGCTCGACCGAGTCGCAGATGGCCTCGCGCGAGACGAGCGACGCCCGCATGCCCTCGTGGCCCATCGAGATGCCGTCCGAGACCGCGATGGTCGTGAAGATCAGCGAGATCGCCCCGGCCTCGTTGGCCGCCTCCTGCGCCGCCACCGCCAGGCGATCGAGGTGGAGGTTGCACGGGGTCACCTGGTTCCAGGAGCTGGCGATCGCCACCTGCGGCTTGCCGAAGTCCTCCTCCTGGAAGCCGACGGCCCGCAGCATCGCCCGCGCCGGCGCCCTGCGGAACCCCTCCGTCACCTCGCGGCTGCGCGGCCGCCCGTTACCTGCGCTCATGCCGCGAAGCGTATCCCGCGGGCGCCCGCCGAGCCTGGTACCGGTGGCGGTACCCGCGCCCTCAGGGCACCCAGCGATCGAGCGCGGGCGTGACCTGCAGCTCGTGCGTCATGGCGCGGGGGCTCTGCGACGCGAGGTAGGCCACCGCGTCGGCGAGGCTCGCCGGATCGGCGGAGCCGGCGTCGTCGCCGCCGGTCCGGTCGATGGTCGCGTCGACGACCAGCAGCGTGACCTGGATCCGCTGCTCGCGCAGCTCGAGCGCCGCCGCCTGGGTCAGCGCGCGCACGCCGAACGCGCCGGCCGCCCACAGCCCCCGGCCCGGCATCGCGCGGCGCGCCGACCCGCCGGTGACCTGGACGACCGTGGCCTCGCCGCCCTGCTCGGCGAAGAAGCGCGCGGATGCGCTGAGGAACGCGAACGCGCCCCGCATCGGCATCACGGACCAGTCGTCCAGGGCCGACGCCGACGCCTGGGCGAGCGGGCCGCCGCCGAACGGGCCGGAGCGGTCCCCGCCGTACGGCGACGCCGCGTTGACCGCCAGGTCGACGCGGCCGTGGCGGGCGGCGACGTCCCGCAGCGCACCGAGCACGGCGTCCTGATCGGTGACGTCCACCTCCAGCGCGTCGGCGCCGGTGGAGCGGACGCGTTCGAGGGTGGACGCGGACTGGGCTGCCCCGACGACCGACCAGTCGTCGGCGAGCAGCCGCTCGATGATCGCGTAGCCGAAGTTGCGGGCGCCGATGATGAGCGCGACGGGCATGAGCGCACCTCCTGGTCGTAGCGTGCCGCTACGCGCCGACGAGCGCCAGCACGTCGTCGCCGTGGCGCTCGACGAAGGCGTGCCCGACGCCCCGCACGCGCAGCAGGTCGGCCGGAGAGCGCGGGCGCGCCTCGGCGATGGCCGTCAGCGTGCGGTCGTGGGCGACGACGTAGGCCGGGACCGCGCGCATCCGCGCGGCGTCGACGCGCCAGGCGCGCAGCCGCTCGACGAGGTCGGGGTCGGTCGTCCGTCGGCGCCGGCCGGCCCGTCCTCCACGGTCGCGACGAGCCGCAGCGCCCCGCCGGCGGCGACCGGCGGCGCCTCGCCGCCGCCGACGATGGCGAGCACCGCCGGCGCGTGGCGCTCCATGAACGCGGGGCCGACGCCGGGGAGCGCCTGCAGCGCGGCGGGCGTCTGCGGCCGGACCGCGGCGATGGCGTGCAGGGTGCGGTCGTTGGCGACGACGTAGGCCGGCACCGCCAGCGCGCGCGACGTCTCGCCGCGCCACGCCCGCAGCGCCTCGAACAGCTCGGGATCGACGTCGTCGGGCACCGCGACCGGCTCCTTGCGGCCGCGGCTCGCGCGCCGCTCGACCGTCACCTCGAGGGCCGGCGGCGGGTCGCACACGTCGCAGCAGCGCCCGATCGGCGCGCCGCCGCTGCGGTCGCCGAAGTGCCGCAGCAGGCGCTCGCGGCGGCACCCCTCGGCCTCCGCGAAGCCCTGCGCGGCGTCGAGCTGGTCCCACTTCGTGCGCTCGACGCGCCGCGCGCGCTCGTTGACGGCCGCGGCCCGCGCCTGGCCCAGCGCGCGCAGCCGCAGCCAGCCGCGCCACACGCCGCCGTGGCCGGGCGCGAGCTCGACCGCGCCCACGTCCTCGGCCGCCGCCAGCACCGCGCGCACCCCGTCGGCGTCGCCGAGGTCGGCGGCGAACATCTTGGTCTCCGGGTCGGCGAGGTCGGCCAGCCGGCGCAGCAGGTCCGCGACGTCGAGGTCGTTGAAGCGGGCCTGCTTGATGAAGTTGGCGATGATGCCGCGGTCGCCGCGGGAGTACAGGAGCACGCAGCGCGCCGGCTGCCCGTCGCGGCCCGCGCGGCCCGCCTCCTGGTAGTACGCCTCCAGGCTGTTCGGCAGGTTCCAGTGCCAGACGCTGCGCACGTCCGCCTTGTCGACGCCCATGCCGAAGGCGTTGGTGCAGGCGATGACGGCGTCGTCCGAGGCCATGAACGCCTCCTGGGCGCGCTCCCGCGCCGAGGCGGAGAGGCCGCCGTGGTAGACGAGGCAGTCCAGGCCCTCGGCGATCGCCTCCACGGCACGGCGCGAGCGCGCGTAGACGATGGCCGGGCGCGCGTCCGGCTCCGCGATCAACGCCCGCAGCAGCGCCAGGCGCCGCGCGTCGCCGCCCGTGCCGTCGATGACGTCGAACGTCAGGTTGGGGCGGTCGAAGCCGGTGCGGACCTCGACGGGGTCCTTCAGCTCCAGCCGCCGCGCGACGTCGATGGCGACCTGCGGCGTCGCGGTCGCCGTCAGCGCCATCGTCGGCGGCATGCCGAGGGCGGCGCGGGCGGCGGCGAGGCGGCCGTAGTCGGGCCGGAAGTCGTGGCCCCACTCGCTCAGGCAGTGCGCCTCGTCGACCACCAGCAGGCTCACCCGCAGCTGGTCGAGCACGGCGCGGAAGCGGGCGTTGGCGAAGCGCTCCGGTGCGACGTAGAGCAGGCGCACGGCGCCGTCGCGGAGCGCGTCGAGGACGGCGCGGCTGCCGTCGGCGCCGGTCTGCGACGTGAGCGCGGCGACGTCGAGCCGACCCAGGCGCCGCAGGGCCTCGACCTGGTCGTGCATGAGCGCGATCAGCGGCGACACGACGACCGTCAGGTCGAGCGCCCCGAGCGCCGGCAGCTGGTAGCACAGCGACTTGCCCGAGCCCGTCGGCATGACCACCAGCGCGTCGCGGCCGTCGAGCGCGGCGACGACCGCCTCGCGCTGCCCCGGCCGGAACGCGGGGTGGCCGAAGACGTCGTGCAGCAGTGCGTCGGGATCCGGCGTCACGGGGGATACAGGGTACGAGGTGGGCCGGCGAACGCGGTCCTCCGGAGGGACGTCGTGGCTCGCTGGCGCCGTCCGCCGGCGTGCAGAAGGCTAGCACGGCCGCGCGATCGCTGTCAAGGCTCGCCTTGACAGCTGCAACGCTCACTGCGCTCGCTCAAGTGCGGTCCCTCCTCCGTCTATGACCGCTCCGCAGCACATAACTGCCGTGCTGCTCCGCTCTCGCCGGCGGCACAGATTTCGCTTCGCTCCACTGACGAGCGCTCCGCTCCTCCGTCGCTCCGCGCAGCGCCGGCTCACGCCTTCATAACTGGTCGCGCTGCTGGCGAGCCGATCCGGCGGTGAGGCGCTCTTTGCCGCTGGGCTACGCTCCACCACCAGGAGGTTCCCATGACGCTCAAGGTGGTCGTGGACTACGACCGGTGCCATTCCAACGGCCAGTGCGCGGCGGTCGCGAGCGCGATCTTCTCGATCGACGCGGACGGCTACGTCCAGCACTCGGAGGAGCAGCCGGACGAGCGCCGCCGCCTCGCCGAGCATGCCGCGCGCGTCTGCCCGACGCAGGCCATCACGGTGACCTCGGATGGCTGACCGCATCGTCGTCGCGGGCGCCAGCCTGGCCGGACTGCGCGGCGCGCAGGCGCTGCGCGACGAGGGGTACGCGGGCGAGGTGCTGGTCATCGGCGCCGAGCAGCACGCGCCGTATCGCCGGCCGCCGCTGTCCAAGGAGCTCGCCGCCGGCGGCCAGGGCGCGGAGTTCACCGCCTTCGCGCAGGCCGACGTCGACGCGACGTTCCGCCTCGGGCGCACCATCGTGCGCCTCGACATGCCCGGCCGCGCCGTGGTGCTGGACGACGGCGCGCGGGAGACGTTCGACGCGCTGCTCATCGCCACCGGGTCGACGCCGCGCCGGCTGCCCGGCACCGAGGGCCTCGACGGCGTGCACGTGCTGCGCACCCTCGACGACGCGCTCGCGCTCATGGAGGCCCTGGCCGGCGGCCCGCGGGTGGTCGTGGTCGGCGGCGGGTTCATCGGCTGCGAGGTCGCGTCCGGCGCGCGCGCCCGCGGCCTCGACGTCACGCTGGTGACGCCGCAGGCCCACCTGATGCCGGCCCTCGGCGAGCGCTTCTCGGCCGTGATCGACGCGCTCCACCGCGACGCGGGCGTCGACCTGCGCTTCGGCCGCGGCGTGAGCGGCGTCGAGGGCACGGGGCGCGCGGAGCGCGTGCGCCTCGACGACGGCAGCGCGATCGACGCCGACCTGGTGGTCGTCGGCATCGGCGTCGAGCCTGCCACGGGCTGGCTCGAGAACACGGGCCTCGACGTCACGAACGGCGTCCTCTGCGACGTCTCCCTGCTGGCGGTGGGCGGCGGCGGCGACATCGCGGCGGCCGGCGACCTCGCGCGCTGGCCGTACCCGCGCTACGGCAACGAGCCGCTGCGCGTCGAGCACTGGGTCAACGGCGTCGAGTCGGCCCAGCACGCCGCCCGCACGCTCGTGCACGGCGTGCAGGCGGCCGGCGCCTACGAGCCCGACCTCTACTTCTGGACCGAGCAGCACGGCGTCCACCTGCAGTCGGTCGGCCAGCCCGGTCGCGGCGACGACGTCGTGGTGCTCGAGGGCTCGCTGGAGGCGCGCTCGTTCGCCGCCGTCGTGGGCCGCAACGGGCGGGCGATCGGTGCGGTGGCGATCGACCAGGTGTCCGCCTTCACCAACCGCTGCCGCCAGCCGGTGCTGGAGGAGGCGGCGCTGGCGGGGCTCGGGTAGCGACGCCGGCCGGGCATCCGGCACCGTCGATCTGACCGTACGATTGCGGTCGCATGGATGCTGCGGCGGACGGCCTCGTCGAGCGCGAGCGCGAGCTCGGCGTGCTGGATGCGTTGCTGCGCGACGCGGCCGCCGGCACGGGGCGCCTCGCGATCGTCGAGGGCCCGGCCGGCATCGGCAAGAGCCGCCTCCTGCAGGAGCTGCGCGCGCGGGCCGCGGCGGGCGGCGCTCGCGTGCTCTACGCCCGCGCCGGCGACCTCGAGCGCGACTTCGGCTTCGGCGTCGTGCGCCAGCTGTTCGAGGCGAGCGTCGCCGCCCAGCCCGGGCTGCTGCAGGGAGCCGCCGCGCCCGCCGCCGCGGTCCTCGACGTCGTCGGCGGGGAGGACGACGCCGGCGACGCCGCCTTCGCAGCGCTCCACGGTCTCTACTGGCTGACGCTCAACCTCGCGGCGAGCGACCCGCTCGTGGTCGCGGTCGACGACCTCCACTGGTGCGACCGTCCGTCGCTCCGCTACCTCGCCTACCTCGTGCGGCGCCTGGAGGGCGCGCCCGTCCTGGTCGCGGCCACGCTGCGGGCGGGCGAGGCGGGGGTCGACCCGGCGCTCGTCGGCGAGATCGCGGAGGACGCCGCCCTCACCATCGCGCCCGCGCCGCTGAGCACCGGCGGCCGTCGGTGCCGTGGCCGGCCGCGAGCTGGGCGGCGAGGCGGCGCCGGCCTTCGCCGAGGCGTGCCACCGCAGCACCGGCGGCAACCCGCTGCTCCTGCGGCAGCTGCTGCGCGCGCTCGACGCCGAGGGCGTGCGGCCCGACGCCGACGCGGCCGGCGTGGTCGGCGAGATCGGGCCGCGCGCCATCGCGCGCTCGGTGCTGCTGCGGCTGGGGCGGCTCGGGGCGGCGCCGGTCGCGGTCGCGCGGGCCGTCGCACTGCTGGGCGAGAGCGCGGACGCCCGGGTCGTCGCGGCGCTCACCGGCCGTCCCGCCGGCGAGGTCGCAGATGCCGTGGCGATCCTCACCGCCGCCGAGATCCTGCGGCCGGAGGCGCCGCTCGGCTTCGTCCACCCGCTCGTGCACGACGCCGTGTACCGCGAGCTGCCGGCGGCCCAGCGGGAGCTCGCCCACCTGCGGGCCGCCAGCGCGCTGCGCGAGGCCGGTGCGGACGTGGACGCCGTCGCCACCCAGCTCCTGCATGCGCTGCGCGACGACCAGCCGTGGGTCGTCGAGGCGCTTCGCGACGCCGCCGGGGCCGCCCGGCGGCGCGGCGCCCCCGAGGGCGCGGTCGCCTACCTGCAGCGCGCGCTGGAGGAGGCGCCGCCGCCGGCCGAGCGTCCGGAGCTGCTGCTGGAGCTCGGCCGCGTGGAGTCGCTCGTCAGCGGGCCGGCCGCCGCCGCGCACCTGGGGGAGGCCTACGCCGCGCTGACCGACCCGCGCCGCCGCGCCGTCGCCGCCAGCACCCTGGCCCGCGTGCTGTTCTTCACACGCCCGCCGGGCGAGCTGCACGCGTTCGCCCGGGCGGCCCTGGCCGAGCTGCCGGACGACGGCAGCGACGACCGCTACGTGCTCGAGGCCTCCGTGTTCAACGCGATCGCCGTGGGCGCGGGGCAGCACGCGGAGCTCCAGGCGCTGCGCCGCTGGCGGGACGTGACCGACGAGGAGCTGCGTCGGGCGCCGGGCAAGCGCCTGCTGGCGGGCCATGCCGCCTACGCCTGGGCCGAGGAGGACGGCACGGCCGACGCGTGCGTGGCGCTGGCGCCTGCGCGCCCTCGGCGACGGCGAGCTGTTCGCCATCGACAACGGGCTCTTCTCCATCACGCCCTGCTTCACGCTGGCCATCGCGGACCGCGAGGAGGCGATCCAGCAGTGGGAGCGCGCGCTGCTCGACGCGCATCGCCACGGCTCGCTCTACAGCGTCTCGGCAGTGCACGGCTGGCTCGCCGCCACGCACCACCTGCGCGGCGACCTCGGAGACGCCGAGACGCTGCAGCGCCAGGCGTACGACGAGTTCGTCACGTGGGGCAACGCGGCCATCGCCGGCCTCTACTCGGGGACGTTCCTGGCCCGCACGCTCGTCGACCGGGGCGACCTCGCCGGTGCCCGCGCCGCGCTCGAGCTGGCGCCGGACCCGGCCGACGACTCCGACGGGGCCGGCCGCCGGGCGCTCGCGGAGGCGGAGCTGCTGCTGGCCGAGGGGCGCCACGCCGACGCGCTGGAGGGGCTGCGGCGCCGGCTGCCGCTGCACCGGCGGCGCACGAACCCGGCGGTCGTCCCGTGGGGCGCGCTGCAGGCCGAGGCGCTGGTCGGGCTCGGCCGGCCCGCGGAGGCGCTGCCGCTCGCGGAGGCCGACGTCGTCCGCGCCCGTGCGTTCGGCGCGCCGGCAGCGATCTCCCGCACCCTGCGCGCGCTCGCCGCCGCGCAGGGCGCCGACGGCCTGGCGTCGCTGGAGCAGGCCGCCGCCGTGGTCGAGGGCTCGCCCGCGAAGCTCGAGCACGCCAAGGCGCTCGCGGCGCTCGGGCGCGCGCTGCGGCTGGCGCGCCGGCCGACGGAGGCCCGCGAGCCGCTGCGCCGGGCGCTCGAGCTCGCGACCGCCTGCGGGGCGCCGCCGCTGGTGGAGCTCGCCCGCGCCGAGCTGTTCGCGACCGGCGCGCGCCCGCGCACGACCGCCCTCGCGGGCCCCGGCGCGCTGACCGCGAGCGAGCGCCGGGTGGCCGGGCTGGCGGCCGACGGGGCGAGCAACCGGGACATCGCCCAGGCGCTCTACGTCACGCCCAAGACGGTCGAGGTGCACCTCTCGAACGCCTATCGCAAGCTCGGCATCCGCTCGCGCCGGGAGCTCGCTGCGGCGCTCGGCTGAGGCCCGCCCGGTGGCCGGGACGGGGAGGCCCCGCCGGTAAGATGCGCCGTCCATGGACGCGGCCGGGAGACAGCAGCTCGAGGAGCGGACCCGCTACGAGGCGGGGCCCGTCGAGCAGCGGATCCTCGACGCCTGGCTGACCTCGGGCGCCTTCGACGCGGAGCCCGACGCGCCGGGCGAGCCGTACTGCATCACGGTGCCGCCGCCCAACGTCACGGGCTCGCTGCACATGGGCCACGCGCTCAACGGCACCGTCCAGGACCTGCTCATCCGCCTGCACCGCATGCGCGGCCGCAACGTCCTCTGGCAGCCGGGCTCCGACCACGCCGGCATCGCCACGCAGATGGTCGTGGAGCGCCAGCTGCGCGCGCAGGGCACGACGCGGCAGGAGCTCGGGCGCGAGGCCTTCGTCGAGCGCGTCTGGGAGTGGCGGCGCGAGACGGGCACCACCATCTTCGAGCAGTTCAAGCGCCTCGGCTGCCTCGATGGACTACCGCCGCGAGCGGTTCACGATGGACCCCGCGTACGCGCGGGCGGTGCTCGAGGTCTTCGTCCGCCTGCACGCGAAGGGCTACATCTACCGCGACCACTACCTCGTGAACTGGAGCGTCGGCCTGCAGACGGCGATCTCCGACCTCGAGGTGGAGCATCACGAGGTCGACGACGTCCTGTACGAGGTCGCGTACCCCGTCGAGGAGGGCGGCGAGATCCGCGTCGCCACCGTCCGGCCGATCACCATCCTGGCCGACACCGCCGTCGCCGTGCACCCCGACGACGAGCGCTGGCGCCACCTGATCGGCAAGACGGCGATCGTGCCGCTGGTCGGCCGCCGCGTGCCGATCATCGCCGACCGCGAGGTGAAGCCGGACTTCGGCACGGGCGCGCTCAAGATCACGCCGGGCCACGACCCGGTCGACTTCGAGATCGGCCGCCGCCACGACCTGCCGACGCTCACGGCCATCGGCTTCGACGGCAGGCTGCTCGACCTGCGGCCGGACTGGGAGGGCCTGTCGGCGGTGCACGGCGGCGAGGCGCACGAGCGCGCGGTGACCGAGCTCCGCGAGACCGGCGCGCTGCGCGGGGAGACGCCGTACCGCCACTCCGTCGGGCACTGCAGCCGCTCGCGCGGGCGCATCGAGCCCCTCGTCTCGCTGCAGTGGTTCTGCCGCATGGAGGAGCTGGCGCGCCCCGCCATCGACGCCGTGCGCGAGGGGCGCGTCGCGTTCCACCCGAAGCGCAGCGAGAAGATCTACCTCGACTGGATGGAGAGCATCCGGGCCTGGTGCATCTCGCGGCAGCTCTGGTGGGGCCACCGCCTGCCCGTGTGGTTCGCGCCCGACGGCAGCTACGTCGTCCAGATCGAGCGGCCCGAGGGCGAGCGGCTGGGAGCAGTCCGACGACGTGCTCGACACGTGGTTCTCGTCGGCGCTCTGGCCCTACGCCACGCTGGGCTGGCCCGAGGACACGCCCGAGCTGCGCACCTGGTACCCGGGCAACGTGCTGTCGACGGCGCGCGACATCATCAACCTCTGGGTCGCGCGCATGATCATGACCGGCATCGAGTTCCTCGACGAGGAGCCGTTCACCCACGTCTACATCCACTCCACGATCCAGGCGCCCGACGGCAGGCGCATGTCGAAGTCGCTGGGCACGGGCGTCGACCCGCTCGACCTGATCGCCGAGTTCGGCGCCGACGCCACGCGCTACGGGCTCGTGAAGATGTGCTCGACGCAGGACGTGCGCTTCGCCCAGGGCGCCATCGAGGAGGGGGCGGGGCTCGCCAACAAGCTCTGGAACGCCGCGCGCTTCGTGCTGCTGAAGGTCGACGAGGACGCCCGGTCGGCGCCGTCGGCGGTGGAGCCGATCGACCGCTGGATGCTGTCGCGCCTCGCCGCCACCATCGACGAGGTCACCGCCGACTACGACGCGTTCCAGTTCTCGAACGCCGCCAAGACGCTCTACGCCTTCCTCTGGAACGAGGTCTGCGACTGGTACATCGAGGCGCTCAAGCTGCGTCTCTACGGCGACGACGAGGCGGCGCGGCGGCAGGCATCCGAGATGGCGCTCTTCGTCCTGGAGCGCACGCTCGCGCTGCTGCACCCGCTGATGCCGTTCGTGACCGAGGAGATCTGGGCGTTCCTGCCCGACCGCGAGGGCTTCCTGATGCACGCGCCGCCCGCCAGCGCGTCGGACGTGCAGCGCGACGACGAGGCCGAGCGCCAGGTCGGCGTCGCGGTGGCCGCCATCACCGGGCTGCGCCGCCTGCGCCAGGAGGCCGGGCTGGGGCCGCGCGAGCCGCTCGAGATCGCGGTCTCCGCCGGCAGCGACGGCGACGCGCTGCGCGCGCAGGCCGACCTGCTGCGCG
Organism: uncultured Actinomycetota bacterium; assembly: GCA_963767885.1. Classification (GTDB taxonomy): domain Bacteria; phylum Actinomycetota; class Thermoleophilia; order Gaiellales; family F1-60-MAGs149; genus CAVYFW01. The sequence goes on from CAVYFW010000011.1 coordinate 202,231, forward strand.
GCCTCGGCCACGCGGAGCTCGACGGCTCCGACGTGGCCGTGGGCGTGCCGATCCCCGCCGGCGACGCGACGGTGGCGGTGCGCGGCGACGGGCTCGCCGGCCGGCTGCGCGAGCGGCTGCGCAAGCGCCTGGCCGACGCCGAGGCGGAGCGCGCCAAGGCGGAGCAGAAGCTGGCCAACCCGCGCTTCGTGGAGCGCGCTCCGGCCGATGTCGTGCAGGAGGAGCGCGACCGTGCGGCGCGCTTCGGGCGCGAGGCGGACGAGCTGCGCGTCCAGCTGAAGGCGCTCGGCGAGGAGTAGCCATGCGAGGGCTCGAGGAGCTGCTCGCGACGCGGGAGGCGTTCGGCGTCCGCCTCGGCACGGAGCGCATGGAGGCGGTGCTCGCCGCGCTCGGCGACCCGCAGCGCCGCTTCCGCGCGATCCACGTCGTCGGCACGAACGGCAAGACCTCGACCGCCCGCTTCTGCGCCGCGATGCTGGGAGCGCAGGGCCTCGCGGCCGGCGCCTACCTCTCGCCGCACGTGCAGGGCTTCGCGGAGCGCGTCCAGCTCGACGGCGAGCCGCTCGGCGAGGACCTGCTGGCGGCGGCCGTCGAGCGCGTCGAGGCCGTGGCGCCGCCGGTGGAGCGCGCGGCCGGGGAGCCGCTGACGCAGTTCGAGGCGCTGACCGCCGCCGCGTTCGAGGCCCTGGCCACCGCGGGCGCCGAGGTCGTGGCGGTCGAGGCCGGGCTCGGCGGCCGCTACGACGCCACGAACGTGCTCGGCGCGCCCGTCGTCCTGTGCACCAGCGTCGGGCTCGACCACACGGCGCAGCTCGGGCCGACGCGCGAGGCCATCGCCGGCGAGAAGCTCGCGGTCGTCCATCCCGGCGCGCGGGTCGTGTGCGGCGAGGCGGACGCCGAGATCGCGCCGGTGCTGGAGCGCCTGGCGCGCGAGCACGGCGCCGCCGAGGTGCTGCTGCTGCCGCCGGGCGCCGACGTGCCGGACGCCCCGCCGCTGGCCTCGCCGGGCGCGTTCCAGCGCGCGAACCTGGCGGTGGCGCTCGCGGGCTGCGAGCGGCTGCCGGGCGTCGACCTCGATCGCGGGGCCGCGCTCCGGGCCGCCGCGGCGGTGCGCGTGCCCGGACGGCTGGAGACCGTCGGGACGGCGCCGCTGACCGTGCTCGACGGTGCGCACAACCCGCACGCCGCGGCCGCGCTCGCCGCCGAGCTGCCGGCCCTGCTCGGCGCGAGGCGGCCGCGCGTCCTCGTCGTCGCGATCCTGGCCGACAAGGACGCCGACGGGGTGCTGCGGGAGCTCGCGCCGCACGTCGACGTGTGCGTCGCCACCCAGACGGGGAGCCCGCGCGCGCGCCCGGCGGCCGAGCTCGCGGCGCGGGCCGAGGCCGTCGGTCTGCCGGCCGTGGTGGAGCCGGATCCCACCTCGGCGGTGGCCCGCGCGCGGGCCGACGCGGGGCCGGACGGGGCGGTGCTGGTGACGGGCTCGCTGTCCCTGCTGGCCGACCTCGCCGCGGAGGCCGCGACGAGGGGTGGTGTACGATGGCCCGCGTGAGCGGCCGTCTAGGCGTGCTCACGTTCGCCCTCGCGATCATCCTGATCGTGGTGGCGGTCTCGTACGCGGCTGGGTACGTGCTCGGCAAGATGGTGTTGTAGGACCGAGCCGCCCCGCGTCGAACTCCCCAGCCGATGTTGCTCCGCCTCCTCGTACCGTTCCTCGCCGACGCCGGCACCACGACCGACGCCAGCACGAACGAGGACGACAACCCGTTCCAGCCGGTCCTGGACTTCTTCGACTCCGGCGCCTTCAAGGCGACGGTGCGGCTGGTCCTGTTCCTGCTGGCGGCGCTGTACCTGGCGCTCGTCTTCTGGACGTTCAAGGACGCGAAGCGGCGCATCGCCGACCCGATCCTCGTCGCCGTGGCCGTCGCCGCGGCCGTCGTCTTCCCGTTCGTCGGCGTGATCATCTACATGATCCTGCGCCCGCCGGAGTACCTCGACGACGTGCGCGAGCGCGAGCTCGAGATCCGCGCCATGGAGCGCCGGCTGGGCCACGACCAGCGCTGTCCGTACTGCCGCAGCGAGGTGGAGCCGTCGTTCCTGGTGTGCCCGGTGTGCACGACCCGGCTCAAGGACCCGTGCCGCCGCTGCAAGTCGCCGCTCGAGCCGGCGTGGAAGATCTGCCCGTACTGCGCCACCGCGGTGCGCGGCCCGCTGCCGGCGGAGCTGCCCGGCGAGCGCACGTCCTCGATCACGTAGCGTTCCGGCCGGCACTGCGCGCTTCCTGTCTTGGCGCGGCCGCCCGGCGCCGCACCCCACGCTTCGCGGCTCCGGCACGGGCCGGCCGCTCGACCTCCGGAGGACCCCGTGGAGACCACCCTCGTCCTGATCAAGCCGGACGCCGTCCGGCGCGGCCTCGTCGCCGAGATCCTCGGCCGCTTCGAGCATCGCGGCTTCCGCCTGCGCGGCATGCGCCTGCTGCTGCTGGAGCGCGAGCGTGCGGAGCGGCACTACGCCGAGCACAGCGAGCGGCCGTTCTTCGGCGAGCTGGTCGACTTCATCACGGGCGGCCCGCTGGTCGCGCTGGCCCTCGAGGGGCCGGAGGCGGTCGCGACGGTGCGCACGATGATGGGGGCCACGAACCCGCTCCAGTCCGCCCCGGGCACGATCCGCGGCGACCTCGCGCTGCTGCTGGCGGAGAACGTCGTGCACGGCTCCGACTCGCCCGAGTCGGCCGCGCGCGAGCTCGAGATCTTCTTCCCCGACGGGCTGCTCGACTAGCGCCCGACCGCTATCCGTGCGCGAGCCCGCCCGGGCGTGCGTAGTGGTGGTGGCCGGCGCCCGCGTGGCCGCTGTCGTCCGGGTGGGCGCGACGCTCGTGGTCCTCACCCATGCCGCCGCCGACGAAGCCGCCGGCGAGCACGGCCAGCGAGGCGTTCACGCCCACGCCTGCGGCGGCCACGCTGAGGGCGTACTGCGTGAACCAGTGCGGCACGTCGACGAGGCCGGTGCCGAGCACCACCAGGAGCACCAGGGCCAGCACGACCAGCACGGCGATCGCCGTCGCGAGGCCGCTCGCGCCGCCGTCCGCCCGCGTCCTGAGCCCCGCGACGTAGCCGCCGGTGAGGCCCGCGACGAACAGCGACATCGCCCCCCAGATCAGCCCGATCACCGTCAGGCGCTGGTCCGGGTCGTTGACGGAGCCCGACCACTCGGCGTCGGCCGCGGCGAGCACCACCACGAGGATGCCGCCCAGCACGGCGGCCACCGCGAGGGCGGCCGCCGTGCCGAGCAGTGCCGCGCGGACGTCGATGCCCCGGAGGGCGTGACGTGCGGGCTGGGTGCTCACGCGGTCCAGACGTAGCGGCGGACGCGGACGATCATCAGGTCGGGCTCACCCGCGGTCATGGCGCTCTGCGGCGACTCGACGCCGTAGTAGGCGTACAGCTCGCGCTCGCGGTCCGGCGCGATCTCCTCGTCGTCGACGTCCGGCGAGTCCTTGATCATGTCCTTCGTGTAGGGCACGCGGACGTGGTCGTCCTCGATCTCGGCCGTCATCGCGGGGACAACGCGCCGCTTGTTGTGCAGCAGGCCCGTGCCGATGCCGAGCCACTCGGGCTGGCCGGTCTCGATGTCGTAGTAGACGTCCTCGAGCCTGCCGATCTTGTCGCCGTTGGAGTCGACGACCTCCATGCCCTGCAGGCGCTGGATGTCGGTGTCGGTCATGGTGCGCATGGGCGCTCCCTCGGTCGTTGCCCGGACCCTTGCCGCCACCCGTCCGGCCCAAACGTCGGACTGCCGCGCGGCACACAGGAAGCGTGCGCGGGCGGTCAGTGCACCTCGGGTCCGCCGATGCGCCCGGCGTCGGGGTCGTCCGGCAGCTCCCGCCGGATCGTCAGGCGATCGCCCTCGTCCTCGCGCGTTCCGATCACCGGGTCCTCGCCCGAGGCCTCCCACTCGTCGGTATCCTCGTCGTCGGGTGACGTCGCGGGCGCCGGCAGGCGGTAGTGGCGGCGCAGCGCCCGCTCGGTCGCGGCGGAGATGCGCGGGCCCAGGACGGGCGGCGAGTCCTTCACCGCCTCGAGGGCGTGCGGCACCTGCACCGTGCCTCCCACCGCCTCGGCGCCCTCGACGGGCACGGCGCGCAGCCCGGCGCCCGGCAGATCGGTGCTGATGCCGATCCACTCGGGCTCCCCCGTCGCGTCGTCGTCGAAGACCTCGTGCACGACGCCGATGGTCTCGCCCGTGGGATCGAGGGCGGGCGACCCGATGCGGGCCGCCAGGTCGTCACGGCTGATGGTCGCCATGTCAGGCGGTTTCCCGCAGCGGGCGCCGGCAAACCGCCGTACGGTTCCGGCGTGTCGCGCGCGCCGCTGGTGCTGGCCTCGCGCTCGCCGCAGCGGCGGGCGATCCTGACCCAGCTCGGGCTGCCCTTCCGCGTCGCCGAGCCGGACTACGACGAGGCGCCGCTCGACCTGCCGCCGGAGCGCGTCGTCGAGGAGCGCAGCCGCGGCAAGGCGCGGTCCGTGGCGCAGCAGCGCGGGCGACGGGCCGGTGCTCGGCGTCGACACCGAGGTCGTGCTCGACGACGGCACGGTGCTCGGCCAGCCGCCCGACGCCGCGGCCGCGCGGGCCATGCTCGCGGCGCTCGCCGGGCGCACCCACCGCGTGCTCTCCGGCCTGACGGTGCGCGACGGCGACGCGGAGCGGACGGCGCACGCCGCCACGGCGGTGACGTTCCGCGCGCTCGACGACGACGAGATCGCCGCGTACGTCGCGCGCGGCGAGTGGCGCGGCCGCGCCGGCGGCTACGCCATCCAGGAGGCCGGCGCCGCGCTCGTCGCACGGGTCGACGGCGACTACGCCAACGTCGTCGGGCTGCCCGTCGCGCTGCTCGTGGAATCCCTGCACGGCGTGGGGTACCCGGTGCTCCTGTAGGATTCTCGCGGCCGGCCCGAGCCCCGGGCCGCGTCTTCGCAGCAGGGGAGCATGGCGATCGGCCTGTCCAGATGGCTCGGCGGCATGGGGGGCCGCGATATGGCGGTCGACCTCGGAACCGCGAACACGCTCGTGTACGTCCGCGGGCGCGGCATCGTGCTGAGCGAGCCGTCGGTCGTCGCCATCGACCAGCGCACCGGCGAGGTGCACGCGGTCGGCGTCGAGGCGAAGCGCATGCTCGGCCGCACGCCCGGGTCGATCAGCGCCATCCGCCCGCTCAAGGACGGCGTCATCGCCGACTTCGACGTGACGGAGGAGATGCTCCGCCACTTCATCCACAAGGTGCACCAGAACCGCTGGGCGCACCCGCGCGTCGTCGTCTGCGTGCCCTCCGGGCGTGACGGGCGTCGAGAAGCGCGCGGTGGAGGAGGCCACGCTGTCCGCCGGCGCGCGCCAGGCCTACCTGATCGAGGAGCCCATGGCCGCCGCGATCGGCGCCGGGCTGCCGGTCTCCGAGCCGACCGGCAACATGATCGTGGACATCGGCGGCGGCACCACCGAGGTCGCGGTCATCTCCCTCGGCGGCATCGTCGTCTCGCAGTCCATCCGCGTCGGCGGCGACGAGCTCGACGAGGCGATCGTCAAGTACGTGCAGCGCGAGTACAAGCTGCTGATCGGCACGCAGACCGCCGAGGAGGTCAAGCTCGAGATCGGCTCCGCGGCGCCCCTGCCGGACGAGGCGCAGTGCGAGATCCGCGGGCGCGACCTCGTCACGGGCCTGCCGAAGACGGTCGTGCTGTCGTCCCAGGAGGTGCGGCTCGCGCTCGAGGAGCCGCTCTCGCAGATCGTCGACGCCATCAAGTCGACGCTCGACAAGACCCCGCCCGAGCTCGCGTCCGACATCATGGACCGCGGCATCATGCTCGCCGGCGGCGGGGCGCTCCTGCACCGGCTCGACGAGCGGGTGCGCACCGAGACGGAGATGCCCGTCCACATCGCCGAGTCGCCGCTGACCTGCGTCGCGGTGGGCTCCGGCCGCTCGCTCGAGGAGTTCGACGTCCTGCACCGTCAGGCCGTCGCTCGCTCGCAACCACCGCGCGCGACGGCGCGTGTAGCGAACCGGAGGTCCGAATCGTGTCCAGGCTGCGGCTGGCGTGCTCGCTCGTGCTCCTGGCGGCCGCGGCGCTGCCCGCCACGGCGCGAGCGCCGACACGGACTGGAAGCGGGTGTCGAGCGTCGCCGAGCAGCCCGGGGCGGCGCGCGCCGCTCGAGCTGGGCCGCGACGGCGACGCGGTCGTCGGCACGTGGGTGGTCCGCTCGAACGGCAACTTCAGCTCCCTCGAGACCGTGCGCCTAGCGCCGACCCGCGCCGACGAGATCGCCGGGCTGGTCACCTTCCGCCCGCCGACGATCGCGAACTGGGACTTCCTCGACGCGACGCCGATCTCCGGGCCGGCGGGCGGGGCGCAGCTGCTGGTCACCGGCCAGCTGCACCTGAGCAGCGCGGCCGCCGTCGGGTACCAACATCGCGCCGCTCCTGGCGTCGGGCGACATCGCGCCACCGACGTTCGTGTCGTCGCGGACGCCGGACATGCTCGCGGCGCTGATGACGCCGGGGATCGCGACCACGGTACCGCCGACGCCCCCGACACCTCTGTGGGCCGGCAACAGCGGCAGCACGCTCTACACGTTCAAGCAGGGCGCTCGACCCGGCGTTCCAGATCACCGGCAACCTCGATCCCGGGCTGCTGCGGCTACGACCCGCGGCTCGGCTTCGACACGTCCGGGCGGCTGTGGCTGGCCTTCTACTCCAACGCGACGGGCGCCGTCGGCGAGTGGATGGTCCAGCTCGACCCGGCGACCGGCCTGCCCGTCCCGAACACGCAGGCGAAGGCGCCGCTGAGCGGGACGCCGGACAACAACAACAACGCACGGCGTGGGCTTCGCCTGCGCCGCCGTCTGCCGCGTCGCCTACGAGGAGACGGACGCGACCCTCGTGCTCTCCACCGGCCGCGTGCGTCACCTGGGCGCCGGGCGACGCCGCTCCGACGGTCGTGGGCGGCGCTGCGGGCGCGCAACGTCGAGTCGCCCGCGATCGCCTACCGACCCGACGGCCGCCTCTGGGTCGCCGTGGATCGACCGCAGCGCGGACCGCGTCGTCGCCACGCTCGGCAAGGGCGCGGCGCGGCGGTCGGGACCGGCGGCACGATCGCGAACGCGGGCCGGCCGACCATCGCCGTCGGCCGACCCGCTTCATGCACGGGCTCGAGGTGGTGCCGATCGGCAACGACCTGCTGCTCAACGCGAACGCGGGCGCCGGCCCGGGCGCTGCAGCGCCCAGTTCGTCAACCTCGTGCTGGAGCCGGGCGCGATCGACACGAGCGGCATCCCGAACCCGCAGGTGACGCCGAAGTCGCCGGGCGGCCGCATCGTCTACCCGGGCACCGTGACGCCCGTCGAGCTCGGGCCCAACCGCTGCGTGCGGGTGAAGCCCGTCGCCGACAAGCCGGCCCGCATCTGGGCGCAGATCTTCTCCGGGCCGCAAGAACGGCACGCCCGTCTCGACCCGCGTCTCCTTCCGCTTCACCGCACCGGGCGCGAAGTCGAAGTGCATGACGCTGCAGAAGCGGCCGGCGGGCGCCTACAAGGGCAAGTTCTTCCGCATCAAGTTCGAGGTCCGCACGGGCGCCAACCCCAAGCCGGCGGAGAAGAACCGCCCGCCGTGGCGCACGCAGCCGCGGATCATCATCGACGCCTAGCGGCGCCGCGCCGGCGCCGGCCTAGCGACTGGGGCGGCGATCTAGGAGCGTGTCCGCGAGAGCGGTCGGCGCACGCGCTTGGCCGCCCGGCGCACCGGGCGCCCGCGGTCCGGGCGGCGCTCGGGCAGGGCGCGCTCCAGACCGCCGCGCATGACGCGCGTCGGCGCCAGCAGGCGGCGGCGCCAGCGCACGGGCACGGGGCGAGCCTGCAGGACGCCGACGGCCGAGAGCACGAGGGCCGCGCCGATGATCTGCACCGTCGCGGGCGACTGGCCGAGCACCAGCGCGGCGAGGACCGCGGTGACACGGCACCTGCACCGTCGCGATGATGCTGGCCGTGGAGGCGCCGACGGTGGCGGGTCGCCGCGGCGAAGCCGACGAACGGCACGATCGTGCCGGTGAGCGTGATCGCGATCGTCACCAGCCAGGCGTTGGCCGGCAGGTCGAGGCGCAGCCCGCCGCCGGCGCCGAGCAGCCCGGCGACGAGGTAGGCGGTGCCCGCGCCGGTCGTCATCAGCGCCGTCAGCGCCACGGGGTGCGAGCGCTGCACGACCTTCTCGGTCAGCAGCAGGTACGTCGCGTAGCCGACCGCCGCGCTGAGGGCGAGCAGGACGCCGAGCAGGTCGATCGACGCGCTGCCGCCCGCCAGCAGGACGACGGCGACGCCGGAGAGGGCGAGGCCGAGCGCGGCCACGCGGCGGCGGTCTGAGCTGCTCGCGGCGCAGCAGGATCGCGCCGGCGGTGACCAGCGCGGGGTAGACGAACATCAGCATGTCGGCGAGGCCCGGCGGGATGCGCTGCAGCGAGTGGAAGAAGAGGCAGCTCTGGATCGAGATCAGGCCGGCGCCGAGGCCGAGCACCAGCAGGGCGTCGCGGCGGGCCGGGACGCCGAGGCGCAGCAGCGCGACGGCGGACCAGAGGAGCGCGGCGCACAGCAGGTAGCGCCCCGACAGCAGCGAGACGATGTTGGCGCCGGCGCCGAAGGCGAACTGGGAGAGGATGCCGGTGGTCGCGAAGGCGGCGGCCGACGCGAGGGCGAGCGAGGCGCCGCGGCCGGCGGAAGACACGCCGGCGGCGGGAGAAGCAGAAGAGGTCATGAACGAACCAGGGTGGGAGATTTCGGGGGCGATTGACGGATTCAGATGGCTGAATCTGCTCCCGGACTACAACTTACGGAAGGATCTTCATCGCCGCTAGCCTTTGCTACCTTCGACAGCCGAAGGCATTGCCTTGACCTTGCAGCAGCTCCGCTACTTCCTCGCCGCCGCCGAGCACGGGTCGTTCTCGGCCGCCGCCGGCGAGCTGCGGGTCGCCCAGCCGTCGGTGTCGGAGCAGGTGCGGCGGCTGGAGACGGAGCTCGGCGTCCCGCTCTTCGGCCGCGTCGGCCGCGGCCTCGTGCTGACCGAGGCCGGTCGCACCTTCCGCCCGCACGCCGAGGCGGCCATGCGCGCCGTCGTCGCGGCGCAGGAGGCGGTCGCCGGGGTGCGCGACATCTCGGCCGGCACCGCGTCGTTCGGCGCGTTCGGCACGGCGCTGCACTACGTGCTGGGCGATCTGGTGCAGGACTTCCGCGAGCGCTACCCGTCGGTCCGCCTGCGCATCGTCGGGGAGAACTCGTCCGAGGTGGCGGAGCGCGTCCGCGACGGCCGGCTCGAGGCCGGGCTCGTCGTCCTGCCGATCGACGACAGCGGCCTCGAGGTGCGCCCCGTCATGCGCGAGCAGGTGCTGTTCGTCTCCTCGCGGCCCGACCGCGTGCGCGCGCCGATGTCGATGACCCGCCTCGCGCGCATCCCGCTGGTGCTGGCGGCGGCCCGCTACGGCACGCTCGACCCGACCCGCCGCCAGCTGGCCGAGCGCGCCCAGCGGGCGGGCGTGCGCATCGAGCCGGCGATCGAGGTCGAGGAGCTGGCCAGCGCGCTCGAGCTCGTGGCGCGCGGCCTCGGCGACACGGTCGCGGCGGAGGGCAGCCTGGAGGGCCGGCACGTCCCGCGCGGTCTCGGCTCGGTGGCCTTCGAGGAGCCGATCGACAACGTCTTCGCGTTCGTCCAGCGGGCCGACTCGCCGCTCTCGCCGGCCACCGTCGAGCTCATGGAGCTGGCCGAGGCGCGCCTGCGCCGGCTCGCCGCGCGGCGCCGCCGGCGGTGACATCGTGCACAATGCCACTTGATTCCGACCGGGAGGCAGCGATGCGCGTCTGCGACGTCATGCACGTGGACCTGGTCACCTGCGAGCCCGACCTGCCGATCGTCGCGGCCGTGGAGCGCATGGCCGAACGGCGCGTCGGCTGCGTGCTCGTGGTCGACGCCCGCGGCGGCCTCGCCGGCGTGCTCTCGGAGCGCGACGTCCTGCGGCTCGTCGCGGAGCGGGCCGACATGGAGCGTCCGCCCGTGTCGACGGTCATGACGACGACGGTGCGCACCGCGCCGCCTGATGCCGAGCTCGCGTGGGTCGCCCACGAGATGGCGGAGCGCTCGATCCGCCACCTGCCGATCGTGGAGGACGGGCGCGCCATCGGCATCATCTCGATGCGCGACCTGCTCGAGCTCTCCAGCAAGGTGCTGCGGCACCAGGGCGACGCGGCCGCGCGGGAGCTGCTCGAGGCGGTCGACGTCGCCGACCCGCACCACGTCTGAGCTCGCGCGGGCGCGTCCAGCACGCCGTTCGCTGCATGAGTATGCACTCGCCGGTATACTCATGCACAGTGATGTCGGTCCACGCCCCCGTAGCCGCTCCCCGCGCCGTGCGCACCGCGGGCATCGCCGGTGCCTCCGGGTACGGGGGCCTCGAGCTGCAGCGCCTGCTGGCGGGTCACCCGTCCCTGCGGGCGACGGCGCTCCAGGCCCGCTCGGGCGGCTACGACCCGATCGACGCCGACGCCCTGGCCCGCTGCGACGTCGCGTTCCTGGCGCTGCCGCACGGCGAGTCGCGCGCGCTCGGCGAGGCGCTGGAGGCGGCGGGGACGCCCGTGGTCGACCTCGGGTCGGACTTCCGCGTCGGCGGGTGGACGTACGGCCTGCCGGAACTGAACCGCGACGAGGTGCGCGCGGCGCGGGCCATCGCGAACCCCGGCTGCTACGCGACCGCGACGATCCTCGGGCTGGTGCCGCTGGTGGAGGCCGGGCTCGTCGACGGCCCCGTCGCCGTCGACGGCAAGTCGGGCGCGTCCGGCGCCGGCAAGACGCCCTCCGAGAAGACGCACCTGCCCGACCTGCACGGCGGCGTCACGCCGTACAGCGTCACCGGGCACCGCCACATCGCCGAGATCGAGCAGGCACTGGGCCGGGCGGGCGGCGGCGAGCAGCGCGTGACCTTCACGCCGCACCTGCTGCCGACCAGCCGCGGCCTGCTCGTGACGGCGTACGTACGCCTGCGGGAGCCGCTGGGCCAGGCGGCGCTCGACGAGCTCTACGCGAGCCGCTACGCCGGCGAGCGCTTCGTGCGCCTCGGCGGGACCGTCGCGCCGCAGCGGCTCGCCGGCTCGAACGTCTGCCACGTCGCCGCCTTTGCCGACGAGCGCACGGGCAGCGCCATCGTCACCAGCGCGCTCGACAACCTCGTCAAGGGCGCGGCGGGCCAGGCGATCCAGAACGCCAACCTCGTGCTGGGCCTGGACGAGGACGCCGGACTGCCGGAGCTCGGCCTGTGGCCGTAGGCGCCACGTTCCCGCGCGGCTTCCGCGCCGCCGGGGTGCGGGCCGGCATCAAGGCCAGCGGTCGACCGGACGTCGCCCTGGTGGTGGCGGACGCCCCCGCGCAGGCTGCCGGCCTCTTCACCCGCAGCGCCGCCGCCGGCGCGCCGGTGCGCACGAGCCGCGCGTCGCTCGAGCGCAGCGCCGGCCGCGCGCGGGCGATCGTCGTCTCCAGCGGCAACGCCAACGCCGCGACGGGCGCGCAGGGCCGTACCGACGCCGAGCGCATGACCGCGCTGGCCGGCGAGCTGGTCCGGGCCGAGCCGCACGAGGTGCTGGTGGCATCGACCGGCGTGATCGGCGTGCCGCTGCCCATGGAACGCGTCGAGGCCGGCATCCGCGCGGCCGCGGCGGAGCTCGCGCCCGACGGCGGGGCTGCGGCGGCGGAGGCGATCTGCACCACCGACGCGACGCCGAAGGTCGCGCAGCGGACGCTCGCGCTGCCCGGCGGAGAGGTGCGGCTCGGCGCGATGGCGAAGGGGGCGGCGATGATCCGCCCCGACCTGGGGACGATGATCGCCGTCGTCACGACGGATGCCGACGTGCCCGCGGGGCTGCTGCGCGAGCTGCTGGCGGACGCCGCCGCGGCGAGCTTCAACCGCATCACCGTGGACGGCAGCGAGTCGACGTCGGACAGCCTGTTCGCGCTCGCCGGCGGCGCCTCCGGCGTGGCGGTCGGCGAGCCGGAGGCGGGCGCGTTCGGCGCCGCGCTGACCGGCGTCTGCCAGGAGCTCGCGCTCGCGATGGTCCGCGACGGCGAGGGCGCGCGGCGCGTGGCGCGCTACGAGGTGTCCGGTGCGCGCACGGCCGACGAGGCCCGGCGGGCGGCGCGGCGGGTGGCCGAGGACCAGCTCGTCCGCTGCGCGCTCTACGGCGGCGACCCCAACTGGGGCCGCATCTACGCCGCGCTCGGCGTCGCCGGCGTGGCGCTCGACCTCGACCGGCTGGCCATCACCATCGGCGGCGTGCCGCTGATGACGGCGGGCAGCCCGGTGCCGCAGAACGGCGACGCCAGCGCGGCCGCCGCCGCCGAGGAGGTCGTCTACGCCATCGACCTGGGCTGCGGCGACGGGACCGCGACCGTGTGGGGCTCCGATCTCGGCTACGAGTACGTCCGCATGAACGCGGAGTACACGACGTGATCGTCGCCAAGCTCGGGGGCAACGCCCTGGCCGCGCTCCCCGAGGCGATCGCGCTGGGCGAGGGCCGGCGGCTCGCGATCGTGCACGGCGGCGGCGCGCAGATCACGGAGCTGATGCGCCGCCGCGGCATCGAGCCGCGCTTCGTCGGCGGCCGCCGGGTCACCGACCTGCCCATCCTGGCCTGCGCCCGCTCGGCCCTGGCGCGCGTGTCCGACGAGCTCGCCGACGCGCTGCGCGAGGCGGGCCGCGAGCCCGCGCAGCTCCTCCTCGGCGAGGCGCTGGTCGGCTCGCGCGTGGAGGCGCTGGGCCTGGTCGGGCGCATCGAGCGCGTCGACACCGCGCCGCTCGATGCCGCCTGGGGCGCGCAGCGGGTGCCGCTGATCGCGCCCATCGCGCGCGACGGCGAGACGCCGCGCTACCTCAACGTCAACGCCGACGACGTCGCCGCGGCCGTTGCGGCGGCGGTGGGCGCCGACGAGCTCGTGTTCCTCTCCGACGTGCCCGGCGTCCTCGACGCCGACGGCGCGGTCATCCCGCAGATCCACGCGTCGTCGCCGCCCGGTGTCGACGGCGGCATGCTGCCGAAGCTCGAGGCGTCGGCCACCGCGCTCGCGGCCGGGGTGCGGCACGTGCGGATCGGCGCCGGAACGGTGGTGCTGGCATGAGCGTCGACATCGATCTGCGGCGGCTCGTCGACCGCGGCGACGCCGCCGTGCAGCCGACGTACCCGCCGCGGCCCATCGCCTTCGTGCGCGGCGTCGGCACGCACCTGTTCGACGACGAGGGCCGTGAGTACCTCGACCTCGTCGCCGGCCTCGCGGTCGTGTCCCTCGGTCACGGGCACCCGGCGCCCGGAGCGGCGCTCGCGGCCCAGCAGGCGGTGCTCGGCCACGTCTCGAACCTCTACTGGTCGGAGCCCGCGATCGCGCTCGCCGAGCGGCTCGCGACGCTGACCGGCCTGCCCGACGCGCGCACCTTCTTCTGCAACTCCGGCGCCGAGGCGAACGAGGCGGCCATCAAGCTGGCGCGCCGCCGCGGCCGGGCGCGCGGCGGGCCGGACAAGCACGAGATCGTCTGCCTCGAGGGCTCGTTCCACGGCCGCACGTACGGCGCGCTGGCGGCGACCTGGGCGCGACCCAAGAAGGAGCCGTTCGAGCCGCTGCCGGCGGGCTTCCCGTTCGTGCCGCCCAACGACCTCGACGCCCTGCGCGCCGCCGTCGGTCCGCACACCGCCGCCGTGCTGATGGAGCCGGTGCAGGGCGAGGGCGGGGTGCACCCGCTGGACGTCGAGTTCATGGCCGCCGCGCGCGAGCTGTGCGACGCCCACGACGCGCTGCTGGTGTTCGACGAGGTGCAGACCGGCATCGGGCGCTGCGGGGCCTGGCTCGCGTTCCACCGCCTCGGCGTGGAGCCCGACGCCGTCACGCTGGCCAAGGGCCTCGGCTCCGGGCTGCCGATCGGCGCACTGGTGGCCCGCGCAGTCGAGGACGGGTTCGCGCCCGGCGACCACGCCACGACCTTCGGCGGCTCGCCGCCCATCGCCGCCGCGTCGCTGGCGGTGCTCGACGCCATCGCCCAGGAGGGCCTGGTCGAGAACGCGGAGGAGGTCGGCACGTACCTCGCCGCGCGGCTGCGTCAGCTGCCGGGCGTCGCCGACGTGCGCGGACTCGGGCTGCTGCTGGCGGTCGAGCTGCGCGACGGCGAGGCGGGTGCGGTGGCCGGGCGGCTGCTCGACGCCGGCGTGATCGTCAACGCGGTCACGGCGACGGCCCTGCGCCTGTGCCCGCCTCTGTGCCTGTCCACGGCCGACGCGGATCGGGCGGTCGAGGCGCTGGCCGGCGTGCTCTGAGCTTGCCGCGTTCCGGCGGACCGCGCCGGGCGTCGATCCGCCAAGATGTCGCCATGCCGCCGGGCCTGCTGCGCCTCTACCACGCCGCGCGGGCGTTCGCGTTCGGCTACTTCTTCGGCCTCGGCCTCCTGGCGCTCTCGCACTACCTGACTGACTGGCCGACGACGTACGACGACGCGGCGGCGTACGCGCTGCTGGCAGGCTGCGGCGCGCTCGTGGGCTGGATCGCGCGCGAGGCGAGCGGCCCGCGATCGGCATGAGCGACGCGCCGCGGCTGCGCGTCCTCTACCTCGCCTTCTACTTCCCGCCGGCGGCGGGCGGCGGCGTGCAGCGGACGCTCCACATGGTGCGCCACCTGCCCGACCTCGGCATCGACGTCGAGGTGCTGGCGCCCAGCGATCCCAAGTGGCTGGCGGACGACCCGGCGCTCCTGGCGGCGCTTCCGCCGAGCCTGCGGGTGCACCGGGTGCGCTACCGCGGGCCGGGCACGCGGGTGCTGCCGGGCGAGCGGCTGGCCCGCGCGACGGGGCCGGTGGAGCAGGCCCGGGCGCGGCTGGCCATCGTCGGCCGGCAGCTCCTGCAGCCCGACGTGGAGTCGGTGTGGCTGGCGGATGCCGTGCCCGCGGGCCGGCGGCTGCTGGCGAGCGGGCGCTTCGACGCGATCGTGACGACGAGCCCGCCGGCCTCGGTGGCGATCGCGGGGTCGCTGCTGTCACGGTCGTCAGGCCTGCCGTGGATCGCCGACTGGCGCGACGCGTGGCTCGGGTCCGCCGAGCTCTTGCGCGCGTCGGGCCGTGACCGGGCCCGGCTCGCGGTGCTGCGGCGGATGGCGGCGCGCACGCTCGCCGGCTGCGCGGCGGCGGCGTGCGTGAACGAGCAGATCGCCTGGGAGGTCGGCGACCTCGCACCCCGGGCCGAGATCGGCGTCGTCCCGAACGGCGCGGCCTTCGACGCCGTTGAGGGGCTGGAGCGCCACCCGGCCGCCCGCTGCACGCTCCTCTACGCCGGCTACTTCTTCGGCAGCCGCAGCCCCGAGCCGCTGCTCGCGGGCGCGGCGGCGCTGCTGGCGCGACGGCCGGAGCTGCGCGACGCGCTGCGGCTGCGCTTCCTCGGCGGCCTGCGCCCGCGTGACGTGGCGGCGGTGGACGCGCACGGGCTCGCGGACCTGGTGGAGTACGAGCCGAACCGCCCGTATCGCGAGGCCCTGCAGGCGCAGCGCGACGCGGACGTGCTGGTGCTGCTGACGCAGGCCGAGGACGGACAGGACGGCGCCGTCTTCGTGCCCGGCAAGACGTGGGAGTACCTGACGATGGCGCGCCCGATCCTGGCGGTGGTGCCGGAGCAGGGCCACGCGGCGGCGACGCTGCGCGACCTCGACGCGCCCGCGACGATCGTCGACCCGTCCGACACGACCGGCGTGGCGGCCGCGCTCGAGGCGCTGCTGGAGCGCTGGCAGGCGGGCGCGCTGCCGGACACGCCGCTGCCCGAGGCGTCCCGCGACCGCATCTCGCGGCGCGCGCGGGCGGAGGCGCTGGCCGGGCTGGTGCGCCGCGCGGTGGAGCGGCGAGCAGCGGCCGCGGCGGTCCTTGAGGACGCGGCGGCTACGGCGGGGTAGGTCCCGGCGCGGCCCGTTTCGCGCCGGCGCGGGCGGGAACGCTGGGCGCATGGACCACTCCAGCACGCCGCGCCCCCGGCCGGGCCGCGAACGCGACGACGGCGCCGACGCCCTCGACACCGGCTACCCCGAGAAGCAGCCCGACACCGACATCGAGCGCGAGGCCGGCGGCGTCGACGAGGACGTGCCCGACGAACCGCCGGCGGGCGGGCGGCGGTAGGCGGCGCGGGCGTACGGGCGGACGGCGCCCGGGCTGCGCTGGGGTCGGACGTGGCCAAGTGTCCGTCACGGTGACGGCCATTTGGCCACGCGCGAACCCGCATCGCTGCGCGCCTCGGCGCGCGTTCTAACCACCAAACGCAAGTGCCTGGTGTGAAGGACCGTGCGGACTCAGGCTGGCGAGTCGGCGTCGCGCAGCCGGCGCCGGCCGATCCGGTCGCCGGCCACCCAGCCGAGCGTCTGCACGACGAGGCCGGGCCAGAGCGTCTGGATCGCGAGGTCCGAGGACACGGACGCCGCGACGATCAGGCCGACGCCGGCCGCGGCGCTGGCGAGCGTGCACCAGACCACGGGCGCGACCACGTCGAGGTCCTCGGGGCGGGCCCGCTGCACCCGGATGGCCGCGACGAGAGGTGCGCCGGCGTAGAGCCCGAGCCCGACCACCAGGAAGATCACCAGCACGGACACCGCGCCGGGCGCGTCGCGGAGGTCGTCGCGGATCCAGATCGCCGCCCAGGCGAGGATCGTCAGCGCCAGCGGCGCGATGCCGGCAGCCACGAGCAGGCGTCGGCGGCGCGCGACCCGTCGGTCGGCGTGCATGCTGGTGCTACGTGCGCCGCGGCACGATCGGATCGCCCGGGACGCGCCAAGTGGCGGCACCGTGGCGGCCAAGTGGCCAACTTCGGCTCGACGTGGCCAAGTGGCCGTCACCGTGACGGCCATTTGGCCAACCGCGAACCCGCATGGCTAGGGGCCTCGGCGCGCGTTCTAACCACCAAACGCAAATGCCTGGTGTGAATGGCCCCTACGGCGTCAGCCAGGGGATCGCGACCAGCAGCGCCACGTTGACCGCGATGCCCGCCGCCGCCACCGCCGGCCGGCGCAGGCGCGGCTCGCCCGCCGCGGCCCACACCAGCGGGAAGGCGAACAGCGCCTGGCGGGCGATCGACTGCCAGCTGCCGGAGCCGAGGGAGAGCACCAGCACCGCCGTCGCGTACACCGCCCACACGCGGGGGCCCGGGCCGCGGCGCCACAGCAGCACGCAGAGGGCGATCGCGCCGAGCCCCAGCAGCACCTCGGCCGCCGTCTGGAAGTGGCCGCTCGCGAGGTTGCCGGGCACGCCCCAGACGAGGTCCCACGGCTCGCCGCGGCGCCAGCGGGCCTGGGCGTGCGCGAACGTCAGCGGGTCGCCCGTGCGCGACCAGAGGAAGCCGTGCACCGCCGCCGCCGCGCCGAGGGGCGCCGCCGCCGCGAGCCAGCGCCCGACTCCGCGGCCGTAGCGGTACGCGAACCACGCCAGCGGGATCGCGACCAGCAACCCGTTCGGGCGCGCCGCGGCCGCCGTCGCCCCCAGCACGACCGCGCCGCCGAGCGCGAGCGGCCCCGCCCGCGGGTTCGCCACCAGCACGCACGCCCAGGCCGCGCACGCCAGCGCCAGCGCGTCGGGGTAGAGGAGCGCGAGCGCGAAGGAGCCCGGCATGCAGGCCAGGGCGATCGCCGTCCGCCGCGCGTCGCCCGACGGGTTGAGCGACGCCACGCCGAGGAACGCCGCCGCGCTCGCCACCACCATCACCGCCCCGCCGACGACCACCGGCGGGCCGAGCGAGAGCAGGAGCGGCCAGAGGGGGAAGAAGGCGTGCTGGCGCCGCACGACGCCCTCCGGGTAGCCGCCGGAGGCGAGGCGGCTGTACCACGCGTAGTCCCACGAGCGCAGGGGCCAGAGCAGGCCGTCGCGCACCGTCCCCGGCATCCCCGTCGCGCCCTCGTCGGTCCAGATGAGGCCCGTCGCCACCGCGAGCGCCGTGAACCCGACCACCGCGATCAGCCACAACGCCCACACGGGCAGCGCCGCGCCGACGCGGGTTCGCAGGGCCTCGTGCACGGGCGCGGACCGTAGCGCCCCGTCATCATGGCGCGCGTGACGCACGGCGACGACAGCCTGGCCATCGCCCTCGACGGCATGATCCTGCGCGGCACCGTCGGCTCCACCGTCCACGGCCTGCACCTCGCCGACCAGGACGACCGCGACGAGATGGCCGTCTCGATCCCCCCGCCCGCCCGCCTGCTCGGCCTCGAGGGCTGGGACCACCACGTCGAGCGCACGCAGCCCGAGGGCGTCCGCTCGGGGCCGGGCGACCTGGACCTCGTCGTCTACGCGCTGCGCAAGTACTGCCGCCTCGCGCTGCAGGGCAACCCGACCGTGCTGCTCCTGCTCTACACGCCGCACGTGCTGCTGGAGACCGAGCTCGGCGCCGAGCTGCGCGCCCTCGCGCCGGCGTTCCTCTCCAAGCGGGTCGGCCTCCGCTACCAGGGCTACCTGCGGGCCCAGAAGGAGCGCCTGCTCGGCGAGCGCGGCCAGCGGCGCACCAACCGCCCGGAGCTCATCGAGGCCCACGGCTTCGACACCAAGTACGCGATGCACGTGCTGCGCCTCGCCGTGCAGGGCCGCGAGCTGCTGCTGGAGGGCGCGCTGACCCTGCCCATCCGGGAGCCCGCCCGCGGCCAGATCCGCGCCGTCCGCGAGGGCCAGGTGCCGTTCGACGAGGTCGTCGCGCGCATCGAGGAGGCCGAGCGTGCCCTCGTCGCCGCCCACGAGGCCACGGCGCTGCCGGACGAGCCGGACGTCGAGCGCGTCGACGCCTGGCTCGTCTCGGCGCACCTGCGCCACTGGGGCGCTACGTCGCCACCAGCGCGGTAGCGGGCTGCTGGCGCGACGCGCGCAGCGCGGGGTAGAGGCCCGCCAGCGCGCCGATCAGCAGCGCCGCCCCGAGGCCGGCCGCGACGCCCAGCGGCGGGATGTCGGGCGTCCAGTCGCGGCTCGACGCGTAGACGAGCACGACCGCGCCGCCCGCCAGCGCCCCGACCAGCCCGCCCAGCCCGGCCAGGTACAGCGACTCCAGCAGGAACTGCACCAGCACGTGCCGCCGGGTGGCGCCGAGCGCGCGCCGCAGGCCGATCTCGCCGCGCCGCTCCAGCACCGCGATGACCATGACGTTGGCGATGCCGATGCCGCCGACGACCAGCGACACCGCGCCGAGCCCGAGCAGGAGCGCCGTCAGCGTCTCGTCCGCCGCCGCCCTGGCCTCCAGGGCGTCGGACGGCCGGCTGACCTCGACCTCGTCCGGGTGCTCCGGGTTGGCCGTGGCGGCGCTGACGTCGCGCACCGCCTCGACGTCCTCCGGCTCCGCCCGCAGGTAGACGCGCGACGCGTTGCCGTCGGCGCCCAGCACGTCCGCCGCGATCCCGGGTCCCACGAGCGCCGCTGCGTCGAGCTCCGGCGCGAGCGGCAGCGGGTCGAGGATGCCGACGACCGCGAACCAGCGATCGCCGATCCAGACCTGCAGGCCGGGGTAGAGGCGATCGATGCCGAGGCGCTCGGCCGCCGTCGAGCCGAGCACGACCGCCGGCAGGTTGGCCGACGCCTCGTCGAGCCAGCGTCCCTGCGCCACCGTGCCGCGCACCGCCTGCAGCAGGCTGAGCTCCGCCGACGTCGTCACGATGCCGCCGGTGTACTCGTCGGGCACCAGGTCCGAGCGCCGCACCGTCGGCTCGAGCTGCTCGACCGCCGACACCGACTGCACCGGCCCGATGCGCCGCAGCATCCCCGGCGCCTGCTCCGGCAGCACGGCCGCATCGCCGAGGAACGACTGCCCGGGCGTGATGGTCAGCAGGTTCGTGCCGAGGTCGTCGAGCTGCGCGATCAGGTCGGCGCGGGACGACGCGCTGATGCCCACCACTGCCACCAGCGAGGCGATGCCGATGGCGATGCCGAGGGCCGAGAGGGCCGCCCGCAGCCGGCGCGAGCGCAGGCCGATGGCGCCGACCGCGAAGGCGTCGCGCACGCGCAGCCGGCTCGGCGTCACCGGATCGGTCGCGGCGGCGCTCATGCCGCCGCCTCCGCAGGCTCGTCCCGGTCGTCGCCGACGATCGCCCCGTCGAGCAGCGCCACGCGCCGCGGCAGCGAGGCCGCCAGCTCGCGGTCGTGCGTGATGAGGACGATGGTGGAGCCGGCGCCGTGCAGGTCGCGGAGGAGGTCCAGCACGGCACCGCCCGAGCGGCTGTCGAGGTTGCCCGTCGGCTCGTCGGCCAGGATCAGCGCCGGCTCGCCGACCAGGGCGCGGGCGATGGCGACGCGCTGGCGCTCGCCGCCGGACAGCTTCGACGGCTTGTGCCGCAGCCGGTGGTCGAGGCCGACCCGCTCGAGCGCCGCCTCGGCCCGCCGCCGCCGCTCGCCCACCGGCACGCCCGCGTAGAGCAGGCCGGTGGCGACGTTGTCGGTCGCCGAGAGCGCCTCCAGCAGGTGGAAGCGCTGGAACACGAAGCCGATGCGGCGCGCCCGCAGGGCCGACAGCTCGCGGTCGCGCATGCGGGCGGTGTCGACGCCGGCGACGTGCACGGTGCCGGTCGTCGGCCGGTCGAGCAGCCCCATGAGCTGCAGCAGGGTCGACTTGCCGGAGCCGGAGGGGCCGACGACCGCGACGAGCTCGCCCTGCTCGACGGTCAGCTCGACGTCGCGCAGGACGTCGCCCGACCCCGGGTAGCGGCGGCTCACGCCCGCCAGCTGGAGGACGTTCACAGGTCGGCCTGCACGACGCGCGTGCCCTCGTCGATGCCGTCGCCCGTGACCTGCACGTAGCCGTCGGCGAACGCGCCGACCTCGACCGGCACCAGGCGGTGCGTGTCGGCGAGCTCCAGCGCGTAGCCGCCGCCGGCCAGCGCCAGCAGCGCCCCGACGGGGACCGCCGTGGCGTCGCGCTCGGCCTCCGTCTCCACGCGCACCAGCACCGGCGCCTGGTCGAACGCGTCGACCGCCGTGCCGGCGTCGAGGCGCACCGTCACCTCGATCGTGGGCTCCTCCTCGGCGGCCGGGTCGTCGCTGCCGCCGGTGGCCACGCGCCCGACGTGCGCGATCCTGCCGCCCACGACGCTTCCGTCGGGCAGCTCGACCTGCACCGGCTTGCCCTCGCGTACCTGGCCGGCGTCGCGGGCGTCGATGTCGAACGTCGCCTCGCGGCGCGTCGAGGTCGTCGAGAGGATCGCGCCGCCGGCAGTGCCGCCGACGCTGCCCTGGACGTCCGCGATGCGTCGCGTCTGGCCTGGCAGGAAGACGACGGTGCCGAGCTCGATCGTGCCGGTCTCCTCCTGGTGCGTCTTCTCCTGCCAGCGCTCGATCGCGTCCTCGGTGGCGTCGTCGAACTCGGTGTCGACGTCGATCTCGCGCTCCGGATCGAACCCGAGCGCGACGAGGTTCTGCTCGAGCTGGCGCACGTCGAGGCCGTCGTCGATCCCGTCCTCCAGCGTGCGCCAGGCCGGCTGGCCGCCCGAGAACCAGAACACGGGCCGCGTGTCGACGCGGTAGAGGATCGCGCCGGGGCGCACGAGCGTGCCCTCGCCGGCGGTCCACGTGAGCGTGCCCTGGCCGCGGTTGGCGACCGCGCGCTCGTCGGTGTAGCCGAGCGTGCCGTCGTACTCCTCGCGCGTGATCAGGTCGCGGCGCTCGACCTCCGCGGTCGACTGCGCGCCGCCCCCCGCCGTCGACGGGTCGTCGCCGGCGCCGGAGTCCTGCGTCGCCGGCGTGCTGGACGGATCGCTGCCCGTCCCGTCGGCGGCGAGGGCGCCGTCGTAGGCGATCCAGCCGCCGGCCATGGCGAGGCCGATGACCAGGGCCCCGCCGGCACCGGCCCGGACGATGCGCCGCGGCCTCACTGGTCGTCCTCGCCGTCGTCGGTCCCCTCGACGCCCTTGCGCACGATGCTCTCGCAGGCCTTCTGCGCCTTCTTGAAGGTGGGATCCTCCGGGTCGATCTTGGTGCCCGGGCCGCCGACGCGGATGCCCTCGCCGGGCTTCGGGTCGGCGATCTGGACGCCGTGCTCGCGCATGCAGCGGGCGAACTCGAGCATGGACTGCTCCATCGCCGCGCGCTCCTCGGCGGAGGGCTCGCCGATCGCGTTGCGCAGGATGGGCTGGCACGCCTTCTGCGCCTTCTCCGTCTTCTTCTCCTGGCCCTTGTCGACCCGGAGCGCCAGGCCCTCGCCGGGCTTCGGGTCCTTCATGTCGACGCCGTTCTTGCGCATGCAGCGGGCGAACGCGAGCATCGCCTCCTGGCGCTCCTTGGGGCTGACGTCCTCGCCGGTGCCGTCGCCCGCCGGGCCGGTAGCGGTGCCGGTGCCGGCGTCGCTGGAGGCCGTCGACTCGTCCGGCACGCTGGCGACGGCCGCACCGTCGCCGTCGTCCTCGCCCCCGCAGGCCGCGAGCAGCGCGCACACCGCCGCGAGGCCGAGCAGGGGCAGGAGCAGTCGTCGCATCACGGGGGTCTCCTCGGGGGTGTGGGGTGGACGGGCCGAGCGGTCCTCGACCCGTGCCCCCATGCCACCAACCGGCGCTGAGGTGACCCTGAACGCAGCCGAGGAATCGCCTGAGACGCCGTTCAGCAAGCGTTCAGCCTCGTGCTGCACACTGGGGCCGTGGACATCCTGGTGGTCGACGACGAGCCCGCCCTGCGCACGTCGCTGCGGCGTGCGCTGCTGCTCGACGGCTACCGCGTGGACCTGGCCGAGGACGGCGAGGAGGCGCTGGGCCGCGTGGCGACCCGGCCGCCCGACGCCATCGTGCTCGACGTCCTCATGCCGGGCATCGACGGCCTGGAGGTCTGCCGGCGCCTGCGGGCGGGCGGCGACCGCACGCCGATCCTGATGCTGACGGCGCTCGACGGCGTG
The DNA here is from genome assembly GCA_963767885.1 of uncultured Actinomycetota bacterium. Lineage (GTDB taxonomy): Bacteria > Actinomycetota > Thermoleophilia > Gaiellales > F1-60-MAGs149 > CAVYFW01. The sequence goes on from CAVYFW010000011.1 coordinate 225,151, forward strand.
CACGACCGCGTCGCGGGGCTCGACGAAGGCGCCGACGACTACCTGGTCAAGCCGTTCGCGCTCGAGGAGCTGCTGGCGCGGCTGCGGGCGCTGCTGCGGCGGACCGGCGCGCCGCCGCAGGGCGGGCTGGTGCGCTTCGCCGACCTGGAGCTCGACCCCGTCGCCTACGAGGCGCGCCGCGGCGGGCGGCCGATCGAGCTCACGCGCACCGAGTTCGCGCTGCTGGAGCTGTTCCTGCGCCACCCGAAGCAGGTGCTGACGCGCGACGTCATCTTCGACCGCGTCTGGGGCTACGACTTCGGGCCGAGCTCCAACAGCCTCGAGGTCTACGTCGGCTACCTGCGCCGCAAGAGCGAGGCGGCCGGCGAGCCGCGCCTGATCCACACCGTCCGCGGCGTCGGCTACGTGCTGCGCGAGGCGTGATGCGGCGCGTCGTCCACCGCCTCAACCTGCGCACCCGGCTGACGCTGGTGTCGGCGGTGTCGGTGGCGTTCGCGTCGCTGCTCGTGGGCGCGATCGCGTACTACGGGGTGCGCCAGGAGCTCGGCCAGCGCGTCGACGACTCGCTGCGCGCCCGCGTCACGGCCATCCAGGCGCTGTCGCTGCCCCCGGGCGTCGCCCTGTCGCCGAACGTCGACCGCGTCCTCGCGCGCGTCGACGTCCCGGCCGCCCGCCCTCGGCGCCGCGGGCGGCTACACGCAGTTCGTCACGGAGGACGGCAACGTGGTCGCCGTGCAGGGCGAGCCGCAGCTGGTCGACGCGAAGCTCAGGGACCTCCAGGTCGCCGCCGGCGCGAAGGACGCGTACTTCGTGACGCGGACGGTCGAGGGACAGCCGGTGCGGACGGTCACCGCACCCGTCGCCCCCGGGCTCGCGGTGATGTTCGTGCGGCCGCTGGCGGAGGTTGACGCGACGCTCGACCGCCTGATGCTGCTCCTGGTCGCGGTCGGGGCAGGCGCCACGCTGCTCGCCGCCGCCCTCGGCCGCCTCGGGTCGCGGGCCGTGCTCGCGCCGGTGCGGGAGCTGACCGAGGCCGCCGAGCACGTCTCGACGACCCACGACCTCTCGCGCCGCATCGAGGTCTCCGGCCACGACGAGCTGGGGCGTCTGGCCGAGCGCTTCAACGCCATGCTGGCGGCCGTCGAGCAGGCGCGCGCCTCCCAGCGGCGGCTCGTCGCCGACGCGTCGCACGAGCTGCGCACGCCCCTGACCAGCGCCCGCACCAACCTCGAGGTGCTGGAGCGCTCCAGCCACCGGCTGTCCGCGGCCGAGCGGCGCGAGCTCGTGGGCGACGTCTCGGCCCAGCTCGCCGAGCTCACCGACCTCGTGAACGACGTCGTCTCGCTGGCGCAGGGCGTGGAGGTCGACGAGGCGTTCGTCGCCGTCGACCTGGCCGCGCTGGCCGAGCAGGCGGTCGCCCGGGCCCGGCGCCACGCGCGCGGCCTGCGCTTCGAGATCGAGGCCCGCCCGTCGGTCGTCGACGGCCAGCCGGGGCGGCTCGAGCGCGCGCTGGCCAACCTGCTGGACAATGCCGCGGCGTGGAGCCCGCCCGACGGTGTCATCGAGGTCCGAGCCGGCGGCGGCCGGGTGGAGGTCCGGGACCACGGCCCCGGCTTCGTGCCCGACGATCTCCCCCTGGTCTTCGATCGCTTCTACCGGGCCGCCGCGGCGCGGGGCCGACCGGGCTCGGGCCTCGGGCTGGCGATCGTGCGGGAGATCGCCGAGGCGCATGGCGGCAACGTGGGGGCGGCCAACCACCCCGACGGCGGCGCGGTCGTCTGGATCGAGCTGCCCGAGGGCTGATTCCGCCCCGCGGCGGCCGTCCGGATCCCGGCAACCGCGCCGGTCGGAAAACCCGCTCGCGCCGCAGCGATCGTTCCGTGACCGATCGTCTAGCGTTGAGCGATGTGCATGATCACGACGTCATCGAGTCCTCGCCGAGCAGGTCGGCCAGACGGGCGAGCGCACGGCGCGTCCGCGTCTTGACCGTGCCCAGCGGGAGCCCGAGGCGGTCGGCGATCTCGGCCTGGGAGAGGCCGTGCCAGTAGGCGAGCTCGATCAGCTCGCGCAGGGCCGGGGAGAGCTCGGCGAGCGCGGCGTGGACGTCGAGCGCCGCGGCGCCGCGATCCTGGCTCTCGTCGCCCGGCAGCGCGGCGGCGTCGGCCCGCTCGGTGGCGTCCTCGACGGGCACCGGGCGGCGCATCCGCGCGTGGTCGCGGGCCCGGTTGCGGGCGATGGTGCAGATCCAGGCGGCGGCGGAGCCGCGCTCGGCGTCGAAGCGGCCGGCGGCGCGCCAGACGCGCTCGAACACCTCCTGCGCGACGTCCTCGGCGGTCGCGGCATCGACGACGACGCGCATGGCCTCGGTGAAGACGGGGCGCATGAAGCGGCCCGAGAGCGTGGCGAAGGCGTCGCGGTCGCCCTCGGCGACGCGGGCCAGCAGGTCCTCGCTGGTGGGGCTGGGGGCCGCGGCTACGGCAGGCACGGCTCCCCCTCGGTGGTGGTGGCGAGCTCGCGGGCGTGCTCGATGGCCTCGGACAGCTCGAGCCACCCGCAGAAGTCGATCCGGCGGCCGCCGCAGACGACGGTGCCGCGGATCGGCTCGACCTCGCGGTCGACCATCACGACGAGCCGGATGGGGGTTCGGTCTTGCACGTTCGGGATGGTGCCGGGAGCGAGCCGCCTTCGCACCGGGGTGACCCCCCCGGACTTTCCCCCCCGACCCCCCCGGGGCATGGTCTAGACCATGGGCGTACCGGAGGCACCCCCCGGGTCCTCGGCGCGGCTGCTGGAGCGCGAGCGTGAGCTCACGCGGCTCCACGAGGCGCTGCTGGCCGCCACCGAGGGCCGGGGGTCGTTCATCGTCGTCGAGGGCGTCGCGGGCATCGGCAAGACGCAGCTCGTGGCCGCCGCACGCGACGAGGCGCGGGCCGCCGGGCTGCGGGTGCTGACGGCCCGGGGGTCGGAGCTCGAGCTGGAGTTCGGGCACGGAGTGGTGCGGCAGCTGCTCGAGCCGCCGCTGCTGGGGGCGCCCCCGGAGCAGCGCGACGAGCTCCTCGGCGGCGCGGCATCGCTGGCCGCCGGCCTCTTCGGGCTCGCGCCCGGCAGCGCCGCCGGCTCCCAGAGCCCCATGGTCGACCCGACCTTCGCGGTCCTGCACGGCCTCTACTGGCTCTGCGCGAACCTGGCCCAGCGCGGCCCGCTGCTGCTCGCGGTCGACGACGCGCACTGGGCCGACGCCCCGTCCCTGCGCTTCCTGGCCTACCTGGCCCGCCGCATCGACGACCTGCCGGTGGTCGTCATCTGCGCGAGCCGCCCGGCCGATCCCTCGGCGCACGCGGAGGCCCTCGCCGAGCTCATCGCGGACCCCGCGGCCGAGCTCCTGCACCCCGGCCCGCTGACCCGCGACGGCGTCGCCGAGCTCGTGCGGGCGGGCCTGGAGGGCGAGCCGGAGGAGCGCTTCGTGGCCGCCTGCCTGGCCGCGACCGGCGGCATCCCGTTCCTCGTGCGCGAGCTGCTGCTGGCGCTGCGGGCCGACGAGACCCTGCCGACGGCCGACTACGCCCGGCGCGTCGCGGAGCTCGGGCCGCGCGCCATCGCCCGCTCGATCCTGCTGCGGCTGGGCCGGCTGGGACACGAGTCCGGCCAGCTCGCGCGCGCGCTCGCGGTGCTGGGCGCCGACGCGGAGCTGCGCCACGTCGCCGCGCTCGCGGGCCTCTCGCTGGACGAGGCGGGGCGGGCCGCGGACGTGCTGGCGGCTGCCGGCATCGTCGAGCGCAGCCGGCCGCTGCAGTTCGTGCACCCGATCGTGCGCACGGCCATCCACGCCGACCTGCCGCCCTCCGAGCGCGAGATGCGCCACGCGAAGGCGGCTCGCCTATTCGCCGCCGAGGGCGCGCCGCTCGACCGCGTCGCCGCGCACCTGCTCGCCTCCGCGCCCGCGGGCGACGTCTGGGTGGTGGAGCGGCTGCAGGCGGCCGCGCGCGCGGCCGTCGACCAGGGCGCACCGGAGTCCGCGGTGCACTACCTGACGCGCGCCCTGGAGGAGCCCGCCCCGCTGGAGCTGCGGCCGCACCTGCTGCTCGACCTGGGCTCCGCCGAGACCCACTGCGGGCGGCCCAACACCGGCGCGACGCACCTGCAGGCGGCGCTCGACACGCTGGAGCAGGACGAGGATATCCTGGTGGCCGGCCACCTGCTGGGCCGCGCGCTGGCGCTGGACGAGCGGCCGCGGGAGGCGATCCAGGTCTTCGACTCCCTGATCCACCGGCTCGACCCGGAGAGCGACGAGGCGCTCGCGCTGGAGGCCGTGAACGTCGCGCAGGCCCAGATCCACGACGTGCCGGCCGCGTTGGTCGCGTCCCAGCTCGTGCACCTGCGCGGCGCCGCGGCGGCTCGTGCCCTGCCCCGCGCGGCGCTCGCCGTCCTGGCGGTCGACGCCGTGTTCCGCTGCGCGCCGGCCGAGGAGGCCGCGGTGCTCGCGCGCCGCAGCCTGGAGGGGTCGCCGCGGCCCTTCCCCTCGCCGTTCGACCCCTACCTGTTCTTCCACGCCTGCATCGCCCTGCTCTGGAGCGAGCGCTACGACGAGGTGCGCTGGTACTACGACGCCGCGCTCGACGACGCGCGCCGCCTGGGGTCGGCGCCGCGCTTCGCCGCGGCGGGCTGCGGCCGTGGCCTGCTCGCCTACCGGCGCGGCGGGCTCGGCGACGCGGAGGACGACGCGCGCCGGGCCCTCGAGATCCTCGGCGGGCCGCACGGGTTCTACGGCCCGCTCGCGCTCTCCGTGCTGGCGCTCGCGCTGATGGAGCGCGGCGAGCTCGCGGAGGCCGAGGAGTGGATCGCGGTCGCCGGCGAGATCGGCGAGCGCACCTCGTACAGCGTCACGGCCCTGCTGCTGGTGCGCGCACGGCTGCGGCGCCTCGGCGGACGCATCATCGAAGGGCTGGCCGACGCGCGGGAGGGCGGCGCGCGTCTCGGCCGCATGGAGGTGCGGTCGCCCGGCGTGGTGCCGTGGCGCTCGGAGGCCGCGCTGTCGCTGCACGCCCTGGGCCGCTCCGAGGAGGCCGCCGCGCTGGCCACCGAGGAGGTCGCCCTCGCCCGCCAGGCCGGGCTCCAGCGCGCGCTCGGCACCGCGCAGCTCGCGCAGGCCCTGGTGGCCGGTGGCGAGGTGCCCGCGCTGCGCGAGGCGGTGGCCACGCTCGAGGGGACGCAGGCGGCGCTCGAGCACGCGCGCGCCCTGACGGAGCTCGGCGCTGCGCTGCGGCGTGCCGGCTCCCGCGCCGAGGCGCGCGACCACCTACGCATGGCGCTCGACATCGCCCACCGCTGTGGCGGTGCGGTGGTCGAGCACCAGGCCCGGCAGGAGCTGCTGGCGGCCGGCGCGCGCCCGCGGGCGTCCGCGCTCACGGGGTTCGACGCGCTGACGCCGAGCGAGCGGCGGGTCGCCGAGCTCGCCGCGACGGGCGGCACCAACCGCGAGATCGCGCAGGCGCTGTTCGTCACGCCGCGCACCGTCGAGGGCCACCTGACGAACGTCTACGCCAAGCTCGGCGTCGGCTCGCGCGAGGAGCTCGCGGGCGTCGTCCCCGGCTCGACGGCCGGGCCGGACGACGGGTAGGCCGGCGGTCCCGCGCCGCGCCGGCGCACGGCGCGGAACCGCGTGGGCCGATCAGCCGAAGGTGACGCCGAAGCGCTCGCAGAGCACGGGGACGGAGGCGAGGTCCATCTCCAGGCCGTAGCGCGAGCTCAGCGCGGCGAGCCACTCCAGGTCGGGCGGCCCCGCGAGGCTCGCGTCCACGAGCTCGTCGAAGAAGTTCTCGAAGCCGCCCGGGGCGATGATCTCGAGGATGCGAGCACGGCTCGTCGCCCGCGTTCCAGAACGTGTGCCACTGGTTGCGCGGCTTGTGCACGAGGTCGCCGGCCTCGGCGTAGACGACGTCGTCGCCCAGCAGCGCGCCCATGCGGCCCCGCAGCACGTAGGAGTACTCGTCCTCGCGGGTGTGGCGGTGCAGCGGCGCGGCGAGCCTGCGCGGCGGCATCGGGTGCTCGACGAGGGAGAAGCCGCCGGCAGGAGTCTCCTCGGTGTCGATCATGAAGCGGACCCCGATGGAGCCGAGGTTGCCGGCCTTGCCGTCGGTGGGGCCGACGATCACGGGGGTGGCGTACGTGTGCATGGTGGCGCTCCTTTCAGTGAACGCAACGTTCATCGATTGGTGCTACGATAACATCAGTGAACACCGTGTCAAGCAAAAAGCGGAAATACGAGCTGAAGGCCCGCGCCGAGGCGCAGCAGGCGACGCACGACCGCATCGCCGCGGCGGCCGCATCGCTGCACGAGGAGGTCGGGGTCGCGCGGACGACCGTCGCCGACATCGCCCGGCGAGCCGGCGTGCAGCGGCTGACGGTCTACAACCACTTCGCCGATCTCGACGCCCTGCTGCCGGCGTGCTCGGCGCACTACCTGGCGGAGCACCCGCGGCCCGACCTGGCGCCGCTGCTCGCGCTGCCGGACCCGGTGGACCGCCTGCGCGCCGCGCTGTCGGCGCTCTACGGCTGGTACCGGCAGACCGCGCCGATGCAGCGGCGGGTGCAGGGCGACCGCGCGACGGTGCCGGAGCTCGACGCGTGGCTGAAGCGCTCCTCCGACGTGGCGCTGGCCGACCTCGCGGACCGCCTCGCCAGCGGCCTCGACGGCCCGCACGCCCGGGCCCTGGTCGCGCTGGCGCTCGACTTCTGGACCTGGCAGCGGCTCGACCGGGAGGGGCTGGACGACGACGCCGCGGCCGGTGCGATGGCCGACATGGTGCGCGGCGCCACGCACGCGCCGTAGCGGCCCACTGCGCGAGGTCGTCGGCGGTCGTTGAATCCGCTGGAGCGGCCGCATCCGTAGTGCCGACAAGTGGCCGCCCGTCCGACCTCCGAGGAGGAGCCCCGATGTCCGCCATCTCCGTCGCCGCGCCCCAGCCCGCGAGCAGCCTCCTCTATCGCCTCTGCCTGGCGCACGCGCCGCGCCCGCGCGGCATCGGTCGCCGCCGGCTGATCGACGTGCTGGCCCCGCAGCCGGGCGAGCGCATGCTCGAGATCGGGCCGGGCGCGGGCTACAACACCGTCGCCGTCGCGAAGCGGCTCGCGCCCCACGGGCGGCTGACCATGGTCGACGTGGACACGTCGATGCTGATCTCGACGCTCGGGCGGCTGCGCAAGAAGGGCGTCGGCCACCTGGTCTCCGCGTGCCGCGCCGACGCGCGCGACCTCCCGTTCGAGGCCCACACGTTCGACGCCGCCTTCCTCGTCGCGGTCCTGGGCGAGGTCGGCGACGTGCGCGCGGCGCTGCACGAGGCGCGCCGCGTGGTGCGCCCCGGCGGCCGCATCGTGGTCGGGGAGCTGCGCCTCGACCCGCACGCCAACGCCGCACGCGAGCTGCGCAACCTGGCCAACGACCTCGGCCTGGAGCTGGAGACGCCGGTCGGCCGCTTCTCCTACACCGCGCGCTTCCGCCGCTGGTAGGGCACCGCACGGTTTGCGGGCACCCCGCGCGGGTACTCCGTCGGGGTGTCCGCCACCCCCATCACCGAGCGGCTCGAGCAGCTCGAGCACCGGCTCGACCCGACGGAGGGCTACGCGAGCGAGGAGCGGCCGCTCCTGCCGTACGCGACCCTCGCAGCCGTCTTCAACACCGGCCTCGCCGCCGTGCTGTGGCGCTCCCGGCGCGTCCCGCAGCTGACGGCCACCGACGTCGTGCTGCTCGGCGTCGCGACGCACAAGCTGAGCCGGCTGGTCACGAAGGACCGGGTCACGAGCTTCCTGCGCGCGCCCTTCGTGCGCTACCAGGGCCCGGCCGGCCACGGCGAGGTCGACGAGGCACCGCGCGGCCACGGCGTGCAGCGGGCGGTCGGCGAGCTCCTGGTGTGCCCCTACTGCGTCGCGACGTGGGTCGCCGGCGGCTTCCTCGCCGGCATGGCGGTCTCGCCGCGGCGCACGCGGGCGGTCGCCAGCCTGTTCGCGACCGTCGCGATCGCCGACGGCCTGCACCTGGCCTACCGGGCCGCCGAAGACCGCGTCTGACCCGGCGCGGCTGGAGTCGCTCTTCGACCGCGTCGAGCGGGTCGTCGCGGCGACGACATGCTGATCGGCGGGGCGTCCCGGCCGACGGTCGGCCAGAATGCGCCCGTGCGGTTCCGGGATCGAGTCTGCCTCGTCACCGGCGGAGGCCGGGGGATCGGCCGCGCCATCGCGGCCGCGCTGGCGGCCGAGGGCGCGCGCGTCGCGGTCGCCGCACGCAGCGCGGACGAGTGCGAGGACGCCGCGGCGGAGCTGCGCGCGGGCGGGGCCGAGGCCATCGCGGTGCAGCTCGACGTCACGGATGCCGCCGCCTGCGCCGCCGCTGCCGAGCGGGTCGCCGCGGCGCTGGGACGGCTGGAGGTCGTCGTCAACGCCGCGGGCATCTCGCCCGTCCGGGCCCGCGCGGAGCGGCACGGCGTGGACGACTTCCGCACCATCCTCGACGTCAACCTGACCGGCGCGTTCGCCGTCACGCAGGCCGCCGCGCCGCAGCTGCTCGACGGCGGCGGCGCGGTGCTCATGGTCGCCAGCACGACGGGCCTCGCCGCGAGCCCCCGCCTCGCGGGCTACGGCAGCTCCAAGGCCGGCCTGGCGCACCTGGCGCGCACCCTGGCCCGCGAGTGGGGCGATCGCGGCGTCCGCGTCAACGCGCTGGCGCCCGGCTACGTCGAGACCCGCATGACCGAGGCGATGCTCGCCGTCGACCGCCTGCGCGACGAGGTGCTGGACGAGACGCCGCTGGGCCGGCTGGCGACGCTGGAGGAGGTCGTGCGGCCCGCGCTGTTCCTGCTCTCCGACGAGGCGTCCTACATTACGGGCGCCGTGCTCGCCGTGGACGGAGGGATGGCCGCATGACGATCACGTACCTCGAGGCGATCCACGACGCGATGTCCGACGCCATGCGCGAGGACGAGCGGGTGTTCCTGATGGGCGAGGACGTCGGCCACTTCGGCGGGCCGTTCGGCGTCTCCAAGGGGCTGTTCGAGGAGTTCGGCGCCGAGCGCGTGATCGACACGCCGATCGCCGAGGAGGGCTTCGTCGGCGCGGCCGTCGGCGCGGCCTGGATGGGCGAGCGGCCGATCGTCGAGCTCCAGTTCGCGGACTTCGTCAGCTGCCCGTTCGACGCCATCGTCACCTGCGCCGCCAAGACGCACTGGCGCAGCGGCATCCGCATCCCGCTGGTGCTGCGGCTGCCCTACGGCGGCGGCATCCGCGGCGGCCCGTTCCACGCCTCGTGCCCCGAGGGCTGGTTCGTCGGCGTGGCGGGGCTCAAGGTGGTCTGCCCGGGGTCGGTGGCGGACGCGTACGGCCTGCTGCGGAGCGCCGTCGAGGACGACGACCCGGTCCTCTTCTTCGAGCACAAGGCCCTCTACCGCCGCCTGCGCGACGAGCGGCCCGACGACGCCCACCGCACCCCCATCGGCCGCGCCGCGCTGGTGCGCGACGGGCGCGACGCCGTCGTCCTGACCTACGGCTCCGGCGTCGATCTCGCCCTGCGCGCGGCGGCCGCGCTGGAGCCGGACGCCGAGGTCGCCGTGCTCGACCTGCGCACGATCTGGCCGCTCGACGAGCCCGCCATCCTCGACGCCGTCGAGCGCACGAGCCGCGTGCTGGTGCTGCAGGAGGCGTCGCGCTCGCAGGGCGTGGCCGGCCACGTCGCCTCGCTCGTCGCGCGGGCGGCCTTCGTCGACCTCGACGCGCCGCTCGCGCTGACCGCGCCGCCCGACACGCCGGTGCCGTACGCCCCCGAGCTCGAGGACGCCTACCTGCCCTCGGAGGAATCCCTGCTCCGCGACCTGCGAGACCTCCTTGCCTACTGACGCCGAGACGCCGACCACGCGCGCCGAGCCCGCCGCCGAGGCGCCGGACGTCCCCCGCGACACGCGGCTGGCCCTCTTCCGGCTGGTGCTGCTGCAGCGCCTGATGGAGGAGCGGATCATCAACCTCTACCGCCAGGGCCGCATCCCCGGCAGCGTCTACACCGGGCGCGGTCAGGAGGGGGTCGCGGCCGGCGCGGGGCTCGCGCTCGGGCCGGACGACGTCGTCGCCCCGCTCAACCGCGAGATGGCGACCCACCTGGCGCGCGGGGTGGAGGTCGCGCACGTCTTCCGGCAGTACCTCGGGCGCGCCGGCGGGCCGACGGGCGGGCGCGACGGCAACATGCACTTCGGCGTCCGCGACCGCAACATCTTCCCGCTCGTCTCCATGCTGGGGAACCTCTGCCCGGTCACCGTCGGCGCCGCGCTGGCCTTCAAGCGCCGCGGCGAGGCCCGCGTGGCCATGACGTTCTGGGGCGACGGCGCCATGTCGACCGGCGACGTGCACGAGGGCCTGAACCTCGGCGCGGTGCTGGGCGTCCCGGCGGTCTTCGTCATCCAGAACAACCAGTTCGCGTACTCCACGCCGACCGCGCGGCAGATGCGCAACACGACCATCGCCGAGCGCGTGGAGGGCGGCTGGGGCGTCCCCTGCGCACGGGTCGACGGCACGGACGCGCTGGCGGTCTACGAGACGGTGCGCGGCGCGGTCGAGCGCGCGCGGGGCGGCGACGGGCCGCAGGCGGTCGAGGCGCGCACGCTGCGCATGGACGGCCACGCGGCGCACGACGACGCGCGCTACGTCGACGCGGCGCTGAAGGAGGAGTTCGCCACGCGCTGGGACCCGGTCGAGCGGCTCGCGGCGCGGCTGCTGCTCGACGGCCTGCCCGCCGAGGAGGTCGACGGCCTGCGCGCGGCCGCTGCGACCGAGGTCGCGGAGGGCCTGGCAGAGGCGGAGGCCGCGCCGCCACCCGACCCGGCGACGCTCACGCAGGGCGTCTACGCCACGCCGCTGTGATCGACTTCGCGATCGAGCCCGAGGTCGCCGCGCTGGCCGAGCGCGTGCGCGCCTTCGTGCGCGGACGTCGTGATCCCGCGCGAGGCCGAGGACGCCGGCGACGGCCACGGCCTCGACGACGACCTGCGCCGCGAGCTCCAGGACGCCGCGCGCGCCGCCGGGCTGTTCGCGCCGCAGGCGCCGGTCGACGAGGGCGGGCACGGCCTCGACCACCGCGGCCAGGCGGTCGATCTTCGAGGAGGCCGGCTACAGCCTGCTCGGCCCGCAGGCGCTGAACTGCGCCGCGCCCGACGAGGGCAACATGCACCTGCTCGCGGCGGTCGCGACCGACGGCGCAGCGCGAGCGCTACCTCGCGCCGCTGGCGCGCGGGCGAGACGCGCTCCTGCTTCGCGATGACCGAGCCCGCGCCGGGCGCCGGCTCCGACCCCGTCGATGCTCGCGCACCACCGCGCGGCGCGACGGCGGCGGCTGGGTGCATCGACGGCGACAAGTGGTTCATCACCGGCGCGGACGGCGCGGCCTTCGCGATCTGCATGGCCCGCACGGGCGATCGGATCGCGCGCGACGAGGGCGCGACGATGTTCCTGGTCGACGCCGACAACCCCGGGCTTCGAGCGTCGGCCGCGCGCGTCGGCGCGATCGACCGCAGCTTCCCCGGCGGGCACGCCGAGGTCGTCTTCGCGGGACTGCCGCGTGCCGGCGCGACGCCGTGCTCGGCGAGGTCGGGCGAGGGCTTCGCTACGCGCAGGTGCGGCTGGCGCCGGCCCGCCTCACGCACTGCATGCGCTGGCTCGGCCTCGCCCGCCGCGCGCTCGACATCGCGCTCGACCGCGCCGCGCGAGCGCGAGGCGTTCGGCGCGCGGCTCGACGAGCTCGGGATGGTGCAGGCGATGATCGCCGACTCGGTGCATCGACCTCGAGTCGAGCCGGCTGCTGATCTGGCGGTGCGCCTGGGAGCTCGACCGGGCGGCGCCGGCGCGGCACGAGTCCTCGGTCGGCGAAGGTGCTTCGTCGCCGAGGCGGTGGACCGCGTCGTCGACCGCGCGGTGCAGATCTGCGGCGCGCTCGGCGTCTCGGACGACCTGCCGCTCGGCGCGCTACCTCGCCGAGGTGCGCGCCGTTCCGCATCTACGACGGCCCCTCCGAGACGCACCGCTGGGCGCTCGCCCGCCGCGCCGCCCGCAACCGCGCGCGGGCCGTCGGCGGGGCCTGAGGTGGCAGCGCCGGCGGCCGTCGAGATCGTCGACACGCCCGAGCAGGCGGCCGACCTGGCCCTCGCGCCGCTGCTCGTGCGCCGGCCGCTGGAGGCGTTCCTCGACGCCCACGGCCTCGGTCGCGGCCCGCTCGCCGCGCAGCGCATCGGGGCCGGCAGCTCGAACGTCACGTACCTCGTCGAGCGCGACGGCGCCCGCGTCGTCCTGCGCCGCCCGCCGCGCCCGCCGCTGCCGCCGTCGGCCCACGACGTGCTGCGCGAGGCGCGGCTGCTGCGCGCGCTCGCGGCGAACGCCGGTGCGGGTGCCGGCGGTGCTCGCGATCTGCGACGACGCCGGCGGTGCTCGGCGTCCCGTTCTACGTCATGCCGGTGCGTCGAGGGCGACGGCGCTGACGGAGCGCCTGCCGCCCGCGCTCGACGCGCCGGCGGAGCGGCGCGCGCATCGCGGACGAGCTCGTCGACGCGCTGGTCGCGCTGCACGCCGTCGACGTGGACGCGGTCGGGCTCGCCGACTTCGGCCGCCCGGCGGGCTACCTCGAGCGCCAGGTCCGCCGCTTCACGGGGCTCTGGGAGGTGAACCGCCAGCGCGAGGTGCCGGAGGTGGACGAGGTCGCCGCGCTGCTCGCCGCGACGGTGCCGGCCGAGAGCGCGGCGACGATCGTGCACGGCGACTACCGGCTCGGCAACGTCCTCTTCGCCCCGCCGCGCCGGCGCGGCTGGCGGCGGTGCTCGACTGGGAGCTCGCGACGCTCGGCGACCCGCTGGCCGACCTCGGCTACCTGGCGGCCACGTGGAGCGACGCCGGATCGCCCGGCACGGTGCTGGAGCTCTCGCCGGTCACGCGCGCGCGCCGGCTTCCCGCGGAGCGCGCGAGCTCGTCGAGCGCTACGCCGAGCGCACCGGCCGCCCGGTCGGCGACCTCGCGCTGCTACCAGGCGCTCGCGCTGTGGAAGGCGGCGGTCTTCTGCGAGGCGATCTACGGTCGCTGGCTGCGCGGCGAGACCGCCGAGCCCTGGGCGGGGACGCTCGCCGAGGGCGTGCCCGGGCTCGCAGTCGCGGCGCGCGACCTGCTCGACGGCTGACCATACTGCCGGCGTGCCGCGGCTGCTCGCGCTCCTCGTGGTGTTCGGCGCGTCGGCCGCGGTGCTGGTGCTGGAGCTCATGGCCGCGCGGCTGCTCGGGCCGTACGTCGGGCTGTCGCTGCAGACGTACACCGGCATCATCGGCACCGTCCTCGCGGCCATCGCCGTCGGCGCGTGGGCCGGCGGCGCGCTCGCCGACCGCTACGACCCGTGGCGCCTGATCGGGCCGGCGATCGTGCTCGGCGGGCTGCTCAGCCTGCTCGCGGTGCCGCTCGTGCACGCGTTCGGCGACAGCCTGCGCGGCGACGGCAGCACGGCCGCGATCCCGCTCGCCGCCGCGGGCTTCTTCCTGCCCGCCGCCGCGCTCAGCACCGTGACGCCGATGGTCGCCAAGCTGCAGCTGCGCACGGTCGCGGAGACCGGCGGCGTGGTCGGGCGCCTCTCGGCGGCGTCGACGGCCGGGGCGCTCGTCGGCACCTTCCTGACCGGCTTCGTGCTGGTGGAGGCGTTCCCGTCGACGAACGTCGTCGTCGGCACGGGCCTCGCGCTCGTGGCGGCAGGCGTGGCGCTGGCGCTCGGCAGCGGTCGGGCGGGGCCGGGGCTGGCGGCCGTCGCCGTGCTGCTGACGATCCCCGCGACGGCGGCCGCCATCGGCAGCGGCGACGCCTGCACCCGCGAGACGACGTACGCCTGCGCCCGCATCCTCGACGACCCGCGGCACGACGGCGCGCAGCTGCTCGTCCTCGACACCGTCCGCCACGCGACGGTCGACGTCGACGACCCGACCTGGCTCGGCTTCGCCTACACCCGCGCGTTCGCCGCCGCGATCGACGGGCTGCCGGCCGGCCCGCTCGCGGCGCTCCACGTCGGCGGCGGCGGCTTCACGATGCCGCGCTGGCTCGCCGCGACCCGGCCCGGCTCGCGCAGCGTGGTGCTGGAGATCGACGGCGGCCTGGTCGACCTCGTGCGCGACCGGCTCGGCCTGGTCACGGGGCCGGACCTCGTCGCCCGCGTCGGCGACGCCCGCACGACGCTGCCGGAGGAGCCGGCCGGCGCCTACGACGTGGTGGTCGGCGACGCGTTCGGCGGCCTCTCGGTCCCGTGGCACCTGACGACGCGGGAGTTCGCGCGCCAGGTGCAGGAGCGGCTGCGCCCGGACGGCCTCTACGTCCTCAACGTCATCGACTACCCGCCGCTGCGCTTCGGCCGCGCCGAGGTCGCCACGCTGCGCGAGGTCTTCCCGCACGTGGCGCTGCTGGCGCGCCTCGACGTGCTCGCGCGGCGCGACGGCGGCAATCTCGTGATCGTCGCGAGCGGCGCCCCGCTCGACCTGGCCGGCCTGCGCCAGCGCCTCGGCGACGCGGGCGACGGCTGGAGCGCGATCGACGGCGCCGAGCTCGACGCCTGGGTCGACGGCGCCGAGCCGCTGCGCGACGACCACGCCCCGGTCGACCAGCTCGTGTCCCGCGGCTAGCCCGCCGGTAACTTGGCGGGAGCTCGCGTCCGCGACGGCCTGCTGCGCGTCCTGCGGCCCCGGCCGGCGCCGCGGTAGACTCGCGCCTCGGCTGCGGTGGCCGTCGGGCGGCGCCGCGTGGCAGCGGACAGGGAGAGCGCATTGGCCAGGACCGTCGTGCTCGTCGGCACGCTCGACACGAAGGGCGTCGAGTACGGGTTCCTCCGCGACCGGCTGCGGGCGGCGGGCGTCGACACGGTGCTGGTCGACGCCGGCATCGTGGGGCCCGCCGCTGGCCGAGCCGGACATCGCGCGCGAGCAGGTCGCCGCGGCGGCCGGCCACGACGTCGAGGCGCTGCGGGCGGCGGGCGATCGCGGCGCCGCCGTGATCGCGATGGCCGAGGGCGCGACCGAGGTCGTGCGGCGGCTGCACGAGGAGGGGCGCTGCGACGGCGTGCTGGCGCTCGGCGGCTCGGGCGGCACGTCGATCGCGGCGCAGGCGATGCGCGCGCTGCCGGTCGGCGTGCCGAAGCTGATCGTCTCGACGATCGCCGCCTCCGACACGCGGCCGATCATCGGCGAGAGCGACATGATGCTCGCCGCGCTCCGTCGTCGACATCGCCGGCGTCAACGCGCTCAGCGCCCGCATCATGGCCAACGCCGCCGCCGCGATGGCGGGCATGGTCAACGCGCCGCGCGGTCGAGCTCGGCGAGGAGCGGCCGCTCGTCGCCGCGAGCCAGTTCGGCGTCACGACCCCGTGCATCACGACCGCCCGCGAGGAGCTCGAGGCGCGCGGCTACGAGGTGCTGACGTTCCACATGACCGGCACCGGCGGGCGCTCCATGGAGTCGCTGATGGAGGCCGGCTACGTGCGCGGCGTGCTCGACGTGACGACCACCGAGCTGTGCGACGAGCTCGTCGGCGGCGTCTTCTCCGCCGGGCCGCAGCGCCTGGAGGCGGCGGGCCGCCTGGGCATCCCGCAGGTGGTCTCGCTCGGCGCGCTCGACATGGTCAACTTCGGGCCGCGCGAGACCGTCCCGCACGAGTTCGACGACCGCAACCTGTACGTCCACAACGCGCAGGTCACGCTCATGCGCACGACGCCGGAGGAGTGCGCGCAGCTCGGCCGCGAGATCGGCGAGAAGCTCTCGCGCGCGACCGGCCCGACGGCGCTCTTCATCCCGCTGCGCGGCGTCTCGATGATCGCGCGTCGAGGGCGGTCCGTTCCACGACCCGGCGGCCGACGAGGCGCTGTTCACGGCCGTGCGCGAGGCCAGCGGGCCGAACGTCGAGCTGGTCGAGCTCGACCTCGACGTCAACGACCCGGCCTTCGCGACGGCGATGGTGGACAAGCTCGACGCGTACCTGACGGCCGCCCGATGACCCGCGACGAGGCGCTCGCGCGGCTGCGCGGCCAGGTCGCGTCGGGGCGGGCCATCATCGGCGCCGGCGCGGGCACCGGCCTCTCGGCCAAGTGCGCCGAGGCCGGCGGCGTCGACCTGATCATCATCTACAACTCGGGCCGCTTCCGGATGGCCGGGCGCGGCTCCCTGTCGGGGCTCATGCCGTACGGCGACGCCAACGCGATCGTCGTCGAGATGGCCGCCGAGGTGCTGCCGATCGTGCGCGAGACGCCGGTGCTGGCCGGCGTCTGCGGCACCGACCCGTTCCGCCGCATGGAGGTCTTCCTCGACGAGCTGCAGGCGGCTCGGCTTCGCGGGCGTGCAGAACTTCCCGACGGTCGGCCTGATCGACGGCCTCTTCCGCGCGAACCTCGAGGAGACCGGGATGGGCTACGACCTCGAGGTCGAGATGATCCGCCTGGCCCGCGAGCGCGACCTGCTGACGGCGCCGTACGTCTTCGACGTCGCGTCCGCCGAGGCCATGACGCCGCGCCGGCGCCGACGTGCTGGTGCCGCACATGGGGCTGACGACGAAGGGCACGATCGGCGCGCACACCGCGCGCACCCTGGAGGAGTGCGTCGGCGAGATCCAGGCGATGCACGACGCCGCCACGGCGATCCGCGACGACGTGCTGGTGCTCTGCCACGGCGGCCCGATCGCCGAGCCCGAGGACGCGCGCTTCGTCCTGGAGCGCACGCGCGGCGTGGCGGGCTTCTTCGGCGCCTCGTCGATGGAGCGGCTGCCGACGGAGGTGGCCATGACCGAGAACATGAAGCGCTTCAAGTCGCTCGCCCCGGCGCCCGCGCCATGAGACGCCCCGTCGCCGCGCTGCTGGTGGCGCTCGCCCTCGGCGCCGGAGCCCCGTCGGCCGGCGCGGCCGCGAAGGTGCCGTGGCGCCAGTGCGGCAGCCTGACCGTCGCGAGCGGTCGGCTGGCGGTCTCCTCCTGGGCCGTGCAGCGCATGGACTGCCTGCTGGGCCTGGAGCTCGTCCTGCGCGCCCGGCGGCTGTCCGGCGGGCAGGAGGGGACGCTGCGCATCGACAAGTTCCGCTGCCGCGTCCAGCCCGTCGAGGCCGGCACCTGGTACTGGTGCGGCAACGGCAGGCGCGCGGTGCTGGCGCGGCTGGTGGTGTTCTGAGGGGCGCTACCGCGTCCCGAAGTGCGCGTTCAGCGCGTCGAACCCGCCCTGGAACACGCCCTGCTCGACGAACTCGATCAGCCCCGCCTCGTCCTCCGGCGTGGCGTCGAACTCGGCGCTCCACTCGATGTAGGCGCGGTTGCCGTCGGTGATCGGCAGCAGGCGCAGCGTCGCCTTGTAGCCGCCGCCTGCGAACGCGGTCAGACGCCGTCCTATACTCGGGCGCCCGAACCGCGCCGCGAAGGAGCCCGAACGTGCCCTCGAAGCTCGTCAACCCGCACGACGTGTCGACCATGACCTTCGACTGGGGCGCGATCAAGTGGCTCGTGGCGCCGGAGAACACGGGGGAGGCCCAGCTCAGCTTCGGCCACGTGTGCCTGATGCCGGGCAAGGGCCACGAGCGGCACAACCACCCGCAGTCGGAGGAGATCCTGTACATCCTCTCGGGCCGCGGGCAGCAGATGGTCGACGACGGCGAGCCCTTCGACGTCGCGCCGGGCGACACCATCTACATCCCGACGGCGGCCTTCCACTCGACGATCAACACGAGCTGGGAGCCGCTCAACCTGCTCGCGATCTACAACCCTGCCGGGCCCGAGGTCGACCTGCGCGGGCTGCCCGACTTCGGCGAGGTGCCCGCCGGCTCCGTGCCGGGCATCGGCATCTCGCGCTAGGCGTCGGCGCGGCGGCGCTGCTCGCGGCCGTCCTGGCCCTCGCGGCGCCGGCGCCCACGGCGGGTGCCGCCACGCCGCGCGCCGGCTCGCAGGGGCGCATCGTCTACGTCTGCGGCCAGGACCTGTGCCAGGTCGATCCGGCGACGCGCGCCGTGCGGCGCCTGACGCACGACGGCGGCCGCGGCCAGCCGTACCGCGTCCCGTCGCTCTCCCGCGACGGCCGGCAGCTCGCGTACGCCCGCGGCACCAGCCTCTACCGGGCGCGCGGCGACGCCACCGCCGCCCGACGCGTCGATGACGTGCACCCCGTGAGCCTGGAGCTCTCGCCGTCGGGGACGCAGCTCGCGTACCTGCGCACGATCCCGGAGCCGGCCGTCTGCGTGCCGCCGCAGCTGCCCGGCACGTGCGGCGCCGTCGACGTCACGCTGCTGGTGCGCAGGCGCGGCGCGCGGGCCGCCAGCATCGCGCGCCGCGAGGCGTTCACGTTCGGCTTCGCCGGCGAGGACCTGCTGGCGACCCTCGCGCCGGACCCCGGCGCCGGCAGCGACGGCCAGCGCATCTGCCGCGTCTCGCCGGCGAACGAGTGCACCGAGGTGCTCGCGGCGGACGGGCTGCGCGACCTGTACAGCCCCGAGGGGTCGCCGGACGGGCGCTTCGTGGTCGCCGTCGCCTCCCCGCTGGCGGTCGACGAGCCCGACGCCGCCTTCGCCGGCCACGTCGCGCTCTTCCGCGCGGCCGGCGGCGCATTCGTGCGCGACCTGTCGTTCGGCCCCGACGCGAACCCCACCTGGTCGCCGGACGGCCGCCACGTCGCGTTCGAACGGGGCGGCGCGATCCACGTCGTCGACGTGGTGAGGGGCGTGACGCGGCGCCTCGTCCGGGGCACGCATCCGGCGTGGGGGCGGCGATGAGGCGCGCCGCCGTCGTGCTCGGGCTGGCCCTGCTCGCGCTCGCGCCCGCCGCGGCGCACGCCGAGGAGCCCATCCGCGTCTTCGGCTCGAGCGGCGACGGCGAGGGGCAGTTCCTGCACCCGCGCGGCATCGCGATCGACGCCGACGGCTACGTCTACGTCGCGGACTCCGAGGCGGACCGCGTCACGAAGCTCACCCCCGACGGCCGGGTCGTCCGCATCATCGGCAGCCCCGACGAGGAGGACGACGGCGAGGAGCTGCGCGACGACGAGCTCTCCTCGCCGATGGGCGTCGCCGTCGCGCCGGACGGCAGCATCGTGGTCGCCGAGGCCGCCGGCCACACCCGCGTCTCCCGCTGGGGCCCGGACGGCAGCTACCGCGGCTCGTTCTCCACCTTCGGCGTCGACCCCGGGCAGCTCGCGTCCCCGCAGGGCCTCGCCGTGGCCGCCGACGGCACGGTCTACGTGGCGGACACCGGCGGCGACCGCGTCTCGGCCTTCGCGGCCGACGGCACGTTCCTGGGCGTCGTCGGGGCCGGCCCGTCGGGCCCCGGTGAGCCCGGACTCGCGAGCCCTGGCGGCGTCGCGGTCGACGCGGACGCCACCGTGTGGGTCACCGACGGCACGTTCGACGAGCTGAAGCACTACGCCGCCGACGGCACCTTCCTCGGTGCGCTGCCGATCGACGGCGACCCCGGCTTCGAGGACGGCGCGACCGGCGTCGCCATCGGCCCCGGACACGTCTTCCACGTCGCCAGCCCGCCGTCGGACCTCGTGCGCCGCTGGAGCGACACGGGCGTCCAGCTGCCGCCCGTCGGCAACGGCGAGGGCGAGGAGCCGGGCGAGACCTCGCGCCCCGAGTACGTCGCGTTCGACTGCCGCGGGCGGCTCTACCTCTCGGATGGCGGGAACGACCGCATCCAGGTCTTCGGCGACGCGTCCGCGCCTGCCTGCGGGATGCCGGACGACGGGCTGCACGTGACCCTCGGCGGCGCGCCGACCCAGCGCTTCCGCCAGCGCTTCGCCGTCGTCGTGCGGCCGGAATGTCCGGGCAGCACCTGCACCGTGACGCTCGGCGGCCGGGTGGCGATCCAGGGCCGGCGGGCCGTCCTGCTCCGCTCCCGCGCGGTGCGCGTCGGCGAGCCCGGCCGCGACCTGATGGTCGAGGCCCGGCCGGGCGCGACGCAGCGCATCGTCGCCGCCCTGCAGGCCGGGCGCCGGGTCACGGCCACGATCGACGCTGCTGCCGTCGACGCGTCCGGCGGCGTCGCCACCGCCAGCATCATCGTGCGCCTGCGCTGAACGAGCGATTCCGCGGCTCGGAGTGCCGGGACCGTCGCTCGCACCATTCGGCCGCCGGTCGTCCCCGCCTCCGCGGCCGGCGCCGCGGATGACGGTCGCTCCATGTCGACCCGCGCGGGCGGCGCACCTGCGGCCTGGGCGAGGTGACGGCAACGCCGGCGCCGTGCCGCCCGTCCGAACGGCACGATCGGCGCCCCCGGCGTCCACCGCTCCGCGGAACCGATCGTCTAGGGTCGCTCCGTGCACGAGGTGGCGGCGTTCCTGCGGGGCCACCCGCCCTTCGACCTCGCGACCGACGAGGAGCTCGAGGCCGTCGCCGACGCGGTGGAGATCGAGTTCCACCCGGCCGGCGAGGTGCTGATCGCCGCCGGCGCGCCGCCGCTCGAGCACGCCCACGTGGTGCGCCGCGGCGCGCTCGAGCTGGTCGAGGGCGACCGCGTGCTGGACGTGCTGGGCGAGGGCGAGCTGGCCGGCCACCCGTCGATGCTCTCGGGCGAGCCCGCCGGGACGACGGTGCGCGCCGCCGAGGACACGCTCACCTACCGCGTGCCGGCCGAGCAGCTCGCGCCCCTGCTGGCTCGCCCCGGCGGGCTGCGCTGGGTCGCGCGCTCGCTGGGCCGCCGGGTCGGACGCGACAGCGAGCGGCCGATCTTCGAGCCGACCGGCCGCCCCGGCGGGCCAGCTCGCCCGTCCGGCGCTGCTGGTGGCCCCGACGACCACGGTCGGCGAGGCCGCGCGGCGCATGGCGGACGAGGGCGCCTCGTGCGCGCTGGTCGACCTCGGGACGGGCCTGGGCATCCTCACCGACCGCGACTTCCGCGAGCGCGTGCTGGCGGCCGGCCGGGGGCCGGACACCGTCGTCGCCGAGGTGATGACCGCGCCCGCCCGCGCCGTCGCCGGCGACCGGGCCTCCGAGGACGTGCTGCTGGAGCTGCTCGACCTGGGCGTGCGCCACGCCCCGGTGGTCGACACAGACGGCCGGCTGATCGGCGTCGTGTCCGACCTCGAGCTGCTGGCAGGTGGGCCGATGGCGCCCTTCGCGGCGCGCCGCGCGATCGAGCGGGCGGCCGACCGCGACGGGCTGCTCGCCGCCGCCAGCCGCGTCCGCGAGACCGTCGTCGCGCTGCATGCCGCCCGCGTCGACGCCGTGCGGGTGGGCGACGTCCTCGCGGCGCTGTTCGACGCCCTGTGCGGCGCCTGATCGAGCTCGCGGAGGCGGACCTCGGGCGCCCGCCCGTGCCCTGGGGCTGGTATGCGCTCGGCTCGCACGGGCGCCGCGAGCTCGCGCTCTCGTCGGACTCCGACAGCGCCCTCGCCTGGCAGGGCGACGACCGCGACCCGGAGCTGCGCGCGTACTTCACCGCGCTCGCGACGCGGGTGATCGACGACGTGGAGGCCGCCGGCATCCAGACGGACGTGAACGGCGCGCGCGCCGACCGGCCGCTCTTCGCCCGCTCCGTGGACGCCTGGGCCGCGGGCCTGCGCGAGCTGCCGCGCGTGCCCGACCCCGAGGCGAAGGCGCTGATCCTGCTCTCCGTCATCCTCGACGGGCGCGCGGTGACGGCGCTCGACCCCGCCAGCGCGGCGTTCGGCGAGGCCCTGCGCGATCCCGCCACGAAGCCGGAGGTCGAGCGGCGACTGGCCGCGATGGCGCTGCAGCACCGCCCGCCGACGGGCTTCGTGCGCGACCTCGTGGTCGAGTACTCCGGCGAGCACGCCGGCACGCTCGACCTCAAGCGCGGCGGCCTCCTGCCCATCGTCGACCTCGCGCGCGCGCTCGCGCTCCGCAGCGGACAGCGACCCGTCACGACCCTCGCCCGCCTGCGGGCCGCCCGCGACGCCGGGACGCTGGACGCCGGCGACGCCGCGGTGCTGATCGCGGCCTTCGAGCTGCTCACGAACCTGCGGCTGGAGCACCAGGTGCGGCAGGTGCAGGCCGGGGAGGCGCCCGACGACCACCTCGACCCCTCGACCCTCGACGCGCTCACCCGGGCCTTCCTGCGCGACGCGTTCCGGGCCGTGGCGCGCGTCCAGCGGGCGCTCGTGACCGAGCTCGGCCTGCGGCCGCGATGAGGCGCAGGGGCGGCGCGAGACCGTGGCGCGAGGGCCGCTACCTCGTCGTCGACCTCGAGACGACGGGCCTCGACGCGCGCCGCGCGGAGATCATCTCCTTCGGCGCGGTGCCGGTCGACCACGGCCGCGTCCAGGTCGGCGCCGCCGTGCACGGCCTCGTGCGCCCGCGCCAGCCGCCGCCCGGCGAGACCGTCCGCATCCATGGCCTGCGCGCCGCCGACCTCGCCGCCGCGCCGCCCGCGCGCGAGGCCCTGCGCCCGCTGCGCGAGGCCCTCCACGGCCGGGTCGCCGTCGCGCACGCCGCCTGGTTCGACGGCGCCTTCCTGCGGCGGCAGGAGGGGCTCTGGCGCCGCCTCGTCCGCCGGCGCTGGATCGACACCATCGTGCTCGCCCGGCTCCTGACGACGCTGCGCGAGGAGCCCGCGCCGAAGCCGCTGACGCTGCCGTCCCTGGCGGCGTGGATCGGCGTGCCGCCCGGCCCGAGCCACGACGCGCTGGGCGACGCCTTCACCACCGCCCAGGCCTTCGTGGCCCTGGCGACGCTGCTCGACGCCGAGCGCGCGCAGACCGTCGGCTCGCTGCTCGACGCCCGCGCGATCCTGCGCGCCGAGCGACGGGCACGGCCGCCGGCGGAGCCCGCCGCGTCCGAGGCGCCGTCCCCGGAGTCCCCACCGCCCGAGGCCGCGCCGCCCACCGCGTAGGGCGGACGGCGCGGCCGTGACGGTCAGTCGCCCGAGGCGGCGGACGGCCGCGCGGCCGGCGGCTCGTGCGCGACCGTCGGCAGCCAGCGCAGGGCGCGCGGCAGGTACCAGTTGCGCGTGCCGAGGACGCGCATCGTCGCCGGCAGCAGCACGGCGCGCACGATCGTGGCGTCGATCAGCACGGCCGCGGCGAGCCCGACGCCGAGCTGCTTCATGTCGAGCGTCGTGAGAGTGGCGAAGATCGCGAAGACGGCCATCATCACGACCGCCGCCGACGTCACGACGCCGGCCGAGCTGCGGATGCCCCAGCTGACGGCGTCCTCCGTGGTCATCCCGCGGTCGACGCCCTCGCGGATGCGGCTGAGGACGAACACGTGGTAGTCCATCGACAACCCGAACAGGATCACGAACAGGAACAGCGGCAGCCACGCGACGATCGCACCGTTGGACTCGAAGCCCAGCAGGCCCTCGGCCCACGAGTGCTGGAAGACGAGCACCAGCAGGCCGTACGCCGCCAGCACCGACAGCACGTTGAGGGCGATCGCGGTGGCGGCGACGACGAGGCTGCGGAACGTCAGCAGGAGCAGGCCGAACGTCAGCACGCAGCACGAACGCGAACACCAGCGGCAGCCGCTCGAGAGCTGGCCGTTGAAGTCGCGGTCGAAGGCGGTGTCGCCGCCGACCACCGCGTCCTGGCTGACGCGCCCGACCGTCGCGGGGACGAGGTCGTCGCGGAGCAGGTCGAGGCCGCGCCGTGCGATGGCGCCGTCGGCCGGCCCGGCGTAGGGGGAGGTCGATCTCGACGACCGTCCCGTCGGCCGACACGTCGACGTCGGGCTCGGCGCCGGCCACGAACGCGCCCGACGCCTGCGCCCGCGCCACCAGCTCGCGGGCCGCGGCCTGCACCTCTGGCGCCCGCACGTCGTCCGCGCGCACCACGACCGCGTGCGCGTTCCCCTCCTCCGGGAAGTGCGTGCGCAGGCTGTCGTACGTCCGCATGATCGGGATCGAGCGCGGCAGGTCGTCGTCGCCGAGCAGACGCGTGTTCATGGTCAGGGTCGGCAGGGCCAGGACGACGAGCGCGCCGCCGGCCAGCACGAGCGCGACGACGGGCCGGTCGAGGACGCGGCGCAGCACGAAGGCCCAGGCACGGCTCTCGCGGTCGGCGCGGCAGAAGCGGCCGAGCAGCGGGATGCGCGGCCGATCGACCCAGTCGCCGAGCAGCGAGAGGGCGGCCGGCAGGGCGACGAGGCTGCCGAGCACGGCGGCGGCGACGACGAGGATGGTGCCGATCGCGAAGCCCTCGAAGATCGTGTTGCCCGAGAGGAACATGCCGGACATGGCCGCGATGACCGTCAGGCCGCTGATCGCGACGGCGCGGCCGGAGGTCGAGGCCGCGGCGGTGAGGATCGCGTCGCGGTTCTCCGCCCCGCGGGCGCGCTCCTCGCGGGCCCGGCGCAGGTAGAACAGCGAGTAGTCGACGCCGACCGCCATGCCGACCAGCAGGATCACGCTGGACATCGACTCGGACATCGGCACGAGGTGGCTCGCGACGCCGGTCAGGCCGAGCGCCGCGGCCACGCAGGAGAGCGCGAGCAGCACCGGCACGCCGGCCGCGATCGAGGGCGCCGAACGCGAGGATCAGGATCAGCCAGCGTCACCGGCAGCGGACAGCCGCTCGGCCTGCTCGAAGTCCGTGCCGAGCGTGTCGTCGATCGCCTGCTCGACGCTGGCGCCGCCGATCTCGTCGATCGCAGGCCGGGGTGGGCGGCCTGCAGCGCGGCGGTCGCCGCGAGCGTGGCGTCGATGCGCGCCGCTGGCGCCGTCCGCGTCGCCGGGGACGGTCCAGGTGATCAGCGCGGCCTGGCCGTCGGCGGCGCGCTCCGGCGCCTGCAGGTCGCGGACGTCCGCCAGGCCCTGCAGGCGCGCCGCGGCGTCGGCGGACACGACCTCGAGATCGGCGTCGGCGAGCCGCGAGCCGTCGCGGGTGCGGACGAGGATGCTCTCCTGCTCCGGCGGGTCGAGCCCGGCCGCCTCCGTCAGCGCCTGGGCGTGCGCCGAGTCCCCGTTGCCCTCCTGCGAGTCGTTGATCTCGACGGTGCCGGCGAGGCCGCCGCCCACGATGCAGGCGGCGACGAACGCGAACCAGAGGCCGAGCGCGCGCCACGGATGCGCGGCGCTCCAGCCGGCCGAGCGGACGACGAATCCCTTCGGTTGCATGCGCGGATCTCCCTGGGCGGACTGCGGACGATCCGATCGTCCGGCCGGGTCCGCCGGCACCGCGCTATGGGAGTCCTGCGTCCCGGGGTGCGGACAGCCTTACCCCCGGCTGACGGCGGGCCGCCGCCCGCGGGCGACCTCCCGCAGGCGCTCCACGAGGGCCTGCGCGGCCGGCGGAGCGCCCTGCCGCCGCACGGCCAGCACGCGTCGCGCGGGGGCCGGCGGCGCGAGCCGGGCCGCCACGACGTCGCGCCGGTTGGCCAGCGCGAGCTCCGGGACGAGGGCGACGCCGGCGCCCGCCGCGACGAAGCCCTGGATGGCGCCGTAGTCGTCGCTCTCGAACACCGTCCGCGGCGCGAAGCCGGCCGCCGCGCAGGCCTCGACGACCATCGCCGCGCAGCCCCGCGTCGGCTGCACCCAGGGCTCGCCGGCGAGCTCCTCCAGCCGCACGCGGCGCCGGCTCGCCAGCGGGTGCGTCCGGGACAGCACCGCCCGCAGCGGGTCGAGGGCCACGAGGTCGGCCGGCAGCCCGTCGGGGTCGCCGGCGCCGGCGCGGCGCGAACACGACCGCCAGGTCGAGGTCGCCGGCCCGCAGGCCGGCCAGGGCCTCCGGCGGCTCGACCTCGGCCAGCTGCAGCTCGACGCCCGGATGCGCCGCGCGGAACGCGGTCACGGCGCCGGGCAGGAGCCAGCCCCAGGCCGACGCGAAGGCGCCGACCCGCAGCGTGCCGGCGTCCAGGCCGGCGAGGGCGTCGAGGGCGCCGCGGGCGGCGGCGAGCTCGGCCGCGACCCGCTCGCCGGCCGACCACCAGCGTGCGCCCGGCCTCCGTCAGGCGCACGCCGCGGGCGAGCCGCTCCAGCACCGGGGCGCCGGCCTCGCGCTCCAGCGCGGCGACCTGCTGCGAGAGCGCCGAGGGCGAGTAGCCGAGCGCACCGGCGGCGGCCGTCAGGGAGTCGTGGCGGGCGACCTCGGCGAGCAGCAGCAGCCGGCGCGGATCGAGCACGCTGCCAGCGTAGCGTGAAGCGATCGCTGCACGCTCGCTGAAGCAGGAGGCGCTTCCGCTTCACGCTGCGGCGCCGTACGGTTGCCCCGTGCAGCTCCTCGCCACCCCCTTCTCCACCAACGTCGAGCGCGTGCGGCTGGCGCTCGGCCACAAGGGCCTCGACGCCGAGCTCGTGGCCGTCGACCCCGCCGACCGCGCGCCGGTCGTGCGCGCCAGCGGCCAGCCCCTGGTGCCCGTGCTGCTCGACGACGGCCGCGTCGTGGCCGACTCGCTCGCGATCCTGCGCTACCTCGAGGCCCGCCACCCCGACCCGCCGCTCTACCCGCGCGACCCGGCCGAGCGGGCGCGGGTG
>CAVYFW010000012.1:0-113999 GCA_963767885.1 uncultured Actinomycetota bacterium
CGGAGCGGCCCTTCATCGTGCGGCCGCCGGGCATCTGCACCACCGCGGCGCCGCGGCCGATCATCGCCATCGTGCCCTTGTCGTGGTACGCGAACGGCTCCAGCGGCTCGCCCTTCAGGCGCCGCGCGATGTTCTCGCCCGCGGCCTGCCCGCTCTGCATCGCCACCGAGCCGAGCTGCGGCAGCGGCGTGGAGCCCTCTCCGGGGATCGCGGCGACGTCGCCGACCGGGAACACCTCGGGGTAGCTCGCGTGCGTCAGGTCGGGCTCGCTCGGCACGCGGTTGCCCCGCTGGAGCTCGACGCCGAGCGTGCGCGTGAGCGGCGATGCCTGGAGCCCCGCGCCCCAGACCAGCGTGTGCGCGGGGATGACGGTGCCGGACTTGAGGGTGACGCGCGTCGGCGTCACCGACTCGACCACCTCGCCGACGAGGACCTCGACCCCCCGCTTCTCGAGCGCCGACTTCGTGTAGCGCCGGAGTGACGGCGAGAACATGGAGAACAGCTCGGGGCCGGCCTCCACCAGGATCAGCCGCGCGCGGGACTTGTCCACGCCGCGATGGCGTCTCGGCAGGTCGTGGTGGTAGATCTCCGCCAGGGCGCCCGCCGTCTCGACCCCCGTGGCCCCGCCGCCGACCACGACGACGTTGAGGGCGCCGTCGTCGGCCAGGGACGCATCCCCCTCCACCGCCGCCCAGCGCCCCAGCACGTGCTCGTTCAGCCGGATGGCGTCGTCGAGCGTGTAGAGCGGGAAGCCGTGCTCGGGCGCGCCCTCGACGCCGAAGAAGTTGACCTGCGCTCCGAGCGCGAGGACGAGGTAGTCGTAGCCCAGCGGCTCCGCGTCGTCGAAGGCCACCTCACGGCGCTCCAGGTCGACGCCGGACACGGTCGCGCGGCGCACGGCCAGGTTGTCCTGCCGGTGGAAGAGGTCGCTCAGCTGGTCCGAGACGGCGCTCGTGGGGAGCAGGCTCGTCGCGACCTGGTACAGCAGCGGCTGGAAGGTGTGGTAGTCGTGCTGATCGATCAGGACCACGTCGGCATCGACGTCCTCGAGTGCGCGTGCCGCCCCGACGCCGGCGAAGCCGCCGCCCAGGATCACCACGCGCGGGCGCGTCGAGTCGGTCGGCGTTGCTCCATCTTGCATTGGTCGCGCTCCTCTCCAGATACCGGAGGACGGTGCAGAGGGTCACGCCATGTGCGTCCCGTGGCCTCATCCCGGCGGGATGAATTCGCCATCCGTCACGCCACGTCGGTCGGCGCGCGCGCGGACGTGGTGCTCCTCGAGCGCCGCACCGACGTCGTACCCGAGCGCCAGCCCGAGGCTCGGCGCCGCGGCGACGACCCGGGCCGCACCGATCAGCGGGAGGACGGCGATGAGGATGCCGACGATCTCCTCCGGCGTCACCTCGGCCTGCAGCGCGTCCTGGCAGGCCGCTGCGAACGACGCGGTCGTGGCGTCCGCGGCGACGAGCGCGGCGATGCGCACGAGGGCGAACGCTCGCGCATCGATGCGCGAGCGCGCGGCGTTCTCGCCCGGGTCCCGCAGCAGGCGGTCGATGAAGCCCGTGTCCGGGATCGCGAGCCGGCGCAGCGTCTCCTGGTAGTCGTCCACGCCGGCTGATCGTGCGCCCCGCACCCGGCACGGCCGTCATCCCGTGCGGGTGATGTCCCCGAGTCCGCGGCTGCCGGCCTCGTCGATCAGCCCGGCCCCGGTCGCGCGCTCGATGGCCTCGCTGCGGTTGGAGGCGCCGAGCTTGCGGTAGACGGAGATCGCCTCCGTCTTGACGGTGTTGCGCGAGATGTGCAGGCGCAGGCCGATCTCGGCGAACGTGAGGTGGGTCGTGAGCAGCGGCAGGAGGCGCAGCTCCGCCGCGGTCAGCGACGCGGCCCACCCGCCGGCGGCGGGGGCGGCCGACGCGACGGCGGCGGCGAGCGCATCGGCCCGGGCGCGCAGGACGCCGAGCGCCGGCCGCCGGCGCGTGACCTCGGCGGCGTCGGCGAGGTCTGCGCGCGCCCCACGCGCGTCGCCGAGGGCGAGCCGCGCCTGGGCGAGCTCGAGCAGCACGCCGACGGTGAGCCACGGGAGGGCGTGCGTGAGGAGCGGTCGCAAGGCGTCGGCGCGCTCGAGCTCCTCGCGCGCCCGGCGCGCGTTCGCCCGCAGGGTCGCCAGTCGCGCGCCGGCGGCGTACAGCAGCGCCGCCTCGACGTGCCCGCCGTGCGCGCCGGCGTCCGCGAGCGCCGTGGCCGCGCGCAGGTCGTCCTCGGCGGCACGGTGGTCGCCGCGGCCCATCCGCAGCAGCGCCCGCCGGGACAGTGCCTCGATCCCGGCGCACGCCGCGCCGGTGCGCGCCGCGGCGTCGACGGCCTCGTCCAGCACGTCGCTCGCCACGTCGTCGTCGCCCTCGAGCTGCAGGCCGCCCGCCAGCACGAGCAGCGCGGTCGGCCGGTGCGCGCTCAGCGGTGCGAGCCCCGCCAGGGCGGCCTCGGCATGCGGTCGCACCTGGTCGGCCCCGTCCTGGCACATCGCCCCGCGCAGCACCTCCGCCCAGGGCCGGAGCGTGGCGCTGCCGTCGGGCGCGGGATCGTCGAGGCGCACGCGCTCGACGGCCGCCGCCCAGCGGATCGCGGCCTCGGCACGTCCCTGCCGCGCGTGCAGCCAGGCTGCGTGCACCGCGAGCGCGGGATGACGGTCGAGCAGGGCCGCGTCGGCGCACCGGTCGAGGAGCGGCTCGAGCGCCGTCGTGCTGCAGCCGCCGAGCGGGGCCTCCAGCGCGCTGACGAGCCCGGCCGCGTACGCGACGTCGCCGGCCTCCAGCGCGTACGCGATCGCGCCGTCGCGGTCGCCCTGCGCGTCGCACCAGCGGGCCGCGTCGCGCGCCACGCGCTCGGCGCCGCCCGGCTCCAGCCGCTCGAGCTCGCCGCGGAGGAACTCCCGCACCAGGCCGTGGTGACGGAAGCCGGGGCGCGGTCGCTCGCCGGCCACGAGGAAGCCATCGGCAGCGGCGAGCGACGCGAGCACGCACGCGGAGTCCGCGCGCTGGAGCGCCGCGTCGCACAGCGGGCCGCTCAGCCACGGCAGGACGGACGAGCGGACGAGGAAGCTGCGCTCGCTGCCGGAGCGCCCGTCCAGGTGCTCCTCCCGCAGGTAGGCGGCGATGTGGGGGTCGGTCCCGGCCACGGGCGCGTGCTCCCGCCCGGGGCCCGCGGCGCGGAGCGAGAGGGCAGCCAGGTACAGCCCGGCGGCCCAGCCCTCGCAGCGGGCGTGGAGCTCGTGCGCGGCCGCCTCGTCGAGCTCGAGGCCGGCGGCGTGCAGCAGCGTGCCGGCCTCGCGCCGGGTCAGCGCCAGGTCCGCCGCATGGAGCGCGAAGAGCTGGCGCGAGGCGCGCCAGCGCGCCACGGGCAGCCCGGCCCGGCGCCCGGCGAGCACGAGCTGCGAGCCGGGCGGCAGCCGCTCGGCGACGGACGCCACCAGCGCCCAGGCCTCCGGCGCGGCGAGCTCGTGCACGTCGTCGAGGACGAGCACCGCAGGCTGCTCGGCGGCCGCCAGGGCCCGACCGAGCCCGGCCGCGGTGCGGATCGGGCGGCGCGCGTCGATGCCCAGCGCGCGCCGGAGCGCGGCCGTCACGTGGGCCAGCAGCACGGCGGGGTCGTCGTCGCCGCCGTCCACCGCGACCCACGCGAAGGGGCGGGGATCGCGGGCCGCCCACTGCGCCAGCAGCGTCGTCTTGCCGTAGCCGGCGGGCGCCGCGATCTCGACGCAGCGCACCAGGCGGGCGCCGAGCAGCCGGTTCACGAGCGCGGTTCGCCGCACGAGGCCGCCGGCCGGCGCGGGCGCGGCGAGCTTGCGCTCGTCGAGCTGCAGCCGGCCCGGCGTGGCGCGCAGGACCGACCTGACGCGGGCACTGGTGGTCGCGACGGCTGCGCCGTCGGCGTTTGGGCGGGCCTTCCGTCGCCGGGCGTGCAGCGGGGGGCACAGACCGGGCATCGAACGTCCTCGGATCGGGGGCCGGCGATATGCGGGGGCCGGCCTGGAGAGTCGGCCTGGAGCGAGGCTCCAGGCCAGTGCACGGCAACGCTAGTCGAGCCAGCCGGTCGAGGGAACGCCCCGCGCCCCGATCACCCAGGGTGGTCCGGCGCACCTCGTGCGGTCCCGATCATGCGATGCGGGTGATGACCCGCCGCCCGGGCAGCTGCGTGGATCCCGGCGGTGACGTGGAACCAGCGCTACCGCCCGCGGCGCTTCGCCAGGGACGGCCGGCCCATGGTGGGAGGCGGACGGTGAGCGGCCCGGCGGAGAGCACCCGGCGCTCCGCTCGCAGGCTGATCCTCCCGCTCGCGCTGGCGCAGTTCATCTGCAGCTTCGCGGGCTCGAACATGAACGTGATGATCAACGACATCAGCGAGGACCTGGACACGACGGTCCAGGGCGTGCAGACGGCGATCACGCTGTTCCTCGTGGTCATGGCCATCCTGATGATCCCGTGCAGCAAGCTCACGGATCGCTGGGGCCGCAAGCGCTGCTTCCTCCTGGGACTGACCCTCTACGGGATCGGCGCCCTGGTGAGCGCGGTCGCCCCGAACCTCGGGGTGCTGATCATCGGCAACTCGATCCTCGAGGGCGTCGGCACCGCCCTGCTGATCCCGCCGGTCTACATCCTCGCGACGCTGTGGTTCGCCGACCTCACGTCGCGCGCGTGGGCGTTCGGCGTGATCAGCGGCCTCGGAGGCATCGGCGCCGCAGCCGGCCCGCTGATCGGCGGCATCATCACGACGGGCATCAGCTGGCGGGCGGCGTTCGTCTTCCAGGCCCTCGTGATCGTCGCGATCGTGCTCCTCGCCCGCAACCTGACCGACCCGCTGCCGGCCGACCCGACGCGGCCGTTCGACGCCGTCGGCGCGGTGCTGTCCGGCGTCGGGATGCTCTGCATCGTCCTCGGCATCCTCCAGGCCGGCGAGCGCAATGCGCTGTTCGTGGCGCTGCTGGTGGTCGGCGCGGCGTTCCTCGTCGCCTTCTTCTTCTACATCCGGGCCCGCGAGCGCGCGGGGAAGGAGCCGCTGCTGTCGACGCGACTCTTCCGCAACCGGACCTGCAACCTCGCGCTGGTGACGCAGAACCTGCAGTGGCTGCTGCTGATGGGCACGTCGTTCGTCGTCTCCGTCTACCTCCAGACGGTGCGCGACTACAGCGCGATCAAGACGGGCGTCATCTTCACCGCGGCGACGCTCGGCATCCTGGCGTCGTCCCTCGCCGCCGAGCGGCTGGCGAAGCGGTTCGCGCAGAAGACGCTGATCGTCACCGGCTTCGCCGTGACCCTGGTCGGCATCGTGCTGCTGATCGCCCTGGTGGAGGGCTCGGACACCGACTGGGCCTTCGTCCCGGGGCTGCTGCTGATCGGCCTCGGCGTGGGCGCGATGCTGACGCCGTCGGTGAACGTGGTGCAGTCGAGCTTCCCGGAGGACATGCAGGGCGAGATCTCCGGCCTCTCGCGCAGCGTCTCGAACCTCGGCTCGTCGTTCGGCACGGCCATCGCCGGCACGATCCTGGTGTCCGTCGTGGAGCTGGGGACGCGCTCGTACGCGGTGGCGATGCTCAGCCTCGCGGTCCTCGGCCTGGTCGGGCTGGTGGCGGCGCTACGCCTCCCGCGACAGGTCCAGCAGGCGTAGTGGGCGATCCGGCGCCGGCCGGCCCGCCGGTGGGGACGCTCGTCTCGGTCAACGTCGGCCATGCCGCGAGACGTGGCGTGGCGCGGGAAGACCGTCTTCACCGGCGTGTTCAAGGATCCGGTCACAGGCCCGCGCCGGGTGCGCCGGCTCAACGTCGACGGCGACGGCCAGGGCGACCGCGCGGGCCACGGCGGCGAGCAGCGCGCCGTCTTCGTCTACCAGCTCGACTCCTACCGCTACTGGGAGCGCGAGCTCGGTCGCGACGACTTCGTGTTCGGGCAGTTCGGCGAGAACTTCACCATCGACGGGCCGGGCGACGACGCCGTCTGCATCGGCGACCGGTGGGCCATCGGCAGCGCGGTCTTCGAGGTCACCCAGCCCCGCGTCACGTGCTACCGCGTGGGCCTCCGGCTGGACGACCCCCGCATCCCCGCCCTGCTCGTCTCGCACCGCCGACCGGGCTTCTACCTCCGCGTGCTGCAGGAGGGCGACGTCGAGGCGGGGGACGAGATCGTGCAGGTCGCCGCGGGCCCCGAGGGCATGACGGTCGCCGAGGTCGATGCGCTCCTCTACCTCCCCGGCCACCCGCGCCAGGGGCTGCTGCGCGCGCTCCGCATCCCCGCCCTGAGCCCCGGCTGGCAGGCGTCGTTCCGCGCCCTGCTCGACGCCGACCCCGCTCGCGGCAACGCCGGCCTCGCAGCGGCCAGCCCGCCACCGGCGTGGCCCGGCTTCCGCCGTCTGACCGTCGCCGGCATCGCGCCCGAGAGCGAGTCGGCCGTCTCCATCCGCCTCGACGATCCCGGCGGCGCTCCGCTCCCGCCCGCCCGCCCGGGCCAGTACCTGACGGTGCGGATCCGGCCCGGCGCCGACGAACGGTCGGTGCTGCGCAACTACTCCCTGTCGGGACCGCCGGCCGCGGGCAACTACCGGATCACCGTCAAGCGCGAGCCGGACGGCGCCGCCAGCGGGTACCTCCACACCCGGCTCCGCGTCGGCGACGAGCTCGACATCGCCGCGCCCCGTGGCACGTTCATCCTCGACCAGACCAGCGCGCCGGTGCTGCTGATCAGCGCCGGCATCGGCGCCACGCCCGTCCTCGCCATGCTGCACGCGCTGGCGGCGGAACAGCCGGAACGCGAGGTCTGGTGGCTGCACGGCGCGCGCAGCGGCCGCGACCACTGCTTCGCCGACGAGGCGCGGGAGCTCCTGACGTCGCTGGCCAACGTCCACGTCCACGTCGCCTTCAGCCGCCCGGGCCCGGACGACCTCCAGGGCCGCGACTTCGACGACGTCGGCCGGCTGACGGCGACGGCGCTCGCGCGAGCTCGAGCCGCCGCCCGGCGCCGAGGCCTACCTCTGCGGCCCGGCGTCGTTCATGGACGAGCTCAGCGCCGGCCTGGTGGCGCTCGGGATGGACGGCGTGCGCATCCACACCGAGCCGTTCGGGCCGGCGCCGGCCGTGACGCCCGGAATCGCGGCGGCACCGACGCGGCCGCCCCACCCACCGGCGGGCCGACCGGGTACCGGACCGCTCGTCGAGTTCGCGCGCAGCAACCTGGCCGTGCCCTGGGACCCGGACTACGCCAGCCTGCTCGAGCTCGCCGAGGCGTGCGACGTCCCCGTCCGGTGGTCGTGCCGCACGGGCGTCTGCCACACGTGCGAGACGACGCTCGTCGCCGGCGGGGTGGACTACAGCCCCGACCCGGTCGAGCCGCCCACCGACGGAAGCGCGCTCATCTGCTGCGCGCGGCCGACCGACGACGTCGTGCTCGACCTGTGACCAGGCCGGTCACCGGGCGACCTCCGGCAGACGCGGAGCCGCCTCGATCAGGCGGGCCGTGTAGGGATCGTCGGGGGCGCCGAGCACCCGGGCCACCGGGCCGCGCTCGCGCACCTGACCCGCCTCCATGACCACGACCTCGTCGGCGACCGCGGCGACGACGCCGAGATCGTGCGTGATGAAGAGCAGCGCGAGACCGAGCTCGGCGCGCAGCTCGGCGAGCAGCTCGAGCACGGCCGCCTGCACCGAGACGTCGAGCGCGCGCGGTGATCTCGTCGCAGACGAGCAGGTCGGGCCGCGCCGCGAGGGCCCGCGCGATGGCGACGCGCTGTCGCTCGCCGCCCGAGAGCTCGGCCGGGAAGCGGTTGGCCAGGCGCGCCGGCAGCCGCACGCGCTCGAGCAGCGCCGCCGACCTCGGCCCGCGCCTCGGCCGCGACAGGCCGCGCAGGACGCGCGCCGGCCGCGCGATCGCGTCGCCGACGCGCTGGCGCGGGTTCAGCGAGTCGTACGGGTTCTGGAAGACGATCTGGATGCGCCGGCGGGCCTCGCGCGAGCGCTGCGCGCCCGGCCCGGCCAGCGGCTCGCCGTCGAGCGCGATGCGGCCCGCCGACGGCTCGTGCAGGCCGGCGACGCAGCGCGCGATCGTCGTCTTGCCGCAGCCGGACTCGCCGACGAGGGCCAGCGCACTCGCCGGCGGCGACGCGCGAACGACACGTCGTCGGCCGCGACGACCGCCTCGTGGCCGCGGCCGTAGCACGGCGCGCAGGCCCTCGACCTCGAGCAGCGGCGTCGCTCGCGTCCGCGGCCGGCGCGGCGAGCGACCGGCTCGCGCCGGCTCGAGCGGCGGCGTCCGGCGCCACTCGAAGCAGCGCACCTCCTGCCCGGCGCCGGCCGGCTCGAGCGGCGGCACGCTCGCTCGCAGCGCCGGCGACCCGCTGCGCGCAGCGCGGCGCGAAGGCGCAGCCCGGCGGCCGCTCGCCGACGCCGACCGCGACGCCCGGGCATCGCCTGCAGCCGCCGCGGCACGCGTGGTCGGGGATCGACGCGACCAGCCCGCGCGTGTACGGGTGCCGCGGGCGCGCGAGCAGCTTCGAGCGCGGGCCCGCTCTCGACGATGCGGCCGGCGTACATGACGGCGATGCGGTCGGCGACCTCGCCGACGACCGCGAGGTCGTGCGAGACGTAGACCATCGCCAGGCCGCGCTCGCGGCGCAGGCGCTCGATCTCGCTCGAGCACGCGCGCCTGCGTGACGACGTCGAGGCCGGTGGTCGGCTCGTCCAGCACGACCAGCGGCGGCTCGCAGACAGAGCGCCGATCGCGATCGTGACGCGCTGCTGCTGGCCGCCGGAGAGCTGGTGCGGGTAGCGGCGCGCGAACTCGCGGTCGGCCGGCAGGTGCACGCGGCCAGCGCCGCGTTGACGGCTCCCGGCGCGGTCCCGCCCGGCCGGTGCGCGTCGAGCATCGTCGGCGACCGCGCGCCCGATGCGCAGCGCGGGGTTGAGCGACGTCGCCGGGTCCTGCGGCACGTACGAGACGACGCGGCCGCGCAGCCGACGCGCGGCGCTCTCGTCGGCGCGGTCGACGCGCTGGCCCGCGATCGACGACCGTCGCCGCCGGCGATGCGCAGCGCCGGCCGCGCGTAGCCGAGCAGCGCCAGCGCGGTCGTCGTCTTGCCGCTCCCCGACTCGCCGACGAGCCCGAGGATCTCGCCGCCGCGACACCGCGAGCGAGACGTCCTCGACGATCGGCGCGCCGTCGCGCAGCTCGACCCGCAGGCCTCGACGCGACCGCCAGCGCCGGCGGCGCGCGCTCACCGGCCGCTCTCCGGCCGCCGAGCGGCCCAGCGTCCGCGCGACCGCGTCGCCGACCAGGTTCAGCGGCGATCGTCAGCAGCGCGATCAGCGCCGCCGGGGCGAAGATCACCGCACGGGTTGAGCGCAGAAGCCCGTCGCGGTTCTCGGTGATCATCAGCGCCCAGTCGGCCGACGGCGGCTGCAGGCCGAGGCCGAAGAAGTTGACCGACGCGACGAGGATGATCGAGTACGTGAAGCGCAGGCCGACGTCGGCCATCGATCGGCGAGACGATGTTCGGCAGGATCTCGCGCACGCAGGATCGACGAACGTCCGCTCGCCGCGCGCGACCGCCGCCTCGACGAAGCCGCGGACCGACTGCTCCAGCGTCGCCGTGCGCACGATGCGCGCGATCAGCGGCATCTGGACGAGCGCCACGCGCGAGCACGAGCACGGCCTTGCTCGTGCCGACGCCGGTGACCAGCACGAGGATGAAGAGCAGCGCCGGGAAACGAGATCAGCACGTCGACGCCGCGCATCAGCAGCGCCGTCGAGCCAGCGAGCGCGTGTAGCCGGCGACGAGGCCGATCGCGCCGCCGACCAGCGTAGGCGATCACGGTCGCCAGCCCGGCCAGCGCCGAGCACGCTGCGCCCGCCCCAGAGCACGCGCGACAGCACGTCGCGGCCGAGCACGTCGGTGCCGAGCCGCGCCCCGTCCGCCGGGCCGCTCGAACGGGATGCCGATCGGCTCGGTCGGCGAGTGCGGCGCGAAGCACGGCCCGAACAGCGCGATGCACGACGACGATCACGAGCAGCGACGGCCCGACCAGGCCGGTGCCGGTGCGCAGGAAGCGCAGCCGGTCGCGTCATCGCCGCGTCCGCAGCTTCGGGACGAGCAGCACGACGAGCAGGTCGGCCACGATGTTGAGCGCCGATGTAGATCGCCGCGATGCAGGATCGCGATCGACTGCACCTCGCGCACGTCGCGGATCGCGACCGCGTCGACGAGCTCCTTGCCGATGCCCGGGATAGGCGAACAGGTACTCGACGACGATGATGCCGCCGATCAGGTACTGGATGTTCTGGGCGAAGACCTGGATCGCTCGGCGCGAGCGCGTTGCGCAGCGCGTAGCGCCAGACGACGCGTGCGCTCGCGGAAGCCGTTCAGCCGCGCCATCTGGACGTAGTCCGTAGCGCAGCGTCTCGATCATCCCGGCGCGCACCATCCGCATGCGACGCGGCGAGCGTCGCCCCCAGCAGCGTGAGCACCGGCAGCACGAGCGCCTTCGAGGTGCGAGAGCGGGCTCTCGCCCGGGCGGGATCAGCGCCACCGGCGGCAGCACGTCGAGCCAGGTGAAGAAGACGAGGATCAGCAGCGAGCCGATCACGAACTCGGGCAGCGAGATCACGGCCAGCGACGTCGATGCGAGATGCGTGAGTCGGTCGGACGCCCGGCCCGCCGTGGCCGCGAGCGACGCCGAGCAGCGAGCGAGAGCGGGATCATGAGCAGCGTCGTGATCGCCGGCGAGGATGAACGAGTTCGTCGAGCTTGGCGTCGATCTGGCTCCAGATCGGCACCTCGGCGCCCTGCGCGTAGCCGGCCGCCGAGTTGCCGAGGTCGCCGTGCAGCAGCCCGCCGAGCCAGTCGAGGTAGCGCTCGACGGCGGGCTGGTCGAGCCCCATCAGCTGCGCAGCTCGGCGAGCTGCGTCCGGCGACGCCGACTTGCCGAGCACGGCGCTCGCCGCGTCGCCGGGCAGCACCTCGGTGCCGACGAAGACGAGGATCGAGACGACGAACAGCGTTAGCGCCGCCGCCGCGACGCGCCGGAGCGACGAAGGCGGCGACGGGTGGGACCGCCGACGACCCACCGGACTGGCCGGCCGCTGCGCCACGGTCTCCACGGAGCTACTTGTCGAGCCAGACGTCGCGGTAGTTCCAGCCGCCGAGGTTGAAGAACGCGCTCGGCATCGATGCCCTTCACGTAGTTGGCCGGCGGCGTCGACGATGTTCTGGTTCGACCAGACGATGTAGCCGCCCTCGTCGTACTGGATCTGCTGCACCTGCGTGCCAGAGGTCGGTCGCCTCGTCGACGCTGGTCGCGCCGCTGCGCCTTGCGGATCAGCGCGTCGTACGACGGGTCCTGGCAGTGCGTCTCGTTCCAGACCGCGTCGGAGAGCGAGCGCCTGCGAGTACCAGGCCGCCGAGCGACCCGGTCGTCCAGAAGGACTGCGCCGAAGTCGATCTTCGTGTAGAGCAGCGACGTGTCGAAGTAGGCGTTCGCGGCCTCCTTCTTGACGTTGACCGTTCACGCCGGCGCCCTTCGCCTGCTCGGCGAACAGCGTCGCCGCCTCGACGAAGCCCGGCACGATGTCCGAGGTCTGCAGCGTGACCTCGAGGTCCGTCTTGCCGGCCTGCTGCGAGCAGCGACTTCGCCTGCTCGAGGTCCTGCTCGCGCACCGCCAGGTCGTCGGCGAAGTACGGCAGCCCGTTGCCGAACAGGTCGTTGCCGAGCGTGCCGAAGCCGGCCAGAGCGCGCCGTCGATCAGCGCCTGGCGGTCGGGGATCAGCCGGAACGCCTGCGCGCACGCGCTCGGGTCGTCGAACGGCGCGCGGTCGACCGCCATGAGGAGCACCTGGCATCGCCGGGCTCGGCGCGTTGATGACCTGGATGTCGCCCGATGCCCTGCTGCGCCTTCGCCTGCGCGAACTCGAGCTGGCTCATCATGTCGATCTCGCCGCCGAGCAGCGCGTTCAGCCGCGCGGCGTTGTCGTCGATCGAGATGTCCTCCCACTCGTCGACGTACGGCTTGCCCTCCTCCCAGTAGTTCGGGTTCTTCGACGCACAGGCTGCGCTCGCCGACCGTGAACGTCCTGGAACATGAACGGCCCGGTGCCGATCGGGTTGCGTGAAGTCCGTGTCGCCGTCCTGATGATCACCGTGTTCTGCTGCACGAACGAGTCCGACAGCCGCGCGTCCGGGCTCTTCAGCGGGATCTGACACCGTCAGGTCGTCGATCTTCTTCACCTCGTCGAGCTTGATGTTCGTCACGCGCGACGTGGCGAGATGTGCTTCTCGTCGCCCATCTGCCGCAGCGTGTAGATGACGTCGTCGGCGGTGAACGACTTGCCGTCGTGCAAGACGACGTCGGGCCGGAGCTTGACCTCCCAGACGGTCGAGGTCGTCGTTCGGGCGTTCCACTCGAGCGCGAGGCCCGGCGACTGCGAGAAGTCGGGGTTCACGCGGGTCAGCGGGTCGTAGAGGTTGTAGTGAGCGCGACGCGTCGATGAACGACGAGCCGCGGCCCGGGTTGAACGACTCGCCCTTGCCGCCGCCGACGTGGCCGACGCGGAGCCGCCCGCCCGCTTGATGTCTGCTGCAACGGCGGCCGAGCTCGTGGGCTCGGGGGCCGTCGTGGCCGGCGCGCTGGTCGCCGCGCCGGTGTCGGTCGCGGCCTCGCTCGTGGCGGGCGCGCTGCTCGCCTCGCTGGTCGCCGGGGCCGCCTCGCTCGAGGCGCCCGCGCTCGTCGAGGCCGCGCTCGACGACGCGTCGTCGCTGTCGCCACAGGCCGCGAGCAGCGCCGGCAGGCTCGTCGCCGCCAGGCCGAAGGCGCCGGCCGCCCGCAGGACGCGCCGGCGCGACAGCGCCCGGTCGATCGGCCACACATCCTGATCCCTCCCGGGATCCTCGGTCTCGGACATGCTCCTCCTCCGGCTCGCCCGTCGGCGCGACTGTATCGACACGCCGCCACGCCGTCCACGGATGCGGGCTCGCGTCACAGCCCGACGTCGAGACGGTGAGCGGCGTTCGCCAGGACGTCGCGAGCGTCTCCGGCTCTGACGAGGACGTCGGCGTGACACCCGGCTGGAGCGGCGCCGCGACCAGGCAACCCGCAGGAGTGAACGTGCTCTAGATTGGGATCAAGGCGAGGGAGGGGTCGACGATGAACCGTTCGCACTGGAGCCGGCTCGCGGTGGCAGCTGCCGCCGCGTGTGCGCTGCTCGTGGCGGCCGCCCCGGCGGGGGCGGCGCCGCAGACGATCACGGCGCTCGGCGTCGGTGCGACGTCGAACACGCTGGTGCGCTTCGCGATCGGCGCGCCCAGCATGGTCGTGAAC
The DNA here is from genome assembly GCA_963767885.1 of uncultured Actinomycetota bacterium. Lineage (GTDB taxonomy): Bacteria > Actinomycetota > Thermoleophilia > Gaiellales > F1-60-MAGs149 > CAVYFW01. The sequence goes on from CAVYFW010000012.1 coordinate 13,350, forward strand.
GTGCCCGTGACCGGCCTCAACGTCGGCGACGTCCTCGTCGCGATCGACTACCGCCCGGCCGATCGCGAGCTCTACGGACTGGGGGTCAACGGCAACACGGTCCGTCTCTACCGGATCGCGCCCACCACGGGCCTCGCGACGCTGATCGGGTCCGCCACGGTGACGTCCATCGTCGGCGCCACGTCCTTCGGCATGGACTTCCAGCCCGTGGCGGACCGCATCCGCGTGGTCGACAACCTCGCATCCGACGGGGCAGGAGGGAATGCGAACAGCTTCCGCATCAACCCCAATAGCGGCGCGCTGAGCGGCCTCGACAGCGACCTCGACTTCAGCGGCCTCCCAGGAGGCGCCCTGAACGCGCCCCTTGTCGCGGTCGCGTACGACCGGAGCGAGGTCGGGGCGACCGTCGCGACGGCGTTCGGGATCGCGTCGGGGGGCGACCGCCTCGTGCGGCTGGGCGGAGTCGACGGGACCCCGAGCCCGAACCTCGGAGTGGTCGAGAACGTCGGGTTGCTCGGCGCCGACACGTCCAACAACGCCGGGCTCGACATCGACGCGGAGACCGGCGCCTCCTACGCCGTGCTCGAGGTCGGCGGCACGAGCGGCTTCTACAGCGTCAACCTCGCCACCGGGGCGGCCACCCTGGTCGGCACGATCGGGACCGGGACGGCCGACTTCGGCGGCCTCGCGATCCAGCCCAGCTCCGTGCTGGCGTTCGACCCCATCGCGCCGGTCGAAGAGGGTGGCGCGGCGCTGGTCCGGATCACGCGCACCGGCCCGCTGGCGGTCCCGGTCTCGGTCGACTATGCGACGGAGCTCACCGGCTCGACGGCCTCCAACGCCGACGTGGTCGACGTGGCCGGCACCCTGTACTTCCCGATCGGCGCGACGTCCGCGACCTTCGCCGTACCGACCGTGGAGGACAGCGCCGTCGAGCCCGACGAGACGATCCGAGTCCGGCTCTCCAACCCGAGCGGCGCCACGCTGCCCGGCGACGGCACCGCAACCGCGACGATCACGAACGACGACACGGCGCCGCCGCCGCCCCCGCCGCCACCACCGCGGCGGCCGCCCGTCGGGCTGCTGAGCGTGCCGGCCCAGCCGCTGGACCGCTCGCTGGCGGCGACGTTCTCCTGCAACGAGGCCTGCTCCGCCAGGCTCGTCCTGCGTCTGGGCACGCGTACGGTCGGCTCGACGACGGCGACGCTGGCCGCCGCCGGCCGCAAGCGGGTCTCCTTCGCCCTCAGCCGCGCGAACCTGAACCGGATCAGGCTTCGCGCCGTGGGGCCCAAGACCGCGAAGCTGACCCTGTCCGCCACCTTCTCCGACGCCGACGGCAAGACGACCGGCCAGCTGCCCTTCCTGATCGGCTAGCGCCGGGCTGCTCGCGCTGTTGAACGAGGGGCCGTTCCCCTTGGCGCAGGCGGCACCGACCGTGATCGGCGTGAGCGCGAGCTCGCAGCGATCGATGCCTTCTTCGTGCTCGTCAGACCGGTTCAGCCGCGAGCTCGTGCCGCAAACGATCGGGTTCCTCGAGCGTGCCAAGCCGATCGAGGATGGCGAGCGCCTCCTTCGCGATCGTCGTGGCCTCCACGTCGTTACCCGTGAGCCGTTTGGCGCGGCCCAGTGCTCCTAACGCGAGTCCGAGTTCGTTCTCGGAGCCGCTCGCTCGCAACGTCTTGATCGCTGCCTCGAGCCGGCGTACCGCCTCCTCGGCCTCGCCCTGAGCCAGGGCCACCTCTCCGAGGCACCGTCCGCTGGCGCCGAGGAAGAAGTTCGCCTCGCTCCTCGCGGCCACGCCGTGGATCTCCAGGAGCAGCTGGTGCGCCCGCACGTAGTCGCCGGCGGTCACGTACGCGTCGGCCAGCCGCGGCGCGAGGAAGGTCCACGCCATCTCATGGCGTGCCGCCTTGGCCATCGGGACGATTTGCTCGAGGACAGGTAGGCCCTCGTCAACGGCCCCCGTGTGACAGAGCGCCGGCGCCGAGAAGCCGAGGGCGAAACCGCGGAAGTACACGGTCGGGGCGGTCTCCTTCGCGGCGGTGCCGTAGTCGATCGCGGTCGCCCAGTCGCGTTTTTCGACGCAGACCAGTGCGCCGATCGCGTTGCAGAACGAGACGATGCCGGCGTCGGAACGCTCCGCGCCTGTCGCCACAGCTTCGTCGACCTCGCGCAGCGCGGCTTCCCAGCGCCCTGCCATCATGTGGGTGAGTGCGAAGCCGGCTTGTGCGTACATGTACGCCATCGGCTCGAAGCTGACGGCGAGGTGCTCGAGCGCCAGCTCCGCGTAACGGTGGGCGCGCCCGTAGTCGCCGAGCATCATGTGCGCCCATTGCAAATGGTTGTATGCGAGTGCCGCGTGATCATGGTTGCCGGACCGCTCGCAGAGCTCGAGTGCCCGGCTCGCGGTCTCTATCGACTGCCTGTTCTCGCCGAAGACGGATCTGACGATGCGCCAGGCGTTGGTAGAACGCCCCGACGAGGCCGGGATCGCTCTGCTCCAGCGCAAGCGGCTCGTGGCGGAGCAGCAGCTCGTGGTACTCCACGTGACGATGCAGGTAGTGGAATCCACCTGTCTGGTCGAGGACGAGCGTGAGCCTGCGCCTGCGGTTGTCCTCGGAGTCGGGTAGGTCTTCGAGGATCGCGAGCGCCTCGTAGAAGTAGCCGAGCGCCTCCTCCATCGCATGCTGTGCTGAGGCCTTGCGATTGGCAAGCTCGAGGTAGTCGGCGGCGCGTTCCCGCTCGGAGCTCCGGGAGTAGTGGAACGCGAGGAGCTCGTACTTCTCGTGGAGCCTGCCCGCATAGGAGCGCTCGACCGCTGCGCCGGCGCGCGCGTGGAGAGACCGGCGACGCTCTTCCAGTAGGCCGTCGTAGGCAACGTCGCGGGTCAGCGCGTGCTTGAACACGAACGTCCGCTCGGTCCCTCCGTGCTGTTCGTGCAAGAACTCGCGCCGCTTGAGCTCGTCCAGGGCTGGGAGGAGCGGTCCGTCGCCGTCCCAGACTCTCTCGATGAGGTCGAGCGAGAACTCGCGCCCGAGCACGGATGCAACTTGGACGGCGCTCTTGTCTCCGGCGTCGAGCCCGTCGATTCGTGCGGCCAGGACGTCCTGCACGGTCGTCGGGACTGAGCCATCAGAGTCGGCTGTCGGCTTCCTGTCGTGCGGCTCGAGCGAGTTCCTCGAGGAAGAAGGGGTTTCCCTCGCCCCGACCGACGATCCTCGCGGTCGCGTCGTTCGTGTCGCCGAGGATTGCTGCGACGATCCGTTCGCCGGCCTCCCTCGAGAGCGGCCGGAGGGCGATCTGGGTTACGAACGACTTGCCGAGCCATGGGAGGTTGTAACCGGGGCGGTACGTCGCCAGCAGGAGAACCGGGACGGACGGCAGCTCGTCGACCAGCTCGGTCAGGAACTCCTCTGACGTGCGGTCGATCCAGTGCGCGTCTTCGATGACCAGTAGCAGCGATCGACTGGCTTTCGCGAGCAACAGCTTGCGCAGCGCCTCGAACGTTCGGCCCTTGATCGTGGCCGTATCGAGCGCGAGTAGCTGAGCGTCACCGGAGGTGACGTCGAGCGCGTGATGGAGGTACGGACCGAAATCCGGGTCCATCCGCAGCTCCTCGAGCGTCGTGCCGATCTTCGCGGCAACGCTCTCACGGTCGTCGTCCGGCGCGATCCCGCACGCTTGCCGCACCAGATCGAGGATCGGGAGATAGGGAACTGCGGTCCCGAACGGCAGGCAACGACCTTGAAGCGCGACCGTGCCCACGTCCGCCGCGAGCTGCAGCTCGTAGGTCAGCCGCGACTTGCCGAGGCCGGGATCGCCGGAAATGCCGATGACCTGTCCTTGCGCGGCCGCGGAGCGAAGGGCCTGCCGCAGCGACTCGAGCTCCTCGTCTCGTCCCGAGAAGGGAGTGAGCTGCTGGTGTGCCTCGTCGATCGGGGACGTGCGCGGGCCGCGCCCGATGACGCGCAATGCGTGGACGGTGCGCTCGTTGACCGTCATCGGCTCTGTCTCCTGAAGATCGAAGTAACCACGCAGGTAGCCCGCGGTCGCGGTGCTCACCAGCACATCTCCGGGGCGAGCCGCCCCATGCAGACGAGCTGCAAGCACAGTCGTGTCACCGGAGGCGGTGTAATCCATCCGAAGGTCGTCGCCGATGGCGCCCACGATGACCGAACCGGAGTTGATCCCGATCCGGACGTCGATCTCGGATCGCTCCTTGACCGCGAGTGCGGCAAGCGCGGCGCGGCGTGCGTGGTCCTCGTGGGCGATCGGGGCGCCGAAGAGGGCCATGAAGCCGTCGCCGAGGAACTGGTTGACCGTGCCCTCGTAGCGGTGGACCTCGGCGAGGGCGAGTGCGAAGAAGCGGTCGACGACCCGGTGATATTCCTCGGGGCCAGCCTGCGCCGCCAGTTCGGGCGAGCGGACGATGTCGCAGAAGAGGACGCTCACTTGTTTCCGTTCGCCCTCGATCGCGCTGCGGATCGCGAGAATCTGGTCACGCAGATGGCCGGGCGTGTAGGTCGCCGGGGACGGGGTCGCCTCGACGGCATGCCCGCACTCCTGGCAGAACTTGGAGTACTGGGGCAGGGTCGCTCCGCAGTCGTCGCACGTGCCGCCGACGAGCAAGGCGCCGGCGATGACGGGCGCGACCTTGCCGCGACCTCTCCGGGGCGGCTCGTCGTTCTTCGGCGGCGACTCAGGGCGGCGACCGTCAGTTGCGAGGCCCTCGATCTCGGAGTCCGAGCCACCGGGCGAGTTGCGGAGGATCTCGAGATAGACGGCCTCCGACTCCGGCGAAGGGTAGGCGCCGAGCTCGTCGGCAAGGAAGCGCCGGCAGCGCTCGTACACGCGGAGTGCCTCGGCCGGGTTGCCGGCCGCGACATGCGCCTGCATCAGCGCGCGGTAGCTGGTCTCGCGGAAGGGCTCGAGCTCGGTGATCTCGGCCGCATAGCGGACTGCGTTCCCGAACTCCCCCTCGGCAAGCGCCGCATCGCGTAGGCATTCGAGCGCACGCACGAGTACGTCACGGAGGTCGCGCCGCTGATCCTCGACCCACCGTCCGTCCTCGCCGGGCAGAAACACCCGCCGAGCAAGCTCGGCTCCCGTCGAGGCCTGCGCCCGGGCCTCGTCGAGATCCTCCGCGACGAGTGCCGCCTCTCCCCGCTCGACCGCGCTCGCCGCCGCGTCGACATCGATCCAGACGTCGGCGGGCAGCGTGAGCTGGTAGCAGCCGAAGGCGCTCCTCAGCATGCTCGAGCCGTCGAGGCCGCACTCCTCGAGCAGCGCACGCAGCTTCGTCATCAGCACCCGGAGTGCCTTTTCCCACGTGGCCGGAAGGTCTTCGCCCCATAACAACTCGGCCAGCTCGTCGCGAGGGACAGATCGTCCGTGCTGGACCGCCAGGTAGGCGAACAGGATCCGACCTTGCCGGCCCGGGAAGCGCGGCTCGTCCAGCTTCGTGCCGTTCGCCTCGATCGCGAGACGCTCCGTCATCGAGATTCGAACGCTCAGCCCGCTGCCTCCTCCCCACCCTCCTAGCGGCGCGCTAGCGGTGCACTAGCGAGGGTCTAGCCGCCTAGCGGAGTATTGGCCGCGACATGTTTTGTGACAAGCCACGAGCGGCCGCGGCGATCGATCCGTCGTCAGCGCGTGGGCGAGGAGAGGAGATCGAATGCGAACGTTACGTCTGCGTGGAGCCAGGTCATGCGAAGGAGGCTTCTACCGCTGGCGATCGCGACGGTGCTGGCGTGCGTCGCCGCGGCGACGGGTCTCGCGGCGGGATCGACGCAGGTCACGCATTTCTCGTTCACGACGCCCCCGCACAACCAGTGCGGCATCTTGGGAACGGCCGTCGTTCACGGCACGTCGGTCTTCCGCGACACGGGCAACGGCACGTTCTTCACGAGCGGCACCTGGTTCGGCGTCTTCACGGCGCCGACAGTGGAAAGTCAGCCACGCTCTCCTTCGCCGGGCCGGTCAGGCAAACGTCGCCGCCCGTGATCGACGAGCAGGCGGGGACGGTCACGATCACGAGTACCGCCGCGGGTCTGTTTGAGAAGTTGTCGATCACCCATGGTCCGACGTTGACTCGTGATGCTGGGCCTGTCACCTTGGTCGATGTCTTCGAGTACACCGGGGATCCAAACAATCCGATCGGTGACCAGATCTCCGAGACGGCGTCTGAGCTACATGGGCCACATCCCGATCTCCTGGACGACAGTCTCTTCTGCGACGTCCTCGTGCCGTACCTGCAAGACCCGTAGAGCGGCTCTAGATCTGGTGCCTGATGAATCGGCTGCGACGTGTTCGCTGACAAGGCACTCCGCTGCGAATGCGGTTACGAGGTGCAAGCGTCCGACGAGGCGGCGCGCGTGGACGAAGTGCGGCGACACGCTTCGGAGACGCACGGCATCGAGCTCTCCGCCGACGTAGCGCTCGACGTGGTCCGCCGCGTACGGCTCGTGCCGAGCAACGAACAACGGAACGAGACGGGCACCCCAGGTGAGAACCGCATCGCACGAGCGGCGCCGAGCCAGTCGAATCGAGACGGGCGGCGGAGAACCATCCCATCCAGACAGGAGTAGATCGATGATCGGAGGAAGCCGGCGGAGCGTAGGCGGCGCCCGCTGGGGGATCGAGTAGGGGCTCGCACGTGGGCCGGCGACGTCGGGGGCTGGCGCGTGATGCGCCAGCCCCCTGCGAGACGGCAAGGATCGCGCCGAGGGCGCCAAGGATCGGATCACCGGCAACTCGGCACGTAGGCAGGGCCTCCGGTGAGGCCCCGCCCTGCGTGTGTTGGTTCAACGACCCGCATAGGGGTCGCTCGAATCAGCGATTGCGGTCGTGCTCGTCCCAGTACGGCTCGCGGCTGCCGGACTTCGCCAGCCCGCGGCTGATGAGGTACGCGCCGACGACGATGGAGACGTAGAGCCAGGCCTGCTCCGCGCGGAACGGGTCGTTCGCGTCGTCGCGGCCGACGTACCAGCACGCGATCAGGATGCCGGCCACCGCCAGCACCATCGCGTACAGCTCGCTCGTCTTCGACGAGTGCTTCGTCTCGGTGGTGAGACGGCGGGCCGAGCGCGCTCCGCTGATGTCCGCATCGCTGCGGACGGCCGAACCTGTAGTCATCTCATGTTCCTTCTGGTATCGACAACCCAGTAGAGATGGCCTAGACGTTGGAAACGAAACCACTTCTCGAAACTCGTCTCTGCGGAGCGGCGGGCGTTGATCGGAATCGGCGTCTTCGAGGCGTGCGCCCGGTCTGTGCCGCTGTTCCGCGGCTGCCGCCGGTCGACGACGTGGTCATCCCGGGGTACGCGGCGGCACCGGTCAGATCCAGCGGCGCCGCATCGCGATCGCGATGGTCAGCGCCGCCGTGACCACGATGACGGCGATGACGACCCAGAAGAGGATGGGGTGGTCGAAGATCGGAACATCGAAGTTCATCCCCATCACGCCGGCGAGCAGCGTGCCGGGCAGCAGGATCACGGAGGCCAGGGTGAGCACCTTCATGATGTTGTTCGTGTGATGGCCGCCGCGGGCGATCAGCACGTCGAACGAGCCGACGATCGCCTCGCGCACGTCACGCGCCTCCTGCAGCGTCGCCTCGTAGCGCCGGAAGAGCGAGCGGAATCGCTCGCTGGACCCGCGATCTGCGAGCGCCTCGAGCTCGGGATGGGTGAGAGCGACCAGCGCGGTACGGTGAGCGGCCAGCGCGCGTCGCAGCTTGCCGAGCTGAAGGCGCATCTCGATCAGCACCTCGATGTCGTCGTCCGCTCCGTCGCCGCGCATCGCATGGATGTCGAACTCCTCGAGGCGCTGCTCCATCCGCTCGAAGGCGCCGACGATCGGCAGCCGGTAACGCGGCAGACGAGGGTCGCCCGAAGGGCGCGTCCTCCGCCGTCACGCGCCGCGGAGCGCATCGAGGACGGCGTCGGGCTGTACGTGGCGACGCGCACCAGCTCGCTCCCGGCGGCCTCGGGGCGAGCGTGTCGTCGCCAGCGGACGCGTAGTCGTCATCGGGATCGTACACGCCGCCGTTGTCGGTGCGGGGTCGACGCTCCGGCGGGCGCACGGGCTCGCGGCGACGTCCGGTCCGTGCGAGGCGGTCTCGCACTCGAGCGCCGAACTGCGTGATCGCGCAGCATCAGGCGCAGCAGCGGTCGAGCGCGCGGCCGAGCGCTGCTACGGCGGCCTCGTCCGGCACCGTTACGCCGCGGCATCGCCACACGGCTCCAAGCGGCGAGTCGAAGGCCTGGCCGTTGGTCGAGCGCGCGGGCGGCGGCCCGGGATAGGGCACTAGCGTGACACCGGCCGAATCGAGCGTCCGCGGAACTCGCCCTCCGCTCAACCACGCGATGGGCCGTATAGGGATCGAACCTATGACCTTGGGATTAAGAGTCCCCTGCTCTACCAGCTGAGCTAACGGCCCGCGGCGCGGGAGTCTAGCGAACCGTCAGAGCTCGTTCGGCGATGGCAGGTCGAGGTCGTCGAGCGCCGCGCGGAGGGTCGGATAGGTCGTCAGCGCGGCGTCGAAGCCCGTCGTCGTGAGCACGCCGTGCAGGACGCTGCCGGCCGGCACCACCACGGCCACCAGGTCGAGCGGCCGGGCCTGGCGGTCGAGGTCGAGCAGCAGCTCCACGACGCCCGGATCCTCCACCGCGGCGGCCGTCGTGTCGATCACCAGGCGCCCCGCCTGCGCGTCCATCGCGGCGGTGCGCAGCGCGTCGACGTCGTAGGCCCGGATCTCGCCGCGGACGGTCAGCAGGCGCGCGTCGGACGCGAGCGCCACGACCTCCGTCTCGAACGTCGTCACGGCGCGGTGCTGGTGGCGGGCTCCGTCGCGGTGGTGCCGGTGTCGGTGCCGGTCGCGCCCGTGTCGGTGGCGCCGGTGCCGGTCGCGGCCGTGTCGGCGCCGGTCGCCGCCGTGTCGGCGCCCGTCGCGCCGGCGTCGGTGCCGGCCGCCGTGCTGGCGCGGCTCGGGTCGAGGCGCAGCACCTCGCTGCGCACCTGGTCGGCGAGCGGGTCGCCCGGCGCCAGCTCGAGGAAGGTGTCGAACGCCTTGATCGCCGTGGCCGTGTCGTTGGCGGCCGATGCGGCGACGCCGAGGTTGAACCAGGCGCCCGCGTCGTCCGGGCGCGCCTTGGTGACGATCACGAGCGCGTCCGCGGCCTGCTTGCTCGCCGCCGCGGCCGCGTCCTGGAACGGCTGCGCGCGACTCAGCAGGGCGTCGAGCTGCTGCTGGGTCGCGTTCTGGGACGCGAGCGACAGCGGGTCCTGCGCGTCGGCGCCGCCGGGGATCACGCTGGGCGGCAGGCTCGCGCCCTGGGCCATCTCCTGGTAGCGCGAGAAGATCTGGTTCGCCTTGACCTGGTTGTCGGCGGCCCGCGCGGAGTAGACCTGCGCCGCCTGCTCGTTGACGTCCGGGTCGTCCTTGGCCAGCGCGACCGCCTTGTCGGCCGAGGCCGACGCCTTCACGAGGTCGCCCTGGCCCTGCTGCGCATCCGCCAGCGCCAGCCAGGCCTTCGCGTCGTTCGGGTTCGCGGCGACGGCCGCCTGCGCGTCCTTCAGCGAGTCGGAGCTCGTCGCGACCGTGTTGTTCTCGTCGTTCTGGTTGCCCTGGATCAGGTCGGAGAGCGCCGGCCCACCGGCGGTGCCGACACCCGCCACCACGAAGGAGACCGCGAACACGAGAGCGAGGCCCAGGTAGACCCAGCGCGCGGACTTCCTCAGGCGTTCGTGCATCATCATGGCGGTGTCGTCCCGGACTGGCTGATCATCGCGGCCCGCGCCTTCGCTGCACGCGTCAGGGCGTGCCGGTAGCGGGCATCGTCGTCCTTACGGTAGCGCACGGTTCCGTCCACGAGCGTCATGGCCACCCGCTCCGGAGAGCCGCCGTACACCACGGCCGTCTCGACCTCCTCGACGGGCCAGTACGGACCGTCGGCCAGCTCGCAGATCACGAGGTCCGCGCGCAGCCCCGGAGCCAGGGCCCCCACCTCGCCGTCGCGCCCGAGCGCGCGGGCCGCCTCGACCGTCGCGAGCGCGAGCGCGTCGCGCGGCGTCAGCGCGTCCGCCTGCCCCGTCGTCGCCCGGGCCACCATGATGGCCGTCCGCAGCTCGGCGAAGACGTCGAGGTCGATCGCCGACGACGGGCTGTCCGTGCCGAGGCCCACCGTCACGCCGGCCGCGCGCAGCGCGCCGACCGGCGCGACGCCGCAGCCGAGCACCGCGTTCGAGCGCGGGCAGTGCGCGACCGGCGAGCCGGTGTCGGCGAGCAGCGCGATCTCGTCCGCGCCGACGTGCACCGCGTGGATCACGAGCACGTCCGGGCCGAGGAGGCCGTCGCGGGCCAGGCGTGCGATCGGATGCTCGCCGATGACGTCGACCTCGAAGACGCCGCGGCTCGCCTCGATCACCGGCCCGGTGCCGAGCGTGAGGGCCTCGAGCTCCGCGGCCGACTCCGCCACGTGCGTGGCCAGCGGCAGGCCCCGCTCCCGGGCGACGCGCGAGCAGCGCCGCGTAGACCGGCGGGGCGACGGAGTACGGGGCGTGGGGCGAGATGCCGAGCCGGACGAGCGGGCCGCCCGCGCCGCCGAGCGGCGTCCAGCCGCCGAGCGGTGGCGGCGGCCACCGCCGCCGGGTCGGCGCCCTTCGCCCCGAACGCCTCCAGGTAGACGGTCCCGCGCAGGCCGGTCGCCCGCAGGGCGTCGACCGTCGCACCCGCGAACGCGCAGTCGGCCACGCACGTCACGCCGCTGCGCAGGCTCGCCTCGGCGCCCAGCGTCGCGCTCGCCAGGACGGCGTCCTCGTCCAGCGCCCGCTTGCGCCGGATGTGATCCGCCAGCCAGGGCGCGAACGGCATGGCGTCGCCGAACCCGCCGTAGACCGCGTACTCCAGGTGCGTGTGCGCGTTCACGAAGCCGGGCAGGATCGCCGCCGCGCCGTGCTCGACGACCTCGGCGCCCGGATGCCGCCCGAGGACGGCCGCGCGCGGGGCGACCTCGACGATCGCGCCGGCGTCGTCGATCGCCACGGCGCCGTCACGGAGGGGTGGCGCGACGACCGGGACGACCCAGTCCGCCGCGTGGACCGTCAGCATCCGACCTACGTGTCGCTGACGGCGTCCGCCATCGCGCGCTCGCGACGGCCCTTCTCGACGCCGCGGGCCACGATGATCGAGGCCTCGTACAGCAGGAGCAGCGGGATCATGCAGAGCATCATCGAGATCGGGTCGCCGCCCGGCAGCGCCGCCGCGACGACCGCCAGGACGAAGATCGCATAGCGCCGGTTGCGCCGCAGCAGCCGCGAGGAGAGGACGCCGACCTTGGTCAGCATCCAGACGGCGGCCGGCATCTCGAAGATGAGGCCGACGCCGCCCATGAGCATGACGGCGTAGCCGTAGTAGTCCTTGGCTCTGACCTCGACCTGGTACTGGTCCGCGTCGAATGACAGCAGGAAGTTCGTCGACACCGGCAGCATGAGGAAGTACGCGAACACCACGCCGCCGACGAACAGCAGCGGCACGATCACCAGCATCGGCCAGATGTGGCGCTGCGACTCCTCGGAGAAGGCCGGGACGACGAACGCGTACAGCTGGTAGAAGAGCACCGGCAGCGCCACGATCAGCGCCGACCAGATCGAGATCATGATCGCGATCTTCAGCGGCTCCGTGACGCCCAGCGTGATCGGCTTGTCGACGTCCTGCGGGAGCTGGCGGTTGAGCAGGGTGAGGATGTCGTCGCGCCGCCAGAACGCGATGCAGAACCCCACCACCAACGCCAGGATCGAGATGATGAGCCGGTTGCGGAGCTCCTCGAGGTGATCGTGGAGCGGTACCTCGGACTCGTGCTCGATCCGCTTGACCCTATGCAGGCGCGCCACGGCCGTGACCTAGGGGTACGTGGGCGCGGCGCGCGTCAGCGCTGCGCGGGCACGTCGTCGTGCGCCTCGTCCACGATCTCGCCGTTGTCGCTCGCGGCGGTCGGGGCGGGCTCGGCGACGGGCGGCGGCGGCGGCGTTGTCGCGACCGGGGTCGGCTCGGGTGCGGGCGCGACGGGCGCCGGCGCAGGCGCGATCGCGGCGGCCTCGGCGTCCTCGCGGCGGCGGCGCTCGCGCTCCCGCTCGCGCTCGTCGTCATCGTCGTGATCGTCGTCGCCAGCAAGACCCCGCTTGAAGTCGCGCATGCCGCGACCCAGGCCCTTGCCGAGCTCCGGCAGCTTCTTCGGACCGAAGACCAGCAGCGCGATGACGAGGACGATGACGACTTCCAGCGGGCCGATCTGCGGCATCTGGCGGAACCCTCCTTCACGTAAGCCCCCGACGGGGACTCGCCCCTCAAGGCTATCAGGTTCGGCTGTGTCGACCACCTGCGCAAACGGGGCGTAGGCCGGCCCACGCAGGCCAATCGCGAGCGGGTACCCTGGTCCCCACGTGGCCGATCAGGAGCAGACGAACCGCATCTTCTGGCGCGTCGTCGCACACGCCGCGACGCGGCCGCTCAACGTGGCGGTCCTGGTGCTGCTCGTGCTGGCGAGCGTGCTGGTCGCGCCCTGGATCGCGGTGGCGATCGTGCCCGCCTACGGGCTGCTGGTCGCGGCGACGGTCAACGACCCCGACACGGCGCAGCGCCTGGCCGCCGGGCGCCAGCAGCGGCAGCTGACGAGCGGCCGGCGGCTCGACGGCGTCACCGGCGACCTGCGCATGCGCGTCGCGACGGCGCTGGGCGAGGAGCGCCGCATCCACGAGGCGCTGGCGGAGCTCCCGCCCGTCGACGACGGCCTCGGGCCGCAGGTGCGCGCGCTCGCCGACGATCTCGTCGAGGTGGCCCGCCGCGCCTCGGTCGTCGACCTCTACCTGGGGTCGATCGACGTCGACGACGTGCGGCGGCGCCACGAGGCGGCGTCCGGGCCGCGCCCGCGACGCCCTCGGCGAGCAGCTCGCGATCATCGAGGTGCTGCAGGTGCGCCGGGCGGAGCTCGACGAGGAGATCTGCCACGTCGAGGCCGCGCTGCCCGCGATCCGGGCACGCCTGATCCAGGCGCGCATGAGCGCGACGCGGCCGACGGGCCTGGCCGACGACGTGACGGCGCTGCGCACCCGCATGACGATCCTTGCCGACAGCCTGGCCGAGGCCTACGGCGCGAACGACCCCACCACTCCGAAGGGAGCGTGAAATGGCCTCCGTGGGCACCACGTGGCGCTACATCAAGGCACGGGTCGCCGGCCGGGTCGAGGAGCGCATGGATCCGGCGATCCAGATCGAGCAGGCCGTCGACGACGCCCGCAAGCAGGACGCGGAGTTCCGCATGCAGGCGGCGCGGGTGATCGCCAACCGCACCGAGGTCCAGATGCAGCTCGACCGGGCGGTGGAGCGCGCGGCGACGCTGAAGGAGCACGCCGGGCAGGCCCTGCGCCAGGCCGACGCCGGCGCGCAGGCCGGCGACGCGGCCGCCGTCGACAAGTGGACGCGTGCGGCGCAGACGCTGGCGATGCAGCTCGAGAGCGCCGAGGGGCTGGTCGAGACGCTGAAGACGCAGTACCGCGCCGCGACGGAGCAGGCGGAGATCGCCAAGGAGGCGGTCAACCAGAACGCGCTGCGGCTGGAGGAGCTGACGGCGAAGCGGCTGGAGCTGATGGGCAAGCTCGAGCAGGCCAAGATGCAGGAGCGCGTCAACGCGACGCTGGTGACGCTGTCGCGGCCGGTCGACACGGGCGGCCCGACGCTGCGCGAGATCGAGGACAAGATCGATCGCCGCATGGCGCTCGCCTCCGCGCACGCCGAGCTGGCCGAGACGTCCGTCACGAGCGGGCAGGTCGAGATCGACCGGGCGATGCGGGAGGTCGCCGCGAACGTGCGCCTCTCGTCGCTGCGGCAGGAGCTCGGCATCGAGGCGCCGGCGGCACAGGCCGAGATCGAGCGGCCCGCGGCCCCGGCGCTCGAGGCCGGCGACAACGGCAGCGGCGCCGACGCCGACGGCCGAGGCCGAGCCGACGGAGGAGCCCGCCGAGGCGCAGCTAGCCCGGTCTCGGCTCGGGCTCGGCGGTCGGGTCGGCGCGATGGGCCATGTGCCTCCAGCGCAGGCCGCCGAACAGCAGGAAGAGGGCGACGAAGCCGATGATCACGTTGACCACCGTCGTCGCGATCTGGGCGCCCACCGAGTAGGCGAGGATCGCCGACCGCGTCGCCTCGCCCGACAGCACGATCACGAGCAGCGCCTGCTGCGCCCCCGCGCCGCCGGGGGTGAACGGCAGCAGGGTCGAGATCGACCCCACCACCAGCACGAGCAGCGCGTTCTCGATCGTGGCGTTCACGTGGAACGCCTCCAGCAGGTAGTACGCGGTGCCGAGCCGGCACCACCAGCCGATGAACTGCAGGAGCGCGACGCGGCGCAGGTAGAGCCGCGGGAAGTGCAGGATCGCGAGGCCCTGGCGGACGCGGTCCCAGAACGCCCGCACGCTGCTTCGTCACCCAGCGCAGGAGCACCATGCCGAGGAGGGCGAGCACGGCCGCGCGCGATCAGCACCTCGCGCTGGTGATCGCCGATGAACGCGAACTCGAAGGCCGGTGCGTTGGGCAGGTCGGGCAGGCTCGGCAGGCCGCCGCTGGAGTAGGCCCAGGCGAACAGGCTGGTGGCGATGACCATGTCGAAGACCGTCTCGGCCAGCAGCGAGGCGACGATCGTCGGCGTGGACGAGCCCTCGATCGACTGGCGGACGGCGTAGATCTTGACGACGTCGCCGCCGCGCGCCGGCGCGATGGCGTTGATGCCGACGCCCGCGGCGTACGCGCCGAGGATGCGCCGCCAGCGGATGACCGCCCCCGGGTAGGCCGCGCGCAGGATGTTGAACCAGGCACGCGAGCGCAGCACGAGGTTCGAGATGTGCAGGCCGATCGCGATCGCGAGCGCCGTGAAGGAGACCGAAGCGAGCCCGTCGGCGAAGGCCTGGGCGGCGTCGAGGAAGCTGTGGAGGGACTCCACGGTCTCATTGTCCCCGGGTACCGGGATCCGGATCGTCACCCGTCCGACGGGCGTGCCAGTCCACGAAGCTCCCGGCATACGCCGTGACCAGGGCGAGCCCGCTGAGCATCTCGATGAGGGTCGCGCTGCGGGCGCCGCGGGAGCTCGCGATGATGTCGCCGGGCGGGGAGATGAAGGCCGTCGAGACGGCGTAGTAGAAGAAGTCCGAGAAGCGCGGGCGCAGGTCGAGGCCGTCGAAGGCGTGCTCGACGCCGGTCGGGTGGAACGACCAGATGGCCAGGTAGACGAACGTCCACACCAGGAAGAAGGCCAGCCCCAGCAGCGGCAGGCCGATGCGGCGGATCAGCAGGAGCACGACCTCGGCCGGGCGGAAGCCGACCACCTCCAGCCGGTGCGCGGCGCGGCGCGAGACGAGGACGAAGGCCAGGGCCGCGCCGGCGGTGATCAGGACGCCGACCCAGACGACCCGCCTCGCCTCGCTCGGCGACAGGCGCGGGCTGAGCATCCCGATGGCGACGATCATCGCGCAGAGGATCCCGAGCCGGAGGGCGCCCGCCGTCAGGAACGAGGGCCGCGTGCCGATGCCCACGCGGCCGAGCTCGCGCTGCAGCCGTCCGCCAGGGCCCGCCTCCGGAATGCGCACGGCCACGAGCGTACCCCACGTATCCTCCGCCGATCGAGGCCCTTGCCTTCACCGCCTGTGCGCTCGGCGCCGTCCTGGTCGTCCTGGCCATCTGGCGGCTCGCGCGCTCGGGCGACGCGCACCTCGCGCTGGTGGCGCTGCCGCTCGGCGCCGCGCTGGCCGTCGCGGTGGGGCTCGCCGGCCGCTGGCCCTTCACGGCCTGGCTGCTGACGATCGCCGTGCTCTGCGGGCCGGTCGCGCTGGCCTATCGCGTGCGCTCGCCCGCCGCGTGGAACGTCGTGCTCGTCTTCGCCCTCAGCGGCATCGTCGCCGGCTACGGGGTGCTCGACCGCGCCCTCGGCACGAGCCCGTCGTACCCGGCGGACAGCGAGACGGCGCTGCTCGCGGCGCTGGCGGGCGGCGCCGTCATGCTGGGGGCGTACGCCTGGCTCTACGTGCGCGGGCTCGTGCGGCGATGATCGCCATGCTCGGCCAGTGCGTGGAGGACGTCGTCCGCGAGGCGGGACGCCCGCCCCAGCGGCGGCTGGGCGGGGCGGCGCTGTTCGGCGCGCAGGCCCTGGAGCGCGGTGGCGGCGCGGCGGTCATCGGCACCCGCGGCGGCACGCCGGAGCTGCGCCAGCCGCTGATCGACGTCGGCCTGCCGGTCGTCGTGGGCCCGTCGAGCAGCACCTTCCGCTCGCTGCTCGAGCTGTTCCCGGACGGCTCCCGGCACCACGAGGTCGACTCCCTCGGCGACCCGTTCACGCCGCAGGACGTGGAGACGTGGCTCTCGCCGGCGCTGGAGGGCGCGCGGGCCGTCGTCTGCGGCGCCCAGTGGCGCGACGACTTCGCGCCGCCGACCCTGGCGGCGCTGCGGGCCGGGGGCCGGCGCGTCTACCTCGACGCCCAGGGCCCGGCGCGGAAGGGGCTCGGGACCGTGATCCCGGAGGGACCCCTCGACCCGGGGGTCGCCGCGAACGTCGACGTGCTCAAGGCCAGCGACGAGGAGGCCGACGCCCTGTTCGGCGAGTGGACGACGGGCGCGACGGAGCGCTCGGGCGTCCCCATCGTGCTGGTCACGCACGGCATCCAGGGGGCGACCGTGCTGATGGGCGGCCACGCGACCCACGTCGTGGCCGACCCGGTGCACATCGCGGACGCGGTGGGCGCCGGCGACGCCTTCCTGGCGCTGTTCGCGCTGGCGGAGCTGCGCGGCAGGGACCCGGTGGAGGCCGCGGGCGACGCGTGCGCCGGCGTCGCAGCCTACCTGCGCGCCCGCCTGTAGCTACTCCGGCCGCGCTGGCCTCGATCTTCGCGCGCAGGGGGTCGGAGATCGGCTCGGAGCGCTGTCGCGCGGCGTCGAGGTGCACGAGCACGCAGCGCGCCTCGGCCGCGAGGCGCCCGTCGGAGCGGGCGTGGATGCGCTCCAGCGTGCGCACCGACGACGAGCCCATCCCGTCGAACGCGACCTCGACCTCCACGGCGCCGTCGTCCTGCGTCAGCTGCGAGACGAAGTCGATCTCGACCCGCCGCACGACGAAGTCCTCGAGGTCGTCGACGTCGCCGCCGACCAGCTGCAGCAGGAAGTCGTCGCGCGCCGCCTCCAGGTAGGTGAGGTAGACCGCGTTGTTGACGTGGCGGAAGGCGTCCATGTCGCGCCAGCGGATCTCGACCTCCCGTCGGTGGCTCCTGGCCACGGCTCAGAGCTCGAACGTGCCGCGGGCCACGGCGACGCAGGCCCCGCCGACGCGCGGCGGCCTGCCCGGCTCGACCTCGACCTCGATCAGCGAGGGCCGCCCCATCTCGACGCCCTGCTCGATCTCCAGGGAACCGGCCGGGGCGAGGCCGCTCGCGACGAGGTGCACGGCCAGCGGGCCGGCGGCCGAGCCCGTCGCCGGATCCTCGGGCACGCCGACCCTGGGCGCGAACACCCGGGCGCGCACGACCCTGCCCTGCGGCGGCGCGAAGCAGCAGATCGTGCTCGGCTCGAGCCGCGCCAGCGCGGCGAGGTCGGGATCGAGCGCGGCGACGTCGGCGACCGGCACGTGCAGCGAGAGCACGCCGTTGTCGGCCAGCACCGGCTCGGCCAGCGGCTCCGCGCCGAGCGCCGCGACGAGGGCGGCGGTCTCGCCGAACGGCCGGAACTGCGGCTCGGGCTGGGTCATCACGCAGCGCGAGATGAAGCCTCCGGCGCGCTCGATGTCGACGTCGATCGGCCCGACGCCGGTCTGGAAGCGCACGGTCGCGAGCGGGGCCGAGCGGGCGATGACGAAGGCCGAGCCCACGACGGGGTGCCCCGCGAACGGCAGCTCGCGGCGGGGCGTGAAGATGCGCAGGCCGGCCGTGACGTCGCCCTCGGCCCGCAGCAGGAAGGTGGTCTCCGAGAGGTTCAGCTCGCGGGCGAGCGCCTGCATCGTCTCGGTCTGGAGCGCGTTGCCGTTCGTGAAGACGGCGAGCGGGTTGCCCGCCAGCGCACGGCTCGTGAAGACGTCGACGAGGGTGTAGGAGACCTTCACCGGCGCAGACGATAGACGGGCGTGCCGTCGATCTCCGCGACGAGGTCGTAGCGCTCCTGCAGCGCCCGCTCGACGGTGCCGCTCTCGTCCAGGGCCCCGGGCGGCTGGTAGACGGCCACCATCGCCGGCGGGTCCGGCCCGGTGAACAGGCGCCGCACGTCCTCGCGCGCGCCCGGGATGAACTCCACGCCGCGGTACCAGAGGTAGCGGTAGGCGCTGGGCCGGTGGGCGTGCCAGCTCAGGGCGGCGTTGGCCCAGAGCGCGTAGACGCGGTCGTCCGGGTCGGTCTGGGCCTGCATGAAGCGCCCGACGTCGATGGCCGAGAGGATGCGCGGGTCCTCCGACGTGAGCAGCGAGACCTTGCGCGGGTCCTGCTCCCAGTAGACCTCGGCCGAGCGCAGCACCACGGGCACCGCGAGCAGCGCCACCACCGCCGTGGCGACGAGCGCGCCGCGCCGCTGCACCAGCCAGTCCAGGCCCGCGGCGGCGCAGACGCTCAGCGGCGCGATCATCTGCACCCAGTAGTGGTCGTGGAACAGGCCGCCGGCCAGGAAGCCGAAGGCCGCGGCGCCGAGCCACAGCGCGGGCAGCGTCAGCCGCCGCGCCCGGTGCAGGGCGACCGCGCCGGGCACGGCCAGGAGCAGCGGTGCGAGATCGCCGAGCGCCGCGTGCGTCGACTCCCACAGGAGCGTCAGCCGCAGGCCGGTGTCACCCGAGATCGCCGACTCCGTGCCCGTGCGGTAGCCGACGACGGCGAACCACCAGTCGCCGATGCCGGTCGCCGCCGCCTGGGCCAGCACCAGGACCAGCGGGATCGCCGCGCCCGCCGCGAGCCGCAGCAGGCCCCCGACCGCCGCCCGCCAGTCCCGCCGGCGCCACGCCTCGAGCAGCACGAGGGCGACCAGCGCCAGCGCCGCGTCCAGCGCGGATTGCTTCACCAGCGGGCCGAGGCACGCGACGAGGCCGGCCAGCACCAGCAGGCGCCCGTCGCCGCGAACCAGCCACCACGCGCCGAGCGCGACGCCGCCCGCGGCGAAGGCCGAGCCGAGCAGCTCGCCGTTGGCCGTGAACCCCTCCAGGTGCGGCGCGGGCGAGAGCACGGCGTAGAGACCGGCGCCCAGCACCGCGGCCCGCGGCCCGGTGAGGGCCCACGCGGCGGCGGCGACCGCGACCGTGGCGACCACGGCCGCGAGGATGGCGAGCACGCGCACGGCCTCGTCCGCGCCGAACGCGAGCGCGACCCGGTAGAGGACGAGCAGCCCCTGCGGCCGGTCGACCCAGGCGGTGTCGCCGTACAGCCGGTGCCCCTCGCTCCAGAGGCGTGCGACCTGCGCGAAGCCGGCCTCGTCCGTGTTCAGCGGCACGTCGAGGAAGTGCAGGCGCAGCACCGCGCCGAGGGCGGCGAGCGCCGCGACGGCGGCGAGGGCCGTTCGGCGCTCAGCGAGGGCGGGCACGGCGGGATTCTGCCCGGGTATCGTGCGCGGCCATGGCAGCCGGCACGCCGCTCCAGGTCGAGGACGCCGCGATCGCCGCCGCCGTGCGGGCCGAGGCGGGCGCCATCGAGGACCTGCTGGTGCGGCTCGTGGAGCAGCCCACGGTGCTCGGCCAGGAGGAGCCCGGGCAGGCCGTGATGGCGGAGGCATACGCGGCCGCGGGGCTCGAGCCGATCGACGTCCCGCTCGACGCCGCCGCGCTGCGCGCCCACCCGGCGCACTCGCCCTTCTCCTGGGACGTCGAGGGCAAGCGCGACGTCGTCGCGACGTGGGGCCCGCCGCCGGGCGCGGACGCCGTCGGGCGCTCGCTCATCCTCAACGGCCACGTCGACGTCGTGCCGGCCGAGCAGCCGCACCTCTGGCGGACGGCGCCGTTCCGCGCCACCCGCGACGGCGACTGGCTGTACGGCCGCGGCGCCGCCGACATGAAGTCGGGCCTCGCCGCCGTCGTCGGCGCCGTGCGGGCGCTGCGGGCGCTCGGCGTGGCGCCGGGCGCGGCCCTGGAGCTGCAGAGCGTCGTGGAGGAGGAGTGCGGCGGCAACGGCGCGCTGCAGTGCGTGCTCGCCGGCCGCACCGCGGACGCCGCCGTCATCGCGGAGCCGTTCGGCATCACGATCCCCGTCGCGCAGCTCGGCGTGCTCTGGTTCGACGTGCGCGTCTCGGGCTCGCCGGCCCACGCCGGCACCGCGCCCGCCGGCGTCAACGCCATCGAGGCGTGCTTCCCGATCGTGCGGGCGCTGCGCGCGCTGGAGGCGGAGCTCAACCTCGACGTGCCCCCCGCGTTCGCCGTGCACGAGCGGCCGATCAACCTCAACATCGGCATCATCGAGGGCGGCGACTGGCGCTCCACGGTCGCCGCGGAGTGCGTGCTGCGCTGCCGGCTCGCCCTCTTCCCCGGACAGCGGCTGGCGGAGCTGCGGGCCCGCATCGAGACGGCGGTCGCCGCAGCGGCCGCCGACGATCCGGTCCTGGCCGGCTTCCCACCGGAGGTGAGCTACGACGGCTTCGCGGTCGAGGGCTACGAGCTCGACCCCGCGTCGGAGCTCGTGGGCGCGCTGAGCGCGACCGTCGAGCGCCTGCGCGGCGAGGCGCCCGACCTCATCACGGTCACCGCCACCACCGACGCGCGCGCCCTCGGCGGCGTGGGCGGCATCCCGACCGCCTGCCTCGGCCCCTACGGCGAGCGCCTGCACGGCGTCGACGAGCGGGTGCACCTGCCGAGCGTCCACGAGACCGCCCTCCTGCTCGCGCTCTTCGTGCGCGACTGGTGCGGGCTCGTGGAGGCCTAGACGGCTAGGATCGCAGCGTGCCCGACGACGCCCCGAGCATCGACGAGATCGCCCAGGACGAGCGCGAGCTCGTGTTCGACGCCTTCGACCACGACGTCGCGGTCGACCTCGGCCTGCACGTCCTGGCCGCGGCGCGCGAGGCCGGCCTGGGCGTGACCATCGACATCCGCAAGGCCGGTCAGCAGGTGTTCCACGCCGCCCTGCCCGGCACGTCGCCCGACAACGACGCCTGGGCCGAGCGCAAGGCGCGGGCTGTCGCGCGCTTCCACAAGAGCTCGCTGCGGCTCGGCCTGGAGTGCAAGGCGGCCGGCACCACGCTGGAGGAGCGCTACCTGCTGCCGCCCAACGAGTTCGCGGCACACGGCGGCTCGTTCCCGATCACGGTGCGGGGCACCGGCGTCGTCGGCGCCGTGACGGTCTCCGGCCTGCCGCAGGTCGAGGACCACCGCCTGGTCGTCGCCTGCCTGCGCAGCTTCCTCGCGCCGCGCTGAGATGGCGGCCACCGTCGCCGCCCTCCGCAGCGCGCCGGTGAAGGGCCTGGCGCAGCACGCCGTCGACGCGCTGACGCTCGACGAGCGCGGGGTGGTCGACGATCGCCGCTTCGCCGTCGTGCGGGCGTCCGGGCGCGCCCTCTACACGGCCGAGCTCAAGCGCCTGCTCGGCGCGACGGCCCGCTGGGACCCGGCCCGGGAGCGGCTGGCCATCCGCTTCGCGGACGGGGCCGAGGTCGAGGGGTCGGCCGTGGGCGGCGAGCCGGCCGAGGCGCACGGCTTCGCGCGGCGCCCGATGCCGGGCGCGCAGCTCGTCGACGGCCCGTTCGCAGCGGCCCTCTCCGAACGGCTGGGCGAGGACGTGCACCTGGTGCGCCTGCCCGTCGGCGTCGGCGGGCCGGGCCCGATCACGCTGCTGGCGCTGGCGTCGGTCGCGCGGCTGGCGGAGCAGCTCGGCGTGGACGGGCTCGACTCCCGGCGCTTCAAGATGACCGTCGAGCTCGACGGCCCCGCCGCCCACGAGGAGGACACGTGGGACGGCCGCGAGCTCGCGATCGGCGAGGCGCGGGTCCGCGTGGGCGGGCAGGTGCCGCGCTGCGTGCTGACGACCTGGGACCCCGACACGTACCGCCGCGACGCCGACACCCTGAAGGCGATCCTCGCCTACCGGCCGGCGATGGCGGGCGGCGAGCCGCCGTTCGGCGTCTACGCGACGGTCGCCAGGCCGGGCCGCATCCGCGTCGGCGACGCCGTCACCCTGGCCTGAGCCGTGCCCGCGGACGTCAAGGGCGGCTTCCACGGCTCGCCGCTGCCGTCGGCGCTGCCGGAGCCCGTGCCGGAGCCCTTCGGCTTCAAGCTCCTCTAGGGAGCGGCGGCGCCTACGCGTGGGGCCGGAAGAGGGCGAGGAACTCGCCGCGGGTGCGGGCGTCCTCGCGCAGGCGGCCGCGCACGGCCGACGTGATGGTGCGAGCGCCCGGGGCCTGCACGCCACGGACGGTCATGCAGAGGTGCTCGGCCTCCAGCACGACGCCGACGCCGGCGGGCTCCAGCGCGGCCTCGAGCCAGTCCGCGACCTGCGCCGTCATGCGCTCCTGCACCTGCAGCCGGCGGGCGTAGAGCTCGACCACGCGGGCCAGCTTGGACAGGCCGACGATGCGCTCGCCGGGCAGGTACGCGACGTGGGCCACGCCGGTGAACGGCATCAGGTGGTGCTCGCAGAGGGAGCTGAAGGGGATGTCGCGGACGACCACGAGCTCGTCGTACGAGCCGTCGTTCGGGAACGTCGTGACCGTGAACGGGCGCGGCGTCAGGAGCTCGCCGTACATGCGGGCGACGCGGCCCGGCGTGTCGCGCAGCGACGGGTCGTCGAGGTCGACGCCGAGCGCCGTGAGCAGGTCGAAGACCGCGCGCTCGGCCGCCTCCTCGTCGATCGGAGCGGTCAGGCCCTGGGCGAGCGCGGCGTCGCGCCCGTCCCAGTCGTGGTCGAAGTCGATGCTCATCGGAGGACGGTTCGCAGCCCGACATGATGGCGGACGCGTAGCGCCGGTGGATCACACCCCGCCCGCGAGATGCCGATATCGCGCTGGTGAGCTCGCATCGGCCCCCGCCCGAGGAGCACGACACGCTGGAGCCGCCCGTCGCGGTGCGGGCCGGGCTCGCGCGCATCGCGCGGCTGCTGGGAGCGCACGTCTACGCCGGCGAGCTCCGGGCCGACGGGTCGTTCCGCGAGACGTTCGCCGGCCCGGGGCTCGACGAGCTGCTGGGCGGGCTGCCGCCCGGCGAGGACGCCCACGCGGCGTGGTGGGCGGCCATCCACCCGGACGATCGGGAGACGGTGCTCGAGATGCACGCGGCGCTGGCCCGCGGCGAGACGGTCGAGGCCGAGTACCGCGTGGTCGGCCTCGACGGCGTGGTGCGGCGCGTGCTCGACCGGCATGCAGCCGCGCCCCGCGCCCGGCGGCCGCGTGCTGGTGGACGGGATCGCGCTCGACGTCGGCGAGCCCGGCGAGGGGATCGAGCTCCCGGAGCCGGACGAAGCGCTCTACGTCCTGCAGCTCGCCGCGGACGGCACCACGCGGCTCGTGCGCGCCGGGTCGGGCTGGGGGCCGGTGCTCGGCACGGAGGTCGGCGACGACCCCGACCTGCTGGCCGAGGCGTGGGCTGCCGCCGTGCACGCGAGCGACGCCGGCGGCTTCCTGGCGGCGCGCGAGCGGCTGCGCGGCGGCGAGCCGACGGACGTCGCCTACCGCCTGGTCGGCCTCGACGGACGGGAGCGCGTCGTGCTGGACCGTGCGACGCCGTGGCCGGGCCCCGACGGCAGCGTGCTCGCGGCCGGCATCGTCGTCGACGTGACGGGGGAGCGCCGGGCGCGCACGGAGCTGGAGGAGACGCAGCGGCGCCTGGAGACGGTGCTCGCGGCGGTGGCCGAGGTCGTCTTCACGGAGCAGCTGCTGGACGACGGCGGCCGCCACGCGGTCTTCGTGGGGCCGGGGCTGGAGGGCCTGCTCGGCGGCGGCGTCGCACGCGAGGCCCTGCCGGAGACCTGGGACGCGGCGGTGCACCCGGACGATCGGGCCGCCTGGAGCCGCCACCTGGCCGCCATCGAACGCGGCGAGCCGGCCGACCTGGAGCACCGCCTGCTGGGCCTGGACGGCGTCGAGCGCTGGGTCGCCCTGCGCAGCCGGCCGCGCCGCGACCCCGCCGGGCGCCGCCTGGTGGACGGCATCGCCACCGACGTGACCGCGCGCCGGCAGGCCGCCGACGTCGTGGCCGAACGCGAGCGCCGCCTGCGCTCGCTGGTGGAGGCCATCGACGACGTCGTGCTGACGGTCGAGCTGGAGCCGCCCGACCGCCTGCGCCCGGTGCTCGTGGGTCACGGCCTCGAGCGCCTGCTCGGCGGCCCGGTCCCGGCGCGCAGCGATCCCGTCGAGATCTGGCGCGCCGCCCTGCACCCGGAGGACCGCCCGGCGTTCGCGGCCGCCCTGCGCAGCCTGCGGAAGCTGGCCGCCATCGACCACGTGCACCGCGTCGTCGGCCTCGACGGCGTCGTGCGCAGCGTCGAGTGGCGCGCACGGCCGCGGGCGGGCGAGGACGGGCGGGTGCTGATCGAGGGCATGCTCTCGGACGTCTCGGAGGAGCGCCGCGCGTTGCACGCCATCGAGCGCGCCCACGCCGACGCGGAGGAGCGCTCGCGCGTCGACGCCCTGACGGGCCTCGGCAACCGGCTGCGCCTGGAGGAGGAGCTCGCGGGCGCCCGGGGCGCGGTCGCGGTGCTGGGCCTCGACGTCGACCACTTCAAGCGCGTCAACGACACGTACGGCCACGCCGTGGGCGACGAGGTGCTGGTGGAGGTCGCGCAGCGCCTGCGCGGCGCCGTGCGGGCCACGGACGTCGTGGCGCGGCCGGGCGGCGAGGAGTTCACGGTGCTGGTCCCGCACCTGCCCGACGACGCGGCGCTGCTGCGCATCGGCGACGCGCCTCCGCCGCGCGGTCGGCGACCGCCCCTTCCCGACGACCGCAGGCCCGCTGGACATCACGGTCTCGATCGGCGCCGCCCGCCGCGGCGCCGGCGAGGACACGCCCGGGGCGACGCTGCTCGACGACGCCGACGCGGCCCTCTACGCCGCGAAGCGCCGCGGCCGCAACCGCGTCGTCCTGACCAGCGGCCTGACGGACGACGACCGCGTGGCCGAGGAGCCCACCCCGCTGCGCCTGGCGCGCGCGCTGGCCCTGGCGGCGGGCGTGCCCCTGGCCGTGGCCGCAGCAACGGCAGCGACCGCGGCCGACGTGGCGGAGGAGCTGGGCCTGGCCCCGGCCGACGCCGCCGCGGCGCGCGCAGCGGCGTGGCTCGTGTGCGTCGACGGCGACGCGGTCCGCGCGGTGCGCGAGCTGGCGGACGTCGCGCCGGCGCTGGAGCGCTGGCGCAGGGGCGAGCCGGAGGACGGCCCGATCGAGCGGGTCCTGGCCCGCCTACCGCTGGCCAGCTAGCGGCGGCGGCGGTACTTCGAGGCCCGAAGGAGCGCGGAAAGCCGCATGGAGCGCCCGCTGTCGGCGGTCGCCACAGCGCCCTTCAAGAACGGCGACGGCGCCGGCCAACAGCGCCCTTCGAGAACGCCGACGGCGGTCGCCAACAGCGCCCTTCAAGAACGCCGACGGCGGCCGCCAACAGCGCCCTTCAAGAACGCCGACGGCGGCCGCCAACATCGGCGCCAGTCATGAAACTGTGAGCGAGCCCTGCCCCGCAGCGACGAAGGAGCGTAGGGGCTTGCCACCCCGGTGCGCGAAGCGACTGCTGCCGGCGAGCGAGAGCCGCAGCAGCACAGCAGTACCGTGCTGCGGAGGCGGTGCCATGTCCGGAGGAGGGACCGCTCTTGAGCGAGCGCAGTGAGCGCGTTGGCCGACCGAACGACGCGCCGCAGACCCCCGGTCTGGCGACCGACGCGACCGCGGAGCGAGCCACAACCGTCCCTCCGTAGGACCCGCCGCCCACGACGGCCCAGCAGCGGAGCACGGTCGATCCGCCCGCGGACCAACCCGCCCTCGATCAGCTCGCCCCGATCGGTGGGCTCGGCAACGAGGTACTTCCGCTGGCGAAGAACCTCGCTGGCGAGCCGACCGTGGGCGGGTCGGTCGTGGGCGGACGGCATGCGGATCGGCAGTGCTCCGCTGCTGGTTGGACGTGGGCGGCGGGTCCTACGGAGGGGTGCCAGTCGGTCGCTCGCGGCGACGGCGTCCGCCAGGACGGCGTCGGCGGCGCTCGCGACGGGCGGCCAAGCGCGCTCACTGCGCTCGCTCAACCGCGACCCCTCCTCCGGACAAGGCACCGCCTCCGCAGCACATAACTGCCGTGCTGCTCCGGCTCTCGCTCGCCGGCAGCAGTCGCTTCGCTCCATCGGACAAGCACCTCACTGCGTTCGGCGCGGGGCTCGCTCACGATTTCATAACTGGCGTCGATGTTGGCCACCGCCGACGGCGTTCCTGAAGCGCGCTGTTTGCCAAGAGCGCCGACGGCGTTCGTGAGGGCGATGTCGGCCACCGCCGACGGCGTTCACAAGGGCGCTCCCCATGCGGCATCCCGGGGCTTTTCGGAGCCCGAAGCACCGCCTACGGCTCGCCCGCAACCCGCTTCCACACGTTGCCGAGCACCTCGATCTCCTGCTCCGTCAGCAGGTCGAGGAAGCGGCGGCGCACGCCGGCCAGGTGGGTCCGCTGCGCCTCGCGCACTCGCTCGGTGCCGGCCTTGGTCAGGACGACGAGCGAGCCACGCCCGTCGTCGTCGCACGACTCGCGGACGATCAGCCCGTCGCGCTCCAGGCGGTCGCAGAGGCGGGTGATGCCGCTCGGCGTGAGCAGCGCGGCCGCCGCGAGCTCGCCCGGGCGCATTCGCTGGCCCGGAGCGTCGGCCAGGAACCGGAGCGCCTCGTAGCCCGACACCGAGATGCCGTGCGCCGCCCGCAGCTCGTCGTCGAGCTGCGGCACGAGCAGCGCGTACGCGCGGAGGAACCCCCGCCAGGCCGCGAGGTCGGCCGGCGCGAGCGCCGCGCCAGAACCTTGCTGCGTCAAGGACATGCCGGCATGGTACCACCGGGGCGGCCCGTCGGCCCGATCGGGGTCAGGCGGCTTCGGCCAGCCCGACCGGCTGGTCGAGCACACGGGCCAGCGCGTCCACGCAGACCGGGTCGAACGCCGTGCCCTGCTCGCGCCGCAGCAGCTCGAAGGCCCGCGCCGGCGTCCACTCCTCGCGGTAGACGCGCTTCGTCGTCAGGGCCGCGTAGACGTCGCAGACGGTGAGGATGCGGGTGTCGAGGTCGATCTGCGTCGCGTCGAGGCCGCGCGGGTAGCCCTCGCCGTCGAGCCGCTCGTGGTGGTCGAGCACCAGGCGGCGCACGCCCTCGCTGAAGCCGCCCAGGCGGCCGAGCAGCTGGTGGCCGTTGGTCGGGTGCTTCTTGATCTCGTCGTACTCGTCCTGCTCCAGGCGGCCCGGCTTCTTGAGGATCTCGTCCGGCACGGACAGCTTGCCGACGTCGTGCACCAGGCCGCCGATGGCCAGCGTCCGCAGCCGTGCCGGGGAGAGGCCGAGCGTCTCGCCCACCTGCACCGCCAGCAGCGCGACGACGCCGACGTGCTCGCGGGTGTACGCGTCCTTCTCGGCCAGGCGGGCCAGCAGCGCGCGCACCTGGGCGTCGAGGAAGCCCTCCGCGGACTCGACGAGCTCGACGGCGCGCAGGTCGCCGCTCAGCGGGCGCGACGGAGCCGGTCGGCGCAGGTCGGCCGCGACCGGGGCGCCGAGGATGGCGATGGCCGCGACCTCGAGCCCGTGGCCGATCCACCAGCCGAGCTCGTAGTAGAACATCGTCAGCGCGCCGACGGAGGCGGCCATGAGCCAGCCCGCCCCGACGACGACCAGCAGGTCGCTGCGGCGCTGGGTCAGGCGGAAGGTGCGGTACGCCCGCCAGGCGACGGCGAGCAGGAAGGCGGCAGCCGCACCCAGCAGCAGGTACGCGGCGGCGCTGTTGGGCGCCGGCACCTTCGGCAGCAGCGCCGGGAAGGCGGCGCCGAGCGCGCTGAGTCCGAGGACCGCGGCCACGAGCCCGAACTGCAGCCACAGCAGGCGGCGCAGGCGGGCGGGGCGGCGGATGGGCACCAGGGCGGCGAGGGCGAGCAGGGCGGCCCCGATCGGCAGCGTCAGGCCGCCGGTGATCGAGACGAGGCTGTTCGGCCCGAGGATCTCGCCCGGGGTCGCGAGGCCGTGCACCGCGAGCAGCGCGCCCATGGTCGAGAACGCCATGCCGGCCAGCACCGCCCGCGCGTCCTCGCGCCGGACGCCCATCGCCGTCAGCGCGAAGGCGGCGCCGGTGGCGGCCAGCGCGCTCGCGCCGACGAACCACGCGTGTGCCGTCCCGGTCCAGGCCACGACGTGGAAGCCGAACACCCCCAGCACGAACAGCGGGGTGAGCGCGGCGACCACCGCGAGCGAAACGGGAAGCGCAGTCCTACGTCCCACGCAGTAGGAATCGGCACGAGACCGCGGCAACGTGAGCAGGTTGGCGGAAATCGCCGCAGGTTCGGGCTACGCCGCCGCGCCGAGCAGGCCGCTCGTCGCGAAGGAGCCCTGCAGCGTCCGCAGCTGCCCCAGCGCCCGCTCCATGGCGGTGAACTGGCTGCGCAGCATCGACTCGCGGGCGTCGAGGCGCTCGCCCATGCGATCGATGGAGGCCCGCCAGTCGGCCGCGCGGCGGTTCTCGGTCTCGATGCGCCCGCCGAGGGCGCCGCTCGCGCCGGTGGCCTCGGCCGCCACGCCGGCGAGCCGCGTCGCCAGGCCGTCGCCGTCGCGGCCCGGGTCGTCGCCCGTCAGCAGGCGCTCGACGGCGGCGGGGTCGGCGGCCAGGGCGGCTCGCAGCCTGGCCTCGTCGAGCACGATGCGGCCCGAGAGGGCGTTCGCCGAGAGCCCGCCGGAGGACGCGCCCCCGCTGAGCCCGATCTCGGCCGCCTGGTCGTACGCCGTGGCGGCGCCGTGGACCGGATCGGCGACCGCCCGCTGGACGCGGTCGAGGATCGACGTGTACGCGCCGTCGTTGAAGAACAGCCCGCGGCTGCGCTCCGCCGCGGTCTTGGCGTCGGCGACCGGCTTCTCCTGCAGGCCGCTGCGCAGGCCGTCGACGACCGCGTTGTACGCGGTGACGAGGGTGCGGACCCGCCCGACGACGCCGTCGACGTCGGCATGCGCGGGATCCGTCTGCAGCAGGATGGGCGTGGCGCTGGTCGGGGCCCGCAACGTGAGCGTCGCACCGGCGACCACGTCGTCGACCGTGTTGCTCGAGCGCGTGTACGCGGCGCCGTCGACCGTGAAGCGGGCATCCGCCGCCGCGAGCGTCGATCCCACGTCCAGGGCCGCGGCGAGCGAGCCGTCGGAGGACACCGACACGGCGTGCGCGGTTCCTGTCGCCCGGGAGGTCAGCCGCAGCTTGCCCTCCGCCACCGACGCCGCGACGTCGCCGCCCGCGGCGTTGATCTTCCCGGCGATGGCGGTGATCGTGTCGCCCGCCCGCACGGCGACGTCGAACTGCGCGCCCGCGCCCAGGTGCAGCACGTCGTCGCCGGCCGCCGCTGCCAGCGAGGAGCGCTGCGTGCGGACGTCCGCGCGGGCCAGCGACTGGATCTCGATGGCGTAGCTCGCCTGCACCGCGCTGCCCGTCGCCGTCGCCGTGAGGCGCGCCGTGTCCGACGACGACGCCCAGGGTGCCGGCGAGAACACGCCCACGCCGCGCAGGGCGTCGGCGGCCCCGCGCAGCGCGTCCAGCCGCCCGCGCGTCTGCTCGAACCCGGCCAGGCGCGCGTTCGCCTGGTCCAGCCGCCCCTGCATCCGCGTCTGCGGCGTGCGCTCGACCTGCATCAGCGCGGACACGATCGCGTCGGTGTCCACGCCGGAGGCGAGCCCGGTGAAGCTGAGGCCGGTGGCCATGCTCTCACGTTCGCGGCCCGAGCCCGCCGCGGCGCTCCCCCAGCCGGGGGTGAAGCTCCCCCTAGACCGGCCTGAAGTGCAGCCTGCCCTCCTCGATGTCGACCTGCGCGAGGCGCACGCGGACGGCGTCGCCCGGGTCGAGGCCGTGGCCCTCGGGCAGGGTCGCCACGATGGGCGGGACGGCGATCTGGATGCGCAGCGGCCCGCCGACCGAGAGCACGCAGGCGTCGAAGACCTCGCCCTCCCGGCCCTCCAGCAGGCGCGACTCGACGAGGTCGACGATGGCGTGCTCGTAGCGGGCCGCCAGTGCGTCGGAGAGCTCCATGACGTGCGCCAGGCGCGCGAACGTCTCGGCATCGACGGCGTCGCCGACCAGCTCCTCGAGCAGGTAGCGATCCGCGAGGCGCCGCAGCGGCGCGGTGGCGTGCGCGTAGAGGCCGCCGACCGCCGCGTGCGCGTCGTCGGGCGTGGGCGCCCCCTGCAGCACGCGGTACGACGCGCCGCCCAGCGCACGGCGAGCCGCCACCACGAACGCCGCGCGCCGTGCGCCCTGCGGCAGCGTGCCCACGAGGGCGCCGAGGGGCCGGCCGCGCGGCCACGGGATGTCGAGCGCGCGGGCCGTCGCGTGCAGGGCGCGCAGGGCCTGCGGGCGCGGCGGCGGCATCGTCCGCAGCACGCCCGTCCCGCGTCGGCCGAGCTCGTCGCCGACCGCGGCGTTGGCCGCCAGCGAGATCTGCGCGTTCCACGCCTCCGAGGGCCGGCGCTCCTCCCACTCCAGGCGGTAGCCGGCGGGGCCGTCATCCGGCACCACGATCTGCGCCGGCGCGTCGAGCTCGATGGCACCGCGCTCGGCCGCCCGATCCGCCAGCAACGGCCCGACCACGTCGAGCAGCGGGACGTCGCCCGGCCCCACCTCGTCGTACGCGAGCTGGCGGCGGCTGCGCACGAGCGCGCGGTAGGAGCGGAACGCCGTGCGGGTGCCGTCGCCGGCGAGGTCGAGCTCCAGGACCACGGCCGGGCGGTCGCCGTCGGGCAGCAGGCTCGCCGCGCCCTCCGAGAGCTCCGGCGGGTAGAGCGGTGTCCGGCGGTCGGGCGCGTAGAACGTCTGCCCTCGCCGCCAGGCCTCCGCGTCCAGCGCGTCCCCGCGCGCGACCCAGGCGCCGACGTCGGCGATGGCGTAGCGCAGCCGGAAGCCCGCGCCGCACCGCTCCAGGTGCAGGGCCTGGTCGAGGTCGCGGCTGCCCCGCGGGTCCACGGTCACGAACGGCACGTCGCGCAGGTCGCGCCGCTCGGCCGCGCTCGGTCCGGCCGCGGCCGCGGCGCGGGCAGCGTCGGCGACCTCCGGCGGAAACGCGCCCGGCAGGCCGAGCCGCTCGCGCACGGCCTCGAAGCGCTCCTCGAGCGCCGGCGCGCTGCCGCGCAGGACGACGCCGGGGACCGGCGCCTTCACGCGGTGACGAGCAGCGCCGCGCCGATCGCGCCGCCGAGGTCGCCGAGCTCCGCCACACGCACGTCCGGCGCCCGAGCGGGCTGGAACAGGCGCGGCTCCATCTCGCCGGCCAGGCGCTCCGCCCAGGGCTCCCCGAAGCGCAGCCCCAGGCCGCCGCCGACGATCACGGCCTCCACGTCCAGCAGGTTCACCGCCGACGCGACGCCGACCGCGATCGCGTCCGTCGCCTCGTCGATGAGCTCGCGGGCCAGCTCGTCGCCCTCGGCCAGCGCCTGCTCCCAGACGCCGCTCGCCAGCCGGGTGCGGTTGCGCTCGGCCATGATCTCGAAGAGGCGCGTCGCGCGGCCGCCAGCCTTCGCCTCGCGGGCACGCCGCTCCATGTTGCCGCGCCCGGCGTACGCCTCCACGCAGCCCGTGGAGCCGCAGCCGCACGGCAGGCCGCCGCTGCGCTCGACCTTGACGTGCCCGAGCTCGCCGCCCGCGCCGCGCCCGCGCCACAGCTTGCGGTCGAGCACGACGCCGCCGCCGACGCCCGTGCCCCAGAACACGCCCAGGAACGAGGCGTAGGGCCTCCCGGCGCCCAGTCGCAGCTCCGCCTCGACGGCCACGCCCACGTCGTTGCCGAGCACGACCTTGGTGTCGACGTCCTCGCCGAGCACCTTCGCCAGCGGAAACGGGTCGAGCCAGTCCGGCAGGTTGGGGGCGCGGGCGAGCGTGCCGGCCTTGCGGTCGACCGCGCCCGGGACAGCCGACGCCGACCGCCGCGAGGTGCTTCGTCGACGTCCCCGCCTCCTCGGCGGCGAGCCGCAGCGCGGCGGCCATGGCCGCCGCGACGCCGGGCGGTCCGGAGTCGGTGGGCGTGGGCCGACGGGCCCGGCCGACGACCTTGCCCTGCCGGTCGACGATCGCCGCCTGGATCTTGGTCCCGCCAAGGTCGATGCCGCCTCGCAGCTTCATCCGCGGCCGAGGATAGACGTTCGGCAGCCCTGGACCGGGGCACAATGGCCCGCTCGTGACCGCACTCGACGCCGCGTTCCGCACGCTGGCCGGTCCCGCGGAGGCCGAGACGACCGTACGGCGCTCCCGCTTCCTGGCCCGCGCCGTGCCGGTGCACGACCGCGAGGAGGCGGCACGGTTCCACGCGGCCGAGGCGCGGGCGCACGTCAACCCGACACACGTCGTGCCGGCGCTGCGGCTGCGCGACGGCACGGCCTGGGCCAGCGACGCCGGCGAGCCGGCCGGCAGCGCGGGCGCCCCGCTGCTCGCAGTGCTGGAGGGTGCCGGCCTCGCCGACGTCGCCTGCGTGGTCGTGCGCTGGTTCGGCGGCGTGAAGCTCGGCGTCGGCGGGCTCGTGCGGGCCTACGGCGACGCCCTACGGGCCGCGCTGGACGGTGCGCCGACCCGCCTCGCCACCCCGGGCGTCCGCCTGCGCGTCCCCTACGAGCACGCCCACACCGCCGCCGTGATGCGGGCGCTCGCGGTGTACGAGGCGCGCGAGGTCGTCCACGGCTATGCCGGCGAGCGGCCGGTCGTGGAGCTCGCCCTGCCGGCCGGGCGCGAGGACGCGTTCCGCGCCGCCGTCCGCGATGCGACGCGCGGCGTGGTGGCCGTCGAGCGCGTGGGCGACGTGCTGCTCTACGAGCCCGGGTAAGGTCCGCGGCCATGACCGAGCGCCCCGCCTGGCACACCGACGAGTACCCCGAGATCCGTCCCGGCCCGCCCTGGCTGATGGAGGAGATGATCGCGGCCGAGCCCGGGCTCGCCGCGCCGATCCTGGCCCTGCGCGCCGAGGGGGTCGGCGAGGCCGTTCGCGCGGCCGCCGGCGCCCGTCAACCCGTGGTCGTGACCGGCTGCGGCACCTCCGAGCACGGGGCGCTGGCCGTGGCCGCGCAGCTCGACGAGGCGCTGCGCGAGGTGGGCGAGCCCGCCGGCTGGCCGGAGGCGCGTCAGGCGTTCGACGCCGCGCTCGACCCGCGCCGCGGCGGCGTCCTGATCGGCGTCTCCCACGACGGCTCCACCGTGCCGACGGTCGCGGCGCTGCAGGCGGCGGGCGGGCTCGGCGCCGTGACCGCGGCGATCACCGCCAACGCGGGCGGCGTCATCGCGCAGGCGGCCGACCACGTGCTCGTGACGCCGCTGACCGACCGGTCGTGGTGCCACACGGTCGGCTACGTCTCGCCGATCCTCGCCGGCGCGGCGATCGCCGCCGCCCTCGAGGACCGGGACCTGCCAGTGGCCGCCATCGAGGCGCACATGGAGGCATCCGCGGCCGCGCGCCCGCAGGCCGAGGCGGTCGCACAGGCGCTGCTGGGGGTGGAGCGCCTGCTCGTGGTCGGCGGCGGCGTCGACGCCATCGCGGCCCGCGAGCTCGTGCTGAAGGTGGAGGAGGGGCTGCACCTGCCCGCGGCCTTCCGCGACCTCGAGACCATGCTGCACGGCCACTTCCCGGCGACCGACGAGCGCACGGGCCTCGTGCTGGTCGTCGCCTCCCGTCGCGGCCACGCGGAGCGCACCCAGCGCGCCGTCGGCCTCCTGCGCGGCGCCCGGCACCTCGGCATCCGCACCGCCGCGATCGTGACGCCGGACGCCAGCGGCGCGTTCGCGTCCGAGCTCACCAGCGCCGGCCGCATCGAGCTGCCCCACCACCAGCACGAGCTGCCGGCGGCGCTGGAGTCGCTGCTCTCGACGGCCCTCGCGCTGCAGCACCTGACGCTCGGCCTGGTGCACGCGGCCGGCACCAACCCCGACCTCATCCGCCGGGAGCAGGACGCGTACCGCGAGGCGGCCGCCCTGTCCCGTCCCGAGGGCGGCTGACGACCGACCAGGAGGAGCCACGTGTCCGACCTCGGGCCTGCCGAGACGCACCTCGTGAGCGCGCTGCAGCACCTGCGGGCGGCCGACGCCGACCTGCGCATGTGCCTGACCATCCTGCGCCAGGAGCGGCGCGAGGTGCCGGAGACCATCGAGGACGCCATCGCGGTCGTCGCCGACGCGCTGCAGATCCTGGATTCGTGACCCCGGAGGAGGCGGCGGCGCTCGCCCGCCGGGCGTTCGGCGACCCGGGCGAGCTCGTCCTGCTGCGGGCGTCCGACGCGTTCACGTTCCGCGGCCCGGGCGCGATCGTCCGCGTCACGCCGACCGCGCTGCGCTCGCCGGAGCACGTCGCCGCCGAGCTCGAGGCGGTGGCCCGGCTGAGCGCCGCCGGAGCCCCCGTCCCGGCGCCGCTCGGCCCGCCCGTCGGCGTCGACGGCGCCACCGTGACGGCGTGGGAGGACGTGCCCGACGACGGCGCCCGCGACGATGCCGCCTACGCGGCGATGGGGCGCGCGCTCGCGACGCTGCACGCCGTGGGCGGCCGGCTGCTGCACCGGCGCGCGCTGGAGCCGCGGCCCTGGCAGCCGGTGCACTGGCTCGAGGAGCGGCTCGAGCGCGCGGGGGCGGCGGCCGACCCGGGCCTCGTCGCCGCGCTGCGCGAGCGCGCCGCGGCGGAGGCGGCCGGCTTGACGGGCGAGGAGACGCTGCTCCACACCGACGCGCACGCCGCGAACTTCCGCGTCGCGGGCGGGCGGGCCGTGCTCGTCGACCTGGAGGGCCTGACGCGCGGGCCCTGGCGCTACGACCTCGCGCCGATGGCGGTCGGTGAGCGGCGTTACGGCGGCGATCCGGCCCGCTGGCGGGCGATGGCGGTGGCCTACGGCACCGATCCCGACGACCCGGCGCTGCTCCCGGCGATCCGCCTGCGCGAGCTGCTCGCGGTCGGCTACGTCATTGCCCAGGCCGTTTCGGACCCCGGCGCGATGGCCGTCGCCCGGAGCCGCTTCGCCGACGTCGAGGCCGGCAATGATGCGATCTGGCACTTGCGCTGAGCATGTCGCGATACCGTCACGAACGCCGAGCAAGCGCGACGGCTCGCCGATCCGGCCTGTAGCATCCGCGCGGTGCAGGGCCGGTTCCAACGCCTCGCCGCTGCCGTGGGCATTCTCCTGCTCACGGTCGTGGCGGTCGTCAAGCTGGGCGCGGGCGACGGCGGCACGCGGGAGTCGGCGACACCCGTGCAGGTGGCCGACACCTCGATCCTGCCGCCGACCACGAGCGCCGAGGCGGAGTCGTCCGCCGACAAGGACGCCGCGGGAACCGGCACGACGGAGCAGGGCAAGGGCGCCGCGGCGCGCGCGCTCTCCGGCGCCGCACCCGGGGCCGGCGCGCCGACGACGGACAAGCTCGGCCGCCTGTACGCCTCGGACGCGAAGAAGCATCGCCTCGCCCGCCAGCTCTCGGCCCGCTCGTTCGTGGCGATCGACGCCGACACCGGCGAGGTGCTGCTGGCCTACCGCGAGCACCGGCGGCTGCCCATCGCGTCGCTGACGAAGATGATGACCGGGACTGATCGCCTCCGAGGCGGGCGACCCGACCCACGAGGTGCTCGTGACGCCCTGGGCGACGCGCGTGGAGCCGAACAAGGACGGCCTGATCGCCGGGCACCGCTATCCCCGCCGCACCCTCCTGTACTCCGCGCTGCTCGGCTCCAACAACGACTCCGCGGAGGCGCTGGGCGTCGACCTCGGCGGCAGCGCGGCCGGCTTCTACGCCGCCATGAACCTGCGCGCCGATGAGCTCGGGCTGAGCGAGACGCACTACGCGAGCGCCTCCGGCCTCGAGGACCTCAGGAACACCTCGACCGCCCTCGACCAGGCGCTGCTGCTGCGGGCGGCGCTGGAGAACCCGACGTTCGCCCGCACCGTCAAGACGTGGCGCATCCGCATCCCGTGGGAGGCGCCGACGGGGGCCAAGATCTACGAGAACCACAACAAGATGCTGCGCACGTACGCCGGCACCTACGGCGGCAAGACGGGCTGGACGACCCGCGCCAAGGGCTGCCTGGCCGTCGCCGTGGAGCGCAACGGCGTCCGCGTCATCGCGGTCGTGCTCGGCGCGAACGACATCTGGTCGGACATGCCGACGCTCGTCGACCAGGCCCTCGTCCGGGCCCGCCGCGCCGCCGCGGCGTAGGGACCCCGTCTCGACCCGTCCCCGCCGGCCAGGGGATCATCCGACCGTGGCCGACGAGCCGGACCTGCCGCCCGATCTGCAGCCCGAGCAGCTGCTGCGGGCCTACGCGTCGGGCTGGTTCCCGATGGACGACGAGCTCGACGCCGACGGGCCCGTGCGCTGGTACGACCCCGACCCGCGGGCGATCCTGCCGCTCGACGGCATCCGCACGTCGCGCACCCTGCGGCGCGTGCTGCGGCAGGGGCGGTTCGAGCTGCGCATCGACGGCGCCTGCGCCGACGTCATCCGCGCCTGCGCCCGGCCGCGCAGCGACGACGACGGCGTCTGGATCTCGCGCCGCTTCCAGCGCGCGTACCTGCGGCTGCACGAGCTCGGCTACGTGCACAGCCTGGAGACCTGGCGCGACGGGCGGCTCGTCGGCGGGCTCTACGGCGTCGCCCTCGGCCGCGCGTTCATGGCGGAGAGCATGTTCCATCGCGAGACCGACGCGGGCTCCGTCGCCCTCGTCGCCGGCGCGTGGCACCTGCGGCGGCTGGGCTTCGAGCTGTTCGACGTCCAGTTCTCGTCGGAGCACCTCGCGCGCCTCGGCGTCGTCGAGCTGCCCCGGATGCACTACCGCCGGCTGCTGGCGAGCGCGCTGCGCCCGCCGGACGGCGCCGCCGGCCCGTAGCGACCCGGCTCCGGCTCGCGCAGCGGCACCACGAGCAGCAGCGGCACGAGCGTCACCAGCGCCATCAGGCCGCCGACGGCCCAGAAGCCGACGAAGCCCAGCAGCGGCCCGCAGCCGAGCGCGGCGGCGGCGCCGGCGAGGGCCACGATCTGGTCGTTGAGGGCCATCAGCCGGCCGCGCTCGGTCGCCGTGGTGACGTCGGCCAGCACGCTCGTGGACGCGACGAAGCAGGCGCACCAGCCGAGCCCGAGCAGGAAGAAGAACGGCGTGATGGCGATGGAATCGCCGATCAGCCCGGTGCCGAGCGCGCCGGCCGCGGTCACGACGGCACCGCCCGCCAGCGTCACACGCCGGCCGCGGCGGTCGGCGAGGCCGCCGAGCGGGATGGAGAAGGCGAACATGCCGATGAAGTGCGCGGACATCAGCGACGCCACCGCGGCCTGGTCGTAGCCCGCGTCGTCCAGGACCACGCCCGTCACGGCCATCACGCCGACCATCGCGCCCTGGGCGCAGGCGATGGACACGATGGCGGCGCGCACCGGCGGCAGCGTCAGGAGCGCGCGCCGCGCGCGGGCCGGCGGATCGGGCTCCGCGGGCGGCAGCGAGGGGTACCACGTGCGCAGGTCGCGGGCGACGTCGCGCGGGTCCGGGCGGATCGTCACCACGAGATAGATCGCGATCGCTCCGAGAACGGGCGCGATGAACCACGGCGCGGTCTCGCGATCGACGCCCAGGGCCACGCCGGCCGCGCCCATGCTGGCCGCGACCAGCGGCCCGAACACCGCCCCGACGGTGCCGGCGCTGGTGACGATGCCGACGCCGCGGCCGCGCAGCGCCGTCGGGTAGAGGTCGGCAGCCGCGGCCCGGCACAGCATCGCGGGCCCCGAGCCGAGGCCGAAGATGGCGGTGCCGACGATGAAGACGGCGAACGAGCCGACGCCGATGCCGAGGCCGGCGACGACCGCGCCCAGGGCCAGCAGCGCGAAGCCGGCGGCGAGAACGGGGCGCCGGCCATGGATGTCGGACTGCCGCCCGGCCACCATCAGCGCCGCCACCGAGGCGAGCAGCGCGACGCCGACCGATGCGCCGCCGAGCGCGTGGTGGTGCGAGAGGTGGACGGCCGCGATGCTGCCGACCGTGGCGTTCAGCGGCAGCGTCGCCGACACCACGGCCTGCCCGCCCGCGAGGTGCAGCGTCGCCAGGCGCAGCCGCCGCGGCGCGGCGAGCGCGAGCGACGGGGTGGCGTCCGGCGTGCTCATGTCGGTGCTACGGCCGCCGCCCGCCGCGCGGATGCGGTCAGTTGCTCGACGGGTCGTCCGGCATGAGCGCCAGCATCGCGTGGCGCCCGCCCAGACGCCGCAGCGACGCGCGCCAGAGGTCGGGGAAGCCGGGGAACAGGTCGACCGCGAGCGCCGGCGCCACGATCCACGCCTCCTGCTCGAGCTCGTCCTCCAGCTGCCCGGCGCCCCACCCCGCGTAGCCGCAGAAGACGCGCACGTGCTGCTCGACCGTGCGGATCGTCCCGGGATCCTCGTCCGCCCGCAGGAAGCCGATGCGGCCGAAGGCGATGGCCGCCGAGTCGTTGGGGTCGTCGAACTCCGCGAGCGCCACGACGGCCTCGGGCTGCACCGGGCCGCCCTCGTACACGGGCTCCTCCGCGTCGACGAGCTCGGCCAGGATCGGCACGGCGTCCCGCACCGCGATCGACGTCGGCCGGTTCAGCACGAGGCCCATCGCCGCCTCCTCGGTGTGCTCCGTGATCAGCACCACCGTGCGCACGAAGTTGGGGTCGAGGAGCGCGGGCGACGCGATGAGGAGCTTGCCCTGGAGGCTGGTGAACGACATGTCGTGGAGGCGCTGGGGAGCCGGTCCCGCGTCGTATTCAAGCATGGCGTCGGCGCGACCGCCCGCGCCGCATATGGTTCCGCGCATGAGCTTCCGGATCGAGACCGACAGCATGGGCGAGGTGCAGGTCGCGAGCGACCGCTACTGGGGCGCGCAGACCGAGCGCTCGCGCACCAACTTCCCCATCGGGGTCGAGCGCTTCCGCTTCACCCGCCCGGTGATCCGGGCCCTCGGCGTGCTGAAGAAGGGCGCGGCGCAGGCGAACGGCGACCTCGGCCAGCTGCCGCCCGAGAAGGTGGAGCTGATCGTGCGCGCCGCCGACGAGGTCATCCGCGGCGACCTCGACGACCACTTCCCCCTGGTGGTCTTCCAGACGGGCTCCGGCACGCAGTCGAACATGAACGCGAACGAGGTCATCTCGAACCGCGCCATCGAGATCGCGGGCGGCGAGCTGGGGTCGAAGAAGCCGGTCCACCCGAACGACGACGTCAACCGCGGCCAGTCCTCCAACGACACGTTCCCGACCGCGATGCACATCGCGGTCGTCGAGCAGCTCGAGGACGTGCTGCTGCCGTCGATCGGCCAGCTGCGCGACACGCTCGCGGCCAAGGCCGAGGCGTACGCCGGCGTGGTCAAGGTCGGGCGCACGCACCTGCAGGACGCGACGCCGGTCACGCTCGGCCAGGAGATCGGCGGCTGGGTGGCGCAGCTCGACTACTGCCTCGGCGTCGTCCGCCAGGCGATCCCCGGCCTCTACGAGCTCGCCATCGGCGGCACCGCGGTCGGCACGGGGCTCAACGCGCATCCCGAGTTCGGCGACCTCGCCGCGCGCAAGATGGCGGAGGAGACCGGCCGCCCGTTCGTGTCGGCGCCGAACAAGTTCGCGGCGCTCGCGGCCCACGACGCCCTGGTGACGACCAGCGCCTCACTGCGCACGCTCGCCGGGGCGCTGATGAAGATCGCGAACGACGTGCGCTGGCTGGCCTCCGGGCCCCGCGCCGGCATCGGCGAGATCACGATCCCGGAGAACGAGCCCGGCTCGTCGATCATGCCGGGCAAGGTCAACCCGACGCAGTCCGAGGCCCTGACGATGGTCTGCGTGCAGGTCTTCGGCAACGACGCCGCGGTGGCGTTCGGCGGCTCGCAGGGCAACTTCGAGCTGAACGTGTTCAAGCCGGTGATGGTGCACAACGTGCTGGAGTCGATCCAGCTCCTGGCCGACGCGGCCCGCGCGTTCGACGAGCACTGCGCCGTCGGCATCGAGCCGAACACGGAGCGCATCGAGGAGAACCTGCGCAAGAACCTCATGCTGGTGACGGCGCTCAACCGGCACATCGGCTACGACCGCGCCGCCGAGATCGCGAAGAAGGCCCACAAGGAGGGCGCCAACCTGCGCGAGACGGCGGTCGCCCTGGGCTACGTGACGCC
The DNA here is from genome assembly GCA_963767885.1 of uncultured Actinomycetota bacterium. Taxonomy (GTDB): domain Bacteria; phylum Actinomycetota; class Thermoleophilia; order Gaiellales; family F1-60-MAGs149; genus CAVYFW01. The sequence continues at coordinate 53,612 of CAVYFW010000012.1, forward strand.
GGAGCAGTACGACGAGTGGGTCGTGCCCGAGGCCATGACCCGGCCGTCGGCGTAGGGCGCGCGGGCCTCAGGCAGCGCGGCGCAGCGGCTCGTCGGCGGTCGGCGCGGTGGGCGGCGCCCCCGCCTGCGCGTAGCCGCGGCGCCGCATGTCGCCCCACTCCCGCTTCTTGCGGCGGGAGGTCATGGTCAGGAACGCCTTCGCGCGCACCAGCGTGGAGAGCTGGCGGTAGCCGAAGTTCTCGATCACCGCGGCGAGCGCCAGGCGCAGCATGCAGCGCCACGAGCGGTAGCGCCGGAAGGCGTGCTCCTCGATCAGCAGGGCGCCGAACGAGAGCAGCATGCCGTAGAGGAAGGCGAGGCCGATGAAGGCGAGCGCCACCGTCGTCGAGACCCAGCCGAGGCCGATGGCCACGCCGAACGCGACGTAGCCCGCCACCTCGATCAGCGGCCCGAGCGCCTCGAAGACGACGAAGTACGGCATCGCGAACATGCCGATCGCGCCGTAGCGGCGGCGACCGATCATGCGCCGGTGCCGCCACAGGGTCTCGATGAGCCCGCGGTGCCAGCGGTTGCGCTGCCGCGCCAGCACGCGCAGCGAGGAGGGCGCCTCGGTCCAGCAGACGGGGTCGGCCACGAACACGACGCGGTAGTCCTCGCCCCGCTCGCGGCAGTGCCGGTGCAGGCGCACGACGAGCTCGGCGTCCTCGCCGACGGTCGTCGCGTCGTAGCCGCCGGCGTCGATCACGGTCTGGCGGCGGAACAGGCCGAAGGCGCCGGAGATGATGAGCAGCGCGCCGACGCGCGACCAGCCGACGCGGCCGGCCAGGAACGCGCGCAGGTACTCGACGATCTGGATGTTGACGAGCGGGTTGCGCGGCGTCTGCACCTCGGCGACGTGCGCGCCGTCGAGCGTGGAGCCGTTGACGATGCGCACGACGCCGCCGCAGGCGACGGTCTCGGGGTGCACCTGGAACGGCCGCACGAGCCGCACGAGGGCGTCGTCGTCGATCAGGGTGTCGGAGTCGACGGTGCAGAACAGCGGGTAGCGCGCGAAGCAGAGGCCGGCGTTGATGGAGTCCGCCTTGCCGCCGTTCTCCTTGTCGATGACCAGCAGGTCCGGCTCGGTGGCCGAGACGTAGACCTGCCGCACCGGCCACGTCGGCAGGTTCGCCCGCGGCACCCGCTCCACCGCCACCAGCGAGAAGGCGTCGGCGAGCGCCTGCAGCGTGCCGTCGCGCGAGCCGTCGTTGACCACGACGACCTCGAGCCGCGGGTAGCGCGCCCGCAGCATCGCGCGCACGCTCTCGACGATCACGGGCTCCTCGTCGAAGGCCGGGACGATGATCGAGATCGGCGTCGTCAGCTCGGAGCCGGCGATCGTCTTGTAGTCGATCATGCCGCGCCGCTTGACGTAGTCCGAGATCCCGCGCCAGCCCAGGATCACCAGCAGCGTGTAGACGGCGTTGAGCAGGAAGAAGTAGCCCAGCATGAACGCGTTGAAGACCTCGAACGCGGATCGGGTCACGCGGCGCGGACCTCCTCGCGGACGCGCTCCAGCTCCAGCGCCTCGCGGGCGCGCTCGCGGGCGAAGCGGTCGTCCGACGCGAGCGCGGCCTCGAGCGCCGCGCGTCCGTCGGGGCCGGCCGCCACCAGCGCCTCGGCGCAGTTGGCGCGCACCCACCAGGCCGGGTCCGAGAGCCCGGCGGCGAGCCGCCCGATCGTGGCGCGGTCGCTCGCGCGCATCGCCCCGAGCGCGCGGGCGGCCTGCGCGCGCACCGACCAGGCCTCGTCCTGCAGCGCGGCGGCGACCAGCGGCGCCATCGCGGGGTCGGCCGCGCGGCCGAGGGCGCGGCAGCAGCGCACGCGCTCCTCCTCGGAGCCGAAGGGCAGGATGCCCGCGAGGGCGGCCCCGGCGCGGGGATCGCCCGCGAGGCCGAGCGCCTCCGCGAGCACGGCGCGCACGTGGGCGAACTCGACGATGTGGTACGCCGCGAGCAGCGCGTCGATGGCCCACGCTCTCGCTCGACGTGCTCGAGGATCCGCTCCGGCGGGAGGCTGCCGCGCTGCAGCGCCCGCACGAGCGCCCAGGCGGCCTCGTCCGTCGCGACGAGGCCCACGGCGCGCACGGCGGCGTGGCGGACGTCGCCGTCGGGGTCGTCCAGCAGCGGCTCCAGCGGGGGCACGGCCTCCGCCAGGCGCAGGTGGCCGAGCAGCAGCGCCGCGCGCCCGCGGTCGGCCGGGTCCGCCGCGCCGAGCCGCCGCGACGAGGACGTCGACGAGCCCCGCGGCGCGCAGGGCGTCCTGGAAGCGGTGGCGATCGCGCAGCCGCACGTCCAGCCACTCGTGCGCGAGCACGCCCAGCAGCACGTCCTGCGCCAGCCGCGACGTGCCGACGTCGGCCACCAGGGCCGCCAGCGCTGCCTCGTCGTCGCCGCCGCTGCGCGAGCGCCATGCCGAAGCGCCGCCGCCGCGCGAGCGCCACCCGCTCAGCCCGGTTGCGCGTCGCCTTCTTGAGCGCCACGACCACCGTCAGCAGGACCACGCCGACGCCCGTCACGAGCGTCAGGAGCAGCAGCAGATGGATACTCATGGCTATCGAACGCATCGGATTGCAAGTCCGGCGGCTTGAGCGGAACCGAGGCCAGCGGGCGATAGCGGACGCCGTTCACGACGGGTTCCGACGCGAACAGCACGACCTCGGCCAGGTCGAGCTCCAGCGGCGGGAGGGCGCTGTCCGGCACGCGCGGCCGCGAGGTGCCCCGCGCGCGGGCGAGCGTCACGTGCGGGAGCCAGGGCCGCGCCTCCGACCGATCGAGCCGCCGGGCCAGGGCCTCCTGCGCGCGGGCGATCTGCTCCGCACCGGCGTCGTGCGGCTCCAGCACCGCGGCGAGGACCGCGCCGAACCGCCGCAGCCCGCCGAGCACGTAGGCGGGAGCCTGCACGTCCGCGCACGCCTCGCGCATCGCCTCGTCGATCGCCGGCACGTGGTCCTCCGGCGTCGCGCCGAGGAAGACGAGGGTGACGTGGAGGTTGCCCGCGGGCACGCGTCGCCAGCCGCCGCGCGCGTGGTCGCGCGTCCACGCCTCCAGGTCCCACGCCGGCTCCGGTCGCAGCGGGAGTCCGACGAAGAGGCGCAGGGTGCCGGACGCGGCCATGGCTCAGCATGGCAGGGGTACCATGCGGCAACGACGGCCTCCGGCGGCACGCTCGCCCACGGGCCGTCCGGCGACGAGTGGACGCCGTACGACGTGGACCGCCGCCGGCGGGTGGCAGCGCCGCGACGCCTGCACGCCGTAGCGCCCAGCGGGTACGCTCACGCCGTGCAGGAGCAGGCATCGTCGCTGCGCTCGGCGTACTTCTCGACGCGCCCCATCAGCCGCGACAACCTCGTGGCGGAGGACCCCGAGCTCGGCCTGATCGCGTTCGCCAGTCCCAACGACCCGGCCGCCTCGCTGGTGGTGCGCGACGGGCGGGTCGTCGAGCTCGACGGGCGCGCCGAGGCCGACTTCGACCTCATCGACGAGTTCATCGCCCGCCACGGGATCGACGTCGACGTCGCCGAGGAGGCGATGGCGCTCGAGCCGCTGCAGCTCGCCCGCATGCTCGTCGACCCGAACGTCCCCCGCACCGAGCTCACGCGCCTGGTGCGCGGCGTGACGCCGGCCCGCATCGCCGAGGTGCTGGCGCTGCTCGCGCCCGTCGAGCTGCTGTCGGCGATGGCCAAGATGCGCGTGCGGCGGACGCCGTCGATCCAGGCGCACGTGACCAACCGCGTCGACCATCCGCTGCTGCTCGCGGCCGACGCGGCCTCGGCCGTGGCGCTCGGCTTCCGCGAGCTGGAGACGACCGTCCCCGTGCTGCGCGACGCGCCGTCCAACGCCCTGGCGCTGCTGGTGGGCTCGCAGGTGGCCGCGGCCGGCGCGCTCACGCAGTGCTCGGTCGAGGAGCGGACGGAGCTCGAGCTCGGGCTGCGCGGGCTGACGACGTACGCCGAGACGGTCTCGGTCTACGGCACGGAGCAGGTCTTCGTGGACGGCGACGACACGCCGTGGTCGAAGGCCTTCCTCGCCGCCTGCTACGCCTCGCGCGGCCTCAAGATGCGCTTCACCAGCGGCTCCGGGGCCGAGTGCCTGATGGGCGCCGCCGAGGGCCGCTCGATGCTGTACCTCGAGGCGCGCTGCATCGCCATCTCGCGGGCGGCGGGCGCGCAGGGCGTGCAGAACGGGGGGATCGACGGCGTGTCGGTGACGCGCCAGCGTGCCCGACGGCATGCGCGAGGTCATCGCCGAGAACCTCTGCGTGATGCTGCACGACCTGGAGTCGTGCGCCGGCAACGACACGCTCATGAGCTTCTCGGACATCCGCCGCACGGCGCACACGCTGCCGCTCCTGCTGGCCGGCGCCGACTTCCTGTTCTCCGGCTTCGGCTCCATCCCGGCCTACGACAACGCGTTCGGGCCCTCCAACTTCAACGCCGAGGACCTCGACGACTACCTGGTGGTGCAGCGCGACTGGGGCTTCGAGGGCGGCCTGCGGGCCCGCGACGACGCGGCGCTGCTGCCCCTGCGCCGGCGCGCCGCCGAGGCCTGCCGCGCCGTGTACGAGGAGCTCGGGCTCGCCGTCGTTCTCCGACGAGGACGTCGAGGCCTGCGTGCAGGCCCACGGCAGCCTCGACGTGCCGGCGCTGCCGCCGTCGCTGGTCCCGGACGCCGGCGCGGCCATCGACGAGCGCGGCATCGGCGGCATCGACGTCGTGCGGGCGCTGGCGGCGACGGGCTACGACGTCGAGGCCGAGCGCGTGCTCGAGATGCTGCGCCAGCGCCTGCTCGGCGACTACCTGCAGACCGCCGCGATCTTCGACGAGGACGTCCGCGTCCAGTCCAACCTCAGCGACCCCAACGACTACGCGGGGCCGGGCACCGGCTACCGCATGGGCCCGGAGCGCCGGGCGCAGGTCGCGCGGGTGCGGCAGGAGCGGACGCAGGACGAGCTGCTGGCCGACCAGCTCGGCGCCGCCGGCTGCCTGGAGCTGCGCGAGCTCGGCCCGGCGGCCGCGCGCGTGCGGCCCGACGAGATCGTGATCGGCGTCTCGCCGGCGTTCGCGGTCGACGTCTGGCGCACGCTCGGCGGCCTGACGGTGGCCGAGGCGCTGCGCCAGGTGCTGGCCGGGCTCGAGGAGGAGGGCGCGCCGGCCCGGCTCGTGCGGGTGCAGCGCTCGCTCGACGTGGGCATGATCGGCTGGGCCGCCGCGCGGCTGGCGGGCTCGGGCGTCGGCATCGGCCTGCAGGGGAAGGGCACCGCGCTCATCCACCGCGCCGACCTGCCGGTGCTGGCGAACCTGGAGCTCTTGCCGAACGCGCCGCTGATCGACGCCGCCCTGTACCGCGGCCTCGGCCGCAACGCCGCCCGCTACGCCCGCGGGGCGCGCCGTGGAACCGCTGCTGCTGCCGGAGTCCAGCGAGCCGTTCGGCCCGCGCTACCACGCGCGCGTCGTGGCGCTGGTGGCCGTGGAGCGCCGCCGCTGCCGGCCGGTCGACCCGGTCGAGCTGGAGGCGTCGTGGCCGAGTTGAGAGTGCCCCTGACGTACCCGCTGTCCGACGGCGGGCGGGACGCCGTGCACACCGCGAGCGGCCGCACCGTCGCCGACATCACGCTCGACGGCGTCGTCGCCGGCGAGATCGGCGCCGAGGACCTGCGGGTCGGCCCCGAGACGCTGCTGCTGCAGGCGGAGTTCGCCGAGCAGGGCGGCAACGAACAGCTCGCGGACAACCTGCGGCGGGGCGCCGAGCTCGTGGCCTTCGGGGACGACGAGCTGCTGCAGTTCTACGACGCGCTCCGCCCCGGACGCTCGACCGCCGCGGAGCTCGACGAGCTCGCGGCGCGGCTCGAGGCGCGCGACGCGACGCGCTGCGCGGCGCTGGTGCGCGAGGCGCGGGCGGCGTACGTGCGCCGCGGCCTCATCACGTAGCCGCACATGCTCGTCGCGGGCGTCGACGTCGGGAACTCGACCACCGAGGTGGCCCTGGCACGGCTGGAGCCCGGCCGCCCGCCGGCGTTCGGCCTCGTGCTGCGGGCGCCCAGCACCGGCGCCAAGGGCTCGGCAGCGGCGGCGGTCGGCGTGCGCGAGCTCGTGGCGCGCGGCGGCCGGCGGCTCGGCGCGCGCGTCGACGCGCTGCTGCTGGCCGACCAGCGGCCCGTGGAGACCGACCTGCTGGAGCTCGGCCGGCTCGAGGAGGTCGCGCTCGGCGGCGTCGCGGTCGCCCGCCCGGCCAGCGCCACGCCGTCCGGCCGCGGGGTCGGCGTCGGCCGCCTGCGTACGACTGGAGGAGCTCGCCGGGCCGCCGGCGCCGGACCCCGTGATCGCGCTGGTCGCCGGCGTCGACTTCGAGGCCGCCGCGACGGCGCTGCGCACCGCCCGGGAGCGGGGCTGGCGGCTGGCCGGCGCGATCGTCGACGCGGACGACGCCGTCCTCATCGGCAACCGCGTCGATCGCGACCTGCCGATCCTCGACGAGGTGGCCGACGTCGCCGCCCTGCCCGCCGGCAGGCGCGCCGCGATCGAGGTGGCGCCGGCGGGCTCGACCGTGCGCGAGCTGTCCGACCCGCTGCGCCTCGGGGTCCTGCTGGAGCTCGGCCCCGACGGCGGCCGCGGCGCCCGCCACGCGGCCCGCGCCGTGGCCGGGCACCGCACGGCGCTGGTGGTCCGCGCGGCCGGTGGCGATGCGGCCTCGGGCGCGGCCGCCAGCGCCATCGGGCCGGCCGTCGTGCTCCGCGACGGCACGCGGCGCGCCCTCGACCCCGGCGACCCGCCGCTCGCGATCGGCGCCGTGCGCGCCGTCGCGCCCGGACGGCGAGACGCCGGTGCTGGACGCCTTCTGGTCGCCGCTGCCGGCGACCGAGCGGGAGCCCGGCCTGCGGCGCCGCCTCGCGCACCGGCGGGCGCTGGGGCTCGCGCTGCTCCTGCCCGGCGGCGCGGCCGACCTCGTCGAGGCGCTGGACGACCTGCGGCCGCGCGTGGTCGGCAGCGAGGCCGACGCCGCCCGGCGCGGCGCGGCGACGACTCCCGGCGCGGCGAGCGCACCGATCGTGCTCGACCTCGGCGGCGGCACCGTCGACCTGCACGCCGGCGCGCCGGTGGTGGCCGCGGGCGCCGGCGAGCTCGTGACGCGCGTGTGCGCGGGCGTGCTCGGCTGTCCGGTCGACGTCGCCGAGCGCGCCAAGCGCGGCCCGGCGGTGCGCGTCGAGACGCCGTTCGTGCTGCACCACGAGGACGGCGGCCGCACCTTCCTGACCGAGCCGGCGCCGCCGGAGACCCTGGCGCGGCTGTGCGTGCAGGAGCGCGGCGGCCTGCGACCGCTGCCGGCCGGGCTCGCACCGGAGCAGTGGCGCGAGCTGCGGCGGGCCGCGAAGCGCCGCGTGCTCGGCGTCAACGTGCGGCGCGCCCTGGACGCGGCGGGTGGCGTGGCGGCCGGCGAGCTCGTGCTGCTGGTGGGCGGCTGCGCGGCCGACCACGAGGTCGTCGAGGAGGTCGCCGCGGAGCTCGCCGACCTCGATCTCGCCGTCGCCCGCGGCGACGTCCTGGGCCTGCACGGCCCGCGCGCGGCCGTCGCGGTCGGGCTGGTGCTGGAGGCGGCCCGGTGATCACGGCGCTCGTGGCGGGGGACGGACAGGCGACGCGCCGTCGCGGCCGGCTGCGAGGAGGAGGGCGTGCCGGTCGAGGTGCGCGTCGACGACGGGGACGGCGACGCGCTGGCACGCGCCCGGCGGGCGGCCCGGGAGGCGCCGCTCGGCATCGGCGTCGGCGGGGACGCGCGCGGGCTCGTGGTGGTGCTGGCCGCCGCGCCGGGACGCGTCTACGTCGAGACCGCCGACGCCCGCGGCGCCGGCCGCGCCGCCGCGCGGATCGCAGCGCGGCGCCCGCTCTGATGGTCAGGCCGCGGCCAGGCGCTGGACGACCGCGGCCCGGCGGGGCGCGACGTCCTCGGCCGCGGCGACCGTGATGTCCAGGTCGCGCAGACGGCCGTCCGCGATGCTGTAGACCAGCCCGTGGACGCGCAGCGGCTGGCCGCGGTCCCAGGCCTCCTGCACGATCGTCGTGCGCGTGACGTTCACGACCTGCTCGACGACGTTGAGCCGGCAGAGCAGGTCCAGGCGCCGCTCCGGCGCAGTGGCCTCGAGCAGGGCCGCGTGATCCGTGGCGACGTCCTGGACGTGCCGCAGCCAGTTGTCGATCAGCCCGTGCCGGTCGCCGTCCATCGCCGCCTCCACGCCGCCGCAGCCCAGGTGGCCGCAGACGACCACCTGCCGCACCTGCAGCACGTCGACGGCGTACTGCAGCACCGACAGGCAGTTGAGGTCGGTGTGGACCACGACGTTCGCGACGTTGCGGTGCACGAACATCTCGCCGGGGTCGGTGTCGGTGATCTCGTTCGCCGGCACGCGGCTGTCCGCGCAGCCGATCCAGAGCGTCTGCGGCGCCTGCTGTGCCGTGAGGCGGTCGAAGAACGCGGGATCGCGCGCCAGCGTCCGCGCGGCCCAGTCCGCGTTGCCCCGCAGGAGGTCGTCGAGCGGCACGGGCTAGGTTGAGGCCCGCCGGCGGCACGCGGCCCCGCGACCGCGCGGCAGACGGCAGGCGCACCAGCCGGCGTTCTCCGGCTCGGCGCAGCCCTCGACCAGCATCGCGATCCAGCCCAGGGCCAGCGCCGCGGCCGGCTGCGCCCCGGCGACCTGGAGCGCGAGCGCGGAGACGGCGGTGAGTCCGGCCAGGATGCCCAGCGCGGGCCAGCCGCGCACCGTCCGGCCCAGGACGAGCCCGGCCGCGAGCAGCACGACGGCGACCGCGATGATCACACTGGCACTGTAGCTCGCGTGCGCTCCGCCCAGCGGGTCACGGGCACCAGCGCCGCCCCGGAGACCGCGAGCATGGCGCCGAGCACGATCCACCCCGTCCAGCCGAGCGTGAGGGGCAGCAGCGTCACCACCAGCGGCGAGAGCATGATCGCCGCCGCGAACCCGCTGTTGAAGACGCCCTGGTACTGGCCGGGCGCCTCGGGCCGCGCGAGCGCGTAGCTGAGCCCCCAGCCGCCGGCCGAGGAGAGGAGCTCGCCGCCGGTCTGCACGACGACGGCGATCAGCAGCAGCCCGACGGCGCCCAGGGCCGGCAGCTCGGCGGCGGCGGCGTAGAGCACGCACGCGCCGCCCAGCAGGAGCCCCGACCGGGCGCAGGCGCGTGCGGCGCCCGACGCCTCCTCGGTCCCGCGGCTCGCGCGCACCTGGAGGCAGACGATCAGCACCGTGTTGACCAGCAGCGCGGCGGCCACCACCGTGCGCGGCGCCGATGTGTGCTCGACGACCCAGATCGGCAGGCCGATCTCGAAGATGCCGAACTGGAACGAGACGACGGCGAAGAGCGCCGTAACTGCGAGGTACGGCCGGTCGCGCAGCGCGAGCAGGCGCGGCCCGCCCTCGACCCGCGGTGCGGTCGCGTCGGCGGTGGCCCGCGGCAGGCGCGTGAGCAGCGCCGCCGCGACCATGAACGCGCAGACGTCGGCGACGATGAGGGTGACGTAGGCGGGCCTCGAGTCGTAGTGCAGCGCGAGGGCGGCGACGGCGGTGCCGCAGCCGATCCCGACGTTGGTCAGCGAGCGCAGCAGCGCGCGGCCGTGGACGCGCTCGCCCTCGGGCACGGCGACCGCGATCAGCGCGCTGCGGACGGTCGAGCCGCCGCGGTCGCAGACAGCGGCCGCCGACGCCACCAGCACGAAGGCCGCGAAGGAGTCGACGGCGACGAAGGCCAGCGTCGCGAGGCCCTCCAGCACGAGCAGCACGACCAGCAGGCGGCGCGCGCCACGGCGGTCGGCGAGGTGACCGAACGGCATCCCGGCCAGCACCCCGCAGAGCCCGGCGATGGTGAGGCCGACGCCGACCTGGGCCACCGAGAGCCCCACGATGCGCGTGAAGAAGAGCGCGCTCGTGGTGTAGAAGAGCCCGCTGCCGAACGTCGTCACGAGGGTGGTGACGGCGAGCAGGCGCATCGTCGGCTCGCGCGGCAGGACGGTGCCCAGGAACGTTCGGGGTGCGAGGCGGCGCACCCGCTGAGGGAACCACGCCGCGATCGCGACGCCAATGGATGTAGCGTAGTGCTACATGATCGAGTACCACCTCGACGTCTCCGACCTCGCCGCGACGCGCTTCGCGGCGTCTCCGCTGCACGAGACCGTGACGTCCCTCTGGGCCTGGCGCCCCGGCGCCGACACCCGACCCCACCTCGCCTGGCTGCGCCGGGTGGAGCCGTCGCGGGCGGGCCTCGACATGCGCCTCCTCGACGCCATGGTCCCGCCGCACGGCTGGCTCCCGGACTTCCTCACGCCCCGGCCCGACGGCTTCCTGCCCGACATCGCCGACGAGCTCGCGATCCTGCGCGCGACGCCGGCCGAGCGCGTGCGGGCGGACGTCGACGCCGCCGCCCGCGGCGAGCCGCTGCAGCCGCTGCTGGCCGCGGCGCTGCGCGATCCGACGCGGCTCGCGGAGCAGGCTGCGGCCTCGCTCGAGGCGTACTGGGACGCCGTCATCGCCCCGCGCTGGCCGCGCATGCGCGCGATCCTCGAGGGCGACGTCGTCTACCGCTCGCTGCAGCTCGCCCGCGGCGGCGCCGAGGCCCTGTTCGCCGACCTCGAGCCGCGCGTGCGTTGGGACGGCGGCGTGCTCTACGTCGACGCGAAGCCGGGCGTCCACGAGGTCGTCGACGTCGCCGGCCGCGGCCTGCCGCTGATGCCGACGATCTTCGCGTCGAACGCCGTCACCCTCGTGAGCCACGACCAGCCCCCGGTCATCGCCTACCCGGCCCGCGGCCGCGCGGCCCTGTGGCTGGCGGAGCTGCCCGCGCCGCCGCCCGCGCTCGAGGCGCTGATCGGCAAGCCGCGGGCGACGCTGCTCGCGCTGCTCGACCGCCCGTCCTCGACGACGGAGCTCGCCGCCCGCCTCGACGTGACGCCGAGCGCCGTCAACCAGCATCTGCAGGCGCTCTCCCGCGCCGGGCTGCTCGGTCGCGTGCGCAGCGGCCGCACGGTCCTCTACGCCCGCACGCCGCACGCCGACGCCTGGCTCGGCGACCTCACCTGACCCGGAACGCGAACGGGGCGGGGCACCTCGCGGCGCCCCGCCCCGTCAGAGCGGTCGTACGTTCAGGCCGTGCTGCTAGGCGTCCGAGTGGACGTAGCGGCCGATGGCCTCGTACTTCTTCGGGTTCGTCGAGCGGTAGATCAGCGCCAGGATGACGCCGATCGCGAAGAACACGACCGTCGCCCACGGCAGGACCTTGATGAACAGCGGGTTGCCCGCGGCGAGGTCGGTCTTGTTCTCGTTCAGCAGGTAGGCCACGTAGAGGCAGCCGACGCCGCCGAGGATCGGCGCGACGATCGTCTTGAACCAGTGCATCCCGTCCTTCGCCTTCGTGGCGAAGTAGTAGATGATCGAGAACGAGACGAGCGCCTGCACGATCAGGATGCCGAACATGCCCATCAGCGGGATCCACGTCCCCTGCTTGGCCAGCGCGGCGATGTTCGAGTCGTCGTAGAGCACGAAGCCGAGCATGATCGCGCCCGTCAGGATCGTGGTCAGGATGGCCGCCAGGTACGGGCTGTGGTGCTTCGGGTGCGTCCGACCGAGGACGCTCGGGAGGATGCCCTCGCGGCCCATCGAGAAGAAGTACCGGTTCGACGTGTTGAAGAACGCGAGCTGACAGGCGAAGGAGCCGGTCACGATGAGCAGCTCGAAGGCCCAGGTCAGCAGCTCGCCGAAGTAGCGGTCGGTGAGCGGGTAGAACGCCGAGCCGTAGGCGCCTTCGAACTGGCCGACGACGCCGGCGGACACGTTGTCCATGCCCCAGCCGGCCACGAACATCCAGGAGATGAACGTGTAGAGGATGCCGAGGCCGATGACCGACGCGTACGTCGCGACGGCCATGATGCGCCTGGGGTCGCGGGACTCCTCGGCGTAGTTCGGGGCCATCTCGAAGCCGACCCAGGACCAGAAGGCGCCGAAGAGCGCGATGCCGGTCGCCGAGGCCCCGAGGATGGCGGTGTTGTCGTTGTCCCACGGCGCGGCCGGGCTGAGCGGCTCGAACGGGATGCCGCTGTCGCCGCCCTGGAACAGGACCGCGAAGCCGAACACCGCCAGGGCGATGAGCTCGCCCACGAGGCAGACGCCGAGGATCGCGGCGGTCACCTCGATGTGGAAGAACGCCAGCACCAGCATCACCGCGAGCAGCACGAACATGATCACGTACACCGGGATGTCGATGCTCAACCAGTCGTTCATGGTCGAGTTCGCGAAGTACGCCGTCACGCCCGAGACGCCCGCCGTGAAGAGGACGTAGCAGAGCGTGATGGTGACCGCCGTCCCCATGCCCATGATCTGGCCGAAGCCGTGCGAGACGAAGCTGTAGAAGCCGCCGGCGGCCGTGACCCGCCGGGCCATCTCGACGTACCCCACCGAGAAGAGGGTGAGCACGACGGTGGCGAGCCAGAACGACGCGGGCGACGACCAGCCGCCGCCGAGCACCGTCACTGGCACGTTGAAGAGCATCGCCGCGATGGGCGCGGCCCCGGTCACGCAGCAGAACAGGACGCCGCTGACGCCGAGCGCGTTGGGTGCGAGGCGGTGTCCGCCGTGGATCGCATCCTCGACCTCGATGCCGGACGAGGCGCCTGGCGCGGCGTCGGTATCCGATGCCATGTGGCCCTCCTTCCTTTCCTTCCCCTGCCGCCCGCGCGCGGACGGTTGCCCTTGTGCCCCCACGGGCACGTTCCGGCGCGAAGGTACAGCCGTTCCCCTCGCAATGGCAAGTGTTCTCGACCATTGGCCCACGTCCTGCTCATCGCGGTGATCCAGTCGGCTCTAGAATCGCCGCGGGATGGGGCGTCTCGACGACCTGCGCGCGCTCGTGACCGGTGGCACGTCCGGCATCGGGGAGGCCGTCGTGGAGCGGCTGCGCTCCGAGGGCGCGCGCGTCGTCCTGACCGGACGCGACCGCGAGCGCGGCGAGCGCGTCGCCGCGCGTCACGGCGCGACCTTCCTGGAGGCCGACGCGCGCGATCGCGAGGCGATCCACCGCTCGGTGCGCAACGCCGTCGAGGTGCTCGGCGGGCTCGACGCCGTCGTGCTGAACGCCGGCGTGCTGCACGACGGGCCGCTGAGCGAGACGGACGACGACGCCTGGGACGCCGTGATCGAGACGAACCTCGTCGGCCCGTACCGCTATGCCCTCGCGTGCCTGCCCCATCTGCGTGCGGCCGGCGGCGGCTCCATCGTCATCACGGCCTCGGACGCGGGCGTGTGGGCCGAGGCGACGATCGGCGCCTACTCCGTCTCCAAGCGCGGCGCCATCATGCTGGCCAAGATGCTCGCCGTCGAGGCCGGGCCGCAGGATATCCGGGTCAACGCCGTCTGCCCCGGCGACACCGAGCCGGGCATGGTCACCCGCGTCGGTGCGCGCGACGACCTGCCGGACACGAGCACCTGGCTGCGCCCGCCCCGCGGACGGCTGGTGCACGCCCGCGACGTGGCGGCGGCCGTCGCCTTCCTGGTCTCGAGCGACGCCCAGATGATCACCGGCACGGAGCTGCTCGTCGACGGCGGCATGCGCGCGGCCCTGCACGCGAGCCACGTGCACGCAGAGGACGGCGCGTGAGGATCTACCTGACGGGCGGCACGTCCGGCATCGGCCGCGCCTGTGTCGAGCGGCTGCGCGAGGACGGCGCCGACGTCGTGTTCTCGGGCCGCAACGACGCGCGCGGCAAGGCGGTGGCGAAGGAGACGGGCGCGCGCTTCGTCCGCTGCGACCTCACCGACCGCGCCGCCGCCGACAAGGCCCTCGACAGCGCGATCAAGCGGCTCGGCGGGCTCGACGCGCTGGTTCTCAACGCCGGCATCCTCTTCCAGGGCTCGATCGAGTCGACGCCCGACGCCGCCTTCCGCGAGATCGTGGAGACCAACGTCACGGCGGTCTTCCGCACGGCGCGCCGGGCCTGGCCGACGCTGGTCGAGAACCGCGCGTCGGTCGTCGTCATCGGCTCGGACACCACCATCCGCGGCGTCCACGACCTCGCCGCGTACTCGGTCTCCAAGGCGGCGGTCGGCGCCGTCTCCGACCTCCTCGCCGGCGAGGGCGCGCTGGTCGGCGTCCGCGTGAACTGCGTCTGCCCGGGCGACGTCGAGCCCGGCGTGCAGGCGACGCCCAAGGGCCACGAGGACCACGCCGAGAACCCGGCGGAGTGGGTGCCCCCGCCCGGCGGCCGCTTCGGCCAGGGCGAGGACGTCGCGAAGCTGGTCTCCTGGCTGGTCGGCCCCGAGTCGACCCACGTCAACGGGGCGACGATCCGCATCGACGGCGGCATGGGCGCCGTCTTCCAGGCGGCGTCGCGAGCCGAGTGAGCGCAGCGCCCGACCACGCCGAGCTGCTCGACGCGATGGTGCAGGTGCGCCAGTTCGAGGAGCTGCTCGCGGAGCTCTTCCCGCGCGGCGAGCTGCCGGGCGTCGTGCACCTGTCGGTCGGGCAGGAGGGCGTCGCGGTCGGGGTCTGTAGCGCGATGGGCCCGGACGACTGGCTGACCTCGACGCACCGCGGCCACCATCACCTGCTGGCGCGCGGCGTGCCGGCCGAGGGGATGCTCGCGGAGATCCTCGGCAAGGCGACCGGCGTCTCGGGCGGCAAGGGCGGCTCGATGCACATGGCCGACGCGTCGCGGCACGTCGTTGGCACCAACGGCATCGTGGGCGGCGGCATCCCGCACGCGGTCGGGCTGGCCGTGGCGGCCCGCACCCTCGGCACCGGAGCCTGCGCGGTCGCCTTCTTCGGCGACGGCGCGGCGAACCAGGGCACGTTCCACGAGTCGCTGAACCTGGCCGCCGTCTGGTACGCGCCCGTGGTCTTCGTGTGCGAGAACAACGGCTACGGCGAGTTCTCGGCCTCCGCCTCGGTGACGGCCGGCCCGGGCATCGCACGCCGTGCCGACGGCTACGGCATCCCCGGCCACGTCGTCGACGGCAACGACGTCGTGGCCGTGCACGAGGCGACGGCGGCGGCGCTGGCCCGGGCGCGCGCGGGCGACGGCCCGACCCTGCTCGAGTGCCGCTGCATCCGCCGCCGCGGCCACCACGAGGGCGAGGAGACGTACGCGCGCGGCTACCGGCCCGACCCGTCCGATCCGGCCGCCGACCCGATCGACCGCCTGGCGGCGCGCATCCCGGACGGCGAGGCGCTGCGCGAGCGGCTCTCGGCCGAGCGCCGCGCGGAGCTCGACGCCGCGCTGGAGCGCGCGCGGGCCGCGCCGTTCCCGGACGAGGCCCGCGCCTACGAGGACGTGCTCGATGGCGTCCGTTGAGTCGCGCCCGTCGGCCGCGCGGCGGCTGACGCCTGCGATGGCCGATGCGATCGCGCAGGCGATGCGCGACGACCCGCGCGTGGTGCTGTGGGGCGAGGACGTGTCGATCGGCGTCATGGGCCCGACGCGTGGCCTGGCCGCCGAGTTCGGCTCCGAGCGGGTGCGCGACACGCCCATCTCCGAGCAGGGCTTCGTCGGCGCCGCGGTCGGCGCGGCGATGGGCGGCCTGCGGCCCGTCGTCGACCTGATGTTCGCGTCGTTCGCCTACGTCTGTCTCGACCAGCTCGTCAACCAGGCGGGCCGCATCCGCTCGATGAGCGGCGGTCAGTTCCGGGTGCCGCTCACGCTCGTGGCGTCGGCCGGCGCGGCGGGCGCCAACGCCGCCCACCACTCGGAGACGCCGCACCCGACCTTCATGGCCGCGGGCGGGCTGAACGTCGTCTTCCCGTCGACGGTGCACGCCGCCTACTGGCTGACGCGCGCGGCGATCGCCTCCGACGACCCGACCATCGTCCTCTTCCACCCGGCCCTCGCCGGCGAGCGCGGCACGGTCGGCGAGGAGCCGCTGGGCCTCGGCGCGGCGGTGGTCGACCGCGCCGGGGACGACGTCACGATCGTCGCCTGCGGCGGCATGATGGCCAAGCGGGCGCGCGAGGCAGGCGCGCTGCTGGAGGAGCGCGGCGTCTCGGCAGAGGTGATCGACGCGTGCTCGCTCGTGCCGCTCGGCCGCGACGCGATCCTCGGCTCGGTCCGCCGCACGGGCCGCCTGGTGGTCGTGGACGAGGCGCGCCAGACGTGCTCCGCCGCCAGCGAGATCGCCGCCCTCGCGGCCGAGGAGGCGTTCGACGCGCTGCGCGCGCCGGTCCGCCGCGTCTGCGTGCCCGACGTGCCCATCCCGTTCTCGCCGCCGCTCGAGCGGGCGCTGCTGCCCGACGCGGAGCGGATCGCCGGCGCCGCCCAGGAGGTGCTGCGTGCCTGACGTCGACGTCGTGCTGCCCAAGTGGGGCATGACCATGCAGGACGCGACGATCGTCGAGTGGCTCGTGGCCGAGGGCGACCGCGTGGCCGCCGACCAGCCGATCTGCGTGATCGAGACCGACAAGGTGAACGCCGAGGTCGTCGCGCCGGAGGCGGGCGTGGTCGGCGCGCTCCTGGTCGGCCCCGAGGACGTCGTCGAGGTGGGCCAGCGGATGACCACCATCGCGGCCGATGGCTGACCTGCTGGCGGGCCGCAGGGCGCTGATCACGGGCGCCGCGAGCGGCATCGGCCTGGCGACGGCCCGCCGCTTCCACGCCGAGGGCGCGGCCGTCTGCCTGGCGGACGTGAAGGCCGAGCGGCTCGCGGAGGCGGCGGCGGAGCTCGACGCGCCGCACGTCGTCTTCGACGTCACGGACGAGGACGAGGTCGAGCACGGCTTCGGCCAGGCGTCGGCGGCGCTCGGCGGGCTGGACGTGCTGGTGGCGAACGCCGGCATCCTGGTCGTCGGCTCGATCGCCGACGCGGCGCTGGCGGACGTCCGGCGCGTGCTCGACGTGAACCTGATCGGCGTCTTCCTGCAGTACCGCGCGGCGGCCCGGCGCTTCCGCGAGCAGGGGCACGGCGTGATCCTCGGCACCGCCTCGCAGGCCGGGCGCCACGGCTTCGCGCACATCGGCGCCTACTGCGCGTCGAAGTTCGGCGTGGTGGCGCTGACCGAGACGCTCGCGAAGGAGCTCGCGGGCGACGGCGTGCGCGTCAACTGCGTGGCGCCCGCCCTGGTGGAGACGCAGATGCAGGCCGAGCTCGCGGCGGGCTACGCGGAGGCGCGCGGCCGCGGCGAGAGCGCCGACTCGGTGCGCAGCCGCCTGGTCGCCGACGTGCCGGTGCGCCGCATGGCGACGCCGGACGAGGTCGCGAGCGTCTTCGCCTTCCTGGCCTCCGACCTGGCCAGCTACGTCTCGGGCGTCACGGTGCCGATCGATGCGGGGGAATGCGGGTAGTGGCGGGGACTTCGCCCATGGCAGGAGTCTGCCAGCAGCGCGACCAGTTATTGAGGTGTGAGTGAGCCCTGCCCCGCAGCGACGAAGGAGCGTAGGGGCTTGTCGATGGAGCGAAGCGACCGCTGCCGGCGAGCGAGAGCCGGAGCAGCACAGCAGTACCGTGCTGTCGGAGGCGGTTTCCATGTCCGGAGGAGGGACCGCGGTTGAGCGAGCGCAGTGAGCGCGTTGTCGACGCGAGCGCCAGCGAGCAACAACCGTCCCTCCGGAGGACCGCGCTCGTCACCGGCTCCTCCAGCGGCAACGGGCGGGCCATCGCGCTCCGGCTGGCCCGCGACGGCTGCGCCGTCGTGTGCGCCGACCTCGTCGAGGTGCCCGACAGCGAGGGGTTCGACGACGGGCCCGCGACGCACGAGGCCATCGCCGCCGCCGGCGGGCAGGCGCGGTTCGTCCGCTGCGACGTCCGCGACGGCGAGCAGGTCGCGGCCGCCGTGGCCGCGGCGGTGGAGTCCTACGGCCGCCTCGACGTCGCCGTGGCCAACGCCGGCGTCTCGCTGGCGGTGCAGGACCTCCCGGACGAGCCGTGGGAGGACTACCTCCGCACCGTCGAGATCAACCAGCACGGCGTCTGGTGGACGTGCCGCGAGGCGGCGCGCCAGCTGCGCGCGCAGGGCGAGGGCGGGCGCATCGTCCTGCTCGGCTCGATCGCCGCGCTCGTCGGCCTCGCGAGCGGCGTCCACTACAACGCCTCGAAGGGCGCCGTGCTGCAGATCATGCGCACCCTGGCGGCGCAGCTCGGCCCCGACCGCATCACCGTCAACGCCGTCTGCCCCGGCTACGTCCGCAGCGCCATGACGCGCGTCATCTGGGAGGACGAGTCGCGGCTGCAGCGCGCCATCGACGCGACCCCGCTGCGCATGCTCGGGGAGCCCGAGGACGTGGCGGCCGCCGTCTGCTTCCTCGCCTCGCCGGACGCGCGCTGGATCACCGGCGTCGCGCTGCCGGTCGACGGCGGCTGGACCTGCGTGTGACGGCGGCGCGCGACCTCGTCCCGCTGGGGCCGCGCCCGGATCTCCCGTTCGCCGCCCGCATCGCCGCGCTGGAGCAGGCGTTCGACGGCCGGCTCGGCTACCACGCCGCGCACCTCGACGACGGCCGCGAGCTCGCCCTGCGGGCCGACGACGTCTTCGGCACGGCGTCCGTGATCAAGGTCGCGCTGTGCGCGGCCGTGCTCGACCTCGTGGCCGGCGGCGAGGCCCGCCTGGACGAGCCCATCGCGCTCCCGCCGCCCGGCCGTCGCGTCGCCGGCGGCGGCGTCCTGCGCCAGCTCGACGTCGAGCGCCTGGCGCTGCGCGACCTCGTGGAGCTGGCCATCGCCGTCTCCGACAACGTCGCGACGAACGCCCTCTACGAGCGGCTCGGCGGCGCCGGCCCGCTGCACCGGTACCTGGACGGCATCGGCCTCCCGCAGACGCGCATGCCGCTACCGGTGGACTTCGCGGCGATCGGCGGCGGCGGCCCCGGCCACGCCATCGGCGAGACGACCCCTCGCGAGCAGACGCGCCTGCTGGCCGCGTTGCACCGCCGCGAGCTGCTGACGCCCGAGCTCTGCGACCTGCTCGTGGGCTGCATGGCCCGCCAGCACTTCCGCGACCAGCTGCCGCGCTGGCTCGGCGACAACGTCTACGCGCAGTTCCACGGGCGTGACAGCGACCCGTGGGTGGCGAACAAGACGGGCGAGCTCGACGGCGTGCGCGCCGACGTCGGTCTCGTGCGGCGCCACGGCCAGGGCACGATCGCCCTGGCCATCTGCACCGAGGGCAGCGCCGACCTGCGGGAGACGGTCGACGTCGCGGGGTCGCTGGCCGTGGCGGAGTGCTCCGCCGCGCTCGCCGCCGAGCTGCTCGGCCTGCCGGCCTGACCGCCGTCAGGCAGCGCGCAGGGTGACCGCGAAGCGGCTCACGGCCTCGCGCCCGAGCGCGTCGTGCACGGTCAGCGTGGCGACGACCCGGACGGGGCCGCCCGCGACGCGTGTGCGGGTGGCGGCGTCGAGCGGCACCGGGAAGGTGCCGTCGCGGCCCGCCGGGACGACGACCTGCGCCTGGCCGACCGTTGCGCCCGAAGCCCGCAGCACCACCGTGCCGGCGCAGCGCGCGGCGGCCCGGGCAGAGCACGTCAGCGGCAGCAGCACGCTCCCGTCGGAGGCGACGACGGCGCGCAGCACCGTGACGACGGCGTAGGGCAGCGCCACGTCGACGACGGCCTTCGGGTTGAGCGGCGAGCCGGCCGGGGCGCCGCCCACCCCGCCGCCCGCGAGCACGTCCCGCGTCTCGCAGTCCGCCGTGACGGCGTCGATGACCGGGATCTCGAAGGGGTCGTCGATGCCGTCGCGATCGGCTGCACCGGCGCCGTCGGACGGGCCGGGCGGCCCGTTGTCGACCGCGACGCGATCCTGTCCGCCGCCGCACTGGAGCACGTCCACGGCGCCGTCCCGCGCCGCGATCAGGTCGTCGCCCCCGTCGCCGCGCGCGGTGTCGCGACCGGGCCCGCCGACCAGCACGTCCGCGCCGCCGCGGCCGGCCACGACGTCGCGGCCCGGCCCGCCCCAGAGCAGGTTCGCGCGCCCGTCGCCCAGCAGCGTGTCGCGGCCCAGGCCGCCCCAGACGTTCTCGACGTCGTCGAGCTGGTCGTTCTCGCGCGCCTCGCCGCCGACGGCCGGGCTGGCGCCGAGGTCGACGCGGACGGGGTTCACGCGCTCGGCGTAGCTGGCGGTATCGACGCCGCCGCCGCCGTGCAGCCGATCGGCCCCCGGCCCGCCCTCCAGCACGTCGTCGCCGGGGCCGGGCTGGCCCGGCACGGCGGGCGCGGTCGCCGCCGGATCGTCGCCGGAGAGCTCGTCGTTGCCCGCGAGGCCGCGCAGCACGTCGCTGCCGTTGCCGCCGTCGAGGCGATCGGCCAGCCGCGAGCCGACGAGCCGGTCGTCGCCGGAGCCGCCGAGCACGATCTCGACGTCGGACGCGACGTCGTCGCCCTCGCCGGCCTCGCCGTCATCGGGCGTCGCCGAGCCGATGCTGACCTGGACGCTCCCCGTCCGCTCGCGGTAGGAGACGGTGTCCTGGCCGGCACCGCCCTGGAGCGTGTCGGCGTTCAGGCCGCCGACGAGCGTGTCGTCGCCGGCCCCGCCCGTGAGCAGGTCCGCACCGTCGCCGCCGTTCAGCAGGTCGCGGCCGTTGCCGCCCTCGCCGCGCACCGCGATCGCGACGCCGGCCAGCACGTCGAGGCGGTCGTCGCCCGGGCCGAGCGCGACCTGCAGCCCGAAGGGCGGAGGTGCGGTGGCGCTCGCGGCGACGCTGTCGGCGCCATCCCCCGTGCGGATCACGACCGTCCCCAGGCCCGCGGCAGGGCAGGTGACCGTCGCATCGGTCGCGGTGGCCGTGCGGGTGCAGCCTTCGGGCGCCGCCAGCAGCGAGCTCGCGAGGTCCGTCAGGGACATCGTCGCGGTGGCGCCGTCGTAGCTGACCTGCACGCGGTTGGCCTCCGCCGCCGCCTCGTACGTCGCCGCACCGTTCGCGATCGTCAGGGTCGCCGCCGACGCGGCCGAGGCGGGCAGCGCGAGAACGGCGAGGGCCACGGCGACGACTCGACGCACCGCGGCACTGTACCCGCAGCGGGCGCGGACGACGCGTCGGTGTAGGCTGGCCCCGTGCCGGCCGACCCCTGTCCGATCGCGGCCGTGCGGGCGACGGTCCTGCGCACGGGGCGCGACCTCGACGACGTCGATGGCGCCGCCGACACGCTGCTCGTGGAGGTCGAGGACGAGGACGGACGCGTCGGCATCGGCGAGGCCGACACCGTCTCGGAGGCGGCCCGCACGGTGGTGCTCGACCCGGGCCCGCACCGCTGGGCGTCGGGCCTCGCGCGGCTGCTGGTGGGCGCCGATCCGGTGCAGGCCGGCGCCCTCTGGGATCGCCTCGCCGCGGCCACGCCCTTCAGCGGGCCGTCCGGCATCGCGCGCCACGCCCTCGCCGCGGTCGACATCGCCGTGCACGACCTCGCCGGCCGCCAGCTCGACCGCCCGGCCTACCACCTGCTCGGCGGCGCGCGGCGCGACCACCTCTCCCCGTACGCGACCGTCTACGCGGGCGCGGTGGGCGAACGCGGCCTCGGCGAGCTGATGGACGTGACGACGCGGCACATGGCCCGCGCCGTCGAGCTCGGCTTCCGGGCCGTGAAGATGGAGGTGCTGTTCGAGGACCGGGCGAGCGACCGCGACCTCGTCGCCTGCATCCGCGAGGGCCGTCGCGTGGTCGGCGACGACGTCGAGCTGCTGGTGGACTTCGGCTACCGCTGGCGCGACTGGCGCGACGCCCAGTGGGTGCTGCGGCGGCTGGAGGGCGAGCGGCTGTTCCTCGCCGAGGCGGCGCTGCCGCACGACGACCTGGCCAGCCACGCGCGGCTCGCGGCGCGGGTCGAGACGCGGGTCGGCGGCGCCGAGCTCGCCTCGACGTGGGAGGAGTGCCGCGCCTGGCTGGAGGTCGGGCACGTCGACGTCCTGCAGCCCGACGTGGCCCGCGCCGGCGGCCTCACGGAGCTGCGCCGCATCTGCCAGAGCGCTGCCGAGCGCGGCGCGCAGGTCGTGCCGCACTGCTGGAAGACCGGCATCGACGCGGCGGCCGCGAGGCAGCTGCAGGCGGCGTCGGCGGAGGTGCCGCTGATCGAGACCCTCGTGCCCGAGCTGTGGTCGGCGCCGCTGCGCGACGGCCTCGTGGCGCCCGAGCCGCCGGTCGTCGACGGCCGCATCGAGCTGCCGACGGCGCCGGGCCTCGGCGTGGAGCTGCAGCGGGACGTCGTCGCGCGCTACGCCGTCGCCTGACGGTCAGCCGAACGAGGGGCCGGCGGCGCCCGCGACGAGCGCGGTCACGTCGATGCGGCCCATCTGGCAGACGGTCTGGCCGAACGGCACGGCCAGCGACTCGGTCTCGTCGGGCGGCGTCACCAGCATCGTCGCCGCCGTCGGCTCGCAGGCCCCGTTCACGGGCTCGCCCTGGCCCGGGACGGCGCCCCAGTGCAGGAGCGCCGATGCGGACTCGCCCGGCGCGAGCGTCAGGGCCTCGGGGGCCGGCTCGCCCGGGCCGCCCCACTGCACCTCCGACGGCAGCGTCTTGCCGTCCGCCGTCTCGAGGCCGAGGCCGGGGTAGCCCTTGGTGTGGCAGGGCGCCGACCCGTCGTTCGTCAGCACGAGGACGGCGTAGCGCTGGCCGGCCCCGGGCGACTGCGGTGCGAGGCTGGCCTCGAGGTCGCCGATGCCGCAGCGCGCGGTGCCGGCGCCGGTCGCGCTCGCCGGCGGGGCCGTCGTGGTCGGCGCGGCGGCCGTCGAGGGCGGCGTCGTGGTCGCGGGCGCGGTGGTCGGCGGCGCCGCGGCCGACGTCGGCGCCGAGCTCCCGCCGTCGTCACCGCCGCACGCGGCGAGCACGAGGGCCAGGCACAGCGCGGGCAGGAGGAGTACGGGTCGACGCGTCAGAGCAGCTCGGCCTCCAGGCGCATCACGGTCGCCTTGCCGGCCGTGATCTGGCGCGCCAGCGCCGAGGTCTCGGGCAGGACGCGCGCCATGTAGAAGCGGGCCAGCTCGACCTTCGACCGCCGCAGCTCCGCCGGCGTTCCCGTGCTGGTGTCCAGGGCCACCTCCGCCATGCGCGCCCAGAGGTAGCCGAACGTCGTGAGGGCCAGCAGCCGCAGGTACTCCGTCGCGGCGGCCCCGGCCTCCTCGCGATCGGCGAGCGCGCGGCCGCCGAGCCACAGGGTCGTGCGCTGCAGCCGGCCGAGCGCGGCGCCGAGCGGCTCGGCGAGGTCGCCCAGCTCCGGATGGCGGCGGTTCTCCTCGACCCAGGCCGCCGCCGGGTGGCACAGCCGCCGCAGCATGCGCCCGACGCCCTCCGGCAGCTTGCGGCCGACGAGGTCGAGCGCCTGCACGCCGTTCGTGCCCTCGTAGACCTGCGTGATGCGCGCGTCGCGGACGAGCTGCTCGACGCCCGTCTCGACGATGTAGCCGTGTCCGCCGTGCACCTGCAGGGCGAGGTTCGCGCAGAGGACGCCGTGGTCGGTCAGCGTCGCCTTGACCACGGGCGTCATCAGCGCGACGACGTCGGCCGCCACCCGGCGCCGCGCCTCGTCGGGATGGCGATCCGCGACGTCGAGCTCGCGGGCCACCCACAGCGCAAGCGCGCGGCCCGCCTCGGTCAGCACCCGCATGCGCAGCAGGTTCAGCCGCACGTCGGGGTGCACGACGATGGGGTCGGCCTCCAGGTCGGGGCGCGCCGGGCCGGCCAGCGATCGGCCCTGGAGCCGCTCCCGGGCGTAGGCCACGGCGACCTGGCGCGCCGCGTCGCCGACCCCCAGGCCCTCGACGCCGACGCCCAGCCGTGCGCCGTTCATCATCGTGAACATGATCGGCATGCCCCGGTGCGGCTCGCCGACGAGCTCTGCCCGCGCGCCCTCGTAGTGCAGGACGCAGGTGGCGGAGGCGCGGATGCCGAGCTTGTGCTCGATCGAGCCGCAGACCACGCCGTTGGGGCTGCCGTCCGGCAGCCGCTTCGGCACCGCGAGGAGCGAGATGCCGCGCGTGCCGGCGGGGGCGTCCGGCAGCCGGGCGAGCACGAGGTGCAGGATGTCGTCCGTCAGGTCGTGCTCGCCGGCGGTGATGAAGATCTTCGTCCCCGAGACGCGGTAGCCGCCCTCCCCGTCGGGCTCCGCGCGCGTGCGGACGAGGCCGAGGTCGGTGCCGGCGTGCGCCTCGGTCAGGCACATCGTCCCGCTCATCGCCCCGCTGGAGAGCGCGGGCAGCCAGCGGGCCCGCTGCGCGTCGCTGCCGTGCCGGGCGAGCAGGAGCGCCGCGCCGTGCGTGAGCTCGGGGTAGGTCGAGAAGCTGAGGTTCGCGCCGGCCAGGAACTCGCCGAAGGCCGTGCCGACGACCTGTGGCAGCCCGGCGCCGCCGTGGGCCGGGTCGGCGCCCAGCCCGGCCCAGCCGCCCTCGACGAAGGCGGCGTACGCCTCGCGGAAGCCCTCGGGGGTGCGCACCCGTCCGTCCTCGAAGTGGCAGCCCTCGCGGTCGGCGGACCCGTTGAGCGGGGCGAGCACCTCGCTGCAGAACTGCCCACCGGCGGCGAGCACCTCGAGCACCGTGGCCAGGTCGGCGTCCTCGAAGCCCGGCAGCGTGGCGATCTCGCCGTCGTAGTCGAGCAGGTCGCGCAGCAGGAAGGCGACGTCCTCGACGGGCGCGCGGTAGGTGGGCGGCATCGTCAGTTCCTCAGGGGGCGGCCGGTCGCGAGGATGTGCTCCATGCGCTGCAGCGTCGGCTCGGTCCGGGCGAGGGCCAGGAACGCGGCGCGCTCCAGCTCGCGCAGCGCCTTCTCCGGCACCGGTCGCAGCGGGTCGGCGTCGGGGCCCCCGGTCAGCACGGTGGCGAGGTGGGACGCGACCAGGCGATCGTGCGCGCTCGCCTCGCCGCGCAGGACGAGGCCGTCCACCGCCAGCATGAGCGCGGCGCGGCCGGACGGCCCGGGCAGCGTGAGCTCGACGGGGTCGGGCGGGCGGTAGCCGTCGGCGAGCTCGAGCGCCAGGGCCCGCGCGTCGGCCAGCAGGCGGTCCCGGTTGGGGGTGATGCGGTCGTCCGCGCGAAGGAAGCCGAGCTCGCGCGCCTCGTGGGCGGAGCGCGCGACCTTCGCCAGGCCGATGGTCTCGAACGCCTCGACGACCGGGGGCATGGGGCCGCCGAGCCGCGTGCGGGCGGCCAGGCGGGCGAGCAGCTTCGTGCAGCCGCCCCACGCCGGGACGACCCCGACCCCGACCTCGACCAGGCCGCAGTACGTCTCGACGTGCGCCTGGATCGCGTCGCAGTGCAGCAGGACCTCGCAGCCGCCGCCGAGCGCGCGGCCCGACGGCGCGCCGACGACCGGGAAGGGCGCCCGCTCGAGCGCCGCGTACGCGCCCTGGCCGGCGCGGACGGCGAGGTCCAGCGCGTCCCACGCGGCGACGTTGGCCGCCAGCAGCACTGCGCCGAGGTTCGCGCCGACCGAGAAGTGCTCCCCTTCGTTGTGCACGACCAGCGCCCGGAAGTCCGCCCCCACGCGGCCGACGGCGTCGGCGATGAGGGCCATGGTGTCGGTGTCGAGCGCGTTGACGTGGCTCGTGAACTCCAGGCAGGCGACGCCGTCGCCGGTGTCCCAGAGCGCCGCGGCGGCGTTGCGCACGACCGGCTCGCGGTCCTGCTTGAGGTCGCGCAGGCGGCCGCGGACGCGCGTCTGCGCCGGCGGGCGCCCCGCCAGCGCGAACGGCCCGCGAGCCCAGCCGTAGCCCGCCTCCATCGCGGTGTCGACGGCCTCGGCGGTGGCGACGTCCGGGACGAGGTGCTCGGCGTAGGCCAGCGTCGCCGCGAGCACGTCCGCGGCGTACGCGCCGGCCGCGGGCGAGCGGCCGGGCTTGCCCCGCGGGCGGTACGCGCCGCGCTCGAGGTCGAGGGCGTAGCGGTCGCCGCCCTCGCGCCGGTAGAAGCCGCCGTCGCCCTTGCGCCCGGTGTGGCCGGCGGCGACGAGGCGCTCGACGACGTCCGAGCGGCGGTCGAGCGCCTGGTACGGGTCGTCGGCCGGCAGCCGTGCCGCGAGCGACGCGTCGACGGCGAGCATGAGGTCGAGCCCGACCAGGTCGAGCAGCGCGAAGACGCCCGTGCGCGGGGTGCCGAAGGCCTTCGCGATCGCGGCGTCGGCGTCCTCGACCGGGATGCCGCGGCGCACGGCCTCGCCGACCGCGCAGCCGATCCAGTACGCCCCCAGCCGGTTGCCGACGAAGCCCGGCGTGTCCGCACAGCGCACGACCGCCTTGCCCAGGCCGACGTCCCCGAGCGCCTCGATGGCGTCGACGGCCTCGGGGCGGGTCGCCGGCCCCGCGACCAGCTCGAGCAGCCGCAGGTAGCGCGGCGGGTTGAAGAAGTGCGCCACCAGCAGGTCGGCGGCCAGCCCGGGGGCGGCGCCCTGGGCCAGCTCGGCGAGCGGGATGGTGGAGGTGTTCGAGGAGACGATGGAGCCGGGCCGCCGCACGCCGTCGAGGGTCGCGAGCAGCGCGCGCTTGGCGTCGG
This sequence comes from uncultured Actinomycetota bacterium, assembly GCA_963767885.1. Classification (GTDB taxonomy): domain Bacteria; phylum Actinomycetota; class Thermoleophilia; order Gaiellales; family F1-60-MAGs149; genus CAVYFW01. Next base: position 80,099 of record CAVYFW010000012.1, read on the forward strand.
CGTCCTCGACGATGGCCTCCACGATCCAGTCGGCGTCGGCGACGAGGGCCAGGTCGCCCGGGACGTCGCCGGCCCGGATGCGCCGCCCGGCCGAGCGTGAGACGAGCGCCGGCGGGTCGCTCCGGGGCAGCCGCTCCAGCGCCCGCTGCGCAGCGCCCGGCACGGCGTCGAGCAGCGTCACCTCGAGGCCGGCGTTCGCCAGGTGGGCCGCGATGCCCGACCCCATCACGCCGGCGCCGATCACGGCTGCCCGGCGCGGCTCGGTCACTCCACGGCCTCGAGCACGGTCGCGATGCCCTGGCCGCCGCCGATGCACTGGGTCGCGACGGCGTAGCGCCCGCCGCTGCGGCGCAGCAGGGCCGCGGCCTTGCCGGTGATGCGGGCGCCGGTCGCGCCGAGCGGGTGGCCGAGGGCGATGGCGCCGCCGTCGAGGTTGACCCGCTCCTGCGCCGAGGCCGAGCTCGTCGAGGCAGGCGAGCGCCTGGCTGGCGAACGCCTCGTTGAGCTCGACGACGTCGACGTCGGCGACGTCCAGGCCGGCGCGGGCCAGCGCCTTGCGGGTCGCCTGCACCGGCCCGATGCCCATCACCTCGGGCGCGCAGCCCGCGACGGCGATGGAGCGGACGGCGGCGAGCGGCTGCAGGCCGTGCCGCTGGGCGAACGCCTCGGACGTCACGAGCACCGCCGCGGCGCCGTCGGTGAGCGGCGAGGACGTGCCGGCGGTGACGGTGCCGTCGCTGCGGAACGCGGGCTCGAGCCCGGCCAGCACCTCGGCGGTCGTCTCGGGCCGCAGGCAGCCGTCGGCGCCGACGTCGTCGATGGCGACGAGCTCGTCGTCCAGCCGCCCCGTCGCGCTGCGCCTCGGCGGCCTTGCGCTGGCTCTCGACGGCGAAGGCCTCCTGCCGCTCGCGCGGGATGCGGTAGCGCTCGGCGACGTTCTCGGCCGTCTCGCCCATGGAGATGTAGATCTGCGGGTAGCGCTCGGCCAGGCCGGGGTGCGGCATGGGGTTGAAGCCGCCCATCGGCACGCGCGACATGGACTCGACGCCGGCACAGACGTACGCCTCGCCCGCGCCCATCGCGATCGAGCCGGCGGCCGTGTGCACCGCCTGCATCGACGAGCCGCAGAAGCGGTTGATGGTCGACCCGGCGACGGTGCGCGGCAGTCCCGCCAGCACGCCGACGAGCCGCGCCGGCGTTCATGCCCTGCTCGCCCTCCGGGAAGGCGCAGCCGAGCGATGACGTCCTCGATGGCGTCCGGGTCGACGCCCGTGCGCTCGACGAGCGCCTCGACGACGCGCCCGGCGAGCTCGTCGGGCCGGACACCGGCGAGCGCCCCCTTCTTCGCGAAGTGGAACGGCGACCGGGCGTACCCGGCGATGACGACGCGGCCGCTGGCGGCCATGGCACCTCCGCGGTGGATCCCGAGGGACGGTCAGCCTAGCCCATGCGTGGGCGCGGCCATGCGCCCGGTGTAGCGCGCCTTCGCCTCACCTCCCCCGTCGCTGCGAGAGGGTGCCGCCGGCCTCCTGGACGATGCGGCGGATGCGCTCGGAGTGCGCCCGCTGGTCGCGGCTCGCCAGGTAGCCGCTCGCGGTGTCGTAGCGGCGCTCGTAGTCGGGCACGAGGTCGGGGCGGTAGTCGCGGAGCCACGGCATGAAGACCTCCTTGACGCCCGGCCGCAGGTGCAGGAGCAGCGAGTGCACGCTCTCCGCGCCGGCCTCCACCACCGCGCCGATCACCCGCTCGAGCTGCTCCTGCCCGTCCGAGATGCCGGGCAGCACCGGCGCCACCAGCACGCCGGTCGGGATGCCGGCCGCCGCCAGCCGCCGCACCGCCTCGACGCGCTGGGCGGGCGGCGGCGCGTCGGGCTCCGTGGCGCGGGCGACCTCGGCGTCCAGGGTGCCGATGGAGAGCGAGCAGCGCACCAGCCCGCGCGACGCGCCCTCGGCCAGCAGGTCGAGGTCGCGCGTGATCATCGGCGACTTGGTCAGGATCGAGAACGGGTTGCCGGCCGCGAGCAGCTCGCCGATGACGCCCCGCGTGAGCCGGTAGCGGCCCTCGGCCGGCTGGTAGGGGTCGGTGTTCGTCCCCATCGCGATGAGCTCGCCGCCCCACCGCGGGCTGGCCAGCTCGGCGCGCACCCGCTCGACGGCGTTGACCTTGACCACGATGCGGGTCTCGAAGTCGCGGCCCGCGTCGAGGCCGAGGTGCTCGTGCGTCGGGCGGGCGAAGCAGTACGTGCAGGCGTGCGCGCAGCCGCGGTAGACGTTGATCGTGTGGTTGAACGGCAGCGGCCCGCCGGGGCGCAGCGAGCTGATGATGCGGCGCGCGCGCACGTGCAGGTACTCGACCGCGGGCAGCTCGCGCCGGCCGGGAACGTCGTCGAGCGGGAACAGGGTCGGCTGCCCGCCGTCGTCGTCGGCGAGACGCCAGCGGAGGGCGGTCGCGGCGCTGCTCATGGTTGCTACTATACCCGAACACGTGTTCGGGTAGGAGTGAACCGTGACGCCGCCAACGGACAGGACCTGACCATGTACGCGCTCCATCCGCTGATCGCTCCCACGCCCGAGGAGCTGTTCGCCAACGCCTGGCGGCAGCGCGTGGACGGACCGTGCCGTGGACGACGTCGAGTCGCCAACGTGTACGTGGTCGAGAACGCGTCGACCTGAGGACGGCGCGACGTCGAGACGGCGCCCAGCCCGACGGTGCTTGTGACCAGCGCAGCCAGTTATGAGGTGTGACGACCCTGACGCAGCGCGAAGGAGCGTAGGGCTTGCCACCAGGAGCGAAGCGACTGCTGCGAGCGAACGGAGCGGCGGCAGTCCGTACCGTCGGAGCGGTTTCCGCGTCCGGAGGCGGGTCGCTTGAGCGAGCGCAGTGAGCGCGTTGGCCGCCGCGCGAGCGCCGCTGACGCCGCCCTCGCCGCATCGTTCGCGCGACGACACCGCCCTCCGTGGACCCGCGGCCCCGCCGGCCAGCAACGAAGAAGCCGAGGTACGACGGGTCAGTGAGGTCGCGCCCCGAGCCGCCGCTCAGGGCGAGCCTTCGAACCTGGTCGGATCCGCCGAGCTCCGGCAGGCCGAGCGGGTCGTCGTCGACGCCGCCGCCGAGGCCGGGCTCCGAGCCGCAGCACGACGCCGCCGGCAACCTCTGGCTGACCGACCCTCACGCGCCGCCGGACGGGCTCGTCGCGTCCGGCTCGCACCTCGACACCGTGCCCGACGGCGGGGCGTTCGACGGCGCGCTCGGCGTGGTGACGGCGCTCGCCGCCGTCGCGGACCTGCGGGCGCAGGCGATCGCCGGTGCCGAGCGGCTCGCCGTGATCGCCTTCGCGGACGAGGAGGGCTGGCGCTTCGGGACGCCCCTGTTCGGCTCGCGGATGCTCGCGGGCACCTACGGAGCCGACGTGCTCGAGCGGCGCGACGCCGACGGGGTGCGGCTCGGCGACGTCGGCCCGGCCGACCCCGAGGCCGCCCGCGGACTGCAGCGCCGGCTGGCGGCCTTCGTCGAGGTGCACGTCGAGCAGGGCCTCGCGCTCGGGCCGCTCGACGTCCCGCTCGGCGTGTGCACCCGGCTCGCCGCGCGCGGCCGCTACGCCTGGAGCATCGACGGGCCACGCCGACCACGCGGGCACGACGCCGATGGCCGGCCGCCGCGACGCGCTCGTCGCCGCTGCACGGCTCGTGCTCGCGGCCGAGGCGGCGGCGTCGGCCCGCCACGGCGCCGTCGCCACCGTCGGCCGCATCGCCGTGGAGCCGGGCGGCTCGAACTCCATCCCCGGCCGCGCCAGCGGCACGCTCGACGCCCGCGCCGGCACCCCCGCCGAGCGCGACGCGCTGGTCGCCGCCATCGCCGCGGCCGCCCCGACCGCGACCCTGAGCACGCTGGCCGAGGACCCCGGCGCGGACTTCGACCCCGGCATCCGCGCGACGCTCCACGCCGCCGCGGAGCGCGCCGGCGCCGCCGCCGCCGACCTGCCGTCGTTCGCCGGGACACGACGCCGGCGTCCTGGCGGGTGCGGGCGTCCCGGCCGGCATGCTCTTCGTCCGCTCGACGACCGGCGTCTCGCACCATCCCGACGAGGACGCCACGCCGGCCGACCGCGCGCTCGGCCTCGAGGTGCTGCGCGGCGCGCTCGCGGCGCTGCTCGCGCGCTAGAGGAGAGCGGGTCGGTGACGGCGCCCGCTCGTCCCGGGCGCCGCCACCCTCCCTGCACGCGCAGGGAGTAGATCGAGGTCAGACCAGGGCGGCCTCGCGCGCCCAGGCGTCGCGCCAGCGGCGCACGCGGGTCGCGTCCAGGTCGGACTGCAGGTCGAAGCGGAACGCCACCTGGCCGCCGCCGAACGGGCGCGTCTCCGAGCGCGTCACGATCGCCGGGATCCACTCCGGCGCGATGCGGGCGAACTCGTCGCCGCGGGCCCACGCCACGCGGACGTGGTCGCCGGGCGCCGGGGCGCGGCCGGGAGCCGTCGCCAGGCAGCCCGTCGCCGACACGTCGACGCAGACCAGGTCGTAGCGCCGGCCGGGGCGCTGCACGTCGCCGGTCACGACCTCGACCAGCAGCGGGAAGCGGTCGACCGGGACGCGCATGCTCTGGCGCGCAGCCACCTGCTCCCACTCGCCGATGGTCTCGACCTCGGCGCCGTCGTGGGTGGCGGCGGGGATGACGGCGGCGGCGATCTCCCACGCGTCGTCGCCGTCGAACCAGCGCACGCGCGTGCGGCCGCGGAGGCGCGACGGCGTGCGGTAGCGGATGCTCAGGAGCTCGTCGGCGGCGGCCTCGACGATGGCGCCGAGCGGGCGCCCCGTGGACGGGTCGACCAGCTCGACGAACGCACCCGGCTCGGGGCCAGCCGGGGCGAAGGGGATGGGGGGCGTCTTCTTCACCACACCGGTATCCACCGCTCCGCGCGCGGCGTCAACGGCGCGTCTGGCCAACCGGGTGGGTGGGGGCGCGCAGGCTCACCCGAACGGGGTAGCAGCGAGCCGTCCGACGGCCGGGCCGCCGTGGGCGGTCGCACGACCGCGGAGATCGGGTGACGCCTGCCGCCCGGAGCGGCGCTAGCGTCCCGCCCGTGGATGGACCAGGGGACGCCGCAGGCACCCCGTCCACCGGCGATCCCTCGCTCGCGGCCACCGTGGACGCCGCGTCGTCGAACGGTGACGACGGTGGACGGCCCGATGCCGCCGCCGAGGAGCAGGCGCCGCGGAAGGCGCACGTCGCGCGGAGCGGCGTCGCCGCGCTGACGCTCGGCGCGCTCGGCGTCGTCTTCGGCGACATCGGCACGAGCCCGCTCTACACGATGAAGGAGGTCTTCGCGGGGCCGCACGCGCTGGCCGTCGACGAGACCAACGTGCTCGGCGTCCTCTCGCTGGTCGTCTGGGCGCTGACGATCGTCGTCACGTCAAGTACATCATCTTCATCATGCGCGCCGACAACGACGGCGAGGGCGGCATCATGGCGCTCATCGCGCTCGTCCAGCGGACGCGCATGGACAGCCCGCAGGCCAAGCTCGCCCTGGTCGCGCTGGGCATCTTCGGCGCAGCGCTGCTCTACGGCGACGGCATGATCACGCCGGCCATCTCGGTGCTCTCGGCGGTCGAGGGCCTCGGGGTCGCCACGCCCAGCCTCGACGACTGCGTCGTGCCGATCACCGTCGTCGTCCTGCTGGCCCTCTTCGCGATCCAGCGCTTCGGCACGGGGGCGGTCGGCGCCCTCTTCGGCCCGGTCATGTGCGTCTGGTTCGCCGTGCTGGCGGTCCTCGGCCTCACCGAGATCGTGCAGTCGCCGGGGATCCTGCGGGCCGCTGTCGCCGACCTACGCGGTCGCCTTCTTCGCCGACGCGCCGGGCACCGCGTTCCTCGTGCTCGGCTCCGTCGTCCTCGCCGTCACGGGCGCCGAGGCGCTCTACGCCGACATGGGCCACTTCGGCCGCCCCGCCGATCCGCCGCGCCTGGTTCGTGCTGGTCGTTCCCGGCGCTGCTGCTGAACTACTTCGGGCAGGGCGCGATGGTGCTCGACGACCCGAGCACGCGCTTCGAACCCGTTCTACGCGCTGGCCCCCGACTGGGCGCCTGTACCCGACGATCGCCCTGGCGACGCTGGCGACGGTCATCGCCTCGCAGGCCGTCATCAGCGGCGCGTTCTCGGTCACCCACCAGGCCGTGCAGCTCGGGTTCCTGCCGCGCGTCGAGATCCGCCACACGTCGTCGCGGGAGATCGGCCAGATCTACGTCCCCGTCGTCAACTGGGCGCTGCTCGTCGGCGTGCTCGTCGCTGGTCATCGGGTTCCGGTCCTCGACCAACCTCGCGTCGGCGTACGGCATCGCCGTCACGGGCACCCTGGCGATCGACACGCTGCTCTTCTTCGTCGTCGTCCGGCTGCTGTGGCGCAAGCCGTGGTGGATCGTGATCAGCGGCGCGACGCTGCTTCCTGACCGTCGACCTCGCGTTCTTCACGGCCAACATCCCGAAGATCCTGCACGGCGGCTGGTTCCCGCTGGTCATCGCCGCCATCGTCTTCGCCGTCCTCATGACCTGGCGCGCCGGCCGGATCCGCGTGCAGCGGGCCGTGCAGGACAGCGAGGTCTCCATGGACACGTTCCTGGCGCAGGTGCGCGAGATGCAGCCCGTCCGCGTCCCGGGCACGGCGGTCTTCCTCACGGCCTCGGGCGACGGCGCGCCGCAGGCGCTGATGCACAACCTCGACCACAACCACGTCCTGCACGAGCACGTCGTCCTCTTCACCGCGGGCACGCGCGGCGTGCCCCACGTGCCCGACGCCGAGCGGCTGGACGTGCAGGAGGTCGGGCCGGGCATCGTGCGCGTGAAGGCGTAGTACGGCTTCCAGGACGAGCCGAAGATCCCGAAGGCGCTGCGGCTCGCCGCCGAGCAGGGGCTGGACCTCGACGTCGACCGCGCGTCGTACTTCCTCAGCCACATGACGCTCCTGCGCGGCCCGCACCCCGGCATGGCCACGTGGCGCAAGCGGCTCTACATCGCCATGTCCCGCAACAGCCGCAACGCCGCCCTGTACTTCGGCCTGCCGTCGGAGCAGGTCGTCGAGATCGGCGGCCACATCGAGCTCTAGCTCGCCGGCCGGCTAGGGCGGCGCCAGCACGGGATCGTCCAGGAGCCCCAGCCGCCGGGCGACGAGGCCCGCCGTCGTGGCCTGCAGGAGCAGCGTGGTGACGATCGCGAAGGCGACCATGGTCACCGCCTGCTCGGCGCCCGGGATGCCGCGCGACAGGAGCAGGCTCGCCACCGCCGCCGGCACGACGCCCGTCTCGCGGCACCAGCAGAGGAAGAGGAGCTCCTCGCGCGTCCAGCGCCCGCGCCGATCCGGCAGCAGGCACGCGAAGACGGTCAGCGGGCGCGCGACGACGATGAAGACGGCCATCACCAGCAGGCCGGGCCCGAGGTCGTCCCACAGGGCGTCGAGCGGCAGGTTGACCCCGAGCGTGACGAAGACCGCGAGGATCGCCACGTCGGCGGCCTGTGCGGCGAACCCCTCCAGCAGCGCGTAGTGCTGGCGGTGGCGCGGCAGGTGCAGCAGGTCCATGTTGCCGACCACGAGGCCCATCACGAACGCCGCCAGGTAGCCCGAAGCGCCGATCTCCTCGCTCGCGAAGTACTCCGCGGCGACCACGGCGAGGATCGCGGCGGCGGGCGACTCGCGCCACAGGCCGAAGCGGGTGTCCGACAGCAGCACGGCGAGCCCGACGCCGCCGGCGATGCCGATCGCCGCGCCGAGCGTGAGGCTCTGCGCGAAGTCGCCCGTCGGGCCGCCGAGGTCGAGGGAGCCGGCCGTCACGACCGACGCCAGCGTCAGCGTCAGCACCGTCCCCGTCGGGTCGTTGAAGGCGGACTCGGCGATCACGGTCTGCGCGACCTTCGGCCGCAGCCGCAGGCGCTCGAACAGCGGGATCAGGATCGCCGGGTCGGTCGACGCGAGGACGGCGCCGATCATCAGCGCGATCGACCAGGAGACGTCGAGCGCGTAGTGGACGGGCACCGAGACGATCACGGCGGTCAGCGCGACGCCCGGCAGCACCAGCAGCCCCAGGCCGACCGCGGTGCGCTGGATGACGCGCAGCGAGATCCCGAGGCCGCCGTGGAACAGGATCAGCGAGACGCCGAGGGTGAACACGAGCTGGGCGCCGACGCCGTCGAGCGGGTTCTGCGCCCAGTCCAGCGCCTCCGGCCCGATCAGGACGCCCGCGCCGACCAGCACGACCATCAGCGGCACGCGCAGGAGCGCCGCGACCGGGACCGACACGAGCCCGGCCGCGAGGATCAGGCCGATCTGCCGCAGCACCTCCGAGACCATCGGCGCCATTCTCGCCACCGGGCCGGTCGGGGCCCCGGACGGAGGCGGGCGGGCGCGCCTACGCGTCGCGCCGGCGCTGGATCAGCACGTTGGCCAGCATCAGCCCGACGGCGATCAGGAAGATCATCGAGCCGATCACGTTGACCTGCGGCGGCGCTCCGACGCGCGCGGAGCCCCACACGAAGAGCGGGAACGTGACCTCGGTGCCGGCGTTGAACTGCGTGACCACGAAGTCGTCGATGGAGAGCGAGAACGCGAGCAGCGCCGCGGCGAGGATGCCCGGCGCGATCAGCGGCAGGGTCACCCGCCGGAAGGTCCGCCACGGCGTCGCGCCGAGGTCCTGGGCCGCCTCCTCCAGCGTCAGGTCGAACCCCGCGAAGCGCGCCTTCATCGTCACGACGACGAACGAGACGCAGAACATGATGTGCGCGATGACGATCGTCCAGAACCCGGTCGCCACGCCGATGTTGAGGAACAGCGTGAGCAGGGACGCGCCGAGCACGATCTCGGGCGTCGACATCGGCAGGAAGATCAGCAGGTTCGTGGTCGACTTGCCGTAGAAGCGGTGGCGGGCCAGCGCCATCGCCACCAGCGTGCCGAGGATCGTCGAGACGATCGTCGCCAGGATGGCGATCTGGAGGCTCTTGACCATCGCCTCCTGCAGGCCGGGCACGCCGAACGGGTTGCGCCAGTTGTCGAGGGTGAACTGCTGCCAGGTGTAGTTGAAGCGCCCCGCCGGGTCGTTGAACGAGAACGCGATGACGACGACGATCGGGACGATCAGGTAGGCCAGCGCCAGGGCGCTGAAGCCGGCCAGGGCGTAGCGACCGAGCCTCACGCCGTCACCCCGTCAGCCGATCCGTGCCCAGGGCGCGCGTGTAGATGAGGATCAGGACCAGGATCGCCGCCATGAGCGTGAACGAGAGCGCGGCCGCCGCCGGGTAGTCCGTGATCTCCAGGAACTTCGACTGGACCACGTTCCCGATCATGGTCGTGTCCCGCGTGCCGAGCAGCTCGGCGTTGATGAAGTCGCCGGCCGCGGGGATGAACGTGAGCAGCGTGCCGGCGAAGACGCCCGGCAGGGAGAGCGGCAGCGTGATCCGCAGGAACGCCTTCAGCGGCGACGCGTAGAGGTCGTTGGCCGCCTCGATCAGCCGCGTGTCGAGCTGCTCCAGGCTCGCGTAGAGCGGGAGCACCATGAACGGCAGGAAGTTGTACGTGATGCCCGCGATGACGGCGGTCGGCGTGGCCAGCAGCCGGTCGCTCTCGCCCATCACGCCGATCGTGCGCAGCACGTCCATGACCATGCCCTCGTCGGCCAGGATCGTCTGCCAGGCCAGCGTGCGGATCAGGTACGTGACGAAGAACGGCGCGATGACCAGGAGCAGCAGGAAGTTCTTCCACTTGCCCGCCTTCACCGCGATGAAGTACGCCAGCGGGTAGCCGATGCACCAGCGCGAAGAACGTCGCGAGCGCGGCGTACTGGATGGAGCGGATGAACTGCGGCCGGTACGTCGAGAGCGCGTCGCTGTAGTTGCCCCAGGCCCACGTGAGCGAGTAGCCGACGTCGATCGAGCCCGTCTGCAGCGACGTGTTCGCGAGGTAGTACAGCGGCACGACGAAGAACACCGCGAGGAACGCGATGCCCGGCGCGAGCAGCAGGTAGGGCGTGAGCCGGCGGTTGGTCATCGCCGCACGGGCGTCAGGCCCCGACCACCTCGGCGAACTTCTTCTTGTAGTCCTCGTTGTTCGAGGCGTTGGGGTCGAACGCCTTGACCCGGTCGAGGACGTCCTGCGGCGGGAAGATGAGCGGGTTCGACGCGATCTCCGGGTCGATGGCCTTCATCTCCTCCTCCGCGCCCACCACCGGCGAGATGTAGTTGACGTACGCCTCGATCTGCGCGGCGACCTTCGGGCCGGTAGACGTAGTCCATGAAGACCGACGCCGTGTACACGTCGCCGCCCTTCGGGATCAGCATGTTGTCCGTCCAGATGACGCCGCCGGCCTCCGGCACCACGAACTTGAGCTTGGGGTTGTCGGCCTGCAGCTGGGCGACGTCGCCCGACCAGCCGAAGCACGCCCAGATGTCGCCGCGCGCCAGCATGCCGGAGTAGTCGTTGCCCGTGAACTGGCGGACGTTCTTGGCCATCTCCTCGAGCTTCGCCAGCGCCTTGTCGAACATCCCGTCGTCGACCGTGGTGGGGTCGAGGCCCAGGCTGAGCATGATGAGACCGAGCGTGTCGGGCATCTCCGAGAGCAGGGTGAACTTGCCCTTCAGCTTCGGATCCATCAGGTCGTCGACCGACGTGAGCTCCTTGCCGACCTTCTCGGGGTCGTAGGCGAGGCCCGTGAAGCCGGACTGCCACGGCATGCTCATCTCGCGGTTCGGGTCCCAGTACGGGGCCCGCGAGCGCCGGCTGCAGGTTCTTCGCGTTCGGGATCGCCGCCTTGTCGAGCTTCTCGACGTAGCCGAGCCCGACCACGCGCGCCGCCATGTAGTCGGTCAGCACCATCAGGTCGCGATCGATGCTCTGGCCCTTGGAGAGCGGCGCCTGGACCTTGCCGAAGAACTCCTCGTTGGAGTTGATGTCCTCGGTGTACTCGACCTTGACGCCGAACTCGTCCTCGAAGGCCTTGAGCGACGGCCGCTCGTTGGTCTCCTCGTCGATGTCGATGTACAGCGTCCAGTTCGAGATGCGCAGCTTGTCGGCGAGCTGGCCCGTCGACGCCGCGGCCGTCGTCTCGGCCGGCGCGCTCGTGGCGACGTCCGCCGCGCTGCTCGCCCCGGCCTCGCTCGTGGCGCCGCCGGCGCTGGACGCGGCGCTCGACTCCGGCGCCGCGGGGGCGGCCGCGCTGGTCGCCTCGTCCTCGCCCTCGATGCCGCCGCCGCCGCATGCCGCGAGCAGACCCGGAACCGCGAGCAGCGACCCGCCGGCCGCCATCCGCTGGAGGAACTGCTTCCGGTTGGTCGATCGCATCTGGTGGTTCCCCCTCTAGGTGTGGTCGACGACGAACGTGGCGGCGGCGTCCCAGGCGAGCGTTACCTCCTGCCCCGTGGGGGCCGGCTCCACACCCGCCTGTGCGTTCTGCACGTAGGCCATGACGCGCCCGTCCGGCGTGTCGACGACGTACTGGGTCGAGACCCCGATGTAGGCGCTCTCGACGATCATCCCGCTGACCCGGTTCGGCAGCGCCGCGCCCTCGCTGCCGAGGTGCAGCTTCTCGGGCCGCACGCCGACCGCGACCTGGCCCGTGCGCCCGGCGATGCGCGCCGGCGGCACGGCGACCAGGTTGCCGCTGCCGAGCCGCACGGCATCCGGCCCCTCGACGGTGCCGGACAGCAGGTTCGAGACTCCCAGGAAGCCCGCCACGAACGGCGTCTGGGGGTGCTCGTAGAGGTCCGTCGGGGTGCCCATCTGCTCGATCACCCCGTGGTTCATGACGGCGATGGTGTCGGCCATGGTCATGGCCTCCTCCTGGTCGTGCGTCACGTGCACGAACGTGATGCCGACCTCGCCCTGGATGCCCTTCAGCTCGAGCTGCATCTGCTTGCGCAGCTTCATGTCGAGCGCGCCGAGCGGCTCGTCCAGGAGCAGCACGCGCGGGCGGTTGACGAGCGCGCGGGCCAGGGCGACGCGCTGCTGCTGGCCGCCCGAGAGCTGCCGCGGCTTGCGCTTCTCGAGGCCCGTCAGCGCCGCCAGCTCGATGGCCTCGGACACCCGCCGGCGCCGCTCGCCGCCCTCGACCTTGCGCTCGCGCAGGCCGAACGCCACGTTGTCCGCCACCGACAGGTGCGGGAACAGCGCGTAGCTCTGGAAGACGGTGTTGGCGTCGCGCTTGTAGGGCGGCAGCGCCGTCACGTCGCGCTCGCCGAGGTACACGCGGCCCTCGGTGGGCTGCTCGAAGCCGCCGATCATGCGCAGCGTCGTCGTCTTGCCGCAGCCCGACGGGCCGAGCATGGCGAAGAACGCGCCGCGCGGGATCTCCAGCGTGAGGTCGTCGACGGCCGTGACCTCGCCGAACCGCTTGGTGACCCCCGCCAGGCGCACGTCGGCGGACGTGCTCGCCGCCCTCGTGGCCTCATCGAGTTCCAGCAACCCCCGACCTCCGCGATCGCGCGATCCCCACAAACGCGCAGCGCCCTCGGCGCAGGGCGCGTTATACCCGACGCGGCGGTGTGTGTACACCTGCCCGACGTTGCCCCGACGCACGAACCGGCGCCAAACTGCCGGGACCGATGTCGCGAGCGAAGCGGAGGGGTCGATGGCCGAGGTGCTGACCGGAGCGCGGGGCGCGTTCGTCGCGGGCGCGTGGGAGGCCGGCGAGGGCGAGGAGATCGAGGTCCGGAGCCCCGCCAGCGGCGAGCTGCTCGGCAGCGTGCGGGCCGCGAGCCAGGGGCAGGTCGATCGCGCGGTGCGCGCCGCCGAGGCTGCCTTCGTGGACTGGCGGAAGACCTCGGTCGTCGACCGCGTCGAGCTCTGCCGCAAGGCCTACGCGCTCTGCCTGGAGCGCAACGAGGAGATGGCGCAGACCATCGCGCAGGAGGTCGGCAAGACCATCCGCGAGGCGCGCGAGGAGATGGAGGAGTTCACCTGCGACCACTTCCGGCGCGCCGCGGAGGACATGCTGCGCCACGCCGGGCAGGTGCTGCCGTCCACGCAGGAGCGCGAGGGCCGCAAGCGCATCATCGTGGTCCAGGAGCCGGTGGGCGTCGTCGCCGCGGTCTCGCCCTGGAACTTCCCCGTCGACATCGCCGGCATCCCGATCGTGTACGGGCTGGCGGCCGGCTGCACCGTCGTCTGGAAGCCGTCGGAGTACGCGCCGCTCTGCGCGGAGCTCTTCGTCCAGCTCCTCGACGACGTCGGGTTCCCCGCCGGCACCGTCAACCTGGTGCACGGGCGCGGCGACGTCGGCCAGGAGCTCGTGCGCCATCCGGGCGTCGCCTCCGTCGTCTTCACCGGCTCGGTGGAGACCGGCGAGCAGGTCGCCCGCGACGCCGGGCTGCGCAACCGCGTGCTCGAGCTCGGCGGCAACGGGCCGCAGATCGTGCTGGCCGACGCCGACCTGGAGCGCGCCGCCGACGCCGCCATCGTCGGCTGCTACTACCTCGCCGGCCAGTGCTGCACGGCCGCGGAGCGCATCCTCGTCCACCGCTCGGTGGCCGATCGCTTCACGGAGCTGCTGGTGGAGCGCGCGCGCAAGCTCAACGTCGGCGACCCCATGGACGAGGCCACCGACATGGGCCCGCTCTGCACGCCGGCCGTGGTGGCGCGCACCCAGGCGCACGTGGACGACGCGGTGGCGCAGGGCGCGACGCTCGTGCTGGGCGGCAGCCACGAGGGCCAGTTCTTCGAGCCGACCGTCATCACCGGCGTGACGAGCGCGATGCGCATCGCCCGGGAGGAGACGTTCGGCCCGGTGGCGCCGATCATGACCTTCGACACGCTCGACGAGGCGCTCGCCATCGCCAACGAGACCGAGTTCGGCCTCACGGCGGCGGTGTTCACGCGCTCGCTGCACGACGCCTGGCGCGCGGCCGAGGAGCTGCGCCACGGCACCGTGCACATCAACGAGACGACGAACTACTGGGACCAGATGGCGCCGTTCGGCGGGGCGAAGAAGTCCGGCGCGGGCCGCGAGCTCGCCGGCTGGATCTTCGACGCGGTCACGGAGACCAAGCAGATCACGTTCGACCTGGGCTGAGCCGGGCGGCTTCCGCCGCTCCCACGCAATGTAGTTGCACGTGCACTCATCATTCGCTAGGGTGATGTGTGCCGACGCAATCAGTGCAACGACACCCGTCTCCGTCGGCGGCGGGTGGAGGTCGTCCCATGTCGAAGGTCATCACCCTGCAGGAGCTGCGCGCGAAGCTGGACGCCGGCGAGGAGCTCGTGCTCGTCGAGGCGCTCGGGCCGCAGTACTACGAGGCCGAGCACCTGCCCGGCGCGATCAACATCCCGCACACCGAGGTCGAGGCGCTCGCGCCCGCGCTGCTGCCGGATCGCGACGCGCAGATCGTCGTCTACTGCTCCGACGGCCCGTGCCCGAACTCCGGCATCGCGTCCGCGAAGCTGACCGCCCTGGGCTACACCGACGTGCGCGACTACCACGAGGGCAAGGCCGAGTGGCGCGAGGCCGGCCTGCCGCTGGAGGCAGGCCCGGCGCCGGTTCGCGCGTAGGACCTCCGTAGACCGTCCGTAGACCGTCCGCTCTACGGACAGCCTAGGTGAGCTGATCGATCGTGCACTCCGTGGGCGCCTTGTCCGTGCGCCAGCGGAGGATGCGCGTGCCGTGCCGGATGCGGCCGGGGCTCTTGGTGTCGTACGCGATCTCGACGACGAGCTCCGGCCGCAGCCCGCGCCACTCGAGCTCGCGGTCGCCGGCCCAGCGGCTCGGGTCGGCGGAGCCGCGCTCGCCCGTCTCGTAGGGCGCGAGGCGCTCCACGAGCTCCTTCTTCTCCTTCGCCGACAGGCCGGACGAGTGGCCGACGGGCTGGAGCACCCCGTCCGGCCGGTACAGGCCGAGGATCAGCGAGCCGACCGTGCCCTCGTGCTTGCCCGGCCGCCAGCCCAGCACCACGCAGTCGATGGTGCGGACGTGCTTGATCTTCAGCATGCCCTTGCGCTGGCCGGGCAGGTAGCGCCCGTCGAGCTCCTTGGCGATCACGCCCTCGGTCTCCAGGAGCCACTTCGACGCCTCGTCGGGGTCGGTCGTCGCCGGCGTCGCCAGCAGCGGGCCGCCGAGCAGACCGGTGAGCCGCTCGCGCCGCTCGGACAGCGGCCGCTCCAGCAGCACCTCGTCGTCCAGCGCCAGCAGGTCGAAGGCGTAGACCACGGCCGGCGTCTCGGCCGCGAGCTTCTGCACCCGGGAGTCGGCCGGGTGGATGCGGCCCTGCAGGGTCTCGAAGTCGGGCGAGCCGTCGGCCCCGACGATGACGATCTCCCCGTCCACGACGTAGCGCCCGCGCGGCAGGCCGGCCACGAGCTCCGGGAAGTAGCGCTGGAGCGGCTTCGAGCCCCGCGACTGCAGGTAGATGTCGTCGCCGTCGACGAACGCGACGACCCGGAAGCCGTCCCACTTCGGCTCGTAGAGCCAGCCGTCGCCCGTGGGCAGCTCCTTCGCGCCCTTCGCGAGCTGCGGCTGGACGGGGGCGTCAGGGGCAGCACGGCGCCCCATGGTACGCGAGGGCTACGCTGCCCGCGTGCTGCGGCACCCGGCCTACACCCGCGACCGCCTGCGGCACACGGCGCGGCGCCTGGCGGGGCTCGCGCACCGCGAGCGGCGCGCCGTGGACGCCATCCTCATGGCCGGCCCGACCGACCGCATCGGCCTGGAGGCGGCGCGACAGCTCGAGTACCGGCCCGTGGAGCTCGGGGAGCAGCTCGGCCCGCAGTGGGCGACCTTCTGGTTCCGGGTGACGGCGACGGTGCCCGAGGCCTGGGCCGGCGAGCGCGTCGACCTGCTGTGGACGACGCACTCCGAGTCCACGCTGTGGCTGGACGGCCGCGCGGCGCAGGGCCTGAACACCGGCGGCCAGGGCCACCGGCCGGACGCCATGCTGCGCGCACGGGCCGGCCGGCGGCGAGCGGCTGGAGCTGGAGCTCGAGGTCGCCTGCAACAGCGCGTTCGGCGCGGGCTCGCGCTCCTACGCCACGGTCTCGCCGTTCCTCCTCGACGGCTGCAGCATCGCGCGCCACGACGGCGAGGCCGCCGCCCTGTACACCGACTTCGCCGTCCTGCAGGAGCTGGAGGCCGACCACGCCAACGGGCTCGATCCCACCTGGGCCGGCGTGCTCCTGCGCGAGCTCAACCGCTTCTGCAACGTGTGGCGGGAGGACGACCGCGCCACCTGGCCCGAGGCGGCGGCGATCCTGCGCGGGCTCCTGGCGACGCCGAACGCGCCCGTCGCGCACCAGCTGCATGCGATCGGGCACGCGCACATCGACACCGCCTGGCTCTGGCCGATCGCGGAGACGCGCCGCAAGTGCGTGCGCTCGTACGCGTCCGCGCTCGCCTACATGGAGCGCTACCCCGGCTATCGCTTCTCGTGCTCCGGCGCCCGGCATCTGGCATGGATGCGGGACCTCGAGCCTGAGCTGTACGGCCGTATCCGCAGCGCGGTCACCCGTGGGCAGTTCGTGCCGGTCGGCGGGACGTGGGTCGAGCCCGACTGCAACCTGCCGTCGGGCGAGTCGCTGGTGCGCCAGTTCGTCCACGGCCAGCGCTTCTTCGAGCGCGAGTTCGGCCGCCGCTGCCGGGAGTTCTGGAACCCCGACGTCTTCGGCTACAACGGCCAGCTGCCGCAGCTGATGCGCG
Source organism: uncultured Actinomycetota bacterium (assembly GCA_963767885.1). Taxonomy (GTDB): domain Bacteria; phylum Actinomycetota; class Thermoleophilia; order Gaiellales; family F1-60-MAGs149; genus CAVYFW01. The sequence goes on from CAVYFW010000012.1 coordinate 96,749, forward strand.
GCGCCGGCATCACGCGCTTCCTGACGCAGAAGCTGTCCTGGAACCGCTTCAACCAGCCGCCGTACCACACGTTCCGCTGGCAGGGCATCGACGGCAGCGAGGTGCTCACGCACTTCCCGCCGCTCGACACCTACAACTCGTCGGCGACCGTGGCCGAGGTGCGCCGCTCGGCCCGCCAGTACAAGGAGCACGACCGGTCGGCCCGCAGCTTCCTGCTCTTCGGCTGGGGCGACGGCGGCGGCGGGCCGACCCCGCAGATGCTGGAGACCCTGACGCGGCTGGAGGACCTGCAGGGCGTGCCGCGCACCCGGCTGTCCACGAGCGACGAGTTCTTCGAGGCGCTGGAGGCGGAGACCGACGACTGGCCCGTCGTGCAGGGGGAGCTGTACTTCGAGTACCACCGCGGCACGTACACGACGCAGGCTGCGACGAAGGCGGGCAACCGGCGGAGCGAGCTCCTGCTGCACGACGTGGAGTTCCTGGCCGCGATCGCCGACCGGCTCGGGCCGGGCCGCCGTACCCCGCGGCCGAGCTGGAGCGCCTGTGGCAGACGCTCCTGACGCTGCAGTTCCACGACATCCTGCCCGGCAGCTCGATCGGCGAGGTCTACGAGGACGCCGCGGCGCGACCTCGCGGCGATCGACGAGGAGGGGCGCTCGCTGCGGGCCACGGCGCTCGCGGCGCTGGTCGAGCCGGGCGGCGACGACGTGCCGGTCAACACGCTCGGCGTGCCGCGGCGGGAGGTCGCGGAGGCGCCCGACGGCACGCTCGCGGTCGTCGACGCCCCGCCGTACGGCAGCGGCGAGCGGACACCGCCGCAGGACCGCGTGACCGTCGAGCAGGGCCCGGACGGGGTCGTGCTCGCCAACCGCCATCTCATCGCCACCCTCGCCGCGGACGGCACGGTGCGCTCGCTCGTACACCGGGCGAGCGGGCGGGAGGCGCTCGACGGGTCCCGCCAATCGCCTCGTGCTCTACGACGACCGGCCGGTCAACTGGGACGCCTGGGACATCGATCCGTTCCACCTGGAAACGGGCGAGGACTGCCCGCCAGCCGAGTCGTGGCGCATCGCGCGCGCCGACGACCTGCGCGCCGAGATCGCGTTCGAGCGCGCGGATCGGCTCCCGCAGCCGGATCGTGCAGACGGTGCGGCTGGACGCCGAGGCGCGCGCGTCTCGAGGTCCACTGCGGAGGTCGACTGGGACGAGGCGCACCGCCTGCTGCGCGTCCACCACCCCGTCGCGGTGCCGCGCCGCGAACGCCACCTTCGAGATGCAGTTCGGCGTCGCCGAGCGCCCGACGCACTACTCCACCAGCCACGACCTGGCCCGCTTCGAGGTGCCCGGCCACCGCTGGGCCGACCTCTCGGAGCACGGCTTCGGGGTCGCGCTGCTCAGCGACGCCAAGTACGGCTATGCGGTGCACGGCGGCGAGCTGCGACTGACCCTGCTGCGGGCCCCCGCCCACCCCGACCCGCGCGCCGACCGGGGCGCCCACCGCTTCGCCTACGCGCTGCTCCCGCACGAGGGGAGCTGGCAGGACGCGGACGTCGTCGGGGAGGGCCTGCGCTTCAACCACCCGCTGCAGTGGGCGCGCGGCACGGCTGGCCGGCGGTCCTACGCCGAGGTCGACGAGGCCGGACTGGTGCTCGACACCATCAAGCGGGCCGAGGACGGCGACGGACTGGTGCTCCGGCTCTACGAGGCCCACGGCGGCCGCGGGACGGCGCGCGTGCGCCTCGACCTGCCGTGGACCGACGCACGTCGCTGCAACCTGCTGGAGGACGACGGCGCGGAGCTCGCGGTCGACGGCCGCGAGATCGTGGTGGACTACGGGCCGTTCGAGATCGTCAGCGTGCGCGTCCGCTGAGCACCCGCCCCTACGATGCCGGGCGTGCCGGCGTTCGAGGGGCTCTTCCACGTCCTGCCGACGCCGTTCGACGCGGCGGGCGCAGTCGACGTCGCGTCGCTGCGCGGCGCCGTCCGCAGCGCGCTCGCGAGCGGCGCGCGCGGGCTGACGGCCCTCGGCGTGATGGGCGAGGCGGCGTACCTCGACGAGGCCGAGCGGGCGCTCGTGCTGGCCACCGTGCTCGACGAGAGCGCCGGCGCGGTGCCGATCGTGACCGGCGTCAGCGACCCCGACCCGGCGGTTGCCGCCGCCCGCGCCGCCCGGGCCGAGGCGGACGGGGCCGCGGCCGCCATGGTGCTGCTGCCGCCGGAGCTGGACCGCGCCGCCGAGCACCTCGGAACGGTCGCCGCGGCGGCGCCCTCGCTGGCTCTCGTGCTGCAGGACTACCCCAACGCCGGGCACCCGCCGGCCCCGGTCGCGCTGCTGGCCGAGGTCGCCGCCGCGGTCCCCGCCGTGCGCGCCGTCAAGGAGGAGGCGCCGCCGACCGCCGACCGCACGGCGGAGCTGCGCCGACTGGCGCCGGAGGTGCGGGTGCTGGGCGGGCTCGGCGGGCTGTACCTGGCCTGGGAGCTGCGAGCCGGGAGCCACGGGGTGATGACCGGGTTCGCGCTGCCCGAGCTGCTCGTGCGGATCGTCGACGCCGCGGCCCGGGGCGACCTGGCCGAGGCCGAGCGGCTGCACGCGCTGGCCCTGCCCGCGCTGGTGTGGGAGTTCCAGCCCGGCCTGGAGCTGCACAACCGCAAGGCGATGCTCGTGGCGCGCGGCGTCATCGCGACGCCGCGCACGCGCGTGCCGGGGCCGGCCCCGGCCGCGGCCGCAGACGACGCGCGGCGCCTGCTGGAGACCCTCGGTGCCGAGCTGGGGGCGCCCGCGTGAGGCTGCCGGACGCCGTCGTCTTCGATCTCGACGGCGTGCTCGTGAACTCGGAGGAGGTCGCGTGGGCAGCCTGGGCGCGGGCGCTCGCGCAGCACGGCTACGAGCTCACCGCCGAGGACCGCGTCCTGCAGACCGGCGAGACGCGCGAGGGCAACCTCGCGTACTTCGGCGACCGTGCAGCGATCGCCGAGCTCGAGCGCTTCGAGGAGGCGCTGGGCCACGACATGCGCGCCGCGTTCGACGAGCACCTCGTGGCGTACGACGACGCGCGGCGCGTGCTCGAGGCGCTGGCCGCCCGCGGCGTTCCCATCGGCGTCGCCTCCAACGGCGGGCGCGAGGGCGTCGAGCATCGTCTCGCCGCGACCGGCCTGCGGCACCACGTCGCGGTCGTGGTCTCGAAGGACGACGTCGAACGCCCGAAGCCGGCGCCAGACCCCTACCTGGAGGCCTGCCGCCGGCTCGGGGCACCCGCTGTGCGAACGGTGGGCGTCGAGGACTCGACCCACGGCGTGCGCTCGGCGCGCGACGCGGGGCTCGGAGTGTTGGCCGTGGCCCGCGAGCACGTCGGCCCGGAGCACCTCGGCGCGGCCCACCTCGTGGTGACCGCGCTGGACCTGGCCGCGATCGGGGAGGTGCTGGCGCGCCGCCTGCGCGACGCGCCAGCATCCGCCCGCGACGGCGGTCCCGGTCGGTCGAGCTAGCTCGTCTTGAAGTGCGCGACGAGGGTCTCGAGGCCCTCGGCGGTGCCGGAGAGCTCCTCGGCGGTGGCGGCCAGCTCCTGGGCGGAGGCGCTGGTCTGCTGGGTCGAGGCCGAGACCTGCTCGGTGGCGGCGCTGGACTGCTCGGCCACCGCGGCGACCTCGGCCAGCGCACCGTGCGCCGACTGGCTGGACTCCGCGATCTGCGTGAAGGCGCCGCGGGCCTCGCGGTCGACCACGCCGACGGCCTCCTGGGTGGCCTTCTGGATCTCGCCGATCAGGTCCGAGATGCTCGCCGCGGCGCGCTGCGACTCCTCGGCCAGCTTGCGCACCTCCTCGGCCACCACCGCGAAGCCGCGGCCCTGCTCGCCGGCCCGGGCGGCCTCGATGGCCGCGTTGAGGGCCAGCAGGTTGGTCTGCTCGGCGATCCCGGTGATCGTCTCCACGATGCCGCCGATCTGCTCCGAGCGAGCACCCAGATCGCCGATCACCGCGCCCATGCGCTCGGCCGTGGCGATGCCCTCGCCGGCCTGATCGCGCGTCAGCTCCGACGCACCCTGCGCGTCGGTGACCATCTTCACCTGCCGCTCGGCGCCCTCGGCGATCCCGCCGATGGCCGTCGCGATCTCACCCACCGCGCGACCGGCCTCCTCCGACGTCTGCGCCATCTGCGCCGCCGCCGCGTTCACGTTCACCGCCGTATCGCGGATCTGCGCGATCACACCCGACAGCTCCAGGCGCATCTGGTTGTAGGAGCCGATCGTGGCGACCGTCTGCTCGCGAATCGTGTCGAACGTGCGGCAGGCGTCGCCGATCTCGTCCGTCGCGGTCGACTCGATCAGCGGGGTGACCGGCGTGACGGTCTGCGTCAGGTCGCCCTTGGCGGCGGCGTCGAGCGCCTCGCCGAGGCCGGTGACGCAGCGGCCCTGCAGCATCTTCATGCGCTCCACGAGCACGACCAGCGGGTCCGTGATCGACCGCGTGACCAGCAGCGTCAGGATCCCCGAGGCGATCAGGCCGATGAGGGCGACGCCGAGGATCAGCAGCGTGCCGGTCGTGGTCTTGCTGCCCGTGGCGTTGGCCGCGGCGGTCAGGTCCTCGCCGATCCCGCTGGCGAGCTCGGTCATGTCCGTGTTGAGCGTGTCGAGCGCCGGCTCCACCTGCTCGACGTACACCGCGCGCGACCCGTCCCGGTCCTCGGCGTTCGAGACCGTCTCCTGGCGCGAGAGGGCCAGCGCCTGGTCGTACGCGGCGACGTAGGCCTTGCTGGCCTCCAGGGCCGCGGCGAACCGCTCCTGGCTCGCGGGCTCGAGGTCCTCGACGATCGGCGCGAGGGTGTCGAGCCGCTCGCCGATCTCGCCGTTCAGCGTCTCGATCGCGGCGGCCTGGGCGTCCTGCGCCGCGAGGTCGCCGTCGTAGACGTAGAGGTGGTTCACGACGTGGCCGCGCACCTCCTGCATCCGCCACTGCACGCCGGCAACCTGCTCCGCCGCCTCGGCGTCGACGTGGGCCAGGTCATCGGCCGTCGACCCCAGGCTGCGCATCGACCAGATGCCGACCGCCGCCACCACGATCAGCGCCAGCGCGAGCACCGCGAAGACGCCGAACAGCTTGTTGCGCACCGAGCCTGTGAACCGCTCGCGCATACCGCCAACCTCCGGATTCCGTCCCGTGTATCCGTCCGGACGATCCGGACGCGTGACGGACCAATCGGCCGTACCTGGTACGTGACATTAGGCCCGGGTCAGCCGACGGTGCGATGACCCTCGATCGGCGGCGGCGGGTGCGCCGCAACCCGCTCTGCGACGAGGTTCGCCACGGTTTCCAGGCCGGCCCCGTAGGCATGGGTGATCCGCACGAAGTCGTCCCAGGCGGGCGGCACCGCGTCCTCCGGGAAGATCGCCTCGACCGGGCATTCCGGCTCACAGGCCCCGCAGTCGATGCACTCCTCCGGATCGATGACGAGCATGCGCCCCGACTCGTGGATGCAGTCGACCGGGCACACCTCGACGCACGACCGGTCCATCACGTCGACGCACGGCTCGGCGATGACGTACGTCACCGCGCGGCCTCCGTGGCGCAGGCGACGGCCACGGCGTCGTCGACGGACGGGTAGCCGAGCACCTCGCGCAGCACGAACCAGACGATGGCCGCCTCCTGGCGCGTCGGCGCCGCGATCGCGACGTGCCGCTCCGGCCGCACGCCGGCCTCCTCGAACAGCCTGCGCAGGTCGAGCAGGCCGCGGAGGGCGCCGTCCTCGCGAACCGCCTGCTCCCACGGCAGCCGCACCGCGTCGGTGACCGTCGCGTCCGCCTCGGCCTCGGCGACGTCGAGCACCACGGCGTCGGACGGCACCTCGTCGGCGGTCGGGACTGCCTCGCTGGCCTCGATGACCAGCGCCAGCGGCGCGTCGCCCGCCTCGACCGGCCGGCCCTCGCCGATCCAGCGGCGACGGCCGCCGTCGAGCAGGCGCAGCGCGGTGTGTCCGGCGTCGTGCAGGAGCCGGTAGGCGAGCGCGGCGTCGCGGTTCTCGCGATCGCCGTAGAGCACGATCAGGTCGTCCGGCGTGGCGCCGAGGGCGGCCAGCAGGTCGCGGCCGTCGTGCGCGGCGTCGAGCGACTCCGCGTCGATCGCGGTGGCGCCGGTGATGCGGCTCGCGGGGAAGAGCGCGGGATCGCGGGAGACCTCGACCACGCGCACGGTCGGGTCGGACAGGTGCGCCTCCAGCCAGGCCGGGCCGACGAGCGTGCGGCGGGGGGCCCGGTGGCGGTACGGCGGCGTCTCGGGCGCGAGCAGCGGCTCGACGGGCCCGCCGACCAGCAGCTGCAGCCGCCCCGGCTCCTGGCGGTCGATCCAGGCGCCGAACGTCTCGTCCGCCGAGCGCTCGTCGCGGAAGGAGACGAGGATGCGCTCCAGCACGAAGGGCGCCTCCTCGGCGGCGATCGGCTTGGCCGTGCGGCGGCCGAAGGACGGGTTCTCGCCCAGGCGGCCGCCGAGATGCAGCTGGAAGCCCATCACCTTCTCGCCGCCGCGCTTGGCCAGGGCGCCCTGCAGGCCGATGTCGGCGACCTGGTACTGGGCGCAGGCGTTCGGGCAGCCGTTGACGTTGATGCGCACGGCGGGGTCGAGATCGCCGAGGTGCGTCTCGAGGTGCTCGATGATGCCGGCCGCCACGCCCTTGGTCTCCGACACCGAGAGGCGGCAGAACTCGATGCCGGTGCAGGAGATGACCTGCCGGCGGAACGAGGTGGCCTCCACGGGCACGCCGGCATCGGCCATCTCGCCCGCGGTCTCCTCGCGGACGGCGTCCGGGATGTCGAGCAGCATCACGTTCTGGCGGTTGGTCAGCCGGATGCGGCCGCGCCCGCGGCGCTCGGCGACGTCGGCCAGCGCGCGCAGGTTCTCGCCCGTCAGGCGGCCGCGCAGGGTCGCCCCGCCGAGCGCGTAGAGCCCCGGCTCGGACTGCGGCGAGAAGCCGATGTGGTCGCGCATGGGGGCGAGCGGCGGCGCGGGCGGCGGGCCGTCGGCGAGCTCGCGGCCGAGCCGCTCCTCGAGCGCCTGGCGGAACCGCTCGGGGCCCCACTCGTCGACCAGGAACTTCGACCGCGCGCGCGTGCGCTTGAGGCGGTTGCCGTGGTCGCGGAACAGCGCGGTGATCTCGCTCGCCACCTCGACCGCGTCCTCTACCGGCACCCACGCGCCGAGCCGCCGGCCCATGCGCGCGGAGGCGCCGAGGCCGCCGCCGACCCACAGGTCGTAGCCGGTACCGAGGTCGGGGGCGTCCACCCCGACCAGGCCGATGTCGTTGATCTCGTGCTGCGCGCAGTGATGGCGGCAGCTCGAGACGGCGACCTTGTACTTCCGGGGCAGGTTCGAGAAGCGGCGGTTCCCGACGAAGTTCGCCACGAGGGCGTCGACGACGGGCCGCGAGTCGAAGTACTCGTCCGCCGTCACGCCGGCGAGCGGGCAGCCCACGACGTTGCGCCACACGTCGCCGCAGGCCTGGGCGCTGGTCAGGCCGACCTCGTCGAGGGTCGCGAAGATGTCGGGCACGTCCTCCAGCCGCAGCCAGTGCAGCTGGATGCACTGGCGGGTGGTGACGTCGGCGAGGGAGCGGCCGTAGCGGATCGAGAGGTCGGCGATCGCCCGCAGCTGCCGCGCGTCGAGCTGGCCGTTGGAGACGCGGACCCGCAGCATGAGGTAGCCGTCCTCCTCGGGCCGCTGCGGGTAGATGCCCCACCACTTCGCGAGCGCCAGGTCGTCCGGCGCCAGCGCCGCGAAGCCGCCGTGGCGCGCCGCGTGGACGAGGTCGTCGATGACGTCGAGCCCGTCCTTCCGTTCCTTGATCCGCTCGATCTCGGGGCGCAGGTCCCGTTCCTCGGACACGCGTCCACCTCCCGGTGGGGTTGGCCGTAATCGCATCTACCAGCCGCCGGTCGGCAGCTGCCGGACGTGGCACCGCTCGCCCGCGCGGGCGACGGTTGCCGAGGCTTCACAGGGCCGGTTCCCTCCGCCTCTCTCGATGAGACCGGCCACAGGGGCGCGGTCGGTTCGGGCGCGCCGACGCGAGGTCGGGGCTATGTCGTCGAATAAGGCTCGCTCATGCTACGGGCACTCACGCATAAGCGCAAGTCGACACCCGCCCACCGGGCGACGGTGGGCGGATGCCAGGCTGTGAGCGAGGATCAGGCCTGCTGCGGGACGCCCAGGCCGACAGGGCAGGAGACGCCGGTGCCGCCGATGCCGCAGTAGCCGTTCGGGACCTTCGACAGGTACTGCTGGTGGTAGTCCTCGGCGTAGTAGAACGCGGGCGCGGGGCCGAGCTCCGTGGTGATCGGGCCGCGATGGGCGGCCGCGAGCGCCGCGGCGTACGCGTCGCGCGACGCCTCGATCATGGCCTGCTGCGAGGGGTCGGTCCAGTAGAGCGCGGAGCGGTACTGGGTGCCGACGTCGTTGCCCTGGCGCATGCCCTGGGTGGGGTCGTGACCCTCCCAGAAGGTGCGCAGGACGGTCTCGAGGTCGACCTGCGCGGGGTCGAAGACGACCAGCACGGCCTCGGTGTGGCCCGTGCGGCCGCTGCAGACCTCCTCGTAGGTCGGGTTCGGCGTCTGGCCGCCGGCGTACCCGACGGCGGTCGTCCACACGCCGGGGAGCTGCCAGAAGAGGCGCTCGGCGCCCCAGAAGCAGCCCATGCCGACGATGACGGACTGGAAGCCCTCGGGGAACGGCGGCTGCAGCGCGTTGCCGAGCACGTCGTGCCGCGCGGGCACGGGCATCGGGCGATCGCGGCCGGCCAGCGCGTTCTCGGGCGCAACCATGGTGGTCTTGGTGCGGTTGAAGAGCATGCTTCTCCGTCTCCCGGGGCGGCCATCCGTTACACCCCCGTTGTAGCACCGCCGCGGGTGGCGCCGGCGGTAGCGGCCCGCATGCGCGGACCGGGATCGTCACAATGCCGCGATGCGGATCTCCGCCCGTGCCGACTACGCCCTGCGCGCCCTGATCGAGCTCGCCGCCGCCGGCCAGGGGCCCGTGAAGGGCGACCGCATCGCCGAGGCGCAGGACGTCCCGATCAAGTTCCTGGAGAACATCCTCGCCGAGCTCCGCCGCCACGGCCTGGTCGACAGCCGCCGCGGCGCCGAGGGCGGCTACTGGCTGCGCGTGCCGGCCCAGACGGTAACGGTGGCCGACGTCATCCGCATCGTCGACGGCCCGCTGGCCAACATCCGCGGCCTGCGCCCGGACGAGATCCGCTACCCGGGCCACGCGGCCCCGCTGCGCGACGTGTGGCTGGCGCTGCGGACGTCGATGCGCGGCGTCCTCGAGCACGTGACGCTGGCGGACATCGCCGGCGGCAGCCTGCCCGCGCTGACGATCGAGCCGGACGAGCCGGCGGCGGCGCAGCGCTAGCCGGGCCTGCCCGCCTATCCGGCGGTGACGACGGCGGCCTGCGCGCCCTGCGGCGCCGGCCGGGCCCAGACTATGCCGCCCGGCGCGAGCTCGAGGTGGTCGGCCTCCTCCCGGGTGATCTGCACCCAGATCGGCGCGCCGTCGCCCAGGGTGAGGTCGACGCGCACCTCGAAGCCCAGGCGCGTGACGCGCTCGACCATCGCCTCCAGGGCGTCGCCGTCGGGCTCGTCCACGAGCACGATGTCGTGCGGGCGCACGAGCCGCTCGCCGACCTGCGCCACCGGACCCACGAAGCCCATCACGAAGGCGTTCGAAGGCTGCTCGTAGACCTCGGTCGGCGACCCGACCTGCTCGATCTTCGCGTGGTTCATGACGACGATGCGGTCGGCGACGTCCATCGCCTCGGCCTGGTCGTGGGTCACCAGCACCGTCGTCACGTGGATCTCGTCGTGCAGGCGCCGCAGCCACGCGCGCAGGTCGGCGCGCACGCGCGCGTCGAGGGCGCCGAACGGCTCGTCGAGCAGCAGCACGCGCGGCTCGACCGCCAGCGCGCGGGCCAGGGCCATGCGCTGCCGCTGGCCGCCGGAGAGCTGCGACGGGTAGCGGTCGCCCAGACCGGGCAGCTGCACGAGCCCGAGCAGCTCCTCCACCCGCTCCCGTACCTCGGCCTTCGGCCGCTTGCGGATGCGCAGGCCGAACGCGACGTTCTCGAACACCGTCATGTGCTTGAAGGCGGCGTAGTGCTGGAAGACGAAGCCGACGTCGCGGCGCTGCGGCGGCATGCCCGTCGCGTCCTCGCCCGAGATCTCCACGCTCCCAGTGTCGGGGGCCTCCAGGCCGGCGACGACGCGCAGCAGCGTGCTCTTGCCGCTGCCGCTCGGGCCGAGCAGCGCCGTCAACGAGCCGTCCGGCACGTCGAGGCTGACGTCGTCGAGGGCGACGTAGTCGCCGAAGCGCTTGGTGATGTGCTGCAGGCGGATCACCGTGTGACCTCCCGGCCTTGGATGAGGCGACTCGCGAGCACGGTCGCGATGGCGAGCAGGGCGAGGATGACCGCGGCCGCGTAGGCCCCGGTCATGTCGAAGGACTGGAAGCGCTCCTCGACGCGCAGCGGCAGCGTCTCCGTCTTGCCGACGAGGTGGCCGGAGACGACGCTGACCGCGCCGAACTCGCCCAGGGCGCGCGCCGTCGCGAGCACGACGCCGTAGGCGATGCCGGGCTTGAGCCCCGGCAACGTGACGCGCCGGAAGGTCTGGAAGCCGGAGGCGCCGAGCGTGCGCGCGGCCTGCTCCTGCTCGTCGCCCATCTCCTGCAGCACCGGCGCGACCTCGCGCACGACGAAGGGCAGCGACACCATGATCGTCGCGAAGACCATGCCCGGCAGCGCGTAGATGATCTGGATGTCGCGGGCCGTGAAGTAGTCGCCGAACCAGCCCTGGCGCCCGAACAGCAGCAGCAGCGCGAGGCCGATCACGACGGGCGACATGGCGAACGGCAGGTCGATGAGCGCGTTGAGCACGCCGCGGCCGCGGAAGCGCTGGCGCACCAGCACCATCGCCGCCGCCACGCCGAAGACCGCGTTGATCGGCACGGCGATCAACGCGATCAGCACCGTGAGGTACAGCGCGTGGACCGTGTCCGGGTCGGTGATCGCGTCGATGACCGGCTGCAGCCCGTGCTCGAACGTGCGGTAGAAGATGAGGCCGATCGGCAGGATCAGCAGCGCCGCCAGATAGGCGAGCACGATCGTCCGCAGCGCGAGCCTACCCTTCATGGCGCAGCGCCCTCCGGCGCAGGAGCGAGAAGCCGACCTGGGCTGCGAGCGCCATCAGCAGGAGCACCACGGACACCGCCGCGGCGCCCGCCGGGTCGTCCTGCTCGATGAGCCCGAAGACGTGGATCGACGCGACCTCCGTCTTGAACGGGATGTTGCCGGCGAGCAGCACGATGGAGCCGAACTCGCCGAGCGCGCGGGCCAGCGCGAGGCCCGCGCCGCCGAGGATGGCCGGCACGAGCGAGGGGAAGATCACGCGGCGGAAGGTCGTCAGCGGGCGCGCGCCAAGCGACGCCGAGGCCTCCTCTGCCTCGCGGTCGAGCTCGATCAGCACGGGCTGCACCGAGCGCACGACGAACGGCAGCGTCACGAAGAGGAGCGCCATCCCGATCGCCGTGCGGGTGTAGGCGACGTCGACGCCGATCGGGCTGGACGGGCCGTACAGCGTCAGCAGCACGAGGCCCGCGACGATCGTCGGCAGCGCGAACGGCAGGTCGATGATCGCGTCGACGGTCTTCTTGCCGCGGAACTCGTCCCGCACCAGCACCCACGCGAGCGCCGTGCCGAAGACCACGTTGATGGCGACGACGATCAGCGAGATGACCAGCGTCAGCCGCAGCGCCGCGACCGTCTGCTCGGCCGTCACCGTGTCCCAGAAGGCGGCCCAGCCGCCCTCGCCCGCCTTCGCGACGAGCGCGGCGATGGGCAGGGCGACGACGATGCCCAGGTAGGTGGCGACGCTGCCCCGCAGGACGAGCGGCCCGGCGGCCTCGAAGGGCCGCCGGGCGCTCGCGGGCGCGTCTACGTGGATGGGTGCGCTGGCCAAGCCGTGCCTCCGCTAGCCCTCGAGGGGGACCCCGAGGTTCTTGTTGATCTCCGCGACGATGCCGGCGTCCTTGTCGAAGAAGGTCTTCATGACCTCGGGCCAGCCTCCGACGTCGGCGATCGTGAAGAGGCCGCTGGGCGTCGGGTACGTGTCGGCGAACTCCTGCGCCACCGTCGTGTCGACCGGCCGGTAGCCCTTCTCGGCGAACAGCTTCTGACCCGCGGGGCTGATGGCGAAGTCGACGAAGGCCTTGGCGGTCGCGGCGTTCTTCGACGTGTTGACGACCGCGATCGGGTTCTCGATCAGGATCGTCTCGTCGGGGATGACGTAGTCGACCTCCTCGCCCTTCTGCTGGGCGGTGATCGCCTCGTTCTCGTAGCCGATCATGACGTCGCCCTTGCCCTCGACGAAGGCGTTGAGCGCGTCACGGGCGGACTTGGGCTGCACCACGATCTGGTGGAACAGCTTCTCGAGGTAGGCCTTCGCCTCGTCCTCGGTCTTGCCGGCCTTGATCTGCGAGCCGTACGCCGCCATCACGTTCCAGCGGGCGCCGCCGGAGATGAACGGGTTCGGGCTGATGACCTCGACGCCCGGCTTGACCAGGTCGTCCCAGGTCTTGATGCCGTCGGGATTGCCCTTGCGCACGACGAACACGACGACCGAGTCGGTGACCATGCCCTTGTTCGCGCCGGCGTTCCAGTCGGCGTCGACGAGGCCCTCGTCGGTGAGCCGGGTGATGTCGGGCTCCAGCGAGAACGCCGCGATGTCGGCAGGCAGGCCCGAGACGACCGCGCGGCTCTGATCGCCGGACGCGCCGTACGACTGCTCGAAGCTCGTGCCCTGGCCCGCCGGGGTCGCCTGGAAGGCCGGCCGCCGGGTTTGATTGCTCGCCCTGATTGGGGCGTGCCTGCTGATTGGGGCCGCTCGGTCGGTTTGCCGGTCCTTGCGTGTTCTGTCCCCCCGGCCGGTTCGGTTGACCTTGCGTGTTCTGCTGCCCCGCCCGATTGGGTTGCCCCGGCGCGCCTTGCTGCCGCGGTTGATTGGTCTGACCCTGTCGCCCGGGCTGCCCGGGTTGGTTTGGCTGTCCCGGCCGGTTCGGTTGATTTTGACGATTAGGCTGTCCGGGCCGGTTCTGCTGACCGGGCTGATTGGGCCGCTGTATCTCGGCTGCCGTTGCAGGCCTGGTGTTTGCTGGCGACGCTGGATGACCAGCTGGCGCCCGACCTGCTGGGCGGAAAATGTCTGCCGCACGAAGGCGCGGTCGCGCGCGGCCTGCTGCGGAGGAATTTGCAGCGGTACCGCGGCGAACCGCCCAGCCGCGCCGGGCCGGATCGAAAAGCCGGTCGAGCCGCGCGACAGTGTTCCGAGCTGAGCGCCGCCGGCGCCGAACACCTCGATCCGTCCAACCGTTCCGTTGGCGTCTGGATATAGTTTGATCGACACGTCGCCGGCGCCGGCCCCGGTCGGAACGTCGACGAGCCCGGTCGTCCCACGAATGCCGAGCGTCGCGGTCGGGGTCGCGATCTTCATGTCGCCGGTCTTGGCGACGAGGCTCGCCACGAATGCGGTTGAACCACGCACCACGTTGAACAATGCGGAATTCTTCGTGCCGCCCTCTTCGAACAGGAAGTCGCTCACCTCCAAGGTCGAGCTCGGCCCAAGCTTGAAGGTGGTGTCGTCGTCAAACGTCACCGCGAGCGAGCCTTTCTCATCGGTTTGCAGCAAATCGCCCTTGTAAATGGCGTCGCCCGCCTTGAGATTTGTCACCGGCGCGCCGTTGCGAAAATCGCTGACACTGCCCGTGACCGTGGCGACGCTGCCGACCGGGGCGCTCGCGGGCGATTGCGCGGCGGATGCTGGCGCCGGTAGCACGGGGCAGTCGGTTGCGGGGCAGTCGGTTGCGGTGCGGCTGTTGGCTGCGGGGCGGTGGGGGGCTGGCTGGAAGGCGGTGGCGCCGGTTGCGCGGTCGTTGCCGGCGCGGCAGGCGGAGCAGGCGTTTGCGAGGCCGGTGCGTCGGGCAGCGGCGCGTTCTGGGCATGGGCCTCCAAACCCATGCCAAGCACAGCGGTCAATACAATGACGACTTTGTCCGCGCCGCTCTCCCCACCTTGCACGGGGACCGCGCGGACAAAGCAGGGTGCTCAGCCGACCACCAGAAGCACCGCCCCAACCACGACGGCGGCGCCGCCAGCCAGCCGGGCGATCTGGCGACCGCCGGCGGCGCGGCCAATCAGCACCCCACACGCAATGCCGATCGCATGCAGGATTGCGGTCGCTGCCACAAACCCAAGACCAAACAGGATGCCTGAAACGGACTTCGGCATTTCAGCGCCGTGAGCATGCCCGTGGAAAATTGCGAACACACCGACAATCGCCATCGCAATTGCGACCGGAACGCGGACCGCGAACGCGATCACGGCGCCGAGCCCAACACCGACAGTGCGATCCCGGTTTCAACATATGGGATAGTGACGCCCACCATTCCGGCGATGCCCGCCGCCGCCATCACTGCGATGAGGTCCCGGGCACCAGCCACAAGGCGCGGCTGCCGAGCTGGGCTGCGAATACGCCGACCGCCAACATAGCGATGACGTGATCGAGCCCGGTAAAAGGATGCGCAAATCCATGCATCAGATCGTGTGCCTGCCCGACGCCCGGATGCGCCAACACGATCGTTGGCGTCACCGCTGCAACCGCCGCGGTGGCCAAAAAAGCCAATGCCTTGCCATACATGGTGAAACCCCAATTCCGGCCCGTTATGATCGATATCGCATACGCTATCAGGGGGGCATTTTCCAGTTTGGCCAATGAATGGGCAATGAATGATATGTCGATGCCCGCAAGCGCGGTGAGTTGAGCGAATGGCGGCACTAGGGCAGGGGACGTAATCGATGTTGTTGCGACGAACCGTTAGGGCGTGGGCGCTCATCCTCATCCTGATACCCGCGCTGGCGTCATCCGCGTTGGCCCAGGCGACCAAGCCGGCCGCGACGACACCCGCGCGCGCCCCCACCGGGTTGACGGCGGAGCTTACGCCGATCAAGCAATCGCTCGACGAAATCCAGCAGTCGATCAGCCACGAAGGGCACAGCGATCAGAGTCTGAGCGAGTTGCGCGACAAACTTGCGCCGATCCGCGAAGGGTTGCGTGCAAAGTTTGATGTGCTCGATCCGAAGCTTGCCGAGGTTGACAGCCGCCTCTCCCAGCTTGGCGTCCAGCCGGCTGCAGGTGCGCCGCCGGAGAGCCCTGAAATTGCGGAAGAGCGTGCGAAGCTCGCGCAGACCCGGGCCGAGATTGATGCGCCGCTCAAGCAGACAAGACTTCTGAGCGTGCGCGCTGATGACATTGCGGCGCGCATCAACGAAACCAGGCGGGCGTTGTTCAGCCGCGCGTTGTTTCAGCGCACACCCGGCATGCTCGACCAGGCCTTCTGGAGTGAAACGGTCCGCGCCCTGCGGACCGAATGGCAGGGTTTCGCCTTCGTGCTCCAGTCGTGGGGCGAATATGCGCGCCGCCACGGTGGCATCTCGGGCGCTGCCGTCAGCGTCGCTACGTTCCTCATCATCGGCCTGATCTTCTTCGCCGTCGCCTATGCGTGGCGGCGGCGGCTGGCGCGCGATGTGGAGCCCGACCGCACCCAGCGCCGGCTCGCACGGACGCTGGCCGGTCTCGGTGTGCTGATCCGTCATGCGGTGCTGACGCCGCTCTGCGTGCTTGTCGCCGTCAAGGTGTTGGACGGCAATGGTTTGTTGTTGCCGGTCATTGCCGATCTTGGAAACGGTCTTGCCGTCGCCGTGGCGGTCGCGAGCTTCGGCTACGGCATTGCCCAGGCGGTTCTCGCGCCGTCCGCATCGTATCGGAGGCTCGTCAATGCCGATGATGCGCAGGCCCGGCGTCTCGCCTCCTACTTGACCTGGAGCGCGCGCATCCTCGGTGCGGCGATCTTCCTCAACATCACGCACAAGGCGGTGGGCGCACCTCTGTCGTCAACGGTCGCGACCAGCGCGCTGTTGTCGGGACTGATCGGGCTTTTGACGTTGTATGTGTTATTGCGGCTGCCGCCCGCCGAGACCAGCGCGGGTCTCCGCTGGGTGCGCTTCCTGGCCTGGGTGCTGGTGGCGGCCATTGGTGCCGCGTTGGTGGCCGGGTTCATCGGCTTTTCCGCGTTCCTCGCCGGACGCACCATTGTTTTGTTGATGATGGCCGGTGCGTTCCACCTCGGCACCAGGCTCATCGACGCTGTCGTCAACGATTTGTTGAACGCCGATTCCGAACGCGGCCGGCGAATGGCGGCGACCTTCGGTCTGTCGCCGCGCGGCCTCGAGCTCGTCGCCACGTTGCTGGCGGCGCTGTTCAAGATCTGCCTCGGCCTGCTGGCGCTGTTTCCCGTGCTCGGGCCTTGGGGGATTTTCGCCGCCGACTTCTTTGAGGTCGTCCAGAACGCCGTGTTCGGATTCCGGATCGGCGATATCAGCATCTCTTTCAACACCATCGTCAGCGCAGTGGTGCTGTTGCTGATCGGCTTTGCGGCAACGCGCTTCGTACAGCGCTGGCTCGAACGCCGCTTCCTGCCGCGCACCGGCCTCGATCCGGGACTGCAGAATTCGGTTTCGGTGCTGTTTGGCTATGCCGGCGGGATCATTGCGCTGATCTTTGCGCTCTCCGCGCTTGGTATTGACTTGCAGAAGATCGCGCTTATCGCGGGCGCGCTCTCGGTCGGCATCGGCTTTGGCCTGCAGTCGGTCGTGTCCAATTTCGTGTGCGGCATCATTCTGCTCGCGGAACGACCGATCCGGGTGGGCGACTGGGTGCTGGTGAAGAACGAGGAAGGTTACGTGCGCCGCATCAGCGTGCGCGCCACCGAGATCGAGACGTTCGATCGTGCCAGCGTGATCGTGCCCAACCAGGATTTCATCACCGGCGTCGTCAAGAACATGACGCACGGCAACCCGGTCGGGCGGATCATCATCAAGCTCGGAGTTGGCTACGACAGCGACATGGACCGGGTGCGCGATATGTTGATCGAGATCGCGCAGGCGCATCCGCAGGTCATGCGCAGCCCGCCGCCGACGGTGTTGTTCATGGGCTTTGGGGTGATCGCACTTGACGTCGAGCTGCGCTGCTTTGTGACCAACGTCCAAAACGCTGTCGTCACGCGCAGCGGCCTCAATTTCGCCATCCTGCGCCGCTTTCGGGAAGTGGGCATTGGCATGCCGACCAACCTGGCAGATCTTAAACTCGCGGAGAAACCTTCGGTGCAG
>CAVYFW010000013.1:0-240363 GCA_963767885.1 uncultured Actinomycetota bacterium
CTCGCCTTGACCGCCAGGACCGGGCGGCCGTTGCGCTCGGTGATGAAGTCCTCCTGCAGGTGGGAGCGCAGGCCGGGCGACGCCGCCAGCGCCCGCAGCCGCTCCGTGGCGCGCCGGCGCGCGTCCGCGATCGCCCGCCGCAGGCCGCGCAGCGCCGGGGTCGCGCCGTCCCGCACGCCGGAGCCGTCGGACTCGATGGCCCGCTCGACGCGGTCGGCGAGCGCGCCGAGGCCGGGCTCGATCACCGCCGCCGTGTCGGCCAGGAGCGGCGCCTCGGCGGTGCGCTGCGCGAGCACCCCGCGCGTGTCGATGGCGACGCGGACGGTGGCCGCGACGGCGGCCAGGGTCGACGGCGTCAGGACGCCGCCCCGCGCCGCGTGGGCCGCGGCCGTCCGCACGTCCTCCGCGCCGCCGAGCCGCGGCGGCCCGGCGTCGTGCAGGCGGATCGCCTCGGCCGTCCGGGCCTGGCGGTCGGCGACCTCGGCGCGGTCGGACGACGGCTCGAGCGCCTCCACCAGCGCCCGACCGCCGGCGAACGACGTCTCGTCGGCGAGGCGCTCGCGGATCGCCGGCAGCTCCAGGACGTCGAGCGCGTGCCGATCCACGCGTTCGAGTGTAGGGTGCGGACCGGAAACCGAACGGCGGGACTTCGCGTATCACCGCGCGATAGGTGAGGGACCTGCTCGCCGAGACGGCGATCCAACGAGGAGAAGGGACCACATGCGCACGCGACGATTCCTGCTGTTGCTCGTGCTCGCGCTCACGGCGGTCGTCGTGGCCGGCTGCGGGGGCGACGACGACGACGGCGACACCACCACCGCGGCGGTCGCGGCCTCCAGCGAGGCGGCGGGCGGCGCGGACTCCGCGGCCGCCGAGGCCAGCGCCGCCGACACGGGGGGCCTCGACACGGCGAGGGCGACCGACGCGACCGGCACCGGCGCGGCGGCGGACGTCTCGCCGGAGAAGGCCGCGTTCATCGAGCAGGCCGACGCCATCTGCGCCGACGCCGAGGCCCAGATCGACGCGCTCGGCACGCCGGCCTCCGCCGAGGAGCTGCCGGACTTCCTGGAGAAGGGCGTCGCGATCCAGACGAAGCAGATCGATCAGCTGAAGGAGCTCGACGCGCCGGCCGCGGACGCGGACTGGTGGACCGAGACGCTCGGGATGCTCGACCAGCTCAACGAGGCCACCAAGAAGCTGGCCGAGAAGGCCAAGGCCGGCGGCACGGAGGACGAGCTCAACGCGCTCGCCGACGAGGCCACGCCGATCAACGACGAGCTGAACGCACGCGCCGCGGACTACGGCCTGCAGAAGTGCGGCAACTGAGCCGCCCGACCGGCTAGAGCCGTTCGAGGAACGTCCGGCGGGCCGCGTCGATGTGCTCGTGCATGAGCGCCTCGGCGCGGCCCCCGTCGTGCGCCGCGATGGCGTCGGCGATCGCCTCGTGCTCGGAGGCGTCCGCCAGCACGCGCGCCGTCGAGGGCGCCGTGCGGGTGTAGATCGCGAGGCCGAGCGGCGTCGCCCACACGAGCTCGGCGGCGCGGCGCAGGAAGGGGTTGCCGCTGGCGGCGACCACCGCCAGGTGGAAGGCGCGGTTGGCGGCGAAGGTGCGCTCCAGCGGCACGTCGCGGCGGCGGTGCTGAGCGATGGCGGTGCGCATGGCGGCGAGGTCGTCGGCGGTCGCGGCAGCGGCGGCCAGGCGCGCGGCCGGCGGCTCGAGCACGAGCCGGGCGGTGAACCCGGCGGCCATGTCGCCCTCGCGGAACGGGGCGACGGCGGCGCCGTGGTGCGCGCGGATGTCCACGAGCCCCTCGGACGCGAGGCGGCGCAGGGCCTCCCGCAGCGGCGTGCGCGAGACGCCGAGCTCCTCGGCGATGGCCTCCTGCCGCAGGCGCTGCCCGGGCTCCAGCTCGCCGGCGAGGATGCGTGCGCGGAGCACCTCGTAGACGCGGTCGACGACGCTCTCGACCGCGATCGGGCTCGCGCTCATCGGGTCACCGCTCTCGCCGCCACTCACTGCGTACTGTATCCAAAATACAGTCGAGTGCGGATCGGCGAGCCCGCGCGCCGGCGTGCGGGCTTGCCGGACGGACGGCCGTGTGCGGGCGACCCGGTAGCATGTCGCGCGCCCGACGTCCGGGGAGGAGCACCGCGTGCAGATCGGCCCGCTCGAAGTCGTCATCGTCCTGATCATCGCCCTGCTGATCTTCGGCGGGCGGTTCGGTGGTGGGGTCGGCCGGAACATCGGCGGTCGCCTGCGCCGCACGAAGGACGCGGCGGTCGAGGCCGGCCATGGGCTCCGCGACGGGTACGAGGAGGAGCCGGCCGGCGACTCGCGCGTCACCCGCGCCGCGCGGCGCAGCCGCAACCAGGTCGAGGCCGCGGCCAGCTCCATCCCCGACGCCGCGCGCGGCGCCAAGGAGGGCTTCGTCGAGGAAGGGCCGTCGACGAGCCGCGTCGGCCGCGCCGCGGAGTCCGCCGGGCGCAAGACCCGCTCCGGCGCGGACACCGTGGCGGGCACCGCCGCGAGCGCCGGCCGCGAGCTCAAGGCCGGGCTGACCGGCGAGGGGGAGGCCGACCCCGACGGCAAGGTCGGCAAGGGCGCCCGCGCCGGCGGCGACTACCTGCGCAACGTGGGCAAGTCGCTGTCCGAGACCGGCGCCGCGCTGCGCGAGGGGCTCGAGGGCAAGGACGACCCCGAGGACGACGAGATCGTCGAGCAGGCGCCCGCGCTGGAGCCGCCGCCCGCCGCCGCGCCGCCCGCCCCGAAGGCCGCCGAGGCGCCCGCGCCCGGCGACGAGAACCACGCCGCCCCGCCTAGCCGCGCTCAGGGCGCGCCGGCGAGGCCCTTGCGGTACGCGTAGGCGACGGCCTGGGCGCGGTCGCGCACCCCGGCCTTCGCGAACACCCGGTTGACGTGGCTCTTCACCGTCGCCTGGCTGACCACCAGCCGCCGGGCGATCTCCTGGTTCGAGAGCCCCTCGGCGATCAGCGTCAGCACCTCGGCCTCGCGCGGCGTGAGCCCGTCGGGCAGCTGCGGCGCCTCGGCCGCCTCCGCGACGGCGGCGACGACGTGGTGCTGGACGGTGGGGTCGAGCGCCGCCTCGCCGCGGGCGACGGCCTCCACCGCCTGGCGGATCTCGTCGGCGCCGGCGTCCTTGGTCAGGAAGCCGCGGGCGCCGGCGCGCAGGGCGCCGAGGACGCTCGGCTCGTCGGCGTAGGTCGTCAGCGCGATGACGCGCGTCGCCGGCACCTCCTCGCCCAGGCGGCGGGTCGCCTCGATGCCGTCGAGCCGCGGCATGCGCAGGTCCATGAGCACGACGTCCGGCCGGCGCGCGCGGGCCAGGCGCACCGCCTCCTCGCCGTCGGCCGCGGCGCCCACCACCTCGATCCCCGGCAGCAGCCCGAGCAGCATCGCGAGGCCCTCGCGCACGACGCGCTGGTCGTCGGCCACGAGCACGCGGATCGGGTCGTCGGGCGTCATGCCGGGAGGAAGAGCTCGACGCGGAACCCGGTCGCCGTCGGCGCCGCCGCGAGCCGCCCGCCGAGCAGCTCCGCCCGCTCGCGCATGCCGGTCAGGCCGTAGCCCATCCCCTCCTCGGCGCAGTCGGCCGCGGCCGCCTCGCCGCGGTCCTCGACCACCAGCCGCGTCCCCGCCGGCTCGTAGCGCAGGGTCAGCTCGACCTCGTCGGCGGCCGCGTGGCGCCGCACGTTGGTGAGGGCCTCCTGCGCGGTGCGGTACACGGCGAGGCGCGCGTCCGAGGGCAGCTCGCGCGGCTCGCCGTCCAGCTCGACGTGGCAGTCGACGCCGGTCTGCTCCGAGAAGGCCGCGGCGAGCTCGCCCAGCCGGTCGGGGCCCGGCATGTCGCCGCCGCGGAGCGCCTCGATCGCACGGCGCGCCTCGTCGAGCCCGGCGCGGGCCAGGCGGTTGCTGCGCTCGATGGTCTGCACGACCTCCGGGTCGGCGCCGCGCTCGCGGGCCAGCAGGCGCGCGCCCTCGAGCTGCACCGCCAGCGCCGACAGCGAGTGCGCGAGGACGTCGTGCATCTCGCGGGCGAGTCGCGCCCGCTCCTGCAGCGCGATGGCCTGTGCCTGCGCCTCCCGGGTCGCCTCCCGCTCGGCCAGCAGGTTCTCCGCGCGCAGCTGGCCGACGCGGAACATGCGCCCGGTGTAGCCCATCATGAAGAAGAGGATCGCGGCGAGGTCGGCACCGACGACGTTCGCCGTCGAGCCCTCGTCGTCGCCGCCCAGCGAGCGCATCACGCTGATCGCCGCCACCGTGGCGATGAAGCCGATGACGGCGGCGCGCGGCTCCATGCGCACGAACACCACGCCAGCCAGCACGTAGAGCGTGAAGTAGCCGGAGCCGGTCGGCTGCAGGTAGACGAGCGCCAGCGCCGCGACGGCCTGGACCGCGAAGAGCGGCCAGATCGAGCCCTGGTAGCCGACCCGTGAGCGGCGCGCCACCGCCAGCACGAGGCCGATGTCGAACACCGCGAGCGCGACCAGCACGGCGAGGCCGTCGCCGTGCAGGGAGGGCGCCGGCTCGGCCGTGATGGCGGTCGTCGTGACCAGCGCGGCGACCACGGCGCCGAAGACGACCATGAACCACGGGCTGCGTCCGGTGGCGTTCGTGCTCATCGCCGCCAATTGTCCGCGCTCCGCGGCGCCGCGGCGTCGCCGCGCGGGTGGATCCACACGTCCACCCGGGGGTGGAGCGAGGTTGGGTCGGAGCGCCGACGACGGAGCGGACGGTCGCCCGTAGCGTCTCGGGCATGACAACGGCCACGTCGCTCGACGCCCCCGCCGCGACCCGCACCCGGCCGACCGGGGAGCGGGCCATCGAGATCCGGGGCCTCCAGCACTCCTACGGCGACATCGAGGCGGTGCGCGGCATCGACCTCGACGTCCGCACCGGCGAGATCCTCGCCCTGCTCGGCCCGAACGGCGCCGGCAAGACCACCACCGTCGAGATCCTCGAGGGCTACCTGAAGCCCACCGCCGGCGAGGTGCGCGTGCTGGGCGACGACCCCTGGCGCGGTCTGCAGCGCGACCGCATCGGGATCGTGCTGCAGGACGTCGCGCCCGAGCCGAACCTCACCGTCGGCGAGTGCCTGCGGCTGTACGCGGGCTACTACCCGGCGCCGCGGCCCGTCGACGAGACGATCGCGCTGGTGGGGCTGACGGCCCAGGCGGAGCAGATGGCGAGCGCCCTCTCCGGCGGGCAGCGCCGGCGCCTCGACGTCGCGCTGGCGCTGGTCGGCGACCCCGACCTGATCTTCCTCGACGAGCCCACCACGGGCTTCGACCCCGCTGCCCGCCGCGCCGCGTGGGAGGTCGTCTCCGGCCTGCGCGCCCTCGGCAAGACGATCGTGCTGACCACGCACTACATGGAGGAGGCCGAGCGCCTCGCCGACCGCATCGTGGTCATGGTGCAGGGGCGGATCGTCGCCGACGGCACGCCCGCGACCCTGGGCGGGCGCAACCGCGCGCGGGCGACCATCAGCTTCCGCCTGCCCGACGATGCGGACGCGCCCGGCCTGATGCCCAGCGGCGAGGGCGTCGAGGTGGACGACCACGGCCTGCTGACGGTGCGGACGCCGCAGCCCACCAACGACCTGCTGGCCCTGACCACCTGGGCCGTGGCGCACGGCCTGGAGCTCGAGGGGCTCGAGGTCCGCCAGCCGACCCTCGAGGACGTCTACCTGGAGCTGACCCGATGACCGCATCGTCCCTGCTGCTGCACCAGCTGCGCTTCGACCTGCTGACGACGCGGCGCAACCGCCGCGCGCAGTTCTTCATCGTCGCCCTGCCGCTGGTGCTGCTCGTCACCTTCGCGGGCCTCTTCGGCACCGAGGCCGTGGAGGTCGCCGGGCACGACGTACCCGGGAACCGGGCGTCGGTGCCCGGCATCATGGGCCTGGCGATCCTGACGTCGTCGTTCGTGGCGCTGACCATGACCGTGTCGGGCCAGCGCCAGGCCGGCATCCTCAAGCGCCGCCGCGGCACGCCGGTGCCGGGCTGGGTGCTGGTCGTGTCGCGCGTGCTGACGTCGACGGCCGCCTCGGCGGTCGCCTGCACCGTGCTGGTCGTCGTCGCGAAGACGGCCTACGACATCCAGCCGCCGGCGGGGTTCTGGCCGGCTGCCGCGCTCGCGGTGATCGTCGGGTCGCTGTGCTGGGCGTGCGTGGGCTTCGCCGTGGCCGCGATCGTCACGTCCCCGGAGCAGTCCGGGCCGCTGGTGCAGGTCGTGATGCTGCCGCTGCAGCTCATCTCCGGCATCTACTTCGCGGCCTCGCAGCTGCCGGACTGGCTGCACACGGTGGCCTCGCTGTTCCCGCTGATCCACCTCGTGAACGCGCTCCAGTACGCGTTCCTGCCCGGCGGCGCGCAGATCGCCTGGAGCGATCTCGGCGTGCTGGCGCTGTGGGCGGTCGGGGCGGCCGTGCTCGCGGCGCGCACGTTCCGCTGGCTGCCGACGCGCTGAGGCGGGCTGGGCCGCCGACCGTCGGGGCGCGCCCGGTCGCGCGCGGGTGCATCCGGTCGTGGATACTCCCGCGCGTGACCGGGGTCACCGGTCCCG
The DNA here is from genome assembly GCA_963767885.1 of uncultured Actinomycetota bacterium. Lineage (GTDB taxonomy): Bacteria > Actinomycetota > Thermoleophilia > Gaiellales > F1-60-MAGs149 > CAVYFW01. The sequence goes on from CAVYFW010000013.1 coordinate 6,584, forward strand.
CCAGCGAGACGCAACGCCTGCGCGCGGCGCAGGGGGAGGAGCAGGCATGCCGGGTCAGGCCGTTCGCTTCGTCGATCCGTCGGGGGCCGAGCGCATCGGCCGGCTGGACGGCGAGACGGTCACCGACGCCGGGCCTGCCGAGCCGGAGGGCTTCGTGCCGACGGCGGAGGCCTGGCGGGAGCTCGACGCGGCCGACGGCGCGACCTACGCCGTCGACGAGCTGCGGCTGCTCGCCCCGGTCATGCCGCGCAAGCTGATCGCGATCGGCCTCAACTACCGCGACCACGCGGCGGAGTCCGAGCTGGCGATCCCCGAGGTGCCGGTCATCTTCGCCAAGTGGCCGACGGCGATCATCGGCCCGGGCGACGAGATCGTGATCCCGCGCGAGGAGACGCGGCCGGACTACGAGGCGGAGATGGGCCTCGTCATCGGGCGACGCGTGAAGCGGGCCACCGGCGCCGACGCGCTCGCGGCGATCGGCGGCATCACGGCCGTGCACGACGTGTCCGGGCGGCGCGGCCAGCTCGAGACGCCGCTGCGGCAGTTCACCTGGGGGAAGAGCTTCGACACGTTCGCGCCGATGGGCCCGGCGATCACGCGCGCCGACGGCCTCGATCTGTCGAACCTCGGCGATCAAGGGCATCGTCTCGGGCGAGACCCTGCAGGACTCGAACACCAGCAACCTGATCTTCAACCCGCAGCAGCTCGTCGAGTACTGCTCGATGGCGACGACGCTGGAGCCGGGCGACGTGATCGCGACCGGCACGCCGGGCGGCGTGGGCGACAGCCGCAAGCCGCCGCGGTACCTGCGCGAGGGCGACACGGTCGAGATCTGGGTGGAGCACGTCGGCTCGCTGGTCAACCCGGTCGTCGACGAGCGCTGAGCGTCGCCGTGGAGCGGGTGACGGTCGACGTCGCGGGCCTGCGCTTCGGCGCGCTCGCGGAGGGCCCCGAGGACGGCCCGCTGGCCCTCTGCCTGCACGGCTTCCCCGACTCCGCCCAGACCTGGCGCCACCTGCTGCCGGAGTTGGGCGCGGCCGGCTATCGCGCGGTGGCGCCGTGGATGCGCGGCTACGCCCCGACGGGCCCGGCGCCGGACGGCCGCTACGAGCTGGCCCGCCTCGGCGAGGACGCCAACGGCCTGCACGCGGCGCTCGGGGCGGACGGGCGCGCGGTCCTGATCGGCCACGACTGGGGCGCGTCGGCCGTCTACCACGCGGTGCTCGCGGAGCCGGAGCGCTGGTCGCGGGCGGTGGCGATCGCCGTGCCGCCGACGGTCGGCGGCATCGACCTCTCGTGCGAGCCGCAGATGCGCCGCAGCTGGTACTCGTTCCTGCTGCAGCTGCCGGTGGCCGAGGAGGCGGTGATGCGCGAGGACCTGCGCCTGATCCGCCGGCTGTGGGAGGACTGGTCGCCCGGCTACGACCACGCGGAGGACTTCCTGCACGTCCGCGAGGCGCTGGCCGACCCCGCCTGCCTGCTGGCGGCGATCACGTACTACCGGCACAACGCGACGTCGGTGGTCGGGCCGGAGGCGGCCGCCGCCAACCGCGAGGTGCTGGCCGGGATGGCGACACCGCTGCTCTACCTGCACGGCGCGAACGACGGCTGCGTCGGGCTCGACCTGCTCGACGAGCCGACGGTGGCCTACCCGCCGAACACGACGGTCGAGATCGTTCCGGACGCCGGGCACTTCCTGCAGCTCGAGCGGCCCGACGAGACGGCGCGGCTCGTGCTCGGCTTCCTGGGCGGCGCCTAGCCCGTCGGCTCGACCAGCCGGCCGTACAGCTCGGGCCGGCGCTGCGCCCAGATCGGCATCTCGTAGGTGCCGGGAGCCGCGACCATCGTCTTCGTCCGCGCCTCGTCGAGGTCGATGTCGGCGACCAGGACGACCTCCTCGTCCTCGCCGGCCATGGCCAGCCGGCGGCCGAGCGGGTCGACGATCTGGCTCAGGCCGCAGAAGCGCGCGCCGTTCTCCTCGCCGACGCGGTTCGCGGTCAGCAGGAAGACGCGGTTCTCGACCGCCCGGGCGCGGGTCATGAAGTCGGCGAGCTCGCGCACCTGCACCGGCCAGTTGGTCGGGTGGCAGACGATCTCCGCCCCGTCCAGGGCCAGCGCCCGCGAGAGCTCGGGGAAGCGCAGGTCGAAGCAGATCTCGACGCCGAGGCGGCCGACCGGCGTGTCGTGCACGTCGAACGGGCCGTCGCCCGGCGCGACGAAGCGATCGACGCCGAGGAACGGCAGGTGGGCCTTGCGGTAGCTGCCGATCAGCCCCTGCGGGCCGACCGTGACGGCGGTGTTGCGCACGCGGTCGCCGTCGCGCTCGAGGGTGCCGACGACGGCGTGCAGGTCGAGGGCCGCGCAGCGCTCGGCCAGCGCCGCGACCTCCGGCCCGTCGAGATCGAGGGCGACGGATGCGGCGGCGTCCGGGTCGTCGAAGACGTAGCCGGTGAGGGCCGCCTCGGGCAGCACCACGAGGACGGCGCCCTGCGACGCGGCGTCGTCGAGCGCCGCGAGCGCGCGCTCGACGTTGCCCTCGACGTCGGCGAGGCGGGGCTGGAGCTGGGCGACGGCGACGCGCACCGGCGAAGGATAGGGGCGCGCCGCCACCGCCCGGCGGCCGTCAGTCCGCGCGCTCGTAGCGCAGGTAGAGGGCACCCGACGACAGTGCACGGGCCTCGAGGCGGCGCAGGCGGCGGACGCCCGGGACGGCGGGGAAGAAGGGCGTGCCGCCGCCGACGGCGACCGGGTTCACCCACATGCGGAACTCGTCGATCAGGTCGATCAGCGAGGCCGCGAGCGCCGCGCCGCCGAGGCCGAGATGGCCGTCCGACTCCGCCTTGAGCCGCTCCACCTCGGCGCGGGCGTCCGCGCGGCGGACGAGACGCACGCCGTCGGGTGCCGAGGCCAGGGTGTCGGAGAAGACGATGCGCGGGGTCCGCACGTAGAGGCGGGCGAACTCCGCCTCGATGGGCGGGAGGTCGTCGCGCTCCGCCGCGGCGGGCCAGAAGCCCTCCATCGTCTCGAACATCCGCCGGCCGAACAGGAGCGCCGCCGTGTCGCGCGCCTCCTCGTTGGCGAGGCGGTGCGCCTCCTCGTCCGGCGTGGACCAGTCGAACCCGCCGGCGGTGTCGACGACGTAGCCGTCGAGCGACATGCCCAGCGCGTAGATCAGCCTGCCCATTCCCCTACCTCCGGTGACGGTCGCTTCAGCGGTGCTGACCGGACTGCGCGCGCGAACTCATCGCGCGCGGACGGACGCCAGGCTCGACGGACCTGCGCCGCCATCGCGAGGTTCCGCTTGCGCAGGTAGCACGCCAGCGCCTGCTCGAACGCGTCGGCCGCGTCGCAGAAGACGACGGTTACGGTCTTGCGGTGCACGGTGCGATCATCCGTCCTGGCGATACGTGTCGCCAGGTGGCGTTGACGCGCGGTGCGTCGCGGCGTAGCGTCACCGGGCCCGTCCGACTGTGCGAGGTGTCTCTGGTGCCCAAGCTCTCCGTCTCCTCCCTGCGAACTTGAAGGTCCCTGGTCGCAAGCCGCGGCCTGCCGACCCGGACGCGGCCGCCGCCGATCCCGTCCGCGCCGGCGTCGGATCCCGACCGACACCGCGGCGAGCGCGGCGTACGACGCCGACGGGCGCAGCGCAGGCGGCCGCCGAAGCCGCTGCTGCTGCTCCTGGTCGGACTCGTGCTGGCGCTCGCCGTCCTGCTGGTCGTCCGCGGCCGCGGAGGAGATTCGTAGGCCCCGCCCGCGGCCTGACGCGCGCCGGCCCGGGCGTCGAAGTATCAGGCGCCTCGCGCGCTCCTCCTTGCAGCAACCCCCGCGAGCCAGGAGGACCCGAGATGGCGCTCGAACTGACCACGTGCCCCGAGTGCGGCCGCCCCGCCGAGATCATCGACCGCTTCATGATGCCCAGCACCGACGGGCCGGTCGAGCACGTCAAGACCCGTTGCGTCACCGGGCCGTGGTTCACGGTCCCGGCCGGCTACCGGCGGCACGATCGGCACCGCGAGTAGTGCAAGCTCCACGGGTGGACGACGCCGCCCGGGCCATCGCCCGCCTCGCCGCGCAGCCCGATCCGTCGGTCGAGGAGATGGCGCTCGCGATCGCCGCCGCCTTCCGCGACGCGCCCGTGGACGCCGCCGCCGTCGCGCGGCTCCTCGACGAGCTCGCCGCCGAGGCGCGACCCACCGTCGCCGCCGCGGCGGGCGACCCGGCGGCGGAGGCGAGCGCGCTCGCGGAGGTGCTCGGCGAGCGGCACGGCTTCGCGGGCGACCGCGAGGACTACGACGCGCCGCGCAACTCGTTTCTCGACGTCGTCCTCGAGCGGCGCCGTGGGCTGCCCATCCTGCTCTCGGTGCTGTGGCTGTCCGTGGCCGGCCGCACGGGCGTGGAGCTGGTCGGCGTCGGCCTCCCCGGCCACTTCGTGGTCGCCCACGTCGGCGCGGTGCCGCCGCTCGTGCTCGACCCGTTCGACGGCGGACGGCCGTACGCGGGTGCCGCGCCCAGGTTGCTGCCGATCGCGACGCCGCACGACATCGCGCTGCGCATGCTCGGCAACCTCGCGCTGGCCTACGAGCGGCGCGGCGACCCGGGCCGCGCGCTGCGGGCGGCGCGGCTGCGGCTCCTGCTGCCGACCGGCGACGTGCTGCGCCAGCAGCTGGAGCGGGACGCGCTGCGGCTCGGCGCGCCGTTCAACTGAGGGCGCCGCGCTCACCGCCTGCGCCGGACGCCGACTTGCGCTCCCCGGACCCCGATCGTATTCTGTATCCAATCTTGGGACGGGTCGCGGCGCCGCGCCAGAGGCGCCGGGCGGATCGCGCTGACGGTCGGAGGTACGCGTGGCTCGTGTGCGGATCGAGGTCGACGGGACGCCGGTGTGGGGGCGGCTCGTGGGCGACGCGATCGAGCTCGACGGCGGCGGCCGGGTCGACGCCGGCGGCGCCACCTACCTCGCGCCGGTCGAGCCCACGAAGATCATCGCCACCCACCTCACGTATCGCAGCCGGGTCGAGGAGTACGCGGCGCGCATTCCTCCGGAGCCGTCGTACTTCATGAAGCCGCCCTCGTCGCTCAACGGCCACGGCGGCGTGCTGCGCCGGCCGAAGGGCGCGCGCTTCCTGAACTACGAGGGCGAGGTCGCGATCGTCGTCGGCCGCGCGATGCACGGCGTGCCCGAGTCCGAGGTGCTCGACCACGTCGCCGGCTACGCGCCCGTCAACGACGTCGGCCTGCACGACTTCCGCCACGCCGACCGCGGCTCCATGCTGCGGGTCAAGGGCCAGGACGGCTTCTGCCCGATCGGCCCCGCGCTGACGCCGGCGGACCAGTTCGACCCCACCGACTTCACCCTGCGCACGTACCTCAACGGCGAGGTCGTGCAGGAGGGCACCGCCGACGACCTGCTGTGGCCGATGAGCTACCTGCTCGCCGACCTCTGCCGCACCATCACCCTCGAGCCGGGCGACGTCGTGCTCAGCGGCACGCCGGCCAACTCGCGGCCGATGGAGCCGGGCGACGTCGTCGAGGTCGAGGTCTCGGGCCTCGGCCGGCTGCGCAACACCGTCGTCGAGTGGGACGTCGACCTCAGCGGTCCGGGCGACCAGCTCGAGGTCTCCGCCAACACGCTCCACGTCGCGCTCGCCATGTCCGAGGACGAGGCCGAGCGCGCCGTGGCCAACGCCGGGAGCGGCACGTGAGCATCGACCTGCGGCGCATCGACCACGTCTGCCTGCGCGTCGCCGACCTCGACGAGGCGTCGGCCCGCTGGGCGGTCCAGTTCGGCCTGCACGAGACGGAGCGGCGCGACGGGCGCGCGTACCTGGCCTGCGCCTACGAGCCCTACTGCCTGGAGCTCGTCGCGGACGGCCGGCCGGGCCACGACCACACGGGCTTCGAGCTGCGGCGCGGCACCACGCTCGCGGACGCCGCCGCCCACCTCGCGTCACTCGAGATCGCCTACGAGGAGCGCGCCGGCGCCCTGCACCTCGCCGACCCGGACGGCAACGGCATCGAGCTCATGCCCTACCGCGAGCCCGAGGACCGGCGCCCGCGCGATCGCGCGCAGCACCTCGACGCTCGGGGGCTTCCACCCGAAGAAGCTCGGCCACGTGAACTTCCTGACCGGCGACCTCGCGCGCGCGGCGTCCTTCTACCAGGACGTGCTCGGCATGCGCCTGACCGACTGGCTCGGCGACGCGGGGCAGTGGTTCCACGTCAACGCCGACCACCACGTGATGGCGCTCGTGGACAAGGGCCTCGCGCACTTCCACCACCTCGCGTTCCAGTTCGACGACCTGGCGCAGCTCGGGGCGACGTTCGACCACCTCGCGCAGCACGGCCGCTGGCTCGCGTGGGGGCCCGTGCGGCACGGCATCGGCCAGAACATCTGCGGCTACGTGCGCATCCCCGAGGAGGAGTGCCTCGTCGAGCTCTACTGCGACATGGAGCAGCTCGAGGCCGACCACCAGCCGCGCGAGTGGCCGGACGACCGGCACTCGTCCAACACCTGGGGGCCGCTGCCGCCCCGCTCGTACTTCCGCTTCGACCCCGCCGCTATCGAGTCCGAGCGCGAGAGCCTCGAGATGCTCGGCCACCCCCTCGCACCCCTGGAGCACTGAACGGCATGGCGACCACCGAAGGCACCCGCGTCCTCGCCCGCACCGGGCAGGAGTTCCTGGACGGCCTGCGCGGCGACGCGCGCGAGGTGTGGCTCGACGGCGAGAAGATCACGCACCCCATCGAGCAGCCGGAGCTCGCCGCCGCGGCGCACTCGATCGCCCGGGTCTTCGACCTGCAGCACGAGCACGCCGACGAGATGCTCGCGCCGGCGCCCGACCACGGCGGCCTCGTCAACGTCACGCACCTGATCCCGCGCACGCCCGAGGACCTCGTGCGGCGGCGCCGGGTCATGGAGCTGACGGCGTCGGTCACGGCCGGCCTGATGGGCCGCACGCCGGACTACCTCAACGTGACGTTCGCCTGCTTCGCCGGCGCGCGCGACGTGTGGGCGCGGCGCGGCAACGAGCAGGGCGCGGAGAACCTCGTCGCCTACCAGAAGGTGATGCGCGACCGCGACCTGTCGACGACGCACAGCATCATGAACCCGCAGGTCGACCGCTCGAAGCCCGAGGCCGAGCAGGCGATGGGCGAGGTCGCGCTGCACAAGGTCGGCGAGACGTCGACCGGCATCGTCGTGCGCGGCGCCCGCATGCTGGCGACGCTGGCGCCGTTCTCGGACGAGCTCTCCGTCTACCCGGGCTCGGACATCCGGCCGCAGGACGGCAACTACGCGCTCGCGTTCGCCATCCCGATGAGCACGCCGGGCCTGAAGTTCATCTGCCGCGACTCGTTCTCCAAGCAGCGCAGCCACTTCGACTACCCGCTCTCGTCGCGCTTCGACGAGATGGACGCCGTCGCGATCTTCGACGACGTCGAGATCCCGCACGAGCGCGTGTTCCTGGTCGGCGACCCGCAGGGCTACAGCGAGGTCATCACCGACACCGGCTGGCGCAGCCACATCATGCACCAGGCCTTCACGCGGGCCCACGTCAAGCTCTCGTTCGCGTTCGGCCTCGGCCACCTGCTGGCGGAGACGACCGGCGTCGGCCGCTTCGACCACATCCAGGAGAAGCTCGGCCAGATCGCCAACATGGTCGAGATGACCCGCTCGGCGCTGGTCGCCGCCGAGGCGGGCGCGCAGCTCGACGAGGTCGGCGTCTGCACCCCCGACGAGCGGCCGTTCGTCGCCCTGCGCGGCGAGATGCCGAAGTGGATGCCGCGCGCGATCGAGTACCTGCAGCTCATCGGCGGCGGCGGCTTCATGTGCACGCCGTCGGAGGCCGACGTCCACGGCCCGCTGGCCGACGACATCGCCAAGTACTACCAGTCGGCCGGCGCCGACGCCGAGCGCCGCATCCGCCTGTTCCGCCTGGCCTGGGACTACGTCGGCTCCGACCTCGGCGGCCGCGGCGAGCTGTACGAGCGCTTCTACCTCTCGGACGCGTTCCGCATGACCGCGCTCGCCTACAAGATCGCCGACAAGACCCGCCCGGTGGAGCTCGTCGAGCAGTTCCTGAAGGACGACTGATGACGCCGACCGGCTACTCGCTGCCCCTCTCGCCGGAGGGGCGCTCGTCGCTCGTGCCGCCGCCGCCGTGGCACTACGTCGGCGACTTCCTCGTGCTCGAGTACTGGGCCGACCCCGACGCCGTGCGCGCGGTGCTGCCGCCCGGCCTCGAGCCGCACCCGGACGGCGGGCGCGCGGCGGCGCTGTTCGTCGACTGGCAGTCGCGCTCGGAGCACGGCGGCGAGCTGGTCGACCCGGCCCGCAGCCAGTACCGCGAGTTCTTCATCGTCGTCAACGCGCTGCTCGGACGGCGAGGAGGTCACGACCTGCCCGTACATCTGGGTGGATCGCGACTTCGCGCTGGTGCGCGGCTGGATCCAGGGCTTCCCGAAGAAGCTCGGCTCGATCTGGATGACGCGCTCGTTCGCCCTCGAGGGCAACGCGGCCCCCGTCGTCGGGCCGGGCGGCACCTTCGGCGGCACGCTCGCCGCCAACGACCGGCGCCTGGCCGAGGGGCGCGTCACGCTCGAGCGCGAGGCGCAGGGCGGGCCGACCCACAACGACCCGCCGCTCGTCAACGTCCGCCACTTCCCGCGGCTGGCCAGCGGCCAGCACGGGACGCCGGCCGTGGACGAGCTGGTGCGCGCCAGGAGCCGCGACCGCTCGATCTCCACGATCTGGGAGGGGTCGGCGACGCTGGAGCTGCAGGGCGCGCCGAACGAGGAGCACGTCGCGCTCGCGCCGGTGCGCGTGGGCAAGGGCTTCCGCTTCACCTTCGCCTACACCGTCGACGACCTGGAGACGGTGCGCGACCTGTCGAACGGAGGGGCGTGATGGTCGCCGTCGACACCGACCGGCGCGTCGAGGTCGCGGGCGTCCGCGTCTCCGTCGATCACCTACATCGGCGGCGAGCGCGTGGCGTCCGCCGACCGCTTCCTCGACCGCTCGCCGATCGACGAGCGCCCGCTGGCGGAGGTCTCGCGCGCCGACCGCGCACGACGTCGACCACGCCGTGCGGGCCGCGCAGGACGCGTTCCCCGCCTGGGCCGCGCTCGGCCCCGCGGGCCGCGCCGAGCACCTGCACCGCCTCGCCGACCTGATCGACGCCAACGTCGAGCGGCTTGCCGCCGTCGAGTGCGAGGACATGGCGATGCTGCTGCGCTCGCTGAAGGCGCGCGTGATCGCCCGCGGGGCGCGCAACTTCCGCGCCTACGCCGACCTCGCCGCGGCCTACGCCGGGCGCGAGTGGGAGTCGAACGGCACCCGCAACCGCGTGCTGCGCATGCCGAGCGGCCCGGCGGCCGTCATCACGCCCGTGGAACGCGCCGTTCATGCTCTCGACCTGGAAGTGCGCGCCGGGCCTCGCCGCGGGCTGCACGGTCGTCCTCAAGCCGGCCGAGTGGTCGCCGCTGTCGGCCTCGCTGCTGGCCGATCTGACCGTCGAGGCCGGCTTCCCGCCCGGCGTCTTCAACGTCGTGCAGGGCATCGGCGAGGAGGCCGGCGCCGCCCTCGTCTCGCATCCGGGCGTGCGGCGCGTCTCGTTCACCGGCTCGCCGGAGACGGCCCGCCACATCGGGCATGCGGCCGCGAAGAACATCGTCCCCTTCACGGGCGAGCTCGGCGGCAAGGGGCCGCTGCTGGTGTTCGCCGACGCCGACCTCGACGCCGCTGCGGCGAAGGCGGCGGGCCAGTACGACGACGCCGGGCAGGTCTGCCTCGCCGGCACGCGCATCCTCGTCGAGGAGTCGGTGCGCGACGCCGTTCCTGGAGCGCCTGCACGCCGGCATCGACCGCCACGTGCTGGGCGACCCCCGCGACGACGACACCACCGTCTCGCCGCTGATCCACCGCGAGCACCTGGAGCGCGTGCAGGGCTTCGTCGAGCGCGCCCGGGCCCACGGCGACCGCATCGTGCGCGGCGGGCACCTCGCCGAGCGCGGCGGGCTGTGGTACGAGCCGACGCTGATCGAGCCGCGGTCGAACGACTCGGAGGTCGTGCAGCGCGAGGTCTTCGGCCCGGTGCTGACGTTCCAGACCTTCCGCGACGAGGCGGAGGGCGTCGCGCTCGCCAACTCCACGCCCTACGGGCTGTCGGCCATCGTCTACACCGGCTCCGAGCAGCGGGCCCAGCGGGTCGGCACGGCCGTGCGCGCCGGCACGGTCTGGGTCAACACGTTCCTGGTGCGCGACCTGACGGCGCCGTTCGGCGGCGTCGGGATCTCCGGCATCGGCCGCGAGGGCGGCGACTACGCGCTCGACTTCTACAGCGACCTGAAGACGCTCCAGGTGCTCGACGGCACCACGGCCTGAGGAAGACCGACCAGTCCGCCTACCATGGCGGACGTTCCGCGCCGTCGCCGACACGCCTCCGCCGTCCGGGGGCCGAGAGGAGCGTTCCACGGTGAGCCACGCCGCCGCGCCCGCCGGACTCGAGCTCGAGCTCGAGCGCTACCGATCGGAGCTCACGGGCTACTGCTACCGGATGCTCGGCTCCGGCTTCGAGGCCGAGGACGCGGTGCAGGAGACGTTCGTGCGGGCCTGGCGCGCGTACGACCGCTTCGAGGGGCGCGCGGCCCTGCGCTCGTGGCTGCACCGCATCGCCACCAACGTCTGCCTGTCGATGCTGAAGGGCCGCCAGCGGCGGGCGCGGCCGATGGACCTCGAGGCCGTCTCGACGGTGGCGACCGCGAAGCTCGGCACGCTGCCCGAGGGCGCCTGGATCGAGCCCATGCCCGACAGCCGCGTGGTGCCGGAGGACGGCGACCCGGCCGAGGTCGCGGCCGCCCGCGAGACGATCCGCCTCGCCTTCCTGGCGACGCTGCAGAAGCTGCCGCCGAAGCAGCGCGCCGTGCTGATCCTGCGCGAGGTCCTGCACTGGCACGCCGACGAGGTCGCCGAGCTGCTGGAGACGTCCGTCGCGTCCGTCAACAGCGCCCTGCAGCGCGCACGGGCGACCATCGCCGCCGCCGAGCCGGACGAGAACGACGTCGCAGACCCCTCGGACGAGGCGCAGCAGGAGCTGCTGGCCCGCTACGTCGACACCTTCGAGCGCTACGACGTCGAGTCGCTGGTCGCGCTGCTGCACGAGGACGCGACCATGTGCATGCCGCCGTACTCGCTGTGGCTGCGCGGGCCGCGAGGACGTCGCCGGCTGGCACGTGGGGCCCGGCGCCCCGTGCCGCGGCTCGCGCCTCGTGCCGGTGCGGGCCAACGGCTGCTGGGCCTTCGGGCAGTACCGGCCGAGCGGGCCCAACGGCGAGCACGAGCCGTGGGCGCTGCAGGTCGTCGAGATCCGCGACGGCCGCATCGCGGGGCTCAACGCGTTCCTGGACGTGGAGCGGATGTTCCCGCTGTTCGGCCTGCCCGCCACGCCGCCGCCCGCCGCCTGACGCGTGCGCGCCAACGCGATCGTCCTGCACCGCTTCGGCGGCCCCGAGGTGCTGGAGCCGGCCGAGCTGGAGCTGGCGCCGCCCGGTCCGGGCGAGGTGCAGCTGCGCGTCCACGCCGTCGCGCTGAACCCCGTCGACCTGCTGACCCGCCGCGGCGCGCCGCACCTGTGGCCGCCCGAGCGCCAGCGCTTCCCGCTGGTCATCGGCTGGGACGCCGCGGGCGAGGTCGAGGCGGTCGGCCCCGGGGTGACCGCCTGGCAGCCGGGTGACCGGGTCATCGCCATGAGCTTCCAGCCCCGCACGTATCGCGGAACGTATACCGAGCGGCTCCTGCTCGACGTCGAGGACCTCGGCCCGTGGCCGGAGGGCGCGTCGCCCGCCGTGGCCGCGTCGCTGCCGCTGGCCGGCCTGACGGCGCTGCAGGCCGTGGCGGCGCTGCAGCCGCGCCCCGGCGAGCGGGTGCTGGTCAACGGCGCGCTGGGCGGCGTCGGCTCGCTGGCGGTCGGGCTCGCGGCGGCGGCGGGCGCGCAGGTCGTGGGCGCAGTGCGGCCGCAGGACGCCGACCGCGCCCGCGCCTACGGCGTCGCCGAGGTCGTCGACCGCGACGCGCTCGACGCCGGCGAGCCGGTCGACGCGGTCTTCGACGTCGTCGGCGGCTCGGCGGCGGTGGCGGCGCTCGGCGCGCTGCGCGACGGCGGCCGCTACGTCAGCGCCGTCCCGCTGGCGCAGCATCCCGGCGGCCCGGAGGCGGGCGAGCGCGGGATCGACGTCCACCACCTCATCGTCGCCCGCGACCCCGATGGGCTGCGCGCGGTGGCCGCCGCCTACGCGCGCGGCGACCTGCGCGTCGAGATCGCCCACGAGCTGCCGCTGGCCGAGGCCGCCGAGGCGCACCGCATCGCGGAGGCCGGCGGGGTGCGCGGCCGCATCGTGCTGCGCGCCTGAGCGGCCCTCAGCCGAGGTGCAGGTTGCGGCGCAGGTCGCGCAGCCGCCAGGCCTCGACCGCGATCCACGCACCTAGCAGCGCCAGCGCCGCGGCCATCACGAGCAGCGCGTCGGCCTCGCGTAGCGCCAGCACGAGCAGCGGCACGGTCACCGCCGCGGCGATGCGCTCCCACGCGAACGCGCCGATCGTCCGCCAGCGCGCCCCAATGAAGCCGAGCATGTAGAGCGCGATCCCCGCGGCGAGCGCGAAGCGGCCCGCGGTCGACAGCACGTCGTCGGGGTGGGCGACCGTCTTCTTGGCCGCGACGGCGAAGAGGATGATGCCGGCGATCATCGGGAAGTGGCAGAACGTGTAGACGTCGCGCGCCAGCTTGCCGCGCATCGTCTCGGACGCCCGGTGCAGGGCTCGCTCACCGCCGACGGCGGCGAAGTCGAAGTACGCCCACCAGAGCAGCGCCGCCCCGGCGAAGGCCACGGCCGCCGCGAGCACGTACGCGACGTCGCGCTCCAGCCCCTCGATGCCGACGCCGATGGCGACGATCGACTCGCCCAGGGCGATGATCACGAAGAGCTGGTAGCGCTCCGCGAAGTGCGACGCCGACACGTGGTACTCCTGGCGGCCGGCGATGAGCGCGCCGGCGATGTCGAGCGCCACCGCGAACAGCCAGATCCAGGTGCGCGCCGGGTCGTCGAAGGACCCGCCGATCACGATGAGCACCGGCGACACGAGCCAGAACGGGGTGGACCGCAGCACGGCCCGCTGGTAGACCGGGTCGTTGCGGATGCCGTACAGGTAGACGACGAGGTGCAGGACGCGCACCGTCAGGTAGGGGATCGCGAACCACTCGCCCGCACCGCTGAAGGCCTCCGGGACCGCGAGGGCCACGAAGAAGGAGCTCGCCGACGCCAGCAGGAGCGTGACGCGCCCGACCACGGTGCTGAGGTCGATGGCGTTCGTCATCCAGGCGAACGCCGACCACGCCCACCAGACCATCCCCAGCATCAGCGCGGCCCGCGCGAAGCCGCCCGGGCTGGTGTCGCCGATGATCAGGTTCGCGATCTGCGTGACCGCGTAGACGAAGACGAGGTCGAAGAACAGCTCGAGGTAGGACGCCCGCCGCTCGCTGGCGTCCTGCGCGGTCGGCTCGCTGCTCGCCGCCTCGTTCATGCCGCGGCACGATACCGAGGCGCCGCGGCGGGTACCGTGCGGTCGTGCTCGCGTTCTTCGCCGTCGCCACCGCGCTCGTCGCCGCCCCGGCGCCGGGCACCGCCACCGCGGCGGCCTGGGAGGACGTGGCGCCGGCTCCGCAGGCCCGCAGCGAGGTGGTCGCAGCCACCGTCGGCGGGCGCGTCGCGGTCGTCGGCGGCTTCCGGCGCGACGGCGCCACGAGCCCGCGGGTCGACCTCTACGACCCCGGACGCGACCGCTGGACGCGGCTGCCCGACCTGCCCGTCCCGGTCAACCACGCCATGGCCGCGGTCCGTGGCCGCACGCTCTACGTCGCCGGCGGCTACCGGCCCGACGCGCAGGGGCACGGCATGAACCACGCCGGCCGGGGCGTCTTCGCGCTGACGCTGCGCCGCGACGGGACCGCTGGCCCGCGCGGCTGGCGTGTCCTGCCGCCCCTGCCCGCCCCGCGCGCGGCGGGCGGCGCCGCGATCGTCGGCGACCGGCTCTACGTGCTGGCCGGCGTGCGCGCGCCGGGGCAGCTGGCGCGCGTGGGCTACGCGCTCGACCTCGACACGCTGCGCTGGCGCGTGGTCGCCGGGCCGCCGACGCGGCGCGAGCACCTCGGCGTCGCGGCGCTCGGCGGTCGCATCTACGTGCTCGCCGGGCGCACGGCGGGGTTCGACACGAACCTGCGCACGGCCGAGGCGCTCGACCCGCGGACCGGCCGGTGGTCGACCCTGCCGCCGCTGCCGACGGCCCACGGCGGGTGCTCGGCCGCGACCGTCGCGGGCCGCGTCGTGCTGGTGGGCGGCGAGGCCGCGGGCGGGACCATCCCCGCGGTCGAGGCGTACGACCCGAAGGCACGGCGCTGGACGGCGCTGCCGCCGCTGGAGCAGCCACGGCACGGGCTGGGCGTGGCCGCGCAGGCCGGCGTCCTGTACGCGCTGCTCGGCGGGCCGACGCCGGGGCTCGACGTCAGCACCACGGCGACCGCGCTGCGGGTGGGCTAGAGCCGGTCCTCGATCAGCTGCAGGACGTCGAGGAGCGGCGCGTTGTCGATGACCTGCTCCAGCACGAAGCCGGTGACGGTGCCGACCGCCCCGTTGTCCCGCGCCACCTGCAGACCGTCCTTGAGCCCGTTGCGCACGGCCTCCTCGATCTGGTCGCGCGACAGGCCCTCCTGCTGGGCGTAGGCGTCGAGCGCGGCGGAGCTGGCGAGCGCCCCGGCGAGGTCGACGATCGGCTTCTGCAGCGTGCAGGCGGCCTTGGAGATGCCGATCAGGGCGATCTGCGCGGCGAGCTGGGTCGTCGAGTCGGTCGGCCGCCAGGTCGGCTCCAGGCAGGAGACGTCCTCGCCGCGGATGGTGGCGAAGAGGCGGTCGAGCGGCACGACGTCGACGACCGCCCGCAGGGCGTTGGAGATCGTGCCGGTGAACGCGCCGTTGGCCTCCGCCTCGTCGATGGCCTTGCGGGTCGCGTCGCGCACGGCGGCGTCGACCTCGTCCACGCTCTTGCCGCTGCGGTCGGCCAGCGCCTGCACGCCGTTGGTCGACGCCAGGTCGATCAGGAGCTCCTCGATCGGCACGTCGAGCGCGCACGCGGACGCGAGCGCGGCGTGCACGCCGATCTGCGCGGCGACGTTCATGGTGTCGCCGCCGGACTGCCAGGGCAGCGGCTCGCAGGCCGAGATGTCGCCGCGGAGGGTGCCGATGACGCGCTCCACCGGCACGACGTTGACGACGGCCTTGACCACGTCGGCGGTGTCGGCGTCGATCGCGCCCGCCTGGTCGGCGGCGTCGACGGCGTCGAGCACGCCCTGGCGCACGGCGGCCTCGACCTGCTCCTTCGAGACGCCGGCCTGGGAGGCGAGCGTGCCGAGGGTGTCCTGGGAGCCGACCGCGACGACGACGTCCGCGACCGGCACCTTCAGCGCGCAGGCGGCGCGGGCGACCCCGTCGAGTGCGATCCGCGCCGTCATGCCGGCCCACGTCCTGCCCCGTGTCGCCCCACTCCACCGGGTCGCACGGCGGCGCGTCGTCGGTCGCCCAGCGCACCACCTGGGCGACGGGCAGGACGTCGGCCGCGCCGCGCAGGAACTCGGCCAGCGAGCCCTGCAGGACGCCCGCCGTCTCCGCCTCGCCCACGGCCTCCAGCACGCCCTGGCGCAGGGCGTCGTCGATCTCCTCCGGCGAGCGGCCGGTGCCGAGCAGCCCGTCCGCCCCCTGCGGGCTGACCAGCGCGAGCGCGAGCGCCTCGCGGCTCGTGCCCAGGCGGCAGGCGGTGCGGTCGAGCGCCACCAGCACGATCCGCTGGGCCACGGCCGCCGCCGCCGTGTCGCCGTTCGGTGCCGTCGGCACGTCGCGCGACGAGCAGGGATCGGCCGTCGCGGTCGGCTCGTAGCCGCCGCCGCCGAGGGCGAGGTAGATCACCACGAGCGCGATGGCGGCGACGATGGCGCCCGCGAGGAGACCGAAGCGCCACAGCAGGCGGCCACGCGATCCGCCGCCCGCGCGTGGGGCCGGGGCCGGATCCGGAGGGTCGGCCGGGGGTGCAGGGTTCGTCGTCACGCGGGCTGCGGCATTGTCGCCGCTCGCGGCGTGCGGCGGGCGGCCTGCGGCGAGTGGTACCCCGGTTGCCGGGCGCCCAGCCGCATCGGCTACCGTCCGGCCAGTGAACGCCCGCCGTCCATCGCGCGCGACCGACGCCGAGGACGTCGCACAGGCGCAGGGCAGCGGCGAGACCGTCGAGGTCGTCGCGCGCGTCGCGTCGATCCTGCGCTCCGTGGCGGATGCGCCGGCCGGGCTGACCGTCTCCGCCCTCTCGCGCGCCAGCGGCGTGCCGCGTGCGACGGCGCACCGGCTGGTGGCGGCGCTCGAGCGGGAGCGGCTGCTGGGCCGCGCCGGCGACGGACGGCTGGTGGTGCTCGGCGCCGGCATGGCGCGCCTGTCCGGGGCGTACCTCCCCGGCCGCGACCTCCTGGACAGCGGACGGCCGTTCGTCGAGGCCCTCGCCGCGGAGCTGCGCGAGGCGGCCGAGCTCGCGGCCGTCGTCGACCCCTCGGCCGACGATGCGACCGACGCGCTGGAGGTGCTGGTGCGGGTCGAGTCGCCGTTCCGCCTGCGCGTCGGCGGCGGCGGCGGGCCGCAGCCGCTGCACGTCACCGCGGCCGGCAAGGCGCTGCTGGCGTGGGGCCCGCCGGCCCGGGCGGACGCGCTGCAAAGCTTCGGCGGGACGCTGCAGCGCTACGGCCCCCGCACCATCACCGACCCCGAGGTGCTGCGCCGCGAGATCGACCGCGTGCGCATCCGCGGCGTCGCCACGGCGGTGGACGAGCTCGAGGAGGGCGTCGCCAGCGCCGCGGCGCCCGTGCGGCGCGACGGCACGCTCGCGGGCGTGATCGTGGTCGACGGGCCGACGTCGCGCATCGCGCAGGCCCGCGTGCTGCCCCGCATCGTCGACCGCCTCGCCGAGACCGCGCGCCGGGTGGAGACCTCGCTCGCCCGCTCCGGCGAGCCGTAGCGGCCAGCTAGCGGGCGGGCTCGTTGCGGAGCGTGGCGATCGCCGACGCGAGGCTCGTCGCGCCGAGCTTGCGGTGGAAGGCGTCGCGGTCGAGGAAGTCGGAGATGGCGTAGGGCCCGACGTCGCCGGTCTCGAGGTGGTGCCGGTACAGGGGGTTCTCGTGGCCGTAGCGCGCGAACAGCGCCTCGAGCTCGGCGACGGCCGTCTCGGGCGGATCGAGCGTGCCGACGACGCGGCCGGCCTCCGGGTCGAGGTCGTTCCACGCGGCGATCGAGCACGGGATCGTGCGGCGGAGGACGCGCAGCGCGAGGCCGGGCAGGGCGTCCAGCTCGTCCGCCTCGGCGAGCGCCGCCGCGGCGTCCAGGAGGTCGGCGGCGGGATTCACCTGTCCACGAGAGTACGTGGAACCGCCGCCGGACGGCAATCGCAGGTCGTCAGATCTGGATGGTGCGGCCGGACGCGGCGCGGTTGCCGGCGGCGGTGAAGGTGACGGTGACGTCGATGGCGCCCGTTGCCCGCAGCCGACGGGCCCCCGTGGAGAGGCGCAGCGTCACGGTCGTCAGGCCCGCCTTGCGCGTCACGCGTGTGGTGCGGCCGAACGTGACCTGATGGCCGTCGGAGCGCCCCGTGACGACGACCATCACGCGGCCGCGACCGGGGACGCGCACGGTCACCCGCAGCCGCGAGCCGACCGTCGTCGCGCGCCGGACCCGCAGCGCGGACTGGCCGACGACGATGGTGCGGTCGGCGCCGCGCACCGCGCCGGCGGGGCCGTTGACGACGAGGCGGTAGTGGTAGACGCGGCCCGGCTGCAGCCCGGTTGCCTGCAGCGCCACGGTCACGGGGCCTGCCGTCGCGGCCAGGCGGCGGGTCGCGGTGCTGCGCCCGTAGCCCGTCGTCGTGCCGTACTCGAAGCGGAACGTGACGGCCGAGGCGGTGGTCACCGTGCCCGTCAGGCGCGCGCTGGCCCGGCCCGACGGCGTGGCAGCGCCGGTCGCGGCGCGCACGTCCACGAGCGGCGTCGCGAAGGTCACGACCGCGCCGGCCACCTCGCCGGCGGCCGTCGCCAGCACCGCCCGCGCGTAGTACGTCGTGCCGGGCGCCAGCCCCGCGATCGGCTGCGCCAGCGACCCCGCACCCGCCGCCGCGGCGACGGGCTGCGGCGCGGTCGCGGTGCCGAGGTCGGGCGTCGGCCCGTACTCGAAGCGCAGCGCCCCGTCGGCGCCGGCCGGATCGACGGTGGCGGCGAGGGTGGCGCTGGTCGACGTGACGGCGGTCGGCGAGTCGGTGGTCACGATCGGTGCCGTCGCGGCGGCCCCCGCGTTCACGGCACGCGCCACGTTGAGCCGACCGCCGGTCACGGTCTTGCCCGCGAGCGAGGGCAGCGGGTCGACGCTGCCCAGCAGGGCGTCCTTGAGCTGCTGCGCCGTCCACTCCGGGTGACGGGACAGCACGAGCGCCGCGGCGCCGGCGACGTGCGGCGTCGCCATCGAGGTGCCGCTGTAGAGGGCGTAGCCGCCGCCCGGCACGGTGCTGAGGATCTGCGTGCCCGGAGCCGCCAGGTCGACGGACACCGCGCCCGTGTTGGAGAAGCTCGCGAGGACGTCGCTCTGGTCGGTCGCGGCGACGCAGAGAACGTTGGCCGCCGCGTAGGCGCAGGGGTAGAACGGCGTGGACTCGACGTCCTTGCCGCTGTTGCCGGCCGCGACCACGAACAGCGTCTGGGGTGCGCCGCAGATGGCGTCGAGCATGGCGTGCGAGAAGCCGGTGCCGCCGAGCGAGATGTTGACGACGCGCGCCCCGCGGGCCGCCGCGTAGGTCATGGCTGCCGCGATGTCGATCGAGGAGCCGACGCCCTGGTCGTTGAGCGCGCGGAGCGGCAGCAGCCCGACCTGCCAGGCGATGCCGGCGACGCCGCGGCCGTCGTCGCCGCGCGCGCCGATGGTGCCGGAGACGTGCGAGCCGTGGCCGTGGTGTCGTTCGGGTCGTTGTCGCCGGCCGCGAAGTCCCAGCCGTGCACGTCGTCGACGAAGCCGTTGCCGTCGTCGTCGATGCCGTTGGCCTCGCGACCGCCGCCCGACTCGCCGGGGTTGACCGCGATGTTCGGCGCCAGGTCGGGGTGCGAGGCGTCGAGGCCGGTGTCGACGACGCCGACCAGCACGGACGGGTCGCCGGTGGTGACGTTCCAGGCCTCGGGCGCGTCGATGTCCGCGTCGGCCACGGCGCCCGAGCCGCCGGCGTTGTTGAGCGCCCACTGCTGCGAGAAGAGCGCGTCGCTCGGCGTCCGCTCGGCGCGGTACAGGTAGTTCGGCTCGACCCACAGCACGTTGCGGTCGTCGCGGAGCGCCGCGGTGGCCGCACCCAGCGAGCGGCCCTTCGGCAGGCGGACGAGGGCGACCCGCCGGCCGACGCGGCGGCCCGCGGCGCCGGCCTCGGCCAGGCGCCGCGTTCCGGCGTCCGCGGCCCGCGCGTCCCGGTAGCGCACGACGAGCTCACCCGGCACGACCGGCGCGGAGGGCGTCGACGAGATCGACGCGAGCGTCTTCAGCCCCTGCAGCTGGGCAGCCGGCGGCGCGCACGCCGGGTCGGCGGCGAGGGCGGGCTGCGCCGCCACGGAGAGGGTGGCGGCGGCCGCGGCGAGGGGGAGCAGGCGCGCTGCGAATCGCATCCCTCCCTACGTCGGGTTTGCATAGCTTCCAACACTCCCCCGCCGTGGGGAACAGCCCTCCCTCCACCGGGGGAGACCATGGGCTACGGTGCCCCGCGTGACCGGTCAGCCCCCGTCGGGAGCGTCGATCCGGGTCGCCGGCACCGCCGATCTGCCCGCCGTCGCGGCCCTGTCCTACGAGGTCGCGCCGGAGATGGCGCTGACTGCGGAGGAGCTCGCCCACGAGGACACCCTCACGCCCGGCGGGCGCCGCTTCGTCGCCGAGGTGGACGGCGCGCTGGCCGGCGTCGGCGTGGCGAGCATCTTCTACTCGCGCGAGCCCGAGTTCGAGGGGTCGTGGACGACGCTGCAGGTCCGACCGGCCTACAGGGGGCGGGGTCTCGGCGATGCGCTCCTCGCGCGCGTGGCCGACCATGCGGCAGTGCTCGGCAAGAGGTCGCTGCACATGTGGACCAGCGAGTCGCGTCCCGAGGTCGCACCGTGGCTGGCGCGCCGCGGGTTCGCCGAGCACGAGCGGTCGAAGTACGTGGCGCTGCCGCTCGCGGGCCTCGAGCCGCCGGCCGTCGACGCGCCGACCGGCGTCGAGATCACCACGCTGGCGGCGCGGCCGGAGCTCGCCGAGGGCATCTACGCCGCCGCGCTCGAGGCGGAGGCCGACATGCCGTCCGCCGACCCGTTCGTCGTCGTGTCGATCGAGCAGTGGCGAACGTTCGCGATCGACCGGCCCGACCTGCCCTACGACGGCTGCGCCATCGCCGTGGCGGGGGACGAGGTCGTCGGCTGGGCCAGCATCGGCGTGCCGGCGGCGCGCCCCGGCGTCGGCTATCACAACATGACGGGCGTGCGGCGGGCGTGGCGTGGCCGTGGCGTCGCCGCCGCCCTCAAGCGCGCGACCATCGCGTGGGCGATCGCCGGCGGGCTGCAGCTCCTGGAGACCGAGAACGACGAGTCGAACGCGCCGATGCGGGCGATCAACCGCCGGCTCGGCTACCTGCCCCTGCCCGACCGTGTGCTCATGCGCGCGCCGCTTCCGCTCCCGCTGGCCTGAGCGCCTCGTCGGCCAGCAGGCGCGCGCGCTGGCCGCGGAAGGCGTCGCGCAGGGCCATGCGGTCGGCGTGTGCGAGCGAGACGGTGCGTGCGACGTGGCCGGCGACCTCGAGGTCGTGCGGGTCGTCGGCATCGCCGATGAGCTCCGCCATGGCGGCGTAGAGCGCCTCCCGCCCCGCGGGCAGGCGACGCGCCGCCTCGCGGCAGGCGGCGCGCGAGGCGGCCAGCACCTGCTCCCACGCGCCCATCGCCCGTGCCAGCTCCTCGACCCGCACGGCCAGCGCGAGCAGCGCCGCGGCGTCCAGCGCCGCGTAGCGCAGCTGCGCCGGCGGCAGCTCGGGCGCGCCCCACCACTCGCTGCCGAACGGGTCCTTGCCGATGCCGAGCACGCGCTGCAGGACGTGCGCCAGCGTGGCCTCCTGCGGCTCGTACGCCTCGTCGAGCGTGGCCCAGTGCCGCTCCATGACGCGGAACGCGACGCACGTGTCGAGCACGTCCGGCCAGGCGGGCAGCCCGTGGTGGAACGACAGCCAGCGCTGCTCGTAGCGCGCGTTGTGGGCGACGATGCGGCGGCCGTGCGCCAGCAGCCGCACGAGCGCGTCGGGCGGCACGCGGTAGCAGTCGACGACGGCCGTGTGCACGCCGCCGTCGCCGTCGGGCATGGCGACCTGCACGAGGCGGATGGCGCCGTCGGACGGCTCCCACTCGTCGGGCGAGCCGAGCGGGCCGCAGTCCGTCTCGATGTCGAGCGCCACGATGCGCGCCTCGGCCACGCGCTCGCAGAGCCGCCCGAGCGCCGCGCGATCGGTGACGAGCTCGAAGCGCACGGACTCGGGATCGAGCAGCGGCGCCGCGGGCGGCACCGGCGGCGGGACGGCGCCCGGCAGCGTGGTGGTGGGGAGCGTCGGGTGGGGCTCGACGCGCTGCAGCCGCGCGTCGATGAAGGCGACCTCGAGCTCGCCGCCCGATCCCGTCTCGACCGTCGCGCGGTAGCTCGACGTGCCGAGGGCGGACTGGATGACGACGCGCGCCGCGTGCGGCTCGAGCGTCTCCGCGACCGCCAGGTCGAGCCCGGTCAGGTCCGACACGCGCCGAGCGAACCAGGCGCGGTTGGCAGACGCCGGCCACAGCCGCAGCGCCGCGTGGGCACCGCACGCCGGGCCGTCCAGCACCCGCAGCGTGATGCCCCACCACGGGACGCCGCGGCGGCTGGTGGTGCCCTCCCGCAGCAGCACCCCGCCATGCGGCACGGGCGTCAGGACCGCACGGGTGCGCGGCTCCACGGCCAGGGGGGCGAAGGTGCGTGCGTCGTCGGCGAGCACCTTCCCATGGTGGAGACAGGGCCGGACGGAGCCCGGTTGCGCTACGCCTGGACGGCCGCGGGCTCGGGCTCGCGGCGCCCGACGTGGGCGGGGCGGGCGGCGATCGCCAGGGCGAGCGCGAGCGCGACGAGCCCGGCGCACGCGACCAGCGCCGTGGTCAGGCCCTGCGCGTCCGCCACGACGCCGAGCACGGCCGTGCAGCCGGCGCCGACGCCGACGCTGAAGCCGATCGTCACGCCCGACGCGAAGCCGACGCGCCCTGGCAGCGCCTCCTGCGCGGCGCGCTACCGTCGTCTGCCATGACCGCACGCGTCCGCACGTCCGTGCTCGACGTCGCGTACGAGGCGTGGGGCCCGGAGGACGGCGCCCCGGTGGTGCTCGCCCACGGCTGGCCCGACGACGCCTCGTGCTGGGAGCGCGTCGCCGATCTCCTGGCGGCCGACGACTGCCGGACCTACGCGCCCTACCTGCGCGGCTTCGCGCCGACCCGCTTCCTCGATCCGGCCACGCCCCGCACGGGGCAGATCGCCGCCCTCGCGCACGACCTGGCCGACGTGCTCGAGGCGCTCGACCTGCGGGACGTCGTCGTCGCCGGCCACGACTGGGGCGGCCGGGCGGCGTACGGGGTGGCGGCGTTGTGGCCGGAGCGGCTGCGGGGGCTGGTCGCGATCTCGGTGCCGTACCTGCCGGCGGCGCCGCCGGTCGGCGACCTCGCGCAGGAGCACGCCTACTGGTACCAGTGGTTCTTCACGACCGAGCGCGGCCGCACGACGCTGCGCGACGACCGCCGCCGCCTCTGCCGCTACCTGTGGCGGACGTGGGCGCCGGGCTGGGACGTCGCGGAGGCGGAGTTCGAGCGGGCGGCAGGGGCGTGGGACACGGACGACTGGCCGGCCGTCACCGCCCATTCCTACGCGTCGCGCTGGGGCGAGGCGGAGCTCGACGCGGCGTACGCCGAGGTGCAGGCAGCGCTCGCCGAGGGCCCGCCGATCGGCGTGCCGACGATCGTCCTGCACGGCGCGGACGACGGCGCGACCCTGCCCGCGGCGACGGAGGGCCAGGAGGCGCGCTTCACTGGCGGCTACGCGCGCGAGGTGCTGTCGGCGGTCGGGCACTTCCCGCCGCGGGAGGCGCCGGCGGAGGTGGCGGTGGCGATCCTGCGGCTGGTGCGGGAGGGGCGGGTGTAAGCGCATCAACTTGATGCGCTAGGATGTCGGTATGGCCACGCAACGTCGAGACGACGAGCCGGGCGCCGACGCGCGGAGGCACGAGCATGGTCAGTGGCGGCGGCGGGCGGCACGATCGACGGGCCGACGGACGACGCTGCGCGTGCCCGCCGACCTGCAGATCGCCGTGGATCGCGTGGCGGCGCGGGACGGCATCACCGAGAACGCGGCGCTCATCGCCCTGGCAACGCTCGGCGCTGCCGTCGATGCACACGACCAGCTGCGGCGCGATCGGCGCGCCGCGGCGTTGGCTGCGCTCGATGCGCACGACGAGCGGGACGTCCCGGTTGGCGAGCTGCCGGCCGACGTCGATCCGGAGGTCGTCGGCGAGC
This sequence comes from uncultured Actinomycetota bacterium, assembly GCA_963767885.1. Taxonomy (GTDB): domain Bacteria; phylum Actinomycetota; class Thermoleophilia; order Gaiellales; family F1-60-MAGs149; genus CAVYFW01. Next base: position 30,274 of record CAVYFW010000013.1, read on the forward strand.
AGTTCGCGGCGCTGGTCGAGGAGGCCAACGCTGGATGAGCGGCGGGCTCGCCGCGTGGGATACGAACGTGCTGAGTCGGGCTGCGCCGGGGTCGATGTTGGCGCGCTTCGTCGAGGCGCGCGCTGCCGCTCGGGAGCCGATCGCCATCGCGGCGCCCGTCTGGTCCGAGGTCGTCACGGGAGCCGAGGCAGCCGCGCGGCGAGGACGGATGACACCGTGGATGCACGCGGCGTTCCGCTGGCAGCGCAACGCCATCGCGGACGGGCTCGTTCGCGTCCTGCCACTCGACGAGCCGGCTGCGCGGGCCCTCGGCATCCTGCGCGGCCGGGCGTCGCCGAACCGCTCCACCAGCTGGGCGTTCGACGCCGCCATCGCCGCGACGTGCTGGGTCAACGGCTACGCCGTCGTGACCCGCAACCGGGCGGACTTCGACGCGCTCGCGGAGGTCATCGCGACGCACATCGGCGGCGAGCCGCTGCTCGTCACCGGGCCGCCCGCCTGACGACGAGCGCTACGCCTCCACGAAGCCCGGCCGGGCCTTGGCCGGCAGGAAGCTGCGGCCCTGCAGGGCGCGGTCGACCGCACGGGCGCACTCGCGGCCGTCGGCGATCGCGGTGACGATCAGGTCGGCCCCGCGCACGCAGTCGCCGCACGCCCACACGCCGTCGACGGCGGTCGCGAAGCGGCTGTCGACGGGCACCGTGGAGCGGGAGCTGAGCTCGAGGCCCAGGTCGCCGTAGACCGGGTCGTCCGTCTCGACGCCGGCGAAGCCGATCGCCAGCAGCACGAGGTCGACGTCCAGCGTCAGCTCGCCGCCGTCGACCGGCACGGCCCGCGGGCGGATGCCGGTCTCGGCGTAGCCGGGGAACGCGACCCGCCGCGCGCGCAGGCGCCGCAGCCGGCCGTCCTCGCCCTCGAGGCCGATCGTCTCGAGCTCCCACACGCGATCGCCGCCCTCCTCGTGGGCGCCGTACTCGCGCAGCAGCGGCGGCCACTCCGGCCACGTGCGCAGCGGCGTGCGCTCGCGCGGCGGCGTCGGCCCGTGCGCGATCTCGTGCACCGACGTGGCGCCCTCGCGCAGCGCGTTGCCGAGGCAGTCGGCGCTCGTGTCGCCGCCGCCGAGCACGATCACGCGCTTGCCGGCCGCGGTGATCGCGTCGGGGTCGACCGGCAGGCCGGCCACGCGGCGGTTCTGGGCCGTGAGGTACGGCATCGCCTCCTCGATGCCCGCCAGGTCCGAGCCCGGCAGGTCGAGGCGGCGGTGCCGCTGCGCGCCCGTGGCGAGGACGAGGGCGTCGACGCCGGCGGCGAGCTCGTCGACCGGCACGTCGCGGCCGATCGCCACGCCGGTCTCGAAGCGCACGCCCTCGGCGTACAGCTGCTCCAGCCGCCGGTCGAGCGCCGCCTTGTCGAACTTGAAGTCGGGGATGCCGTAGCGCAGCAGGCCGCCGACGCGATCGTCGCGCTCGTAGACCGTCACCGCGTGCCCCGCCCGCGCGAGCTGCTGCGCCGCCGCCAGCCCGGCCGGGCCCGACCCGACGACGGCCACGTGCGGCCCGTGACCACCGGGGCGCGCCGGGGCACGATCCAGCCCTCGTCCCACGCGCGGTCGACGATCGCCTGCTCGACCTGCTTGATCGTCACCGCACGGTCGTTGAGGGCCAGGACGCAGGCCTCCTCGCACGGCGCCGGGCACAGCTTGCCGGTGAACTCCGGGAAGTTGTTCGTGGAGTGGAGCCGGTCGATCGCCGCGCGCCACTCGCCGCGGTGCACGAGGTCGTTCCAGTCCGGGATCAGGTTGCCGAGCGGGCAGCCCGTGTGGCAGAACGGCACGCCGCAGTCCATGCAGCGCTGCGCCTGCTCGCGCACGAGGCCCTCCGCGGCCGGCGGCAGCTGCTCGGCGTAGTCGCGCAGCCGCTCGTCGACCGGGCGGTACGGCTGCACGCGGCGGCGCAGCTGCAGGAAGCCGCGCGGGTCAGTCACCGGCCACCGCCAGGCCCTCGTCGCGCTCGGCCCGCTCCGCGAGCACGCGCCGCAGGTCGTTCGGCATGACCTTCGCGAAGCGGGGCAGCGACGCCTCCCAGTCGGCCAGCACCCGGCGCGCGACGCCGCTCTGCGTGAGCGCCGCGTGCCGCTCGATCAGGTCGTGCAGCAGCGCCACGTCGATGGTGTCGGTGACGGGCTCGAGGCCGACCATCTCGTGGTTCACGCGCGCGCTGAAGGTCCCGTCCGCGTCCAGCACGAAGCCGATGCCGCCGCTCATGCCGGCGGCGAAGTTGCGCCCCGTCGGGCCGAGGATGACGACGACGCCGCCGGTCATGTACTCGAGCCCGTGGTCGCCGACGCCCTCGACGACGGCGCTGGCGCCCGAGTTGCGGACGCAGAAGCGCTCGCCGGCACGGCCCCGGAAGAAGGCCTCGCCGCCGGTCGCCCCGTACAGCGCGACGTTGCCGACGACCACGTTGTCCTCGGGCAGGTAGCCGGCCGTCTCCGGCGGCCGCACGATCACCCGCCCGCCGCTCAGGCCCTTGCCGACGTAGTCGTTGCACTGCCCGACGAGGTCGAGCGTGAGCCCCGTCGGCGCCCACGCGCCGAAGCTCTGCCCGCCCGTGCCCTCGAGCACGAGGTGGATCGTCCCGTCGGGCAGGCCGCGCGGATCGCGCCGGGCGATCTCGCCGGCGAGCATCGCGCCGAGCGAGCGGTCCGTGTTGCGCACGCGGCGCGCGATGCGCACGGGCTCGCCGCGCTCCAGGGCCGGCTCGGCGGCGGCGATCAGGTCGTTGTCGATCGCATGGTCGAGGCCGTGGTCCTGCGGCTCGACGCGCACGCGCGCGGCGCCGGGCGGGCCCTGGGCCGGCGTCAGGATCGGCGTCAGGTCGAGGTCGCGCAGCCACGGCCAGTGCTCGACCGAGGCGGGCCGCAGCAGGTCGGTGCGCCCGACGAGGTCGTCGAAGCGCCGCACCCCGAGGCTCGCCATCAGCTCGCGCACCTGCTCGGCGACGAACAGGAAGTAGCGGACGACGTGCTCCGGCGTGCCGGTGAAGCGGCGGCGCAGCTCCGGGTCCTGGGTCGCGATCCCGACCGGGCACGTGTTGAGGTGGCAGACCCGCATCATCACGCAGCCCGCCGCCACCAGCGGGGCCGTCGAGAAGCCGAACTCCTCCGCCCCGAGCAGCGCGCCGATCACGACGTCGCGGCCCGTCCGCAGCCCGCCGTCGACCTGCAGGCGCACGCGGCCGCGCAGCCCGTTCATCACCAGCACCTGGTGCGCCTCGGCGATGCCGAGCTCCCAGGGCAGGCCGGCGTGCTTCATCGACGAGAGCGGCGACGCGCCGGTGCCGCCGTCGTGGCCGGCGATGACGATGTGCTCGGCCTCCGCCTTGGCGACGCCGGCGGCGATCGTGCCGACGCCCGCCTCGGCCACCAGCTTGACCGAGATCTCGCGCCGACGGGTTGACCGCCTTCAGGTCGTGGATGAGCTGCGCCAGGTCCTCGATGGAGTAGATGTCGTGGTGCGGCGGCGGCGAGATCAGCCCGATGCCCGGCGTCGAGTGGCGCATCCGCGCGATCGCTCGTCGACCTTGTGGCCGGGCAGCTGGCCGCCCTCGCCGGGCTTCGCCCCCTGGGCCATCTTGATCTGCAGCTCGTCGGCGTCGACGAGGTACGGCGCCGTCACGCCGAAGCGCGCCGACGCCACCTGCTTGATCGCCGAGCGCCGCAGGCCGCCGTCGGGTCGGGCACCGATCGCGCCGGGTCCTCGCCGCCCTCGCCCGTGTTGGAGCGCGCGCCGAGACGGTTCATCGCGATCGCCAGCGTCTCGTGGGCCTCGGGCGAGATCGAGCCCAGGCTCATCGCGCCGGTGGCGAAGCGCTGACGATGTCGGCCGACGACTCGACCTCCTCGAGCGGCACCGGCTCGGCGTCGGACGCGAGCTCGAGCAGGCCGCGCAGCGTCGTGAGCCGCGCGCTCTGCCCGTCGATCGCCTCGGCGAAGGCCTCGAACGACGCGTGGTCGTCGTCGCGCACGGCCCGCTGCAGGCGCACGATCGAGTCCGGGTTCCAGTCGTGGTGCTCGCCGCGCAGGCGCTGCTGGTACTCGCCGCCGGGTCGAGCTCCGCGGCGTCCCGCCGGCGCGCACGGGCGGGAAGCCGCGCTCGTGCCGCTCTGCGACCTCGTCGGCGATGTCGGGCAGCTCCAGGCCGCCGACGCGCGAGATGGTGCCGGTGAAGTAGCGGTCGACGAGCCGCCGGCCGAGGCCGACGGCCTCGAAGATCTGCGCGCCGCGGTAGCTCTGGATGGTCGAGATGCCCATCTTCGAGCACACCTTCAGCAGGCCCTTGCCGATGGCCTTGACGTAGCGCTGGCGGGCCTCGCCCAGCGTAGCTCGCCGAGCTCGCCGGCTGCGTGCAGCGCAGCGCAGCGTCTCCAGCGCCAGGTACGGGTTGACCGCCGAGGCGCCGTAGCCGAGCAGCAGCGCGACGTGCATCGTCTCGCGCGGCTCGCCGCTCTCGACGACCAGGCCGCACATCGTCCGCGCGCCCTCGCGCACGAGGTGGGAGTGCACGGCGGCCGTCGCGAGCAGCGGGCCGATCGGTGCGAGCTCGTCGTCGACGCCGCGGTCGGAGAGGATCAGGATCGTCGTCCCGCTCCAGACCGCCTGCGAGGCCCGGCGGCACAGCTCGTCCAGCGCCCGCTCGAGGCCGGCGGCGCCCTCCCGCACGGGGTAGAGCGTGCTCAGGGTCTGCGCGCGGAAGCCCTCGCGCCGCAGGTGGCGGAGCTTCTCCAGCTCGCCGTTCGGCAGGACGGGCTGCAGCATCGTCACCCGGCGGCAGTCCTCGGGGCGCTCGCCGAGCAGGTTGCCGATCGCGCCGACGCCCACCCGCAGGCTCATCACGAGCTCCTCGCGCTGCGGGTCGATGGGCGGGTTCGTGACCTGCGCGAACTGCTGCTTGAAGTACGACCCGAGCAGCTTCGGCCGCTCGGAGAGGGCCGCCAGCGGCGCGTCGTCGCCCATCGAGCCGACCGGCTCGTAGCCGTCCCGCGCCATCGGCCCGATCAGCAGGCGCAGCTCCTCGGTGGTGTAGCCGAAGGCCTGCTGCAGCCGCACGAGCTCGTCGGGAGGCAGCGGGGCGACCTGCTGCGGGCGCAGGTCGTCGAGGTACAGCTTGTGCTCGTCGAGCCAGCGGCGGTAGGGCTGGCGGCGGGCAAGCACCCGCTTGATCTCGTCGTCGGGCACCACGCGGCCCGCGTTCGTGTCGAGCAGCAGCATGCGGCCCGGTGCGAGGCGGTTGGACTCGACGATCGTCGCCGGGTCGAGGTCGAGCACGCCGATCTCGGACGCCAGCACCACGAGCCCGTCGACGGTGCGCAGCCAGCGGGCGGGCCGCAGGCCGTTGCGGTCGAGCGTGGCGGCGACGTGCGTGCCGTCGGTCGCGATGACCGCGGCCGGACCGTCCCACGGCTCGACGACGGTCGAGTGGTACTCGTAGAACGCGCGCACCTCGTCCGGCAGGTCGAGCGTGGGGTCGCTCCAGGCGGGCGGGATCAGCATCGCCACGGCGTGCGCCAGCGAGCGGCCGCCGCGTACCAGCAGCTCGAGCATCGCGTCGAGCGTGGCGGAGTCCGACCAGCGCTCGTCGGCGATCGGGAAGAGCTTCTGCAGGTCGCCGCCGAACAGCTCCGAGCGCAGCTGCGGCTCGCGCGCGCGCAGCCAGTTGGCGTTGCCGCGGACCGTGTTGATCTCGCCGTTGTGCGCCAGGAAGTTGAACGGGTGCGCGAGGTCCCAGGTGCCGAGCGTGTTGGTGGAGAACCGCGAGTGGACGAGCGCGATCGCCGCCGCGAAGTCGGGCTCGGCGAGGTCGGGGTAGAACGCGTCGAGCTGGCGCGCGCGCAGCAGGCCCTTGTAGACGAGGGTGCGCGAGGACAGGCTCGTGAAGGTGAACGCGGCCTCCTCGACGCCGAGGTGCTGCGCGGCCTTCTCGACCCGGCGGCGGATGACGTAGAGCTTGCGCTCGAAGGCCTCGGGGTCGCCCTCGCGCCGCTCGACCAGGAGCTGGCGGATGACGGGCGCGGAGGCGCGGGCGAGCTCGCCGATGGCCTCCATGCGGACGGGCACGTCGCGCCAGCCCAGGGCGCGGTGCCCCTCCTCCGCGATGATGCGCGCGCAGAGCTCCTCGCAGCGCAGGCGGACGAGCGGGTCCTGGGGCAGGAACGTCATGCCGACGCCGTAGTCGCCCGGCGGCGGGAGGTCGATGCCCACCTCCGCGCAGGCGCGCCGCAGGAACGCGTCCGGGAGCTGGGTCAGGATGCCGGCGCCGTCCCCGGTCTCGGGATCCGATCCCGTCGCGCCGCGGTGGTCGAGGTTGCGCAGCACCTCCACCGCCTGGGCCACGAGGCGGTGCGAGGTCGTGCCGTCCAGCTGCACGAGGGCGCCGAGTCCGCAGGCGTCATGCTCGTGCCGCGGGTCGTAGAGGCCATACGACGCGGGCATGGAAGGTTCACGATAGCAGAGCTCGAACCGACCGGATCAGTGCCCGAAGGTGACTGAATCAAACGGTTCAAGCAGGTTCGCGGAGGGCGTCCCGGTGCGGTCCCGGCGGGGCTCTACGCGCGCGCGGCGACGTTCGGGTGACAGCGCCGCTCCGCGAAGCCGCCACGATGCGGGCACGGGGTACCGCGCGTCGCCCGGGCGCGATCCCGTCCCACTGGCTGCATGAGCACCTCCGTCCCTGCCGGGAGCCCTCCGGACGCCCGCGCTGCGCGGGTGCTCGCCCGTCTCTCCGAGTCGGCGCGCGGGGCGGCGAGCCCGGATGCGCTCTTCGGCGCGGCCTGCGACGCGCTGCGCGATGGGCTCGGGCCGGCCTTCCTCCCCTCGATCTACGTCGCCGGCCCGCACGGCCTGTGGCTCGCCGCCCAGCGCGGCTACGTCGGGGTCATCCACACCCTGCCGTTCGGGAGCGGGGTCTACGCGGCCGCGTTCACGTCGGGCCGGCCGCTGGCCCTGCTCCAGGATGCCGAGGAGGACGAGCGCTACCTGCCGGCCATCGACCGCGTGGAGGCCTGCCTCGCCGTCCCGTTCCAGGCGGGCCGCGACCGGGCGCTGCTCGGCCTCGAGGTGCTCGACCCCGTCGACGGGGAGGTGCTGGCCGTGCTGGAGGCGGCGGCCGCAGCGCTCCAGGACCTCGTCGCCGCCCTACCGGCCGCGGCGCGCGTCGCGACGACCTCCACCCGCCGCCTGGCGCACGCCTTCGAGGAGGTCGCCGTCGCCGGCGACGCGCCGACGCTCCTGGAGCGCACCGCCCGCGCCCTCGGCGACCTGCTCGAGCTCGACGTCGTGCAGGTCGCGAGCGGCCGCCGCGGCTCGCTGGGCGCGCCCAGCGCCTGGCGCCGCACGCGTCGCGACGGCGACCTCGTGCTGCCGCGAGCGCTCTTCCTCGCGGTCGCCGACAGCTTCGGGTACGGGGTCTCGACGTCGGTCGGATCGCCCGGTCCCGTCCCGCTCGCGACCGGGCCGCGCAGCGCCGCGTGGGTGGGGCTGCCCCTGGCGGGCGCCGAGGGCCTCGAGGGCTACTTCGTCGGCCAGGCCCGCCGCCGCCAGCCGGCGCAGGAGCAGCGGCTCGGCGAGGCGATGACGCTGCTGACGCACGCGGCGACCGCCCTGGCGCGGCTGCGCACCGTCGCCCGGCTGCAGGAGACCGAGCGGGCGCTCGCGGCCATCGGCGAGCACCTCTACGTCGGGGAGGTCACCGAGGACGGCGGATACCACGAGCTGCACACCGGCCCCGGCGCGGAGGCGCTGCTGGGCGGCCCGCTCGATCCGGCGCTGGGCCCGGGCGAGACGTGGCTGCGTGCGGTGCATCCCGACGATGCCGAGCTGCTGGACACCTTCCACCGGAGCCTCGCCGGCGGCGTGCAGGTCGAGGTCGAGTATCGGCTGCTGGGCGCCGACGGCATCGAGCGCTGGGTGCACGACCGCGCGTGGCCGGCGCAGGGGCCGCACGGCGAGGAGCTCGTGCACGGCCTCGTCCGGGACGTCACGGAGCGGCGGGAGTCCGAGCGCCGGCTGCGCGAGGCGGAGGTGCTGCACACCGCGGTCGTCGAGACCATGGCCGAGGGCGTGGTCGTGCGCGACGCGGCGGGGCGCATCGTCTCCGCGAATCCGATGGCCCAGCGCATCCTCGGCCTCACCGGCGAGCAGCTCGCCGGCCGCGGGCCGCTGCCGCCCGTCGAGGGCGAGGTCATCCGGGAGGACGGCACGCCGTACGCCCTCGAGGAGACCCCGGAGCTCGTCACGCTGCGCACCGGCCAGCCGTTCGACGACGTGCTGGTCGGCGTGCCGCACCACGAGGGGCGATACGTCTGGATCTCCGTCACGACCCGCGCGCTGCGGCGACCCGACAGCGAGCAGCCGTACGGCGTCGTGGCGACCTTCACCGACGTCACCGAGCGCCGCGAGGCGGAACGCCGCCTGCGCGAGGCGCTCGAGCAGGCGCGGGAGGCGAACGCCGCGCTGGTCGACGCGCGAGCCGCCGCCGAGCGGCTCGCGCGGACCGACATGCTGACGGGGATCGCGAACCGCCGTCACTTCGAGGAGCGGTTGGAGGAGGCGCTCCGCGAGGGGCCGGAGCGCGTCGGGGTGCTGGTCGTCGACCTCGACCGCTTCAAGCGCGTCAACGACACGCTCGGCCACGCCATCGGCGACGAGGTGCTGCGCGAGGTCGCGCGCCGGGCCGCAGGCGCTCTCCGTACGGACGACCTGCTCGCGCGCTGGGGCGGCGAGGAGCTCGCCGTGCTGCTGCGCGACCTACCGCGGCCCGCCGACCTGCGGCCCGTCGCCGAGGCCATCCGCACCGCGGTCGCCGACCTGCCCGTGGAGACGAGCGACGGCCCGCTGGCCATGGCGGTCTCGGTCGGCGGCGCGCACTCCTCGCTGCACGGCGACGATGCCTCCACGCTGGTCGACACCGCCGACGCGGCGCTCTACGCGGCCAAGCGCGGCGGGCGCAACCTGTGCGTGCTCGCGCACGAGCTCGCGCCCGACGAGCTGATCGGCGGCGACAACGACACGCTGGCCATCGCGGAGGCCGTCGCGCTGGTGGCCGCAAACGGGTCGGTCGACCTCGCCGGCCGGCGCGCGGAGCGGGTGGCCGAGCTCGGCGCGCGGGTGGCCGAGGAGCTCGGGCTGCCGGCGGAGCTGGTGCACCGGGCCCGGCTCGGCGGCTGGCTGCGCGACCTCGCGGGCCCCGATGCGGAGGATGTCGTCGGCCGCATCCCGGCGCTCGCGCCGGCGGCGCGCGCGGTGCGGCATCGCGAGGAGCGCTGGGACGGGACCGGGGGGCCGGACGGCGTCGCGGGCGAGATGATCCCCGTCGAGGCGCGCATCGTCGCGTGCGTCGACGCCTACGTGCGGGCCGCGACGCGCGAGACCGGCCGCACCGGGCGCCTGCTCGGGCAGCGGGCCGTGCGCCGCGACGCCGGGACGCTGTTCGACCCCGCGGTCGTGCTGGCGCTGCGCCACGTGCTGGCGCGCGAGCGCGGCGCCCGCCACCGCCGGGCCCGCCGGGCGGCGCGTGGCGACCGGCGCGGCGCGTAAATCGCCACGGGGCAGGGACTGCTTGCTACGTTAGTCACGAGGCTGCCCCAGCCTCCTGCTCCCCGAGGCCATGCACAGGTTGCTCGCCAGCGTGAAGGCGCCGGCCGCGGTCGACAAGCTCGTGGGCCGCGACCTCGCTGGCTGGTGCCTGGGCGGCGTCGGTCTCGGCGTGGCCGCGAGCCTGCTGCAGAAGGGCGCGGCCGACGTGTTCACCCGTCCAACCGAGCTGACCGAGCGGGTGGCGAATGAGCTCGCCCGCCGCTAGCGCCGCGGCGCCGCGATCACGGTCGTGTCCGCCGCCAGGTCGCCGAGCCGCTGGCGCTTGCCGGCGCCGGTGATCCAGCAGACGAGGAAGCCGGTGAGGTAGAGGCCCGGCACGAAGTCGATCAGCCGCAGCAGGGTGCGGATGGTGATCGCCAGCATGTCTGCCGGCCCGCCGTCCAGGCGCACCACCCGCAGGCCGAACGCCCACTTGCCGAACGAGCGGCCGTGCCACAGCCACTCGGGCAGGAAGTAGTAGCCGAGCAGCATCAGGAACCACAGCGTGGACAGCGCCACGTTGCCGGTCGGGTCGTCGTTGCCGCCCGCGGTGCTCTCGATGAAGAGCAGGAAGACGACGGAGACGACCGCGCAGTCGAGGAGGCCGGCCGCGACCCGCCGCCCCATGGCGGCGGGCACGGCGAGCTCGTAGTCCTCGTCGTCGTCGTCCCGCGCCACGGCCGCGGATCGTAGCCCTCCCCCGAACGGGGCACCTGCGGCCGGCGGGCGGGCGTCGAGGCATCCCGCACCGCGCTACAATCGAGAACGTGACCGTACGCGAATCGAGAACACCCGTCGAGGAGCTCGTCGGAGGACGGACGAAGGCTGCCGTTCTGCGCGAGCTGCGCCGGGGGAGTGACACGCTGAGCGGCGTCGCCCGCCGCATCGACGGCTCGAAGGGGGCGGTGTTCGCGGCGCTGGGCTCGCTGGAGCGCGCCGGCCTGGTCGAGCGCAGCGCTGCCGGTCGCTACGGGATCGCGGCGGCCCACGGCGCGCTGGTCGACGCGATCGTCGCCCTCGACGTGCCGCCCGGTGACCCGGGCACGACCCCCATGGAACAGCATCGCGGGCAGTGGGTGGCCGTCGACGCCGACTACGCCGTCCTGGCGGGTGACGACGACCCGCGCGAGCTGGTCGCCGAGATCCGGGCGCGTGGGCTACGGCCGCACGGGATCATGCGGGTCCCGGCTCGCGGTGACCCGCCGTTCGAGGGCGCGCAGGGTCGATGAGGATCGCGTTCTCCACCCTGCCCGTCCCTGACCAGCCTGACGCGCGCCCGCTCGTCGCGCTCGTGATCGACGGGATCGATGAGGCGCCGATCACCTGCCTCGTCGACACGGGGTCGCTGCGGACACGGCTCCCGTACTGGATGGCGGACGTGATCGGCGTGGACCTGGCTGGCGCCCCGTTCGAGCGCATCGTGCTCGGCGGCGTCATCGTCGAGTGCCGGCAGGCGCACGTCAGCGTGGCCGTCGGCCCGTACGAGGTGCCCACGTCGGTGTGGTTCTGCGATGGGTGGGACGCGCCGTTCGGGCTCATCGGCCAGGAGGACGTGCTGCGCGCCTTCCGACTGGAGCTCTCGTCTGCCGAGGGCTGGCTCGAGCTGCGGCCCGAGCGCGCCTAGCCCACGCCCAGCGCCGCCGCGGTCGCCTCGTCGGCCGGCAGGAAGGCCTCGATGGAGAGCTCGGCCAGCGTCACGTCGACCGCGGTGCCGAACGTCGCGACCGTGGAGAGGAAGGCGAGCTCGCCGTCGTCCGCGCGGAAGCGGAGCGGCACGGCGAGGTCGAGCGACGGGTCGCGGCCCGCGGGCGTCGCGTCGGGCGCCGGGTACGCCGCCAGCTCGGCCAGCAGCCCTGCCAGCGCCTCGTCGCCCGTGACGTCGATCTGCCGGCGCAGCCGCTCCAGCAGGTGGGCGCGCCACTCCGCGAGGTTCGCGATGCGCGGCGCCAGGCCGTCGGGGTGCAGGCTCGCCCGCAGCACGTTCGCGGGCGGGGCGAGCAGGGCCGGGTCCACGTGGCGCGTGAACAGCTCGCTGCTCGCGTTCGCCGCCACCAGGTTCCAGCCGCGATCGACCACCACGGCCGGGAACGGCTGGTGCGCATCGAGCACCCGCTGCAGCGCCGCGCGGACCGGCCCGAGCTCCGGCGCGTCGAAGGCGTGCTGCGGGTAGGCCGGCGCGTAGCCGGCCGCCAGCAGCAGGCGGTTGCGCTCGCGCAGCGGCACCTCCAGCTGCTCCGCCAGGTGCAGCACCATCTGCCGGCTGGGGCGCGAGCGGCCCGTCTCCAGGAAGCTGAGGTGCCGCGCGGAGACGCCCGCGTCGAGGGCCAGCTCGAGCTGGCTGACCCGGCGGCGCTGGCGCCACTCGCGCAGCAGCGTGCCGAGCGGCGCCGGTTCGCGGGTCGCGGGCATGGCCCAACCGTAGCGCCGCCCCGGCCGCGGGACGCTTACCTCGGAGGTAATCGACACGATGACCTCGCGCTGCCAGGGTGTGCCGCGTCCGGCCGACACCGGCCGGCGGACACCCGAAGGAGGCCCCCATGCTGGACATCGCCGAGGTCGTCGAGCTCTACATCGCCATGTGGAACGAGCAGGACGCCGGGCGCCGCCGCGAGCTGGTGGCGCGGACGCTCACGGACGACGCCACGTACGTCGACCCGCTGGCGGCGAGCGAGGGCGTCGACGGCATCGCCGCCATGATCGGCGCGGTGCAGGGGCAGTTCCCCGGCCTCCGCTTCCGCCTCGCGGCCGGGCCCGAGCTGCACCACGACCGCGCGCGCTTCACGTGGCAGCTCCACCCCGCGGACGGCGGCGAGCCCGTCGCCACCGGAACCGACTACTGCACCGTCGCCGACGACGGCCGCCTGCGGCACGTGACCGGCTTCCTGGAGCAGGTGCCCGCCGCCGCGTAGCGACGACGGTCCGGGCGGGGCGTCCGCGCGGGCGCCCCGCCCCGGCCGCGTCTCAGAACCGCTCGCGCACGAGCTCGGCCGCGCGCTCGCCGATCATGTACGTCACGACCATCGGGTTGGGCGTGATCATCGACGGGAAGACGGAGCCGTCGGCGATCGACAGGCCCTCGAGCCCGCGCACGGCGAGCGCCGGGTCGACCACCGCGAGGTCGTCGTCCGCCGAGCCCATGCGGCACGTGCCCGACGGGTGGTAGACGGTGTGGTGCACCGCGCGCCCGTACGTCGACAGCTCCTCGTCGCTCGTGATCGCCTCGCCCGGCGCGACCTCGTAGTCGATCCACTCCTTGAACGGCGAGGTCTCGGCGACCTTCCGCGCGATCTTCAGCCCGTCGACGATGGTCTGCTCGTCGTAGCCGTCCTCGTCCAGGAAGTAGCGGAAGTCCATGGCCGGCTTGATGTTCGGATCCTTCGACAGGAGCCACAGCCGGCCGCGGGCCCGCGAGCGGGGCACGTTCGGCGTCATGCAGATGCACCAGCGGTCGTCCGGCACCTCGTAGCCGAGCCGCTCCGTGTTGAACGTGAACGGCAGCTGGTACGTGTGGTACATCAGGTCGGGCCGCTCGTCGGCGCGCAGGCGGTTCACGAAGAGGGCGCAGTCGGCGTCCATCGCGCCCTCGGGGCCCATGGGCTGCTTGAGCTTCCAGATGATGATCGACTCGGGGTGGTCGATCAGGTTCTCGCCGACGCCCGGCAGGTCGTGGACCGACGTCGATGCCGAGGCGCTCCAGGTCGCGCCGCGGGCCGATGCCCGAGAGCAGGAAGAGGCGCGGCGTGTCGACCGACCCGCAGGCCACGACGATCTCGCGGCGCGCCTCGATCAGGTCGTGGACGCCGCCGTCGCGCACGACGTGCACGCCCGTCGCGCGGCCGTTCCTCACCTCCAGCCGCAGCGCGCGCGACTCGCACTGGATGGAGAGGTTGTCGCGGTCGCCCATGATCGGGTGCAGGTACATCACGCTGGACGACGAGCGGGTTCCGGTCGCCGGGTCGTAGCCGACGTCGAGGAAGCCGACGCCGTCGGAGAACGGCGCGGCGTTCCAGTCGGGGTTCGCGGGCACGCCGGCGCCGGCCGACGCGGCCTGGATCCAGTCGAGCAGGAACGGGTTGCGGTCCTGCTCCGCGACGATCCCGTGCGGGCCCGGGATGCGGTCGTGGTACGCGTCCATCCGCTCGTAGTCCCAGCCCGTCGCGCCCTGGTCGACCCAGTCCTTCCAGTCGAGCGGCAGCGGCTTGAACCAGATCTGCGTGTTGTGCGACGAGCAGCCGCCGAGGACGCGCGCCCGCGAGTGCACGATGTGCGCGTTGCCGCGCGGCTGCAGCGTGGTCGTGTAGCCGTAGTCGTAGTCGCTCTCGAGCAGCTCCAGCCAGCGGCGCAGGCGCAGCACCTCGTCGCGGCCGAGGTCGGACGGGCCGGCCTCGAGCAGGCACACGGACAGCGACGGATCCTCGGAGAGGCGAGCCGCCACGATGGCGCCGGCCGTGCCTCCGCCGACGACAACCACGTCGAAGACCTGCGCCATGCCGCTCCTCCCAACGCCAGGGGCCGAAAAGCAGGGCGCGAGCATACCGGTCGGCTTCCGATTCGCATACCGGCCCGTTCGTGCCGATAGATACGGAAGGCCCCCGCGCCTGCGAGGGCCGATCGGTGCGCTTCCGGTCGGGAGCGCGGCCGAGCCGTCGGACCGCCGGCCGCGCGCCGGACGCGACGCCGGCGACGCCGTGCCGCCGGCAGCCCGCCCCGGCAGCGCCCGTCAGAGGCGGGCGCTGCCGAGGCGAGAGCCGGGGGGCGGCGCGTCAGACGGGAGCGTTCTCGTCGTCCGCGGCCGGCTCGCGCACGTTCACGAGCGCGGCGGGCGTCGCCACGAGGGTCGCCAGCGGCGTCAGCTTCGGCGCCCGGATGCGGAGCGCGAGCGGCGTGCCGTCGGCGCCGCACGGGACGTTGTCCTCGTCGACCTTGCGCGGCCGGCCCGTGCTCCAGGAGACGAAGGCCGTGTGGTCGTCGTAGCTGAACGTCTGCGAGACGCTCTGGCCGAGCATCGCGTAGAGCGCCCGCCAGTTGCCGCCGGTGACGGTGACCGTCAGCTTGTTGGCGGTCGTGTCCTTGCCGGTGCAGGTGCCGCGGAAGAGGAACAGCCGGCCGTCGCCGAGATCCTTGTTGGACACGTCCTGCACGGCCCGCAGCGGGCGGGCGAGCAGGTTCGCGAGCGGCGCGTTGCGGCGGCCGTCGATGCGCAGCCAGACGCGGTCGCCGATGCCGATGTCGTTGAGCGAGCCGCGGTGCGGGCGGTTGCCGTTCCAGACGGTGTACTTCGTGCGGCCGCCGACCGTGTAGGTCAGCGGCTGCGGCGCGCCGATGATCGCCTTGAGGCCGGCGTGGTTGCCGCCGACGACCTGCACCATGAGGGTCGAGCCGCTGACGGCCGCGACGGTGCCGCGGAACTCGTACTGCTGCGCGCTCGCCTGCGCCGGGATCGCGGCGAAGGCCGCGGTGGCCGCCAGCGCGGCCAGCGTTGTACGTCGACGCATCGTGGCGCCTCCTTGATCGGGTCGGTCGCGTTCCCCGGCCGCCTGTCGTTCGCCGGCGGCCCCGAACCCACCGTAGGGGCGGGTCGTATGCGCACGGTCGGCCTTCTGTAAGGAGGTGTGAGGGCGGAGCACGGATCGCGTGAAGCCGCCGGCGTGCCGTCGCGCGTCCGATCGCCTAGACTGGCCGTGCGGCCTTCGACGGCCGCGGCACGAGGGCCATGGCGCCCCGGGAGCTCACCGGCTTGAGCTCGCGGGGCGTTTCGCGTTTTTCGGAGGTGCGCGGTGACGATCGAGGGTGCGTGCGGCGTGGGGCTCACGGAGGGCCGCGTGCGCACGGGATCGGCGATCGACGCCTACCTGCGCGACCTCCTGCTGCGCCACGCGGACGACGAGCGCGGCGCGGTCGCGACCTACATCCCGGAGCTCGCCCTGGCGGACCCCTCGGATCTGGGCATGTGCCTCGTGACGGTCGACGGCTGCGTCTACGAGGCCGGCGACGCGCGCGTGCCGTTCACGATCCAGTCGATCTCCAAGCCGCTGACCTACGGCATCGCGCTGGAGCGGTTGGGGGCCGAGGCGGTGCGCGCCTGCGTCGGCGTCGAGCCGAGCGGCGAGGCGTTCAACGAGATCAGCCTGCGCGAGGGCACCGGCGCGCCGCTCAACGCGATGATCAACGCCGGGGCGATCGCCTGCGCCGGGCTGCTCGCGACGGTCGAGCCGGACCCGCTCGAGCTCGTGCTCGCGACCTACTCCGACTACGCCGGGCGGCCGCTGGAGATCGACGAGGGCGTCTACCGCTCGGAGCGCGAGACCGGCCATCGCAACCGCGCGATCGCCCACCTGCTGCGCAACTTCGACGTCATCACCGGCCCGCCCGAGGCGGCGCTCGACCTCTACTTCCGCCAGTGCTCGGTGCGGCTCGACTGCACGGACCTGGCGACGATCGCGGCCACCCTCGCGAACGGCGGCGTGAACCCGCTGACGGGCCGCCGCGCGCTGCGCGAGGAGGGCGTGCGCGACGTCCTCAGCGTGATGACGACGTGCGGCATGTACGACTCGGCGGGCGACTGGCTGGTGAACGTCGGGCTGCCGGCCAAGAGCGGCGTCTCCGGCGGCGTGCTGGCGGTGCTGCCGGGCCGGCTGGGCATCGCCGTCTACTCGCCCCGGGTCGACGCGCGCGGCAACAGCGTGCGGGGCGTCGGCGTCTGCCGCGACCTGTCGCGCGACCTCGGCCTGCACCTCGTACGCCCCGGCGAGCGGCCGCCGTCGCCGCTGCGCGCCGCCACCACCGCCGCCGACCTGCCGTCCAAGCGCGTGCGCGGCCGCGTGCAGCGCGACGCGCTGGCCGCCCACCGCTGGCGCACCGCCGTCTTCGAGCTGCAGGGCGAGTTCACGTTCGCCGCCGCCGAGCTCCTGGCGCGGCGCCTGGAGCGCTGGCCCGAGACGCCCGACGTGGTCGTGGTCGACGTGCGGCGGGTGGCGCGTGCGGATGCCGGCGGGCTGCGGCTGCTCGCCGCCATCGCCGAGGGGGTGGGCGAGCGCGACGGGACGCTGGTCCTGGCGTCGGAGCCGGCGCCGCCGGAGGCCGCCGGCGCGCTCCAGGGTCTCGCGCTGCCCACGTTCGACGACCTCGACGCCGCCGTGGAGTGGGCCGAGGACCTGGTGCTGGAGCTCGTGGCGTGCGACCCGGCCGCGGACGCGGTGCCGCTGGACGAGCACGGGCTGCTGGCGGGCCTGACACCGGCCGAGCGGCGGCGGGTCGGACGCTGGCTCGAGCCCGTGCACGCACCGCGCGGCGCGCTGCTGGTGCAGGAGGGCGACGCCGCGACCCACGTCTTCCTCGTCACGCGCGGCGCGCTCAGCGTGCTGGCGGTGAACGGCGGCGGCCGGCCGCAGCGCCTGGCGACCCTGACCGCGGGCGCCACGTTCGGCGAGCTCGCGTACGTCGGCCGCGGCGTGCGCACCGCCGACGTGCGCGCCGACTCCGACGTCGAGTGCCACGTGCTGGCCTACGCCGCCATCGACGCCCTCGCCGAGAGCGACCCGGCGCTGCACGGCAAGCTGCTGCGCAACCTGCTCGCCGTCGTCGTGGCCACGGTCGGGCGCGCGCAGGCGGACGTGTCCCGGCGCGCCGGCTGACGGCGGCGGTCGGACCCGGGGAACCGGGGGCCGCGCGCTACCGTCACAGGGGCGTGCTCACGCTTCGCCGACATCGTGTACTCGCCCTGATCGGCGCTCTCGCCCTCGTCGCCGCCGGCTGCGGCAGCGACGAGGACGCGGAGCCCACGACGTCCGACGCGGCGCCCGCCACGACGGCGCCGGCGACCTCCTCGGCGGCCGTGTCGACGGAGCAGCCGACCACGCAGGCGCCGCCCGCGAGCGACACCGGGGCCGGCTCCACGGCCGCGGGCGACGAGCCGATCGGGGGCGGCAGCGACCTGCCGAGCTCCGAGCTCGAGATCCGCGTCTGGCCGGAGGGCAAGGACGCCGGCGCGCCGACGGTCTACACGCTCACCTGCCTCCCCGACGGCGGCACGCTCCCCTCGCCCGCCGAGGCCTGCCAGACGCTGGCCCAGACGCCGTACGTCTTCGAGCCGCCGCCCACCGATCAGATGTGCACCGAGCAGTACGGCGGCCCCGCCGTGGCCGAGATGGAGGGCCGCTTCCAGGACATCGCGATCGACGCGCAGTTCAGCCGCATCAACGGCTGCGAGATCGCCCGCTGGGATCGCGCCGGCGCGCTGCTGCCGCTGCCCGAGGGCGCGGCGCTCGGCGGCTGACGCACGGCTCTAGACTCCCGGAGCCCGCTGTCCGCGCCGCTCCCGGAGCCCCGTCCATGCCGCTCGCCGACGTCCACCCGTTCGCCTCGCACCTGCCCGTCCGCATCTCGTTCGGCGACGGCGCGATCGGCGAGCTGCCGCGCGTGCTCGGCGAGGCCGGCGTGCGGTCCGCGGCGGTGCTGGTGCGAGGCGCCGGTGGCCGAGGCGCCCGCCGTCGTCGAGGCGCTCGCGGCCTGCGAGGCGGCCGGCATCGCCATCACGCGCCAGGTCAAGGCGCCGGGCGAGCCCTCGCTGGCGGCGACCGACGAGTTCGCCGAGCTCGCGCGCTCCACGGGCGGCGAGGCCATCGTCGGCATCGGCGGCGGCTCGGCGCTCGACCTCGCGAAGGCCGCGCGCATCGTCGTCTCGCAGGGCGGCTCGATCGCGCGCTTCGTCGGCGGCGCCACGCCGCTGGAGGAGCCGACCGTGCCGCTCGTCCTGGTGCCGACGACCGCCGGGACCGGTGCCGAGGTCTCGGGCGCCTCCGTGCTGACCGACAAGAGCACGGGCCGCAAGCACGTCATCGCCGGCCCGCGGGCGCGCGCGACCTACGCGCTGGTCGACCCGCTGCTGACGACCGGCCTGCCGCGCCGCGCCCACCGCGCACACGGGCATCGACGCCCTCGCGCAGGCGATCGGCGGCACGATCGTGCTGGACGGCAACCCGCTCTCGCTGGCCGTCGGCCTCGAGGCGGTGCGCCACCTCGGCGCGCGCGGTGCCGCGGGCCGTCGCCGACGGGTCGGACCTCGACGCCCGCCGCGAGCAGGCGCTGGGCTCGCTGCTGGCCGGCCTCGCCATGAACCTCTCGGACTGCTCCGCCGACCACTCGCTGGGCCAGGCGCTGGGCAGCCTGCTCGGCCTGCCGCACGGCCTCACCATCGGGCTCGTGCTGGCGGAGACGCTCGACGTGAGCCGCGGCGACTGCGCCGACCGGCTGGAGCGCGTGGCCGACGCCCTCGGCGAGCCCGACGACGGCACGCGCGACGGATCGCGGGCGGTGCGCGGCATCCGCCGCATCCTGCGGGAGGTGTCGTTCCCGACGGGCCGCGACGCGGGCCTGCGGCCGGAGCACGTGGACGACCTCACGCGCATGGCCGTCGAGGAGCAGTCGTTCTTCCTCGAGGTCGACCCGCACACGTGGACCGAGGCGGACGTCCGGCACGCCTACACGCAGATCCTGGCGATCGACGCCCGCTGACGGCCCTGGAGGGGACTGGCGCATGACGATGACGGACGCGGAGCTCGCTCGCTACGCCGCAGGCGGTGATCGACGACTGCCTCGGGCACGCAGCCCGGCGACCTGGTCGCGGTGCACGGCGAGCCCGCGCACGCGCCGCTGGCCCGCGCGCTGGTCGACGCCGCCTACCGCGCGGGCGCCCGCTACGTCGACCTCGTCTACGTCGACCCGGCCGCCAAGCGCAGCCGCATCCAGCACGCCGACGCCGAGACGCTCGGCGGCCTGCCGGCGTGGCACGAGCAGCGCATGAAGGCGTTGCTGGCCGCGGACGCGTCGATCGTGTCCATCACGGGCGAGAGCACGCCCGGCCTGCTCGGGGGCCTCGATCCCGCGCGCGCCGCGCTCGAGCGGACCTCGCGCCTGCCCGGCCAGCGCGTCTACCTGCGCGCCATCGAGCTCGGCCGCGCGCGCTTCTGCGTCGTCGCGTGGCCCGTGCCGGGCTGGGCGGGGCCGGCGTACCCGGAGCTCGACCCCGACGCGGCCACGGAGCGCGTGGCCGCCGACCTGCTGGAGTTCTGCCGCCTCGCGCCGGACGACCCGCCGGACGCGTGGGCGCGCCACCTGGAGCGGCTGACGGCGCGCGCCGAGGCGCTGACGGAGCTCGCGCTCGACCGCATCGAGCTGCGCGGCGCCGGCACGTCGCTGGATCTCGGCCTGTCGCCGGGCACGCGCTGGGTCGCGGCGCGGGAGCGCGACCACACGGAGTCGCATGTTCTGCGCCAACCTGCCCACGGAGGAGGTCTTCACGAGCCCGGACGCCGGGCGCGTCGACGGCACCTTCGCCTGCACGCGGCCGCTGGGCCTGGACGGCCGGCGCATCACGGGCATCCGCGGCGAGTTCCGCCGCGGCAAGCTGACCTCCATCGACGCGGACGCCCCGGAGGACCGCGCGTTCCTGCTGGAGCTACTTCCAGCGCGACCGCGGGGCCAGCCGGCTGGGCGAGCTCGCGCTGGTCGACGCCACCTCGCGCATCGGGCAGAAGGGGCGCACCTACGGCCTGACCCTGCTGGACGAGAACGCGGTCAGCCACATCGCGCTCGGCAGCGGCTTCGCCGGCTCGCGCCTCGCCCGACGGGTCGCAGCGCGGCGCGCGGCGTCAACCGCTCGGCCATCCACGTCGACGTGATGATCGGCGCGCCCGAGCAGGACGTCACGGGCGTGCGGGCGGACGGCTCGCGCGTGGCGCTGATCAGCGGCGGGACCTGGCAGCGACTTCCCTCTGACGTCCCGTCGGGGTGCGCGGCAGTCGCCCGGGGGGAAGTCGCCGGCTATCGCAGGGACCCGTGCGACGGCGTCAGCGACGCGTAGCCGTGACGGTCGACGCGCTGGCCTGAACGACGTACGCCGCGATCGCGCGGATCTCGTCGTCGGACAGCAGGTCCCCGAACGGCGGCATCGTGCCGCCGCCGTGGCGGATGCGCTCCTCGACGGCGGCGACGCTCGGCACGTGCTCGTCGAGGTCCGGCCCGATCCGGCCCGTCGCGCCGGCGGCTGCGAGGGTGTGGCAGGCGCCGCAGTTGACGGCGACCGTGCTCGCTCGCACGACCACGGCCGGCTCCGCGACCGCCGGCGCTGCCGCGACCGAGCGTTCGACGCCGGGCGCCACCGCCGGCTTCGCGGCGACGCGGCGCTCGGCCCTGGCCGCGCCGACGTCCCGCTGCTCGTAGCAGCCGTCGATCAGCGCCCCGCCGCCGAGCAGGGAGAGGGCGAGGGCGAGCACCGGCGCGGCGAACCGCATGTCCCGGTCATCGACCGCGAGCGACGGCGGCTCAAGCCGCCGAGACGGGCTATCCCTCGTCCGCGACCTCGACGATGCGGATGCCCCAGGCCTGGCCGGAGCGGAACAGCTCGTCGGCGTCGACCTCGTCGGCCCAGCCCAGGAAGTGGCGCTCCGGCTGGTCCTCGTGCTGCCCTGGACGGCCCGGCGCGTCGGCACGGCGCCGCGGATCGGCCGGGCCTCACGCGCCTCCTCGGCGGCCTCGACCGCCGGGCCCTCGGCGTAGCCCTTGCCCACCGCGCACCGCCTCAGTCGCCGCCGCGGCCGCGGCGCGCTTCGCGGCCTTCGCCGCGCGCTTGCCGGCCTGGTACTCCGCGAGCTCCTCGGCGCTCGTCGACGCCGCCGAGCGTCGGGTGCGTCGGCACGCGCTCGCCAGCCCCGGCAGCTCGAGGCCGTACTGGCGGTGCAGCAGCGTGAGCAGCGAGCCCACCTTCATGTCGCCGATGCCCGGCAGCGCGCCGAGGCGCTTCGCGAGGTCGTCGCCGTCCGTCGCCTCCGTCCACACGCGGCCGCCGTCGCCGTCGTACGTGGTGGCGAGCGCCGCGCACAGCGCCTGCACGCGGCCGGCCATCGAGCGCCGGGAAGCGGTGGATCGCGGGGCGCTCCTTGAAGACGGCCTCGAGCTCCTCGGGCGGCATGGCGGCGATGCGCGCCGGATCGAGGTGGCCGAGGCGCTCGCGCAGCACCTTCGGCCCCGAGAACGCCTTCTGGACGGGTACCTGCTGGTCGAGCACGAAGCCGATGAGCAGCGCGTTCGGATCGGTCGGCGAGCAGGCGGTCGGCCTCCTCGTCGCCGGTCCACGGGATGGAGGCGGGAGCGTTCGGCATGACGCCCAATGGTAGGCGCTCCTGCTCGCGGGGCTTGCGACGCGCGCGCGGCGTTCCCCGGAGCAGGAGCGCCTTGCCATGGGCCTCCAATGTCCGTGCGGTGCTCGGCGCGGCGGAGCGTCGCTGTCGTCGACCGAGTGCCCGGCAGCCGGGAGCCCGTCGATCTCCAGCGTTGGCTCGCGGAACCACGCGCAGCCCACGTCACACCGACGGGACGAGCGCGCGATCGCGCGTGAGCGATTCGGGCAGTGGTCTCGCGGGCAGCGGTCGCGATGGCCAGCCAGCTTCCCCGGCCATCGCTATCGTCCAGCCGAGTGCCTGCGCACCGGGATGCCCGTCGATCTCCAGCGTTGGTTGGCGGTAGCACGCGCAGCCCGCGTGGACTGACGGGAACGCGCGGCGACCGCACGTGAGCGACGTGGACGGCGGTCTCGCGCGCAGCAGTCGCGATAGCCAGCCAGTTCCCCCCGGGCAATCCGCCGGATCGCGTCGGGCGATGCGGGGAACTGGCCGCCACCGACCGCCGCCCGTGCTGCGCGCCTCGCTCGTGCCGCGCATCGTGTGGATGCTGGTCGGCTTCGCGCTGATCTCGGCCGGCATCGTGGTGATGCTGCGCTCGGAGGTCGGCCTCGCGTCGTGGGACGTGCTGCACCAGGGCGTCGCCGAGCGCACCGGCCTGCGCTTCGGCACGGCCAACGTCGTCGTCGGCGTGCTCGCGGCCGCGGTCGTGGTGGGGCTCGGCGGCCGGCGCGAGATCGGCCTGGCGACGCTCGCCAACATGCTGCTGATCGGCGTCTTCATCGACCTGATCCTGCTCGCCGACCCGCTCGGCCGACCTCGACCAGCGCGCCTTCGCGGTGCGGCTGCGTGGCGGGGTCGCGGGCATCGCCGTCGCCGGCGTCGGCTTCGCGCTCTACATCGCCGCCGGCTTCGGCACCGGGCCGCGCGACGCGCTGATGCTGCTGATCGCGCGGCGCACGCACACCCGCATCGGGTGGCGCGCAACGGGCTGGAGCTCACCGTCCTCGCGATCGGCCTCGTCCTCGGCGGGACGGCCGGCGTGGGCACGCGTCGTCTTCGCGCTCTGCATCGGCCCCGTCATCGAGGTCGCGCTCGTCGCGCTGGAGCGCACCGGCGCTGGCGCGCCCGGGCGCCGTGACGCCGGTGCCCGCGGTGACGGTCTGAGCGAGGAGTCGGCCGGAGCCGGCATCGCCTCGCGGCGCGCGGCCACGGCAGGCGTCGATGCGGGCCTCGGTCTCGGGCCGTCGACGCCCAGGGCGGCGCCGATCTCGCGCGAGAAGGCCTTGCGGGCCTTGTCGAGGAGGTTGCGCTGGCCGTCGTTCAGCCGCCGCGACGCACTCGACGTCGACGAGCGTCGAGATGACCTCGACCATCGCCTCGAGGTCGCCCTCGGCGTAGCGGTCCTTGACCAGCCGTCCGTCGCGGTTCCACGGGATCGGCGTGTCGAAGCGGGACGCCAGCGCCTCCAGGGCGCCCTCGGCCTCGTCGACGCTCGACGACCGGGCGCAGGCCGCGCTCGAGGGCACGATCCATCGGCACGGACACGCGCATGTTCGAGTCCATCACGAAGAGGTCGACGACCGTGACCGTCTTGCCGAGGATCTCACGCTCCTCGACGCCATCCACGCGGGCGAACCCCTCGGGCCCGTAGACGACGATCTCTCCGACCTCGAGGCTGACGGCAGACGACGCCACCGGACTCCTCTCCGTTGACCCGATTGGCATGGCCAGGATAGCCGAGGTGGGGCTCCGGCCGCTCCGGTTCCCCGTACGGCCGCGCGCGCCGGGCGAGACCGCCGCGGCGCGGTCCGGTACGCTCCGCCGGCTGCCATCGCGCCCATGGACTGGAGAGCCGTTGCGCCGCTCGCTCCTCGCCATCGCCACCTCGCCTCGGCCTGATGCTGCCCGCCGCCGCGTTCGCGGCGCGAGGAGGAGAGCAAGGCGCACGAGGAGAACGTCACCGAGTTCATGCTCATCCTGATCGGCGGTGCTGATCGCGCTCGGGTCGTGATCGCGGCCATCGAGGCCAAGCGGAGAAGTGATGCCGGCGGACGACGCCCTCGGCGTCGCCGCGAAGGTGCGGGCGGGCGCCTCTGCGGTCGACCTGATCGAGGAGCGCCTGGAGGAGATCGAGCGCCGCTCCGAGCGCTCGGGCGCGTTCTGGGTCGTCGACGGCGACGGCGCCTGCGCCGAGGCCGTGGCGGTCGACGACGCCGATCCGGTCCGGCCGCGACCCCGGCCCGTTCGCCGGCGTCCCCGTCGGCTGGAAGGACTGCTTCGACGTCGCCGGGCTGCCCACGACGGCCGGCTCGTCGCTGTTCGCGCGACCGGCACGCGGTGCGCGACGCGGCGGTCGTGGCGCGGACGCGCGCGGCCGGCGGCGTCTCGGTCGGCAAGCTCGCGATGCACGAGCTGGCCTGGGGGATGATGGGCTGGGCGCACCGGCGGCCCTCGTGCCCGAACCCCTACGACGCCGGGACGGACGGCCGGCGGCTCGTCGACGGGGTCGGCGGTCGCCGTGGCCACCGGCCTGGTCGACCTCGCGCCGG
The DNA here is from genome assembly GCA_963767885.1 of uncultured Actinomycetota bacterium. GTDB lineage: Bacteria > Actinomycetota > Thermoleophilia > Gaiellales > F1-60-MAGs149 > CAVYFW01. The sequence continues at coordinate 54,632 of CAVYFW010000013.1, forward strand.
GCACGGACACCGGCGGGTCGGTGCGCGTGCCGGCGAGCCTGTGCGGCGTCGTCGGCATGAAGCCGACGCTGGGCTCGCGTGCCGCTCGACGGCTGCATCCCGTACGCGAAGAGCCTCGACACGGCCGGGCCGATCGCCCGCTCGGTGCGCGACTGCGCGCGTGGCCGTCGCGGTGCTGGCGGCGCACGGGACGTCGCAGCCGCCCGCGGAGGCGCTCGACGGCGTGCACATCGGCGTGCTGGAGCGGCACTTCTGCGAGGAGCTCGACCCCGGCGTGGAGGCCGCCTTCCGCGCGGCGCTGGAGGCGCTGGCGCGGGCCGGCGCCGTGCTCGACACCGTCGACCTCGGCTGGCAGGACGACGCCGACGTGCTCCTGCCGCATCTACCTCGTGCGAGCCGCTGCCCCTGGTCGGCGAGGCCGTGCAGGCCGATCCCGTCCGCGTTCGGCTCCGACGTGGTGCAGGACGTCACGCGCGGTCTCGGGCTGCACGCGCTCGACTACCTCCGCGCCCTCGAGCGGCTCGAGGCGCGCCGCCGCCGCGCCCTGCCGGCGCTGGCCGAGGTCGACCTGGTCGCCTGCCCGACGGTCGCCGTGCCGCCGCCGCCCCTGCTGGGGCAGCGACGAGACCCGCCGCCTCAACCGCAACACCAAGCCGTTCAACGGGCTCGGCTGGCCGGCCATCAGCCTGCCGTGCGGGCGGGACGCCGAGGGGCTGCCGGTCGGTCTCCAGCTCGCGGCGGCGCCCGGCGAGGACTGGCGCCTCCTGGCGCTGGCGACCTCCGCCGAGGCGGCGCTCGACTGGCCCCGCGGCGTGCTCGCCGGCGCGAGCTGACGCCGCTCAGGCGCGCGAGCGCCGCAGCACGCGGGCGTCGCCGACGCGGCGGGTGATGCCGTCGGCGTCCATCCGCTCCAGCAGGGCCTGCGCCCAGCGGCGCGAGGTGCCCGTCGCGTCGCGGAGCTCGGCCAGCGTGTAGCTGCCGCCCGCCGCACAGCCCTCCCGCACGTGCGCGACGGCGGCGTCGTAGGCCTCGCGCGTCACTGCCAGCCCGTCCCCGAGCCGCACGATGCGGCCCTCGCGCTCCAGCACGCCGACCAGCGCGCGCGCCTCGGCCGGCGTCAGCGCCAGCCCGGCCAGCGCGCTCCTCCAGCCGCGGCGGGGCGAACGGCGTCCGACGCCAGCGCGGCGACGAGGGCGTCGGCGGCCTCGGCCACCGCGGACGAGCCGGCGACGGCGCCCGGCGCGCGCAGGCCGCTGCCGTCGCGCACGGCGATCCCGTCGCGCTCCAGCCGTGCGGCGAGCGCCTCCCGCGCGGTCTCCGGCAGCACGGCCGCGGCGGGCACGGCCGGCTCGAGCGGGTGCGACGCGGCGCGGGCCTCCAGCGCCTGCCGCACGGCTCCGGCCAGCGCCCGGTAGCGCTCGGCGGCGACGACGATCCCGCCGCCGAGCTCGACGAGCACGCCCGAGCCGACGAGCTCGGCCACCGCCGCGTCCGCCGCGCCGGCGTCGAGCAGGCCGCGTGCCGCGACGTCCTGCGCCGCGCCCGGCCGCGTCGCCGAGCGCCGCGAGCGCGATGTCCGCCGCCGACGCCGTGGCGAGCGCGTCGAGGCGCGCGAGCGACGCCGGGTCGCCGCCGTGGCGGGGCGGGCGCGGGTCGAGCACCGTGCCGCCGGCGACCGTCGCGGGCGGCCCCAGGGTGCGGACGATGACCCGGTCGCCGCGCAGGGTGGCCAGCGGCGCCTCCAGCCGCAGCTGCGCACGGCCGGTCGCGCCGGCCGCCAGCCGCGTGCCGTCGAGCAGCACCACGCGGGCGCGGACGGCCGTCGTCCCGTGCAGGACCTCGACGTGCGCGCCCGCCGCCGACGCCGTCCGCCTCCGGCACCGCCTGCAGCGCGACGTCGACGCGGAACGACGGTGCCAGCGCCGGGCCGGCGTAGAGCACGTCGCCGCGCTGCACGTCGCGGCGCTCGACGCCGACCAGGCAGGCCGCCACGCGGCGGCCGGCCACCGCCTCCTCCACGTCGGCGTCGTGCTCCTGCAGCGAGCGGATGCGGGCCTCGCGGCCGCTCGGCGCCAGGCGCACGCGGTCGCCCGCCCGCAGCGTCCCCGACCAGAGGGTGCCCGTGACGACCGTGCCGATGCCGCGCAGCGTGAAGACGCGGTCGACGGGCAGCCGGGCCCGCCCGCCCGCGGCCCGCGACGGCAGTCCCGCCGCCGCCGCGCGCAGCGCCGCGCGCAGCTCGTCCAGCCCGGCCCCGGTGCGCGCGGAGACCGGCACGTACGCGGCGGCCTCCAGCCCCGCCGCGCTCACGGCCTCCTCGGCGTCGGCCGCCGCCAGCGCCGCGCCCTCCTCGTCCACGAGGTCGGCCTTGGTGAGGGCGACGACCAGCGCCCGCACCCCGAGCAGCGCGAGGATCGCGAGGTGCTCGCGCGTCTGCGGCATGACGCCGTCGTCGCAGGCGACGCACAGCAGCGCCAGGTCGATGCCGGTCGCGCCGGCGACCATCGTGCGGACGAAGCGCTCGTGGCCCGGCACGTCGACGACCGAGAGGCGCAGGCCGTCGCCGAGGTCGAGCATCGCGTAGCCGAGCTCGATGGAGATGCCGCGGGCCCGCTCCTCCTCGAGGCGATCGGTGTTCGTCCCCGTCAGCGCCTCGACGAGCGCGGTCTTGCCGTGATCGATGTGGCCGGCGGTGCCGAGCGTCAGCGCCATCAGCCCGCGAGCCGCGCCCGCGCGGCGGCGACGCAGGCGACCGCGTGCTCGACGTCCTCGTCGCGGAGGGTGCGGGCGTCGAGCAGCAGGCGCCCCTCGACGAGGCGGCCCACGAGCGGCGGCGAGCCCGCCCGCAGCGCGGCCTGCAGCGCCCCGCGCGGGTCCGGCACGGCGCACGCGGCGCTCTCCAGGCCCAGCGCGGGCAGCGCGCCGCCTCCGACGCGGGCCTCCGACGCCGCGACCTCGCCGCCCACGCCCTCCGCCAGCCGCTCGGCGCGCGCGCGGACGCGCTCCAGCGGCTCGTGCGCCATCCGCAGCACCGGCAGCGCGGCGCGGGCCAGCGCCGGGTCGCGGTGCAGGCGCAGCGTCGCCTCCAGCGCGGCGAGGGACAGGCGGTCGATGCGCAGCGCCCGGGCCAGCGGGTGGCGGCGGCAGCGCTCGATCGCCTCGCGGGTCGCCGACCAGGAGCCCGGCCTGCGGGCCGCCGAGCAGCTTGTCGCCGCTGAAGCAGGCCAGCGTCGCGCCGGCGGTGATCGAGCCGCGGGCGTCGGGCTCGCCGGCCAGCACCGGGTCGCGGGTCAGGACGCCGGAGCCGAGGTCGTCGACCACCGGCACGCCGTGCTCGCGCCCGATGGCCACGAGCCGCTCCAGCGGCACGTCCTCGGTGAACCCGACGATGCGGTAGTTGGAGGGGTGCGCGCGCAGGATCAAGGCGGTCTCGGGGCCGATCGCGCGCTCGTAGTCCGCGGGGCGCGTGCGGTTCGTGGCGCCGACCTCCACCAGCCGCGCGCCCGTCGCGGCGAGGATCTCGGGGATGCGGAAGCCGTCGCCGATCTCCACGAGCTGGCCCCGCGAGACGACGACCTCGCGGCCGGCGGCGAACGCGGCCAGCACGAGCACCAGCGCGGCCGCGTTGTTGTTGACGGCGAGCGCGGCCTCGGCGCCGGTCAGCTCGACCAGCAGCGGCTCGACGTGCGACTGCCGGCTGCCGCGCCCGCCCGTCTCCAGGTCGAGCTCCAGGTTCGCGTAGCCGCCCGCGGTCGCGGCCACCGCCGCCACCGCCTCGGCGGCGAGCGGCGCGCGCCCGAGGTTCGTGTGGACGATGACGCCGGTCGCGTTCAGCACCGGCCGCAGCGACGCCACCTCGGCGGCGGCGGCCCGCTCGGCGAGCGCGTCGGGCGCGGCGGCCGGCGCGCCCGCCCGCACCGCCTCCCGCTCCGCCTCGAGCACCTCGCGCACGCGCTGCGCCGCGACGGCCCGCCCCGCGCGCGCGGCGAGCCCCTGCGCGGCCGGCTCCTGCAGCACGCGCTCGACGCTCGGGATGGCCCGCAGAGCGGCTTCCATGCGGGCAGGATACGCGGCGCTCAGCCCGTGGGGCGGCTGGTGACCAGGCCCTCCTCCGCCGCCCACGCGCCGACGTCGCGCCCTTCGATCGCGGCGGCCATCAGGTCCGGGAAGCGATCGGGCGTGCAGGCGAAGGCCGGCGCGCCCAGCGCCGCGAGGTCGGCCGCCGCGGCGTGGTCGTAGGCGGGCGCGCCGCCGTCGGCCAGCGCCAGCAGCGAGACGACCGTGACGCCGGCGCCCACGAGCTCGCCGACGCGCCGCCGCATGCCCGCCGGATCGCCGCCCTCGAACAGGTCGGAGACCAGCACCAGCACCGTGTCCTGCGGGCGCGTCACGAGGCCCTGGGCGTAGCGGAGCGCCTGCTCGATGTCGGTGCCGCCGCCGAGCTGGGTCGCGAACAGGACCTCGACGGGGTCGGCGAGGTGCTCGGTGAGGTCGACCACCGACGTGTCGAAGACCACCAGCCGCGTGCGCAGGGTGCCGATCGTCGCGAGGACGGCGGCGAACACGCTGGCGTAGACGACGCTCGCGGCCATCGAGCCGCTCTGGTCGACCAGCAGCACCACCTCGCGCTGCAGCGCCCGCGAGCGCCGGCCGTAGCCGACGAGGTCCTCCGGCACGATCGTCCCCAGCTCGGGCCGGTAGTGGCGCAGGTTGCGGCGGATGGTGCCGGGCCAGTCGATGTCGCCGGGCCGCGGGCGGCGCGTGCGCGCGCTGCGGTCGAGCGCGCCGCGGACGGCCTGGCGGGTGCGCTGCTCCAGGCGCGCCTCGAGCTCGCGCACGAGGTCGCCGACCACCCGGCGCGCCGTGTCGCGGCTCTTCGCCGGCACGACCTCCTTCAGCGCGAGCAGCGTCGTCACGAGCTCGAGGTCCGGCTCGACGGTCTCCAGCAGCTCGGGCTCGAGCAGCAGCTGGCGCAGGCCCGCCCGCTCGATCGCGTCGCGCTGCACCACGCGCACGACGCTGGTCGGGAAGAGGCGCCGCACGTCGCCGAGCCAGCGGGCCACGCGCGGGGCGGAGGCGCCCAGGCCGCCCGCGCGCCCGCTGTCGTCGTCGCTCTCGTAGAGGGCGCCCAGCGCGGCGTCGAGCTCCGCGTCGCGGCCCTGCAGCGGACCGTCGGCGGGGTTCTCGGCAGCCTCGCCCAGCACCAGCCGCCAGCGCCGGCGCGGCTCCTCGGCGGGGACGCTCATCGCGCCGCCTCCGGGCGTCCCATGATGGCGGCGAGCACCGGCAGCACCCGCGCGGCCCGCGCCTCGTCCACGTCGCTGCGCGGCTCGACCGCCGGCCCGGACGGCGCCCCGGTGAGGCGGGCCGCGGCCGCGCCGATCTGCCGCCGCTCGGCCGCCGGGAAGCGCGCGAACGCGCGGCGCACGAGCGGCAGGGTGCTGGTGAAGGCCTGGTCCGGCAGCGCGGCGAGCCACGCGTCGATCAGCCCCAGCAGCCGCGCGTCGTGCAGCAGCAGCACGCCCGAGCCGCCGAGGAAGCCGTCGAGCCAGGCGGCGGCCGCGGCGGCCTCGGTCCCCGGCGACAGGCGCTGCGCCAGGCGCCGCTCGGCCTCCGCGGCGTCGAGGCGGCCGCCGTCGAGGAGCAGCCGCGTCGCCTGGCCGGCGACCAGCCCGTGCGTGGTCGCCGCCGTGGCGAGCCGCGCCAGCGCCGCGTGCCACGCCTCCCGCTCGGCCGGCCGGTCGAGCAGCGCGATCGCCCCGTGCACGACGTCGATGCGGGTCCGCATGTCCTCGGCGGCCTCGTCGTCGAGGGCCGAGCACGCCGCCACGAGACCGACCGAGATGCGCTCCGCCATGCCGGCCAGCACGCCCAGCACGCGCTCCGCGTCGGTGCCCCGCACGTCGCCGTAGCGGGCGACGCGCGCCAGCGGCGGCAGCGCCTCCATGAGCGCGACCGCGTCGGCGGCGACCGCCGCCCGGTCGCCGAGCGCGCGCACGGCGGCCTCGGTGGCGCCGGCGAGGTCGGCGAGGAGCGTCTGCTCGAGCAGGCTCGCGAGGGCCGGCAGCGCGGTCTCCGCGTCGGCCCGCTGGCGCGCCCGGACGCCCGCCGCCTCCTCGACCGTGCCGCCCCAGGCGCTGGCCGCGATGACGTCGACGGCGAGCTCCGGGCGCCAGGCCAGCCGCCAGGTCTCGCGGAAGGTGCCCGTCGTGCGGCGCACGTCGCGGGCCGGCACGCCCCACGCCACGTCGAGCAGCAGCAGCCGGTGCAGCAGGCGGCTGCGGTCGCGGTCGATGTCGCGGCGCAGGTCGAGCTCGAGCAGCCGCTCGCCGGCGGCGGGCGGCATCCGCAGGCGCCGCTGCAGGCGGGCGAGGTCCTCGGCCAGCGGGACGCGCGGCGTCTCCAGCGGCACGCTGCCCAGGTCCTCGCCGACCACGAGCCGGTCGTGCACCAGCCGCAGCGTGGCCTCGGAGCCGGCGCCGAACACCGCGAGGACGGCGTCCCGCACCTCGTCGAGGCCCGCGGCCGGCCGGTTGCGCAGGGCGGCCAGGGTCTCGGCCAGGCGAGTGGCCTCGATGGCGTGGGCGCTCGAGACGTCGAGGCCCTCCTCCCGCAGCAGGCGGGCCGCGCGCACCAGGAAGCGGGCGACGGCGTGGTCCGGCGCGCCGAAGAGGTGGCCGTACCAGCCGGGCGCCGTGACCCCGGCGCCGTAGCCGCTGGCCTGCGCCAGCCGCGCCGAGGTCCACGGCGTCCAGGTGACGGCGGCCTTCGCGCGCGGCAGCCCCTTGAGGCGCTGGTTGTCCTCGCCGACCTTCGGTCCCGCGGCGAGGGCCGGCGCGTGCCAGGCGCCGCAGACGACGACCACGCGCTCGCGCCCCTCGCGCTCGGCGGCCCGGATCGCCCGCCGCATGTGGGCCTCGCGCAGGAGCTCGCGCGGCGGGTCGTCCGGCCAGGCGGCGCGGAGCTCGCCCATCGCCTCCTGGATCGCCGCGAACGCGGAGGTCGCACCGTCGCGCAGCTCGACCACGTCCTCCCACCAGCGCTCGGCGTCGCTGTAGCCGGCGGCGGCGGCGAGGGCGGCGAGCGGGTCGCGGCGCGGGCCGGCGTCGTCGCGCTCGCCGGCGTCGCGCGGCGCGAGCAGGGCGGCGGCCGGCAGGTCGATCATGCGCACGTCGACGCCGTGCGCGAGGGCCCAGCGCAGCGCGATCCACTCCGGCGAGAAGGCCGCGAAGGGGTAGAAGATGGCGCGCGCCGGCTCGGCCGGGTCGTAGGCCAGCAGCGCGACCGGCGGCTGCATCTCCTCGTGCGCGGCGAGGGGCAGCAGCGGCCCGGCGTCGGCTGGCCCCTCGATGAGCACGGCGTCGGGCTGCAGCTCCTCGAGCGCGGCCGCGACGGCCCGCGCCGAGCCGGGGCCGTGGTGGCGGATGCCCAGGACGTGAACCACTACGCAGCCGTGGGGACGTCGCCGCGAGCGCGACCAGTCATTGAGCGTGACCCGGGCGCTGCGCGCAGCGACGGAGGAGCGGAGCGCTTTGAGACGACTGGAGATTTCGAAGCATCGACTCAGAGCTCGCCCGGCGAGAGCGGAGCAGCACGGCAGTCATGTGCTGCGGAGCGGTCATTGGACGGAGGAGGGACCGTAGTCGAGCGAGCGACGAAGGAGGGAGCGCGTTGGCCATACGAGCGACGCGCCAGCGACGTCATGTCGAAGCGCAGCGGTCGGCCGCGGAGCGACCCACAACCGTCCCTCCGGAGGACCCGTCCCTAGGCGTGGAGGTCAGCCGTGAAGCTGAAGCGGCGCACCAGGTCGAGGCGGACGGCGAGGCGCTGGACCGGCAGTCTCGCCCACGCGGGGTGGTCGGCGAGCCACGCCTGCAGCCGGTCCGCGCCGGGGACGTCTGCTTGACCGGCCACGGATCTCGCCAGCGTCCTCGCGGCCGTCGCCTCCGCGGCGGCGAACAGCGCCGTCGCGAGCTGCGGCATGCCGGCGTGCAGGGCGGCGACGAAGGCGACGAGCTGGCGCTCGGTCGGCTCCGGCCCGCTCGGGTTCGGCGTCGGGCGCATGGCCAGGAGCAGCTGCACCGTGTTGACGAAGCGCTTGACGCGACGGGGCGTGTCGCCGAGCAGCGGCGCGAGGCCCTCGATGAACGCGAGGTCGCCGGGGGTGATGGCGAGGGCGTGCGCCTCCAGGGCGAGCTCGGCGCCCCGCCGCGACAGCATCGTCTCGACGACGTCGCGCCCGTCGGCGTCGAGGACGAGGCGGCGGCCATCCTTCCGCTCCGTCGGGCCGCTCGCCGTCCTGCACCCGCACGGAGCCCTCCAGCAGGCCGTGCACGAGCGTGCGCGCGGCCGTCGGCGCCGAGCGGGCGGACCCAGAACGGCACCTGGAAGATCTTCTCCAGGTAGTCGCCGGGCGTCGGCCGCGGGCCGGCCGCCGCGTCGGGCACGAGCGCCTTCAGCTCGTCCGTCAGCGAGAAGCTCAGCCAGCGCGAGTCGACTGCGACGACGACGACGAAGAGCTCGAAGGCGAGCAGCAGGTGCACCGCCTCCAGCACCTCCACGACCTTGGCCGACGGGCAGCGGTCGAGGTCGTCGATGTAGAGGACGATGCGGTTCGGCGGCTCGTCGGGCCCGCCGCCGCCCCCGTCGCGGTTGCTCGCGCGCACGAGCTCCTCGAGGGACTCCAGGTCCTGCTTGACGGTGGCCAGCAGCCCGAGGTGCCGGCGGTAGTCGTCGGCCTGCGAGCGCTCCTGCAGGAAGTCCGCCAGGACGCGGGTCGGGGTCAGGTCGGCGAGCTCCTGCTCGAGCCCCGCGGCACGCTCGCGGGCGGCCGTTCGCGCGTCGCGCTGCTCGCGCAGGCGCGCCTCCGACTCCTCCAGCCCCGCCCTCGCCTCCGCGACCCGCTGGTCGAGCAGCGAGGCCTCGGCGGCGAGCTGCTGGCGGATCTCGATGTCGGCGGCCTCGATCTCGTCCAGGCGCTCACGGCTCCAGCCCGTCGCGGAGCGCAGCAGGCCCGTCAGCAGCGGCACGAGCGCGACGATGGCGCCGAGGACGCTCGCGGCGGGCGAGTCCGCGGCCGCATCGAGCGCGACGACGAGCGCGCCGACGGCGAGCGCGGCCAGCGTGGCGACCGCGATGCGGCGAGCCGTCCAGTACGACCCGAGCAGCCCGCGGCCGCGCGTCACCTCGAGCCGCGCGTCGGCGAGCGCGGCCATCAGCGCCTGCGCGTCGCTGCCGGCCCGCGCCCCGGCCTCCGTGCCCCAGGCGCCGCGCAGCGCGTCCGTCGCCCGCTTGGCCAGCTCCTCGTCGCGCACCTGCGGCGCCCGCTCGGCCTGCTCCGCCCGCGCCTGCTCGGCGTCCGCGAGCGCCTCCGCCCGCTTCTGGCGCTCCTCCTCGAGGTCGGCCTCCTTGCTGCCGGTCGCCTGCTCCTCGAGGATCGCCCGGGTGCGCTCGCCCTCCAGGCTCTTGCGCCGCTTCGTCACCAGCGGCACGTGCGCGGGGCCGAGCTCCGAGAAGATGTGATCGAGCAGGCTCGCCCACAGGTCGCCGCGCACGTACTCCCAGGCGTTGAACTCGATCTGCTTGACGTTGGGCCAGAAGCGCGCGCTGGCCTCCGGCTGCGTGGCGGCGCGCCGGGTCAGCGACTGCAGACGGGCGCGGACCGCGCGCATGAAGAAGCTCTTGCCGCTGCCCCAGTGGCCGAACAGCCCGACGGCGAGCGGCGGCTGCAGCGCCCGCGAGGCCAGCAGGTATGCGAACGCGTCGACCTCCGCGCCGACGCCGACGAGGTCCGCGCTGGCCTCGGCGACGTCCGCCGCGTACGCCGGCAGGTCGACGGGGCGGCGGGGGTGCGCCTGCTCCAGCATCTGGCCGAGCGTCGCGCCGCGCTCCCCCGAGGCCAGCCAGGACTGGTAGTTGGACGTGAGCTCGCCGAGCGATGCGCCCGCCGCGACGAGGCCCGTGTCCAGCGGCTGCGTGAGCTCCGACGTCGAGGTCAGCAGCGCCCCGAGCAGGTGGCGCAGGTGCCCGACGTCGGAGCTGCCGCGCAGCCGCTCGACGCCCGCCAGCACCTCGCTCGCGATCGGCGACAGGGGCGGCAGCTCGCTCGCGGAGACGCCGTCGGCGTAGCGCTGGAGCTCCTCGCTGGAGACCAGCGGGTAGGCGGCCGGCAGCACGTCGCGGGCGGTCAGCCCGAAGTGGGAGAGCAGGACGCGCGCCTCGCCGTTGGGCCGGGCGTGGGAGAGCAGCAGGCCGACGAGGATGTCGGCGGGCTCGACGTCGACCGGCTCGACCCGCTGCGCGCGGTTGCACGCGGCCGCCGCCGCCCAGCCGAGGGCGGCGTGCGCCGACGGGCTCAGCTTCCCGTAGCGGTCGGGGCTCGTCGCCATGGGCTCGTGACCATCGTCGCGTGCGGCGCGGCGCCGTTCAAGGGCCGCCGGCGCGGCGCGGGATCAACCAGCCAGCTCGCGGCAGGCCCGGTACAGGTCCTGCCAGTCGTCGCGCTCGCGGGCGACGGTCTCCAGGTACTCCTGCCAGGCCAGGCGGTCCTGCACCGGGTCCTTGACGATGGCGCCGGTCAGCCCGCCCGCGACGTCGCGCGCTCGCAGCGAGCCGTCGCCGAAGTGCGCCGCGAGCGCGATCCCGCTGAGCACGACGCTGATCGCCTCGGCGGTGGAGAGCGTCGCGCTCGGCGACTTCAGCTTCGTGCGGCCGTCCTCGGTCACGCCCTCGCGCAGCTCGCGGAAGATGGTGACGACGCGCCGGATCTCGTCGAGGGCCGGCTCCGCCTCGGGCAGCGCCAGGCTCCGGCCGAGCTCCTCCACGCGGTCGGCGACGATCCGCACCTCCTCCTCGGCCGTCGCCGGCAGCGGCAGGACGACCGTGTTGAAGCGGCGGCGCAGCGCGGAGGAGAGCTCGTTCACGCCGCGATCGCGGTCGTTGGCCGTCGCGATGACGGTGAAGCCGCGGCGCGCCTGCACCTCGGTGTCGAGCTCCGGCACCGGCAGCGTCTTCTCGGACAGGATCGTGATCAGGGCGTCCTGGACGTCGGACGGGATGCGCGTCAGCTCCTCGATGCGCGCGACCTGGCCCGTGCGCATCGCCCGCATCACCGGGCTCGGCACCAGCGCCTCCTCCGACGGCCCCTCGGCGATCAGCCGCGCGTAGTTCCAGCCGTAGCGGACGGACTCCTCCGTGGTGCCCGCGGTGCCCTGGACGAGCAGCGTCGAGTCGCCCGAGACCGCCGCCGCCAGGTGCTCGGAGACCCACGTCTTGGCCGTGCCGGGGACGCCCAGCAGGAGCAGCGCGCGATCGCTCGCGAGGGTCGCGACCGCCGTCTCGACGAGGCGGCGCGGGCCGACGTACTTCGGCGCGACGACCCTGCCGTCGTCGAGCTCGCCGCCCAGCAGGAAGGTGACGACGGCCCACGGCGACATGCGCCAGCCCGGCGGGCGCGGGCGGTCGTCCTGCGCCTCCAGCGCGCGCAGCTCGTCGGCGTTCGCGTCCTCGGCGTGCGGGCGCAGGATGTCGGTCAGGGCGGCGTCGTCGGGCATCGCAGCTCCTCGATCATCGCACGGCGCACGTGCAGGGTCTCGGCGACGGCGCGCAGCACGCGCGCGAGCCGCTCGTCGTGGATGGCCAGCCGGTCGGCGACCTCGTCGGCCTGGTCGGCGCGCGACGGGTCGCCGTGCGCGGCGGCGGCGTAGGCCAGCTGCGGCGGCACCGCCCGGGGATCGCGGGCGCGGTCGAGCGCGTGGAGCACGCCGCGCGTCAGGGCCTCGCTCCAGCGCCCGTCGGCCGTGAGCAGGCTGACCGGCGCCGCGGCCAGCCCGTCCGCCGCGGCGGCCTCCAGCAGCAGCCGCTCGCGGGCGTCCGCGGACAGCACGTCGCCGAGGCCCGGGCGGTCGACTCCGGCCTGCAGGAGCGCCTCCGCCCAGACGGCGTCGCCCTGGCGCACCGCCGCGGTCGCGAGCGCGGGCAGCAGCATCGCGTGCCAGTCCTCGGCGCCCGGCAGGGCGAGGGCCTCCGCCGGCGGGTGCCCCAGATGCGCCTGCAGGCCGGCGAGCGGCGTGGCCTCGAGGATGCCGGCGAGCCACGAGGCGCGCTCGCCGAGCCCCGCCCGCGCCCGCTTCGCGATCCCGTCGCGGAGCAGGGCGGCGTCGAGCTCGGCCGGCGGATCGACCACGAGCCGCTCGCGTGCCGCATGCTCGACCCGCAGGTGACGGCGCGCCCGCTCCAGCATGCGGGCTCCGAGCGCCGACGTCGGCAGGTGCGCGAGCAGCGCCGCGGCCGTCGCGCGCACCTCGCGCCGGCGGTCGTCCAGGGCGGCCTCCAGGAGCGGCTCGTCGGCCGCGGCGAGGCCGGTCGCCAGCCGCTCGAGGAGCGCCGCCCGCACCTCGGGCGCCTCGCTCGCGAAGGTCGTCTCCACGAGCGCGCGCGCCGCGTCCGGGTCGGTGGCCCGCAGCGCCTCGACCAGCGCCAGCCGGGCGGCGACGTCCCCCTCGGTCCAGATGCGCTGCGCGGCGGCCGCGTCCGGCACGTCGGCGGGCAGCGCGTACGACCAGCGGGGCTCGAGCCCGGCGAGCCACGTCGCGCGCCCGCGCGCCGCCGCGCGGATCGCCGGACGCAGCTCCTCGAGCGCGACGCCGAGGTCGAGCAGCGCCGGCAGGTGCTCGGCGGGCGGCGCGCAGCCGGCCTCCACCAGCAGCCCGAGCCACTCCGCGAGCAGCCAGCGCCGGTCGGGCAGGTCGAGCAGCGCCGCGAGCCGCGCGCGCGCCGCCGGCGGGCACGGCGGCCGCTCGTCGGGCGCGGCCGCGGCCGGCAGGTCGGCGATCCGCTCCGGCCGCCGGCCGGCCTCGCGGAGGACGGCGAGCGCGCCCGCCAGGCGCAGCAGCGACCACTCGGGCGTCGCGTCGCGGGGCAGGACGTCCGCGAGCGGCCCGTCGGCGGCGACGGGCTCGGGCCGGCGCTCGGTGCCGACGAGGGCGGCGGCGACGGCGTCGTCCCAGCTCACAGCGCCACCACCCGCCCCTCGGCCGCCACCGCCAGCGGAGCCAGCGCCCGGCCGTACCACTCGCCGGCCAGCGCGACCTCGCCGCCGCCGCCGAAGGCCACCAGCGGCCAGAGGTCGCCGCGCACGAGCGGCAGGGCGTCGCCGGCCGCATCGACGGCGTGCCAGCGGCCCTCCCGCCGCACCAGGCGCACGGCGTCGAGCAGCACCAGCGTGCGCCGGTGCCACGGGTTCTGCGCGAGCGCGTCGGCGTGCTGCGCCAGCGCGGCCTCGACGTCGCCGCCGGGCGGCAGGCGCTCCATGACGCCGCGGGCTGCGACGTCGCCGACCACGAGCGCACGGGTCGGCGGGGCGCCGGGGTACCAGGCGAGCGCGGCGTGGTGGATCGTGCCGGGCGCGAGGGCCGGCTCCAGCGGCTGCGCGCCGGCCGCGAAGGCCATCAGCAGCGCGCGGGCGCCGCTGCGCTCGCCGACGAGCCAGGTGCGCCGCGTGCGCAGGCGCTCCTCCTCCAGCAGCACCTGGCCGACGACGTGCCAGTCGTCCTCCACGGCCTCCCGGCGGGCGACCTCCTCCGACGGGACCGTGAACCCGAGCTGCGAGCGCACCTCCGCCGCGAGGTCGGGCGGCAGCTCCTCCACGTGCCGCGCCGCGTCGACCAGGAGGGCCAGGCGCCCGAGGTCGCCGACCAGCCGCTCGGTCCACTCGTCCCGCGCCAGCGCGGCGCCGGCCAGCTCGCGCACGCGCCGCGCGAGCCGTGGCGCCTGGGCGTCGACGAGGCGCGCCGCCGCGGCGTCCCAGTAGGCGTAGGAGCGGGACGGCGCCGCCGCCACGCCGCCGCGGACGAGGTCCGAGAGCCAGCGCTCCAGCTCGGCCAGACCCTGCTCCACCCGCCCGGTGCGCTGCGCCGCGCGCCGGGCCTGCGCCTCGGCGTCCGGTGCGCCGCGCGCCTCGCCCCGCGCCGCCGAGCGCTCCGCCCGCTCGCGGCGAGACTCGAGCCACTCGCGCACCCATTGCGGCGCCTCGGCCTCCGGCACCGCGTCGGGCACGCCGGCGTGCACCAGCATCAGCCCGAGCGCGTGCTTGCACGGCACCTTGCGGCTCGGGCAGCTGCAGCGGTAGGCGGGCCCGACGAGGTCGATGGCCGTCTGGTACGGCGTCGAGCCGCTGCCCCGCGCAAGCCCCCACAGGGCGTCGTCGTCGCGGCCGAGCTCCTCCCAGCGCCCGCCGGCCGCGAGCCCTCGCGCGGCGTTGGCCGACGACGCGTCGGGCGCCAGGCCGAGCACGGCGTCGACGGACCATGGCGCGGCAGCCATCCGTGGAGGGTAGGCAAGATCGCCCGCCCTCCGGTCGTCGTCACCGGCCGATCTTGTCGCGCGGCGCGGGCGACGCGCGCCGCAGCCGCCTGGAAGCGCGTGTCGGCGGCCAGGAACGCCTTCTCGTCGCCCGCCTTCGCCGCCGCCACGAGCTCGCCCATCGCCGTGTCCAGGCCGCGCAGCGAGCCGACCACGGACTCGTGCGCCGCCCGGTACGCGGGCGGCGGCACGAGCGTCGCGATCTCCTCGACTGCCGTGTGGAACGTCGCCTGCGCGGATGCGAGGCGCGGCGCCGCGGCCTTCAGGCGGACGGCGTCGAGGGCCTCGAGCTCGCGCGCGAACTGCTGCATGGCGCGGATCGCCAGCCGCACCTGCGCCTCGTAGGCGTCCGGTCGCGGTCGCGAGCGGCGCCGACGAGGCCGCGGCCGCGGTGCTGGCTGGCTGCCGCGGGACCGGCTCGTCGCCGCAGCCCGCGCCCGCGAGCGCCAGCGCGACCGCCGCCAGCACCGCCGGCCGGAGCGCGCTCACACCTCGATGTGGGAGGCCGCCATGCCGGCCCACAGCGTGACCGCCAGGCCGCCGTAGACGAGGGCCACGGCGATGCGCTGGCGGCTCGCGACCTGGTAGTACTCGTCGTCGTGGCCCGCGCGGTAGGCCTGCAGGCGCCGCCAGCCGTCGAGGCCGCCGATGATCGCGATCAGGATCAGGATCGGGCTCGGGAAGACGAGGAACAGGAGCGCCATGCCGACCGCGCCCGCGATCCACACGTAGGGGTGGATCGCCGCGGCCGCGCGCCCGCCGTCGAGCGGCGTCAGCGGGATCAGGTTGAAGAGGTTGATGAAGAACCCGAAGTAGGCGGCGCCGCGCAGCAGGTCGGAGTCGAGCGAGATCGCGGCCGCCAGCACCACCACCGACGAGGCGAGGCCGAACAGCGGCCCGGCGAGGCCGACCTTGGCCTCCGTCC
This sequence comes from uncultured Actinomycetota bacterium, assembly GCA_963767885.1. Classification (GTDB taxonomy): domain Bacteria; phylum Actinomycetota; class Thermoleophilia; order Gaiellales; family F1-60-MAGs149; genus CAVYFW01. The sequence continues at coordinate 69,918 of CAVYFW010000013.1, forward strand.
AGGCGTCGTGCGGCATCCGCTTGAGGGCCACGTACGCGCCCAGGAAGGGGATGAACATCGGCGCGCTGGCCGGGATGCCCTCGCGCCGCAGCGCCACCACGTGGCCGAGCTCGTGCACGAACAGGAGCGCGACCGCCACCACCGCGAAGCGCCAGCCCCAGAGCAGGGCGTAGGCGCCGATCGAGACGAGCGAGGACGCTGCGGTCCCGAAGTACTTGATCTTCGTCAGCGCCAGCAGGAGGATCTTGAGCTTGGCCGCCCACATCAGCCCCGCGAAGAGGAGGACGCCGAGCGGGCCGAGGCCGCGCTTGAGCCGCTGCTCGAAGGTGGGCTTCGGCAGCTCCGGCGGCTCGCGCAGGGGATCGTCGGGCGGCTCGCGGGGGGGATCGTCGGGCGCGTAGCCGTAGGGGAGGTTGGTCGGCACCGGACTCAGGATCCCTGCCCGATCCACATAGCGCCTCCCTCGTAGTGTTCCTTCTTCCAGATGGGAGCGCGGGCCTTGAGGGTGTCGATCGTCTCCTGGCAGGCTGCGAGGGCGGATGCGCGGTGGACGGCGCTGGTGGCGATCGCCACCGATGCGTCCCCGATGTCGAGCATGCCGTGCCGGTGGGCGACCGCGATGCCGAGCAGCTCGTGCCGCGCCGCGACGTCGGTCGCGATGCGGCGCAGCTCCTCGACGACCATCTCGGCGTACGCCTCGTAGTCCAGCCGCACCACCGTCTGGCCGCGCGAGTGCTCGCGGACGGTGCCGGTGAACGTCGCGACGGCCCCGGCCTCGCGGTGCTCCACGCGGCGTACGAGGGCCATCAGGTCGAGCGGGTCGGCCGTCAGCTCGACGAAGGGCTCGGCCGCGCCGCCGGAGACGGGCGGGATCAGCGCGACCTCGTCGCCCTCGGCCAGCACGACGCTCCGCTCCGCGTACTCGCGGTTCACGGCGAGGGCGAGGCCGTCGGGCTCGGGGCCCAGATCCAGCGCCGCCCAGACGTCCCCGGCCGTGGCGCCGGCGGGCAGCTCCAGCTCGCGCCGGCCCGTGCCCGCGCGTTCGCGGAGCATCGCGAACAGGCGGACCGTCACGCGCATCGGGTCCGAGTGTAGCCGGGGGTGGATACGCTTCCGGGGATGGCGGCGACCGACGCGCGCAGGACCACCGAGTCGGACATCCCGGTTCCGGTGGTGGCGAGCGGCCCGGCCCGTGGCGAGCTCGGCGCTCCCGGCGGGTTCCCGTTCACCCGCGGCGTGCGCGAGGACGGCTACCGCAGCCGCACGTGGACGATGCGCCAGTACGCCGGCTTCGCCTCGGCCGAGGAGACGAACGCGCGCTTCAAGCTGCTGCGGGAGCGCGGCCAGACGGGGCTCTCGACGGCGTTCGACCTGCCGACCCAGCTCGGCCTCGACTCCGACGACCCGCTCGCCCTGGGCGAGGTCGGCCGCACCGGCGTCGCGATCGACTCCGTCGAGGACATGCGCATCCTCTTCGACGGCATCGACCTCGGCGAGGTCTCGACGTCGATGACCATCAACGCGCCGGCCTCCGTCCTGCTGCTCCTCTACGAGCTGGTCGGCGTCGAGGCGGGCGTCGACGCGGCGCGTCTCTCCGGGACGATCCAGAACGACATCCTCAAGGAGTACGTGGCGCGCGGGAACTACATCTTCCCGCCGCGCCCGTCGATGCGCCTGACGGTCGACACGTTCCGCTACGCCGGCGCCCGCCTGCCGCGCTTCAACACGATCTCGATCTCGGGGTACCACATCCGCGAGGCGGGCTCGACGGCGGTGCAGGAGCTCGCGTTCACGCTGGCCAACGGCATCGCCTACGTGCAGGCGGCGGTCGACGCCGGCCTCGAGGTCGACGCGTTCGCGGGGCGCCTGTCGTTCTTCTTCAACGCGCACAACGACTTCTTCCAGGAGGTCGCCAAGTTCCGCGCCGCGCGCCGCATGTGGGCGCGGATCATGCGCGACCGCTTCGGGGCCCGGGAGCCGCGCTCGCAGATGCTCCGCTTCCACGCCCAGACCGGCGGCTCGACGCTGACCGCGCAGCAGCCGGAGGTCAACGTCGTGCGGGTGGCGGTGCAGGCGCTCGCGGCGGTCTGCGGCGGCTGCCAGAGCCTGCACACGAACGGGTACGACGAGGCGCTCGCGCTGCCCACGGAGCGCAGCGCCACGCTCGCGCTGCGCACCCAGCAGGTGCTCGCCCACGAGGGCGGGACGACGGCGACCACCGATCCGCTCGGGGGCTCGTTCTACATCGAGTACCTGACCGACGAGCTCGAGCGGCGGGCCGACGAGCTCATCGCCGAGATCGACGCCGCCGGCGGGGCCGTCGACGCGGTCGAGGCGGGCCTCGTGCAGGACCAGATCGAGGAATCGGCGTTCCGCGCCCAGCGGGCGATCGAGAGCGGCGAGGCGATCGTGGTCGGCGTCAACCGCCACGTGGACGGCGCCGATGCGCCGATCGAGATCCACCGCCTCGACCCGGAGGCGGAGCGGCGGCAGGTCGAGCGCACGCTGCGGGTGCGGGCGGAGCGCGACTCCACCGCGGTCGAGGCCGCGCTCACGGCCCTGCGAACGGCCGCCCGGCAGGCGGACGCGAACGTGCTCGAGCCCATGCGCGACGCCCTCGCCGCCCGCGGCACGGTCGGCGAGGTCTGCGGCGTGCTTCGCGAGGAGTGGGGCACGTTCGATGCGCAGCGCAGCCGCCTCTAGACCTCCGCATCGCCCATTTCGGGCGACAGCCACGCGTTCGCCCGGACCCAAAATCACCCGGGTGATCGCGGGTGGATCCGCTGGCCATGCCGCGGTTGGCGGGGTGACGATCGCGGCGTGACACAACTGGCGCCCCCGCCGCCGCCGACCTCCCCGCGCCGCTCGACGGCCCGTCCGCCCCTCGCGCGCCTGTCCGGCGATGCGCTGCTGCGGCGGGTCGCGGACGGCGACGGCGATGCGTTCGCGGAGTTCTACCGGCGCCACCTGCCGTTCGTGCGCGGCGTGCTCGCGGCGTCGTCCCGGCCGCCGGGCTGGTCGCTCGAGGACCTGGTGCAGGACGTCTTCCTCGACGTCTGGCGCTCCGCCGGCCGCTACGACGCGCGGGTCGCGCCGGTGTTGACCTGGCTGCGGACGATCGTCGTGCGGCGCCGCATCGATCGCGCCCGCAAGGCCGCGATCTCCGCGCAGGCCACGGCGCTCGAGCCGCCGGAGCAGGCCGCCCCGGAGGCGCTGCCGTGGGACGAGCGGATGGCGCTCGTGGACGAGTTCCGGCGCCTGCCGGACGTCAACCGCGACGCCCTCGCGCTCGTCTACTGGGGTGGGTTGACGTTTCCCGAGGTCGCCCGCGTGACGGGGGCGCCGCTCGGCACGGCGAAGTCGCGAGCGATCCTCGGCTTGCGCCGTCTGTCCCGCGCCGTCTGAAGGCGCCGGCCACGGGGCGTGCCCGTTCGAACTGAGCGGGTACCGAGGCTGTCCGGAGGGACGGCAGTGAGCGAGGTCCGGTCGCCCGACCGGGACGGGCGCCTGCGCCCGCGGGTTGGCGGCCTCGCCGCCCTGGTGCCCTCCGGCGGCCTCGCGCGAGGCGCGGCCGGCGGGGTCAACGCTCGGCGGCCGGCAGGAGCTCGAGCGCCTCGGCCAGGTCGCGCGACGCCGCGACGACGCGCGGCGCGCCGATCGTCGGCGCCAGCGCCACGAGCACGTTGACGAGATCCTCCACGGTCGCGCCGCTCTCGAGCGCGAACCCGGCCTGCCAGCGCCACGACGCGGACGGCGCGTCGAGCGCGGCGAGCGCGGCGACCCCGACCAGGGCGTAGGTGCGCGGATCGAGCCCGGCCGTGTCGACGTGCTCGCCGAGGGTCCGCAGGCTGCGGCCGACCTCGGTCGGGCACATGCTGGCCAGGGCTAGCAGCCGCTCCTGGGCCTGCGCGCGCGCCTCCTCGAAGCCGGCGAGTCCGCGGTCGTCCAACGTCGCTCCCTCCGGGTCCTACGCCTCCCTCTTCGACGGCTCGCCCGCGATGGCCGACGCGACGTCGCGGTCCGTACACTCGCTTGATGCATGTCGACCAATCCACCGCCGTCGCGACCTCGCTGGACGGACGGCGCTTCGGCTTCGAGGCACCGCTCCGCGGCTCCGTCTTCGAGCCGGGCGGGTACGTCGCCATCGGCGGCGACGGCGGGACGCTCGGCCAGGTCCACGACGTCGAGCTGACGCGCCACGACGGCGTGCGCGTGGTCGCGGGCGACGGGGCGATCCTCGACGGCGGCGGCGACGCGTTCATCGACGCGGCGGTGGCGCCCGCGCGGCCCGAGCGCGTAGCAGCGTGGCTGGAGCGCGTGCGACCGGCCCGGGCCAGCCTCCACTTCGGCGAGCTGGTGCTCGCGCCGGGCGTGCCGCTGGAGCTGGACGCCGGCGGCTTCGACCGTCACACGTTCCTGTGCGGCCAGTCGGGCTCCGGCAAGACGTACGCGCTCGGCGGGGTGCTGGAGCGTCTGCTGGCCCAGACCGGGCTGCGGCTCGTGATCCTCGATCCGAACTCCGACCACGTGCGGCTCGGCGAGGTGCGCGAGGGCGTCGACCCCGAGGTCGCGGCGCGCTACCGCGCCGTGACGCCCAGCGTGGGCGTGCGCAGGGCGGGCGGGGACGGCGCGAACCGGCTGCGCCTGCGCTTCGCGCGCCTGTCGCCCCGGCTCCAGGCCGCGCTGCTGCGGCTCGATCCCATCCGCGACCGCGAGGAGTACAGCCTGATGCTGGACCTGCTCGACGCGACGGCCGAAGGCCCGCCGGTGCGCGGGTTCGAGGACCTCGCGTCGGCGGGCCCGGCCGGCGCCGCGCTCGCCGCCCGCGCGCGCAACCTCGGGGTGCTGGACTGGGGCGTCTGGGCGCGCGAGGACCGCGGCTCGCTGGACGACGAGCTCGTCCACCGCGACCCGCGCTGCCTCGTCGTCGACCTCGGCAGCCTGCCGACGCACGGGGAGCAGGCGCTCGTGGCGGCGGCCACGCTGGAGAAGCTGTGGGAGGACCGCGGCGCGCGGCGGCCGACGCTGATCGTCATCGACGAGGCCCACAACGTCTGCCCGCAGGCGCCGGAGGACGCGCTGACGGCGATCGCGGCCGAGACCGCGGTGCGCATCGCCGCCGAGGGCCGCAAGTTCGGGCTCCACCTGCTGGTGTCGACGCAGCGGCCGACGAAGGTGCACGAGAACGTCGTCTCGCAGTGCGACAACCTGCTGCTGATGCGCATGAACTCCGTCGCCGACCTGCTGCGCCTGGAGGCGCTGTTCTCCTTCGTGCCGCGGGGCCTGCTGCAGCGCGCCGGCTCGTTCCGGCTGGGCGAGTGCATCGTCGCGGGCAAGATCTCCGGGCACCCGGCGCTGGCCCGCGTCGGCGGCCGCATCGCGCCCGAGGGCGGGGCGGACATCCCCGCGGACTGGGCGGCGCCCCGCTAGGCCCGCGCCGCCCGGACCGCGCGCGCCCGTCCTGCGGTTACGATCCGGCGCCGAATGGCCATCCAGGAGGACCGGCACCTGCCTGGCTCGACGGCCGAGCGACTCCGCCATCTGGAGGAGCTCTCCGAGCAGGTGACCGCGGGCGACCCGAAGGCGGTCGCACGTCAGCGCGAGCGGGGCAAGGGGACGGCGCGCGAGCGCATCGAGGCCCTGTTCGACCCCGGCACGTTCACGGAGCTCGACCGCTTCGTCCAGCACCGCAACCCGAACTTCGGGATGCTCGCCCGCCGGCCCTACGGCGACGGCGTGATCACCGGCCACGGGCTCGTGCACGGGCGCCGCGTCTTCGCGTTCTCGCAGGACTTCACGGTCTTCGGCGGCAGCCTCGGCGAGGTCTTCGCGGAGAAGGTCTGCAAGGTCATGGACATGGCCCTGCGCTACGGCTGCCCCATCGTCGGCATCAACGACTCGGGCGGCGCGCGCATCCAGGAGGGCGTCGTCTCCCTGGCCGGCTACGCGGACATCTTCCAGCGCAACGTCGACGCGTCGGGGGTCATCCCGCAGATCTCGCTGATCATGGGGCCGTGCGCCGGCGGCGCGGTCTACTCGCCCGCCATCACGGACTTCATCCTGATGGTGCGCGGCACGTCGCACATGTTCATCACCGGGCCCGACGTCGTGAAGACCGTGACCGGCGAGGAGGTGTCGTTCGACGAGCTCGGCGGCGCCGACACGCACGCCACGCGCTCCGGCGTCGCGCACCTCGTCGCCGACGACGAGGCCGGCTGCATCGCCGACGCCCGCGCGCTCCTCTCCTTCCTGCCGGACAACAACCTCGAGCCGGTGCCGTACCAGCGCAGCGACGACCCGCCCGACCGCGAGGTGCCCGAGCTCGACACGCTCATCCCCGACCAGCCGAACAAGCCGTACGACATGGTCGAGCGTGGTCGAGCGGGTCGTCGACGACGGCGCGTTCCTCGAGGTCCACGCCGGCTGGGCCACCAACATCGTCTGCGGCTACGCGCGGCTCGCCGGCCACGCGGTCGGCATCGTCGGCAACCAGCCGCGCACCCTCGCCGGCGTGCTCGACATCGAGTCGTCCGAGAAGGCCGCCCGCTTCGTGCGCACCTGCGACGCGTTCGGCGTCCCGATCGTCACCTTCGTCGACGTCCCGGGCTTCCTGCCGGGCACCTCGCAGGAGTGGGGCGGGATCATCCGCCACGGCGCGAAGCTGCTGTACGCGTACGCCGAGGCGACGGTGCCGAAGCTGACCGTGATCACGCGCAAGGCGTACGGCGGCGCCTACGACGTCATGGGGTCGAAGCACCTGCGCGCCGACCTGAACGTCGCGTGGCCGACCGCGGAGGTCGCCGTGATGGGGCCGGAGGGCGCCGTCAACATCGTCTTCCGCAAGGAGCTGGCCGAGGCGGAGGACCCCGTCGCGCGGCGCGCGGAGCTGGTCGAGGACTACAAGGCCCGCTTCGCCAACCCGTACACGGCGGCCGAGCGCGGCTACGTGGACGACGTGATCCAGCCGCGCACCACCCGCCGCGTGCTGTCGAACGCCCTGGAGGCCGCCCTCACCAAGCGCGTCGAGCGCCCGCGCCGCAAGCACGGGAACATCCCGCTGTGAGGGACCTCGAGGTGGAGATCGAGCCGGAGCCCGCCCCCGAGGAGGTCGCGGCGGTGATGGCGGCTGTCACGCAGCTCGCCGCGGAGGAGCGCCTGGGCCAGCCGGCCGCCTACCGCAGCGCCTGGCGCCGGGCCGCCGCACGCGAGCTCGTGGACGGCTCGCCGTTCGAGCGATGACGGCGCCGTTCGCCAAGGTGCTCGTCGCGAACCGCGGGGAGATCGCGATCCGCGTGTTCCGGGCCTGCCGCGAGCTCGGCGTCGCCACCGTTGCGGTGTACTCCGACGTCGACCGCGACGCGCCGCACGTGCGCGCCGCCGACGAGGCGTACCGGCTGGGCCCGGGCGCGCCGGCGGAGAGCTACCTGCACGTCGAGCGCGTGCTCGAGGCCGCCGCCAGCGCGGGTGCGGACGCCATCCATCCGGGCTACGGCTTCCTGGCCGAGAACGCGCCGTTCGCACGCGCCTGCGGCGACGCGGGCGTCGTCTGGATCGGCCCGCCGCCCGAGGCGATGGAGGCGATGGGCTCGAAGATCGGGGCGCGCCGCATCATGGACGCCGCCGGCGTGCCGATCGTGCCGGGCACGACCGAGCGGGTGACCGACGCCGCGCGGGTCGTCGAGCTCGGCGAGGAGTACGGCTGGCCGATCGCGCTGAAGGCGTCGGCCGGCGGCGGCGGCAAGGGGCTCAAGGTCGTCGCCGCGCCGGACGAGGCGGAGCGCGCCCTGGAGTCGGCGCAGCGCGAGGGCCAGGCGTACTTCGCCGACCCCGCGGTCTACGTCGAGAAGTACGTGCAGGACCCGCGCCACGTCGAGGTGCAGGTGATCGCCGACGCGCACGGCACCGTCGTGTGGCTCGGCGAGCGCGACTGCACGCTGCAGCGCCGCCACCAGAAGATCGTCGAGGAGACGCCGTCGCCGGCGGTGGACGCCGAGCTGCGCGCGCGCATGGGCCGCATGGCGGTCGATGCGGCGCGGGCCGTCGGCTACGTCAACGCCGGCACCATCGAGTGCCTGCTCGACCGCGAGGGCCGCTTCTTCTTCCTGGAGATGAACACGCGCATCCAGGTCGAGCACACCATCACGGAGGCCGTCACGGGGATCGACCTCGTGCGCGAGCAGCTCCTGGTGGCCGCCGGCCGGCCGCTCTCCTTCTCGCAGGACGACATCGAGGTGCGCGGCCACGCCATCGAGTGCCGCATCAACGCCGAGGACCCGGCGGCCGGGTTCCTGCCCTCGCCCGGCCGCATCACGCGCTACCGCGAGCCGGCCGGCCCCGGCATCCGCGTCGACGCGGCGATGGAGGAGGGCGGCGACATCGTCCCCCTCTACGACCCGATGGTGGGCAAGCTCGTGGTCTGGGATCGCGACCGCGATGCGGCTCGGGCGCGCATGCGGCGGGCGCTCGACGAGTACGTCGTCGAGGGCGTGCGCACGCTCATCCCGCTGCACCGGCTGATCATGGAGGCGCCCGAGTTCGCGCGCGGGGAGACGTGCGCCGGGCTGGTCGAGGACGTCTGGCCGCGCCAGCTCGCGGAGACGGAGACGACCCCGGCCGCGCCGGCCGACGGCGACGCGAGCTTCACGCGGCACTACACCGCGGAGGTCGACGGCCGGCGGCTCGACGTGACGGTGCACGTGCCCGTCGACGCGGCCGCGCTGGAGGTGCGGCGGCGGCTGGCCGAGCGGCGGCTGGGCGCCGGGCACGCGGCCGGTGCCGGGCACGTCACGTCGCCGATGCAGGGAACGGTGCTGAAGGTCGCGGTCGCGGAGGGCGACGCGGTCGAGGCGGGCGCGGTGCTGGCGGTCGTCGAGGCCATGAAGATGGAGAACGAGATCCTGGCCCCGCGCGCGGGCGTCGTGGCCGGCGTGGCCGTCGCGCCGGGGCAGCCGGTGCAGGCAGGACAGGCGATCTGCGACATCGAGGGGGACGGATGAGCCGTGACGGCATCAGGCCCATGGACTATCCGCCGCCGTTCCGCGCGGCGGACTTCATCGCCAAGCCCGGGCCGCCGAACGACCTGCGCATCGACGTCGGCGTCTGCATCGTCGGCGGCGGGCCGGCCGGGCTCGCCGCCGCCATCCGCCTGGGCCAGCGCCTGGGCGACGACCCCGAGACGCTGGAGCGGCTGGGCGAGGTGCCGATCGCGGTGCTGGAGAAGGGCCGCGCGGTCGGCGCGCACGCCCTGTCCGGCGCGATCGTCCGCCCGCAGGTGCTCGGCGAGCTGCTGCCGGGCACGTCCCTCGACGACATCCCGAGCTTCGGGCCGGTGCAGAAGGAGTCGGTCTACTTCCTGAAGCCCAAGCGCGGGTACAGGCTGCCGCGCGTCCCGGCGCCGTTCCGCAACCACGGCAACCGCATCTACTCGCTCTCGCAGCTCACGCGCTACCTGGCGGAGCGCGCCGAGGAGCTCGGCGTCATGGTGCTGCCGGAGACCGACGCCCAGGTGCTGCTGGTGAAGGACGACCGCGTCCACGGCGTGCGCACCGGCTGGAAGGGCCTCGGCCGCGACGGCAAGGAGCGTCCGGGCGCGGCCCCGCCGACCGAGATCGTGGCGCAGGCGACGGTGCTGGCCGAGGGGACGCAGGGGCACCTGCGCGGCGTGGCCGAGGAGCGCTTCGGGCTGCAGGGCCGCTTCCCGCAGGTCTACGCGCTCGGCGTCAAGGAGATCTGGCGCGTCCCGCGGGCCCTCGACCGCCTCATCCACACCCTGGGCTGGCCGCTGCGCGGCGCCAAGCAGTTCGGCGAGTTCGGCGGCTCGTTCATCTACCCGATGGGCGCCGACCAGCTCTGCATCGGCATGGTCGTCGGGCTCGACTACCACGACTCGAGCCTGTCGGTGCACGACCTGCTGCAGGAGCTGAAGACGCACAAGCGCATCCGGCCCCTGCTGGAGGGCGGCGAGCGGGTCGCCTGGGGCGCGAAGACGATCCCCGAGGGCGGCTACTACGCGCTGCCGCGGTCGTTCGCGATGCCGGGCGCGGTGCTCACGGGCGACTCCGCCGGCATGGTCAACGTGCCGAAGCTCAAGGGCGTCCACTACGCGCTGCGCTCGGGCCTGCTCGCGGCGGACGCGATCTACGACGCGCTCAAGGCCGGCGTCGACCCGCGCGACCCGGGCGCCCTCGACGCCTACGACCGCGCCGTCCGGGGCACCGAGATCGTGCGCGACCTGCACCGCGTGCGCAACCAGAAGCAGGCCTTCTACTCCGGGCTGGTGGTCGGCTCGCAGAAGGCGCTGCTGATGGACCTGACGCGCGGCCTCTACCCGCGCCGCGCCGAGGAGTTCGACGCCGACGCGCGGGCCGACGTGCGCGACCTGGGCCGCCGCTTCCCGGCGCCGGACGGGCAGCTCACCTTCGACAAGCTCTCGAGCGTCTTCCTCTCGGGCAACCGCACGCGCGACGACCAGCCGAACCACATCCGGGTCGCCGGGCCGCGCGTGCCGCGGGAGCTCGCGGAGACGTGGGTCAACATGTGCCCCGCGGCGGTCTACGAGATCGCCGAGGGGTCGGAGAGCCCGGACGGCTGGGTGCGGCTCCAGCTCGCGCCGTCGAACTGCGTGCAGTGCGGGGCGATCACGGCGAAGGGCGGCCGGCTGACGCCGCCCGAGGGCGGGTCGGGGCCCGAGTACACCGAGATGTAGCGACTTCCCCTGCGGTCTGCGGACGAGGGCGGGGCAGTCACGCGGGGGTAAGTCGTTGGCTATCGCGGATCCGTCGCGGGAGGCTCGGCCATGGCGTGGCTTGCCTCGGCAGCGGAAGGCGGGCAACGGCGGTGGGACGGCGAGATGCCCGGTGTTCGTTGCCCCGAGGGCGGGCGCCTGACGCCGCCGGTCGGCGTGCGCGGCGCCCGGTTGCAGGGTGTTGTAGCGACTCCCTGACGCAGCTGGTCGACGGCAAGCGTTCGTCGTGCAGCGGAGGTATTCGCTACCGCGGATCCCCGCGGAGTTCGGCGCCCGAGGTGGCGTGCGTCGGCAGCGGAAGGGCCGGCATCCGCGGTGGGACGGCAATCGCACCGTGTGTGGGTTGGGGCGGAACGGAGGCGAGTGCGCCGGGCCCTTGATCGAGAGATCCGGCCCGTCCCGACGTCGAATCGCCGCGCGTCGTTGGCAGCCGCGCATGCTCTTCTGCGATAGCCAACCACTTCCCCGCCCGCCAAAGCGGCGTCTCGGCGGTGTCTCCTAGGGGGAAGTGGCGTCGGTCGGGACGAGGCCGACGAGGTTGCCCGCCTCGTCGACGTCCAGGCCCTCGACGTGGGACTCCTCGGGCGCCAGCAGCACCGGCGAGGAGCCGTCGGTCGGCGCGAGCCACGTCCAGCCCGCGGTCGACGTGTGCTGCCAGACGCCGACGTCGCCGTCCGGCTCGACGAACTCCATGTCGCAGTACGCGTCGCCGCTCGCCGTCACGTAGACCGCGGAGCCGACCGCCGGCCGGTCGGGCAGCGCCTCGTTCCACAGCCGCACGCACTCGGCACGGTTGCCCTCCGGGGCCGCGGCGGCGCCGGGCTCGGACAGGCCGTCCTTCTGGCTGCTGAGGATGACGGCGGTCAGCACGAGCACGACGGCGAAGGCGACGACGCCGATGAGGAGGCGGCCGGGGGTCACCGTCTCACCATACGGACCCGGCGCGGAATGGGTGTGCCACCATGGGAGGGTGGTGCGCCGGCTGATCGTGCTCGCGGTGCTCGTCGGCGTGGTCGCGGCCGGCGTCGTCTGGCTGCGCGGCGGCGACGGCGACGACGCGGTGGAGGCGAAGGTCGGCACGGTGAAGGTGGCCCAGGGGCTACCGATCGCCGCTGAGCCCCCGGCGCTGATCGCCAACGCGAAGAAGGCGAAGGCGGCGAAGGCGCAGGCCGGCGCGAAGGCGACCGAGACCGCCGGCGCCACCGCCGACCCGGAGCCGGAGCGCGAGGCGGCCGCGGCGAGAAGCCCGCTGGCGGCGGTCAAGGGCCGGCGCATCAACATCGACCCCGGCCACAACGGCGGCGACACGGCCGCCTTCGAGTCGCAGGTGCCGCCCGAGACGCGCGCGCTCATCAACCAGGGCATCCGGCTGGCCAGCCCCCAGTGCGACACCAGCGGCACGGCGACCTACGGCGGCTACGCCGAGCACGCCTACAACTTCGACGTCGCCACGCGGCTGCGCAAGATCCTGGTGGCTGCGGGCGCCAGGGTGACGCTCACGCGGCAGTCCGACCACAGTCTCGGCCCCTGCACCTCGCAGCGCGCCAGGATCGGCAACAAGGCCGAGGTCGCGATCTCGATCCACGCCGACGGCGGCGACGCGGGCCGCGGCTTCCACGTCATCTACCCGACCGCGGCCCTGCCCGGCTACACGGACGACATCGCGAAGCCGTCCTACAAGCTCGCCCTCGCGATGCGGAACGCCATGCGCACGACCGGGCTGCCCGACTCCACCTACATCGGCCGCAACGGCCTCGACGCCCGCGTCGACCTCGTCGGGCTCGTGCTGTCGGACGTGCCGAAGGTGTTCATCGAGTCGGGCGCCATGCACAACCCGACCGACGCCCGCCTGCTGGGCAGCGCCGCGTTCCGCCAGCGCATCGCGAACGCGATGGCGCGCGGGCTCGCGACGTACCTGGCGACGGCGCCGCGGCGCTGAGCGAGCCCCCCGGCCGCTACAGCTCGAACCCGTGCAGGCGGGCCGCGTTGCCGCCGAGCACGCCCGCACCGACCGCGACCGCCTCGTCGCCGTCGAGCCAGCCGCGCTCCACCGCGGTCGTCAGCACGCGCTCGAGCGCCTCGCGGCCGACCTGCGCCGACAGCCACAGCACCTCGGGCTCGGTCGCCTCGTCGGAGCCGTAGAGCACCTTCGCCGGCGGCGCGATGCCGAGCAGGGCCTCCAGCTTGGTGTCGACGGCCAGCGAGGCCCACGGCATCGTGATCGACATGTCGAGATAGACGTGGGGCAGGATCGACGCGACGTACGCGCCCTCGTCGAGCCACGGCTGGCCCGAGTGGATCAGCAGCACCGGCTGGTGCAGGCGCTCCGCGAGCAGCGGGAACAGGTCCTGCGGCCGGGCGTGGCCGAGCACGATCGACGGGTCGCCGCCGCCGCAGTGGATGTGGACCGGCAGGCCGCCCGCCGCCGCCGCGATCTCGAAGGTGCGGCGCAGCAGGTTGTCGCGCACCGGCTTCGAGTGCTCGCGCGACTCCGCCCAGCCGTCCTCCCGCCAGCGCGCGAACGCGGCGTTGGCGTCGCTGCGGCTCCACGGCCGCACGTCGAGGCCGGTGCGGTACGCGATGATCGACTTGAACGCCACGGCGTGCTCGTTCGGCGCCCGCTCGGCCTCGGCCACGAAGGCGTCCTCGAGCTCGTCGAAGCTCGCCGCGTCGTGCTTCAGCCGGTCGATCCACGGCTCGATGCGCGCGACGCGGTGCACCGGCAGCCCGGCCGCCTCCTGCAGCTCGGCCGACGGGATCGACGGCTGCGGGTAGCCCTCGTCGACGACGATCGCGGCCAGCCCCGCGTCCTGCCACAGGCCCTGCAGGTACGACGTGCCCTGCTCGCGCAGCGCCGCCAGCCGCGCCGTGCCGACGGCCTCGCGCGTGGGGTCGGCGCCGAGGCGGGCGGCCAGGCGGCGTCGCATCAGGCTGGCGAGCGGCGTGGAGTCCGTCAGCCGCCGCAGGTGACCGTCGAGCTGCGGGTCGAGCAGCTCGGACGAGATGAGGCACATCCCCATCATCGTGATGCGGTCGAGGAAGCCGCTCGGCTCGAGCTCGAGCAGCTCCTCCGTGCGCCAGCCGTGGCAGTGGACGTCGACGACCGGCTGCCCGGCCAGGCTGACGGTGCCTGCACTCATGGGGCCTTCACCTCCGCTCGGCGGCTGCGTCTGCGGGCGATGGCGTCGTCGATCTCGAAGAGGCCGACGAGCCCGTCGCGCCGCCACCGCAGCACGATCAGGATCAGCAGCGCGACGGCGATGGACGTCATGCCGTTGGCGCCGGGGATGTGCAGCGGGCCGACGTCGGCGCCGCCGTCCTCGATGCGGCGCAGGAGCTCGCTGAACGCCGTCACGACCGTCGCCCCGATGACCGCGCCGCTCACGCTGGCGAGCCCGCCGACGACGATCATCGCGAGCACCGCGAAGGTCTGCGCGAAGAAGAACTGGCGCGGGCCGAAGGCGATGTTGTACTGCGCCCAGAGCCCGCCGCCGGCCCCCATCAGCGCCGACGAGAGCACCCACGCCCCGAGCCGCAGCCGCACGACGTCGACGCCGAGGGCCGAGGCGGCCAACCGGTCCTCGCGGCTCGAGCGCAGCGTCAGGCCGGGCCGGCTCTCGCGGAACAGGCGGGCGAACCAGATGCTCAGGATCGCGAGCCCCAGCGCCCACCAGATGGTGGTCTGGAGCGGGACGCCGAACAGGCCGGTGGAGCCGCGCGTGATGTTGTCCCACGACTCGAAGACGACGAACGCGATCACCAGCAGGCCGATCGTGGCCATGGCCATCGCGTTCTCCTCCATGCGCGTCAGCGCGATGCCGACGACGAACGCGATGAGGCCGGCGACGGCCGCCGCGAGCAGGATCGCCGGCACGAAGCCGAGCTCGGCGTCCATCACGAAGCCCGGCAGATCGGGCAGCGCGGAGCGCTTCACGGCCGGCGGGATGGTGGCGAGCGCCGCGACGTATGCCCCGACGCCCATGAACGCGATGTGGCCGAACGTGACGATGCCGGAGTTGCCGGAGAACGTCTGGATCGACAGCACCAGCACCAGCGAGATCAGGAAGTTCACGACCACGCGCTGGTCGGCGGGCGCGAACGACGCGTTGGCGATCAGCGACAGCACCAGCAGCGGGATGCCGAAGATCACGACGCTGCGCAGGCTGCGCAGGAGCGCGACCCGCCTCATGTGACCTCCTCCCGCCGCGACAAGAGCCCCTGCGGCCGGAAGTACAGGATCACGATCACGATGAGCAGGGCGAAGGCGTCGCGGAACGGCAGCGCGCTGTCGGGCAGCAGCGATCTCGAGCCCGACCTCGATCGCGGCGAGCGCGAAGCCGCCCACGACCGCGCCGCTGAGCGAGCCCAGGCCGCCGATGACCGAGGCGATGAACGCCTTCAGCACCGGCGTGAAGCCCATCGCCGGATCGACGGTGCCGCGGTTGGCCACGATGAAGATGGCGGCGATGCCCGCGAGCAGGCCGCTGATGGCGAAGGCGAGCGCGATCACGCGGTTGGCGGGCACGCCCATGAGCCGGGCGACGGCGAAGTCCTGGGCCGCGGCGAGCATCCCGAGGCCGTGGATCGAGCGGCGCAGGAAGACCGTCAGCACGGCCAGCGAGGCGAGGCAGGAGAGCGCCGTCATCACCTGCAGGTTCGAGAACGTGAAGCTGCCGATGGTGAAGAAGCCGTTGAACTGGTCCGGGAACGGCACGCCCTTCTGCCGCGGCGAGACCAGCGCCAGGATCAGGTTCTGGATGATCACGGACAGCGCGAAGCTCGCGAACAGCAGGGTCACGAAGCGCGCGCCCCGCAGCGGCCGGAACGCCAGCCGCTCCATCAGCACGGCCGCGACGGTCGACGCCACGAGCGCGCCCACCACCTGCACCGCGAAGGGGGCGCCCCGCTCGTTGAGCAGGTAGAAGGTGTAGCCGGCGACGGTCACGAGCTCGCCGTGCGCGAAGTTCACGAGCCCGAGGATCGAGAACACCATTGCCAGCCCGAGGGCCAGCAGGGCGTAGGTGGAGCCGAGGCTGAGGGTGTTGACGAGGTGCTGGCCCAGCTCGTCCAGGGACATCGCGCCGAAGACGAACGTCACGTGGTCCTCCGGAGGGGTGCCAGTCGGTCGCTCGCGACGACGGTCACCGCGAGCACCGCGTCAGCGGCGCTCGCTCCTTGCGGCCAAGGCGCTCCCTCCTTCGTCGCTCGCTCGAATGCCACCCCTCCTCCGTCTATGACCTGCGCTGTTGCCATCCGTCGGCTGCGGTCGTTGCTCATGTCGGGACACCCAGGTACGCGCGCTCGACGTCGAGCTGGCCCGCACCTCCTTCGCCGTCCCCTCGACCTCGACGCGGCCGGTCGCGAGCACGTAGGCGCGGTCGGCGAGGTCGAGCGCGCGGTGGACGTTCTGCTCCACCAGCAGGATCGTCGTCCCCTCGTCGCGCAGGCGGGCGATCAGGCCGAAGATCTGGTCGACGACGATCGGCGCGAGCCCCAGCGACGGCTCGTCGAGCAGCAGCAGCCGCGGCCGGCTCATCAGCGCCCGCGCGATGGCGAGCATCTGCTGCTGGCCGCCGGAGAGCGTGCCGGCCGACTGCCAGAGCCGCTCCTCCAGCACCGGGAAGAGCTCCAGCACCCGCGCGCGGTCGGTCGCGATCCCGTCGCGATCGCGCCGGGCCGCCGCACCCAGGCGCAGGTTGTCGGCCACGCTCAGCCGCGGGAAGACGCGGCGGCCCTCCGGCGCGAGCGCGACGCCCAGCCGGACGACGCGCTCCGCCGGCATGTTGGCGATCGGCTTGCCGTCGAAGACGATCCGCCCGGCGGCGGCCGGCACGAGGCCGGCCACCGCACCGAGCAGCGACGACTTCCCGGCGCCGTTCGCGCCGAGCACCGTCACGATCTCGCCCGCCTCGACCCGCAGCCGCACCCCGTGGAGCGCGACCAGCGGGCCGTAGCGGACGGTGAGGTCATCGACCTCCAACATGCTCACGGCGTGTGAATGCTTCCCTCGATGTCCACACGCCGTTCGCCACCGTGTGCAAGTCGCTTCGCGACGTCGACGCTCACGGAGCCGCGATGTAGTCCGGCGTCTTCGTCTGCACGAGCTCCTGCTGCGAGCCGTTCATCCGGATCAGCGTCACGTCCTTGATCGGGATGTGGGTCGCCGGATCCATCGTCATGTTGCCCGTCAGGAGCGGCACGTCCTTGAGGCCCTCGATGGCCGTCTTCAGGTCGTCGGGCTCCACGGAGCCGCCCGCCGCCTTCACCGCCGCGACCAGGGCGTAGACGTTGTCGCGCCCGATGGCCTCGAAGGTGTTGGACTCGGGCTTCGCGCCCATGACCTTCTCGAAGTCGGCCAGGAAGTCGCCGACCGGCGTGCCGGGGCCGCCCGCGAAGCCGTGCGTCGAGAAGACCGCGCCGTCGACGGCGTCGCCGCCCGAGTCGGCGAAGAGGGTGGAGTCGTTGCCGTCCGTCGAGATGAACGGGGTCTCCACGCCGGCGCCGCGCAGGGCCTTGAGGAAGATGCCCGAGTCCGGCACGAACATCGGCGTGAAGATCACGTCCGGCGCCGGGTCGGCGTTCTGGATCTTCGTGACCTGGGTGCGGAACTCGGTCTGGCCGATCTTGTAGACGTCCTCGCCGACGATCGTGCCGCCGCAGTGCTCGAACGCGTCCTTGAAGTACTTCGGCAGGTCCTTCGTGTACGGGATCTCCTCGGAGCCGATGAGCCACGCGTTCTTGTAGCCCTGCTGGCACGCGTACTCGGCGTCGGCCGACGCCTGCGTGTTGTCGCCGAAGACGAAGAAGAACGCGCGGTCGCCGAGGTCCTTGGCGATCTGCGGCGCGGTGTTGCCGCCGACGCTCATGACGCCGCCGGCCGCCGTGATGAGCGAGCCCTGGGCGGCGTACGGGTCGGCCGTCGTCAGGACGAAGACCTTGAGCCCGTCGTCGATGAGCTCCTGCGTCGTGGTCGCGGCCAGGGCCTGGTCGCCCTTGTTGTTCTTGGAGACGATCTCGACCGTGACCGGGTCGCCGGCCTCGGCCAGCTTCTTCGAGGCGTACTCCATGCCCTTGAGCAGCGTGGCGTCGTACGCGGCGTACGGGCCTTCCAGCGCGCCGGAGAAGCCGATGCGCAGCGTCACGGGCTCGATCGCCGGCTCCTCCGCGGCGCTCGACTCCGCCGGTGCGCTCGACTCGCCGCCGGCGCTGGACTCGGCCGGCGCGCTCGACTCGGCGGGCGCGCTCGACTCCGCGGGCGCGCTCGCCTCGGGCGCGGCCGACGACGCCGCCGGTGCCGCAGCCGAGCTCTCGCTGGTGCTCTCGTCGTCGTCGCCGCACGCGGCGGCGCCCACCGAGAGCAGTGCGACCGCAGCCGCAGCTGCCAGCCTCCACCGTCCCCTCATGATCCTCCCCCTCCTTCGGTCTGGTCCTCGTCCCGTTCCGGCTCGTCCAGGTCGCCCGCGCCGCCGCCGACGCCGAGATACGCGTCGATGACGGCCTGGTTGGCCCGCACCTCGGCAGGCGTACCCTCGCCGATCGTCCGCCCCTCCGCGAGCACGTGGATGCGGTCGCAGAGGCGCATGATCAGCCGCAGGTCGTGGTCGACGATGACGATGGTGCAGCCAGCCGTCTCCCGCACGCCGCGGATCGTCTCCAGCAGCGCGTCCGACTCGGCCTCGTTCATGCCCGCCGCCGGCTCGTCGAGCAGGAGCAGGCTCGGCCCACCGGCCAGCGCGCGGGCGATCTCCGCCCGTCGCTGCAGGCCGTAGGCCAGCGTGCCGGCCAGGCGATCGGCGACGCCCGCGAGCCCGGTCTGCTCCAGCACCGCCGGCACGCCGTCGACGTCGCGCCCGCGCGCCACCGCGCCGACCTCGACGTTCTCCGTCACCGTCATCTCGCGGAACAGGCGGATCTGCTGGAACGTGCGGGCGACGCCGAGGCGGGCGACCCGGTGCGGCGGGCGGCCGTCGGCCCGCTGGCCGGCGATCGTCACGCGCCCCGTCGTCGGCCGCAGCACGCCCGAGATGACGTTGAGCAGCGTCGTCTTCCCGGAGCCGTTGGGCCCGATGAGGCCGAGCACCTCGCCGCTCCTCGCGTCCAGCGAGACGCCGTCGAGGGCGCGGACGCCTCGGAACTGCTTGGCGACGTCCTCGACGACGAGCGGGGATGGTTGGCTCACGTGGCTGGTTCCTCTTGGGCCTGGCCGGAGCCCATTGCCGCAGGGGCAGCGATGGTAGGAAGCCTCCGGCGCCCGTGTCAAGACGCGCCGCCGGCCTTCACCGCGGGCGGCAGGTGCCCGTAGATTCCGCGCCGTGGCCGCATCGGCGCACACCCACGTCGAGCTCCTGCCGCTCCAGCACGAGCCCGCCCACCGCGTCGTGGCGGACGCCATCCGCACGCGCCTCGCGCTCGGCGAGCTGCGCCCCGGCGACCGCCTGCCGCCGGAGCGGGTGCTGGCCGAGCGGCTCGGCGTCGGCCGCATGACGGTGCGCCAGGCGCTGCGCGAGCTCGCGGCCGAGGGGCTGCTGGTGACCAGCCGCGGGCGCCACGGCGGCACCGTCGTCGCCGACGAGCCGCGGCCCTTCCCGGCGACCTTCGCCGACGCCGCCGCGCGCTACACGGCCGAGCTGCGCGAGAACTACGAGTTCCGCATGACCTTCGAGCCCTCGGTCGCCCGGCTCGCCGCCGAGCGCATCGAGCCCGCCGAGGCCGCGGCCCTGCGCCGGCTGGCCGCCGAGCCGACGACGACCGTGCCCATGTACCGCGCGGTCGACTCGCGCTTCCACCTGGCCGTCGCGCAGGCGTCGCGCAACCGCCACGCGGTCGGCGCGGTGCGGCGCGCCCGGGCCAGCCTGTTCGCGTGGGCCGACGCGCTCTGGGTCGACCAGGACTGGTCGCGCCACGAGCCGACCGTCGAGCGGACGCAGCGCGACCACGAGGCCATCGCGGCGGCGATCGCGGCCGGCGACGCAGCCTTCGCCGAGCGCCGCATGCACGAGCACCTCGTCCTCGCCGTGGAGGCGTTCACGGGGGTCATCGACGACGTGGACGCCGCCGCCCAGGCGGCGACCGCGAGGACCGGAGAGGGAGGCCAGACGTGCCGACGGTGACGTCGAACGGGATCGAGCTCGCGTACGAGGAGCACGGCGGCGGCGAGGAGACGCTCGTGCTCGTCAACGGCCTCGCGGACGTGAAGGAGTCGTGGGAGGCGCAGGTCCCCGCGTTCGCGGAGCGCTACCGCGTCATCGCGTACGACAACCGCGGGCTGGGCGGCTCGTCCGCGCCGCCGGGGCCGTACACGATCAAGCAGATGGCGGACGACCTGCACGGGCTCGTGGAAGCGCTCGACCTCGACCGCTTCCACCTCGTCGGCACGTCGATGGGCGGGATGATCGCCCAGGAGTACGCGATCGCCCACGCCGACCGGCTGCGCTCCGCGGCGTTCTGCAACACGTACTCGCACCCGGGGCCGTTCTGCCTGCGCATGTTCTCGTGCTGGCGCGACCTCGTCCCGCACCTCGGCGTCGGCTTCACGCAGCGCGAGGTCATCCTGTGGGCGTTCACCACGGACTTCTTCGAGCAGCGCGAGGCCGAGCTGCTGGAGATCGAGGAGTACATGGCGAGCAACCCGATGCCGGCGGAGGGCTACCTGGCCCAGCTCGCGGCCATCGAGACGCACGACACCCGCGGTCGCCTGGGCGCCGTGACCTGCCCGGTGCTGACGCTGGTCGGGCAGGAGGACATCCTCGTCTACCCCAAGCTGTCGCGCCGCCTGCACGAGGAGCTGCCGCGCTCGACGTGGGTCGAGGTCCAGGGCGGCCACGCGTGCCTCTGGGAGTACCCGGACTCGTTCAACGCCGCCATCCTCACCTTCCTCGGGAGCATCGCTTAGTGCTGGTCGCCGACCTCGCCGCGGCCCGCGCGCTGGCCGTGCGCGACGCCGCGGCCGCGCGCCTGGACGAGCTGCTCGCGGACCTCGCGGCGTGGGTCGACACCGACACGCCGAGCGAGGACCCCGCCGCGCTCGACGCGTTCGCGCACGCCTTCGCGGCGCGGCTGACGGCGCTCGGCTGGGAGCCGGAGCTCGTGCCGCGGTCGACGGGCCTGCACGTCCACGCCCGGCTGCACGGCAGCGGCCGCGCCCGCGTCGCGCTGGTCGGCCATCACGACACGGTCTTCCCGGCCGGCACCGCGGCGGCGCGCCCGTTCGCGATCGACGGCGAGCTCGCGCACGGCCCGGGCGTGGCCGACATGAAGGGCGGGCTGCTCGTGGCCGCCTGGGCGGGCAGCCTGCTGCGCGCCGAGGGCCTGCCGGTGGGAACGCTCGAGCTCGTCTCGGTGCCCGACGAGGAGCCGCGCTCGGGCCCCTTCGCCACGCTGGCCGAGGTGGCGGGCTGCGACGCGGCGCTGGTGCTGGAGTGCGGTCGGCCCGGCAACGGGATCGTGACCGCGCGCAAGGGCGGGCGCTGGCTCGAGCTGCACGCGACCGGCCGGCGCGCGCACGCCGGCACGGAGCCGGAGCTCGGGCGCAACGCGGTGCTGGCGCTGTGCGCGGAGGCGTTGCGCATCGCCCGCCTCGACGGTGCGCGCGCCGGCCTCGGGGTGCAGGTGACGCGGCTGCACGGCGGCGACGTCATCAACACCGTGCCGGGCGCGGCGACCGTGTCGCTCGACGTGCGGGCCTGGAGCCGCGGACGACCTCGACTGGGCCATCGCGCAGATCGAGGCCTACGGCGCGCACGACGGGATCGCGTTCGCGCTGGAGACGACGGAGGACACGCCGCCCATGGACCGCGCCGCCAGCGCCGACCTGGCCCGGGTGGCGACGGCGCTCGGCGAGGCGCTCGGCACCCCCGTGCACCACGTGGAGACGGGCGGCGCCTCGGACGGCTCGTGGTGCGCCGTCGGCGGGCATCCCGACCCTGGACGGGCTCGGCCCGGTCGGCGCCGACGACCACACGCCGGACGAGTGGATCGAGGTCGGGTCGATCGCGCCGCGCTGCGGGCTCGTGGCCGGGCTGGTGACGGCGATCGAGGAGGGGTTGGCATGAGAGGGCTGCGCCGGAACGGCTCGGAGGCCGCGCTGCACCGCTCGCTGTGGCTGCAGGAGGCGCTCGGCGACGCGCCGGACGCGGAGCCGCTGGTGGGTGCGCAGCGGGCCGACGTCGCGATCGTCGGCGGCGGCTTCGTCGGCCTCTGGACGGCGCTGCGCATCAAGGAGCAGCAGCCGGACTGCGACGTCGTCGTGCTGGAGCAGGACGTCTGCGGCTACGGCGCCTCCGGGCGCAACGGCGGCTTCGCGATCGGCTGGTGGCCGAAGCTGGGCACGCTGGTGGCCCTCGCCGGCGAGGAGGAGGGCATCGGCCTGGCGCGCGCGGCGGACGACGCCGTCGAGGAGATCGGCCGCTGGACCGAGGCCAACGGCATCGACGCGCACTACGTGCACGGCGGCCACCTGTGGACCGCCGCGACGCCCGCGCAGATCGGCGCCTGGGACGGTGCCGTCGGGGTCGCCGAGCGGCTCGGGGTCGGCGACGTGTTCGTGCGCCTGGAGCCCGAGGAGGTCGCGCGGCGCACGGGCTCGCCGACCCACCTCGCCGGCGTCTGGGAGCCGGGCGGGGCGACCGTGCAGCCGGCGCTGCTGGTGCGCGGCCTGCGGCGCGTGGCACTGGAGCGCGGCGTGCGCCTGCACGAGCACTCGCGCGTCACCGACCTCGACCGCCGCTCGCCGCCCGTGGTGCGCACCGAGCAGGGCGTGCTGACGGCCGACCGCCTGGTGCTGGCCACCAACGCCTGGGCCGCGAGCCTGCGCGAGCTGCACCGCCGGCTGGTCGTGATCTCGAGCGACATGATCGCGACCGCGCCGATGCCGGAGCGGCTGGCCGAGATCGGCTGGACGGGCGGCGAGTGCATCTCGGACTCGCAGCTGCAGATCCACTACTACCGGACGACGCGGGACGGGCGCATCGCCATCGGCAAGGGCGGCTGGGGCATCGCGCTCGGCGGCCGCATCCCGACGAGCTTCGACCGCGACGAGGGCCGCGCCCACGAGGTCGCCCGCAACCTGCACCGCCTGTACCCGATGCTGGCCGACGTGCCGATCGAGTACGACTGGTCGGGGCCGATCGACCGCTCCGCGACGGGCATCCCGATCTTCGGCCACCTGGGCGGGCGGCCCGACATCCTCTACGGCGTCGGCTTCAGCGGCAACGGCGTCGCTCCCGCGGTGCTGGGCGGCCGCATCCTCGCCAGCCTCGCCCTGGGCCTCGACGACGAGTGGAGCCGCTGCGCGCTCGTCGACGGCCGGCAGG
Organism: uncultured Actinomycetota bacterium; assembly: GCA_963767885.1. Lineage (GTDB taxonomy): Bacteria > Actinomycetota > Thermoleophilia > Gaiellales > F1-60-MAGs149 > CAVYFW01. The sequence goes on from CAVYFW010000013.1 coordinate 92,973, forward strand.
GCACGTTCCCGCCCGACCCGATCCGCTACGTCGGCGCGCACGTCGTGCGCACGGCGGTGGGGCGGAAGGAGCGGGCGGAGGAGGTCGGCCGGGAGCCCGGCCGCCTCGCCACGGCGCTCGCGGGTCTCGCGCCGTCCGGGATGATCCCCAAGAAGGGAGCCGAGCAGTGATCGACCCCGCGGAGGCCGCGACCCGCAGCGTGCGGCTGCGCGACGAGGGCGTGCGGGTCGTCGCCATGACGTTCGTGGACAACGGCGGCATCACGCGGGTCAAGATCGTCCCGCTGGCCCGGCTGGAGCGGGTGGCGATCGCCGGCGTCGGCATGGCCGAGATCTGGGCCATCTCCGGCAACGACGACCACTACGCGTTCGACTACATGCCGCACTACAACACCCCGAGCGGCGACATGCGGCTCGTGCCCGACCTGACGGCGGCGCGCACGCTCGCGGCCGCCCCGGGCTGGGCGTGGGCGCCCGTGAACCAGTACAGCCAGGAGCTGGAGCTGCTGGACATCTGCCAGCGCGGTGCCCTGCGGCGGGCGGCCGACGCCGGCGCCGCGGCCGGCATCGAGATCAAGGCCACGTTCGAGCTCGAGTGCACGCTGCTGACCGACGACCTCCAGCCTGCACACACCGGCCCCGGCTACAGCACGCGTGCCCTCCTGGCCATCGAGGAGTTCGTGCTGGAGCTCGCCGAGGTGCTGGAGGCGCAGGGCATCGACGTCGACCAGCTGCACCCCGAGTACTCGCCGGGGCAGTTCGAGGTCTCCGTCGGCGCCACCGACCCCGTCGACGCGGCCGACCGGCTGGTGCTCCTGCGCCTGACGGTGCGCCAGGTGGCGGCGCACCACGGCTTCCAGGTCTCGTACGCGCCGGTGGTGCTGCCGGGCGCGGTCGGCAACGGCTGCCACCTGCACCTCAGCGCCTGGCGCGACGGCGAGAACCTGATGACCGGCGGGCCCGGGCCGGGCGGGATGCGGGCCGAGGGCGCGAGCTTCGTGGCGGGCATGCTGGAGGCGCTGCCGGCGATCACGGCCGTGGCCGCGCCGAGCGCCGCGTCGTACCTGCGCCTGCAGCCCGGCCACTGGGCCGGCGCCTACACCGTGTGGGGCGTCGAGAACCGCGAGGCGACGCTGCGGCTCATCCCCGGGTCGCGCTCGGTGCGCGGGCAGTCGGCGAACGTCGAGCTGAAGACGGTCGACGGCGCCGCGAACCCGTACCTCGCCGTGCTCGCGGCCATCGGCACCGGCCTGGACGGCATCGCGCGCGGGCTGCCGCTGTCGGACGGCACGACGGCCGACCCCGGCGCGCTCAGCCCCGCCGAGCGCGAGCGGACGGGCGCGCGGCGGCTGCCGACGTCGCTGGCGGAGGCGGCCGACGCGCTGGCCAAGTCCGTGCCGATCCGCGCGGCGTTCGGCGACCTGCTGTTCGACTCGTTCCTGGCCGTGCGCCGCTACGAGGCCGCGCTGTACGCGGACGCCGACGACGAGAAGCTCGCCGAGGCGCACCGCTGGGCGTACTGGGGCGCCGGCGTGCCCGAGGAGCTCGACGACCGCGCCCTGAACCGCGCGCTGCTCGCCCGCCAGTTCCTGCTGGAGCGGACCGACCGGCCGCTGGTCGAGGTCGTCGAGTCGATCGGCGCCATGCAGGGCCAGGCCTGGGGCGCGCTGCCGGTCGGGCTCTGGTCGCGCATGGCGTCCTTCGCGCCGGACGACCTCTACCGCGCGCTGGAGCGCGGCGAGCTGCGCTGGGGCATCGGCATCCGCGGCACGCTGCACCTGGTCAGCGAGCGCGAGCATCCGGTATACGCAGTCGTATCCGAGGCGGGTTGGACGGGCAGCTGGCACCGCGCCATCGAGGAGACCACGCCGGGCATGTACGCCCTGCGCTTCGCCATGCTCGAGCACTGCGCGTCGCCCCGGACGAACGAGGAGCTGCGCGCCTTCGCCGAGGCGTGGGTCGCCGAGCACCCGGGCGCGATCGACCCGCGGGAGCTCGACGCCCAGCGCGCCCTGAGCTGGCGGCCGATCTACCGCTGGAGCGCGTTGACGCGCGTGCCGGGCGGCGGTGCGTGGGGCGCGAAGGCGCCGGCCGACCACCTCGCCGCCCCGGTGCCGCCGGGCAGCGACGGCGCGCCGCGCCTGGAGGACGCCCTGGAGGCGCTGGCGCTGCGCCATCTCGGTGCGTTCGGCCCGGCGGCTGCGGAGGACGTCGCCACGTGGGTCGGCTGGCGCACGCCGCCCGTCCGCGAGCTGCTGGACGGCCTCGGCGATCGGCTCGAGCGCGCCACGGACGCCCACGGCCGCACGCTCTACGACCTGCCCGGCGCGCCGCGGCCGGACGCCGACGCGCCGGCGCCGCCGCGCTACCTCGGCGCGTTCGACAGCTCGCTCCTGGCCTACACGAGCAAGCGCCGCGAGCGCATCCTCCCCGAGGCGCTGCGCGACGTCGTCTACGAGCGCAAGAACCTGCAGGTCAAGCCGACCTTCCTCGTCGACGGGCGCGTGGCGGGCATCTGGTCGTCGGAGGTGAAGCGCAAGCAGGCGACGCTGACGCTGCAGCCCGGGGTGAAGCTGACGAAGGCCGACCGCGAGGGGCTGGCCCAGGAGGGCGAGGGCCTGCTGCGGGCGCTCTTCCCGGCGGCGATCGCGTACCGGGTCGAGGGGTGCTGACCCTCGACGGCTCGCTCGGGAGGGCGGAGGGCAGATCGTGCGCACGCGCTCGCGCTGTCGCTGGAGACGCGGACGCCGTTCGCCATCGAGGGCATCCGCGCCAGCCGCGCGAAGCCCGGGCTGGCCGCGCAGCATGTCGCCGCGGTGCGCAGCGGCGCGGCCGTCGGCGCGGCGAGGTCGAGGGCGCCGAGGTCGGCTCGCGCGCGCATGCGGTTCACGCCGTACGCGCTGCAGGGCGGCGACTTCGACGTCGAGCGTAGGCACCGCCGGCTCGACCACGCTGAGTGCTCGCAGACCGTCCTGCCGGCACTGCGCGAGCGACGCGACCGAGCACCGTCTCCGTCGTCGGCGGCACCCACGACCCGCGCGAGCCGCCATTCGACTTCCTCGCCAGACGTACGTGCCAGCGCTGCGGCTGCTCGGCGCCGAGGTGGACGTGCGGCTCGAGCGGCATGGCTTCTACGCCGGCGGCGGCGGGCGCATCGTGGCCGACGTGCAGCCGCTGACGGCGCGCGCTCGCTCGAGCTCGTCGAGCCGGTGGCGCCCCGCCCGGCCTGTCGCGCCGCGCGCTGCTGGTGCGGCTGCCGACGCACATCGGCGACCGCGAGCTGCGGGTCGTGGCACGGGGCTCGGCCTTGCGCCCGGCGACCTCGCCGTCGAGAACGTCGGCGCATCGCACGTCGCCCGTGGGCTGGAGCACGCGCGTGGAGATCGCGGTGCTCGGGGCGCGCCGCGTCGGGCGGCGGGTCGCCGGAGGGGTGGCGTGGGCGCTTCGCGACCACGACCGTCGCTCACGGCCGACGGCGCTGGTCCGCTCGCGGTCGCCCAGACGCGGCGGTTCCTGCGCTGCGCTCGCAGACGACCCCCCTCCGGACGTAGGCACCGCCTGCCGACAGCACGGTGACTGCTGTGCTGCTCGCGGCTCTCGCTCGCCGGCAGCGTCGCTTCGCTGCCTGGTGGGCAAGCGCCCTCACGGCTCTTGCGTTCGTAGCGCCGCGGGGCTCGCTCGACAGTTCATGAACTGGCTGCGCGAATCCTCGCGGACCGTCGGTGTTCGAAGGAGCGGACGGGCTTCAGGGCCGACTGCGCGAACCGTAAAGGACCGTCGGCGTTCGGAAGGGCGCAACTCGTGTCGGCGTCCGCACGTCCTACAGAACAGCCCCCTCCAGGCGCAGCAGGAACTCCTTGCGCGGGATGCCGCCGCCGTACTGGCCGAGGGTGCCGTCCGAGCGCACGATGCGGTGGCAGGGGACGACGATCGGGATCGGGTTCGTGCCGCACGCCGTGCCGGCCGCTCGCACCGCGCCCGGGTTGCCGGCGTCCTCGGCGAGCTCGCGGTACGTGCGCACCTGGCCGTAGCCGACGCCGCGCAGGCGCTCGAGGCAGCGGCGCTGGAACTCGCCGCGGACGAGGCCGAAGTCGACCGGCAGGTCGAAGTCGTGGCGCTTGCCCTCGAAGTACTCGTCGAGCTCGCGGCGGACGTCGTCGAGCCGCGCCGGCGCCTCGATCACGCGCGGCGAGAGGCGGTCGGCCATCTCCTCGAGCACGTCGTCGTCGTCGCTCGCGCGGGAAGGCGATGCGGGCCAGGCCGCGCGGCGTGCGGGCGATCAGGAGGTCGCCCACGGGCGTGTCGACCTTGGTGTACGCGACGTCGAGCAGGCCCTCGCGGGCGGCGGCGTCGGCGAGGCGGGCGGTGATCCAGTCGGTCAGGACGTCGTTCATGGCGCGTAGCTCCGGCGCAGGTTGGCGAGGCCGTCGGCGAGGCTGCGCCGCGCGGCGGCCTCCGATGCAGTCGAGCACGGCGGCGATCTCCGCGTGCGAGTAGTCGAGGACGAAGCGGCACGCGACGGCGGCGCGCTGCTTCGGCGGCAGCTCCTGCACCGCGTCCCACAGCTCCTCGTCGGGCAGCTCGGGGGCGCCCGGCCCGCCGCCCGGCTCGGGCAGCACGTCGTAGCGGGAGCTCGCGGCGGCGGCGGTGATGGTCGAGCGCCTTGTTGCGCGCGATGCGCACGAGCCAGCCGCGGAGGTTCGTGGCGTCTCGGAGCTTCGGGTAGGCGCGGAGGGCGGACAACAGGGTCTCCTGCAGGCAGTCGTCGGCGTCGATCGGTCCGACGCAGGCGACGAGGAAGCGCCTGAGATCGCGGGCGTGCAGATCCACGAGGCGCTGGAACGGCGGCAGCGTCACAGGGGATGAACGCCCCGGGCCCGCGAAGCGTGAGGTCAGTCCCTGAGGATCCAGAAGACGAACGCCTCCTCGTCGCCCAGGTTGCGCCACGACTCGATGGTCGCGCGCTCCAGGAGCAGCGTCTCGCCGGCCCGCAGGACGGGCGTGCCCGTCGTCAGCGCGACCTGCACCAGCCCGCGCGCGACGGCCACGATCTCGGCGCCCTTGTGCTGGATCGACGGGCGCGCGCTCGCCCCCACCGCCAGCCGCAGCGCGTACGAGCGCAGGCCGCTGCGCGGGTCGTCGAGCAGCGGCACCGGCCCGCCGCGGCCGGCCCAGACGCGCCGCGCCAGCCGGTAGCCCGCGTCCGCCTCGCCGCGCAGGAGCTCGTCGAGGGTGATGCCGAGCCGCTCGGTGAGGGCGAGCAGCGTCTCCAGCGAGAGCCCGCGCTGGCCGCGCTCGGCCTGCGAGATCGCGCTCGGCGAGACGCCCGCGAGGCGCGCGAGGTCCGACTGCGTGAGCTGGCGCTCGGCCCGGATCGCGCGCAGGGCGGCGCCGAGGCGAGCGGCGGCCGGGGCCGCGCGCAGGTCCGGCCGGCCGTCGTCGATGCCGTAGTGCAGGACCGTGCCCTGCACCCAGCCCGAGCGGCCCTCGGCCTTGACGATCGCGAGGCGCCCCTCGGACACGTGGATGACGCACTGCGTGATGCCGCGGACGTGCTCGCGGAACGGCTTGGGGAACGCCGCCGAGGCGTAGGGCCAGTAGGCGACCGAGCCGAGCTGCAGCAGCATCGGGCAGCAGCGCGTGAAGAAGCCGCGCGCCGTCGCCTCGTCCCAGCGGTCGCGCACCGCCTCGAGCGGCTCGAACAGCAGCAGGCCGCCGGGGCCGTTGCGCACGCACAGCTCCTCGATCCGCCGCAGCGCGCTCGCGGCGTCGTCGGCGCCGTGGCCCGCGCGCAGGTCGAGCACCTCGATGCCCGGGTGCTCCTCGCGGATCGCCGCCGGGTCGCGCACGAGGGAGACGTAGACGCTGAAGGTGAACGTCTCCGCGGCCGCCGTGATGGCGTGCTCGAACGGGAGGATCGTCTCTCCGTGCCCGACCTCCCACACGACGTTGTCGCCCCAGAAGAGGCCGCCCAGGGTCTGGTCGAGCGCGGGCACGCCGCTCGTCGCGCTGGGAGCCAGGGGCGGCATTCGGCCTGAACGTACCACAGCGCTCACGCCGGTCCCGCTGGCTGCCGGCCGCGGGCGCTCGCGTATGCTCCGGCGCCGTGGACCTCTACGAGCATCAGGGCAAGGAGCTGTTCGCCCGCTACGGCATCCCGACGGGTGAGGGACGGGTCGCGACGACCGTCGACGAGGCCCGCGCGGCGGCCGCCGAGCTCGGCGGCAAGGTCGTCGTCAAGGCGCAGGTGCTGGCCGGCGGGCGCGGCAAGGCCGGCGGCATCGCGGTCGTCGACGGGCCGGACGCCGCGGCGGAGGCGGCCGGGCGCATCCTCGGCCTCGACATCAAGGGGCACGTCACCCGCCGGCTGTGGGTCGAGCGCGCGATCTCCATCGCCCGCGAGTACTACTTCTCGATCACGTTCGACCGCGGCGCCAAGGCACCGCTGTTCATGCTCTCGACGATGGGCGGCATGGACATCGAGGCCGTCGCGGTCGACCACCCGGACCGGCTCGCGCGCATCCACCTCGACCCCGCGATCGGCTTCCAGCCCTTCTTCGCGCGCCGCCTGCTGTACGCCGCCGGCGTCCCCGCGGAGGAGCACCGGGCGGTCGCGGCCATCATCGAGCAGGCCTACCGCGCGTTCACCGAGCTCGACCTGATGCTGATCGAGGTCAACCCGCTGGCGGTGCTCGACGACGGGCAGGTGGTCGCCGCCGACGCCAAGGTCACGATCGACGACAACGCCCTGTACCGGCACGCCGACCTCGCGGAGCTGCGCGACGTGTCGGCCGCCGACCCGCAGGAGCAGATGGCCCGCGAGCGCGGCGTCACGTACGTCAAGCTCGACGGCTCGATCGGCATCCTCGGCAACGGCGCCGGCCTCGTGATGTCGACGCTGGACGTCGTCGACCAGGTCGGCGGCTCGCCGGCCAACTTCCTCGACGTGGGCGGCGGCGCGCAGGCCGACGAGATCGTCGCCGCGATGGAGGTCATCCTCTCCGACCCCAAGGTCGAGGCCGTCCTGTTCAACATCTTCGGCGGCATCACGCGCTGCGACGAGGTCGCGCGCGGCATCCTGGACGCCCTCGACAAGCTGGAGGTCGGCGTGCCGCTGGTCGTGCGCCTCGACGGCACCAACGACGTGGAGGGCCGCAAGCTGCTGCAGGACGCGGCGCCGCCCGGCCTGCACGTCGAGCGGACGATGCTCGAGGCAGCGGAGCGGGTCGTCGAGCTCGCCGGGAGCAAGGCCTGATGGCCGTCCTGGTGACCGCCGACACGCGCCTCGTGGTGCAGGGCATCACGGGCCGCGAGGGGCGCTTCCACACCCTCCGCAACCGCGACTACGGCACGCAGGTGGTGGCCGGCACCACGCCCGGCAAGGGCGGCCAGGACGTCGACGGCATCCCGGTCTTCGACACCGTCGCCGACGCCGTGCGCGAGACCGGCGCCAACACGTCGATGGTCTTCGTGCCGCCGCGCTTCGCCGCCGACGCCATCTACGAGGCGGCCGACGCGGGCATCGGCACCGTCGTCTGCATCACCGAGGGCATCCCGGCCCACGACATGCTCGGCGTCTACACGTACCTGCGGCCGCGCGGCATCCGGCTGCTCGGGCCGAACTGCCCCGGCGCCCTCTCGCCCGGCATCGCCAACGTCGGGATCATCCCGGCCCAGGTGTTCGCCAAGGGCGGCGTCGGCCTGGTGTCGCGCTCCGGCACGCTGACGTACCAGATCGGCGCGGAGCTGGCGGGCCTCGGCCTCGGCAACTCGACGATCGTGGGCATCGGCGGCGACCCGGTGGTCGGCACGTCGTTCATCGACGCCCTGGAGCTGTTCCAGGCCGACCCCGACACGGAGCGGATCGTCATGGTCGGCGAGATCGGCGGCAACGAGGAGGAGAAGGCCGCCGACTACATCGCCGAGCACGTGACGAAGCCCGTGGTCGCCTACATCGCCGGCTTCACCGCCCCGGAGGGCAAGACGATGGGCCACGCCGGCGCCATCATCAGCGGCTCGGCCGGCACCGCCCGCGCCAAGAAGGAGGCGCTGGAGGCCCACGGCGTGCGCGTCGGGACGAACCCGACCGAGGTCGCGGGCATCGTCGCGGAGATGGCGAAGGCGGGCTGAGGCCCGACGGGCGGCCCGGGCAGTCCGCCCGCGCGGCCGCTACCAGACCACGTCGGCCGCGAGCGCCCGCAGCGCGGCACCGCCACGCGGCGGGCCGGGCCGGACGACGATCTGCGCCATCTTCGAGACCAGCCCGGCGTTGTCGACCGAGTAGACGCGGAAGCGGTACGCCCAGCCGGGGTGCACGCGGATGGTCGCGCGCGTCTTGCGCACCTGCGTGCCCGTCTTGCCGTCGGCGCCGAGGCGGATCACGCGGTAGGCGACGACGCGGCCGTCGGGGTCGCGCGCCGTCCGCCACGTGAGCGTGACGGTGTCGGCCGTGCGGGACAGCAGCCGCACGCCGGCCGGGGCGACGGGGCGCACGCCCTTGCCGGCGGCGCGCGGCGGGGTCGGCCCGCCGATCGCCGGGAGCGCGCGGCCGGACGGGTCGAGCTCGCGCGCGCCCCGCTCCGGCGCGGCGCCGCAGTAGTGGTCGGCGTGCCCGTCGCAGCCCGGCGTCAGCGCGCCGGTGGCCGGCGACGGCCGTGCCCGAGTCGACGGGCTCCGAGCCCGGCGCCGGCACGAAGTCGGGCGACCCGGCCGCCCACACCGGGGCCGCGGCGGTGCTCCCCGCGCCCTGGCCCGTGGCCGAGCGGTAGCCGGCGAGGTCGCCGGAGCCGCCGGGCCAGCTGAAGGCCGAGCCGCCGGCCGTCGTCGCGAGGACGTTGTTGCGCTCGACGTAGGCGCCCGCCGGGATGCCCTCGTACGCCACCAGCGTGCTCGCGGAGCCCGTGATGATCGTGTTCTCGATCGCGAGCGCGGTGCCCGAGCGGACGACGATGCCCTCGCGGTCGGCCAGGATCGTGTTGTTGGCCATGAGGAAGCGCTGCTTCGACTTGAAGTCGACGTAGATGGCCGTCTTCGTGTCCCAGATGCGGTTGCGCAGCAGGCGCACGTTGCTGTCGTTCGCGGTCGCGTACTCGAAGTAGGCGATGCCGGCCGCACAGCCGTGCAGCGTGTTGCCCTCGACGACGGCGTTCTGGAAGCGGATCGAGACGCAGTTGGTCGGTGCGTTCGACACGTCCGAGTTGCGGATGGTGAGGTTGGGGCCGCGCAGGTAGGCGCCGTGCCCGCCGTACTGGCGCACGATCCAGTGGCCGCAGTCGGTGATCGTGAGGCCGTCGTAGGTGTTGTCGTGGCCGAGGTCGATGATGCAGGAGTCGCCCGCGTTGGCCACGCGCGTGCCGGTGACGGTCCAGCGGTACGCGCCCTTGGTGAGGTTGATGCCGATCGAGCCGCGGCCCTGCAGCAGCGCGTCGATGGTGCTGCCGCGGATCGCGATGTCGTGCGGCGTCGAGCCCGCCGGCGCCAGGAAGCCCGTGTCGACGTCGTGCACGTGGAGGTCGTCGAACGTCACGTTGTTGGAGTCGCGGCCGAGCGAGATGGCCGGGTTGCCGGCGCCCCAGCCCGCGACCTCGAGGTGCTCGAAGCGCACGAAGGCGTTGTCCTGGAGCACGATGCCGGCGTAGCCGCTGCCGCCACCGCGCGGGTCGAGCCGCGCGCGGCCCGTCCCGTAGGTCGAGACGACGATCGGCGCCGCCGCCGTGCCCGAGCCGCGCAGCTGCAGCGTGTCGCCGTGCCGCACGCCGGCCTTGAGCAGCACCTGGTCGCCGGGCTGGAGCGTCGTCTTGCCGACCTTGCCGAGGGTGCGCCACGCGGTCGCGGCGGAGGTGCCGGCCGCGGCGTCGTTGCCCGCGGGGTCGACGTAGTACGTCGCCGCCGCGGCGGACGCGGGCGCGAGGAGCGCGAGCATCGCGGCGCCGAGCACCGCGCGTCGGACCAGGCCCCTCAGCGGACCTGCGCCCCCTGCAGCAGGCTGGAGGCCATCAGCTCGACGGCCTCCTCGCGGGTGACGTGTGCCGCGCGCGAGCTCCGCCATCGCCAGCTCGTAGAGCGCCCCGATGGTGCGGAGCGTCCACGGGATGTCGAGGTCGGCGCGCAGCTCGCCGCTCGCCACGCCCCGCACCAGCGCCGCGGTGATCGGCGCGTGCAGCTCGGTCTTCTCCTCCTGGGAGGCGACCGGCTCGGGGAGCTGGTTGAGCACGAGCATGCAGGCGTTGCCGGGCTGGATGGTCGCCTCGATCATGCGCATCAGGGCCTCGACCGCCGTGCCCTCCTCCGGCCGCGCGTCGCGCAGGGCCTGGACGGTCTGGTCGAAGCCGTGGCGGGCGACGCCGCGCAGCAGGTCGTCGCGGGTCGGGAAGTGCCGGTAGATCGTGGCCCGACCCAGGCCGGAGGCGAGCGCGATCTCGCCGATCGTCGCGGCCGGCTGGCGCCAGAGCACGGCACCGGCAGCCTCGACGATGTGGCGTTCGTTGCGCTCGGCATCCGCGCGCCTACGTGCCTGCGGGGGCACAGGCACGGACGCCGGCGAATCCGCTCGGCCATCCACTCCGTTCAGGGTAGCGGAGCCGGCGCGGCTCTTCGGAAGCTTCTGAGATTCTTCTGTCTCACTTGACAAACGATACACGAGAGTCTAGGTTCCCGCCAAGTGAGGCCGAACGTCTCACTTCCGTCCCCGAGCAAGGAACCCTCCGATGACTCCCCGCCCGTCCTTCACCGAGCGCCTGGCCCGTGCGAGCGCCGCCCGTCCGAGGCGCGTCCTCGCCCTCTGGGGCGCGGCACTCGTCCTCTCCTTCGTCGATCATCGCGTCGCTGTTGCCCTCGGCGCTGACGTCAGAAGCGCGCTTCACTCGCGACATCGAGTCGAAACGGGCCGACGACCTGCTGGCCGAGCGCCTGCCGGCCGAGCAGGCCAGCGTCGAGACCCTCGTCGTCCGCTCCGACACCCGGGTCAGCACCGACCCCGCGTTCCAGGCGGCGGTGGCCGACCTGAGCAGCGACGATCGCCGCCCTCGGCCCGGACGTCGTCGCCGGCGCGCCGCAGCCCGCCGCGACGTCCACCGACGGCCACGCCGTCGCGCTGCACGCTGCGCATGGCGGGCGACGCCGGCACCGCCGACGAGAACATCGGCGACGTCGTGAAGCTCGTCGAGGCGCAGGACGGCCAGGACGGCGTCGACGCCTACGTCACGGGTCGTGCCAGCGTCGGCTACGACCTCGGGCGCCAGGCCGAGAAGGACCTGCAGACCGGCGAGCTGTTCGGCCTGCCGATCGCGCTGCTGATCCTGCTCGTGGTCTTCGGGGCCGTGATCGCGGCGCTCGTGCCGACCGGCCTCGCGATCGTCTCGATCGTCGTCGCGCTGGCCATGACCGCGGCCATCGGGCAGGTCTTCGAGCTCTCCTTCTTCGTCGTGAACATGCTGACGATGATGGGCCTGGCCGTCGGCATCGACTACTCGCTGTTCATCCTCTCGCGCTACCGCGAGGAGCGAGCCGCGGGCCGCGAGGTGCCGGACGCGATCGGCGCTGCCGGCTCGACGGCCAGCCGCGCCGTGCTCTTCAGCGGCGCCACGGTCGTGCTCGCCCTCGTCGGCATGCTGATCGTGCCGTCGTCGATCTTCATCTCGCTCGGCCTCGGCGCGATCCTCGTGGTGCTGACGGCGGTCGTCGCCGCGCTGACGCTGCTGCCGGCCGTGCTCATGCGGTGCTCGGCGATCGCATCGAGCGCGCTGCGCGTGCCGATCATCGGCCGTCGCGCCACGGTCGGCGCCCGCCGCCGCTCGGTGGCCGACATCGCCACGAAGCGCCCGGTGATCGCCCTCGTGGCCACGACCGCGCTGCTGCTCGCCGCCGCGATCCCGTACCTCAACGTCCAGAACGGCACGAGCGGGGTCGAGACGATGCCCGCCTCGCTGCAGAGCCGGCAGGGCTACGACCGGCTGATGACGCGAGTTCGCCGACACCGGCACCACCTACGCGACCGTGGTCGTCGACGGCGCCGGTGTCCGCCCCGGACGTGGCCGCGGGCGCTGCAGCGGCTCAGCGCCTCCGCCGGCGCGCTCGCCGGGCGCCGAGACGCCGGTCCTGCGCACCGAGGCCGGCCTCCGACCTCGCCGTGCTGACGGTGCCGTTCGCCGGCGACCCGAACGGGTCGGCCATCGAGGGCGCGGTGCAGGACCTGCGCAGCGGCGCGTCGGCGACGACGCTCGCCGGCACCGCCCGCCCACGGCTACGTCACCGGCGAGACCGCCGTCAGAACCTCGACATCCGCGACATGACGGACACGTACCTGCCGATCGTGCTCGCGCATGGTGCTCGGCCTCAGCTTCCTGCTGCTGCTGGTGGCCTTCCGCTCCATCGTCGTGCCGGCGCTGGCCATCGGCCTCAACCTGCTGTCCGTCGGCGCCGCGTACGGCCTGCTGGTGCTGGTGGCGCAGGAGGGCGTGGGCGCCGACCTGCTCGGCTTCCAGACGTCCGACGCCATCGAGTCCTGGCTGCCGCTGTTCCTCTTCAGCGTGCTCTTCGGGCTCTCCATGGACTACCACGTGTTCCTGCTGAGCCGCATCCGCGAGCGCTACGAGGAGACCGGCGACTCCACGGAGTCCGTCGCGCTTCGGCATCCGCACCAGCGCCCGCCTCATCACCGGCGCGGCGCTGATCATGGTCGCGGTGTTCGCCGGCTTCGCGGCGGGCGACCTGGTCATGTTCCAGCAGATGGGCTTCGGCCTCGCCGTCGCCGTCCTGATCGACGCGACGCTCGTGCGGACGCTGCTCCTGCCGGCGGCCATGACGCTGCTCGGCCGCTGGAACTGGTACCTCCCGCGCTGGCTCGAGTGGCTGCCGCAACGTCTCCATCGAGGGCCCGTCGACGCCGGCCCGGCCGGTCGCCGCGACGGAGGCCGAGGTCGCCGCCTCCGCGTAGCCCTCAGCCGTCCGGCTGCGCCAGCAGTCCCAGCGCCAGGTCCCGCTCGCCCCGGTAGGCGAGCGGGACCCCGGCGTCGAGGGGCAGCCACGCCGCCTCGGCCACCTCGATCCGCATCGCCTCGTCGATCTGCCCGATGCGCCCGCCGACGGGCCGCATGCGCCAGAAGCGGACGAGCTTGAAGATGCGCTCGCCGTCGCGGGTGTAGACGTACTTGACGTCCGGCAGCTTCTCGACCGGCGCGGCGACGAGGCCGGTCTCCTCCCGCACCTCGCGCACGGCGGCGTCGAGCATGGACTCGCCGTGGTCGACCAGGCCCTTGGGCAGCACCCAGTGGCCGGCCGGACGCCCCTGCGGGCGGATCGCGGCGATCCACTCCCGCCCGCGCATCCGGCGCACCACGATCCCGCCGGCGGAGAACTCGCGCTGCATCAGGCGCCAGGTTCGCAGGTCTCCTGGATCTGCGGCGTGGTCGCGGGGTCCGCCGGCGGCAGCGTCTGGCGCACGACCTGCGCGTCCGGGTGCGGCAGCAGCTCCAGGAGCGCGGCGTCGCCCGGCGGCAGCTGCTCGAAGAGCTCGTAGCGCAGCGCCGAGGTGGAGCTCGACGTCGTCCCGCCGGAGTCCGTCTCGAGCACGGTGTCGAGGGCGACGGGCGCGTAGGTGCTGGTGTCGACGCGGTAGTCCGTGTGCCGCTCGGTGGCCGTCGTGCCGATCGTCGAGGTGCAGCGCGTGACCAGCCGCCACACCTCCTGGCCCTCGAAGTCCTCCGGGCCGAGCACCTCGGCGGCCTGCAGGATGCGAGCCAGCCCCTCGAGCCCGCGCACCGGCTGGCCGGTCGGCGTCTGCGGCAGGCCCTCGGTGATGGTGGTGGTGTTCGTGCCGGCGTCCCAGACCGACGTGGTGCCGGGCGCCGAGGTGATGTCGAACAGGATCTCGCCCTCGGGCGAGCGGACGATGGAGTGCGTGCGCGAGCCGAGCGCCCAGCTCTCCGTCACCTGGTCGAACGTCTGGCGGATCTCGTCGGCGCCCTGCGGCCGGATGACGGTGTCGGCGTGCAGCCGCGCGCGCGTGTGGATGATGGCGTCGCTCGCGTCGATCGCGGCCTCGGCGCGCGCGACGATCTCGGCGCTGCCCGGCGCGCCCCCGCCCGTGACGGCCTCGTAGACGACCACCCCGCCGCCCAGCAGCGCCGCGACCGCGACCACGGCGCCGATGCGGCGCACCCAGGGCCGCCGCCAGGGGCTGCGCGCCGGTCGCCCGCGGTCGCCCGCCAGCGACGCGCTCGGCCGTCCGCTCGCGCGCCTCGGGCGGGACCGGGACGGCGGACCAGGCGTCGTCGACGACCTCCGCCGTGCGCACCAGGCCGTCGAGCTCCTCGTCCGGCGGGCGCGCGCCCGCCGGCAGCTCGAGCAGGGCGGCCAGGCGCTCGACGCGGGGATCGTCGTCGTGGACGTCCGTCACGGCGCGATGCCCTCCGCCTCGAGCGCGGCCCGGATCCGCTCCAGCCCGCGGTAGACGAGGCCCTTCGCGGCCTTCTCGGTGCGGCCCAGGATGAGCCCGACCTCCGCGAAGGCGTAGCCGTTCACGACCTGCAGGTACACGGCCTGCCGCTGCTCCTCCGGCAGCTCCTCGATGGCGCGCAGGAGCGCGGAGCCGGCCAGGAACCGCTCCACCTCGCCGCCGCGCGCCGCCGGTTCGGCGACCGCGTCCAGGTCCACCGCGTCCGGCCGCGCGCGCCGGGCGCGGTCGGCGAGGCGCCGTCCGGCCACCGTGTAGAGGAACGCGAGCACGGGCCGCCCCTGCCAGCGCAGGCGGCCGAGCGCGGGGACGGCCTCGGTGAAGACCTGGGCCACGAGGTCCTCGGCGTCGTCGTCGTTGCGCACGCGCACGCGGACGTAGCGGTACAGCTGGTCGTGGTAGCGCCGGAAGACGAGCTCCGGGTCGCGCCGCTCGGCCTCGAAGCGGCGGCGCTCGGCGGCCTCGTCGGAGGCTCCCTCGTCCGTGCGGCCCGTCGCGAGCAGCACGTGCAGGGCGCGGCGCAGGACGGCGAGCACGGACGCGACGGTATCTGGCGCGTCGGCGGCACTTGCAGGCCCTATCGCTCCGGCGGCCCGGAGGTCCTTCGTACACTGCCCCCATGGCCGTAGCGCACAGCACCATCTCCTTTGCCCGCGGGGTCCCGTCGCCCGACCTCCTGCCCGCCGACGACCTCGCGGCCGCCGCGGCGCGCGCGCTGGAGAAGGACCCGACGGGGGCGCTGATCTACGGCGGCGCGGACGGGTACCTGGGGCTGCGGGAGTGGGTGGCCGACCGCTACGGCGTGCCGGTCGAGCGCGTCTTCCTGACCAACGGCTCGCTGCAGGGCATGGCGCTGCTGGCGGAGCTCCTGTTCGCCGGGTCGGGCGGCCACGCGATCGCCGAGGCGCCGACGTACGACCGCACGCTGCTCCTGCTGAAGCGCTTCGGCGCGACGGTGCAGGGCGTGCGGCTCGAGGCGGACGGCATGGACGTCGAGGCCCTGGAGGCGCTGCTGCGCTCGGGCACGCGGCCCGGCCTGGTCTACGTCATCCCGAGCTTCCAGAACCCCGCCGGCGTGACCACCTCGCGGGCCAAGCGCGAGCGGCTGGTGGAGCTCGCGACGGAGCACGGCTTCCTGCTGGTGGAGGACGACCCGTACGGCGAGCTGCGCTTCGAGGGCGAGGCGCCGCCGACGATGCTCTCGCTCGATCCCGGCGAGCGCGTCCTCTACTCGACCAGCTTCACCAAGACCGTGGCGCCGGGCGTCCGCGTCGGTGCGCTGGTGATCCCGACCGAGCTGCGCGCGCGCCTGCTGCGGCTCGCCAACGACACCTACATCGGCCCCGTGCAGCTGAGCCAGGCGACCGTCGCGGAGTACTGCCGCGCCGGGCGCTTCGACGCCAACCTGCCGGGCATCCGCGAGCAGCTGCGGGAGCGGCGCGACGCGCTCATCGGCGCCGTCGACCGCCACCTGGGCGGGCGGGCCGAGTACGTCAAGCCGGAGGGCGGCTACTTCCTGTGGCTGCGGCTGCCCGGCGTCGACGTCGACGCGCTGGCGGGCCGCGCGGACGAGGCCGGCGTCCCGTTCGTCAAGGGCTCGTCCTGCTACATCGACGGGTCCGGCGGCGACGAGCTCCGGCTGGCCTTCTCGGCCGTGCGGCCCGAGGACATGGACCCGGGCATCGAGCGCCTCGCCGCGCTGCTCTGACGCCGGGCCGTCAGCCGCAACCCCAAGGATCCTGCCGCTCGCCGGGTCACCAGTGATACCGTCGCGCTGAGCCCGGCGACGGACCGGCAACCAGGACCGAGGGGTGGATGTGACCGCTGCGAGCACTACCGGATCGAGCCCGCTGCGAGGGCGCGCGACGCAGGTCGCGCTGCTGTTCGCGGCGCTGTTGCTGGCCGGCCTGGCGCTGGCCCTGCGCCCCGCTCCCGCGAGCGCGCTGCAGGCCGGCTTCCTCGACCCGGGGTTCCAGGTCGAGCAGCCCGACGTCTTCTGGGGCGACATGACCGCGCTCAAGGGCAAGGTCGTCCGCTACGACGTCTACTGGCGCGACATCGCGCCGCAGCGGCCGGCCGCGCCGCGCGACCCGGCCTCGCCCGTGTACTCCTTCGCCCTGCTCGACGGCCTGGTCTCCGACGCCGCCGCGCACCACGTCGACATCATCCTGACCATCTGGCGCACGCCGACCTGGGCCCGCGCCAACAAGAGCGCGGGCGGCTCGAGCTACGCCTTCGCCCCGAACCTCAGGGACTTCGGCGACTTCGTGCACGCGATCGCCACCCGCTACTCCGGCAAGTTCGATCCCGACGGCCCCGCCGGCCCGATCGGCGTGCTCCCGAAGGTCAAGAACTGGGAGATGTGGAACGAGCCGAACTACATCGGCGCGCTGCGGCCGCAGAAGTCCGGCAACCGGCCCGTCTCGCCGGCGATCTACGCGGGCATCCTCAACAAGGGCTACGCCGAGATCAAGAAGGTCGACAAGACCATGAAGGTGCTCGGCGGGGCCATGAACCGCGGCTTCGGCGGCAAGGGCTCCGTCGCGGCGCTGGTCTTCCTGCGCGGCATGAAGAAGGCGAACGCGAAGTTCGACATCGCGACGATCCACCCGTACCCGCCGACGGGCGTCGAGGGTCTCGACGACGGCACGACCGCGCCGAACATCACGCTCATCAACTTCAAGGAGTACGAGAAGGAGCTCGACAAGCTCTACAAGCCGAAGAAGTACGACATCTGGCTGACGGAGTTCGGGGCCCAGAGCGAGCCGGACTCCAACGGCGCATCGCTGCCCGACCAGGCGCTGTTCGTGAAGCAGGCCTTCAAGCGCATCAAGACGAAGCACCCGCGCGTCAAGCGCGTCGTGTGGTTCCTCGTGCGCGACGAGCCGCTCGAGGAGCCCGGCCAGTCGGACCGCTGGCAGTCGGGGCTGCGCGACGCCGACGGCAACAAGAAGCCGGCGTACACCACCTGGCTGAACTTCGTGAAGCCGCTCCTGTCCTGACCTCGCCCCGCCCGGGCGGCTCGCCTACGCGGGCGGATCGCCCGGGCGCCGCGGCGTCGACGCGCCCGGCGGGCCCGAGCCGACGGTCGGTCCGGTGATCGTGCCCGCGCCGCCCGTCGTGGCGGTGGTGCCGGGCCCGGGCGTGGAGCTCGTGCGCACGCCGCGCGTCCGGCCCCACAGCTTCGCCAGCACGATCCCGATCACGACGCCGATCGCCGTGCAGACCAGCATCACCCAGATCAGCGAGGCGTGCGCGTCGGCGACGACGAACGACACCTCGACCCGGTTGCTGTTCGCGACGACGAACGCGACGAGGTAGATGATCAGCAGGGCGGCGATCGCCAGGAGCGCGTACATGCCCCGCTCGGAGACCTCTCGCGTGCGCTTCACAGGGCTACGCTACCCGATCCAGCGGCACGCCGATCACGCGGCGGCGAGGGGCCGCCGCGGGCGGCGCGCGGACGTCTCCGGCCCCAGTTCCGGAGCGTCAGGCGCGCGCCGCCACGAGCGGTCCTTCAACCGGGACGGCACGAGCGACCACGGCGACCAGGGGTGCCTGCAGCGGCCGCGCGGGGCGGCCGTTCTTCGCGAGGCGGAAGGTCGGGCAGGGCTCGGTCCTCGCCAGCGCGCACAGGCTCCTCGTGCGGAAGTAGCAGTCGTTGCAGGTGTGCGCGCGTGCCAAGGCTCCGGCCCCTCCAGCGGGTCGCAAGATTCGTCCCCTCCCGGCTCCGCAGGTGTCCGTCGCGAACTCCCCTCCGGAGAGCCGGAGACTAGGTCGTTCACCGTCCGGTCACAAGGCGCCGTAACCACGGCAAGGCCGGAATTTGCGGCGGAACCACGAGAGCGGCCTACCGGGTGTTCACCATTGCCCCGGAGTGGTCGCGTGCTACTCGGCGGCCTGCTTCGTGGCGTCGCTCAGCGGCGGCAGCGAGCGGATCGCCGCGAGGGCCTCGTCGAAGGTGTGCACGGGGATGATCTTCAGCCCCTTCGGCGCGTACTTCTGCGCCGCGGCGAGGTTGTCCGCCGGCACGAGGAAGACGTCGGCGCCCGCCTCGCGCGCCCCGATCGCCTTCTGCTCGGCCCCGCCGATGGCGCCGACCGTGCCGTCGAGGTGGATCTCGCCGGTGGCCGCGATGCGGTGGTCGCCGACGAGCGAGCGGTCGGAGAGCGAGTTGTAGATCTCGAGCGCGAACGGCAGCCCGGCCGAGGGCCCGCCGATGTCCTTGGTCTTGAACTCCACCTTGCGCGGGCAGCGTGATCTCGGCGTCGTCCTCGACGCGCACGCCCATGACGGCGCGGTTGGCGTCGTTCGGGTCGGCGATGGTCTTCGGCTCCCGCACGTCGGGCGCCTCACCCTCCGGCCGGCCGGCGTGTTGGACCGCGAGCTTGACCGTGTCGCCGGGCTTCACCGAGGCAAGGGTCTTCTGCAGGTCGTCGACGCCGGCGATCTTCGCGTCGTTCGCCTCCACGATGACGTCGCCGGGCAGGATGCCGGCGGCGCTGGCCGGCGTGTCCGGGATGACCTGGGCCACCCGGGCGCCGTCGCCGTCGACCACGACGTCCTCGCCGAGCGCGCGCAGGGCCACCGCCGCGGCGACCTTCTGCGACTGGCTCATGTCGGCCGCATCCTCGGCCGCGCGCTGCTGCGGCGTCTGGCCGTTCGGCAGCACGACATCCTCCGACACGAGCTGCGAGCCGCGCTCGCGCAGGCCGGAGAACCACGTCTCGAGCAGGGTCGCCTTGCGCCGGACGACGGCCACGAAGAGGATGCCCGGCTTGTCCGGGCCCGGATCCTTGGCCTCCTTGTCGACCGCGATCACGGGAGCCGCGTCCTGCGCCGGGTCGGGCAGGTACAGGTACTCGTCGGACAGCGTCCGATTGGCGTAGACGAAGACCGCGGCCACCAACACGAGCGCCGTGAGGAAGCCGACGGCGATCGGGGGGAGCAGGCGCCGCACGGTCTCAGCGTACCTGTGGCCGTCGTGGGCGGGGCATGGTGGAATGCCCCGATGGCCGAGACACGTGGCACGCGCCACCTGCGCGACTGCGGCGTCGACTTCACGCTCCACACGTACCGGCACGACGTGAAGGGCGCCGCGTTCGCCGCCGCCGCCCTCGACATCGAGCTCGACCGCTTCGCCAAGACGCTCGTGGTCGACGCCGGCGGGCCGGTGCTCGTGCTGATGGCGGGCGACCAGGAGCTGTCGCTGCGCAAGCTCGCGCGCGTGCGCGACGTGAAGGAGGCCGCGCTGGTCGACCCGAAGGACGCCGAGCGGCTGACCGGCTACCTCGTCGGCGGCATCGGCCCCTTCGGCACCCGCCGCGAGCTGCCGGTGCTGCTGGAGGAGCTGCTCACGTTGCACGACCGGATCGCCGTGAACGGCGGCGGCCGCGGCGTGATCGTGGAGCTCGCGACGGACGACCTGATCCGCCTGACGGGGGCGACGGTGGCCGACCTGGCCCACGAGGAGTGAGGAGGGGACGAGGATGTCGGACACGGCCTGCTGATCGCGGGCGGCACCGTCATCACGGACGGGCGGGCCGCACCCGGCGACGTGTCGATCGCCGCTGGCCGGGTGGTCGAGCACGCGCCGCCGCGCTGTCGCGTGCTCGACGCCGCCGGGCTGCTGGTGGCGCCGGGGCTCATCGACGTCCAGCTCAACGGTGCGGTCGGCATCGATCTCACGTACGAGCCCGAGCGGTGGCCGGAGATCGCCGAGTTCCTGCCGCGGGTGGGCGTGACGGCGTGGTGCCCGACGATCATCACCTCCCCCGCCGGGACCGTCGCCCGCGCGCAGGCCGCCCTCGAGCTGGCGGTCGGCGAAGGCGCGGCGGCTCCGCTCGGCCTGCACCGGGAGGGACCGATGCTGTCGCCCGAGCAGCGCGGCGCCCATCCGCCGGAGCACCTGCGCCTGCCCGACCCGACGCTCTACGCCGCGTGGTCTTGACCTTTGCGAATTGGTATTGACCATTCGTTTCCGACGGAGTAGGCTCCGCCACACTGGGAGTCGAGAGGTTCGGTCCAACGAGGCCGTGCGCTGGGACGCGAGAGGTATAGATCACTTCGATGAGCAGCCCCAACGGGACGAAGCAGGCGATCGTGCGCGAGCAGCTGCTCGAGCTCATCGAGCGGCTCGACGTCGGCGTCGCGATCCCGGCCGAGCGCCGGCTCGCGACCGACCTCGGCGTCTCGCGGCTCACGCTGCGCGCCGCGGTCGACTACCTCGTGCGCGAGGGCCTGCTGGTGCGCCAGCACGGCAGCGGCACGTACGTCGCCGAGCCGAAGATCGCGCTGCCGCTGACCATGACCTCGTTCTCCGAGGACATGCGCCGGCGCGGCATGCGGCCCGGCAGCCGCGTCAGCTCCTTCGAGGTCGTGCCCGCCGGCGCGCGCGTGGGCCAGCGCCTGCACGTGTCGCCGGCCGCGCGCGTCATCGCCATCGAGCGGCTGCGCCTGGCGGACGACGACTCGATGGCCATCGAGCACCTGTTCGTCCCCGAGGCGCTGGTGCCCGGGCTGCAGGCCGGCGACCTCGAGGGCGCGTCCTTCTACGACCTGCTGGCACAGCGCTACGGGATCGTCATCGAGCAGGGCCGGCAGACCATCGAGCCGACCGTGACCGACCAGGAGGAGTCCGACGCCCTCGGCGTCCCCCTCCATTCGCCCGCGTTCCTCTTCGAGCGAACGAGCACGTCCGACCGTGGGGAGGTGGTGGAGTTCGTCCGATCGATCTACCGAGGTGACCGCTATCAGCTCGTGACGGAGCTGCGGCCGCCCATCGCGCGTCCTGCGCGAGGCGCGGCGGCCAGGACGACCACGTAGGACGGGAAGGCCGCGGCCCCTTCCGGGCCCGCGGTCGGGATGGCTCCCGCGGAGGCCGGCGCAGGGGTGCCGGGTGCGCGGTGGGTGACGCACGCCCTTCGACGGGGCGAGAGAGGGAGGACGAAGTTGGTACGGACACGGATTGCAGCGGTGGCGATGGCGGCCCTGGTCGCCCTCACCGCTGCCGCGTGCGGCGGCGACGACGACAACGACGCGAGCTCGTCGGCGGCAGCGCCCGCGAGCGCGCCCGCCGACACCGGCGCGTCGAGCGCGGCGGCCAGCGCCCCCGCCGAGGACACCGCCGCAGCTGACACCGGCGCTGCGGACACCGCAGCCGCTGACACCGCAGCCGCCGACACGGCGGCCGCCGAGGACACGGCTGCTGCCGCCGACGTCTCCGGCGACATCACGGTCTGGATCATGGGCGCCGACACCGACCCCTCCAACGAGGTCGTCAAGGCCCAGGCCAAGGCCTTCGAGGAGCAGCACCCCGGGACGAAGGTCGACCTGCAGTTCGTGGCGTGGACGCAGGCGCACGACAAGTTCACGACCGCGATCGCCGGTCAGAAGACGCCGGACGTGGCGGAGATCGGCAGCACGTGGACGCCCGAGTTCGCGGCGACCGGCGCCTTCGCCGAGCAGCCCGCCCCGGCGGAGGGCCAGTACCTGTCGGCGCTGCAGGACGCGGGCACGCTCGACGGCAAGTTCTACGGCCTGCCGTGGTACGCCGGCGCGCGCGCGCTCTTCTACCGCACGGACGTCTTCGACGAGCTCGGCCTGAAGCCGCCGACGACGTGGGACGAGTGGATGGTCGTCCATGCAGACCATCAAGGACAAGGGCGACATCGACCCGTTCGGCGCCGCGACCGTCCAGGACGGCATGCACATGTTCCTGCCGCTCGTGTGGCAGGCCGGCGGTGAGATCGCCACCAACGAGAACGGCGAGTGGGTCTCGAAGATGGACACGCCGGAGGCGTCCAGGGCCTCGAGCAGTGGGCCAAGATCTACCAGGAGGGCTACTCGCCGAAGGCGTCCGTCTCCTGGTCGGGCCTCGACGCGGAGAAGGCCTTCATCACCGGCAAGGTGGCGTCGTTCATCGGCGTCGGCTGGATGATCTCCGACATCCAGAAGCAGGCGCCCGACCTCAAGTGGACGACCGCTCCGGTGCCCGCCGGCCCGTCCGGCAAGTCCACCGTGTTCGCCGGCGGGAGCACGCTCGCGGTGTTCGAGGGCTCCGACAACAAGGACCTCGCCAACGCGTTCGTGCAGTTCATGCTGCAGAAGGACAACGTCACGGAGTTCGCCTCCAAGGCCGGCCTCTTCCCCGGCACCGTCGAGGCGATGCAGGCCGGGCCGTTCCTGTCGCAGCCGCTCTCCGGCGTGATGGGCGAGGAGATCCTGAACGACTCCAAGACCTATCCGACGACGCCGATCTGGGGTACCTTCGAGGGCTCGAACCTCTTCCAGACGGCGATGCAGGACATCATGAACGGCACCCAGACCGCCGATGAGGCGGGCAAGAAGCTCGCGGAGGAGATGAACAAGGAGTTCTCCGCGAAGTGACGCGCGTGCCGCAGACCGTCGCCGGGGGTGCAGTGCACGCCCGGCGGCGGCGGCCGCGCACCCTGCTGGGCGGCGGCGGCTCCACGCGCCTGCTGCCCTGGCTCCTGATCCTGCCCGCGGCGGCGGTCACGCTCGTGCTCGTCGCGTACCCCGTCGGCCGCGGCATCTGGATGTCGTTCACCGACGCCGACCTGAAGTACTTCATCACGGGCGAGACGTCGTGGGTCGGGCTCGACCAGTACCGCGCGATCTGGAACGACCCCGACCTGCGGCGCTCGTTCGCCAACACCCTCATCCTGGGCTGGTCGGCGGTCGCCGGCACCATGCTGGTGGGCTGCGCGGCCGGCCTCCTGCTCAACATCCCCTTCCGCGGCCGCGGCGTGCTGGCGGTGCTCGTGCTGCTGCCCTGGGCGGTGCCCAGCGTGGCCGCGACCTCGACCTTCAAGTACATGTTCAACGACCAGTACGGCGTCATCAACTGGGCCGGCTCGAGCCTCGGCATCTCGAGCCTCGACGGCTACGCGTGGCTGACCGGGCGCTGGAGCGGGCTCGCCGCCGTCGCCTTCGTGATCGTCTGGCAGTCGTTCCCGTTCATCGCGCTGGCGGTGCTGGCGGGCCTGCAGTCCGTCTCCAAGGACGCGCTCGAGGCGGCCTCCATCGACGGCGCCGGCGCCTGGTCGCGGCTGCGCTACGTCGTCTGGCCGGCCCTGCGGCCGCTGCTGGCGGTGCTGCTGATCCTGTCCACGATCTGGGACTTCAAGATCTTCGACCAGCTCTACGTCATGACCCAGGGCGGGCCGAGCCGGCTGACGGAGAACATCCCGATCTCCACCTACACGGAGGGCTTCGGCTCGCAGCACTACGGCACGGCCGCCGCCCTGTCCGTCGTCCTCTTCGTGGTGCTCATGCTCATCGCGGTGCTCTACATGCGCCTCGTCGGACGGGACACGAGCCGGTGAAGGCCTCGACGTCCCGCAAGATCGCCATCTACGGCGCGGCCGCCGTGCTCGGGCTGTTCGCGCTCTTCCCGCTCTACTGGATGGTGCTGACGTCCCTCAAGGGCGAGGACGAGCTCTACACCTCGACCCCCGACTTCTTCCCCAACGGCTGGCACGGCGACCGCTACTGGGACGTGCTGGTCGACCGCGGCATCGGCAAGGCGCTGCTGCACTCGCTGTACGTCGCGACGCTGTCGACGATCGTCGCCGTCGCCTTCGCGACCCTCGCCGGCTACGCCCTGGCCCGCATGTACGTGCCGCTCAAGGCCGTGATCCTGCTGGTGCTGATGGCGGTGCAGATGCTGCCGGTCGTGGTGACGCTGATCCCGCTCTTCATCCAGCTCCGCGACTGGAACCTGCTCGACTCGCTGCCCGGCCTGGCGCTGGTCTACGTCGCGTTCAACGTGCCTCTCGCGGTGCTGGCTGATGCGCGAGTACCTGCGCGGCATCCCGGTGGAGATCGAGGAGGCGGCGATGATCGACGGCTGCTCGCGCATGCAGGCGATGGCGCGGGTGATCCTGCCGCTCGCCGCTGCCCGGCCTCGCGATCGCCGCGCTGCTCGGCTTCATCGCCTCGTGGAGCGAGTTCCTGTTCGCGCTGACGTTCATCACGGACGGCTCGAAGACGACGCTGCCCGTCGCGATGGTGCAGACCTTCACCAGCCGCGGCGGGCCGGACGACACGGGCATGATGGTGGCGAGCGTGCTCTACACCGTGCCGGTCGTGATCGTCTTCCTGATCCTGCGCCGGCACCTCTCGCGCGGGCTCGTCGCGGGCGCGGTGAAGGGGTGAGGGAGACCGTGCCGCGCGACCTCGGCGACCTCTCGACGGAGGGCCACCTCGCCGGCCTCGCGGACCTCGACCGGCGCCCGACGCTCGACGTCGTGCTCGCGCTCAACGAGGAGGACCACCGGGTCGCACCGGCGGTCGGCGTCGCGGCCGAGGCGATCGCCGCGGCCGTCGACGCGATCGTCGAGCAGCTGCGCGCCGGCGGGCGGGTCGTCTACGTCGGCGCCGGCGCCGCGGGCGGCGCGGCCGTGCTGGACGCGTCCGAGTGGGGGCCGACCTTCGACACCGGCGACCAGGTCGTGGCGCTGCTGGCCGGCGCGGCGACCGGGGACGTCGAGGCCGCCGAGGACGACGCCGAGGCGGGTCGCGAGGACGTGCGCGCCGCGGACGTCGGCCCGCGCGACGTCGTGGTCGCCGTCTCCGCCAGCGGCCGCACGCCCTACGCGCTCGGCGCCGTCGAGGTGGCGGCCGACGCGGGCGCGCGCACGGTCTGCGTGGTCTGCAACGAGGGCTCGCCGCTGGCCGCCGCGGTCGACCTCCCGATCGTCGTGGTGGTCGGCCCGGAGGTGATCACGGGCTCGAGCCGCCTCAAGGCCGGGACGGCGCAGAAGCTCGTGCTGAACACGCTGTCGACGGCGGCCATGGTCCGGCTGGGCCGCACGTACGGGAACCTCATGGTCGCCATGCGCGTGCGCAACGAGAAGCTCGAGGACCGCGCCGTGCGGCTCGCGTGCCTCGCGTCGGGCGCCTCCCGCGCGCGAGGCCGAGGCGGCCGTGCGCGCGTCGGGCGGCGACCTGCGGACGGCCGTGGTGATGCTGGTCGGCGGGCTCGACGCCGGCGGAGGCGCGGCTGCGGCTCGCGGCCGCGGGCGGCGTGGTGCGCGACGCGCTGCGGTCGCCGGAGCGGCGGGCGTGAGCCGGCGCCGACGGGCTCGATCGCCTGGCCGGCGGGGACGGTGCTCGCCGCCTTCGCGGGGCCGACGGTGCCGGACTGGCTGCGCCGCGCTGCTCGAGGACGGGCTCGCGGGCGTGTGCCTGTTCGACTCCAACCTGCAGGGCGGCCCGCGCGCCGCCGGGCTCGTGGCCGAGCTGCGGCGACTGCCGGCCGGACGCGCTGCTGGCGGTGGACGAGGAGGGCGGCGACGTCACGCGCCTGCAGACCGCCGTCGGCTGCTCCGTGCCGGGGCCCGCGGCGCTCGGGCAGGCCGACGACGAGGCGCTGACGGCGGCGGTCGGCGCGCAGCATCGGCTCGCGGCTGGCGGCGGTCGGGCATCGACCTCGACCTCGCGCCGAGCGTCGACGTCAACGCGGACGCGGCGAATCCCGGTCATCGGCGTGCGCGCCTTCGGCGACGACCCGGTCGCTGGTCGCACGCCACGGCGCCGCCTTCGTCCGCGGCCTGCAGGCGACCGGCGTCGCGGCGTGCGCCAAGCACTTCCCCGGCCACGGCGCGACCGACCAGGACTCGCACGTCGTCGCTGCCGCGCGCTGCGCTGCCTCGCGCGACGTGCTCGAGCGGCGCGAGCTGCCGCCGTTCGCGGCCGCCATCGACGCCGGCGTCGCGAGTGTGATGACATCGCACATCGTGATCGAGGCCATCGACGCCGACCTGCCGGCGACGCTGAGTCCGCCGCGTCGTGACGCGGGCTCCTGCGCGGCGAGCTGGGCTGCGACGGCGTCGGTCGTCTCCGACGCCCTCGACATGGCCGGCGCGTCGGGCGAGCTCGGGGCTGGCCGGGGCCGCGGTCGCCGCGCTGCGAGGCCGGCTGCGACCTGCTCTGCCTGGGCGCCGAACCTGCAGGAGCACGAGGTGCCGGGCGTGCGTCGCCGGCCTCCGCGCCGCGGTGCGACGACGGCCGTCTCGACGCCGACGCGCTGGAGGCGGCGCGGCGCCGCGCGTCGCCGCGATGCGCCCCACCGAGGGCGCGCCCGGTCGCGCTCGACGACGAGCTCGGCCGGCGGGCCGCCGCCGCGGCGCTGACGATCGAGGGCGAGCTGCCGGCGTCGCTGCGCGGGCGCCTACGTGGTGCAGCTCGAGACGCGCACGAGCCTGGCGGTCGGCGCCGTGCCGTGGGGCGTCGCGGAGCGCGCTCGGCCCGGCTCGATCCGGGGACCGCGCACGCGATCGTGGCGGACGGCGCGCGACGCCGACGCGGTCGGCCCGGGCCGCGCTCGAGGCGGCGCGCGGCCGGCCGCTGGTGGCGGCGGTCCGCGACGCGCACCGCCACCCGGCCGCCTGGGCGCTGCTGGAGCGGCTGGCCGAGGAGCGACCCGACCTGGTCGTCGTCGAGATGGGCTGGCCCGGCGGTCCGCCGCGGCCGGGCGCGTGCGACCATCGCCACCCGCGGCGCGTCGCGCGCCAGCGGGGAGGCCGCGGCCGAGCTCCTGGCGCGAGCCCGCGCGGACGGCGCTGCGGTGAGCGCGGCCGACCTGGTGATCGCCGGCGGCACCGTCCTGCGCGACGGGGCGGCCGAGGCGGGCGACGTCGCGATCGCCGGCGGCCGCGTCGCGGCGCGAGCGCCGCGCCGGGCAGCGCGGTGCTCGACGCCGCGGGCCTGCTGGTGGCGCCCGGCCTCGTCGACGTGCAGATCAACGGCGCCGTCGGCGTCGACCTCACGTACGAGCCGGAGCGCTGGCCCGAGGTCGCCGTGTTCCTGCCGCGCACCGGCGTCACGTCCTGGTGCCCGACGCTCATCACCTGTCCCGCTGGAATCGATCGCGCGCGCCCAGGCGAGCGTCGTGGGCGCGGCGCCCGACGGGGCCGCGGCGCCGCTCGGCCTGCACCTCGAGGGGCCGATGCTCTCGCCGGCGCACCGCGGAGCGCACCCGCTGGAGCACCAGCGCCTGCCGCGATCCCGCGCTGTACGCCGACTGGTCGCCGGCCACCGGCGTCGCGCTGGTCACGCTCGCCCCCGAGCTGCCGGGCGCCATCGGCGGCGATCGAGACGCTCGTCGGGCGCGGCGTCGCCGTCTCGGTCGGCCACTCCGCGGCCGGGCCGGCCGAGGTCGCGGCGGCGGCGGACGCCGGCGCGCGCGGCGTGACGCACCTCTTCAACGCGATGGGCGCTCTGCACCACCGCGAGCTCGGCACGGTCGGCGCGGCGCTGGCCGAGGACCGCCTGCTGTGCGGCCTCATCGCCGACGGCCTGCACGTGCACCCGGCGGTCGTGCGGCTGGCCTGGGACCGCCTCGGGCCGCAGCGCACCGTGCTGGTGTCGGACGCCGTCTGGGCGCTCGGCGCGCCGGCGGGGCCGCACCGGCTGGGCGACACGCTCGTGGTGGCGGACGGCAACGGGGTGCGACACCGAGCGACGGTCGCCTGGCGGGCTCGCTGCTGCGGGCTCGACGATGGGTCTGCGCACCCTGCTCGCCGCCGGCGCCTCGGCCGCGGACGCGGTCGCGGCGGCGACCGCCACGCCGGCGGCGCTGCTCGGGCTCGCCGATCGCGGGCACCTGCGGCCGGGTGCGGTGGGCGACGTGGTGCTGCTGACGCCCGCGCTCGAGGTGGTGGCGACGGTCGTGCGCGGCCGGCTCGCGTACCACCGCGACGACGTCGACGACGCGGTCGCGGCGCAGGTCGCGGGGTAGGCGCTACGCGGGGCGGACGGCGTACGCGCAGACGTGCGCGCCGTCGAGCATGAAGCTGACCCGCTCGACGCTCGCGTCCGGCAGCGCCTCGCGCAGGAAGTCGATCTCGGACGAGCAGATGTGCGGGTACTCCTGCGCAGCGCCGAGCACCGCGCAGTTGTGCTCGGTCAGCCGGAAGCTGCCGTCGCCGAGCTCCTCGACGCCCGCGAGGTAGCCCTCCTCGTCGAGCATCAGCGCCACCTCGCGCACCCGGGCGGCGAAGCCGAGGCCGTCCGTGCGGGCCCGGGCGCGCTCGACCCGGCGGCGGCGGCGGCGCTCGAAGATGCGGGTCAGGAGGACGGGATCCTCCTCGCGCACCAGCTCCAGGAGCTCGCGCGAGAGGTCGTCGTAGGCCTTCGGGAAGTAGGGGTCGGCCGCCGCCTCGACGTGGTAGAGGTGGCGCGGCCGGCCGGGGCGCCCGCGCTCCTCGCGGTGGCTCACGAGCCCCGCGGCGACGAGCGCCTGCAGGTGCTGGCGCGCGGCGGACACCGTGACGTCGAGCGCGTCGGCGAGATCCTCGGCGCCCGCCTCTCCCAGACGGCGCAGCACCAGCAGCATCGCGTGGCGCTTCTGGGGCAGCGCCGGCAGCGTGGCGTCGACGGCGGTCATGCCAACCATGATGATACCGGGCATGTACGAGCCGGCCGACGCCCTGGTGTCCCCGCGCTTCACGGGACCGCGCACGTTCGCACGCCTTCCGCACACCGACGCGCTCGACGGCGTCGACTGCGCGCTGTACGGCATCCCGTGGGACGGCGGGACGTCGTTCCGCTCGGGGTCGAGGTTCGGGCCGGAGGGCATCCGCTCGGCGTCGGCGCTGCTGCGGCCCTACAACCCGGCGCAGGGCATCGCGGTGTTCGGCGCGCTGTCCTGCGTCGACCGCGGCGACGCGCCGACCGTGCCCGGCTACATCGGCGAGACGCTCGATCGCATCGCGGGCTGGGTCGAGCCGATCGCCCGGGCCGGCGTCATCCCGCTCGGCATGGGCGGCGACCACTCGGTCACGCTCGGCGAGCTGCGCGGCCTGGCGCGCGTCCACGGCCCGCTCGGCCTGGTGCAGCTCGACGCCCACGGCGACCTCTGGGACAGCTACTTCGGCCTGCCCCTGAACCACGGCACGGTCTTCCGGCGGGCGCTGGACGAGGGCCTGATCGACCCGGCGCGCACGATCCAGGCCGGCATGCGCGGCCCGCTCTACGGCCCCGAGGACGTGGATCTGCCGGCGACGCTGGGCGTCGAGTGCATCCCCGGGCCGGCGCTGCGCGAGCTGACGGCCGTGCAGTTCGCCGACCGCGTGCGGGCCCGGGTCGGCGCAGGCCCGACCTTCTTCACGTTCGACGTCGACTTCCTCGACCCGGCGGTCTGCCCGGCGACGGGCACACCGGAGCCGGGCGGCCCGTCGGCGGAGCGCGCGCTCGACCTGGTGCGGGCCCTGCAGGGCATCGACTTCCGCGGCTTCGACGTGGTGGAGGTCGCGCCGCAGTACGACGGCCCCGGCCAGATCACGAGCCTGCTGGCCGCGAACGTGCTGTACGAGATGCTGACGCTGGTGGCGATCGCGAAGCGGGGCTGAGCGCCCCGCGGCGCGTCAGGCGACGAGCTCCGGCAGCACGAGCAGCGCCGGGTCGCCGGCGTGGCGCGCCAGCGATCGCACGCCGTCGTCGAACGTCACGAGGACGCCGTCGCGTCGCCGGGCGAGCGCGAGGAGGTACGCGTCGGTGACCTGCCGGTGGCCGACGACCGCCGCCACGTCCGCCGGGTCGAGATCGGAGAGCGACACGTCTGCGGGCCAGAACGCGTGGCCTGCCTGTCGGCGCATCTCGCCCACGAGCGCGACGGCCGTGGCGGGCGAGACGGCGCCGTCGACCGCCCGCGGGTTCGACGACACGCGCACGAAGCCGTTCTCCGTGATCGGCGTCGTCGCCCAGGCCGCCCGGCCCTCGGCTGCGAACCACGCGTCGGCCGCCGCGTGATGGACGTGCGTCGGCCAGGCGAGCGCGACGAGCACGTTCACGTCGAGCAGGAACGTCACTCGTCGTCGAGCGCCGCGCGCACGTCCTCCGGCGTGATCGGGCGAGCGGTCGACGACACGGCGAACGTGGGGAAGCCCGATGGCGACGACCCGGCCCGGCCGGTCGGCTCGAGGCCGCGCCGCACGAGCACGCCGACGGCGCGGCCCAGCGACATGCCGTCGGAGCGTGCCAGCGAGCGGGCGGCTGCCAGCACGTCGGGCTCCAGGTCGAGCGTCGTCCGCATCACCGCATCATAGCATCATGATGCGGCGCTCACTCATCGGCGGGGTCGGCGATGGCACTCGAAGTACCATCCGGAGTAGTGGCCGAATACCAGATCACGTACTGGCGCGAGCTCCCCTCGATGGTCGTCGCGCGCGAGGGCGACGACCAGGTCAAGACGCCGCTGCACGAGCGCTTCCAGGAGGCGATCGACGAGGCGGCGATGCGGCTGGGCGACGTCGGCAGCGACGCCTACCTGGCCGGCTGGGAGCGAAGCCCGTGGACGGCGGGCGAGGGCTCGCCGGCCGACCTCGCCGCAGCGGTCGCCGCGCGGCTCGAGGAGGAGTGGTCGCCGGCGGCCGTCACGACGTTTCTCGACACCCTCGGCGCTCCGGCGCAGGAGCAGGAATGAACCGACTCACCACCCTCATCGCCGGTCGCGACCCGGTTCTCGTCGACGGCGCGATGGGCACGATGCTGCAGGACGCCGGTCTCGAGCCGGGAGGCGCCGGCGAGCTCTGGAACGTCGAGCAGCCGCAGCGCATCGCCGCCATCCACGAGGCCTACGCCGAGGCCGGCGCGTCGATCCTGACGACCAACACCTTCGGCGGCACCCGCCCGCGGCTCGCGATGTACGGCCTCGAGGACCGCGTGTTCGACCTCAACGAGGCGGGCGCGCGCGTGGCCGGCGAGGTCGCGCAGCGGCACGACGCGCTGGTGGCGGGCGGCCTCGGCCCGACCGGCGAGCTGCTGGAGCCGCTCGGCACGATGACCGCCGACGAGGCGCAGCAGGTCTTCGCGGAGCAGCTGCGCGGCCTGGTCGCCGGCGGCATCGACCTGGTGCTGATCGAGACCATGAGCGACCTGACCGAGGTCGAGGCGGCGGTGCGCGCGGCGCAGGACGTCGCGCCCGACCTGCCGGTCGTCGCCACGCTCAGCTTCGACACGAACCTGCGCACGATGATGGGCGTCTCGCCCGCAGCGGCGGTGACGGCCCTCGGCGCGCTCGGCGTCGACGCGGTCGGCGCGAACTGCGGCCGCGGCCCCGACGAGATGGAGACGATCGCCGCGCAGATGGCCGAGGCGCGCCCCGACGGCCTGATGCTCGTGGCGCAGTCGAACGCCGGCCTCCCGCATCCCGTGGGCGATCACTTCGAGTACGACGCGACGCCCGAGGTCATGGCCGCCCACGCCCGCCGCCTGCGCGAGCTCGGCGTCGACCTGGTGGGCGCCTGCTGCGGCTCGACGCCGGAGCACGTGGCGGCGATCCGCGGCGCGGTGGAGTAGCTCAGCCCGCCGGCTCCAGCACCCGGCGCGCGGCCGCCGTCAGCCGCTCCACCAGGGCCGCGTCGACCGCGTGGCCGGCACGCCGCGCCAGGTTCGCCAGGATCGCGTAGCCGTCCGGCGTCAGCACGCTCTCCGGGTGGAACTGCACGCCCTCGACGGGCAGCGTGCGGTGGCGGACGCCCATCACGAGGCCGCGGGGGTCGTCGGCGAGGCGCGCCGAGACGACGAGCTCGCCCTGCGGCGTCGGCTCGTCGGCGGCCAGGGCGTGGTAGCGGCCGGCGTCGAACGGCATCGGCACCCCGGCCAGCACGCCCGCGCCGTCGTGCGCGATCGGCGAGGAGCGGCCGTGGCAGGCGCGCGCGTCCGGCCGCACCGCCACGCCGAACGCGACGGCGATGCACTGGTGGCCGAGGCAGATGCCCAGGACGGGCACGTCGCGGCCGAACGTGCGGATCGCCGCCGTCGAGATCCCGGCCTCGTCCGGCCCCTGCGGGCCCGGCGAGATCACGAGCCCGGTCGGCTGCAGGGCGGCGATCTCGTCGAGGCGGGTCGCGTGGCTCGGCACGACGCGGCTCGCGACGCCGAGCTCGGCCAGCCGGTGCTCGACGTTGTGGACGAACGAGTCGCGGTTGTCGAGGATGACGATCACAGCGCCCGCCAGGCCTGCTGCAGCGCCGCGATGCGCGGGTCGTCGCCGAGCTCGACGTCCCCGACCGCCGCGACCCGCACGATCCCGCGGCCGGCGGTGGTGAGGAAGGCGGCGCGCGCCGCGAGCAGCTCGTCGAGGCGTACGATGCGGGTCTCGACGCGGTCGTGGTCGAGCAGCCAGCTCCGCGTGACCCCCGGGAGCAGGCCCTGCGCGCCCGGCGTCACGAGGCTGCCGTCCCGCGCGACCAGCACGAGGTTGGCCCGGCTCGTCTCGCCAACCAGCTCGCCGGACGAGATCAGGAGCGGCTCGTCGTAGCCCGCGGCAGCCGCCTCGGCCTCCGGGCCGGCGGCCCACGACCGGTCGGCGCGCTTCTGCTCGCGCGCGCGATCGTTCGGGTCGTAGCCGACGACCGGCAGGAGCCGCACGGCCGTCGCCGGCTTCGGCGCCCGGGTGGCCGACGTCAGCCCGCCACTCGGGGCGACGTCCACGCGCACGACGGTCGGCTCGTCCACCGCCCGGCAGGCGCGCGCGAGCTCCCCCGCGACGTCCTGGAGCACGCGATCGGGCACGCCGGCACGGCCCAGCCGCGCGAGGTGGCGCTCCGGCAGCCGCACCCGGCCGTCCTCGATCAGCAGCGTCTCGTAGAGCGCCGCGTCTACCACCCCTCGAGCCTCGCGTTCGTGGCCGTGAGGAAGGGCCGCGCCTTGACCACCGTCTCCTCGGCCTCCTCGTCGGCGTCGGAGAGCAGCGTCACCGCGCCGCCCGCGCCGTACGACGCCCGCCCCTCGCTGACGGTGGCGGTGCGGATCGCGATGCTGGCGGACAGGCGGCGCGGCTCCGGCTCCCACGCGAACACCGACCCGCAGTAGAAGCCGCGCGGCCCGCCCTCCAGGCGATCGATCAGCTCCATCGCGCGGCGCTTCGGCGCGCCCGTGATCGAGCCGCCGGGGAAGCAGGACACGAGGACGTCGGGCAGGCGGATGCCCGATCGCACGCGCGCCGTGACCGACGAGACGAGGTGCATCACGCTCGGCGTGCGCTCGATGGCGCACACGCTGCCGACCTGCACGCTGGCCGGCTCCGCGGTCACGGTCAGGTCGTTGCGCAGCAGGTCGACGATCATCACGTTCTCCGCGCGATCCTTGACCGACGACGCCAGCTCGGCGGCGAGCGCGGCGTCCTCCTCCGGCGTGGCCCCGCGCGGTCGCGTGCCCTTGATCGGCCGCGTCTCGACGACGCCGTCCTCGATGCGCAGGAAGACCTCGGGCGACACGGACGCGAGCTCCACGCCGCCGAGCGCGAGGTACGCCGCGTGGTCGCCGGGCCCGGCCTCCAGCAGGCGCTCGAACAGGGCCCAGCCGCCCGCGTCCCACGACGTCTCGAGCACGTGCGCCAGGTTCACCTCGAAGGCCTCGCCGAGCGCGATCAGGCGCTGCACCTCGCGGCACGCGGCGGCGTGGCCCGTCGCGGGTGACCGGGCTGCGCGCCGACCGCGGGGCCGGCAGCTCGCTGCCCACCGCCGGCGCGGGCTCCGCCGTCGTCGGCCTCGGCCAGCGCATCGTGGACGGCGCCCGGCGCGCCCTCGATCGCCCACGTGCCGCGCTCGTGGTCGTGCACCGCGTAGGTGCCGTGGTAGCCGGCGACGAGCGCGGGGACGACGGGCTCGTGGCGCGACGCGATGCCGTGCAGCCCCAGCCCGGCGTCGTACGAGATGGCTCCGATCCAGACGCCGCGGCCCTGCGCCGTGTGGACGAGCCGCGGCGGGATGGCCGGCAGGCCTGCGCCGGCGCCGGGCGGCGAGACGATGACGTCGTCGGGGTCGATCGCGAGCAGGGAGCGGCGACCGTACGGACCGGTCTGCGCGCTCAGCAGGAGGGTCACGGCATGACCGGCCGTGCGGAGCGCGCGCGCGGCACGGAGCGGTGGCGTCTCCACGGCGACACACGGTAGTGGCGACGCGCGCACCCGCGCGCCTTCCGTGCCGCCGCCTCGCGCCGACGCGCGACAGTGTTGCGGGGAGCGGCACGCGCAGCCGCTCCCCGCACCACCCTCCCTCGGGCTACACGATGACGGGTCCCATCATGTGCCGGCTCGCACGTTGTCGGCTCGGGCTCACGCGGCGCGCTGGTAGACGAGCAGCGCGACGCCGTCGTCGAAGGTGCGCGTCTCCGCGAGGCGCAGGCGGCGCAGGTCGCTGGTCGAGCCGAACAGCCGGGCGCCGTCGCCGACGACGACGGGGTAGACGAGCAGCCGCAGCTCGTCGACGAGGTCCGCCTCGAGCAGCGCCTGGACGACCTGGCCGCTGCCGTACACGACGATGTCGCCGTCGACCTCGTCGCGCAGGCGCGCCCCGGCGGCGACGGGATCGCCGCCCACCACGGTGGTGTTGTTCCACTGCGGGTCGGTCAGGGTCGAGGAGACCACGTACTTCGGCATGGCGTTCATGCGGTCGGCGAACTCGCCGTCGAACAGCGGCCACGCCGCCGCGAACGGCTCGTACGTCAGGCGCCCCATCAGCAGCGCCGCGGCCTCCATGCCCTGGGCGTGCATGTAGGCGTCCCCGTCGGGCCCGCGCGTGTAGGCGTCGGTCCAGCCCGCCCGCGCGAAGTCCGACGGCCCGCTCGGTGCCTCGATCACGCCGTCGACGGAGACGTACTCGGTGGCGACGATCCTGCCCATGGTGTTCCTCCGGTGGTCGGGGCCGGCTGGCCCGCTCGGGTGTGCACCAGGATGGTTACGATCGACTGGTGCAGGCGGAAGATCCAGTTTCCCGGCGAGTGGACGAGACCAGTCAGCCGGTCGAGCTGCTGCTCGCGGTCGAGCGGGACGGCCCGGGCACGCTCGGCGCCCAGATCGAGGACGGCGTGCGGCGCGCCATCCGCGACGGTGCGCTGCGTCCGGGCGCGCGGGTGCCGTCGACGCGCGACCTGGCGCGGCAGCTCGGCGTCTCGCGGCGCATCGTCGTCGACGCCTACGCGCAGCTCGCGGCCGAGGGCTACCTCCAGCTCTCGCAGGGCGCGCGCCCGCGCGTGTCCGACGCGGCGACCGCGGGCGTCGCAGAGCCGGCGGCGGACGAGCCGGCCTGGCGCCCGCGCCTCGACTTCCGCCCCAGCGTCCCGGACGTCTCGACCTTCCCGCGCGCCGCCTGGCTGCGGGCGCTGCGGGAGGCGCTGGCGTCGATCGCGGACGCCGACCTCGGCTACGGCGACCCGCGCGGCGTCGACGCCCTGCGCGCGGCGCTCGCGGAGTACCTCGGCCGCGTGCGCGGCGTGGTGGCGGAGCCGGCGAGGGTCGTCGTGACGTGCGGCTACTCGCAGGGGCTCGGCATCGTCTGCTTCGCGCTGGCCGCCCGGGGCGCGCGCCGCGTGGCGGTCGAGGAGCCCGGCGACCCGGAGCAGCGCCTGATCATCGCGCGGGCCGGGCTGGAGGCCGTCTCGGTGCCGGTCGACGACGGCGGGCTGCGGGTCGACGCGCTGCCGGCCACGGGCGCCGACGCCGTCGTCGTCACGCCCGCGCACCAGCACCCGACCGGCGCCGTGCTGACGCCGGAGCGGCGGGCGGCGCTGCTGGCCTGGCTGCGGGCGAGCGGCGCGGTCGCGATCGAGGACGACTACGACGCCGAGCACCGCTACGACCGCGCGGCGGTCGGCGCGCTGCAGGGCCTCGCGCCCGATCGCGTGGTCTACGCCGGCTCCGCGAGCAAGGTGCTGGCGCCGGCGCTGCGCATCGGCTGGCTCGTGGTGCCGAACGGCCTCCTCGGCCCGGTCGTCGAGCAGAAGGTGCTGAGCGACCGCGGCAGCGCCCGCATCGACCAGCTGGCGTTCGCCGGCTTCCTGCTGCGCGGCGACTTCGACCGCCACCTGCGCCGCACCCGCGCCCGCTACCGCGCCCGTCGCGACGCGGTGATCGCGGCGCTCGCCGACGTGCTCCCGGAGGCCACGGTGCGCGGCATCGCGGCCGGCCTGCACGTGACGGCGGAGCTGCCGGACGGGTACGACGAGGACGCCATCCGGGCCGAGGCGCGCCGTCGCCGGATCGCGCTCGAGACGCTCGGCGACTACCGCTGCGACTCGCCGCCCGGCCGCCCGACGCTCCTCCTGGGCTACGGCCGCCTGCACGAGGACGCGCTCCGGCGAGGCGTGGAGGAGGTCGCGGAGGTCGTGCGGGCGACGGTGGCCTAGGGAGCAGCGCCCAGGCGCTCGGGCGTCGCGGCGTGCACGCGCGCGAGCTCCGTCCGCGAGCGAACGCCGAGCTTGCGGTAGATCCGCGACAGGTGGAGCTCGACCGTCTTCGGGCTGATGAAGAGCGCGGCGCCGACCTCGCGGTTGGTGCGCCCGTCGGCGACGTACAGCGCCACCTGGAGCTCCTGGGCGTGAGCACGTCCGTCGCGTTCGGATCGCGACGGCGCAGCGTCGCGCCGCTCGCCTGCAGCTGCCGCCGGGCCTGGCCGGCCCAGGGCGCGGTGCCGAGTGCCTCGAACGCCGACAGGGCATCGGAGAGCTGCTCGCGCGCATCGACGCGGCGGCCGGCCCGGCGCAGGCGCTCGCCGTACGCGAGCCGTGCGCGTGCCGGCGAGGAGCGGCCAGCCGGCCGCTGCGGCGATGGCCTCGGCCGCGAGCGCGTCGATCGTCCCGATCGTCCCCCGCGAGCAGGCGGCAGCGGCGCGCCGATGCGAGCGTCCGCGGGAGCTCCGCGCGCCGGGCGCGAGCCTCGAGGTCCTCCAGTCGCGCGAGCGCGGCCGACTCGTCCCCGGCCCGCAGCACGGCCTCGACCAGGTCGGCCTCGCAGTCGAAGAAGCCGGGGTTCTCGAACGGGATCATCGACGCTGCGAGCTCGAACTCGCGGGCCGCCGTCCCCGGGTCGCCCGCTCCCGAGCGCGAGGTGGCCGAGCGCGCGATGCGCACACGCGCGCCACCACGTGGTGTCCGGCGTCGTCGATGCCAGCGCCGCCAGCGAGTGCTCGCGGCACGACGCCTCGTACCCGAGGTAGGCGTCGATGAGCGCCCGTTCGGTCTGGGCCCAGAGCTGCCGCCAGCCGCCGACGGATTCGGCGACGGCGACCGCCTCGACCGCGGGGCCATAGCCGGAGAGCGGGCGACCAGCGGCGGCGTCCGCCTGCGCCCGCACGGCGAGCGACGTGCAGAGGAACGGCAGCACGCCGAGGCTGCGCGCCCGCTCTACGAGCGCCTGAGCCTCTGTCCGCCGCGGAGGCGTCCTCGGCGAAGACGAGGATCTGCGCTCCGTACGGCAGATCGTCGAGATCGAACGGATCGTCGGACGTCGCGCCGACGTGGAGGGCGGCGTGCGCGGCGCCGATCGCGTCGGTGCGGGCAAGGTCCTCGAAGCGCCGCCATGCCTCGTCCACCGCGACCCCGAGGGTGCCCTCCACGGGACGCCCCCCGGCGAGCCTCCAGGCCCGCTCGTGAACCGGAACGGCCTCGTCCATGCGACCGCAGTGCCAGAGGTAGTCGTTGGTGCTCGAGAGCATGCGCGCGGTGCGTCGCGGATCGATCGCCTCGACGGCCTCGGCGTCACGCACCATGGACTCGTACAGGCGGCCCCACGCGGGCGGGTCGATGGTCCAGCGAAGGAACGACACGTCGGCGCGCAGCACCGGATCGAGGGCGTGCTCGTCGGCCTGGTCGAGCAGCGTGATCGCGAGCGCGGTCTGTCCGGCGTCGAACGCGGCACCCGCCGCATCGAGCAGCCGCTCGCGCTCGCCGCGCGGCGTCTGCCGTCAGCTGGGCCGCGCGGTGCAGCGCGCGGGCGCGTGCCGCCGTGCTGCCGCGTCGCGCGGCGCGCGCACCGACCTGATCGAGCAGCCGTGCGACGTCCTCGTCCGGCCCGTCCGTCGCGGCTGCGAGGTGCCACGCCCGCTCGTCGTCGTCAGCGGCGAGTGCCCGCAGCCAGTGCCGCGTGCGCTGCCATCCGCTCTGCCGGCGACCCGGCCTGGTACGCGGCCGCTCGCATCAGGGGGTGTCGGAAGCGGACGACGTCGCCATCGAGCCGCACGAGTCCGGCGGCCGCCGCCTCCTCGAGGCCGGCGAGCCCGCCGGGATCGAAGGCGGCGAGGCGCGGCTCGGACTCGCTCGCGGCGGCGCGGACGAGCGAGCGCCGGCCGTCGCTCGACAGGCGGCGGATGCGCGCCGGAACGCCGCCT
Source organism: uncultured Actinomycetota bacterium (assembly GCA_963767885.1). Classification (GTDB taxonomy): domain Bacteria; phylum Actinomycetota; class Thermoleophilia; order Gaiellales; family F1-60-MAGs149; genus CAVYFW01. The sequence goes on from CAVYFW010000013.1 coordinate 131,558, forward strand.
CGATGCCGTCCGAGAGCGGGATCGGGTCGTCGAGCGGCATGGTGCCGAGAAGCTGTTCGCGGGTCAGGCTGTGCGGGAGCTCCAGCAGGGCCAGCGGGTTGCCGGCGGCGAACGCGGAGCAGCGCCTCGGCCGCGACCGGACCCGACGTGATCGGCGGCGGTGCCCAGGAGCGCCGCGCTCGCAGCGTCGTCGAGCGCCTTCAGCGGCAGCTCCTCCAGCGTCGTCGCCGCGAACGGCCGCTCGCCGGTCCGCGCGGCGAACAGCATCGCGACCGGCTCGGCGTCCAGTCGCCTGGCGGCGAAGACGAGCGCCTCGGCCGAGACAGTGTCGAGCCAGTGCGCGTCCTCGATCAGGCACAGGAGCGGTTCGTGCTCCGCAGCTGCCGCCAGCAGGCCGAGGGTGCCGACGTAGACCGCGAACCGCTCGGTGCTGCCGGAGATGTCGATCGCCAGGGCCGCGCGGAGCGCGGTCGCCTGCGCTGGAGGCAGCTCGTCGAGGCGCGCCAGGACGGGCCGCAGCAGCTGGTGGAGCCCCGCACAGGGCAGCTCCGCCTCCGACTCCACGCCCGTCGCCCGCAGCACGCGAAAGCGGTCGGCGTGCTGGGCCGCCCACTCGAGCAGCGCGGTCTTGCCGATGCCCGGGCTCGCCGCGCAGCACGAGCGCGCCGGCGTGGCCGTCCTCGCGGCGTGCAGCAACGCGCCGATGCGTTCGAGCTCGGCCGAGCGGCCGATCAGCATGGGCCAAGCCTAGTCCTCGGCCGCCAGGGAGACCCCCTACGCCACGCGACAGCGGACGACGGCAGGTCCAGGGAGACCCCAGACGCGGCGGGACGGGCTCAGGGTGCACGCTCGGTACGTGCTGATCCCGACCGAGGAGCCCGCGATGTACTCCGGATTCATGCTCACCATGCTCAGCGGCATGCACGCCCGCCAGCAGGCGCCGCGGCACCCCGCCGAGCGCCAGGACATCCGCGTCGGCTGGCCGCGCGTCCGTCCGACGCACGCCGACCGCTCGTAGCCGGCGACACCCGGTCGCCGCCCTCCACGCCTGCCGCTCGCCCCGGAGGGGGACCGTACGATGTCGCGATGCCGCCGGCCGGATCGTCGCCCGAGCGCCCGCTTCGCTTCCAGCGGCCGTCGCTGCCGAGCTCGGCAGCGATCGAGCGCTACCTGTCGCTCGCGCGGGCCCGCCGCTGGTACTCCAACTTCGGGCCGTGCTGGGAGCTGCTGCGCGATCGGCTGGGCGCGGCGACGGGCGCGACGGCCGTGCCCGTGTCGAGCGCCACCAGCGGCCTGCAGGTCGCCCTCGCGGCCCTGCGCAGCCGTGGGCCGAGCCGGGCGGCGGAGGTGCTCGTCCCGTCGTTCGCGTTCCCGGCGCCGGCACAGGCGATCGTCTGGAACGGCCTGCGACCGGTCTTCGTCGACGTCGCCGCCGATCACTGGCACCTCGACCCCGACGTCCTGGCCGACGCCCTCGAGCGGCGGCGGGGCGACGTTGCGGCCGTGGTGGCGCTGTCGAGCTTCGGGACGCCGCCGCCGCCCGACGTGCGCGCCGCGTGGGAGGCGGCCTGCGCCGACGCCGGGGTTCCGCTGCTGGTGGACTCCGCCGCCGGATTCGGCGCGGTGGCCGCCGACGGTCGCCCGATCGGGGCGCAGGGCACGGCCGAGGTCGTCTCCTTCCACGCCACCAAGCCCATGGCGGCGGGCGAGGGCGGCGCGGTGCTGACCCGCGATCCGGACCTGGCCGAGGAGATCCGCCGGCGCGGCAACTTCGCGTTCGACGCCGACCACGAGCCCGTCTCGGCCTACGGCACCAACGCCAAGCTCGGCGAGCCCGCCGCCGCCATCGCGCTGGCCGCCTTCGACGCCCTCCCGGCGCAGCTCGCGGCCCGCCGGGAGCGTGCGACCCGCCTGCTCGCCGAGCTCCCGGGCCTTCAGCTGCAGGCCGGCCACGAGCACGGGGTGTGGCAGTTCGTGCCCGCGGCGGCCGAGGACGCCCGCCAGCGCGACGCGGTGCTCGCAGCCGCGGCCGGCCGCGTCCAGCTGCGCACGTACTACGGCGCGCTGCACCGGACGGCCGCGTTCCGGGCGTTCGACCGGGCGAGCCCGCTGGCGGTGACCGAGGCGCTCGCCGACCGCATGCTCAGCCTGCCGATGGCCGTCGACCTGTCGGCGGCGGAGCTCGACCTCGTCGCCGAGGTCGTCGTCGACGGCACGGCACGGGCCGGGGCGGCGTTCCCGGGTGCGCGCAGCGCATGATCGAGCGGGCGCGCGGGGCATTGCGCGTGCGGACGCGGCTGGCCGGCGGCCTGCGCGGGGTCGCCGACCGCGTCCGTGCCGAGGAGCCTCCGCCCGCGCCGCCGCCACCGCCGCCCCCGCCCCCAGCCGCCGCCGCCGCCGCCCGATCCCCGCGTCGACGACCTCCTCGCCGGCCAGGCGGCCCTGCAGCAGCAGGTCGCCGAGCTGCGCCAGGCGGTCGAGCACGCCCGCCGCCTGGCCGCGACCGGCGTCGAGCGCGCGCAGCGCTGGCCGGAGCGTCTCGAGGAGCTGCGGGCGTCCGACGCCTGGGCCCGCGCGTACGCCGACCCGGAGCCGCTCGTGACCGTGCGCATCGCGACCTGGAACCGGGCCGAGCTGCTGGTCGAGCGCGCGCTGACCACGCTGCTCGCCCAGGGCTACGAGCGCTGGGAGGCGATCGTGGTCGGCGACGCCTGCACCGACGACACGGGCGAGCGCATCGCCGCCCTCGGCGACCCGCGCATCCGCTTCGTCAACCTTCCGGTGCGCGGCCCCTACCCGGACGATCCGCAGGAGCGCTGGCTGGTCGCCGGCATCCCGGGCATGAACCTCGGCGCGCGGCTGGCCGCCGGCACGTGGATCGCCCCGCTGGACGACGACGACGAGTGGGAGCCCGACCACCTCGAGGTGCTGCTGGACGCCGCCCGCCGCGAGGAGGCCGAGCTCGCCTACGGACGGCTCCGCGGCGTCCACCACGATCCGCCCGTGGACATCGAGATCGGCACCTGGCCGCCCCGCATCGGCGACTTCGGCTTCCAGGGCGCGATCTACAACGCCGCGCTGCGCGACTTCGGCTACGACCCCGCCTGCCGGCACGTCGGCGAGCCCGGCGACTGGAACCTCGCGCGGCGCATGTGGGAGGCCGGCGTGCGCTTCACGTTCGTCGACCGCGTCGTCAGCACGTGGCACGTCGAGCGCGGGCGCGAGGAGTGGTTCCGCATGCGCGCCGCCGGGGGCTGACGTGCGCTTCGCCCTGTACGGCTCACCGGGCGACGGCCACGCGACGGTGTGCCTGCGGCTCGCGCAGCGGCTCGGCTGGGAGTGCGTCGGCCGCGTCGAGCAGCCCGAACGGCTGCGCGGGGTTCGCGCGCTCGGCGCCGAGGCCGTCGTGCTCGGCGTCGGCGGCCGGGGCCGCCGCGAGCTCGCGGCGGCGGTCGAGGCAGCCGGGCTGGCGCTCCCGCCGCTCGTCGATCCCGGCCGCGCGGTGCGCGCAGGAGGCGGCCATCGGCCCCGGGGCCGTGGTCCTCGCCGGCGCCGTGCTGGGCGACGACGTCCGCGTGGGAACGGCCGCGCTTCGTGGACCTCGGCGCGGTGCTCACCCACGACGTCGAGATCGGCGACGGCGCGACGATCGGCCCGCGCGCCGTCCTCTCCGGCCGCACGCGGGTGGGGCGCGACGCCATCCTGGGCGCCGGCGTGACGCCTGCTGCCGGACGCCGTCGTCGGCGAGGGGGCGACGGTCGCCGCCGGCTCCGTGGTGACGCGCGACGTCGCCGCCGGGGCCGCGGTCGCCGGCATCCCCGCGCGACCGCCGGCGCGCTGAGGCTGCTCAGGCCGCCGGCAGGCGGTAGACGCGGAAGTCGTTGCCGAAGTCGAGGCCGGCCCGGTTCTCCTTGTCGACGAGCTCGAACACGATCTCGGCGCCGGCCAGGAGCGGCTCGGCCGCCCGTCGCACCGACCCCCAGGAGATGTCGTCGACGACCACGATCCCGCCCGGGCGGACGCGCGGCAGGTAGCGCTCCAGGTCGTCCCGAACGGCGTCCTCGCTGTGGTTGCCGTCGACGTGCAGGAGCCCGATGGTGCCGGGCTCGAAGCGCGGCGCGGCGTCGGTCGACGTCAGCCGCAGGAGCGTGCAGCTGCCCTCGAGCCGGTTGCCCGCGATGGCCTGGAGGGCGTCGCCGTGCGCAGCGTCGAAGTCGTGCTCGCGCAGCCAGTCGTCGACGCCGGCCGGGCCCGCGCCGCCCATCGTCAGGTCGGGATAGGCCGTCAGCACGTACGGGTCGATGCCCCACGCGTGGCCGCCGACGGCCCGCTCGGCCACCGCGAGGGCGACCAGCGAGCGGCCGCGATGGACGCCGATCTCGACCGCCGGGCGCAGCCCCTCGCCGGCGATCAACGAGCCCATCAGCACGCCCTTGAAGATGGAGGAGCCGCCGCCGAAGTCGATCGGCACCTTCGCGACGGCCGCCGCGATCTCGTCGGCGAGCGGCGTCCCGGCCGCGGCGCCGTGAGGGTCGATGTGCACGGACGCCAGCCTAGTCCCAGGGCCGCGCGAGCGGCGTCGGATCCCAGGCGGCGACGGGCGGCTGCAGCCCCTCCTCGATCCACAGGAAGGCGCCCGTCGTCGAGCCGTCGCTCGCGATGACGTCGAGCACCACCCGCACCGCCTTCTCCGGCGGGTCGCCGCCGGTCTCCTCGACCCACGCGCACCACTGGGCGTACGCCGCGCCGGGTTCGCCGATGGCGTTCGCCCGCTCGCGGATGTCGGCCCACATGTCCGTCCGCAGGTCGCCCGGGTGCAGCACGTTCGCGGTCACGCCGGTGCCGGCGAGCTCCGCCGCGAGGTGGCGCGTCATGTGGTTGAGCGCGGCCTTGCTGGTCTGGTAGGCGCTCGCCAGCGGCCCCGGCGTGTGCAGCGACGACGCCGACGTGACGTTGACGATCCGCCCCCAGCCCGCGGCCACCATCGGCGGCGCGAAGGCACGGCAGGTCAGGTACGGGCCGATGACGTTGACCTGGAGCGTGGTGATCCAGTCGTCCGGGTCGCTCTGCGTGACGCCCTCCAGCGGGCCGAACACGCCGGCCGCGTTCACCAGCACCGTCGGCGGCGCGGCCCACGCCTCGACCGCGGCGCGCAGGCGGTCGACCTCGTCGGGCTGGCGCACGTCGGCGGCGAAGCCCTTCGCGTCGCCGCCGGCCGCCGTCAGGTCCTCCGCCACCAGCTCGAGCGCCTCGGCCGAGCGGCTGACGAGCGCGACCCGCCAGCCCTCCCGCGCCAGGCCCTCGGCGATCGCCCGGCCGATGCCGCGGCTCGCGCCCGTGACGAGGGCCGTGCCGCGCGGCTCCGCGGTCATCGCGCTAGCTCCGGCCGACCAGCCCGAGCTCGCGGACCGCGTCGCGCTCCTCGATCAGCTCCTGCACCGTCGCGTCGATGCGGCCGCGCGCGAAGTCGTCGAGGTCGAGGCCCTGCACGATCTCGTAGCGGCCGCCGGCGGTGCGCACGGGGAAGCCCGAGATGATGCCCTCCTCGACGCCGTAGGAGCCGTCCGACGGGATGCCCATCGAGACCCAGTCGTCGGCAGGCGTGCCAAGCGCCCAGTCGTGCACGTGGTCGATGGCCGCGTTCGCCGCCGACGCCGCGGACGACGCGCCGCGCGCCTCGATGACGGCCGCGCCGCGCTTGGCGACGGTCGGGATGAAGTCGTCCTCGAGCCAGGAGCGGTCCTGGCCGGCGGCGTCCCACGCGGGCCTGCCGCCGACGAGGGCGTGGAACACGTCGGGGTACTGCGACGCCGAGTGGTTGCCCCAGATCGTCATCTGGCGGACCTGGTCGACCGTCGCGCCCGCCTTGCGCGCGAGCTGCGTCTTGGCCCGGTTGTGGTCGAGCCGCATCATGGCCGTGAAGCGCTCGGCCGGCACGTCGGGCGCGTTCTGCTGCGCGATCAGGCAGTTGGTGTTGGCCGGGTTGCCGACCACGAGCACGCGCACGTCGTCCGCCGCGTGGTCGTTGATGGCCTTGCCCTGCACGGTGAAGATCGCGCCGTTGGCCTCCAGCAGGTCGGCGCGCTCCATGCCCTTCGTGCGCGGCCGGGCGCCGACCAGCAGCCCCCAGTTGGCGCCGTCGAAGGCGACGTTCGGGTCGTCCGTGGTCTCGATCCCCGCGAGCAGCGGGAACGCGCAGTCGTCGAGCTCCATGGCGACGCCCTGCAGCGCGCCGACGGCCTGCGGGATCTCCAGCAGCCGCAGCTCGACCGGCTGGTCGGGCCCCAGCATCTGCCCGCTCGCGATGCGGAAGAGGAGGGCGTAGCCGATCTGCCCGGCGGCGCCGGTGACGGTGACCTTCAGGGGCGGCTTCTGCGCCATGGGTTCGTTCTCTCCGCTCTGCGTCGAGGGATCAGGCCGTGCGGGCGATGATCGCGTCGGCCATCTGGCTCGTGCCCACCGCCGTGGGATCGTCGCGATCCTGCTTCAGGTCGTAGGTGACGTCGCGCCCATCGGCGATGACGCCTGCGATGGCCTGCTCCATGCGGATGGCCGCGTCGCGCTCGCCGAGGTGGTGCAGCATCATCACCGCCGGACAGCATCATCGCCGTCGGGTTCGCCTTGTTCTGGCCCGCGTACTTCGGCGCGGAGCCGTGGACGGGCTCGAACAGCGCCGCGTCGGTGCCGTAGTTGGCGCCCGGCGCGATGCCGAGGCCGCCGGTCAGGCCCGCGCACAGGTCCGACAGCACGTCGCCGTAGAGGTTCGGGCAGACCATCACGTCGTACAGCTCCGGCTTCTGCACGAGCTGCATCGCCATGTTGTCCACGATGCGGTCCTCGAACTCGATGTCCGGTGTTCTCGGCCGCGACCTCGCCTGCGACCCGCAGGTACAGGCCGTCGGTGAACTTCATGATGTTGGCCTTGTGCACGGCCGTGACCTTGCGGCGCCCGAGGGTGCGCGCCTGGTCGAACGCGAACTGCACGATGCGCCGCGTCGCCGTGATCGAGATCGGCTTGATCGAGAGGCCGGAGTCGGCGCGGATGGTGCGGCCGGTGAGGCGCTCGATGGTCTCGATGGCCTCGGCGGTCGCCGCCTCGCCCTCCTCGAGCTCGATGCCGGCGTACAGGTCCTCGGTGTTCTCGCGGATCAGCACCAGGTCGACGTCCTCGTAGCGCGAGCGCACGCCCTTGTACGACTTGCTGGGCCGCACCTGGCCGTACAGGTCGAGGGTCTGCCGCAGGGCGACGTTGACCGAGCGGAACCCGGATCCCACGGGCGTCGTGATCGGCCCCTTGATGGCGACCTTCGTGTCGCGGATGGAGTCGAGGACGGCCTCGGGCAGCGGGTTGCCGCCGTGCTGGTCCATGACGTCGGCGCCGGCGTGCTGCACGTCCCAGTCGAACGCGACGCCCGTCGCCTCCAGCACGCGGCGCGTGGCCTCCGCGAGCTCGGGGCCGATGCCGTCGCCGGGGATGAGGGTGACGCGGTGGGACACGGTGGAAGGGACCTCCGGAGGGCCTGGATGACGGCGAGGATCATGCCCCATAGCGGAGCCGTGGTGCTCCGCTGAACGCCGTCCGTGGTCGCCAGCATCGCCCTTCATGAACGCCGTCGGAGCCGACAGAGAGCGCGGCCCGTAATGAGACTGTGAGCGAGCCCCGCCCCGCAGCGACGAAGGAGCGTAGGGGCTTGTCGATGGAGCGAAGCGACTGCTGCCGGCGAGCGAGAGCCGGAGCAGCACAGCAGTACCGTGCTGTCGGAGGCGGTTTCCTCGTCCGGAGGAGGGACTGCGGTTGAGCGAGCGCAGTGAGCGCGTTGGCCGCCCGAGCGACGCGCCGCAGACCTGTGGTCTGGCGACAGTCGCCGACGCGGAGCGAGCCACAACCGTCCCTCCGTAGGACCCGCCGCCCACGATCGGCTAGCAGCGGAGAACCGCCGATCCGCCCTGCTGCGGACCCGCCCGGCCGCCGATGCGCCCGTCGGTGCGCTCCGTGGCGAGCCCGTCCGCCCGCGGCTCGACGCCGACCTCGGCCACCCACCCTGGAGCAGGTTCGATCGTCGGTGCTCCGCTGCTGGATCCGTGGTGGGCGGCGGGTCCTACGGAGGGGTGGCAGAAGGTCGCCTCGCGGCCACGCCCACCGCTGACGGCGGCGCCTGCGGCGCTCGGCTCCCGGGTGGCCAACGCGCTCACTGCGCTCGCTCAAGAGCGACCCCTCCTACGGACATGGAAACCGCTCCGCGCCGCAAAGAGCCGCGGCGCTCCGCTCTCGCTCGCCGGCAGCAGTCGCTTCGCCCCTATGTGGACAAGCACCTCACTGCGTTCGGCGCGGGGCTCGCTCACGCCTTAATGACTGGCGCCGATGTTGGCGACCACTGACGGAGCTCAGGAAGGGCGGCCGGGCCCCGACCTCTTACGCCGTCCCCCGCGTCGGCGTCCGCGTCGGGTCGGCGTCCTCGCCCGGCCCGTAGTGGTCCGGCGCGGGCCAGGGGGCGAGCAGCAGCAGCAGCCGCGCGTCGGACTCCGCGCGCACGCTGTGCCGCTCCTTCGGGGCGAACGTCACGAGCGTGCCGGCCTCGGCCGAGCCGCCGGTGCCCGCGCCGTCCGACACCGACACGCTGCCCGAGACGACCTGCAGGACCGCGCGCTCGCGGACCTCGTGCTCGCCCAGCTCCTCGCCGGCCCGCAGGTCGATGACGACCGCACGGCACTGCGGCGACGAGAAGAGCACACGAGGCTCGCGACGACCGCTCTGCTCGACCGAAGGTAGATGCCACCGTTCCACGACGCCCTCCATTCCCCGACCGCGGCTCGTCCTACACCGCGCTGACGATCTCCTCGCCGAGGCCGGGGAACTTCGCGAGGTACTCGCGCCGCTCCGCGCGGAAGCGCTCGACCAGCGCACGGTACTCCTCCGAGCGGCCCAGGCGCTCGTAGAGGCGGCGCGGCTGCAGCACCTCGAGGTCGTCGTCGCCCAGGCCCGGCACCGCGCTCGCGACCTCGTAGCCGAAGTCCGGGTCGCGCTCCCACGTGATCGTGCCCTCGGCGACGCCCTTGACGATCGCCGACGAGTGCGGGATGCGCACCTTGCGCGAGCCCTCGACGCCGTCGGCGCCGCCGACCCGGCCCGTGTTCATCAGGTAGACCTCGAGCGGGTGGCGCTCCAGCAGCTCCAGGAAGCGGTTGCCCTGGAGGTCGTGCGCCGCGGGGAAGAACGGGTTGGTGCCGGGCACGCGCAGGAACTTGCCGGCCTCCTCGGCGCCGCCCGCGCTCGTGCCCTGCGTCTCGCCGAGCATGAAGTAGGCCGCGGCCTGCGGGCCCGTCAGCCGCGCGACCGCCGGGATGACGTTCTCGTTGCGGTTCAGGATCAGCAGGAAGTGCGCCTGCCCGAGCTCGCGCGCGTCGGCGTGCTCGATGACCGAGAACGAGAACGTCGCGCGCCCGTTCTGCGTGTAGCTCGTGTCGAAGAAGTCGACGGTGCCCGCGTCGTCCTGCGACACGTTCTCGAGGTACGCCTCGGAGCGCGTCACGGCGCCGTGGATGGTGGGCTCGTCCTCGGCGGAGAGCGCGAAGGTCTTGGCGAAGCAGCCGGCCTCGGTCGCCAGCACGCGGCCGTCCGGCAGCCAGCCCACGAAGTCGTCCTGCACCGGCAGCGAGCCGTTCTGGCGCGTGAACGTCGTCGTCGTCTTGCCCGTGCCGGAGAGGCCGACGATCAGGCCCACGCGGTCGCCGCGCGGCGTCGGGATGACCTTGCAGCCCGCGTGCAGCGGCAGCCCGCCCCGGTCGTAGACCAGGCGGTTCCACATGCGCAGCCCGCCCTTCTTCGACTCGCCGAAGTAGTCGGACTCGAACACGCGCGTGACGCCGGCCTCGAGGTCGACCGCGATCAGGCGGTTGGAGGGGAAGCCCTCGGCCTCCAGGTTGGGCGTGTAGATGACCGTCAGCTCGGGCGTGAACGGCTCGTCGTCGAGCGGGAAGTACAGCTGCTGCTGCATCCCGGCGATGTTCGCGTTGGACGCCTCGACGAACAGGCGCGCGCCCGTCCGCTCCGCCGGATCGGAGCCGATGTAGCCCTCGATCAGCACCATCTCCCGCTCGGCGATGTAGGCGTCCTGCAGCGCCGCCATGCGCTCGTAGTCCGCGCGCGACATCACCTGGGTGGTGCCGAGGGGCTCGTCGGAGACGACGAACGTCGACGCCTTGGAGCGCGCCAGGACCCGCGTCTGCACGTTGACGTTGCCGTACGACGTGCGCCGCGCGGTGGGCATCGACGCGGCCAGGTCCTGCAGCTCCTCGGCCGACGGATTGGTCCGCACGCGCTTCGCTTTGGGCAGCGCGAACGTGTCGATTGCCATCCTGACCTCCGGAGGGAAAAGCTGCGAAATCGCGAGCGGACGGGCCGCCATCCTACGTCAGCTTCCGGGCTGGATGCCCCGCCGACCGCGCTCCGACCCCCACCCGATCGGCCGTGGCGCGGGACATCTAGACTCGCACCCGTGCACATCCCCCCGCTGCAGACGGCGGCCGCCGACGACGCGCTGGCCGCCCCCGACGCCGCGGGCGCGCGGCTGCTGGCGCAGGATCTCGAGGCCTCCGACTTCTCGCCGCGCGGCATCGACCGGGCCATCCGCATCGGCGTGTCCGTCTCGCGCCAGCCCGGCGATCTGCCGTACCTGCTCGCGGCGCTCGACGAGGGGCCGATCGGCACGCTCATCCGCCTGTTCCGCGTCGGCATCCCCGTCGACCGCGCCGCCGCGGAGGCCGCCCTTCCGTCAGCGGGCGTCGAGCGGCTCACCGCGATGCGCGTGCTCGACCTCGACGGCGACGCGGTCACCTCGACGGTCGCCATCGACCGCAAGGACGAGCTCTACGTCGCCTCCGACTGGGAGCCGGCCGACCGCGAGCCGGATCGCCCCGACCACGTGATCGCGCCGCTCCAGGGCACGAGCCTGCTGCGGATGCTCGCGCCGCGCGACCCCGTGCGCTCGATGCTCGACGTCGGCGCCGGCACGGGGTACATGGCGCTCGCCGCGCTGCGCGAGCACGCCGAGCGGGCAACGGCCACCGACACGAACGTGCGCTCGCTGCGCTTCGCCCGCTTCAACGCGATGCTGAACGGGCTGGACGAGCGCCTCGCCGTGCGCGAGGGCAGCCTGTTCGAGCCCGTGGGCGACGAGCGCTTCGACCTCGTCCTGTGCAACCCGCCGTACCTGGTGTCGCCGGAGAACGCGTTCGTCTACCGCGACGGCGGCGAGGGCATCTGCCGCGCGCTCGTCGAGGCGGCGCCGCGCCACCTGGAGGAGGGCGGCATCTTCATGTGCCTCGCGAGCTGGACGCACGCGAAGGACGCGGACTGGCAGGGCCCCCTGCGGGCGTGGACGGCGGGCTCGGGCTGCGACGTGCTCGCCTTCGGGCTGGCCTCCTCCGACCCGCTGACCTACGCGGCCGGCTGGGGCCGCGCGCCCGGCCGCGACCTCGTCGTCACCGGTCCGCGGCTCGAGCGCTGGCTGGCCTGGTTCGCGGAGGCCGGGATCGAGCTCGTCAGCTGGGGCGTGATCGTGCTGCGCCGACGCTCGGAGGGCGCGAACTGGTTCCACGGCGAGACGCCGGTGGGGGAGGCGAACGGCGACGCCGGCCCCCAGATCCGCCGCCTGATCGCCGCCCGGGACCTGCTGCAGCGCCTCGGGCCGGAGCCGGAGGCGCTGCTCGACGTGCCGCTCGTGCTGGCGCCCGACCACCGCATCGACCAGGTTGGGCGGTTCGTCCCCGACGGCTCGGAGGTCGAGAGCCTCACGCTGCGCTTCGCGAGCGGCCTCGGCACCCGCCTTGCTCTCGACCTCCCGACGGCGCAGGCCCTGGCGGCACTCGACGGCCGGCGCACGCCGCGCGTGGTGCTGCACGCCGCCGCGCAGGGGGTCGGGGCCGAGGATCCGGACGCGTTCGCGCGCGCGGGTGTCGCGGGCTTCCGCCGGCTGCTCGAGCTCGGCCTGCTGGTGCCCGCAGGCGGGGGCTAGCCGGGCGTGCCCGCCTGCGCGGCGACGCGCTCGCGGTAGATCAGCAGCGTGGCCAGCGCGGCGAACGGCGCTGCCAGGATGGTCGTGATGGCCATGGCCGCCCGCTCGGCCACCACGTCCGCCGCCTCGCTCTTCGACTGGACCGTGGCCGCCGCGCTCGCCGCCGCGATCACCTCGAGCAGCAGCACGACGCCCACGACGGCGAGCAGCGAGAGGAACGTCGGCAGCCACGCGCCCCGCACCAGCGCGGAGGAGCGGCGGATCGCCGCGGCGTAGCGTGGGCCCTCGAGCAGGAGCACCGGCAGCGCGAGGCACATGCGCACGCCGTTGACGACGGCCGACACCAGCAGGGCCGCGAACCCGCCGCCGACGAGCGGGCCGGAGCCGACGGACGCGCCGATGAGGATCACGAGGCCGGGCAGCGCCGCGATCGCCAGCACCACCACCAGCTGCGTGCCGGCGATCGCGGGCAGCAGCTCGACGCCCTCCTGGAGCGGGGCGCGCGGCTGCAGGCGGGTGCCGCGCTCGCGCGCCTCCGCCACCCGCAGGGCGACGACGGTGATGAGCGGCAGGATCAGCAGGACGGTGCCGAGACCGCCGATGACGAGCGCACCGTCCTCGGCGTCCGCGGCGTCCGGCGCAGCGAGCTGGAGGGCCATCAGCACCGCCTGGAACGGCACCACGAGGGCCGCCGCGACGCCGATCAGCAGCGGGAAGGCCGCGCCGTAGACGTCGAAGGCGCCGGATATGACCCTGCCCACCACCGGAGCGAAGCCTATCGGCCGTCGCGACGGCTAGACTCGCATTCGTTATCCGCCTCGAAACCTCGCGCGGAGCGGCACGTTCTTGCGGCCCCGCCTCCTGCTCGCATAGTCTCCGATGGACGCGCGATGCCGCGTCACGAGACCTCCGGAGGGCTCCTTGATCCGTCACGATGTGGTCGTCGTCGGCGCCGGGTGCGCAGGGATGCGCGCCGCCATCGAGGCCAAGCGCCTCGGCGTGGACGTGGCCATCGTCTCGAAGCTGCACCCCACGCGGTCGCACTCCGGCTCGGCGGAGGGCGGCATCAACGCCGCGCTCGGCAACGCGACCGAGGACTCGCCGGAGATCCACACCTTCGACACGGTCAAGGGCTCCGACTACCTGGGCGACCAGGACGCGATCGAGATCATGTGCCGCGAGGCGCCCGGCGACATCTACGAGCTCGAGCACATGGGCGCGATCTTCACGCGCTTCCCGGACGGCCGGCTGGCCCAGCGCCCGTTCGGCGCGGCCGGCGCGCCCCGCACGGTCTACTCGGCGGACATCACCGGGCACGTGCTCATCCACGTGCTGTACGAGCAGCTCGTGAAGTACGACGTCCAGGTGTACGAGGAGTTCTTCGCCACCAAGGTCGTCGTCGACGAGGGCCGCTGCGCCGGCGTCATCGCCTGGGACCTGGTGCGCGGCGGGCTGCACGCCATCGAGGCGAAGCACGTGATCATCGCCACCGGCGGCATGGGGCGCATGTACTACGGCACGACCAACGCCTTCTCGTGCACCGGCGACGGCATGGCGCTGGCCTGGCGCGCCGGGGTGCCGCTGAAGGACATGGAGTTCATGCAGTTCCACCCGACGACGCTGAAGGCCAACGGCGTGCTCATCACCGAGGGCTGCCGCGGCGAGGGCGGGTACCTGCGCAACGCCAACGGCGAGCGGTTCATGGCCAAGGACGCCCCCAACGCGATGGAGCTCGCGTCGCGCGACGTCGTCTCGCGCGCGGAGTGGAAGGAGATCGCGGACGGCCAGGGCGTCGACGGCTGCGTGCTGCTCGACCTCACGCACCTCGGCCCCAAGAAGATCAAGACGCGGCTGCCCGGCTCGCGGGAGCTGGCCCTCGACTACGCCGGCGTCGACTGCATCGACGAGCCGATCCCGGTGCGGCCCGGCGCCCACTACCAGATGGGCGGCGTCGACGTGGACGTCTGGGGCGAGACCATCGTGCCCGGTCTGTGGGCCGCCGGCGAGGCCGCCTGCGTGTCGGTGCACGGCGCGAACCGCCTGGGCGGCAACTCGCTGATGGAGACCATCACCTTCGGCCGCCGCGCCGGGCAGGCCGCCGCGCTGCGGGTGCGCGAGAACGGCGACGCCGGGGCGCGCATCGAGGCCGCCGTGCTGGCCGACGAGGACCGCCGCATCGCCGCCATCATCAACGCCACCTCCGGCCCGCGGCCGTGGGAGGTCCGCGACCGCCTGGCCAAGACGATGTACGACAAGGCCGGCGTGTTCCGCACCGAGGAGACGCTGCTCGAGGCGCGCGAGACCGTCACCGAGCTGCGCGAGCAGGCGCTGTCGCTGCGGCTGGACGACCACGGCTCCTCGTTCAACACCGACCTGACCGCGGCGCTCGAGCTGCAGACCATGCTGGAGTGCGCCGACTGCCTCGTGACGGGCGGCCTGGCGCGCCAGGAGAGCCGCGGTGCGCACTCGCGACTCGACTACACGGAGCGCGACGACGAGCGCTGGATGAAGCACACCCTGGCCTGGTGCGACGGCGGCGAGGTGCGGCTCGACTACAAGCCCGTCACGGTGACCAGGTACCAGCCCCTCGTCCGGAGCTACTGAGCATGTCGGAGATCTCCAACGCGCACCTCACCACGCTCGTCGGCGCCTACAGCGTCGAGACGATGGAGGCGACGGTGCGGGTGCGCCGGCAGGAGGCGGGCGGCGCCCACCGCTACGAGACGTACACCGTCGAGGTGCCGGTGACGGCGACGGTGCTGGACGCGCTCGACGTCATCAAGGACCAGCGCGACGGCACGCTCGCGTACCGCAAGAGCTGCCGCATGGCGGTCTGCGGCTCGTGCGGCATGCGCGTCGACGGCGGCGCGGTGCTCGGCTGCAAGACGTCGATGAAGCCGTTCGTCGAGGCGGGCCACGTCATCACCGTGGCGCCGATGGGCAACCTGCCGGTGATCAAGGACCTGGTCGTCGACATGGAGCCCTTCTGGCGCAAGATCCGGGCCGTCAAGCCGTACCTGGACGACCACGAGCGAGGACGCGGGCGAGAAGGAGTGGCGCGTCCGGCCGGAGCAGCAGGAGGCGATCCACAAGGAGTCGCTCTGCATCATGTGCGGCTGCTGCGTCTCGGAGTGCAACTCGATGGAGTCCGACCCCGACTTCCTGGGGCCGGCGGCGCTGGCGAAGGCGTACCGCTTCGTCGGCGACGTGCGCGACCTCGACGCCCGCGACCGGCTGCGCGACCTCAACGGCGCGCACGGCATCTGGGACTGCACGCGCTGCTACTTCTGCAACCAGCGCTGCCCGAAGGGCGTCGATCCGCGCGACGCGATCGCGAAGCTCGGCGCCGAGTCCTTCGCCGAGGGCATGACGCGCGACGAGGGCGCGAAGCACGCCCGCGTGTTCGTCGACTCGACGTACCGCGGCGGCTACCTGCGCGAGACGGAGCTGGTGCCCAAGACCATCGGGCCGATCGCCGCGGTGCTCGAGGTGCCGCACGCCATCGCGCTGGCGCGGGCCGGCAAGGTGCCGAACCCGCTGTCGCCGCACAAGGCGAAGGACAACGACGAGGTGCGCCGCCTCTGGAAGCTGCTGGAGCTGGAGGCGAAGGGCCGGCCGCGCGAGCGGGCCGTGCGAGCCAGCGACGCCCCGAGAGAGGACTGACGCGGTGCAGGACCGCTACGCGTACTACCCCGGCTGCCTCGCCAGCCTGTCGCAGAAGGAGCTCGACAGCTCGACGCGGGCGGTCGCGAAGAAGCTCGACGTCGAGCTGATCGACATGCCGTCCGTGACGTGCTGCGGCGCTGGCGACATCCACGAGGCGAAGCCGGACTACTACCTGCACCTGTCGGCGCGCATCCTCGGGCAGGCCGAGCGGACCGGCGCCGAGGTGCTGCTGACGATCTGCAACGTCTGCACCCTCAACCTGCGCCAGGCCAACAAGCGGCTGCAGGAGGACGCGCAGGAGCTCGCGCGCATCAACGACAACCTGCGCGAGGTCGGGGCCGCGACGTACTCGGGCGGCGTCGAGGTGCGCCACCTCCTGTGGGAGGTCGCGCACGGCGAGGGCTACGAGCGCTTCAAGCAGATCGCGGTGCGCAGCCTCGAGGGCCTGCGGGTCGCGCCGTTCTACGGCTGCCAGATCCTGCGTCCGGCCAAGATGCTGGGCTTCGAGGATCCCGACCGCCCGCAGTCGCTGGAGCGGCTGATCGAGGCCTGCGGCGCGGAGCCGATCGACTACCCGGCCAAGATCAAGTGCTGCGGCTTCCCGATCATCCTGGCGCGCGAGGACGTCGCGCTGGGCGAGCTCATCCAGCCGCTGCACGAGGCGACGGAGGCCGGCGCGGACGTCATGGTCACGCCGTGCCCGCTCTGCCACCTGTCGCTCGACGCGTGGCAGAAGAAGGCCGCGCGGCAGGCCGGCGAGCGCTACAGCATGCCGATCCTGCACCTGGCGCAGCTGCTGGGCGCCGCGGCGGGCATCGACGAGGACGAGCTGCGGTTCAAGCGCCACATCGTGCGGCTGTCGGACGACGTCAAGTACAAGCTCAAGCTGCCGTCCGTGCACCGCACCCCGACGCCCGCGGGTGACTGACCAGGCAGACGGGCTGCCGCCGGCGGCACGCCGCGTCCAGAGCGCGCTGGACGACCTCGGCCTCGGCGCACGCGTCGTCATGGTCGAGGACAGCGCGCGGACGGCGGAGGAGGCGGCCGCGGCCGTCGGCGCCGAGCTCGGGCAGATCGTGAAGTCGCTGGTGTTCGCGGTCGACGAGGAGCTCGTGCTGGTGCTCGTCTCGGGCGCCAACCGCCTCGACACCCGCAAGCTGGCGACGCTCGCCCACGGGACGGGTGGAGCGCGCCGACGCCGAGGCGGTGCGGGTCGCGACGGGCTTCGCGATCGGCGGCATCCCGCCCATCGCGCACGCGCGGCCGCTGGCCGTCTGGTGCGACGCGGACCTGCTGACCTACGACACGGTCTGGGCGGCGGCCGGCACGCCGCACGCGGTCTTCCCCGATCGCGCCCGACGACCTGGTGCGCGTCACGGACGCGACGGTCGCCGACCTGCGGGTATCGGGTCCTACGGAGGGGTGAGCGTCGCTCGCTCCGCGACCACGTCTGATTGGTGACGACGACGTCGGCGGCGCGTCGCTCGGTCGGCCAACGCGCTCACTGCGCTCGCTCAAGAGCGACCCCTCCTCCGTCCATGCACCGCTCCGCGCCGCAAAGGTGCCGCGGCTGCTGCGCTCTCGCTCGCCGGCAGCAGTCGCTTCGCTCCTATGTGGACAAGCGCTGCGCTCCTTCGTCGCTCCGCGCGGGGCTCGCTCACGCTGAATAACTGGCGCCGTCGTTGGCGAGCGCGGTCGGCGCTCGCTAGATCAGCCCTCGCTCGGTGCAGCCCTCGCCCCACCAGTCCTCGAGCATCTCGACGTCCTTGTTCTCCGTGTTGGGCGCGCCGAACGCGACGATCTCCGCGCCGTCCGGGCCGCCCCCGAACGAGTGCGCCGTGCCGGCCGGGATGCGGATCGCGTCCCAGGCGCCGAGCTCCACGACGTCGTCCTCGACCTTCACGCGGGCGTTGCCGCTGACGACGAGGTACACCTCCTCCTGCTCGCCGTGGCGGTGGCCGAACGGCGTGGTGAAGTCGGGTGCGACGCGGAAGTAGCTGAGCCCCGACTGCTCCAGCCCGAGCGGCGTGCGGGCGAAGCGCGACTCCAGGCCCGGGGAGAGCCCGAACTTCGGAGCCATGTCCTCGACCTGCTTGAGGTTCACGACGGTGTGGTCGGCCATGGACGGGTGATCACCGTCCTGGCGCGAGCTGAACCTACTGCACGGGGGCGCGGCCGCGCCGCCGCCGGTGCGGGCGCAGGTACTCGACCCGCGTGACGGCGGCGCGCTTGTGCGTCGTCAGCTCGCCCGCGTACGGCGCCTCGTAGGTGCCCGGACGTCGGCGGCACGTCGCCGTAGTCGCGGCCGACGGCGACCGTGAGGTACTTCAGGCCGGCCCGCCGGTCGTGCGTCGGGTCGATGGCCACGGCCCGCAGCGCGTCCTCCTCGCGTCGGGTGCGGCACGAGCACCTCGACCCAGGCGTGCGTGCCGCCCTCGCCGAGCAGGTGGCCCGACACGTAGCGCGCCGGCAGCCCGCACAGCCGGCAGAGGGCGAGCATGCAGTGGGCGTAGTCCTGGCACACGCCGAGCGCCGCCGGCCCACGCCTCCGCGGCCGTGCTGGCGACCGTCGTCTGCGCCGTAGCGGTACGTGAAGTGCTCGTGGACGCGGCGCCGAGATCGCGCTCCGCGAGCTCGACGCCCGCGAGGCCCGTGGCCCGCAGGTCGGCCGCGACCGCCGCGAGCGCCTCGTCGGGCTCCGTCAGCCGCGACGGCTCGGCGAGGCGCGCGTCGGGCGGGAGCGGGTCGGGCTCGTCGCTGCCGTCCGCGCTCGCCTCGCGCTCGACCACGATCCAGGCCGTGAAGTCGACGGTCTGCTCGACCTGCTCCAGCGAGAAGTCGAGGATCACGTTGCCGAACGTGTCGTACGAGCGCTCGTGTCGACGTTGCAGCCCGAGACGCGCATCTTGTGCGTGACGAGGCGCTGCCCGTCGTGGAAGTCCGGCGGCACCACCATCAGCCGCTGGCGCAGCGTCGCTGATCGGGCCCGGGTACTCGTAGCGGAAGTGCTGGTGGATCAGCGTACGTCGTCCGCAGGACGTTCGCCCAGTCGATCGCCTCGTGGTCGATGCTGCCGAGCGTGGCGATCAGGTCGCCGAGCGCGTCATCCACCGGCCGCCGCCTCCGCGACCACCTCGTCGGCCCACACCGTCATGCGTCGCAGTGTGGCAGCGCCGAAGGTCGTGACCATGGCGACGTCGACGGCGTCGCGCCCGCGGCCGATCGGCACGCGCCCGATGCGCGGCGTGTTGAAGCGCGCGTCGTACGTCCACCAGCGGTCGCCGAGCCAGACCTCGAACCAGGCGTGGAAGTCCATCGGCGGGTACGGGCCCGGGATGCCGATGTCGGGCATGTAGCCGAACGTGTAGCGGGCGGGGATGCCGAGCGCGCGGCAGAACGTCACGCCGAGGTGCGCGAAGTCGCGGCACATGCCGCCGCGCCGCTCGAAGACGTCGACGACCGTCGTCGTCGGCTGGCTGGCGACGCCGTACTCGACGTTGCCGTTGATCCAGTCGCAGACCGCCTGCACGCGCTCGGCGCCCGGCGCGGTCGACCCGAACAGCTGCCACGCCGTGTCGGCGAGCTCGTCGGACAGGCACAGGCGGCTCGGCAGGAGCCAGTGCAGGAGCTCGTCCGGCAGCGTCCTCGATGCGGTGCTGCACGTCGTCCGGGCCCGGCAGCTGCTCGGGCTCCGGCGGGATCTCGAGGACGGCGTCGTACGACGAGGTGCGATGCGCCGTCCGGCAGCGTCGAGGCGCCGGCAGGCGGTTGCCGTAGAGGTCGGTGTAGGACGCTCGCGGGGAGCGGCGGCTCCGTGGTCCACGCCTCGCGGACGAGCCCGGCCGGCTGCTCGGGGTGCGGCTCGACCAGCATCACCGCGGGCGTCTCGCCCACCGTGTCGTGGTCGAAGCGGCAGCCTACGCGCAGCTGCACGGCGCACCGCCTGCTGCTGCTGGCGCGGCTGCTGCGTCGGAACGTCCTCCGCGCCGACCGGCTGGGCGCGCGGCGGCGGCAGGTCGTCGAGGCCGGCGCGCTGGCGCGAGCAGGGCGACGGCGCGGCGCAGCGGGATCGTCCGGCGCTGGTAGCTGGCGCAGGGCGCCGAGGTTCTGGAACGCCACGAGCGCGCCCGCGCCCGGCGTCGCCGTCGCCGCCGCAGGCCGCCGAGGTCCGCCGTGCCGTCGAGCGACTCGCTGCTGACGGACACCTCGAGGGTCGCCTCGCCGCCGCCGTGGTACGTCCCGCGCAGCACGGCGACGTCGGCGTAGTCGCGCCCGACGCCGACCTTCACGTGGCGGCCCGTGCAGAGCCGGCCGAGGGTGGCGTCGATGCCGACCCAGCCGTACGGCGGCACGAAGGCCTCGGCCCAGGCGTGCGAGGCGCTCGCCTCGGCGACGTTGCCGAGGTAGCCGCTGACGTAGCGCGCCGGCAGCCCGGCGTGGCGGCAGAGCGAGATGAGCGACGTGCGCGAAGTCCTGGCAGACGCCGCTGCCGCCGGCGAGCACCTCGGCGACCGAGCTGTTGACGGTGGTGGCGCCGACGCGGTAGGCGAGCCGCTCGCCGCACGACGTCCGCGGCGCGCCGGAAGAAGGCGAGCGCGGTGGCGTCCGGGTCGGCCTCGACGAGCTCCCGGCGCGAGGTCGGCGGAGGCGTCGTCGAGCACGATGTACGCGCTCGGCGCCGAGGAACTCGGCGCACACGTCGGCGAAGTCCCCGTCCCTCGCAGCGAGCCCGAGCGACGGCGAGGCGTCCGGCTCGCCCGTCGCGCGGGCCGGCCAGCTGCTCGTCCTCGCCGGCGTGCGTGACGACGTCGCTCGTGGCGTCGATCGAGAGGTGCTCGTGCAGGTACGGCACGCCGAAGTCGTGGACGGCGTTGCCGTAGTAGTCGCGGAAGGAGATGACGGTCGCCGGCGGCTCGATCGACGAGGTCGAAGTCGAGCAGCGTCTGCGACGCGCAGGCCATCGGCTGCAGCCGGATCTCGTTGAAGCTCTCGAAGACCGGCCGCTCGTAGCGCGTAGGTGGTGCGGTGGCGGATGCGGTACCTCACGCCATGCACCTCCTGCGGCGGTCAGCGGCCGGTGCGCGAAGAACTCGTACTCGATCAGCTCGCCGATGCGGTAGCACTGCCGCTGCAGGTCGACGAGGTGCGCGTGCAGGCCGCTGTCGACGATGTCGTCGAACCGCTGGTAGGCGAGCTCGCCGTGCAGGCGGCCGACGCGCGCCGCGCCTCGCTCGGCGTCGGCTCGCGCCCGGAGCGCTCGGAGCCGTTGTAGCCCGGCGCCTCCTCCGTGATGTGCTGGAGCGCCGCGTCGACCTTCGCCGATCGAGAAGCGGATCGAGCGCGGCACGACCGGCGAGAGCAGCAGCAGCTCGAGCACGCCGCGCGGGGCTGACGCCGCTGCTCGAGACGCGGTAGTAGGACTCGTAGGCCGACAGCGAGCGCAGCACGCTGGCCCACGGCTGCGGGTCGTCGGCGGCGTCGGCCAGCGCGCGCCGGTCGCCCGTCGCGGCGGCGCCGACCAGCAGCCGGTGGTTGGCGTCGAGCGCGCGGGCGGTCTTCTCGGCCCGCTCCAGGAACTTGCCGGCCTGCAGGAAGTACCAGCCCTCCTCGCGCGGCATCGTCGAGTCGGTCACGCCCTGGTAGAGCTGGCTGAACTCGACCACGGAGCGGCAGAAGCAGGGCCGCGTGCTCCGGGCCCGCGGCCGCCCGCCGGCGCCGCGCCGGGCGCTGCACGTCGAGGTGGAAGCGGTTCAGCACCTCCCACATCTCGGTCGCGACCTGGTGGCGCAGCGTGCGCGCGTTGGCGCAGCGCGTGGCCGATGCAGTTGACGATCGCAGTTCGGGTTCTCGTCGGCGAACGTGACGTGCGCCGGCACCGTGTCCTCGTCGGCGGCCACGCCCGTCGCCGCGAACGCCGCGCTCTCGCCCACGATGTCGAGCAGCGTCGTCCCAGTGGCGCAGCGCGCCGCGCCTCGGCCTCGGGCGTCGAGCCCATCGCCAGGGTGTGGCCGAAGGTGGCGTCGGTGATGCGCGCGGTCTGCTCGGCGCGCTCGACGTAGCGGCCGATCCAGTAGAGCGACTCGGCCATGCGGCTCAGCACGGGCGGCCCTCACTGCAGCACCCACGTGTCCTTGCAGCCGCCGCCCTGGCTCGAGTTCACGACGAGCGAGCCGCGCACCAGCGCCACCCGGGTGAGGCCGCCGGGCAGCACCGTGATCCCGTCGGGGCCGCTCAGGATGTACGGCCGCAGGTCGACGTGGCGCCCCTCGAGCCGGCCGGCGCCGTCGTCGTCGGGCACGAAGGACGGCGAGCGCGAGAGGGCGATGACCGGCTGCGCGATGTACTCGCGCGGGTTCTCGGTCACGCGCCGCCGGAACTCCTCGATCTCCTCCTCCTCGGCGTGCGGGCCGATCAGCATGCCGTAGCCGCCGCTCTCGTTGGCCGCCTTGACCACCAGCGAGCCGATGTTGCGCGAGGACGTGCTCGAGCTCCTCGGGGATCGCTCGGCAGGTAGGTCGGCACGTTGTCGAGGATCGGCTCCTCGCCGAGGTAGTAGCGGATGATGTCCGGCACGTAGCGGTAGACGACCTTGTCGTCGGCGACGCCGGTGCCGATCGCGTTGGCCAGCGCGACGTTGCCGGTGCGGACCGCGCCGAGCAGGCCCGGCCACGCCCGAGCATCGACTCCGGCCCGGAAGGCGAGCGGGTCGAGGAACTCGTCGTCGACGCGGCGGTAGATGACGTCGACCTGGCGGCGGCCGTGCGTCGTGCGCATGTAGACGCGGTTGTCGCAGCACGAACAGGTCGCGGCCCTCGACGAGCTCGACGCCCATCTGCTGGGCCAGGAACGCGTGCTCGAAGTAGGCCGAGTTGTAGACGCCGGGCGTGAGCACGACGACGGTCGGGCTGTCGTCGGCCGTGCGGGGCGAGCGCGCGCAGGTTGTCGAGCAGGCGTCGCCGCGTAGGAGTCGACCGGCCGCACGCCGAGGTCGGCGAACCAGTCGGGGAACGTGCGGGTCATGATCGCGCCGGTTGGCGAGCACGTAGGAGACGCCGCTCGGGACGCGCATGTTGTCCTCGAGCACCATCCAGCGGCCGTCCGCGCCGCGCACGAGGTCGCTGCCGACGACGTGCACGTACAGGTCGTCGGGCACCTCGATGCCGACCACCTCGCGCCGGAAGTGGCGGGCGAGCACCACGAGCCGGCGCGGCACGACGCCGTCCCGCAGGATCTCCTGGGCGTGGTAGACGTCGTGCACGAAGCGGTTGAGCGCGCCGATCCGCTGCTTCAGGCCCGCCTCGACGACGGCCCACTCCTCGGCCGGGATGATCCGCGGGATGGGGTCGAAGGGCAGGATCCGCTCCGCACCCTGGCTGTCGTCGTTGTAGACGGTGAAGGTGACGCCGCGGTGCAGGAACGAGCGCGTCGCGAGCTCGGCGGCGCGGCGCAGCTCGCGCGCGTCCATGACCGCGAGCTGGGCCGCCAGCCGCGCGTAGTGCGGGCGCGGGAGCGGCGCCGTCGGCGGCCGCGACCTGGAACATCTCGTCGTAGAACCCGCCGGTGTCGTACCCGTCGCGCAGCACGCTGGCAGGGTCGGCCTGCGAGGGTCCCCGTCCTCGACACCCTGCGACTGTACCCAAGCGGCGGCTCGGGGCACACCGGCGCGGTGCGATCAGCCGTCGGACAGCAGCGCTTGCAGGCCCGGCAGGTGCCGCGCGCACAGGGCGGGCAGGCCGGCGTGCTCGACCTCGTAGACGAGGGCGGGCGTCCCGCGCTCGATCAGCCAGTCGTCGAAGGCGCCGGGCGCGCCGCCCTCGAGCTCGGTGTGGACCTCGAGGTCGGCGGCACGGGCGAGCGCCTCCGCCTGCGGCCACCGCCGGCCCGCGCACCAGGATGAGCTCGAGCGGGCTGTGCAGGTCGACCACCAGCGGCGGCTCGAGCAGCTCGACGAGCGCCATCAGCGCCTGCGTCTCGGGCTCCGAGCCGGGGCCCGTGCCCGTCGACGAGCGGTTGGTGCGGTTGGCGCTGACGCGCCGCTCGGGCTCGATCCCCGGCGGGTACGTGAAGGACGGCTCGGGCGACCACGAGGAGGCGGGGAAGTTGCGGTTCAGGTCGACGCCCGCCGCGTTCTGCCGCGTGCCGGCGACGGTGCCGTCGGGGTTCAGGTACGGCACCACCGCCCAGCGGCTGGCGTCCGCCGGCACCCGCTCCAGCAGGCGGCGCGCGAGCAGCCCGGTCTCCGGCTCCTCGCCGTGCTGGGCGGCGGTCAGCAGGCCGGCGACGGGCCCCTCGCCGGCCGGCAGGAAGACGCGCAGCTCCGTGCCGTCGCGCGAGCGCCCGTAGGTCTCGCGCCGCCAGCCGTTGGGGCCGGAGTGGCGGTCGTCCATCGCACGGGAATCTATCGTCCCCGGGCATGCCGCCGTTCCTCCCCGCCTCCGCCGGGACCTTCGGGCTCGCCATCGAGGAGCTCGAGCTCGAGCCCGATCCCGTCGACCCCGACGCGCCGCCCGACGCGCCCCGGACCGCGAATCGCGTGGTCTGGCAGTCGCCCGACGGCCGCCAGATCCGCGGCGTCTGGGAGATCACGCCCGGCGTCGTGTCCGACACGGAGGAGGACGAGGTGTTCGTCGTCGTGCGCGGCCGCGCGACGGTCGAGGTCGAGGGCGGCGAGACGTTCGAGCTCGCGCCGGGCACCATGGGCGTGCTGGAGCGCGGCCAGCGGACGACGTGGACCGTGCACGAGACGCTGCGCAAGGCCTACGCGATCACGCTGCCGTCGTGAGCGAGGACTGGCACCTGCGGGCGCTCGCCGAGGCGCAGCCGAAGCCCTTCTGGACGAGCGGCCACGCGCCCCGCGCCCGGCCGCTCCTGGTGGGCGACGAGGAGGCCGACCTGCTGGTGGTCGGCGCAGGGCTGACCGGGCTCTGGGCGGCGCTGCAGGCGGCGGAGGAGGATCCCTCGCGGCGCATCGTGCTGCTGGAGGGCGAGACGATCGCGTTCGGCGCGTCGGGCCGCAACGGCGGGTTCCTGGAGTCGTCGCTGACGCACGGGCTCGACAACGGGCTCGCGCGCTGGCCGGAGGAGATGGACGCGCTGGAGCGCCTCGGCCTGGAGTCGTACGACGGCATCAAGGCCACGCTCGCGCGCCACGGCATCGACTGCGGCTTCGAGGAGCGCGGCGTCATCGCCGCCGCCACCGAGCCGCACCACGTCGAGTGGCTGGCCGAGGAGGTCGAGAGCTACGCGCGCTTCGGCCACCAGGCGACGCTGCTCGACCGCGACGCGATGCGCGCCGAGGTCGACTCGCCGACGTACCACGGCGGCCTCTGGGTGCAGGGCGGGAGCGCCCTCGTCGACCCGGCCGCGCTCTGCCGCGGGCTCGCCGACGCGGCCGCCGGCCTGGGCGTCGTCCTGTACGAGCGCACGCCCGTGACGGCCCTCGAGCGCGACGCGACCGGGGTCGTGGCGCGCACGCCGCACGGCCGCGTCCGGGCGCGCCGGGCCATCCTCGCGACCAGCGCGTTCCCGCCCCTGGTGCGGGCGATCCGCCGCTACGTCGTGCCGGTCTACGACTACGTGCTGGTGACGGAGCCGCTGACCGCGGCCCAGCGCGCGAGCGTCGGCTGGGCGCGGCGCCAGGGTCTGTCCGACGTCACCAACCAGTTCCACTACTACCGGCTGACGCCCGACGGCCGCATCCTCTGGGGCGGCTACGACGCCGTCTACCACTTCCGCAACGGCATCGGCCCGCACCTCGACCAGCGGCCGGAGACGCACGCCATGCTGGCGCAGCAGTTCTTCGAGACGTTCCCGCAGCTCGAGGGCCTGCGCTTCTCGCACCGCTGGGGCGGCGCGATCGACACCTGCAGCCGCTTCTGCGTCACGTTCGGTCGCGCGCTCGGCGGACGGGCGGCCTACGCGGTCGGCTTCACGGGCCTCGGCGTGGGCGCGTCGCGGTTCGGGGCGCGCGTGGCCCTCGACCTGGTCGACCAGCGCGAGACCGAGCGCACACGGCTGCGCATGGTGCGCGAGAAGCCGCTGCCCTTCCCGCCGGAGCCGCTGCGCTTCGCCGGCATCGAGCTCACCCGCCGCGAGCTCGCGCGCGCGGACCGCAACCAGGGCCGCCGCGGCCTCTGGCTGCGGGCGCTCGACCGCGTCGGGCTGGGCTTCGACTCGTAGGCGGGCGGTCGGTCAGATTCGCCGACGGCCGCGCCCCGGGGTGACCGCGGCGGCGACGACGGCGGTCTTCACGATCGGAGATGCGCCGGAGGTCATGGTTCCGGCGACGACCGCGGTCTTCGCCACGGGGTGGCCGATGACGCCGACCCGTCCTACCCGTGCTGGCCTGAGGGGCATGGTCAGACTCCTTCGCTCGCTCGGGCCTCATCGGCCTCGATGGAGGCGATGATGGCCTGGATCGGGATGCGTCCGTTCGCGATCAGCTGGCCGCCGGAACGGCGCGCTGCCGACGCGAAGGGCGCGGCCCACAGGTTCTCCCAGATCAGCACGCCGGCGACGCTCCCCGGCTCCATGGCGGCGGCGAGGTGCGCGACATCGTCCGCGGCCAGCAGCTCCGCCAGCTCGGTCTCGAGCCCTGCGAGGGGTCCGAGGTCGGCGACATCGTCGAGCTCCGCCGCATCGACCGAGCCGTCCTCGTTCTTCGTCAGGATCAGCACGTCGACCACGCGGATCGTTCCCGCGTCGACGAGCTTGAGCAGCTCTGCGGCCATCTCGCCCGTGAAGTTCTGCGCTCCAGCTGGAAACTCGACGACGACGTAGTCGATGGGGCCGAGCTCGTCTAGCGACCTATCGGTCATGGTTCCTCTCCCGCCCTCTTGGGGGCACATCGCGGTCGATCGTACAGTCTCGGCCGCGTCGTCCGTACGCTCCGGGCACACTACACGTCGCTCGCCGTACCGGCCGTCACCGCCCGCCGGTACATTGACGCCATGCCCGATCCGTCGACGCTCGCCCTGTTCGCCGTCGCGGCGCTGGCGCTCCTGCTGGTGCCCGGCCCTGCGGTCCTGTTCATCGTCGCCCGCAGCGTCGAGCACGGCCGGCCGGCCGCGCTGGCCTCGGTGGCCGGCATCCACACCGGCACGCTGGTGCACGTCGCAGCGGCGGCGTTCGGGCTCTCCGCGCTGCTCGCGGCCTCGCACGTCGCCTACGACGCCGTCCGCTACGGCGGCGCGGCCTACCTCGTCTTCCTGGGGGTGCGCGCGCTGGTGCGCCGGGCGCACCGGGAGCGGGACGACGTGCCCGTTCGCGCCGCGTCGCGGCGCCGGCTGCTGGCGGAGGGCTTCGTCGTCAACGTGACGAACCCGAAGACGGCGCTCTTCTTCCTCGCCTTCCTGCCGCAGTTCGTCGACCGCGACCACGGCTCGGCGCCGCTCCAGGTGCTCGTCCTCGGCGCGCTCTTCGTCGCCATCGGCCTCTGCACCGACGGCACGTACGCGCTGCTGTCCGCCCATGTCGGCGGCCGGCTGCGCGGGCGGCGAGGCGTCGGCAGCCGCCTGCAGGTCGCCTCGGGCGTCGTCTACATCGCGCTCGGCCTGCTGGCGGCCTTCGGCGGGCCGCGGCCGCGGCGCCCTGCCGGCACGCCGTAGCGTCCGATCCGTTCAAGACGCCTCGGCAGGCGTCGCGGATGCTGCCCCGCATGATCGATCTCGCCGCAGCCCGCACCTTCATGGACACCCACGCGCGGGTGCTCGACCGCCGGCGCCTCGCCCTCCTGCTCGACGGGGCTCCGGCCGCCGGGGCGCTCGACGCGCTGCGCGCCTACCGCAACGACGACGGCGGCTTCGGCTGGGCGCTCGAGGCCGACCTGCGCGCGCCCTCCAGCCAGCCGGCCGGCGCCCTCCACGCCTTCGAGGTCCTGGAGGAGGCCGCGCCGGCGACCAGCGACCTGGCCCCCGCGCTCTGCGACTGGCTCGCGTCCGCGAGCCTGGACGACGGCGGCCTCCCGTTCTCGGTCGCCGGCGCCGCCACGCCGGGCACCGCGCCGTGGTGGGCCGGAGCCGATCCCGCGCGCTCGTCCCTCCACATCACCGCCGCCGTCGTCGCGGCCGGGCAGGCCGTCGCCGCGCACGACGCGCGCGTGGCGTCGCACCCCTGGCTGGCCCGCGCGACGGACTTCTGCCGGCGGCAGATCGCCGACCGCGGCGATCGCTTCAGCGCCTACGAGCTGCGCTTCTCGCTCGGCCTGCTCGACGCGCTCGTCGACACCGACCCCGGCGCCCGGGCCGAGCTGGAGCGCCTCGCCGCTCGCGTGCCGCCGTCCGGCGAGCTGCCGGTGGAGGGCGGGCTGGAGGACGAGCGCCTGCGCGCCCTCGACCTCTCGCCCCGCCCGGGCCGCCCGCTGCGCGAGCTGCTGCCGGCGGCCGCCATCGAGCGCGACCTCGAGCGCCTGGAGGCCGGGCAGGGCGCGGACGGCGGCTGGAGCGTCGACTGGCAGCCGGCCTCGCCGGGCGCCGCGTTCGAGTGGCGCGGGACGGTGACCCTGCGGGCGATCGCGCTGCTGCGGGCGCACGGCCGGCTGGACTGATCGCGAGAGGCGGGCGACCATGCCCGCATGGCGAAGATCCACGAGGTGCGCCTGTCGAGCGCCGATCGCGTCGTCTTCCCGGACCCCGGGCTGACCAAGGGCGACGTCTTCGCGTACTACGAGGCGGTCGGCGAGGCGATCGTCCCGCACCTGCGCGACCGGCCCTTCACGATGCGCCGGTTCCGCGAGGGCATCGGCGCCGAGGGCTTCTACCAGAAGGACGCGCCCAAGGGCATGCCGGGCTGGATCCCGACGTTCGACCACCTCGCCCGCCCGCGCGGCGCGAAGGGCGGCACGCGCCTCGTGCACTTCCCGCTGGTCAACGAGGTGCCGGCGCTGCTCTGGATGGTGCAGATGCACTGCATCGAGGCGCACGTGTGGCTCTCGCGCGTCGACCGGCCCGACCGGCCGGACCTGCTGGTGCTCGATCTCGACCCGCCCGACGGCCGCCCCGACCTCGCCGTCCGCACCGCGCACGCGGTCCGCGCGCTCCTCCAGGAGGTCGGGCTCGAGGGCTACCCGCGCACGAGCGGCGGCGACGGCATGCACGTCGTCGTGCCGGTCGCGCGGCGGGCGTCGTTCGGCGACACCGAGGCCGCGGCGATCGCGATCCGCACGATCCTCGCGGCCCGCCATCCCGGCCTCGTCACCGACACGTGGCGCGTCGCGGATCGCGGCGACGCCGTCCTCATCGACGTCGCGCAGAACGGCCTGGGGCGGACGATGGTCGCCCCGTACTCGCTGCGGCCGCGGCCCGGCGCGCCCGTCGCGACGCCGCTCGAGTGGTCGGAGGTCGTCGACGACCTGCAGCCGCGGACGCTCGACCACCGCGCGGTGCTGCGGCGGCTGCAGGAGCGCGGCGACCTCGCCGCGCCGCTGCTGGAGCCGGGCCAGGCGCTGGCCAGGCCGCTCCAGGCGCTCAGGCGCCTGGAGCGCGAGGCGAGCGCGGCGTAGGCCGGCTCAGGCGGACGCGCCGGACGTCGGCGCGAGCCCGGTCTTGACCTGGCGGTCGGCCCGCAGCGAGCGCTCGTCGCCGTCGAGGCCGGCGAGCACGTCCGCCGGCGATCCGGGCTCGAACCCCAGGTGCTGCTGGACGAGCGCCGCCGTCGCCCACGCGTCGCGCTCGAACGCCAGGCCGTCGTGGAGCGTGTAGAGGCGCCGCACGCGCTCGCGGGTGCGCACGTAGTCCGCGCGCAGCGCAGCGCGGCCGCTCCGGCCGGGCGACGCCGGCTCGGCGGCCCAGCGGTACGCCGCACGTGCCCGGGCGTAGGCGTCGATGGCCTCGTCCAGGAGGTCGGCGGCCGTGTCGGCCCGGGAGGGCTCGTCCGAGCTGCTGCGCGCGATGTCGTCCTCCCAGGCCGCCGCCTCGTCCCACGGCCGCCCGTCGTCCGCGGCGAGCGGCAGCTCGGCCGCCGCCGCGGCGATCTCGGCCGGGATCCCGAGCCGGAGCTCGATCCGCCGCGCCCCGGCGCCCTCCGCGGCCAGCTTGCGGGCGACCCGGAACGTCTGCTCCACGTGCCTGGCCTCGTGGTACGCGGCGCTGGCGACCCGACCGAGCTCCTCGTCGCCGAGCCCACCGCCGAGGGCGTGCGGGTCGAACAGCACGCACCACGCGCCGCGCAGGAACCACGCGCGGCGCGGCGTCGTGAACGGCGGGAGCTCGTGCAGCAGGGCCACCGCCGGGGATACCGAGACGTGCGCCAGCTCGGCGTTGACCGCGTCCACGAGCGCCGCCATGCGCACCCGGGGCGGGCACGCGTCCCAGCCGGCCCGGCTCGTGCGAACCGCTCGGGCGAAGCGCGCCGCCGCTTCCGCCCGCGCCAGGCCCGTCGCCCCGTCCAGCCGCATGGCCGCTCGCGGGCGCGTTCTGTTCCACCCCGCCATGTCACCTCCGCCGTCGCCCGCCCCCGCGGGTGTCGCGGCGTTCACTTCACCGGTCCGTCACGTGAGAGTCAAGACACGACAGGTGTCATTTCCCGCACGTTGCAGCGATGACGTCAGCCCAGCGCCCGCAGGAGCGCGCGCACGCCGCGTTCGGTGGAGGCCGCGTGCATCGCGCGCGGCCGCCTCCGCGGCATCGCCGTCGCCCGCCTCCACGGCGGCCAGCAGGGTGGCGTGCTCGCCCAGGCTGCGCTCGTGCCAGCGGCGGCTCTCCGGCAGCGCGGCGAACGCGTCGTTGAGGGCCAGGCGCACGTCCTCGACGGCGGCCAGCACGAAGGCGTTGGCGCCGGCGCGGGCGAGCGCCAGGTGGAAGGCGGTGTCGGCGGCCATGAACGCGGCGTCGTCCGGTGCGAGGGCGACGGCCTCCGCCGCGGCGGCGACCTCGGCGGTCCCGTCGCCGCCGCTGCGCTCCGCCGCCAGCCGTGCGGCCAGGCCGTCGACGGCCGCGCGGAACGCGAGCGCCTGCTCGATGCGCGTCGCGTCGGCGCGCACGCGGGCCAGCAGCACGCCGCGACCGCTGCCGCCGTCCGGCTCGCCGGTCACGAAGCGGCCGCCGTAGCGCCCGCGCCGCGTCGTCACGAGCCCGTCGGCCTCGAGCAGGCGGACGGCCGCCTCGACCGTGGCCTTGCCGACGCCGAAGGTCGCGGCGAGCTCGCGCTCCGGCGGCAGGGCGGCGCCGGGCGCGACGAGGCGCAGGCTGATCTGCCGCCGGATCTGCTCGGCGACCTCCTCGTGCGCGCGCAGCGGCTCGATCGGCCGGAAGGCCGCCGCCGCCGGCCCGTCAGCGCGCGGCGACGAGGGCGTCCTGCACCTCGCGGGCGACGGCGTGCACGGTGTCGGCCAGGCGCTCGACGATGAGGTCCTGCTCCGCCTCCGGCGTCACGAAGGCCGGCGCGAGCAGCGTCTGGTCGCCGGCGTACCCGTCGCGGGTCGGCTGGGTCGAGTAGAGCAGGAGGCCGCGCTCGAGCGCCGCCTCGTCGATGCGCCGCGCCACCCGCAGGTCGGGGTCGAGGAAGGACTCGCCGTCGCGCGGATCGACGTACTCCACGCCCAGGAGGAAGCCGCGGCCGCGCACCTCGCGCACGAGCTCGCAGTCCGCGAGCGCGTCGGCGATGGCGTCCCGCAGGCGCGGGCCGTGCTCGTGCACCCGCTCCACCAGCGCGTGGCGGCGCAGGTGGTCGATGACCGCGAGGCCGACCGCGCAGGACAGGGGCGCGCCGTCCCACGTGTGGCCGTGCTCGAACGCGCGCGAGCCGGCGGCGAAGGCGTCGTAGACGTGCTGGCCGCAGAGCACCGCGCCGACCGGGCCGTAGCCCGCGCCGAGGCCCTTCGCCGTCGTGACGATGTCCGGCACCAGCGGCAGCACGTCGGACGCGAACCACGTGCCCGTGCGCCCCATGCCGGTGACGACCTCGTCGAGCACGATCAGGAAGCCGTGCCGCTCGCGTCGCTCGGCCAGGCCGTGCCAGAACGCGTCGGGCGGGGAGTGCGCCGGCAGCGCCGCGGCGGAGATCGGCTCGCAGAAGAAGGCCGCGATCGACCCGGCGCCGTGCGTCTCGACGTGCGCGTCGAGCGCGTCGAGGGCGCCCTGGCCGCTCGGGTCGAAGCGCCACGTCGACGGCGGCACGTAGAGGCCCGGCGTCACGAAGGGCTCGTACGGCGCCCACAGCCCCGGCCGCCCCGTCAGGCCGAGCGTGGCCATCGTCGGGCCGTGGTAGGCCTGCGCCTGCGACACGATGCGCGTGCGGCCTGGCTCGCCGCGCTCCACGTGGTAGTGGTAGGCGAGCCGCAGCGCCGTCTCGTTCGCCTCGGCGCCGCCGGTCACGAAGTGCACGCGATCGAGGCCGGCCGGGGCGACGCCGACGAGCTCCGCCGCCAGCCGCTCCTGGGCGGGCGACGAGAACTGCTGGTTGTAGAGGTAGGAGAGCTCGTACGCCTGGCGCGCGGCGGCATCGACGATCTCCCGTACGCCCGCGCCGAGCGTCGCCGTCATCGAGCCGCCGCTGACGGCGTCGAGGTAGCGATGGCCTGCGGCGTCCTCCAGCCACACGCCCTCGCCGCGCACGATCAGCGGGTAGCGGCGATCGAGCTCGCGCACGAAGACGTGCGTCGCCTCGTTGTCGACGAACGCGCGCTCGGACACCATGACCTCCCGGCTCGGACTCAATGCCCTTGCGTCAGAACCTTTGCACGCCGGGGCGTCCCGGGTCAAGCGCGCTACGCGGCGCGCAGGCGGCTGAGGTCGACGTCCGTGGGCGTGTCGGTGCCGAGGAAGCCCGCGATCGCGCCGTCGTCGTCGTGGATCGCGGTGACGCGCCCGACGACCGGCACGACGGCGCCGTCCGGCCGGACGTAGCGGTAGGCCGCGGTGAAGTCCTGGCCGCTCGTGAGCGCCTGCGCCCAGCGGCTCTCGAGGTAGGCGCGGTCGTCCGGGTGCACCGTCGCCGCGATGGGCGCCTGCAGGCCACCCGTGCTGGAGATGCCCGTCAGACGCGACCAGGCGTTGTTGCACCAGCGGCACGAGCCGCTCGGATCGGTCTCGTAGATGGCGACTGGCACGTGCTCCGAGAGGGTGCGGAAGCGGCGCTCGCTGGCCCGGAGCCCCGATTCGGCAGCCTCCCGCGCGGCGCGGGTGGCCCGCTCCAGGGTGACGTCCCGCAGCTGGGCGACGACGTGGAGCGGCCCGCCGTCCGCGTCGCGCACGAGCGACGCCGTGACCTCGGCCCACACCAGCCGCCCGCCCGGTGCGATGAAGCGCATGGCGCCGCGGTGCGCCGACTCGCCGGCCGCCAGCGCGGCGAGCGCGGCATGGTGCTGCTCGCGGTCGTCGGGGTGGGTGACGCCGGAGACGGGCATGCCGCCGAGCTCCTCGGGGTCGTAGCCGAGCATCTCCGCGAGGCGGCGGTTGACGCGCACGAACGTGCCGCGCAGCGACAGGATCGCCATGCCGATCGGCGCCGCGTCGAACACGGTGCGGAAGCGCTCCTCGGCCTCGCGCAGGGCCCGCTCGGCGATCGCGCGCTCCGTCACGTCGCGGAAGGCCAGGACGCGGGCGGTGATGCGCCGGTGCTCGTCGCGCAGCACGGTCTCGGACACGAGGACGGCGAGCGGGTCGCCGCCGGCGGACTGGATGAGCGTGTCGGCGCCGTCGAGCTGCCCCGGCCACGTCCACGGGTACGGCGGCGCGGCGCCGAGCACGTCGCTGCGCTCGAACCCCGTCAGCGCGCAGAAGGCGTCGTTGACGGACTCGACCACGCCGTGCGCGTCGACCCCGATCGCGCCGTCGACGAGCGCCGCCACGAGTGACGCGCTGGGTGCGGGGATGGACGCGCCCCCGCCGTCCACCCTCCGCAGGTGGAGCGCCGTGAGGAGTTCGCGCATACGTCGTACCTATCGGAACCCACACGAGGCTCCTTTACGAGACATCTCTCCACCATCGCTGGGACGTCCGTTCACGGTTCGTGATGGGCGTCGTCGGTCAGGCGGCGGGTACGGACGGCGGCGGGGTCGGCGGGACGGCCGCCGCGGCCGCGTCCCGCTCGGCGAACCACTCCTTGCCCTCGATCGAGAAGTGCGCGCCCGAGCGGCGCGTCAGATCTTCTTGAGCCGGAAGCCGCCGTCGACGTTGAGGATCTCGCCGGTGACGAACGACGCGTCGTCGGAGAGCAGGAAGCGGATCACGGCGCCGATCTCGCGCGGCTGGCCGATGCGGCCCAGGGCGTGGTTGGCGGCGGCCGTCTCGCGGTCGACCAGGCCCTGGTCGAAGGCGAGCTTGACGAGCTCCGTCTCGACCATGCCCGGCGCCACCGCGTTGACCCGCACGCCGTACGGCGCCCACTCCACCGCGAGCGTCTGGGTCATGCCGCCGACGCCGCCCTTGCTCGTGATGTACGGCAGGCGGCGCGGGAACCCGAACCACATGGAGATCGACGCGACGTTGACGATCGCGCCGCGGCCCGCCTCGACCATGCGCCGGCCGGCGGCCTGGCAGCACGCGAAGGTGCCGCCGAGGTTGATGGACAGCACCTTGTCGAAGTCGGCGCGGGGCATCGTCGCCGCGTCGCCGTAGAGCTGGATGCCGGCCGAGCAGACGAGGCCCGTCGGCGTGCCCAGCAGCCGCTCGGCCTCCGCGACGGTGCGCTCGACGCCGTCGTGGTCGCTGACGTCGACCTGCAGGCCGACCAGGCGCTCGCCGTAGCGGGACGTCAGGTCGTCGGGCAGCGCCGCCAGGTCGAGGCCGGCGACGCGCGCCGTCTCGTCGCCGTCCAGCACCGCCTCCACGGCCGCCCGGCCGATGCCGGCCGCGGCCCCCGAGACGATGACCACCGGTGCGTCAGACATGGGCCTCCGGTGCCACGCAGCTCTGGCGCGGCACGAACTCCGTGGGGATCACGACCTCGGACGGCCCGTCGTCCTCGTCCTCGCCGCCCCGCAGCCGCCGCAGCAAGAGCTCCGCAGCCATGCGGCCCATGTGGCGGTTGTCGCGGCGGACGGTGGCGATCTGCGGGCGGTACAGCTCGGTGATCGCGACGTCGTCGCAGCCGACCAGCGACAGCCGCGGCCCGATCTCGACCCCGCGCTCGGCCACCACGCGCAGCGCCCCGATCAGCAGCTGGTTGCCGCCGGCGATGATCGCGGTCGGCGGCTCCGGGTCGTCCAGCAGCTGCCGCGTCGCCTCCTCGCCCCACGACGCGCCCATCGACTCGCCGCGCAGCACGCGGTAGGTCGGCGGCAGCCCGCGCGCGGCGAACACCTCCTCCAGGGCCGCGACGCGTTCGGTCGTCGGCCGGATGGTCTGGCCCACCACGAGGCCGATGCGGCGGTGCCCGAGGTCGACGAGGTGCTCCACCGCCGTGCGCATGCCGGAGCGGTGGTCGGCCAGCACGCGGCTCGCCGGCACCTCGGGCGGCAGCTCGCGGTCGACCATCACCAGCGGCACCGTCACCCGCTCGAGCACCTCCATGCGTGGGCGCGTGGTCGTCGCGGGCCAGCGACAGGATGAGCCCGTCGACCTGGCGGCGCTGGAACAGCTTGATGCCCTCCGCGTCGAGCTGCGGGTTGCCCTCGGAGTTCGTGAGCAGCATCGAGTAGCCGGCGTCGCGCAGCGTCGTCTCCGCACCCTCGACGATCGTCGCGAGCAGCGGGTTCGAGATGTCGCCGACCACGAAGCCCACCGTCAGCGTCTCGCGCCAGCGCAGGCTCTGGGCCAGCAGGTTCGGCTGGTAGCCGAGCTCCTCGACCGCGTCGAGCACCCGCTGGCGCATCGCCGGCGACACGTCGGGGTGGCCGGAGAGCACGCGGGAGACGCTCGACATCGCGACGCCTGCGGCCGCCGCGACCTCGCGCATCCCCGCCCGCCCTCGCGGGGCGTCTCGCCCTCTCATCGCGCCATCCTATACCGGGCTCTCCGCGTCAGCCGATGCCGGGCATGCCGAAGCTGCCGGCGTCCGGCAGCGGCGGCGCGTCGTGCTGGCTCGAGCCGAAGCGATCCGGCTTCGTGCGGCCGGCCCGCGTGTAGACCTCCTCGGGCGCCGTCGTCGGGTCCTTGTACATCGTCCACTGGCAGCGCTGGCGCTTGCCCGCGTCGCGCTCGGTGTCCGGGTACTTCGGCGGGTCGATGACGCGGACCGGGTAGCCGAAGCGGTCCATCGGCATCTGCTCCATGAGGATGATGCAGTGCGCGCAGTAGAAGCACACGCCGGGCGTGAAGTGGTTCCAGTCGTGCGCGCCCTCGGACGTCTTCCAGTTGTACGGCGCCTCCATGCGCGGCGGCGTGCCCTCGACCCAGTCGCCGCGGACCGTGCGCTGGCCGGAGCCGCAGGGGTCGAAGCGGACGACGTAGCGGTCCTCGTGCTCGATGACCTCCATGTCGCCCTCGCGCTCGGGGCCGACCAGGTGGCCGCGCATGGCCTCGATCGCGACGTACATCAGCGTCTCGAGCGCCTCGTCCCACGGGTGCTTGTCGATGTCGAACTTCTCGTAGCGCCAGGCGAAGAGCGGCAGCAGCACGCGGTCGTACATGCGCGGGATCGACTCCTCGCCGAGGCGCGTGGCGACCTCGCTCATCAGCCCGTACGTGTGGTCGACGTCGCGGTCGTGCGTCTGGCGCCAGATCTCCTTGGCGTCCGCGAAGAGCGCGCGGGCCATGGCGGCGTCGCCGGCGCGCGCGGCGTCCTTGGTGCGGCCGACGAGGTCGTTGAGGGCCTGCCAGTGGGCGTCGGAGTCGAAGCGGCTGCCGTCCGGCAGCACGATCTTGCTCTCGATGTCGGCGCGGATCGCCTGCAGGTCGTCGTCGGCGACGCCGTTGTCGGCGAGGAACCCCTCGAGGTCGCGGATCCACTGGCGGTACAGCACCCAGCAGACCTTGGCCTCGTCGACGAAGTAGTCGGCGAGCTCGCACGCGTCGTCGATGCGGCCGTCGTCGAGGGCCTGCAGGACCTTGCGGTACGTCGAGATCTTCTGGTCCTGCCAGTCGCCCAGCCGAACCCGGCGGCCGATGGCCTCCGAGAAGCCGATCACCTTGCTCACCCGCGTCTCCTCTCCTGCATCGGAGTGGCCTGCTAGCGTTGCCACGGCATGTAGCTGGAATCGTATCCAAGCCAGGGAGGACGCATGGAGCGGCTGTGCTTCACCTTCGAGATCTACGAGGGCCAGGAGGACGAGTACAAGAAGCGGCACGACGAGATCTGGCCGGATCTCGTCGCCGACATCCAGAAGGCCGGGTTCAAGAACTACTCCCTGTTCCGCCGCGGCACGCAGATCATCGCGTACGTGGAGTGCCATCCCGACGCCGACACCGCCTTCGCCGCGATGGGCGAGAGCGACGCCAACCGGCGCTGGGCGGAGTGGTTCAGGGACACGATCGTCAACCTCACCGGTACCGACGGCAAGATCATGAGCGCCCGCGAGGTCTGGCATCTCGACTAGCGCCCGGCCGCGGATCGCGCTCGTCTCGCCCTACTGGACGTTCTGGGAGCCGAGCGCGCGCATCGACCTGCGGGCCGACCGCCTCGGCCTCGCCGCCGCGGTCACCGCCGCGCTGCCGGCCGTGGACGTGGTCGCCGCCGAGCTCGTCGACGGCCGCGAGGGCGGCGCGGCCGCGGGTGCGCGGCTGGCGACGGCGGCACCCGACGCCGTGCTCGTGCTGCAGAGCATGGCGGTTCCGCCTGCCTACGCCCTCGCCACGCTGGACGCACTGCCGGCGACCCCGCTGGTGGTGTGGGCGATCCACCGCCAGGACGGGCTGCCGGACGCGTTCGACCACTCGGACATCACGACCGAGGGGGCGACGGTCGGCACGCCGATGCTGACCAACGTGCTGCACCGGCGCGGCCGCCGGCACGAGCTCGTCGTCGGCCGCCTGCACGACCCCGCCTGCCTGGTGCGGGTGGAGCAGGCGCTGGCCGCCGCGACCGCCGCCGGCCGGCTGCGGCGCGCCCGCATCGCGCGGGTGGGGCGGCCCATCGACGGCTACGACTGCGTCGACGTCGACGCGGACGCGCTGCGCGCGGCGACCGGCCTCGAGCTGGTGCCCGTGGAGCCGGCGGCGTTCCGCGACGCCTACCTGCGCGCCGACCCGGCGCGCGTGGCCGAGCTCGACGCCGAGGCGCGCGCGACGTTCGACCTCGCCGCCGACGTCGAGGAGGGCGAGACGCTCCTGCGCTCGCTGCGCTGCGCCGCCGCGCTGGAGGCGCTGGACGCGGAGCTCGGCGTCCAGGGCGGGATCATGAACTGCCACGTGCCGGAGATCCGGCGCGGCGAGGAGCCCGGCATCACGCCCTGCTACGCCCTGGGCCGCGAGACGTCGCCGCGGCATCCCGTGGACGTGCTCCGGCGACGCCGTGACGGCCGTGGCGATGCTGACGACGACGCTGCTCGGCGGCGCGGCGGTGTACCACGAGCTCGAGTCGCTCGACTACAGCACCGACGAGGCGCTGATCGCCAACTCGGGCGAGCACGACCTGCGCTGGTGCGACCCGGCCGAGCGGCCCGCGCTCGTGCGCAACCACTGGTTCGCGAGCGACCCCCGCTGCGGCGCCTGCGCGTGCTTCGGCCCGCCCGCCGGCCCCGGCACGCTGGTCGCGTTCACGCCGCACGCCGACGAGCCGTCGGGCTTCCGCTACGTCGTCGCCGAGGGTGAGCTCACGCCGCGCCGCTTCCCGTCGACGGGCACGGTGCACGGCGCCTTCCGCTTCGCCGGCGGGCCGGTCGATGCCGCCTGGGCGCGCTGGGCCGGCGCGGGTGCGAACCACCACTCGTCGGCGACGCCGGGGCATCTCGGCGACGCCGTCGGCGCGGTCGCCCGGCACCTGGGCGTGGGTTGCGTGCGGGTCTCGTGAGGGGTGGCAGTGGGTCGCTCCGCGGCGAAGCCGGCGGCTGACGGCGCTGGGCAGCGGCGCGTCGCTCCGGTGGCCATGGCGCTGCGTTCCTTCGTCGCTCCGCGCGGTGCCGGCTCACACCTGAGGGGCTGGCTGCGCTCCTGCCGGAGCTCTTCCCGTTGAGCACCCCGCTCGCCTTGTCGCTCTTGGCGGCGTGCTGCCTCGCGTGCGGGGCGGTGATGACGAAGGAGTTCGTCGACCGCCTGCCCGGGCCGCAGCTCATCGGGCCGCTGTTCCTCTTCAACGCCGTCATCGCCTGGCCGTTCGCGCCGTTCGTGGACTGGCAGTGGTCGACCCGCATCGTGCTGCTGCACCTGGCCTCGATCGGCGCGCTGCTGGTCGTGTCGTGGGTGATGTTCTCGCTGTACGCGCACGGCACCGCCTCGGCGACGACGACGGCGCAGGGCCTGAGCCCCATCCCCGCCGCGCTGCTGGCGAGCGTCTTCCTCTCGATCCCGCTCGAGCCGGTGCAGGCGGTGGCGGCGGCCGTCGTCGTGGCGGCGGTGCTGATCGCGCTGCCCGGCGCCTTCGCCACGCTCGAGCGGCGGGGCGCGACGCTGCGCATCTGCATCGCGGCCTGCGGCTTCGCGTCGATCACGGTGCTCAGCCGCCTGCTGGCCGACCAGGGCGCGTCGACGATCGAGATCTACGTCGTCCGCACGACCGCCGCGGGCCTTATCTATACGATCGCTATACCACCGCGGAACGTCCCGCTGTCGGTCGCGCCCAAGCTGTTCCTGCGCGCGTCCTTCGTCACCGCGCACTTCCTGCTGGTCATCGAGGCGGTGCGCCGCGGCAGCCCGACCGTCGTGCAGACGGCCCTCGCCACGACCCCGCTGATCGCCATGGGCGTCGAGGCGGTGCGGCACGGTCGGCGTCCCTCGCTGCGGGTCGCGCTCTGCGCCCTGGCGGTGCTCGCGGCGGTCGCGCTGCTCGCCCTGGAGTGATGCTCACGTCACGTCGCGCCGCCGCAGCACCCAGCCGGCGAGCCCGGCGAAGATCGCGGCGTAGAGCGCCAGCACCAGCACGGCCTGGACGCCGTCCACGAAGGGCCCGTCGAAGGCGCCCGGCCCGTTCTCGCGCATGTCGTCCGTCGAGACGCCGAGCGCGCCGACCAGGGAGTAGCCGTTGGCGCGCAGGAACAGCTCGACGAGGCGGTCGAGCAGGCTGACCTCGCTGCTGAGCGCGCTGAGCAGGCCCTCGATGACGAGCGCGTAGAGGATGCCGATGCCGATGGCGAGCGCCGTGCCGCGCGAGAGCACCGCGAGCAGCACGCCGAGCGCGCCCCACGCCGCGAGGACGAGCCAGCCGCCGGCGACGCCGCGCAGCGAGCAGCGTCCAGCGACGGCGTCGGCGAGGTCCGCGCCTTCGTGCAGGCCGATGGCGGAGCTCGCCAGCGAAGCCGGCGGCGTAGACCACGAGCACGAACGGCACGAGCGCGATCGCCGAGGGCGACCAGCTTGGCGGCGAACACCTGCAGCGCGGCGGGCGCTGGGTGAAGAGCGTCTTCAGCGTGCCCCAGCCGTACTCGCTGCCGAACAGCGAGCACGCCGAGCATGAGCGCGAAGACGCCGCCGAAGAACGGGAAGCCGGTCAGCGACGTTGCCGACCACGGCCTGCGGCAGGAGCTCGCGCGAGCGGCTGCTCGACCGGGTCGTCGCGGATACGTGCGCGTACGGCACGACGTACGCGAAGACGAGCGCGAGCGCCGTCCAGATGCCGAGCAGGATCCAGGTGCTGGGGCGCTTGCGCAGCACGAGCAGCTCGGCGCGGATGCTGCCGGTCATGCTGCCTCCCTCGGTCGTCGGTGAGCTCGAGGAACACGTCCTCGAGCGACGCGCGCTCGGGCCGCAGCTCGCTGACGGCGATGCCGGCCTCGACCAGCGCGCGGTTGATCGCCGGCGCGGCGGCGGGCTCGGCGGCCACGCGCAGGCCGCCGTCGACGCGCGTCACCGCGTCGACCGCCGCCAGCAGCGACGAGCAGGCGCGCCGCCTCGTCGAGCGGCTCGGCGCGCACCCACAGCCCCTCGCGGCCGCGCAGCTCGTCGACCGTGCCCTCGCCGACCAGCCGGCCGTGGCTGATCACGCCGACGCGGTCGCAGACCTGCTCGACCTCGGCCATCAGGTGGCTGGAGAGCAGGACGGTGCGGTGGCCGCCGGCGAGCTCGCGGATGAAGGCGCGCATCTCGGCCATGCCGGCCGGGTCCATGCCGTTCGTCGGCTCGTCGAGGATCAGCAGCTCGGGGTCCTTGAGCAGCGCCGCGGCGATGCCGAGGCGCTGCTTCATGCCCAGCGAGTAGGTGCCGAAGCGGTCGCCGGCCGCGCGCCGCCAGCCCGACCTCCTCGAGCACCGGCGCGATGCGCGTCTCGGCGACGCCGGCGTGCCGCGCGAGCACGCGCAGGTTGTCGCGGCCGGACAGGAACGGGTAGAAGGACGGCGTCTCGATCAGCGCGCCGATGCGGGACAGGCCCTCCGGCGAGCCCGGCGGGCGCGCCGAGCACGAGCGCGCTCCCGGACGTCGGCCGGACGAGCCCGAGCAGCATGCGCAGCGTCGTCGTCTTGCCGGCGCCGTTGGGCCCGAGGAAGCCGTAGACCTCGCCGCGGCGGACCCGCATCTCCAGGTCGTCGACGGCGACGATGCGCTCGCCGTAGCGCTTGCCCAGGCCGGACGTCTCGATCACGTGGGTCGGCAGCATGAGCGCCACCGTAGGAACGCGGTCCGTCGCCGCCACAACGCCCGCGGGGAGGAACTCCGGCGTCCTCCTGCAGGGGGACGCGGATCCCCTCCGGGGACGACTCGGGTCGCGCGGCGCCGCGCTACGGTGGTCGGCGTGCGGTCGCTGCGCCGGACATCGACTGCTGATCGACGCGCGCACTGGCCGTCGCGGTCATGCTCTTCACGCTCGGCGGTGCTGAAGAGCGGCAACGTCGGCGGGGATCGCGACCTGGACCCGCCGGGCGTCCTGCTCGCGCTGCTGACCTCGCTGCCGCTGGCCGTCCGCCGCGTCGCACCGCTCGCCGTCTTCGGCGTCATCACCGCCGCGACCGCCCTGCTCTACGCGTTCGACTACGGGCTCGGGCCGCCGCTCGGCTTCGCGATCGCCGTCTACACCCTCGCCGAGACGCGCGACGAGGCGTCCTCCCGCCGCCGCTCGGCCGCGCGTCGCGGTCGGCGTGGTCGTGCTGCTGGGGCCGCACCTGCTGCGCGACGGCCAGCTCACGGAGTTCCTGTTCGGCGCCGTGATCTTCGCCGGCCGCGTGGTTCGCCGGCGAGCGCGCCCGCCTGCGCCGCGAGCGGCTCGCGGCGCTGGAGGAGCGGGCGCGCCGCGCCGAGCAGGAGGCCGAGCGCGAGCGCCGCCTGGCCGCCGCCGAGGAGCGCACGCGCATCGCCCGCGACCTGCACGACTCGGCGGGCCACGCGATCAACGTGATCCTGGTGCAGGCCGGCGCGGCGCGGCTGCTGCAGGAGCGCGACCCCGACGGGCGCCCGGCGCGGCGCTCGAGACGATCGAGGAGGTCGCGCGCGACACGCTCGGCGAGATCGACGCGGCTCGTGCGGGCGCTGCGCGACGAGGGCGCCGCCCGGCGAGCGTCGAGCCGCCGCCCGGCCTCGCGCGCGCTCGACACGCTCGCCGAGCGCCATCGCGGCAGCGGGCTCGACGTGACCGTGCGCGTCGACGGCGCGCGCGCGGCCGCTCGCGCCCGGCCGTGGACCAGGCCGCCTACCGCATCCTGCAGGAGGCGCTGACCAACGCCGCCCGCCACGGCCGCGGGAGCGCCGCGGTCGAGATCGACGTACGGCGCCGAGCGCGCTCGAGGTCGACGGTCACCAACCCGGTCGGCGCCGGCGCGCGGCCGCGCGCGGCGGCGGCCACGGCCTCGTCGGGATGCGCGAGCGGGCGCAGCTGCTCGGCGGCAGCCTCGAGGCCGGCGCCCGCGACGGCGCGCTTCCGCGTGCGCGCGCTGCTGCCGTACGGCGAGGCGGTGTGAACGAGCCGCGCCGCGTCCGCGTCCTGCTCGTCGACGACGACGACCTCATGCGCGCCGGGCTGCGCGCCGTGCTCTCGAGCGACGCCGACGATCGAGGTCGTCGGCGAGGCGCACGACGGGCGCGTGGCCGTCGCGCAGGTGCGCGCCCAGCGGCCCGACGTCGTGCTGATGGACGTGCGCATGCCCGACCTCGACGGCATCGCGGCGACGCGCGAGGTGCTGGCCGCCTCGCCCGACGTGCGCGTCGTGATCCTCACGACGTTCGAGGAGGACGACTACATCTTCGGCGCGCTGCAGCGCGGGCGCGTCGGGCTTCCTGCTCAAGCGCACGACGCCCGGAGGCGCTGATCGCCGCGATCCACACGGTCGCGGCGGGCGACTCGCTGCTCTCGCCGTCCGTCACGCGCCGCGTGATCGACCGCATGGCGCGGCAGCCGGCGGGCCGACGCGCCGGCCGACGCGCGCCTCGAGGAGCTGACGCCGCGCGAGCGCGAGGTGCTGGCCAGGTCGCGCGCGGCCTCTCGAACGCCGAGATCGCGCGCGCGCGCTCGTGATCGAGGAGTCGACGGTCAAGACGCACGTCAAGCGGATCCTCATGAAGCTCGCGCCTGCGCGACCGGGTGCAGGCGGTGATCTTCGCCTACGAGAGCGGGCTGGTGCGGCCGGGGTCGCCGGCCGGGTGACCTACCGGTCGGCGCGGTGGCGCTCGATGTACTCCCAGTCGAGCTCCCAGCCGAGGCCGGGGCCCGTGGGGAGCGGCATCTCGCCGTCCACCAGCTGCGGCCGGTTGCCGATGATGTTCCACCAGAACGGGTCGCGGTCGGGGTGGAAGCACCTCGACGTACGTGCCGTGCTGCTGGCTCGCGAGCAGGTGCGAGCGCGACCTGCGGCTCCTCGTGGTGGCCCATCTCGACGTCGTAGGCCAGCGCGATCGCCGCCGTGCGGCGCCAGACGGTCGGGCCGCCGGTCCAGGAGGCGTCGAAGTTGCAGACGTCGATCGAGCCCGTCTCCATGAGGTCGCGGCAGCCGCTCGGCGTGTACTCGCTCTGTCCGGCCGCGATCGGGATGCCGCCGCGCATGCGCACGTCGCGCAGGCGCCCGCTTGTCGTTGTGCCAGCGGCACGGCTCCTCGAACCAGCGGACGTTCAGGCCCTCGCAGCCGCCGGCACAGGTCGAGCGCGCCGGCGCGCCGTGTAGCCCTGGTTGGCGTCGATCGTCAGGACGAAGTCGTCGCCGCCCGCCTCGCGCGCCACGCGCACGCGCTCGGCGTCCTTCTCCGGCGTCATGCCGCCGACCTTGAACTTGCAGCCGGCGAGGCCCATCTCGCGGTACTCGGCGATCTCCTCGGCGAACTCGGCGGGCTCGCGGCCGTCGTAGTAGCCGCCGATGATGATCATCGGCAGGCGGTCGCGGTAGCCGCCCCAGAGGCGCCACAGCGGCTGGCCGAGCGCCTTGCCGACCGCGTCCCAGATGGCGGTGTCGACGCACGCGACGGCCACGAGGCCGAGGCGGCGGTCGCGCAGGATGTCGAACGTGGACGGCCAGGCCGCCTCGTGGCAGCGCTCCGTCGCGAACGCGTCGAGGCCCACCAGCCGCGGCGTGATCTCGTCGCGGATGATCGCCTGCGATCTCGTGCAGGGTCTTGTCCTCGTCGCCGGCGTAGGCCTCGCCGACGATGCCCTCCTCCGTGAGGACGCGAGTCACCACGGTCGCGCGATGGGTCATGTGGTAGAAGGAGCCGCGGTACACCCTCCCGAGCGGCGCCAGCACGGGCACGGTCTCGATGGCCCGGATCGTCAGCGGGGCCACGCGTTGCCCGGCGGCCAGTTCGGTCACGCTCCTCCTCGGAAACGTCGTCGCGATGCGGGTGGCATCGGTTCCAGAATCG
Source organism: uncultured Actinomycetota bacterium (assembly GCA_963767885.1). Lineage (GTDB taxonomy): Bacteria > Actinomycetota > Thermoleophilia > Gaiellales > F1-60-MAGs149 > CAVYFW01. The sequence goes on from CAVYFW010000013.1 coordinate 175,980, forward strand.
GTGCCAAGGGTAGCCTCCGCGAGCGACGCCGGTCAAGCGTCGCCACGTGGGTGAGCGCGCTCGTCTCCATCCTGGTCAGCGCGGGATCGCGTAGCGGTCGACGACGGACTGGTCGACCTCGATGCCGAGGCCCGGGCCCTGCGGCTGCTCCATGTAGCCGTCCTTGTGGACGATGGCGCCGCCGATCAGGTCGTGCTGCATCGGGCCCTTGAACGGCTGCTCCTCGAGCTGCCTGCAGGCCGGCTTGGCCCACGTGATGGCGAGGCTCGCGGCGGTGTCGACGGCGGTCGACCAGCAGTGGGCGTTGCCCTGCCGCTTCGCCAGCTCGAGCAGGTCGCAGGCGAGCGCGAAGCCGGTCACGCCGCCGACGCGGCCGGGGTCGAGGCCGACGACGTCGACCGTGCCCGTGTCGAGCAGCCGCTGCACGCCGGCCGCGGCGTACTCGCGCTCGCCGTACGCGATCAGCGTCTGCGTCGCCTGGCGCAGCTGCGCGTAGCCGTGCGGGTCGTCGGCGCCGAGGGGCTCCTCGATCCAGTCGAGGCCGTACTCCTCGAACGCGCGCACGCGCGCGACGGCCTCGGGGACCGTCCACTTGTTGCGCACGCCGCAGTCGATCATGATCCGCTTCGACGGGCCGAGCGTCTCGCGCACCGCCTTCATCCAGGCGACGTCGCGGTCGTGCTCGAAGCCCAGGTTGGCGTCGCCGAGCTTGCCGAAGCCGACCTTCACGCCCGTGAGGCCGGTCGCCAGCCAGCCGGCGATCTCCTCCGCCATCTCGGGGATCTCGGTGCCCGTGGCGTGGCTGGACGCGATGGCCGGCAGCGTCTCGTGCGCCGGGTCCGCCGAGCAGGTCGAGCACGCGGGCGCCGAGGATCTTGCCCTTGAGGTCCCACAGCGCGACGTCGAGGCCGGACAGCGCGAAGCCGGCGATGCCGACGCCGCCCGTGCCGTACCACCAGGTCTGCGCGCGCAGCCCGCGCATGATGGACTCGTTCTGCACCGCGTCCTTGCCGACGACGTGGCCGCGCAGCGCCTCCACCAGCACGGCCGCGGCGACCGCCGCCTCCGGCCAGTACGTGGTGCACTCGCCCCAGCCCGTGCGGCCGTCCCCGTCCGTGAGCCGGACGAGGCACACGGCCCGATTGCGGCCGTGGTCGTTCGGCTCGGGGTAGGACACGGGGAACGCGTCGAGCGCCGCGATCGGCAAGGTCGGACTCCTCGTAATCGATTCCAGGGCTCCCGCCGATCCTATCCCGGGGGCCCGCTCCGCCGCAACCCGGAGGCGGCCGGACGCTCAGCCGGCCAGGGCGATGGCCGGCACGCCGAGCGCGTCCGCGAGCACCGGCACCTCCTCGTCCAGGCAGCCGGGCACCAGCACGGGGTGGTGCGTGATGCCGCTCGCGATGAGGCGCGAGACGGCCGTCAGGGTCGGGGTGCCGTCGACCCGGAACAGGGCGTTGGGGCCGCGCAGCCGGCCGGAGCGCGCGCCGACGACCTCGCCGGTGGCCCACGCGAGCCGCCAGCCGTCGGGGCTCGCGCCGAGCGCCGAGCAGCGTGGCCGGCCCGCGCCGGAGCGTCGCCGCGAGGCCGACGCCGGGGGCGTGGATGCCGCGCAGCTGCGTCTCCACCAGCCGTGGCGGGTGCTCGGGATCGGCCCAGGCCGGGTCGGCGTTGCCGTCGCCCAGGAACAGGCCGGTGTCGGTCCCTGCCTCGCTGGTATACCACTCGCCATACAGGACGGCGCCGCCCAGCCGCCGGCCGAGGTGCATGGCGACCGCGGCCGGCACGTCGGCGGTGCACGCGAGCGCGCGGCCGCGGGCCGTCTCGCGCAGCGCCGCGAGGCAGGCCACCGTGCCGATGGTGTCGGACTGCGCCAGCAGCGGGCCCAGGCAGTTGACCGCGCCGCAGAGCGCCGCGTGCTCGTCCAGGAGGGTCTCGATCGCCCGCGCGAGGCGCGCGCTGCGCTCGGCAACCGGGCCGCGCTCCGCCGCCAGGCCGGCCTCTGCCAGCTCGTCGAGCACGGCGCTCGCGTCGGCCGGCGTCGCGGCCGCGAAGGCCTCGTCCAGGTCGGAGCGGCCCACGTACGCCGGCGCGAGCCCGAGGTGGGCGAGCTCCGGCGCCTCCGCCAGCACGTTGACGTAGCCCGGCGGCGGCTCGCCGATGCGGACGACGGTGCGGCCGCGCAGCGACCCGGCGGCCGCGGCGGCGCGGACGGTGCGGTGCAGGCGCGACAGGGCGTCGGCGTCGCCCGGCGCGGTCGTCAGGACCGCCGCGCGCATGCCGTTGCGCGCCAGCGCGCCCGCGAGCATCAGGCAGCCGACGCTGGTGGTGTGCTCCACCGCCTCGCCGGTCTCCGCCTCGTCGCTCAGCCCGTCGACGGCGATCGCGTTCCAGATGACGACGGGCGGCGGGCGCTCGCCGAGCGCGACGACGCCGAGGCCGGGCGGCGCGGCCATCGCCGGGGCGACGACGATCGCGTCCAGCGCCTCCGCTTCGAGCACCTCCCGCACGCGCTCCGCGTCCGCCGGGTCCTCGACGAGGCCGGGGAAGACGACGTCGGCGTTCCGCTCGAGCTCGGCGGCGAAGGCCGGGCCGCGCGCCCGCAGGCGAGCGACGCGCTCGGGCCCCAGCGCGGCGTCGAACGCCGTGAACCGCGGGACGAGGAGCCCGATCCGCGGCCGCGGCGGCAGCGAGGTCCGTCACGTGGCCGGCGCGCGCCGCACGGGGGAGCGGTACGTCGTCGGCACGACCACCGTGCGGGGCTCGCCGCCGCGCAGCAGGTCGAGCAGCAGGTGTGCGCCCACGCGGCCGATCTCGAGCCCCTCGCGGGAGACGACGCCGAGCGGGCGGGCCACCCAGGGCAGGAGCGGCGTGTCGTCGAACGCCACGAGGTCGATCCCCTCGGCGGCCGCGCCGGCCTCGTCGAGGGCGCGCAGCACGCCGGGCAGGATCTGGTGCGAGCCGGCGATGAGCGCGGTCGGCGGGCTCGGGGCGGCCAGCATGCCGGGCGGTCGCCTCGTAGCCGTGCTGCTCGCTGAAGGCGCCGGGCTCGACGACCGCGCGCGTGCCGGCGCGGTCCGCGCAGAAGCGCTTGAGCGCGTGGGCGCACTCGCGGCCCGGCCGCAGCGTCAGCGGGCCGGCGACGAGGCCGAGCGTGCGGTGCCCGCGGCCGACGAGCTGCTCCGCGGCGGCGCGGACGCCGGCCGCGTGGTCGCACAGCACCGCGCTGAGGCCCGACGGGTGCGGCACCTCGCGGTCGATCAGGACGACGGGCAGGCGCAGGCGCTCGAGCTCGGCCAGCGTGGGCTCGTGGCCCTCGTCGGCGAGCGACAGCAGCAGGCCGTCGACGCGGCGCTGGCGCAGCAGCCGCACGTGGGCCAGGTCGAGCTCCGGCCGGCCCTCCGAGTTGGTCAGCAGCATGGAGTAGCCGCGCTCGCGCAGCGCGACCTCGGCGCCGAGCGCGATCTCGGAGAACAGCGGGCTCGAGATGTCGCGCATGACGAAGCCGACCGACGACGTCGCGCCGCGGCGCAGCCCCTGCGCCAGCAGGTTCGGCTCGTAGCCGAGCTCGGCGGCGGCGCGCAGCACGCGCTCGCGCAGCTCCGGCGAGACGGACGCGTGGTCGGACAGGGCGCGCGACGCTGACGAGACCGCGACCCCGGCACGGCGGGCGACGTCGCGCAGCGCGGGGCCGGAGCCACGGCGCGCGGCCACGCCATCCGCCCCGTTCGTCGTCGTGGCGTCCGGCGCCCCCGTGTCCACGTTGTCTGGCAACGATTCGAGGATACATCCGTCCGTCATCCGGCGCCCGCCGCGATGGGACCGCGCGGTCCGTGCGGACGGCGTATCTCACTGCGCGGGAAACGTTCCCAAGCGTTCTCTTGACGACGGTCCGGGGCGTCGGTATCGTCGCCGCACGGGAATCGTTCCCGGGGGAGGTGCGGGCCGACGCTGGCCCGTTGCAAGGTCGATGCTGGAGGGGATCGAATGAACGAGACTACCCGGGTCGAACGCGCCGGCCGGCGCCTGCGTTGGGGCATCCTCGCGGCGCTCGTGGTGCTGGTCATGGGCCTCGCCGCGGCGTGCGGCGACGACGACGAGGGCGACGCCTCGAGCGCCGCCGCGGAGGCCACGTCGGCAGCCGCAAGCGTCGCCTCGCAGGCGGAGTCGGCGGTCGCGAGCGTCGAGTCGCAGGCCGAGAGCGCGGCGTCCGAGGCCCAGTCCGAGGTCGAGTCCGCGGTCTCCGAGGCCACCGACACGGCCGCGGCCACCGACACGGCCGCGGCGACCGACACTGCGGCGGAGGCCACCGACACGGCGGCCGAGGCGACCGACACGGCAGCGTCCGACGTGCCGCCCGCGCCGACGGTCAACGACGACTACTCCGTCACGCTCAAGGACGGCAGCACGTTCCAGCTCAAGGACTCGATCAAGTCCAAGGTCGAGGCCGGCGAGCCGTTCAACTACGTGCTCTCGATCCAGTCGACGGCCATCCAGGGCTTCTCGCAGCAGTACGAGGCCGGCTACGAGGCCACGCAGGACGAGGCCGAGCAGATCTACGCGCCGATCAACGGGAAGCTGATCGGCCCCGCCGTGCCGCACCGGCGACGTCACCAGCAGATCAAGCAGATCCAGGCGCTCGCTGAACACGGACCAGATCGACTGCCTCTCGATCGAGCCCAGCCGAACAGCGACGGCCTGACGCAGATCACGAACGACCTGATGGCCAAGGGCATCCCGGTGTTCACCGTCGGCGTCACCACCAACGGCAACGAGTTCACGAACTTCACCCAGGTGCCCGGACAAGGAGGGCCACGACCGCGGCGCCAGGCCGTGCTCGACTACATGAAGGCGCAACAACCTGCAGTTCAAGACGTTCGCCGTCTCCGGCGGCGACCCGACGCAGTTCTGGGCGCAGGGCCGCATGAAGGGCTTCCGCGAGGGCGATCCTGGAGGCGATCCCGGACGCGAAGTTCGTCACCACCGAGACGACCACGCTCAACGACGACGTACGACCCGGCGAAGACGCTACGACGCGTACAAGGCGTTCCTGACCGGCGCCGGCAAGAACGTCGACGTGATCGAGAACGTCGACATCGGCGCCGGCTACGCGGCCCGCGCGATCGAGGACGCCGGGCAAGACGGGCAAGGCCTTCACGGTCGGCTGGAACGTGACGCCCGAGCAGGTCGACGCGCATCAAGAACGGCACCGCAGATCGCCCTCTTCGACCAGAAGTGGCCGCAGCAGGCCGGCTTCGGCGCGGTCGCGTGCGCGGACTACTTCAAGAACGGCAAGATCCTGCCCGAACACGCAGCAGCTGACGATCGTCACGAAGGCGAACCTCGACGCGACGCTGGCCGAGCAGGAGAAGCTCGCCGACGGTCGAGACCTACGCGCCGACCGAGCGCGGCTGACGCGACGTGCGGACGGGCCTCCGGCGCTGCCGGAGGCCGGCGTCTGCGCCGCTCGCGCGAGGACGTCCGGACCGTGGAACGATGACGAGCACCGAGTCGCCGCCGCCGGCCGCCGCGCCGGCGGGCAGCGTCCGCTGAGCCAGCGGTTGCGCGACCTGGGCGCGACGCGCTCGCCCGCATCGGCGGCCTCACGCTCGCGGTGATCGTGATCGTCGGCGCATACTTCAGCGATCCGCACCGACGGCCAGATGCTCGACGTCGACAACCTGCTCGGCATGCCCGCGCGGTCAGCACGATCGCGATCATGGGCCTCGGCCTGACGGTCGTGATCATCGCCGGGCGAGATCGACCTCTCGTTCGCCGACCGTCTACGGGCTCTCGACGAACATCGTCGCCGTCGCGTGGCTCGACGCACGAGTGGCCGCTCTGGCTCTCGCTGTCTGCTCGCGTTCGTCGCCGCCGATCGTCGTCGGCTGCTTCAACGCGTTCTTCACCGCGGTCGTCGGCATCCCGTCGTTCATCGCCACGCTCGGCTCGAGCACGCTCGATCTTCGGCGCTCACGCTCTACATCGGCGAGACGCAGAACCTACAGCGCCCAGTTCCCGCCGACCGGGCACACCGTCGCCGGACAGCGAGCTCAGCTTCTTCACCGGACCTCGTCCAACGCAGCGACCTGCCGTGCAACATCCCCGATGCAGGGCGCTCTGGACGCTGCCGTGCTCATGGTCGTGTTCGGCTTCCTGCTCGGCCGCTGCGCTCTTCGGCTTCCGGCTCAGGGCGATCGGCGGCAACCGCGAGGCGGCGCGGCTCGCCCGGCTGCCCGTGCGGCGCTACATCTTCCTCGCGTTCGTCATCTGCGCGTGCATGGCCTGCCTGGCGGCGCTGCTCGACTTCTCGTTCGTCGGCTCGGCGAGCCCGAACGACGGCCAGGCGAACCTGTTCCCGGTGTTCGCCGCGGTGATCATCGGCGGCGCCAGCCTCTCCGGCGGCAAGGGCACGCGTCGATCGGGACGCTCTTCGGCGCGCTCCTGCTCGCCGTGCTCGCCAACGGCCTCGCGCTGAGGCGGCCGGGCCGTTCGCGCAGCAGATCCTGCTCGGCACCGTGACGATCGTCGCCGTCGTGCTCGACCGGTACACGAACGACGCACCGGGCAGCCGGCCTGACGTGAGCGAGACCGACGATCGGCCGCTCGGCGTCGAGATCCGCGGCCTCACCAAGCGCTACGGCGACACGGTCGCGCTCGCCGGGCTCGACCTCGACGCGCAGGCCGGGCGAGATCCTCGGCATCGCCGGCCCGAACGGCGCCGGCAAGAGCACGATGGTCAAGATCCTCGCCGGCGGAGGTCGACCGGCGACGAGGGCGACGATCCGGTCGACGGCGAGCCGTGGTCGCCGCGCTCGGCCGACACCGCGTCGCGGTCGTGCACCAGGAGCCGCAGCTCTTCCCGAACCTGACCGTCGCGCGAGAACGTCGTGGTCGGGCGCGAGAGCGCTGGCGCTGGCCGCAGCCCGGCGCTCGACGAGCGCGAGCGCGAGCTGCTCGCGCGACCTCGCCATCCTCGACGTCGCGCGACACGCCGCTCGGCGCAGCTGCCGCTCGCGGTGCAGCAGCGCACGGAGATCGCGCGCGCGCTCGCGCAGCGACGCGCGCGTGGTGCTGTTCGACGAGCCGAACTCCGCGCTGACGGAGGAGGAGTCGCGACGAGCTCTTCCGGCGCATGCACGCGCTCGCGGACGCGGGCCGCGACGGTGCATGCTCGTCTCGCACCGGCTGAGCGAGCTGGCCGCGCACTCCGATCGCGTCGCCGTGATCCTCGACGGCCGCTGCGCCGCGGCTGCTCGAGGGCGACGCGCTGACGGCCGACGCCATCGCGCGAGACGCTCGTGGCCGGCGTCGGCGCCGCCCGCGAGCACGCGGTCTCGGCCCGCGCCGAGCGACGCCGGCGCGCCGGCGCTGCAGCTGCACGGCTTCAGCGAGCGCAAGCGCGCCTTCCGCGACGTCGACCTCGACCGTGCCGGAGGGGGCGATCGTCGCGCTCGATCGGCGTCGAGGGCTCCGGCGCCCGCGAGCTCGTGCGCGCGCTCGCCGGCTTCGAGCGCACGACGGGGACGGGCGAGGTCGTGGACGGGCGAGCGGACGGTCGGCGCTGCGCGGACGCGACAGCGTTCGTCGCCGGCCGACCGCGCGTCGAGCCTGTTCGCGCAACCTCACCGTCGGCGAGAACGTCGTGTCCCGCCTGGACGACGAGATCACGCGCGGCATCGGGGTGCTGCGGCTCGGCCGCATGGAGGCGCTCGGCCGCAGGAGCTGCGCGACGCGCTTCCACGATCAAGACGGCCAGCCTCGACACGCCGATCCGCTCGCTGTCCGGCGGCAACCAGCAGAAGGTCGCGATCGCGGCCGCCGTGGTCTGCGAGCCGCCGCGTGCTCGTGCTGGAGGAGCCGACGCGCGGCGTGGACATCGGCTCGCAAGGCCGAGATCTACGACATCCTGCGCGCGTTCGCGGCCGAGGGGAACGCGGTGGTCCTGTACTGCACCGAGATGCCCGAGGTCTTCGAGGTCGCGGCGAGCCTCTACGTGGTCTCCGACGGCGCGCTGTCGGAGCCGCTCGACGTGTCCGGCTTCGCCGACGTCGAGTCGCTGGCCTCCGCCGCGAGCGCCCTGGAGCGCCACGCGCGGCGTGCGGCGGACGCCGCCGCCTGACACCCGTCCCGAAAGGAGCGCCGTCGTGAAGCGACCCGTGGAGCACCTCGCCCACGGCCTCGGCCACCCCGAAGGGCCCGACGTCCTGCCCGACGGGCGCATCGTGTTCGTCGAGACGTACACGAGCCGCATCGCCGCGTGGTCGCCCGAGCGCGGCGTGCACCTCTACGCCGACTGCGGCGGCGGCCCGAACGCGTGCGTGCTGGGCTCCGACGGCTGCGTCTACATCACGCAGAACGGCGGCACCGTCGGGCCGTGGAAGGCCGACGTGATGTCCGAGCCGTCGATCCAGAAGGCGTGGCCCGACGGGCGGGTCGAGATCATCTGCACCGAGATCGGCGGCCGGAAGCTGCTGGCGCCCAACGACCTCTCCTTCGGGCCCGACGGGCGGCTCTACTTCACCGACCCCGGCGAGTACGACCCCGCCAACCGGCCCGACCCGGGCTACCTGTACGCGCTCGACCCGGACGGCACCGGCGAGCTGCTGCGGGAGCTCGACGGCACGTACCCCAACGGCATCGCCGTCGACGCCGACGGCGGCGTCGTGTGGGTCGAGAGCTACACCCTGCACGTCCACCGGCTGCGGGCCGACGGCAGCGTCGAGGACCTGCACACCCTGCCCGGACGGGCACATCCCGGACGGGCTCAAGATCGCCGCCGACGGCAGCCTCTGGATCACGACGTTCACCTCCGGCGGCGTGGACATCGTCGCCGGCGACGGCACGCCGCTCGACTTCCTGGAGACCGGCGGCGTCCAGTGCAACTGCATCTTCCACGACGGCTTCCTGTACCTGACCGACTTCGGCGAGGGCGCCGAGGTCACGAGCGCGGCGCCGATGATCGGCCGCCTGTCCCGCGTCCCCGTCGACGTGGAGGGCATGCCGCTGCACCGCGGGGCCATCGGATGAGCCCCGCGACGCGCGCGCCGCACGCGCTGCGGACCGGCCGTAGCGGCCCGCCGCCCGAGCGCCGTCGCCTGCACGCCGGGCCGGTCGAGTGCGTGCTCGACGGCCCCGACCTGCGCAGCATCCGCCGCGACGGCCGCGAGCTCGCCCAGCGCGTCTACATGGCCGTGCGCGACGAGGGCTGGGGAACGGTGCCCGGCGAGCTCTCCGACGTCCGGGTCGAGCAGGGCGACGACGGCTTCCGGGTCACCTTCAGCGCGCGGCACGTGCAGGCCCCGATCGACGTCGAGTGGCAGGCGGAGATCGTCGGCGAGGCCGACGGCACGATCTCGTACGCGATGGACGCGCGTCGCGCACACGGCCTTCCGCTACTGCAAGATCGGGTTCAACGTCCACCATCCGCTGCTCGAGAGCGTCGGGCGCCGCTACCGCGCCGTGGGCGAGGACGGCCGGCCGTTCGAGGGCGTGATCGAGGCGCAGATCGAGCCGCAGCGCGTGGTCGACGGGAAGCTCACCGGCATGTTCCCGCCGTACTCGGCGCTCGACATCGACTACCTCGACGGCGCGTCGGCCGACTTCGCGTTCGAGGGCGACCTGTTCGAGCTGCAGGACCACCGCAACTGGGCCGACGGCAACTTCAAGAGCTACGGCACGCCGCTCGCGATCCCCTGGCCGATGGACGCGGAGCCGGGCCAGCGCTTCGCGCAGCGGGTCGTCATCACGTCGACCGGCCTCGGCGCGGCGTCCGCCGACGGCCGGCGCCGTGGAGGTCGAGCTCGGCACCGCCAGCACGCGGCGGCTGCCGGCGCTCGGCCTCGGGCAGCCGACGGAGGGCGGCGCGCTCACCGCCGCCGAGGCCGACCTGGTGCGCCTCGCGGCTCCGGCCCACCTGCGCGTCCGCGCGCGCCTGCACCTGGACGACTGGCGCGACGCGGTGCGCGCCGGTGCCGCCGACTGCGCGGCGCTCGGGGCGCGCGCGGAGCTCGCCGTGTCGGTCGAGCCCGGCGACGACGCGGCGCTCGACGAGCTGGCGGGGCTGGTCCGCGAGCTCGGCCTCGACGTCGCGCGGGTGCTCGTGCTGGAGCGCCAGGACGCGTTCACGCCCGCCGGCCCGATCACCACCGAGGACTCCCTCGCGCGCGTGCGCGCGCGCACTGGAGGACGTCGTCGGCGGGGCGCCGTTCGCCGGCGGCAGCGACCAGTTCTACTCCGACGTCAACCGCGCGCCGCCGCCGGAGGCGGGCCTCGACGCCGTCTGCTTCGGGCTCTGCCCGCAGGTGCACGCGGCCGACGACGCGTCGCTGATGGAGAACCTGCCGGCGCTCGCCGACTGCGTGGAGACCGCGCGCATCCTGCGGCCGGGCCGCCCGATCGCCGTCTCGCCGGTCACCCTCGTGCCGCGCCTGGGGCCGTACCCCGGCGGCGCGCCGGTGCCCGGCGGCCTGCCCGGCGCGGTCGACGTCCGGCAGTTCGGCCTCTTCGGCGCGAGCTGGACGCTCGGGGCCGTGGCCTGGCTCGCGGGCGTGGGCACCGAGTCGGCGACGCTCTTCGAGACCGCCGGGCCGCAGGGCGTCGTGCAGCGCGAGGGCGGCTCCGCGTACGACGACCTGCTGCCGGTCGCGCCGGGGGACGCCTACCCCGTGCTGCACGTGCTGGCCGACCTCGCCGAGTGGCGCGACGGCGCGCTCGTCGACGTACGGACGTCGGACCCGCTCGCGGTCACGGTCCTGGCGCTGGAGCTCGCGGACGGGCGCGGCGTGCTGGTGGCCAACCACCGGCCCGATCCCGTGACCGTGGTGCTGCGCGGCCTCGGCGCCGAGCGGGTGCACGTGCGGCCGCTCGACGAGTCGACGGCCGAGGAGGCCATGGTCGATCCCGCGGCCTTCCGAGACGGCGGGGCCGAGCGGCCGTCGCCGGGCGGCGAGCTGCGGCTCGAGCTCGCGCCGTACGCGGTCGCGCGGGTCGCGGCGTAGCGCGTGGTACGGGCGTGCCGGTACTCGTCTTGACGCACCGATCGCAGGCCGATACGGTGCGGCCGGGCGTGGCGGCAAACGATTCCACGAGGAGGCGGCGATGACGTCGGCGAGCAGCCTGCCGGAGGGCTGGAACCTCGGCGCGGGGCTCGAGGGCGAGGGCGTGATCGTGACCGGCGCGGGCCGGGGCATCGGCCAGGCCGTCGCGCACGCGGTCGCCAGCACGGGCGCGCGCGTGATGGCCATCGACATGAACGGCGAGGCGCTCGAGGAGACGATGTCGGGCATGCCCGGCGAGGGCCACGTCGGCGTCGTGCAGGATCTCGCCGACATCAGTGCCCACCCGGCGCTCGTGCGCCGCGCCCGCGACGAGCTCGGCGGCCTCTGGGGCATCGCCCACATGGCCGCCGTCCTGCGGCGCCGCGGCTCGGTGACGGAGGTGACGGAGGAGGACTGGGACGTCCAGATCGACGTCAACCTCAAGGCCGCCTTCTTCCTCTGCCGCGAGGTCGGGCTGGCGCTGCAGGAGCTCGGGCGCGGCGGCCGCATCGTCACGTTCTCCTCGCAGGGCTGGTGGACGGGCGGCTTCGGCGGCTCCGTCGTCTACTCCGCGTCCAAGGGCGGCGTCATCTCGTTCTCCCGCGGCCTGGCCCGCACGTTCGGCGCCGCCAACATCACGGTCAACACCGTGTCGCCCGGCGCGGTCGAGACCCCCATGCTGCTGACGGACCTGACCGACGCGGACGTCGCCAACATGGAGAAGGTCACCCCGCTCGGCCGCATGGCCAAGCCGCACGAGCTCGCCGGCCCCGTGGTCTTCCTGCTCTCCCAGCACGCGTCCTTCCTGTCCGGCGCCACGTTGAACGTGAGCGGCGGCTGGCTCATGTACTGACCCGTCCGTCCGAACCGCCCGCCGCAGGGCTGAGGAGCGCCGCTCGTGGCCACGACCGAATCCGAGACCACCGCCACCACCATCGAGCTCACGATGGGCGAGGGCATCAACCGCGCGCTCGCCGAGGCGCTGGAGCGCGAGCCCGAGATGATGCTGCTCGGGCAGGACATCGGCGCCTACGGGGGCACCTTCGGCGTCACCCGCGGCCTGTACGACCGCTACGGGCACGACACCGTCCGCGACGCGCCGCTGTGCGAGTCGGCGACCGTCGGCTTCGCGATCGGGCTGGCGGTGTCCGGCGTGCGCTCGGTCGTCGAGCTCGAGTTCTTCGACTTCATCGGCGTGGCCATGGACCAGGTCTTCAACCAGGCCGCGAAGCTCCACTACTTCACCGGCGGGCGCCTGCAGGTGCCGCTCGTGATCCGGGTGCCGATCGTGGCCCGCATGGGCATGGGCCCGCAGCACTCGCAGAGCCTCGAGTCCTGGTTCATGCACATCCCCGGCCTCAAGATCGCGATGCCCGCGGACGCGCGCCGACGGCTACGGCCTGATGCGCACGGCGCTGCTCGACACCAACCCGGTGCTCTTCATCGAGAACGTCCGCCTCTACGGCCGGCGCGGCACCGTCGACCTGTCCGCCGACCCGATCCCCTTCGGGCAGGCGCGCATCGTCCGCGAGGGCACCGACGTCACGGTCGTCGCCCTGTCCGCGCTCGTCCACGAGGCGGTCGCCGCCGCGGAGGAGCTGGCCGGGCGCGGGATCTCGGTCGAGGTCGTCGACCCGCGCACGCTCAACCCGCTCGACCTGGACTCCATCGTCGCGTCGGTGAAGAAGACGCAGCACCTGGTCGTCGCGCACGACGCGCACAAGCGCTGCGGCGTCGGGGCCGAGATCGCGGCGCTGGTGCTGGAGGAGGCCTTCGACTACCTGGACGCGCCCGTCGAGCGCGTGTGCGGCCTCGACGTGCCCGTGCCCTCCGGCCCGCTGCTGGCCGAGGTGTACCCGACGGCCGGCGACATCGTGGCGGCCGTCGAGCGCTCGCTCGCGCGGAGCGCGTGATGGGGGACCTGCTCCTGCCGAAGCTCTCCATCTCCATGGAGGAGGGCCGGCTCGTGCGCTGGCTCGTGGAGTCCGGCGCCGAGGTCAACGAGGGGGACCCCGTCGCGATCGTCGAGACCGACAAGGCCGAGGTCGAGGTCGAGGCGCCGGAGAGCGGCCCGCTCGAGATCCTCGTCGCCGAGGGCGAGATCGTGCCCGTCGAGAGCACCATCGGGCGCATCGGCGCCGGCGCGCCCGCGCGCCCGCCGAGGCCCCCGCGGAGCCCGCGCCGTCCGCCGCGGCGAGCGGCAACGGCGAGGCGCCGCGGCCCGCCGGCATCACCGCCGCGGACCTCGCGGCCGGCTCGCCGCCCGCAGGCTCGTTCGCCGCCGTGGCCGGCTCGGCGCCGGCCGCGCGTGCCGCGGCCCCGGCGGCCGTCGCGAGCGCGACCGCGCCGGCCGACGGCACGGGGCGGCGCTTCGCCTCGCCCGCCGCACGCCGCCGCGCCAAGGAGCTCGGCGTCGACATCGCCGCCGTGCGCGGCCGCGGCCCCGGCGGCCGCGTCGTCGCCGCCGACGTCGAGGAGCACGCCGCCGCTGCCCGCCCTGCCGCCGCCGCTTCCGCGGCCGTGGCCGAGCCCGCCGGCGGGGCCTACCCGACCGAGCCGCCGGCGCCCGCCGCGCGCCCGGCCGCCGCGGGCCGGTCGGTCGCGGAGCTGCGCCCCGCGGTCGTCAACGCCCTCGTCCACGGCTGGCAGACCATCCCCCACGTCAACGTGGGCGGCGAGCTCGACGCCCAGGGCCTCGTGGCCGCACGCCGCGCCGCGGGCCGCGAGCCGGTCAAGGTCACGTATACCGACCTGCTGCTGCTCGCCCTCGCGCGGGCGCTGCGGGACGTGCCGGAGCTCGCCGGCACGATCGGCGGCCAGGGCGCGTTCCAGCCCGCGTCGCGCCTCGACCTGAACCTCGCCGTGGCCACGCCCGCCGGCGTCATCGCGCCGGTCATCGCCGACGTGACCTCGCTCGGGCTCGCCGCGATCGCACGCGAGCGCTCGCGCGTCGTCGAGGCGGCGCGCGGCGGCCAGCTCGAGGGCCGCGACCTGGCCCCGGGCGCCTGCACGCTCTCCAACCTCGGCGCGTACCCGGTCGACTTCTTCACGCCGGTGCTGTCCGGCCCGCAGGTCGCGCTGGTCGCGACGGGCCGCATCGCCGAGCGCGTGGTCGCGCAGGACGGGCTGATCGGCGTCCGCCCGCGCATCTGGGCGAACGTCTGCCTCGACCACCGCGCGGCCGACGGCGAGGCGGGCGGACGCCTGCTCGCCGCCCTCGAGCGCCGCATCGCCGAGCTTCCCACGAGCATCTGAGGACTTCGATGACGAACAGCACCAGCGGCCTGCCCGTCTCCGTCGCGGACGCGCAGCCCGGCGAACGGCCCGACGGCGTCAGCTCCGTCGAGCTGCTGCGCCGCTACCGCGAGATGGCGCGCATCCGGACGGTCGAGGAGGAGGTCGTCGAGGCCTTCGCGGCCGGCCTCATCCCCGGCTCCACCCACCCCTGCATCGGCCAGGAGGCCATCCCGGTCGGCACGATCGCGCAGCTGCGCTCCGACGACCAGGTGCTCGCCACCTACCGCGGGCACGGCGAGGCCCTGGCCAAGGGCGTCGACGCCGTGGCCATGATGGGCGAGCTGATGACGCGCGAGGGCGGCATCTGCAAGGGCAAGGGCGGGTCGATGCACCTCTCCGACCCGAGCGTCGGCCTCGTCTCGACCAACGCCATCGTCGCGGGCCACATCCCGATGGCCGGCGGCGTCGCGCTCGCGGCGCAGCGGCGCGGCAACGGCCAGGTCGTCGCGGTCTACTTCGGCGACGGCGCCTCGTGCGAGGGCGAGTTCTTCGAGACGCTCAACATGGCGCAGCTGTGGAAGCTGCCGCTGATCTTCGTCTGCTCGAACAACGGCCTCGCGATCAGCGTGCCGACGGAGCTGAGCCAGGCGACGCCGGACATCGCCGACCGCGCCCGCGGCTTCGGCATGGCGGCCGAGATCGTCGACGGCAACGACGTCACGGCGGTCGCCGACGTGATGGGCCGCGCCGTCGACCACGCGCGCGGCGGCCAGGGCCCGTACTTCATCGAGTGCAAGACGGTCCGCTGGGAGCGCCACTCGGCCTTCAGCGCCGGCGGCAAGGACCCGGCGGAGGCCCGCAGGAAGCGCGAGGCCGTCGACCCCATCCAGCGCTACCGCCACGCGCTGGTCGCCTGGGGCGTCGCCAGCGACGAGCAGCTCGACGGCATCGACGAGGAGATGCGCGAGTTCGCGAAGCGCGTGCGCGCGGAGGCCGAGGCGCTGCCGTCGCCGGGGCCCGAGACGATCTACGAGGACATCTTCGCGCCGAGCCCCGTGGCATGAGCGGGCCGTTCGACCTCACGGGCCGCCGCGCGCTCGTGACGGGTGCGGGCGGCGGCATCGGCCGGGGCCTGGCGCGCGGGCTGGGCGAGGCCGGCGCGCGCGTGTGCCTGCACGGCGTGACGACGCGCGCCGAGGGCGAGGCGGAGGCGCTGCGGGCCGACGGCCTCGACGCCTTCGCGGTGCAGGGCGACCTCGGCGACCGCGCCGACCTCGAGCGCAGCTTCGAGGACGCCGTCGGGCAGCTCGGCGGGCTGGACGTGATCGTCCTCTGCCACGGCGCGATCGCGACCGGCGACGTGCTGGACCTGGAGCTCGACGACTGGGATCGCGTCCTGGAGGTCAACCTCACCGCGGTCTTCCGCCTGGCCCAGCTCGCCGGCCGGCGGATGGCGGCCGAGGGGCGGGGCAAGATCATCACGATCGCCTCGATGCTCAGCTTCTCCGGCGGCTACCGCGCCGCGGCCTACGCGGCCTCCAAGGGCGGCGTGGCCCAGCTGACGAAGGCGCTCTCGACGGAGCTCGCGCCGCGCGGCGTGAACGTCAACGCGATCGCGCCGGGCTACGTGCGGACGGAGCTCAACCAGCACATCTGGACCGACCCGGTGCGCTCCGAGCAGGTGCTGGCGCGGCTCCCCGCGGGCCGCTTCGGCGAGGCCGCGGACCTGGCGGGCGCGTGCGTCTTCCTCGCGGCGCCCGGCGTCCGACTACGTGCACGGGGTCGTGCTGCCGGTCGACGGCGGCTGGCTCGCCCGCTAGCCGACCGTCCTCACGTCCCCCGCCGCCCCATCACCAGCCCGCCCGCGACGGGCGGCGAGTCGGTCAGGAGCTCCGTGACCGTGACCGGCTCGAGCCCGCGCACCCGGAGGCCCCGAGGATGGCCGGCAGCGCGTCGGCCGTCGTCGTGCGGTCGCCGCCGGCGTCGTGCATGAGGACGATCGCGCCCGGCGTCGCGTGGTCGAGGACGCACCGCGTGAGCCGCTTCGCGGTCGCGCGGTCGTAGTCCTGGCAGTCGACGCTCCAGTAGATCGTCAGCAGGCCGAGGTGGCGCGCCATCGACACGATCCTGCGGCTCGTGGCCCCGTACGGCGGGCGGAAGAGGTGCGGCCGCACGCCCGTGGCCGCCACCTGCGCCTCGATCGGGAGCTCGAGCTGCTCGCGGCGCTGCTGCTCGGAGAGGTCGAGCAGGTCCGCGTGCGCCCACGTGTGATCGCCGAGGTCGTGCCCGTCCTCCAGGATGCGCCGCAGCAGCGCCTCGTGGTCGTGCAGCTGGCGCCCGATGACGAAGAACGTCCCGTGCGCGCCCCCTGCGTGGAGCTCGTCGAGGATGCGCCCGGTCAGCGCGCCGGGGCCGTCGTCGAAGGTGAGGGCGATCTCCTGCGCCGTACCGCCCGCGCGGGCGATGGCCGCGTCGTTGGGCACCGCGCGGAGGACCCGGCCGGGCATCGGCTCCGGCGGCGCCGGGTCGGCGACCGTCGTGGTGGTGGGCGGCACGACGGGTGCGGTCGTCGGCGCCCACCGACGCCACCGGCGCGCCCTGGCCGAGCTGGGCTGGGGTCGAGGCCAGGGTGTGGCGTGCGAGGGCCAGTCCGCCTGCGGCGCCGGCCGCGAGCAGCGCCGCGAGGGCGGCGCCGAGCACTACGCGATGACCCTTCCGGCGCCCGGCCATGATGCATCTGCACCATCGCAAACGGGTCGGCGGGGCGGCCGACAGGTCGTGCCCCGCCGGGTATCTCGACTCGGTCCTCCACCTCTACCTGCATGTGGGTCTGGACCGATCTAGCCCTCGCGCGGCGGCAGCGGCTGCTAGGTGGCTTCACCGGCTCGACACCGAAACGGCACCGTGAGGGCCCCACCGATCCCCGTCCGGGGGACATAGGCTCCGAGAACCTATTGTTATCTTGCGGAAGGTGGAGATGCAGACGCAAACGCCTGACGCCTCCGGACGACGTGGCAGTCGGCACGAGCGAGTGGGCTCCACGTCTGGGACGAAGGTACCCAGACGGGTGATTTCGTCGACCTCCCCAGAAGTACAGCTAGCAATTTTCCACAACCTCGTACTACACTCGCGCCGAACGTGCGGAAAAGCCCACATATCTTCGCTGTTGAGGACGGATTCACCACGCCCCCGAACCCGCTCCAAACCGTCAAGGCGGTCGTCATGGCCGCCTATCCGATCTGGCTCGACGCGTTGGCCCGCGTCGTCTCCCGGACCGGTGTGCACTCGGTCGGACTGGCCACCCAGCCCGACGAGGCGATCGACCTGATCTCCGAGATGGACGCCGCCCTCTTCGTCATGGACGCCGGCGGCGGCGACTTCGACGGCACCCTGGAGCACATCCGGGCCGTCAAGGAGACCAACCCCGACCTCCGCGTGATCCTCGTCGGGGACCGGGACGAGCTCGAGCTGGTCGAGCGTGCCTTCGACGCCGGCGTCTTCGCCTACCTTCTCCGCAGCGCCGATCCCGGCGACCTCGAGGCGACCGTCCGCCAGGCGTTCAGCAGCTCGATCTTCCTCGCGAGCGGCTCGCCCCCGCGCGCCCCGAAGGCCCCGAGCCCGCCGCCGGTCCCGCCGCGGCTGATCGAGGACGTGCCGCTGCTGACCCGTCGCGAGCGGGAGATCCTCCAGCTCGCCGCCGCCGGCCGCTCCAACGCGGAGCTGGCCCGGCGCCTGTGGGTCACCGAGCAGACGGTGAAGTTCCACCTCTCGAACGTCTACCGCAAGCTCAACGTCTCGAACCGCACCGAGGCGTCGCGCTGGGCCCAGCTCCACGGGCTCCTGGACGCGCCGCCCGCGACCAGCGACGTCGAGGCCGTAGGCTGACAGCCGTCGCACGCCCGGTGCCCGCCAGACGGCGGCGCCGGACGTGCGACGGTCCGTTGCCGTCCCGTCTCCGCGGCGGGGCCGCGCCGGGGCGAACGGACCGGACGGCTCAGACGAGCGCGCGGGCGCGCACCGCGGCCGGCGTCGCCAGCACGCGGTCGAAGACCTCGGCCAGCGAGCCCGCGAGGTGGCGGTACTCGTAGCGGCCGACGAGCTGGGGGTCCGGCGGTGCCGTCGCATCGCCGGCGGCGCGCCGGTCGAGCTCGGCGAGGATCGCGGCCGCCATCGCGTCGACGTCCGACGGCCGCACGATGCGGGCGGTGCCGGCGGCCTCGAGCAGGTCGCGGGCGTCGCCGTCCGGGACCGCGGCGAGGATCGGACGGCCGGACGCCACGTACTCGTACGTCTTGCCCGGGACGATCGTCGCCCGTTCGCCCTCCGGCAGCTCGTGCATCGGGAGGAACAGCAGGTCGGCCGACCGCAGGAGCGCGATGGAGTCTGCGTGGTCGAGGTAGCCCGGCATCTGCACGAACGGATACCGCTCGCCGATCGCCCGGTCGGTGGGCGACAGGACGCCGGCCAGCCGGACCTCGATCCGTGCCTCCGGCCGCTGCGCGAGCACGCGCTCCACGGCCTCGAGCAGGTGCACGTGGGAACGCGTCAGGATGTCGACGCCGGGCTTGGCACCGCCGAGCAACCGGCGGGCGGTGCCGCGGTCACGCAGCGCGAGGCCGAGCTCCGTGTGCAGGTAGCCCGTGTGGACGATGCGGAACGTGTCGTCGTCGCGCGCGGGCGCCGGGCCGGCCAGGTCGTCGGCGTCGAAGCCGTTGGGGATCGCGACGAGCGGCTTCTGCGCCGCCTGCGGCAGCACCTCGACCAGCCGCCGCGCGGCCTCGGGCGTGCTCATGACGATGGCGTCGGCCGGCTTCAGCGCCTTGCGCATGCGGGCCAGCGCGACGCGGCGATGCGCGCCCGTCATGTACACGAGCATCTCGTCGAGCGCCCACGGATCGCCGAGGTCGGCGACGTACGGGACGCGCAGCTCCGCCGCCAGGCGGGCCGCGAGCTCGCCGGACTCGTACGGCTGCATCCACGCGTATACGAGGTCGACGTCCGGCACGTCGCGCGCCAGCGCGGCGGCCTCGGTGCGCCACCAGCTCGCCCACGGCCCCTCCAGGGCCAGGGCGCGCTCCGCCCGCCCGCGCCAGCCGCCGCTCGGCAGCGGCTCGGGCACCGCGATGCGGCGCACCTCGCAGGTGATCTCGCCGCCGAGCGTGGCGTCGGCGGGCGTCCAGCGATCCGAGGTCGGCCCGGGGCCGGTGATGACGATCGGCTCGTAGCCGTAGTCCGGCAGCGCGCGCACGATCTTCAGGGGACGCTGCGCGCCGGCACCGCCGATCGGCGGAAAGTGGTACGCGAGGACGAGGGCGCGCCTCATGCGGCGGGCTCCTGCGCGGGCGCGAACGAGCGCACCACGCGCGCGGGGACGCCGACCGCAAGGGTGAAGTCGGGCACGTCGTCGATGACCACGGCATTTCCTCCCACGACCGCGCCGCGGCCGATGCGCACGCCCGGGCAGACGATGACGTTCTCGCCGAGCCAGGCGCCGTCGCCGATCTCGACCGCCTCGACGCGGGCGATGCCCTGGTCGAGGACGGCGGTCGTCGTGTCGTCGTAGGCGTGGATGTGATCCGAGATGTAGACGTTGCGGGCGATCAGCACGCGGCGCCCGAGCCGGACGCTCGAGGCCGCCGAGAGGACGCAGCCGCCCGCGATGCTGGTGCCGTCGCCGATCTCGAGCGCGACGTGGTCGCCGCCCGGCTCGTCGAGCACCTGCAGCCAGGAGCCCGCGCCGACGTAGACGTCGGAGCCGATCGCGATCCGACCCTCGCCACCCAGGCGCAGGGGCCGCTCCAGCGCGTTGCGCCCACCGAAGCTGGCGAACCCGCCGGCGGCGAGCGTCGTGAAGGCCTTCGTGCGCACGCGGTGCGAGGCACGCCACGCGGAGATGAACCCGCGGCTGATGGAGCGAGGCATTGCTGGCACGCCACGATGGTAGGCGCCTGCGACGTGACACCGTCTGCGCCGAAGGTCCAGAACCGGGGTCCAGGCCCCGCGAGCGCAGTGCCCATGCGGGCGGAGCGGCCTCAGGCCACCCCGCCCGCATGGGCGGTCGTGCTACGGCTCAGCCGTCCTCGAAGGCGCCGGCGTCGGGCGCGCCGCCCTTCGGCCGGCTGACGCCGTCGTGGTCCGTCGCCGGCGCGTCGCCCGCCGTCGGCGAAGTTCAGCGCCGGCGGCACCGGGCGCGAGGTGGTAGTTCAGCGCGCCCGCGTTCACGAAGCCGAGCGCTGCGTTGACGTCCGTCGCGCCGCACTTGGCGCCGTTCCAGACGTTGCTGCCGGTACGTGATGCCGCTGACGCAGCCGTAGCTGGCGCTGTTCGGCGCCACGTTGCCGGTCACGACGACGTTCGTGACCTTCGCACGCCCGTGAAGCGAGAACGGCCTGCGCGCTGGAGTTGTTGCGGATGACGAAGTTGCGGAAGTCGGTCGCGTTGGCGTTGAAGTGCAGGCTGTAGTAGCCGCCGTCGGCCGCCGGGCGCGAAGACGTTGTTCTCGATCAGGTAGTCGGTCGGCGGCCCGCTGCCGTTGTACTCGGTGATCGAGAGGTCGAAGACCATGCAGTTCACGAAGGTCGAGTTGCGGACGGTCACGCCCACGCCGCCTGCGATCTGCAGGCACTCGCCGTGCACCGTGTCGTTGGAGCGGCGGATGTCGTGGAAGGTGACGCCGTCGACCAGGATGTTCTCGATGTGCGTGTTCAGCGGCCACGACGCGAACTGCGGGTGCGTGTCGATCGTCGCCGCCGACGGAGCCGCCGATGACCGAGATGTTCGACGACGAGTTGATGAAGATGTTGCCGTTGACGATGAGGTTCTGGAACGTCACGTCGTCGGTCGGCGTCGTTCGTCGTCCAGCCGCCGTTGACGGTGAAGCCGCGCAGCGTGACGTGCGCGCCGTTGACGGTGAGCGAGCCCGTGGTCACCGACGCGCCGGCCGCGGGGCGGATCACGACGTCGTCGGCCGACGTCTTGGCCGGTCGGCGCGCGAGCGACTGCGAGCCGTAGGCGCCGGCGGCGAGCTCGACGTGCTGGCCCGGGCTGCGGCCACGCGGAACCCGCGGTCGAAGGTGCTGCAGGGCGCGGCCGCGGAGCAGGCGTTCGCGTCGTTGCCGCTCGGGCGACAGGAACACGCTCGCGGGGAGGTCGACCGGCGGGCACGCGGACGTCACGACGCCCAGCGTGGCCAGCTCGGAGTTGTTGCCGGCCGCGTCGACCGCGCGCGACGCCGACCGTGTAGACGGTGCCGCAGGCGAGGCCGTCGACGACGGCGGACGGCGCCGTGACCGTGCCGACGGGTGTGCCGTCGCGCGACACCGCGTAGCCGGTGACGCCGACGTCGTCGGTGGCGGCCGTCCAGCTGACGGTGACGCTCGACGGCGTCACCGCGCTCGCCGCGAGGTCCTTCGGCGCGCTCGGCGCCGTGCGGTCGGCGGCGGTGCCGCCCGTCCCCGCGCCGGTGCAGGTGGTCGTCTTCGCCTTGACGCCGGTGCGGGTCACCGCCTTGCCGTTCGGCCCGAGCATCGCGACCTCGAGCTTGTACTGCTTCGCGCAAGTCAGACCGGTGAAACGGTACCGGGTCGCCTTCGTCCTGGCCTTCGGCACGCCGTTGCGGAGCACGATGAAGGTGGGCTTCGCGGTGACCTTGCGTGCGGCCAGCCAGCGCTTCGCAACCGGCGCGACGCGCCAGGTGAGGGTGATCGACGTGCGGTTCTTGGTGACGACCTTGAGAGCGGTCGCACCTTGATTCGGTCGCGCGGCACCGGCCGCGTCCGCAACAGGCATCACGGCGAGAGCCGCGAGGACAGCCACGCACAACAGCGCAGGCCGGCGAATCGTCCGTTCGCTCGGCATGGGCGGCGACCCTAGAGCATTCGCCGGCTCGACTGACCCCGCCCGCAGGGGCGACCTTCCGGAAGAACTGCGGCAGTCGCACCCGAACCTCTCCAATCCTCGCCACGCGGTGTTAAGAGCCTGTGATGGCCCGCATCGATCGCGAACACCGGCTCCGTCGCCGCGGCATTCTCGCCCGGAAGTGGGCAACGATATGGTGAAGATCGACGCCTGTGACGCCCGGCAGGCGCAGGTTCACGGAGGATCGGCCCCCGGGTGTACGGGGACGAACGTCCGCTATCCGGCTTCGTACGCCCCGGCGTCCGGCGCGGCGCCCAGCGGGCGTGGGTCGCCCGCGCGGTCGCGGGCGGGGTACGACTCGGGGTCGCCGGCGTCGATGGCCGCGGAGCCGGGCGCGAGGTGCATGTCGGCGCCCGCTGCGTCGACGAACCCGCTCGGCGCGTTTACGTCCGATGTCCGAGCACGCCGCGCCGTCCCAGACGTTGCGGTCGTACTCGATGCGCTCGTCGCACGCGAACTGCGGAGCGGAGCGACGTTGCCGACCACCCGCACGCCTCAAGCCCGGCACCTCGCTGAGCGAGAAGGCCTGCGTCGAGGAGTTGTGCCGGATCAGCAGGTTGCGCATCGCCGACGCGTTGGAGTTCAGGTGCAGCGAGTTGAAGCCGCCGCTGCCGTCGCACGAGTCGAAGACGTTGTTCTCGATCACGACGTCCGTCGGCGGGCCGCTGCCGTTGTACTCGGTGCAGCGAGAGGTCGAAGATCGACGCAGCGCGTGAAGCGCGAGTTGCGGACGGTCACGCCGACGCCGCCGGCGATCTGCAGGCACTCGACGTGGAACTCGTCCTTCGTGCGGCTGACGTCGTGGAAGGTGACGCCGTCGACGAGCACGTTCTCCAGGTGCGTCCCGGCGGGCCACGCGGCGAACTGCGAGTGCACGTCGACCAGCGGCCCGACGGCGCCGCCGACGACGGAGACGTTGCGCGAGCTGGCGAGGTAGATACCGCCGCGCACGTCGAGGTTGCGGAAGGTGACGTCCTCGGTCGTCGCGCTCGTCGTCCAGCCGCCGTCCACCCGCATGTCGCGCACCGTGACGTGGCTCCCGTCGATGAGCAGCGGGCCGATCGTGACCCTGGCGCCCGGCGGCGGGGCGGAAGGTGACGTCGTCCAGTGACGTGACCGTCGGGTCGGCGGCGATCGCCTGCGGGCCGTACGCACCGGCCTCGAGCTGCACCGTCTGTCCGGGCGCCGCCACGGCGTACGCTCGTGCGAAGGTGCGGCACGGGGCCGCCTCCGTGCAGCGTCCGGCGTCGCGGCCCTTCGGCGCGAGGTAGAGGTCGGCCGGACCGTCGCAGGCCGCGGTCTGCAGGCTGGCGGCCGCGCGGAGGCCCTCGTTGCCGGCCTCGTCGACGGCGCGCACGCCGACGGTGGTGAGCGTGCCGCAGGGCAGGCCGTCGATGGTGATCTCCGGCTCGCTGACGGTCTCGAGCTCGACGCCGTCGCGGTCGACGGCGTAGGCGGTCACGCCGCGGTCGTCGCGCCCCGGCAGCCAGGCGACGGTCAGGCTGTCGGCGGTCGCAGCGGTCCGCTCGACGCCGTCCACGAGGTCGGGCGGCGTGACGTCGGGCGTGTCCGGCACCGTGTCCTCCGGCACCGCCTGCGAGGTCACCGGCGCGCTGGGCTCGGGCTCGGCCGTCGTCTCGGGCGCCGCCGCCGTGGGCTCGGCTGGTGCCGTCGCAAGTATCGGGGTCGCAGGCGCGCCGGCCGAGTCGTCTCCGGTCGCCCACACGGCGACGCCCGCGCCCGCCACGACGGCGAGGGCCGCGATCGCGGCCAGGGCGAGACGAGGGCGGGGCATCCGGCTCATTGGACCGTAGATCGCGCTCTTGCCGGCACCGTCGGAGTGACAGGGTCAGGTCCAGGATCCACGTCTAGGCCAGCGGCGGCCCGCGCGATCCGATGGTAGCGTCGCGCCGATGACCAACGTCGACGTCGTGGTGGTCGCCTACCAGAGCCGTGACCGGCTGCGCGACTGCGTGCTGCCGCTCCTCGGGCTGGACGGCGTCCGCGTGATCGTGGCCGACAACGCGTCGCCGGACCGCGGCATCGAGACGCTCGCCGACCTCGACGTCACCTGTCTCCGGCTGCCGCGCAACGGCGGCTTCTCGTACGGCTGCAACGCCGGCTGGACGGCCGGCGCCGGGAGCTACGTGCTCTTCCTGAACCCGGATGCGACGCTCGACGCCGTCTCGCTGCAGGCGCTCGTCGCGGTGCTCGACGCCGACGAGCGCGTCGGCGTGGTCGCCCCGCAGATCCTGGACGAGGACGGCCATCGCGAGCCGTCGCTGCGCCGCTACCCGCGGTTGCGGTCGACGTACGCGCAGGCGCTCTTCCTGCACCGCGTGTTCCGGCGCGCCGCATGGACCGACGAGCTCGTGCACGACCCCGCCGCCTACGAGCGTCCGGGGAGCGCGGAGTGGGTCTCCGGCGCCTGCATGCTACTGCGCCGCAGCGCGCTGGTGGAGCTCGGCGGCATGGACGACGGGTTCTTCCTCTACTGCGAGGACACCGACATCTGCCAGCGCCTCGCCGACCATGGCTACGACGTGCGCTTCGAGCCGGCCGCGATCGCCCGCCACGCCGGCGGCGCCTCGCGCCCGCGTGCCGAGCTGTACGGCGTCCTGGCCGCGAGCCGCATCCGCTACGCCAGGAAGCACCGCAGCCGCCTCGGCGCGGCGCTCGAGCGATGCGGCGTGACCCTCGGCGCGCTGACGCACAGCGTGCTCTCCCCCGACCGGGCGGGCTACCGCGTCGCGCTGCGGGCGGCCCTCCGGGGCGAGGCCCCTCCGATGGTCGAGGGCGCCCGCCGCCCCGCCGGACCGGCCGAACGACCGTTGCTCGACGGACCTCCGACGACCTAGCGTGGCGCGTAGATGAGCGTCCCGCCCGTCTCCTATGTAGCGATCACCCCGGCGCGCGACGAGGCCAGCACGCTGCCCCGGCTGGCCGAGAGCCTCGCCGGGCAGACAGTGCCTCCCACGCGCTGGGTGATCGTGGACAACGGCTCCACGGACGGGACGCTCGCCATTGCGACGGAGCTCGCGGAGCGGTATCCGTGGATCGAGGTGCTGAGCACCGCGGGCGACGACCGGCCCGTGCGCGGCGGCGCGATCGTGCGCGCCTTCCACGCCGGGCTCGAGGCGCTCGGCGGCGAGGGCGACGTCGTCGCCAACCTCGACGCCGACGTGTCGTTCGAGCCGGACTTCTTCGCCCGTCTGCTGGCCGCCTTCGACGGGACCCGCGCCTCGGCATCGCGAGCGGCTCGTGCTACGAGCAGGAGAACGGCGAGTGGCGGCAGCGCCACGTCACCGGCACGACGGTGTGGGGCGCGACGCGCGCGTACCGCCGCGCGTGCCTCGCCGACGTGCTGCCGCTCGAGGAGCGCATGGGCTGGGACGGCATCGACGAGATGAAGGCGAGCGCGCGCGGCTGGCACACGCACGCCCTCACCGACCTGCCGTTCAAGCACCACCGGGTGGAGGGCCAGCGCGACGGCAGCCGCCGCCGCGCGCGGATCGCCCAGGGCCGCGCCGCGCACTACATCGGCTACCGCCCGTCGTACCTCGTCCTGCGCTCGCTGCACCACGCCCGCCGCGAGCCGGCCGCGCTCGCGATGATGTGGGGCTACGCCGACGCCGCTCGTCCGGCGCACGCCGCAGCACCCAGACCGGGCGGTGCGCGACGAGTTGCGCCGCCGCCAGAGCCTCCGCCGCATCCCCACCCGGGCGCGCGAGGCCTTCGGCCGCCGCTGACCTTTCGTCCAGGCGCGAACCCCGCCGGAGGGTCATTGCCGGCGGCTGCCGAGCGACCGTAGGCTGGCGATCACATGTGTGGAATCTGCGGTGTCATTCAGATCGACGGCGCTCCGCGCCAGGCGGTGCCCCCCGACGTCCTGCGGCGCATGACCGACGCGATGGCCCACCGCGGGCCCGACGACGCGGGGTTTCACGAGGCGCCGGGCGTCGCGTTCGGCGCGCGCCGGCTCAGCATCGTCGACGTCGAGGGCGGTCACCAGCCGTTCGGGCTCGAGGAGCCCGACGTCTGGGCGATGCAGAACGGCGAGATCTTCAACCACCAGCTGCTGCGCGAGGGCCTCGAGCGCGACGGCTTCTCGTTCCGCTCGCGATGCGACACCGAGGTGCTGCCGGCGCTCTACGCGCGGGACGGCCTCGACTTCCCGCGGCGGCTGCGCGGCATGTTCGGCATCGGCGTGTGGGATGGCCGGCGCCGCCGCGGCGTGATCGTGCGCGACCGCCTCGGCATCAAGCCGCTGTACCACGCGCGCGTCGGCGACCTGCTGGTGTTCGCCTCGGAGCTCAAGTGCCTGCTGGCCAGCGGCCTCGTGCCGATCGACCTCGACTACGAGGCGATCGACGCCTACCTCAGCCTGGGCTTCGTGCCCGGGCCGCGCACGCCGCTCGCCGCCGTCAAGCGGCTCGAGCCCGGCCACATCCTCGTCGTCGAGGACGGCCGCGTGTGGAGCGAGGCCTACTGGCGCTACCCGACGCCGCCGGTCGAGCCCGTCCGGATGTCGCGCGAGGAGGCCGCCCAGCGCCTCTACGCCGAGCTCGAGGAGTCGGTGCGGCTACGGCTGATGAGCGACGTGCCGCTCGGCGCGATGCTCAGCGGCGGCCTCGACTCGAGCCTCATCGTCGGGATGATGTCCCGGATGATGGCCGACCCGGTCAAGACCTTCTCGGTCGGCCTGGTCGGCGCGGCCAAGGACAACGAGCTCTCGGACGCGCGCTACGTCTCCTCGGTGTTCGGCACCGAGCACCACGAGCTGGAGCTCGAGCTGGGTGCGGATGGCGGCGTCGACCTGGCAGCAGCTCGTCTGGCACCTCGACGAGCCGCTGGCCGACCTCTCGTCGCTCGGCTTCCTCGCCCTCTGCGAGCTGGCGCGCCGTCACGTGACGGTGGCGCTCTCGGGCCAGGGCGCCGACGAGCTGCTCGGCGGGTACCGCAAGCACCGCATGGCGTCGCTGGTCGGCAGCTGGCAGCGCATCCCGCGGCCGCTGCGCGCCCCGGGCGAGCTCGCCGCGCGCCGTCTGGGCCCACGCCTGCCCGGCTCCCCCGGCCGCATCGCCCGCGCGCTCGCCGCGCCGGGCCCCGCGGAGCGCCTGCTCGGCACGAGCGCCCAGATCGACCCGGCGCTGCGCGATCAGCTGGCCCGCGGGCCTCTCGCCGAGGTGCCCGGCGGCTCCGCCCTGCGCGCGATCTCGCGGCACCTCGACGGCGTCCGCGCGCCGCTGCCGGGTGCGCTGCACCTGGACGGGCAGCTCGGCCTGGTCGACGACATGCTCACGTACTTCGATCGCGCGTCCATGGCGCACTCGCTCGAGGTCCGCGTGCCGTTCCTCGATCACCACGTCGTCGAGTTCGCCGCGACGATCCCGGCCGAGCTCAAGGTCGGCCGCTCGCTCCATCGCCTGACCACGAAGCAGGTGCTGCGCGACGCGTCGCGCGGCCTGGTGCCCGACCGCATCATCGACAAGCCGAAGATCGGCTTCTTCAACTCGGCCGTCGATCGCTGGTTCGCCGCGCAGACGCGCGGTGCCGTGTCCGACTACCTGCTCGGGCCGTCGCCACGCTACGCGGAGCTGCTCGACCGGCAGGGCGTCGAGGCGCTCGTCGCGCGGCAGCTCCAGACGCCCGACCGGCGCACCGGGCACCTGCTGCTGTCGGTGCTGATGCTCGAGGTCTGGCTACAGACCTACCTGCCGCGCGCCACGAGCGCGCCGGCGCGCTCCGCGGCCCACGTCGGGAGCTGACCTCGCTGAACGCCGCGGGCCGGTGCACCGAGCACCGGCCCGCGAAGCGCTGCGCGCGACGATCGGCGGCGCCGGCGCGCGCCACTTGGCGCGCGGCTGCGCCACTTGGCGCGCGTCGCCGAAGCCGCCTGGCGGCAGCGTCGGCCAGCAGCGTCCTTCAGGAACGCCGCCGGTCGTCGCTGCCCTACGCGCCAGTTATGAAAGCGTGAGCGAGCCCTGCCCCGCGCGACGAAGGAGCGTAGGGGCTTGTCACCAGGAGCGAAGCGACTGCTGCCGGCGAGCGAGAGCCGGAGCGGCACAGCAGTACCGTGCTGTCGGAGGCGGTGTCTTGTCCGGAGGAGGGGTCGCAGTTGAGCGAGCGCAGTGAGCGCCATGGCCGCAAGGAGCGAGCGCCGCAGACGCGGCCCTTGCGGCACGTCGCTGCCGCGAGCGACCCACAGACCGAGCCCCTCCGCAGGACCACGCTCAGAAGATGTGCTCGCGCGGCGGCCGTGGCACCGGCACCGGTGCCTTCAGCGGCTCGGGCAGCCGCGGCTGCGGGGCGCCGGTGTCGGCGCGCGACGAGCTGGTACGCGCTCGAGCCGAGGCCGAGCAGGATGAACAGCAGCACGGTCGCCTGGATGAACGAGAAGACGTCGTAGGTGAACATGCTGATGGCGAAGGCGGTCGACGACGCCGTCACGGCCGCGAGCAGCCAGCCACGCTCTGAGAGATCCTCCTTCGCCGCGCGTCCGTAGCGGCGCACCACGCGCACGAACAGCCAGACCAGCGCGATCACGCCGATCGCGCCGGTGTCGAGCAGGCTGCCGAGCCACTGGTTGTCCAAGATGCGGGCGTTCTCGCGCCCGAGCGTCGGTGATGCGCGTGCCGAAGCCCTGCCCGAAGACCGGCTGCTGCTTCCACTCCGCGATCGACGGCCCGAGGTCGGCCACGCGGCCGCTGCCGCGGTAGCCCGGGAGCGCCGACTGCTCCGCCACGAGCCCGCCGGCCGGGAAGAACGCTTCGCGGATGGCACCCATCGCGCCCGGCAACGCGATATGCGCGACAATCGGTAGCAGGATCAGCGCCGGCCATAGCCTGCGGGTCTCGCGGGGACGCAGCCATAGGAAGATGATCGCGACGACGACTAGCATCACGATCGACGTGCGCGACACCGTCGCCACGACTCCGACTCCAAGCACGACCAGGCACGCATACCAGATCCGTCGCCGCTGGGTCTGTGCGAGGTAGATTGCGAGCGGCAGCAGCATCGCGAGCGCCGCGCCGAGGGCGATGGGGTGCTGCGCCGATGCGTACACCCGGAGGCGGGCGCCGCGCCCCGGTACCTCCGGGATGTCCGCGACCTGCAGGCCCGGGATCCACTGGTTCAGGTGGTCGAAGACGTTGTAGCCCGTACGCGCCTCGTAGAGCGCGAAGACGGCGATGATCGTCCCGCCGACCACGAGCACGTTGACGATGGTGTCGATCGCCTGGCGCGTTCGGACGACGCTGACGATCAGGATCAGCATCAGGAAGAACGTCAGGAAGAACATCACGCGCTTCACGACGTCGGCCGATACGTCGAACGCGACGATGCGGTCGACGTTGAACGCGAGCGAGCCGAGCACGGAGATCCCGAACAGCGCGAGTGGCCCCTCGAAGCCGCTGCGCCGCATGCGCACGCTGCGGTCGGAGAGCAGCGACAGCGTCCACCCAGCGACGACCAGCACCACCAGCAGCCGGTACGGCTCGAGCTCGAAGGGAAGGCCCCCGGGCAACGAGTAGCGGCGGATCGGGATGAACAGGATGACGACGCACAGCAGGCCGACGAGCGTCGTCCAGCCGAGCATCAGCCGCGCGGCCGCGAGCGCCACCACGCCGGCCAGCACCGGCACCGCGACGATCTCCACCGGGGCCGCGCCGGACAGGCCGATCGCGATCGCGGCCGCGGCAGCGAGCAGGATGGCGGCGTGGAGCGCGGCTGCCGAGCGCCGGGATGCGGGAGGGGCGTCGGCTAGCGCGCCCAAAGCCACGAGCGTCCGGGGCGCGTGCGAGGCGCGCCGGCGACGGTGGCCTCGGCCGGGTCGGCCGTGGCGTCGCCGTTGGCGTGCCCGTTGCCGTTGCCGTTGGCGTCCGCCTCAGGCGTCCCGTGCCCACTCGTGAGTGCCGGCCCACCCGTCACGCGCGTGACGCGGCGCGAGCCGGGCGCGTCGGCCCGCAGGTCGCCGCTGCGCGGGGGCAGCGGCGTGGGAGCCACGCCGGCCGGCTCCGGCCCTTCGGCCAGTGCGCCGGCCGCGCCCGCGACGCTGACGCGCCGTGGGAGCGTGCGACCGCGGTGGTCGCCGGAGGACGGTCCGCCGGGCACGGGGGGCAGCGGCGGCGGAGCGTCGTAGGACGTCGGCGGCGCGCTCGACAGAGGGACCCGGCGCGGCCGCAGGTTCTCGAGCAGGAAGACGAGTCCGATGGTGCCGATCACGCCGAGGGCGAAGACCAGGATCGGAGCGGTCATCGGCCGGCCCTTGAAGAGCGCGGGCTTCACCGGCTCCGCCACCACGGAGATCTGCACGCGCTGGTCGCTCGGGATGTCGCTCTCCACCTGTTGCTGCTCGATGTACGACTTGAGCGCCACGGCAGCGCGGTTGGAGAGGTCGGCGGCGGCCTGCTGCGTCGTCTCGATGCCGGCGACCGACACCATCGGCAGGATGACGGTGTTGTTCGGCCCGGAGATGATCGCGTCGGCGAGCACCTTGCCCTCGCCGATCTTGCCGTCCTTCTCGATGATCTGGCGCACGGGGTCCGAGTCCGCCATCCGCGCGTACAGCACGGCGAGCTGCGAGAACCAGGACGGGTCGGCGTAGGGGTCGCCCTTCGGCTCCTCGGTCGGCTTGTCGGGGTCCGTCGACGTGCTGGGCGGCGGGACCGTCGACGGGATGACCTGCGACTGCGGCGAGCCGGCACTGCCCCACGGGAAGCCGTCGCGGCTGATCATGAGGGTGGTGTAGGCGACCCACTGCTCGCTCGCGCGGTAGGTCAGGTCGACCTTGCCGCCGCTGTAGTCGACGCGCACGAACGCGAGGAACGCGAGGCCCGCCGCCAGCAGCAGGCCGAGGAGCGTGACGTACCAGAAGCGGCGGAGGACTCGGAGGTAAAGACGGAGATCCATATGGTTCCTGAGAGTTCGAGCGCGATGAAGCGCCCGGGCGGGGGCGAGGGCGAAGCGTCGAGCTGCGTCCGAGACACGATGCTATGGCCGATCGATGCAGGGCGCCTACCAACCAACGGTCAGGTTTCCGTGCGCAGGTTCGTCAGGTTCCTGTACCTTCGAGTCGGAGAGGTGCGGGCGGGTCCACCGCTCCGACGGTGGCTCGCGGCTCCCGGCCTGAGATACGTTCGAGGTCATGAGCCGTCCGGCCGATCATGTCGGGGTGCTCCTCGTGTGCTCCAGCGGGGGTCACCTCCTACAGCTCGTCGCCCTCCGCGAGGTCTGGTGCGACGCCTCGCGCGCGTGGGTGACGTTCGACAAGAGCGACGCCCGCTCGCTGCTCGAGGGCGAGGACGTCGTGCACGCACACGGGCCGACGAACCGCAGCATCAAGAACCTGCTCCGCAACCTCCGCCTCGCGCATCGCGTCGTCCGCGCGCGCCGCCCCCGCGTGATCCTCACGACCGGAGCCGGCGTCGCCGTGCCGTTCGCCTGGATCGGGCGGCTGTACGGGGCCCGCGTCGTCTACGTCGAGAGCTTCACCCGCATCGAGGGCCCGTCCCTGAGCTGCCGCATGATCGCGCCGGTCGCCGAGCGCGTCTACGCCCAGTGGCCGGAGCTCGCCCGCGCGATGCCGGCCGCCCGCTACGAGGGCAGCCTGTTCGAGGTGCGCGCGTGATCTTCGTGACCGTGGGGACGAACGAGGCCGCGTTCGACCGCCTGGTCGAGGCCGCCGGCAACCTGCCCGGCGACGAGGAGCTCGTCATCCAGCGGGGCGCGTCCCGCATCGAGCCCGCGCGGGGCGAGGTCGTCGACTTCCTGCCCTTCGACCGCCTGGTCGAGGAGGTCCGTCGCGCTCGCGTGGTGATCACGCACGCCGGCGTCGGCTCGGTCATGGTGGCGCTCGCCAACGGGCACCGCCCGATCGTGGTCCCGCGCCTCGGCCGGCTCGGCGAGGCCGTGGACGACCACCAGCTGACGTGGGCGCGGCGCGTGGCGCAGGACGGTCTGGTCCTGCTGGTCGAGGACGAGGCGGACCTCGCGGCCGCCGTCGAGGGCGAAGGCGCCTCGGCGCCCGGCGGCATCGCGCCGTCCCGCGCGCTGGTCCGCGAGCTCCGAGCGATCGTGGCGGCGGCGTGAAGCACGACGTCGACGTCGCGGTCGAGTTCCAGCCCGACGCGCTCGGGCGGCGGCGGCGGCCGGTCCTCCAGTCGTCGATCCTGAACGGACTGGCCTGGAAGGTCACCTCTCAGGTCGTCCTGCAGGTCTCGCGGATCGCCGTCGGCATCGCGCTGGCGCGGCATGCTGCAGCCCCCACGACTACGGCCTCGCCGGCATGGTGCTGGTCTTCGCGAGCCTCGTGCTGGTGTTCTCCGACCTCGCCTTCGGCGCCGCGCTCGTGCAGCGGAAGGTGCTGACCGAGGCCGACCGCTCGACGGTGTTCTGGACCAGCGTGGCGTCGGGGCTCGTCTTCACGCTCATCGGCTTCGCGCTCTCGTGGCCGATCGCGGACGTTCTTCGGCGAGCCCGCAGGTGCAGCCGCTCTTCGCGGCGCTCTCGCTGAGCTTCGTCGTCGCCTCCGTCGGCACGACGCAGACGGCGCTGCTCACGCGCGCCATGTCGTTCCGCGCGCTCGAGCTGCGCACGATGGCGTCGGGGCTCGTCGGCGCGGCCGTCGGGCCTCGTGCTCGCCTTCGCGGGCGCGGCGCATGGGCGATCATCGCCCAGCAGCTGACGATCGTCGTCGTCGGCACCATGATCATCTGCGCGGCTACCCCCTGGCGGCCGCACTTCGTCTTCTCGGTCGCCAGCCTGCGCGAGCCTCGGCGGCTTCAGCGGCAACGTGCTCGGGCCAGCGCGCTGATCTTCTACGTGCACCGCAACGCCGACAACCTGCTGATCGGCCGCTTCCTCGGCGCGTCCGCGCTCGGCGTCTACGCACTCGGCCTACAACGTCATGCTGCAGCCGATCTCGCGCATCGCGGCCCGGTGCAGGAGGTGCTGTTCCCCGCGTTCTCGCGGATGCAGGGCAACCGGGAGGCGATGGCGCGACGCCTGGGTGCGCGCCACGCGCCTGGTCGGCGTCGCTCACGGTCCCGGCGCTGCTGCGGCCTCGTCGTGGTCGCGCCGGACTTCGTCACCGTCGTGCTCGGCGATCGCTGGTCCGAGGCCATCCCGGTCATCCAGGTGCTGAGCTGGGTCGGCCTCTTGCAGTCGCTGCAGGCCCTGAACGGCGACATGCTGCAGGCGCTCGATCGCACGACGCTCCTGTTCCGCTACTCGCTCTTCTTCTTCGCGGCCCACATGACGGCGTTCGCCTGCGGCCTGCCCTTCGGCGTCGTCGGCGTCGCCGTCGCGTACGCGATCTCGTCGACGGTGGTCGAGCCGGTCTACGCGTACCTCACCGCGCGGGCCGTCGACATCTCGGTGTGGACGTTCGTCGGCGGCGTCTTCGGCGTCGTCCAGGCGGCCGTGCTCATGGCGCGCGGCCGTGCTCGGCGTCCGGCTCGCACTCGAGTCCGCTCGGCCTCGGCGCGCCGCTTCGGCTGGTCGCCTGCATCCTGCGTGGGCCTCGCGGTCTACCCGCTCGCCGTTCGCTGGCGCGCGCCCGAGGTGTCGGCGGAGGTCCGCGCCGTGCGGGCTCGCCGCCGCGCCGCCGCGGCCGCCGGCGTCGACCCGTCGCCGAGTAGCGCCGCCGCGCCGGCTCCGGCGCGCCGCCCGCTGCGACGTTCGCGCGCTCGCCGCGCGGCGTGCGCGAGCGCACCGGCGACGGCGACCCCACTACCGCCGCCGGCCGACCCCCCGCGCGGGCGGTGCCCACGAGGGCCCCCCAACGGGAGGCGCGTCGGCATTTCCACGTACGCCGCGGGGCGCGGACCAGACCGGTCCAGTCCCCGAGCTTGCGGCGCGATCCCGCATGGCTACACGGTCTTCGGCTGCGCGGCCTAGACCACCGATCTGCGGTCTAGCTGGACCAGGGTCGCGGTCCAGCAAGGGGTGAGGGAAGGCCGTTCTGGTCTGGCTCGCGCGCGAAAGCGGCCGTAGCTTCGCGTCGTGGCTGGGACTTCCTACAAGACATTGCAGTTTCCCGTGCATTCTGCGCGGCAAACCTCGGAGTGCGCGTGAGCACCGTCGGGCACGTCTCGACGACCTCGGCGGCGCGCATCGCACGGCAGCGGCGCCTTCGCCGCGGCCGGACGCTCGTGCTGGCCGGCGTCGACCTCGTGGCCCTCTCGCTCGCCTATGCGGCCACGTACGTCGTGGCCGAGGTGGCGGCCGGCCCCGCGGTCTCCGCGCCCGGCTGGTTCCTGGCGCTCATGGTGCTCGTCGTCGTGCCGGCCTGGATCGCCCTCTTCACCGCGTACCGGCTGTACGAGAACGACGCGCTGCGCATCGCGGTGCCGAGCGTCGACGAGATCGGCTCGGTCTTCCACGCCGTCCTCTCCGGCTCGCTCGCGCTGCTGCTCGGCGCGCAGATCCTGCGCCACACCGAGGGGTGGCTCGTGTTCAGCGCCATCGAGGCGGTCGTCTTCCTCGGCGCCGCGACGATGCTGGTGCCGATCTGGCGGGGCGTCGCGCGCAGCTGGATCCTGCCGCGCGTCATGCGCCGCCGGCGCGCGCTGATCGTCGGCACCGGCGCCGAGGCGCAGCTGCTCGGCCAGAAGCTCGCGGGCGACGACTTCGGTCACGACATCGTCGGCTACCTCGCCGATTCGCACGACGGGCACGACGACTGCCGCCCCGTGCTCGGCAGCCGTGCCGACATCGCGCGCGTGGTGGACGAGCTCGACGTCGACCGCGTGATCCTCGCGTCGTCGATCGCGAGCCACGACGAGATGCTCGACCTGGTGCGCTCAGTGCGCCGCCCGGACGTGCACGTGACGATCGTGCCGCGCTACCACGAGCTGTTCACCTCGAGCGCGACGCTCGACGACATCGGCGGCGTCCCGCTGGTGAGCCTGCCGGCGACGCAGCTCTCGCGCAGCGCCCGCCTGCTCAAGCGCAGCGTCGACCTCGTGATCGCGTCGATCGCGCTCCTCCTGCTCGCGCCGTTCCTCCTGATCGTCGCCGCGGCCATCCGGATCAACACGCCCG
Source organism: uncultured Actinomycetota bacterium (assembly GCA_963767885.1). Taxonomy (GTDB): domain Bacteria; phylum Actinomycetota; class Thermoleophilia; order Gaiellales; family F1-60-MAGs149; genus CAVYFW01. Next base: position 211,217 of record CAVYFW010000013.1, read on the forward strand.
GCCCGGTCATCTACCGGCAGGACCGCCGCGGCCGCGACGGCCGGATCTTCCGCATCGCGAAGTTCCGCACGATGTACGTGGACGCCGAGGCCCGCCGGCAGCACGCCGAGCTCGTGGCCCAGAACGACGTCGACGGCCCGCTCTTCAAGATCAAGTCGGGCGACCCGCGCATCACCAAGGTCGGCTCGCTCCTGCGGCGCACGAGCATCGACGAGCTGCCGCAGCTGTGGAACGTGCTGAAGGGCGAGATGAGCCTCGTCGGCCCGCGGCCGTTCGTGGTGCACGAGTCCGATCAGATCACGGGCTGGGCGAGCCGCCGGCTCGACCTCACGCCCGGCATCACGGGCCTCTGGCAGGTGCTCGGACGGAACGACCTGCCGTTCGAGGAGATGGTCAAGCTCGACTACCTCTACGTGACCAACTGGTCGCTCTGGTGGGACATCAAGATCCTCTGCCAGACGGTCCCGGTGGTTCTGCGACGCAAGGGAGCGTACTGATGGCGATCAGCGTCCGCGCGCCGGAGGGCGGGCTGGCCGCCGTCCCGGCGCTGACGACCGCGTTCGTGGTTCCGGCGTTCAACGAGGCGGACAACATCCTGCGCCTCTTCTCGGACCTCGAGCAACATCCACACCTTTTCGGGCCTGACAGCCGCTTGCTGATCGTGGACGACGGCTCCGCCGACGCCACCGCCGACCTGGTGGAGGCGTACGACGGGCCGCTGCCGGTGCAGTGCCTGCGCATGGGCGTCAACCAGGGGCCGGGCGCGGCGTTCCGCGCCGGCTTCAAGGAGGTGCTCGACGGCAGCGACGACGAGGAGTTCCTCATCGTCACGCTGGAGGCCGACACCACCAGCGACCTCGCGACGCTGCCGATCATGCTGGCCCGGGCCGAGGCCGGGGCCGACCTGGTGCTCGCGTCGGTGCACGGCGGCGGCCGCATGCTCGGCGTCAACCCGCTGCGCCGCGTGCTCAGCGCCGGCGCCGGCGTCGCGATGCGCCGCGCCCTGCAGGTCGACGCGCGCACCGTCTCGTCCTTCTTCCGCGTCTACCGCGCCTCCACGCTGCGGCGCGGGTTCGAGCACTACGGCGACGACCTCCTGCTCGAGCGCGGCTTCGCCTGCAAGGCCGAGATCCTGGCCAACCTCGTCGCCCTCGGCGCCTCCATCGCCGAGGTGCCCACCGACCTCGACGGGTCGCGCCGCGTGGGTGCGAGCAAGATGCGCATCCTGCCGACCATGGCGGCCTACTGGCGCCTCGCCGCGCGCCAGCGCGCCGCGAGGGGGTCGTCCCAGCCGTGACGCGCGTCGGCATCGTCGGCGGCGGCCTGCTGGGCCTCGCCACCGCATATCGCCTCGCGCAGGCGGGCGTGCAGGTCGACGTCATGGAGCGCGCCGACGGCCTCGGCGGCCTGATGTCGAGCTTCGACTTCGACGGCCACCACGTCGACCGCTTCTACCACGTGGTGCTGCCGACCGACGACCGCGTGCTCGGCCTCGCCGAGGAGCTCGGCCTGCGCGACCAGTTCCGCTTCCGCCCCGTCGGCGTCGGCTTCTGGGATCGCGAGCGGCTGTTCTCGATCTCGTCGACGAAGGAGTTCCTGCGCTTCCCGCTGCTCACCCCGCTGCAGCGGCTGCGGCTCGGGGCGTTCGTGGTGCGCTGCAACCGGCGCAAGGACCACGACGACCTCGACGGCATGCCCCTGCTGCCCTGGCTGCAGCAGCAGTGCGGCAAGGGCGTGGTGGATCGGCTCTGGCGACCGCTGCTCGACTCCAAGTTCGACGGGCGCTACGACGACCTGCCGGCGACGTACATGTGGGCGCGGACGCGCCGCATGGCCGGCACGCGCGACAGCGCCGGGCGCGAGATCATGGGCACCCTCGAAGGCGGCTACCAGCGCATGATCGACGCGCTGGCCGTTCGCCTTCGCAGCCTCGGCGGCTCGATCGAGACCGGCATGACGGTCACCGACGTCGAGCCGGCCGACGGAGGCGGCGCGACCCTGCGGGCCGGCGGAGAGTCGCGCCGCTACGACCTCGTCTTCTCGACGCTGCTGCCCGAGCAGGGCCGCCGCATCCTGGGCGCCGGGTACGCCGCGGCCGCGCCGGAGGATCACTGCCGCTACCTCGGCGTGCTGTGCCTGATCGTCCGCACGCGCGAGAGCGTCAGCCCGTACTACACGCTCAGCCTCACCGACCGCTCGGTCGGCCTGACGACGGTCGTCGAGACGACCCACGTGACCGATCCCGCGTCCGTCGGCGGGCACCTGCTGTACGTCACCAAGTACGTCGACCCGTCGAGCGACCTGCTCACGGCCGACCCCGGCGACGTGGAGCGGACGTTCCTCGAGCAGGCGCGGCGCATCCTGCCGCAGCTCGACGACGCCGCGGTGCTCGGCACGACGCTGCAGCGCGCCCGGGCCGTCGAGCCCGTGCACCTCGTCGGCGGCGCGAGCCGGCTGCCGACGATGTTCCCAGCTCCCGGCCTGGCCCTGGCCTCGAGCGCGCACGTGTACCCCGAGGTCGTCAACGGCCAGGCGGTGCTCGGCGTGGTCGAGCAGGCCGCCGCCGGCATCCTCGCCCGCGTCGCGGAGCGCGACGTGCCGGAGCGCGACCTGCTCCTGGAGGCCATGTGACGTCTGCCGTCGCCACGCCGGCCCGGGTGCGCACGCGCTCCCGCGCCCTCGCCGTCCACCCCGACCTGCTCGCCGGCGGCGCCGCAGCGCTGTTCGCGATCGTGCTGCTCGTCGCCACGTGGGGCACCTGGGGCAACCTGAACCAGGACACCGGCTACGACGCGGTCGCCGGCGCGCGGCTCGCCGACGGCGAGGTGCCGTACGTCGACTACCTCTACTACTACGGCCCGCTCGGCCCGGCGCTGGCCGCCGTGGCGGTGCTCATCGGCGGCGGGGGCTTCGGCCCGCAGGTCGCGCTCGGCGTCGTCATCACGGCGCTGATCCTCGCCGGGACCTACCTCCTGGCGCGGAAGCACTCGGGCCCGCTCGGCGCCTTCCTGGCGACCTCGCTGGTCACCGCCGTCGCGTTCATCCCGGCCAACTTCTCGTACGTCCTGCCGCACACCATCGCGGCGCCGCTGGGCACCCTGGCGCTGCTCGGGCTGCTGCTCGCCGTGGGCCAGGCGGCGGGCGCTCCCGCGGGTCGCGGCTGGCTGCTCGCGGTCGGTGCGGCCGCCGGCCTCAGCACGCTGACGAAGCCCGAGTACGTGATCGCGGCGGCCGTCGCCGTCGTCGCGTGGCTCCTCGTCCGGCGGCACGCGAGCGCGTCGCCGTGGCGCGACGCGGCGCTGGTCGCCGCACCGGCCGTGGCGATCCCGCTCCTGGTCTACGGCCCGCTGGCCCTCGCCACGGGCGTCGGCGACCTGCTGTTCGAGAACCTGTACCCGATCGACACCCTCAACGCCGGCGGCGACGCCATCCTGCGGGCGCGCATGCCGATGACCGTCTCGAGCTTCGCCGAGCTCGGCGTGCGGCTCGCGCTGTACGCGGCCGGCGTGGCGGCGATGGTGATCGTCGCGCGGCTCATCGCCCGCGGCGGGCGCGCCCGCGTGGCTGGCGTCGTCATGCTCGTGCTCGGCGTCCTGGCGCTCGCCGCGATCATGGTCGCGAACCCGGAGGCGCTGCGCCACGGGCTGCAGTTCATCTACGGGTGGATCCCCCTCGGCGCGGCTGCCGGCGCCGTCTGGATCGTGCTGCGGGAGCGCCGCAGCGCGAACCCGTGGAGCGCCGACGCGCAGCTGACGCTCGCGAGCACGGTGGTGCTCGCGGTGCTGTCGTTCACGCACTACAACGGCTTCTTCCTGCACTCCGAGAACTCGCAGATGGCCGTGTACTACGCGCCGTTCGCGGCCGTGTTGCTCGCGCGCCTGCACCTCGTCGAGGTTGGCCGGGGCCGTGCGGCGGTCCTCGTCGGCGCGGCGTGGCTCGTCTTCCTCGTCGCCGCCGGCACGGAGCTCACGCTGGCCGATGCGAACGACGAGACGCGCACGGTGCACGGCCCCGGCGGCTCGATCGCGGCGCCGGCGTCGGACGCGGCCGCCTTCCAGGGAGCCGTCGACGCCATCACGGCCAACACGCGGCCCGGCGAGCCGATCCTGGCCGCGCCGTTCCTGACGAGCCTCTACGTGCTCGCCGAGCGGCCGGACCCGGTGTCGGCGATCGTGCTGCAGAGCGGCACGTACCTCACTCCCGCGGACGAGCGGGCCGCCATCGCGCAGTTCGAGCGCGACGGCGTCCGGTTGGCGATCACGTCCAACCGCTCCCTCGTGGAGATGGACCACACGACCTTCGGCGACTCCTTCGGGCGCGAGCTCGACGCCTGGATCCGCCGCAACTTCACGCACGTGCAAACACTGAGCGGCTCTGGCTCCGAGCCGCTCGTCCTCGACGTCTGGATCCGGAGGTAACTAGACATGAAGCGCGTTGGAATCACTGGCGCTGCAGGGTTCATCGGCTCGCACCTGTGCGAGCGCCTGCTGAGCGAAGACGTCGAGGTGGTGGGCGTCGACGACCTGTCCATGGGCACCATGGCCAACCTGGCCGCGTGCCTCGACCACCCCGGGTTCCGGTTCGAGCACCTCGACTGCACCCGGCGCCGCGACCTGCGCGCGGCCTTCGACCACTGCGACGCGATCGTGCACCTGGCCGCCCAGAAGATCCCGCGGTACGGCGGCGCGCTGATGACGCTCGAGTCGAACGTGGCCGGCGTCAACGCGGCGTGCTCCGCCGCGCTCTCCCTCGACGCGGACATCGTGATCGCGTCGACGTCGGACGTGTACGGCAACGCGATGCCGCCCTTCGCGGAGGACGGCAACCTCGTGCTCGGCCCGCCGACCACCCGCCGCTGGGCGTACGCCGTCTCCAAGCTGTACGACGAGCACGTCGCCCTGGCCCTGGCCGAGGAGCGCGGGCTGCGCGTCTCGATCCTGCGGCTGTTCGGCTCCTACGGCCCGCACAACCACCCCAGCTGGTGGGGCGGCCCGCAGTCGGCCTTCATCGAGACCCTGCTCGACGGCGGCGTGATCGACATCCACGGCGACGGCCAGCAGGTCCGCACGTTCACGTACATCTCGGACACCGTCGACGGCTTCGTCCGCACCCTGCGGACCCCGGAGGCTCGCGGCGAGGTCATCAACATCGGCGGCACGCAGCCGACGACGATCCTCAACCTCGCCGCCGCGGTGCACGAGGTCATGGGCATCGGCCTGCCGCTGCGCGCTCGCTTCCTCCCGTACGAGGCGCTCCCGGGCAAGTACCAGGACGTCCGCATGCGCATCCCCGACACGGCGAAGGCGCGCCGCATCCTCGACTTCACGCCCCGGATCCCGCTGAACGAGGGTCTGGAGCGGACGCTTGCGTGGCACCGCGAGCGCCGGGCCGCACTGCTGCAGGAGCTGCCGGCATGAGATTCAGGAGCCTCATATTCGCGCTGCTGGCGCTGTCGGTGCTCGCACCGGCAGCGCTTGCCGCGGACCCACCCGCGGGCGTCTCCGGCGTCGCGCGCAGCACGCGCGTCGACCTCGCGTGGACGTCCGTCTCGGGCGCGACGTCGTACCGCATCTACCGCGGCACGTCCGCGAGCAACATCAACACCGCCCTGACACCGTCCGGCGTCACGGGCACGTCGTACAGCGACACGACGGCGGCCAACGGGACGACCTACTACTACGCGATCCGCTCCCGCAGCGGCACGACCGAGTCGTCGAACTCGCTGGTCGTCCAGGCGACGCCGAAGGCCGCCTCGTGCACCACGGGCAACGCCACCCGGGTGGAGAACTGCTTCCCGGGCGACACGACGTGGCGCGTGACGAACTTCCAGTCGCCGCTCAGCGGCGGCCTCGAGGGCTACGCGACCGCGCAGAGCGTGGACGGCGGCCAGACCATCGACGTCAAGGTCACCGCCGACTACGGCACGACGTTCCGGGCCGAGATCTATCGCCAGGGCTACTACGGTGGTGCGGGTGCGCGCCTCATGAGCACCATCCGCGACATCGCCGGCACCCGCCAGGACGCCTGCGAGTTCACCCCCACCACGGGCCTCACCGAATGCTCCAACTGGGACCTCACCTTCCGCGTCCCGACGACGTCGAGCTGGACGTCCGGCGTCTACGTGCTGCGCCTCGTGCGCACCGACACGGGCGCCGACACGCAGGTGCTGTTCGTCGTCCGCGACGACGACCGCCCCTCGCAGATCCTCTACGGCCTGCCGTTCACGACCTACCAGGCGTACAACGACTGGGGTGGCAAGTCGGTCTACGACTGGAACTCCAGCGGCGCCAACACCGTCGCGGGGTCGCCGCGCGCGGTGTCGGTCTCGTTCGACCGCCCCTACGGGCAGGTCTGGAACCCGTACGTCCACGACTGGTGGTCGCGCACCGACTACCAGTCCGTGTTCTGGCTCGAGCGTATGGGCTACGACGTGTCCTACATCTCCAACACCGACCTCGAGCGCACGCCGGCTCTGGCCAGCCAGCACGCGATGTACTTTGCCGGCGCGCACGACGAGTACTGGTCGGCGGCGATGCGCACGGCGCTGGAGACGGCACGCGGAGCGGGGAAGAGCCTCTTCTTCAGCGGCTCCAACGACGTCTACTGGAAGATCCGCTACCAGGCCTCGCCGAGCGGTGCGCTCGATCGCACCATGACGGTGTACAAGACCACGCAGAGCGGGCCGGCGGATCCGAGCGGCATCCCGACGGGCACCTGGCGTGACCCGGCTGGCGCCAACAAGCCGGAGAACGCCCTCATCGGCCAGCAGTACATCGGCGACAACGACACGCAGTTCTTCCCGCTGGTCGTCCCGGCCGCCGAGGGCAGCAACCGCATCTGGCGCTTCACCGGCCTGGACAACCAGGCCGCAGGGACGCTGACCGTGATCGGCACCGGTCTCGTGGGCTGGGAGTGGAACGCGCGCGTCGCGAACGGCCAGGAGCCGGCCGGCGTGCAGTCGTGGAGCGCCTCGCCGGTGACGGGCGGGTTGATCCAGAACAACGGCGCCTTCACGACGCCGGGCACGGCCACCGTGGGCTCGACGAAGTACACCGCGGCGAGCGGGGCCCAGGTCGTGAACACGGGCACCAACTTCTGGGGGCGCGGCCTGGCCCTGGACGCGGAGGGCTCGGGTGAGCCCGACCTCCGGATCCAGCAGGCGACGGCCAACGTCCTGCTCGACATGGGCGCGACGCCGTCGACGCCGATCACCGGCATCGTCCTGTCGAGCACCTGGCCCCCGGCGATCGTGTCGACGACCCCGGCCGACGGCGGCGCGCTGCCCGGCCGCACGGTGCCGGCCACGGTCACCTTCAACCGGCCGATGGACGCGACGTCCATCACGACGTCGACCTTCACCCTGACCGGTCCCGGCGGTGCAGCCGTCCCCGCGACGGTGACGTACAACGCCACCTCCAGGACCGCGTCGGTCACGCCGCAGAGCCCGCTGGCGAAGCAGACGACGTACACCGCGCGCCTCACGACCGGCGTCAAGGCGTCCGACGGCTCGCCGCTCGCCGCGGCGTACCAGTGGACGTTCACCACTGCGGCGTGCCCGTGCTCCGTCTACGGCTCCCTCGCGCCGGCCCAGACCGGGCTGGACACGCAGGACGGTCGCTGGGGCGGCGGTCCGTACTCGCTCGAGCTCGGAGCGAAGTACGTCGTCGACGTCCCGACCTACATGACGGGTCTGCGGTTCTACAAGAGCCCGGGCGAGTCCGGTGCGCACGTCGCCAAGGTGTGGAGCGCGGCCGGCAGCCTGATCACGTCCGTCACGTTCGCCAACGAGACGGCCTCGGGCTGGCAGCAGCAGGCGCTTCCCAGCGCGCTCACGCTGCAGCCGGGCCAGACGTACGTCATCTCGGTCAACGCGAACGACAAGTACGTGTTCACCGGCGGCGGCCTCGCCGCGGCGCGCACGGCGGGGTCCGTGCACACGGTCGTCGGCGGCAACGGCGTCTACGCCCTGACCGCCGGCGAGTTCCCCACCAACAGCTACAACAACAGCGACTACTCCGTCGACCTGCAGTTCATCCCCGGCGGAGACCCGCTGCCCGTCAACGTCACGTCGACGTCGCCGGCCTCGGGCTACGGGGGAGCGGCGCTCGACGCGACCGTCCGCGCCGTGTTCACCCGTGACGTCCAGAGCTCGACGGTCAACGCGTCGACGTTCACCCTGACCGGTCCCGGCGGCACGCCGGTCGCCGCCGCGGTGTCGTACGACTCGGGCACCAGGACGGCAACGCTGACGCCGTCGGCACCGCTGGCCGCGTCCACCCAGTACACGGCCCACCTCGCCGGCACCATCGGCAGCGCCGACGGCGAGACGCTCGGCAGCGAGTACACCTGGTCGTTCACCACCGCGGCGTGCCCGTGCCAGCTGTTCGCCGACACGTCGGCGCCGCAGTACGGTGGCAACCCGACGCAGGACGGTCGCTGGCAGACGCCGCCGCCGTACACGTACGAGCTCGGCGTCAAGGTGCAGGTCGACCGCGCCGCCGAGATCACCGCCATCCGCTACTACCGGGAGCCCGGTGAGACCGGCACCCACGTCGGCCGCATCTGGAGCGACGCCGGCGCGCCCATCGCGTCGGTGACCTTCGGCGGCGAGACCGCCTCCGGCTGGCAGACGCAGGTCCTGCCTACACCCGTGAGCATCGCGGCCGATACCACGTACGTGATCTCCGTGAACCGCAACGACTTCTACGGCTTCACGCCCGCGGGCCTGTTGTCGAGCGTCGCCAGCGGTCCGTTGCATACGGTCGTCGGGTCGAACGGCGTCTACGGCCTCGCGGCCGGCGACTTCCCGTCGTTCTCGTACAACTCGAGCAACTACTTCACCGACGCGGTGGTGCGTTGACCGCCACGAAGGTGGCCGCCGTCAGCGCCCCGGAGCTGCGCCCGCCCGCCTCGAGCGGTCGGGTGCACTCCGGGGCTGGCCGGCTCTCCCTCGCGATGGTCGCGTCGGGAGTGCTGACCTACGCCTTCCAGGTGCTGGCGGCGCGCTCGCTCGGCCCCGACGCCTACGGCGACATCGCGGTGCTCTGGGCCGCGATGTTCCTGATGGTCGTGGTCCTCTTCCGACCCGTCGAGCAGACGATGTCCCGCACGATCGTCGAGCGGCGGGCCAAGGGCGAGGAGACCCGGAGCGTCGTCCGCTCCGGCCTGCTGGTGACCGCTGGCGTGCTGGTGGTCGTGGCGCTGCTGTTCGCCGTCGGCTGGACCGCCATGGCCGACCGGCTGTTCGGCGGCGAGGACATCATGGTCGCCCTGCTGCTCGCGGGGATCGGCGCCTACGCGGCGCAGTACCTCGTCCGCGGGCTGCTGGGCGGGCTGCGCTGGTTCAACGGCTACGCGATCTGCCTCGTCGCCGACGGCGCGGCGCGGGTGCTGGTCGCGTTGCCGCTCCTGTTCGTCGCCTCGCAGGGCATCGCCGGGGCCGCCCTCGTCGCCGCCGCCATCGGCGGCGCGCTCGTCCCCGTCCTGTACCGGCGCCGTCGTCTCACGGAGCTCGGGCACGACGGGCCGGGCGAGCCGTTCCAGCTGCGGGCCGCGCTCCGCTTCGCAGCGCCGGCCGGCGTCGTCGCCGGCGCGGATCAGCTGCTGGTGAACGGCGGCCCGCTGCTCGTGATCCTGGCGGAGGGCGCGGGCCACGGCAAGGAGGCGGGCATCGTCTTCGCCGCGACCATGCTGGTGCGGGCCCCGGTCTACGTCTTCCAGGGCATGGCCACGTCGTTGCTCGCCAACATCACCCACCTCGAGGCGACGGGCGACACCGGCGGCCTGCACCGCGCGCTCGTGCGGGCGGCGGGCTTCCTGCTGGTCCTCGGGTTCCTGATCGTGGTCGGTACCGCCGCCATCGGCCCGGACACGCTGCAGCTCCTGTTCGGCGACGAGTTCCAGGCCACCCGCACGGAGCTCGCGCTGCTCGGCGCGGGCACCGGCGTGTACCTCGCGGCGGCGACCTGCTCGCAGGCCCTGCTGGCGCTCGACCGCGTCGGCAAGGCGGCGGTCGCCTGGTCGATCACCGCGGTCGTCTTCGTCGCCGTGTACGCGGCGTACGACGCCGAGCCGCTGATGCGGATCAGCGTCGCGTTCCTCGTCGCCTCCGTGACCGACCTGTTCCTGCTCGCCTTCCTCCTGCTGGCCCGGCTCCGGGAGGCGAAGTGACGGTGGCCGAGAAGGCCCACCGCCCGGCCGGCCGGGCGATGGACGGGGGCATCCTCCCCGGCCGGCCCCCGCGCCCCGCGCTGACGTCCGTGGTGATCCCCGCGTACAACGCGGCCGCGACCATCGGCGCGCAGCTCGAGGCCCTCGCGGCGCAGACGTACGACGGCGCCTGGGAGGTGCTCGTGTGCGACAACGGCTCGTCGGACGACACCCTCCAGGTCGTGGCGAGCCATGCCGATCGGCTACCGCGGCTGCGCGTCGTCGACGCCTCCGACGCGCGGGGCGCTGCGCACGCGCGCAACGCCGGCGCGTCCGCCGGCGGCGACCTCATCGCCTACTGCGACGGCGACGACGAGGTGACGGAGGGCTGGCTCGACGCGCTCGTCACGGCTGCCCTCACGGCCGACGTCGTGGGCGGCGCACTCGACCACCGCAGCCTCAACGACCCGGACCTCGCCGCCCTCCGCGGCGGGGCCGAGACGGAGCTACCGACCGCCTTCGCGTTCCTGCCCTACGCCATCAGCGCCAACATGGCGGTCTGGCGGGACGTCTGGGAGACCGTTGGCGGCTGGGACACCGGGTTTCCGGGCGCGGCCGGAGAGGACGTCGACTTCTGCTGGCGCGCGCAGCTCTCCGGCTACACGATCGCGTTCGCCCCCGCAGCCGTCGCGCGCTACCGCCACCGCGACGCCCTCGGCGACTCGGTCCGGCAGGTCTACTCGTACGCGGGCTCCAGCGCCCAGCTGTACCGCCGCTTCCGTGCGGATGGCGCGCGCAGGCGGTCGCTCGCGCAGGTGGCGGGCGCGTGGGGTGGGCTGGCCGTGCGGCTGCCGTACCTGGCCGTCTCGCGCCGCCGCCGCGCCATCTGGCTCGTGCACGCGGCGAGCAACGCCGGGTGTATACGTGGAAGTATACGTCACCGGGTGTTCTGCCCGTGATCGCCGGCCGCAGCCCCCTCGGCGTCCGGATGTCCCCGGGTTCAGGCCTTGCCCCTCGCCGCTTAGCGGGTGTGCGCGACGCCCTGCGGCGCCGCCGCGAGCGAAGGTTCTCGCGCTTCGCCGAGCTCGTCGGCCTGCGCGACGACGAGGCGATCCTAGACGTCGGCGCCGGCTCGGGCGCCGCGCTGGATCGCTTCACCACCACGAACCCGATCATCGCGGTCGATCTCGCCCCCAACACCTCCGAGTGGCTCCACAATGCGAACGTGGTCGTGCGTACGGGTGACGGAACCCGGCTGCCGTTCGCCGACCGCGAGTTCCCCGTCGCGTTCTCGGACTCCGTGCTCGAGCACGTGCCCCCGCGGCTCCGGACCGCCTTCGCGGCGGAGATCGCTCGTGTCTCGGAGCGCTACTACGTGCAGACCCCCAGCCGCTGGTTCCCGATCGAGACCCACTACCACGTGCCTTTCCTTCAGTTCTTGCCCCGTTCGCTCCGCCGCCGCGTGGACGACCGCTTCGCCGTGGGCGCGTCCTCGCGGTGGGCGGACGTCGAGTTCGTCGTCGGCGGGCGACCTCCAGCGGCTGTTCCCGGACGCGACCATCCACCGCGAGCGTGTGCTCGGCCTGACGAAGAGCCTCATGGCCGTGCGCGGGCCTGCCGACAACCGCCACTGATGTACTCGGTCCAGGACGCCGCCAGCCTCTTCAAGAGCCAGAAGCGCCTGCTGGCGGGGCGCAAGGGCGGACCGGCGGGCGCGACCGTCGGGACGACCGTCCTGCTGCTCGGCCTGGTCAGCCTGCTGACCGACATCTCCTCCGAGATGGTCACGACCGTGCTGCCGATCTACCTGATCACCAGCCTCGGCTTCACCCCGCTGCAGTACGGCATCATCGACGGCCTGCAGCGGGGCGCCGCGGCGCTGGTGACCATCGGCGGCGGCTACTTCGCAGACCGGACCCGGCGCTGGAAGGACGTCGCCACCGCGGGCTACGGGCTCTCCGCCATCAGCAAGGGCGTGCTCGTGGTCGTCGGCGGCGCCTTCTCCGCGATCGGTGCGGTCGTCGTCATGGACCGCATCGGCAAGGGCATCCGCACCGCGCCGCGCGACGCGATGATCACCCTGACGACGCCCAAGGAGAACCTCGGCGCCGCGTTCGGCACGCACCGCGCGCTCGACACCACCGGCGCCATGATCGGGCCGCTTCTGGCCTTCGCGATCCTGGCCGTGGCGCCGTTCGCGTTCGGCGCCGTCTGGACGGTCTCGCTCTGCTTCGCGATCCTCGGCGTCGCGGTACTGGTGCTCTTCGTGCGCAACCCGCGGACGAAGGCGGCCGCGCCGAAGCCGCCGTCGCCGCGCCGCGCCCTCGGCCTCCTGCACCGCTCGGGATTCCGCACGCTCGTCATCGTCTCCACGGTGCTCTCGCTCGCGACCATCAGCGACGCCTTCGTCTACCTGCGGCTGCAGCGTGACGTCGAGTTCGACACCGCGTACTTCCCGCTCCTCTTCACCGGCTCCGCGCTGGTCTTCATGCTCCTCGCCGTGCCCATCGGCCGCCTCGCCGACCGCATCGGGCGCGTCACGGTCTTCCTCGCCGGCTACGTGCTCCTGCTCGGCGTCTACGCGCTGCTCCTGCTCGGCATCGAGGGCGCCCCGATGATCGGCCTCGTGCTCGTCCTGCTCGGTGCGTTCTACGCAGCGACCGACGGCGTGCTCGCCGCGATTGCGGGCGCGCGCCTGCCGGAGGACCTGCGCGGCAGCGGCCTCGGCCTGCTCGGCAGCCTGACCGGCGTCGCGCGGCTGGTGGGCTCGATGGCCTTCGGCGCGCTGTGGGTGGCGACGAGCGCCTCGACGGCGACGGTCGTGTTCACCGTGGGGCTCGTGATCGCGGTGGCGGTGGGCGCCTACGTCCTGCGGCCGTCGACCCCCCTGCCTGCCGGTGCATAGGCGCTTCGCGATCTTCGCCGTCATCGTGGTGGCGTGCTGCGCCATCGCCACGATCGCGGTGGTGACCGCCGCGGGCGACTCCGGCGGCAGCGTCAACGCCGAGGACGCGGCCAGCGCGGCCGCCCAGCTCACCCCGACCACGCCGGCCGAGCCCGCCGCGACGGACGTCAGCACCGGCGTCGCACCGGCGTCCACGCTCGTCTTCCGCAGTCTGCAGCGCGCGGACGGGGCGGAGTACGGCCGCCTCGCCTTCGCGCCGCTCGACGACCTGGAGCACCGCACGGTCACCGACCTGCGCTGCGAGCGCGTCCACTTCGCGGCGGGTCATGGCATCTGCCTGGTGGTGGGCTCGCTGCCCGGCACGTGGGACGCGATCCTGCTCGGACCCGACCTGCAGTCGGTGGGTCGCGTGCGGGTCGGCGGCGTGCCGAGCCGCGCGCGCGTCTCGCCGGACGGCCGCTACGGCTCGACCACGGTGTTCGTGACGGGCCACAGCTACGCCTCGACGGGCGCGTTCTCGACGGAGGCGCTGATCATCGACATGGCGTCCGGCAAGTCGCTCGGCAACCTCGAGCAGTGGAAGGTCGAGAAGGACGGCAAGACCGTCGACGCGCCGGACGTGAACTTCTGGGGCGTCACCTTCTCGCCGCAGGACTCGGATCGCTTCTACGGGACGCTCGCGACGGGCGGCAAGACCTACCTGATCGAGGGGAGCGTCTCGGGCCGCACGGCACGGGTGATCCACGAGAACGTCGAGTGCCCGTCGCTGTCGCCGGACGGCACGCGCATCGCGTACAAGAAGCTGATGCCGGGCGGCGTGGGGCAGTGGCGCTTCCACGTGCTCGACCTCGCGACGATGACCGAGACGCCGCTGGCCGACACCGCCCCGCGCGACGACCAGATCGAGTGGCTCGACGACCACGCGGTGCTGTACGGCGTCGACGAGGAGATCTGGTCGGAGCCGGCCGACGGCTCCGGCACGCCGCAGCGCTGGCTCGCCGAGGCGAACTCGCCTTCCGTCGTGCGGCGCTGAGCGCGCGGCTGCGGCTCTCCGGCCGGGCGCTCCCCCGTCAGTCGAAGCGGTAGCTGCGGCGCGCGTTGTCGTGGAACATCGCGCGCTGCTCGGCAGGCGTGAAGTCGGCGGCGATGCGCTTGAAGGTGCCGTACACCTCGTCGTAGGTCATCTGCATCCGCGCGACGGGGTAGTCGGACGCGAACATCGAGCGCCCGGGCCGAAGCAGTCGATGCACCACAGGGTGACCTCCCGCAGGCTCTCGTACGTCCACTCCGGGTCGTAGGCGCCGAGGTTGGAGATCTTGATCGCCACGTTCGGCTGCGCCCCCAGCAGCTTCAGGCCGTCCCGCCAGCGCTGCATGCCCTCGTCGTCGCGGTCGACGGGGCTGCCGCAGTGGTTCAACAGGAAGCGCAGGGCGGGGAAGTCGGCTGCGAGGCGGGCTGCCTGCCGCGCCTGGTAGGGGTAGATCATCAGGTCGAAGCCGAGGTCGTAGCGCTCGAGCAGCGCCAGGCCGCGCCGCCAGCCGGGGTCGTCGATGATGTCGCCGCGCGCGGCGAAGCGCTTCGCGGGGTCGGGATGCCAGCTGAGGATGTCGCGGATGCCGACGACGCGGTCGAAGGCGGCCTGCGCGGCGAGCACGGGCTCGACCTCCGGGTCGATCAGCGGCGCGAAGGCGACGTAGCGCGCGGCCACGCCGGACGTCTTGTCGAGGCCCTCCAGCCAGCGGGTCTCGTCGACGGGGTCGGAGTCGCGGTCCCACAGGGCCTCGATGTGCACGGTCCCGACGACGTGGTGTCGGGCGGCATCGCGCAGGTAGTCGTCGACCACGTACGTCTGCCGCAGCGCCTGGAGGCTGCCCAGCGCCTCTACGGTGTCGTCGGCCGGCGTCAGCCAGGGGTGCTTGCCCAGCGCCAGGTCCCACATGTGGTGGTGGGCGTCGATGATCGGGCCGTCGTACATCGGTTGCCTCCCGCTAGCGGGGGTTCGTCGCGTGGTCGGCGAGGCGGTTCATGAAGCGCGAGCACTCCTCCAGCTGCGCCACCTCGATCCACTCGTCCTCGGTGTGGGCCTGCCGGATGTCGCCCGGGCCGCAGATGACGGTCGAGATGTGCTCGCGCTGGAAGATCCCGGCCTCCGAGCCGTAGGCCATCGTCTCGGTGCCGTCGTTCCCCGAGAAGCGCGCGGCCAGCGCCTGCGCCGCGCCCGCCGGCTCGGCGACGAGCGGCGGCGCGTCGTAGGCGATCGAGGTCGTGATGGCGGCCTCCGGGACGCGCTCGCGCATGCGGGGCAGGATCTCACGCTCACCGAACGCGTCCAGCTCGCCGCGGACGGCCTCGATCATGCCCGCCCGCGTCGCGCGGATGTCCCACTGGAAACGGCAGTCGCCCGGGATGGCGTTGCGTGCTGTGCCGCCCTGGATGACGCCGACGCTGACCGTGGTGTAGGGCGGGTCGAACGGGGAGCCGGGATCAGGCGCGGCCTCGAGCGCCTCGGCCCGCCGGCGCAGGAACGCCACCAGATCGAGGGCGTGGAAGATCGCGTTGACGCCCTGGTCCGGCCGCGACGAATGGCACGAGAGGCCCTGCACCTCCGTCAGCAGGCCGCAGCTGCCCTTGTGGCCGGTGACCACGGCCATGCCCGTCGGCTCGCCGACGAACGCGGCCAGCGGGCGCAGGCCGATCTCGCGCAGGTGGCTCGCGATGGCGTGGGCGCCGAAGCAGCCGATCTCCTCGTCGTGCGAGAGGGCCAGGTGGACCGGGAGCGCGAGCTCGCCGGCCGCGAGGCGGGGCACCAGGGCCAGGGCGCAGGCGACGAACCCCTTCATGTCGGTCGTACCGCGGCCGTAGACGCGTCCGTTCTCGCGCGTCAGACGGAACGGCGGGTGCGTCCAGGTCTGCCCGTCGACGGGCACCACGTCGGAATGGCCGCTCAGCAGGAGGCCGGGCCGGTCGCGGGCCCGATGGTGGCGAAGAGGCTGGCCTTGCTGCCATCCTCGTTCGGCAGGACGGTCGCGGCGACGCCGAGGCCGGCCAGGTAGTCGCGGACGTAGCCGATCAGCTCCAGGTTCGACGTCCGGCTGACGGTGTCGAACGCGATCAGACGGTCGAGGATCTCGAGCTCGGACACGTCCCTCCCTTCCTCGCGCCGGAGCATGGCGGCGGTCGGGGTGCGATCACAAGGACGACACGCTCAGTCGGGCAGCAGCGGCACCATCCAGCCGGGGTCGCGGCCGAGCAGGACGGCGCGCGTGACGGCCGAGCTGCCGAAGCGGTCGCGCACCTCGTCGAGCGCGGTGTCGAGCGCGCGGCGGCGATCGAAGGTCGGCAGCGCGAGCTGGCTCGGCAGCGCGTCGCTCGAGGTTGCCGACGGAGACGCCGACGAGGGTGATGCCGCGCTCCTCGATCAGCGGGCCGCGGCCGCGAGCAGCCCGCGCGCCGTGTCGAGGATCGCGCCGGTCGATGCCGTGGCGCGCGCGAGGGTGTGCGAGCGGGTGGCGCGCGTGAAGTCGTCGAAGCGCAGGCGCAGCGTGACGGTGCGCCCGACGCGGTCGGCCGCCCGCATGCGCCGCGTGACCCGGTCGACGAGCGCGACCAGCGACGCGTCGACCTCGGCGGGGCTGTGCGGCCCGCGCCCGAGCGCGCGCTGGGAGCCGATCGAGCCGCGCCGCTCGCCGACGACGCACCGGCCGCGGGTCGCGGTTGTGGGCGAGCGCGTGCAGCTGCCGGCCGACGCCGCGCCCGAGCATCGCAGACCAGCGCGTCCTCGGACAGCGCGGCGACGTCGGCGACCGTGCAGAGGCCGCGGGCGTGCAGCTGCTCCGCGGTCTTCGGCGCCGACGCCCCAGAGCCGCTCGACCGGCAGCGGGTGCAGGAAGTCGAGCTCGCCGTCGGGCGGCACCACCAGCAGGCCGTCCGGCTTGGCGACCCCGCTGGCGACCTTGGCCAGGAACTTCGTGCGGGCGACGCCGACGGTGATCGGCAGGCCGACCTGCTCGTGCACCGCGCGCCGCAGCCGGACGGCGATCTCGCTCCGGCGTGCCGGCGATCCGCTCCATGCCGCCGACGTCGAGGAACGCCTCGTCGATCGGACAGGCCCTCGACGAGCGGCGTCGTGTCGTCGAAGACGCGGAAGACGGCGCGGCTCGCCTCGGTGTACGCCTACATGCGGGGCGGGACGACGATCGCGTGCGGGCACAGCCGCAGCGCCTGCCGGCCGCCCATCGCGGTGCGCACGCCGTACGCCTTCGCCTCGTAGCTGGCGGCCAGCACGACGCCGCCGCCGACGATGACCGGCGCGGCCGCGCAGGCGCGGGTGGTCGCGCTGCTCGACCGACGCGTAGAACGAGTCGAGGTCGGCGTGGAGGATCGTCGCCTCACCGGACACGAACACATGTTCGCATCCCGGCCGGTCGAACGCGAGGAGCTACGGGCGCACGGCGATGCGGTGATCGCCGGCGCGGCCGCCGGCCGGATCCTCGGCCTTGTCGAGGATCCAGTGGCCGCTGGCCGTGGCGCGGTACAGGCCGAGCGGCGCGCCCTCCGCGACCTCGTCGAGCGAGAACGCGCGCCCGCCGGACGCGAGCGAGTGCTGCGAGAACCGCTCGATGCCCTCCGCCAGCGCATCGCCGTCGAGGCGCGCCGCGGTCGCCGCGACGTAGACCGCCTGGCCGGTGCCGATGGCCGCGGCCGAGTCGAAGATCACGAGGCCGACCTCGGGCCGCACCGCGATGTTGCGCGAGTGGTCGGTGTCGATCGCCGAGACCCAGAGGAACGCGTCGTAGCCCACCGGCGCGAACCACACCGGCGAGGCCCACGGCCGCCCGGACGCGTCGGCGGTCGCGAGCGTCAGGTAGCTGCTCGCCTCGACGATCGCGCGCGCGACGGCGCCGAGGTCGTCCGGCGCCGCCGTCAGCCGTCGCCAGCGGAACGGCAGTTCCGCGGCGATGTCCCTCAGGCGCGGCGCGCTCCGGTCGCGGTCGGACAGCAGCGGCTCGGCGACGGGCCACTCGATGCCGATGTCGGGGTCGTCCCACGCGATGCCGCGCTCGATCGAGCCGTCGTAGTAGCTCGAGCACTTGTAGAGCACGTCGGCGACGTCGCTACAGCACGCAGGAACCCGTGCGCGAAGCCGATCGGGCAGTAGAGCTGGTGCAGCGTTCTCGTCGTCGAGGCGGAAGCCCTCCCACTGGCCGTAGGTGGGCGAGCCCTGGCGCAGGTCGACGACGACGTCGTAGATCGCGCCGCGGCCGCAGCGGACGAGCTTGCGACTGCCCTCGCCGACCTGGAAGTGCATGCCGCGCAGCACCGGCCCGCTGGAGCGCGAGTGGTTGTCCTGCACGAAGTCGTCGTGGATGCCGAGGTCCGCGTAGGCGTTGGTGCGGAAGCTCTCGTGGAAGAAGCCGCGGGAGTCGCCGTGGACGACGGGCTCGATCAGGATCGGGCCGTCGAGGCGGGTTTCGATTTCGGCGCACCGCCGGAGCGTACCTAGGGCGTGGGCTTGACCGCCCCGACCCGCCGGTACGCCTCCTCCGGCACCGCCTCGACCGTCTTGTAGACCGTCCACTGGCACTGCTTCGCGCGACTCGACGGTCTCCGGCGGGGTGCAGCGGCGGGTCGACCACCCGCACCGGCGCGCCCCACTGCTCCATCGGCCACTTCTGCAGCGCGACGACGCAGTGCGCGCAGTACAGGCAGACGCCGACCTCGTTGCCCGCCCAGTCGTGCGGCTCGGTCGTCACGGCGAAGCCGTAGGGCGGGTCGGAGCGCGAGGGCGTGCCCTCGACGTCGTCGCCGCGCTGGCCCCGCCCGCCCGAGCCGCAGGGGTCGAAGGAGATGACCCAGCGGTCGTCGTGCTCCTCCAGGCCGACGTCGCCCGTGCGCTCCGGGCCGCACAGGTGGGCGCGCATGGCCTCGAAGGCGAGGTACAGGTTGCGTTCGAGCGTGGCCTCGTACGGCTGCACCCGCGTGTCGAACGGCGCGTAGCGCTCGCCGAGGTACGGCTCGAGCACCTCGGCGAAGCACTCGCCGACGGCCGCCTCGCCGAAGCGGTTGGCGGCGAAGGTGAGCAGGCCGGACTGGTAGTCGGCCCAGCGGTCGTGCAGCTGCCGCCAGCGCTCGCGGAGCTCCTCGAAGCGCTCGTGGGCGGCGGCGGTGTCGACCTCGAAGCCGCGCAGGTCGTTCCCCAGGCCGCCCGCCAGCTCGCCGAGCCGGCTCCAGCGCGGATGCGGCGCGAAGTCCTCGCCGTCCGGGAAGCGCAGGAGGTGCGCCAGCCGGACGCGCTCGGCGTCGAGCTCCCCGCCCGTCACCCCGCGGCCCAGCAGGAAGCGCTCGAAGCCCTCCGACCAGACCGTGTAGATGACGTGGCAGACCTTCGCCTCCTCCATGAAGTAGTCGACGAGCTGCGCGGCCACCTCCCACTGGCCGGCGTCGACCGCCTCGTGGACCTTGCGCGTGGTGGAGATCGCCTGGTCGGCCCAGTCGCCGCGGCGCACGCGCTTTCCGAGGGCGTCGGACCACGTCAGCGTGGCGACCGGCGCCTCGCGGCTGCCGGAGATGGAGCGCGGCGGGGTGCTCACGTCAGATGCGGAAGATGCGCTCGGCGTTGCCCGACCAGAGCGCGGTCTTCTCGTCCGGCGAGTAGCCCTCGATGATCTCCCAGTAGGCGTCCAGCACGTCGCCGTACGACGAGTACAGGCGGTCGACCGGCCAGTTGGTGCCGAAGAACGAGCGCTCGGTGCCGAACGTCTCGATCGCACGTCTCGACCCAGGGGCGGAACGAGTCGACCGTCCAGTCGGGGTCGCACATGCCGAGGCCGCTGATCTTGATCACGACGTTGTCGGCCTGGGCGAGGTTCTGGAGCTCCTTCTTCCAGTTCGCGTCTATTGGACTGGTTTCATCTCACGATGAAGCTGACGGTATTGGGCCAATACGGCAAAGGTCTGGTGCAGTGTGAGGCGGTGTTGGGTGAGGCAGATACGGGACCAGATCGAGCGTCTGAAATGGTCGCTGTGGCATGGTCAGGTCGACAAAGCGCTGGGCAAGATTGACGATCTGGAGACCTCGATCGAGCCCTTCAGTGAGACCTATGCCCGGTTCCCGCAATTGGTCAAGGCGTTGTCGGAGTTGCGCACGTACATCGTGAACAACCGGCACTTGATCCCGAATTACGGTGAGCGATATCGCAACGGCGAGCCGATCGCGACCGGGTTTGTGGAGTCGACGGTGAACGAAGTGGTGAGCAAACGATTCTGCAAAAAACAACAAATGCAGTGGTCCAAAGAAGGGGCGCATTTGTTGTTGCAGACGCGAGTGCGAACGCTGAACGGGGAGCTGAGCGCCATTTTTAAGCGCTGGTATCCGGACATGGACCTTGAGGTGGAGGAGATGCCGGTGGCGGCATAACCCCCAGCATCTCCCTGCTCTCATCGTGCACTTTCTGTTGACCACGCCCAGCCGCATGATGGGGGCACCGGAGTATGCGCGCCACGTCGCCAGCGCCTGGAACGCCTTTTACGAACAGCGCGCGCTCCGCACGATGGTGCCGCGCGCGGGGGCGAATCCGATCCGGATCGCCGGGACGCCGCATGACGGCACCACGACGTGGCAGTACCTCGACCAGGCCGGGCTCGTGCAGCATACGCCGGTGCCCGCGCCGCGGCCGGCGGCGGACGCGGCCTAAGCCGTCTGGGGGGCGCGGGATGCGCCCTGCGGCCATGGCACCCGTGCGAGACGGGGGTTGTGTACCCCAGGGCTGTGAGAATTCGGTCGTGTACCTGCACACTGCGGATAAATACCACAGGCTCACCCGTCGACCGTCACAGGAGCAAAAAGGCCTAGACGAGAGGGCTCTCATGGCATCCCAGCGGCCCTCTCACCCCTGGTGACGCCCTCGAAGCCGGCCGTGCGGACGCACGTCGCCTGCTCAGGCCCCCTCCCGTGCCGCTTCCCACACCACGGCTTGCTCACACCCCCGCTGGCTGCGGCCACGGCGGCACGCGGAACAGCAGCACCTCTCGCAGGGTCCACACGTGATCGGTCAGCCCCGCCGCCATCGCTGGCGTCCGCGGCTGCCACGTCTTGGCCGAGCCAGTGCCGTTGGTCGCTTCGGGGCTGCGGCAATGGCAGGCGTAAGCTGGTATGCGGCAAGCAGAAATTATAGTAGACGTGGTACAACGCCAGCTGCTGCCGCAACGCCGTCCTCGCCCTTGCAGAGCGTGGTGACCCGCCGTCCGACCGCGGCCACATGCTGGCGGATGGTCAGCAATTCCCGGAAGTCCATAAACCCCAGTAACCACGCCAGATCCCCAGCTGGCTTTTCGTAAACATGAATGCCACAATACGGCCCTACACGGAACGATTTGACGCTTTGATGACGTCATCTTGGGGGTTGCTATGGGCGTCATGGCGCCAAAAGGACGCAAACATCTCTCTGCCGATGCGCTCTTCCGCTTGCGTTCGCAGCGTCTTCGCCACCATTCCGGATGATCGCAGTGACGAGGCGGAGATTCCCTTGACGATGCGCTGATGTCGGCGTTTGCCATGTTTTCCCTCAAATCCCCCTCGCTGCTCGCCTTTGACAAGCAGCGGGCAGAAGGCAATTTGAAGACGATCTACGGTATTGAGCGCGCCCTGCGACACGCTAGATGCGCGAGATCCTCGATCCGGTTGCCCCGAGTCCCTGCGACCTTCGTTCACGGTCGTCTTTCGGCAACTCCAGCGTGGCAAAGCGCTGGAACCGATGGTGTTTTTCGACGGCCATTATTTGTTGGCCCTTGATGGCACCGGGTATTTTTCCTCCAAAACGATTCACTGTGACTCGTGTCTCGCAAAAGCACCACCGCAACGGCTCGATCACCTATTCTCACCAGATGTTGGGCGCGGCGATCATCCATCCGGATCGGCGTGAAGTGATTCCGCTGATGCCCGAGCCGATTGTCAAGCAAGATGGCACCGAGAAAAATGATTGTGAGCGCAATGCCGCCAAACGCTTCATCACCAAGTTGCGCCAGGATCACCCGCATCTCAAGTTGATCGTCACCGAAGACGGCCTGAGTTCCAATGCCCCCCACATCGAGACCCTGCACGACTACGGCTGTCACTATATTCTCGGGGTCAAAGAGGGGGATCATGCCTATTTGTTCGAGCAGGTGCAGGCGGCGGAGCAAGCGGGACGCGTCACCTATTATGAGCGGCACGACCGCGCCGCCGGGCTTGTGCATCGGTTTCGCTTTGTCAATGACATGCCGCTCAATGAATCGAGAGCGGACGTGCGGGTCAATTTCATCGAGTACTGGGAGAGTGAGCCAGGACAAGGTCCAACACTTCAGTTGGGTGACGGACCTGCGGGTAAGCAAGCGCAATGTCTACACACTCATGCGGGGTGGCCGGGCACGCTGGAAGATCGAAAATGAGACGTTCAACACGCTGAAAAATCAAGGCTACAACTTCGAGCACAACTACGGCCATGGCGAGCAGAATCTCTCGGTGGTGTTTGCCATGCTGATGATGCTGGCGTTTTTGGTGGATCAGACGCAGCAGCTGTGTTGTGCCTTGTTCCAGGCGGTGTGGGCGAAGCTGGGCAGCAAACGCCTGCTGTGGGAGCGGATGCGCGCGTTGTTCTATGATTACGCCTGGAGTCGATGCGACAGCTGCTCGAAGCCCTCTTTTACGGCTTGAAGAAGTCCGCCCCGCAGTTTGCTGTGATTCCTCGTAACCCCTACTGACCCACTTGACGTGTCAGTTGGCGACCTCGACGATTGCCAATCGTGACGGGATGCGTGCGCTCAGATCATAAAAGATGCTGCAACTTGGCATCGTATCACGCTTGGTTTAGGTATGATTTGGACAGGATTCGGCCTCCCTGGAGACGTCAACCCCTCAAAGATCGCTCTTTGAAGATGGAGAGGGGCATTACAAGGTCAGTGGCGGGAATTGCTGGCGGATGTCGAGGTTGAGCCGCTCGACAAAGGCGGTATTGATCTGCCAGCCACAGGCCGCCAGGACCTGCTCGATCGCCTCCAGCGTGCCGAACACCACCCGGTGCTGCACCCGCGACCAGGCGCCGCCGGCGTACGTCTTGACCACCTGCGCATAGAGCAGCTCGGGCAGCGGCATCCAGCGCGGCTTGGGCGCTGGGCCTTGTGGCCTGGCGGCGCTCAGGCTGCACCCACTGCCCAAAGTGCGTCAGCAGGGCCGTGCAGGTACTCCTTGAAGCCGTCGCGTCAGAAACAGCGGGACACAGCCTGGCGCCAAGCACCTGGACGACCTGATGCACCACGCGCTGCGCCATCGCCAGGGTGCGGCTGCCGACATCGATCACCAGCAGCAGCTTGCTCTCGGGATCCATCGCCGTCCACACCCAGTGGCGGGAGCGCTCCAGGCGCTTGATGGCCTCGTCTTCACTGATCTCGCCGTCTTTGAGGTCGCGCAGCACGGCGTACAACTCGTCGAGTTGCAGCTGCTGCACGTGCACGTCACAGAGGAAATAGCGCGGAAAAGGCGTGGAGCTGCTCGGCCGCTTCGACCAACCACTGCAGCACGGTGTTGGGGTCGACCTCGAAGACCCGCGCCGTGGCGCGGATGCCCAAGCCCTTCAGCCAGGCACGCCAAGACGCGCACGATGCAGCTCCACCGCCGCCTGCTTGCCATGAAAGATGCGTGCCATGCGTCTCCAGAAAGTAGCCCTGGCAAGCGACGTACAGTGCAACTGGCGCCAGGGGCCACCACTGGGATGGCCGTTGGCGCGCAGATTGCCCAGCCCCAGCCAGCCCCGATAGTCACAGCCGGCATGGGGACAAAAGTGCCTGGAGGTGTCGATGTCACGGGGGCGTCGGTTGGTCGGGGGCATGGGCTCGGGTCGTCGCGGAGGCGGGTGGCGTGGGATGGTCGGCGTCTTGTTCACACACGGCACAATGAGGTTTTTGCGTGAGGCCCTCGAACGGTTTGGGCTCGTTGGAGCGTTTGCGCTTGCAACTGTGGGGGGCACGGGTTCGGCCGGCGGCTGAGGTGACACGGCGCCTCGGCTTGGCCAGATGTAGTGCAGCATGACGCATAACCACAGGAGTCCCACAATCGCCAGCTGGTAGTAAACGTGGTGCGGAATCATGGCAACGCCCCCTCATGATGGTGTAATAGGGGGCCATTTTACCGGATTCTTGAGGGTCGGTGGAATTATCCAGACTCCACCGGATTTAGTGGTAAAATTTCAACCTATTGATATTGTTGGCTTTATTTTATGACTGGTCTTGCGACCGCGCGTCGTGTATCAACGGGAAATCAAGGGCTGAGCTGCCCTCAACATATGAGGACAGCTGTCCACCACTAAATCCGATGGAATGTGGGATTTTTCGGTATCGACAAGACGCTATCCGAGCGTCTTTTGCCGAAAGAACGAGTCAGCACTGAAGTCCATGGCATGGAATACGGTCATAGACGGTTGCTGCTGGGCTTTCAGAGGGTATCGGGTCGGTTGGTGTGTGCTCGTCCGACAAGACGCAGAGCAATATATGGGACCAGGTTGAGCAGAAGAATGCCAATCTTGTACAGCGCCATCCCCGCATAGTGCAAGGCGTCAAACTGCTCTACTGCCAGATGAGACCATCTGCCGTGCAACTGATACATCCACTCGTGTGCGAACAGGAAGAACAGCCACCACACGAGCAGGACGCCATAGTTAATGACGGCACACCAGAGCAGTGTTCTACGTACCATCTCAAGGCTCATGAACCATCTCCAATGTGTCTGCTACCTTTGCGTTCAGGACTGCTTGTCCGATTATGTTATGCTATACTCCCCCTGGCAGCATAAGCGATAACCGATCAAGGCATCTCTCGTGGAGCGGCAGTGCCACTGGTTTGTAGCTTGTGCTGCTCGGCTTCAGCGTCAGGTTGCGTCTCGTGGGTGGATCAGAGGTGCGCATCACGCCTCCTGTTCCTCGTTCCACCAGTGCTTGCCTCGCTCAAGCGCTAGCCCTGGGGTGCACGGTGAGGTCAGAGGGCGAGGTGGGCTGCGGCGGCAGAGGCAGCAGCGATGTTGTGCCCTCCTTCCGCCAAGGATGCATGAAACACCTGGGCGACCTCCGCCCTGGTTGTTTCTGCCCAATCATCCCTAGAGCACACGTTGTGGGCATAGTAGATCACATCCTGCACCACCCGTTCCCAGAGGTAGTACGCGAGGAGCATCCCATCCACCTCGCGCTGTCCGTATCCTGCCCAAAACGCCTTGGCGTGTGGTGCCCTGACAAAGAGAAAATCGCGCTCTTTGGGTGCCAGCATCACCTCATCCCAGTCGATGACAAACACCTGTCCAGCTCGATCACGTATCAGATTGGTGGGATGCAGATCCGCGTGACAGATGACGGAAGGGAAAGGACGCGCCTTGAGCACCGCTGCCAACTTTTCCAAGGAGGTCACTGCCATGTGAATCGTGGACTGATGCGCCACCCACGAGGCACACAGCGCACGCACCGCTTCACTGCCACCGTGTAGCGCATGCAGGTGTTGGGTCTCAAAGGTATGTACCCATCGGGCGTATGCTGTGGGATCAAAGGTTTCTTGGCGCAGTGACGCAAAGCCGTCTGGCGGCAGTCGGACCTGGTGAATCCGCTGGAAAATGGTGCCCACCTCCTGCCACTGTGCAAGCGTCATCCCCGTCAAGCTGGTATCCCCATCGAGAAAGGGGTAGACGATCACGGTCCACTCCCCGAGCTGCGTCCACAAGGTATGGCGCTTCGTGGGCACGGGAGCCACCACAGAGGTGATGCCCTGTTCCTTGAGATAGTGAGGAACGAGACAACTTGGTTCGTAGAGCGGTCGAGACGTGACTTTGAGCAGATAGGCAGTGCCTTGTGCACTCACCACCCGATACACCCCGGCGTCGTAATCCTTGCCCAGGGGCAGAAACGCCAGCGCGACGGGGTCAAGGTCATACTGATCCTGTAAACAGGCTCGCAGGCGTTCCTCTGGAATCCTCGGTGGTTCACGCATAGCTCCACTCGTCTCCTACTGTTTGTTCTTGCATGGCTGTTCGACATCCACCCTCGCCCGCAGTGCTTTTCCCGCCCGTGCGTTTGGGCGGCATGCTCTCGTGCAATTCCGCTTGCAAGGAACCGCATTGACCGCCTCTCAGGAGAGGTATACCAGATGGGGTGCGGACTCTCCAGGTGATGACAAGCGTGATGCCAACCCTTTGTTTCAATGTCCCACCTTTGAGCAGTAGTCAAGAAATTCCCACATTCCACCGAATTTAGTGGTGGAGTGTGTCACCACTCATCGAAAGCCTCCGGAGGTGAGGATCTGGAGATTGAGCAACCAGTCTCGTGTAGGGACTGTGCCTCCTTCCACTTCCACCCCACACTGGCCGGCATGCTTGGCCCGACGCTGATACGGGATCAGGTTGTACAGGTGGGCCAGTCCCGTCAGAAACGCCTGTTGGCTTCCTCTGGGATGATGGAAGCCTTTCATCGCGAACAGTTTCCGCTCGATGGCATTATGGGCCTGATCCAGGGAGAGCAGGGAGATGCTGGGGGTATGCCGCTACCGGCATCTCCTCAACCTCAAGGTCCATGTCCGGATACCAGCGCTTGAAGATGGCACCCAACTCCCCGTTGAGCGTCCGCACTCGCGTCTGTAACAACAAATGCGCCCCTTCTTTGGACCACTGCATCTGTTGTTTCTTGCAGAATCGTTTGCTCACCACTTCGTTCACCGTCGACTCCACAAACCCCGTCGCGATCGCCTCACCGTTGCGATATCGCTCACCGTAATTCGGGATCAAGTGCCGGTTGTTCACGATATACGTGCGCAACTCCGACAACGCCTTGACCAATCGCGGGAACCGGGCATAGGTCTCGCTGAAGGGCTCAATCGAGGTCTCCAGGTCGTCGATCTTGCCCAGCGCTTTGTCGACCTGACCATGCCACAGCGACCATTTCAGACGCTCGATCTTGTCACGTATCGCCTCACCCAACACCGCCTCACACTGCACCAGACCTTTGCCGTATTGGCCTAACACCGTCAGCTTCATCGTGAGGTGAAACCAGTTCAATAGACATTATCGGGGATAGTGTATAATTATTGCATGCTAACCTATACCTACCTTACAAGACAGACCACGAGAGTTTCTCGCCGCGACCGGACTGACGCACGAAGAGTTTGCGCGTGTGCTGCCGGCGTTTGCCGCGGCCTATGCTGTGCTCTATCCGCCAGACAAGACCTGGGAAGGCAAGGTACGCCAACGGCAGAGGCGGCGGCGGCGCCAAAGGCGTCTTGCCGCAGATGGAAGACAAGCTGCTCTTTATCCTCGTCTATCAGAAGACCAATCCCCTGCAAACCATGCACGGCTTGCACTTTGGGCTGAGCCAACCCCAGACCAACTACTGGATTCATCGCTTGCTGCCCGTCTTGCAACGGGCCTTAGCCGCTCTCGGCATGGCCCCGGAACGCGATGCCAGCCGGGTGGCCACCAGTCCCCTGGCGCTGGAGGGCGCCCCCGATGTGGCCATGGACGGGACCGAGCGCCGTCGCCAACGTCCCACCAATGCCGCGAAACAAAAGGAGCATTACAGCGGCAAGAAGAAAGCGCATACGGACAAGAACATCCTTCTGGTCAATGAACACACGAGCAAAGTGGTCTATCTGAGTCCGACCGTGGCCGGCAAAACGCACGACAAGAAAGCCGCGGATGAGGCGGAGATTGCGTATCCGACCAACGCCACGCTCGACAAGGACACGGGCTTTCAGGGCTATGAGCCGGCAGGAGTCCTGACCCAACAGCCCAAAAAAAACCCCAAGGCCAGGAGTTGAGCGTGGAGGACAAGTTCCTCAATCATCTCATCTCCAGTGCCCGCGTGGTCGTAGAACACGTGATTGCCGGGGTGAAACGGTGTCGCATTGTCAAAGATGTCTTGCGTCTGACCAAAGAGGGCATCTCTGATCTGGTCATGGAGATTGCCTGCGGCTTGCACAATCTCCGCGTGAGTTGTCGTCATCCGCTCCCCACATTCGATGTGCTGAGCTTGCTCAGCTCTGGTTAAACCCGATAATGTCTAATATATGCGTGGCCTTCGGGCTCATCTCCAACTGGAGTTGCCGAAGCGTGTCGTCGCCATCGGAGAGAAAGGTGATCTCCTGGTTCATCTGTAAGTCTTGCGACTGCAACACCTCATACAGACGTCGCTTCGGCTTGGTATCCAGCGTTTGCACAAACCCAAAGCGCTTGATGCGAGGGCGTCTTGTCCTCTTCATCCTCTGCCAAAGCTCAGGATACTCTTGCCCACAATGACCTCGAAGTTATGCTTCTTGTCAAACCAATTGCGCACGTAGCCCCCGTCAATGCCCACTTTGAAGGAGCCCTCAGGCAGAGGCAAGAGGTCCCAATCGCTGGGACTCACCCTCGATAAAACTCGCTTGTTCCTCACCCAACTCCGCTTCCAGTCGCTTGGCCACCTTGAGCGTGTCATAGCGCACGGTTTTGACGTCCAGGCGTGAGATCAAGCGGCAAGAAAGTCCTGGAGGGCATCGAGGCTCATGCCGTAGGACACCAGAGAGGACCACTTGGCTTCCATATACAGCAGCTCCGGGGCGACCGACTCGGTGAGCAGAGCCGACAGCGGTCGGAATGACGAGGTCTTGCGCCGTGTGCAGTCACAATGCTCCAGCCTCGGACTATAGAACTGTAAACGTGCCAAACAAGGTGCGAAACGAGCGGCTGCCGCGGGCCTTGAGCTTGAGCGGCGTCCCGCAGTCCGGGCACGTCGAGCACGTGTCGAGAAAGGTGTGACTTGCTGTTGGAGGAGGTGTCGCTGGAGGGTGCTGAGGAGTTGTTTGGACTCGGCCAGGGTCAACCCGAGATGCTCGATGCGTTGGTTGTTCTTGTTGAGGGTGATGACATCGGTGACGGTCTCTTCATGACCCTCATCGTTACACATGACGAGTTGCAGTTTGACACGCATACGGGGGCTTCTCCGGGTTCGAGTGACAGGTGAATAGCACAGGCCATTCTACCGGAGTTTTGAAGTTACCCCCAGCATCTCCCTGCTCTCGTGCACGAGCGCCCGCGCCGGCATCCCCTCGGTGAGGC
>CAVYFW010000014.1:0-110863 GCA_963767885.1 uncultured Actinomycetota bacterium
TCGTCCACGCCGTGCTCGTCGTAGAGCGCCTCGATGTGCTTGGCGCCGGTGCGCAGCACGCCGACCAGCGCGTGCAGGTCGCCCCACGAGGTCTCCGGGTGCGGTGGTTGGCGAGGATGATCCGCCACACGTCCCTGACCGGCTCGCCACGCGAGAAGATCTTGACCTGCGGCGGGAGCCGCAGCCCCTCCTGGTAGATCTCGGTGGCGTTGGAGGCGAACGAGCCGGGCGCCATGCCGCCGATCTCGGCCAGGTGCCCGATCGAGCCTACGAAGCACCGCAGCTCACCCTGGTAGAACACCGGCGAGACCAGCAGGTGCTCCGGCATGTGCGACCCGCCGCGGTAGGGGTCGTTGTGGATGACGACGTCGCCCGGCTCGAAGTTGTCCGGGCCGATCTCGTCGATCACCCAGCGGCCCGAGTACAGCGACTGGCCGAGCATCGCGCCGTTGAGGATGGCCGCGGAGACCAGCTGGCCGTCCCGGTCCAGGATCATCGCGGAGAAGTCGAGGCCCTCCGAGAAGATCGGCGAGTACGAGGTGCGCATCAGCGCGTAGCCCATCTCCTCGCAGATGTTCACGTGCTGCGCGTAGAGGATCTTCAGCCACACCTGGTCGATCATCGGGCCTCCTTGGTGGTGCCGCGCTCGGTGATGATCAGGCACGCCGACGCGTCGACGGTCGCCGTCTGGCCCTGCAGGATGAGGGTCGTGGAGTCGATCTCCTCGACGATCGCCGGGCCGTCCAGGCGCTCGCCCGGCCGCAGGTCGCCGCGGCGCACGATCGTCGTCGGCACCCAGCCCTCGCCCTTGAAGTAGACGGGCCGCTGGGCGCACCGCGGTCGTGTCGGCCTCGCCCCACGCACCGCCGAGGGCCGTGTCGAGGCGGATGGGGTCGCCCTCGACGGCCACGGCGTTGACCTGCACCAGCTCCATCACGGCGTCCGCGATGCGGTACCCGTAGCGGCGCTCGTGCGTTTCGTCGAAGCGCGCGCGCACCACGGCCAGCACGCCGTCGACCTCGGGATCCTCGACCGGCACCTGCTCCTCGTAGTTCTGGCCGAGGTAGCGGCAGCTCACGCTCACCGCCACCTCCGGCCCGCGGATCGCGCCCTCGCGCCGCAGGTCGTCCAGCGCCTGCTCGGCGACGGTGCGCAGGCCGGCGCGCAGGTCGTCGTCGGTCGCGGGAGTCGGACCGTACATGCGCGTCAGGTGACGGTCGACCCGCAGGTCGCTGAGCGCCCCGAAGGCCGACGCGAGCCCCGGGCTGGGCGGGATCACGACCCTCGTGAGGCCGACGCGGCGGGCGATCATCGGTGCGTGCAGCGGGCCGGCGCCGCCGAACGCGACCAGCCCGAAGCGGCGGTAGTCGAGGCCGCGATCGGCCGCCAGCAGACGCACCGCGCCGGCCATGTTCTCCGTCGCCAGCTCGACGATGGCCTGCGCGGCGTCCTCCAGCGAGGCGCCCAGCCGCTCGCCGATGGGCTCGATGGCCCGCCGCGCGAGGTCCGGGTGCAGCTCGAGCTCGCCGCCCAGGAAGTACGCGGGGTTGAGGCGGCCGAGCACGAGGTTCGCGTCGGTGACGGTGGCGTCCTCACCGCCCTTGCCGTAGGCCGTCGGGCCGGGGTCGGCGCCGGCGCTCTCGGGGCCGACCTTGAGGAAGCCGCCGGAGTCGAAGCCGGCGATCGAGCTGCCGCTGATGGTCGAGAGGTCGACGGTCGGCACCGCGATCGGCAGGCCCCACTCGAACTCGTACTGCGCCCGGCTGCGGACGCGCCCGCCGGTGATGATGCCGACGTCGGCGCTGGTGCTGCCGATGTCGAGCGTGAAGACGTCCGGCGAGCCGGTGGCGTCCGCGAAGTGCTTGCCGGCGATGAGCCCGCTCTGGCCAGGCCGGAGAGGATCAGGTTGACGGGCTGGCGGGTCACGGCCTCGGCCGCCACCTGGCCGCCGTTGGACTTCAGGAAGAAGCAGCGCGAGCGCATCCCGAGGCCCTCGAGCCCGCCCTGCAGGCTGATCGCGAACTCGCCGATCAGCCGGCGCAGGTACGCGTCCACGATGACCGTGTTGCCGCGCTCGTACTCTTGCGCCAGATCGGCGCGACCTCGCTCGAGATGGAGACGGGCACGGTCGGCAGCTCGCGCCGCACGGCCTCGGCCAGCTGCTGCTCGTGCCGCGGCTCGACGTACGAGAACAGCAGGTTGATGGCCACGCTGACGCCGCCCGGCGTCTCGGCGTCGCGCTGGCGGACGAACGCCACGGCCGCTGCTACGTCGTCCTCCGAGAGCGGCCGCCGAACCGTGCCGTCGTAGAGGACGCGCTCGTCGACGCCGAAGCAGTCGCGGCGCAGCACGTACGGCGTCGGCTTGGCCCACTGCAGGTTGTGCAGGCCCTTGCGATCGATCCGCTGGATGAACGGCACGTCCTCCAGGCCGGCCTGGTCAGGTAGACGGTCCGCTGGCCCCGGCGCTGCAGGAGGCAGTTGGTCGCGATGGTGGTGCCGAGGATGAAGAACCCCACCTCGTCCAGGGGGATGCCGAGACGGCCCACGCCCTCCAGCACCGCGGCGGAGGGATCGCGCGGCGTGGACGGCACCTTGACCTTGCGCTCGCTGCCGTCCCGCGTGTCCACGGCGACCAGGTCGGTGAACGTGCCGCCCGTGTCGACGCCGATGCGGAACGGCTGTGCCGCAGCCGAAGCGCTCACTCGGCCGCGACCGCGTCCAGCACCTCGCGGATCGTCGAGGCGATCAGCGCGATGTCGTTCTCGTCCAGCACGAACGGGGGCGACGTGCAGGTTCGGGCCGGTGATCAGCCGCATCAGCACGCCGCGCTCGGTGATCGGACCGCACACGCGCTGGGCGGTGGCGTAGTCGTTCAGCTCGACGGCGGCCAGCAGGCCGGTCCCGGAGCGCACCTCCTTCACCAGCGGATGCGCGGCGAGCGGCTGCACCGCGTCGTGCAGCACGGTCTCGAGGCGCCGCACGCGGTCGACGAGGCCCTCGCGCTCGATGATGTCGAGGTTCGCGTGGGCTGCCGCGCAGACCGTCGCGTGGCCCGAGTACGTCAGCCCGTGGCGGAACACGAGGTCGCTGCCGTCCTTCCAGAACGGCTCCCAGACCCGCTCGCCGACGACCGTGGCGCCCATCGGCAGGTAGCCCGAGGTCATGCCCTTGGCCATGATCATCACGTCGGGCCGCAACCCGAAGCGCTCGCTGGCGAACATGGCGCCGGCGCGGCCGAAGCCGGTGATCACCTCGTCGGCCACGAAGATGATGTCGTTGGCCCGGCACAGCTCCTGCACGCGCTGCAGGTAGCCGGGGGCCGGCGGGATGATGCCGCCGGAGCCGACGACGGGCTCGCAGAAGACGGCGGCGACTCTCGTGGCCGCGCTCCGCGATCAGCTGCTCGAGCGCCGCGGCGTCGTTGGTCGGGATGCGGAGCGTGCCCGGGTCGAGGTGCGGCAGGCCTTCCGTGGATCTCGATGCCGACGATGCTCGTGCCGTGGCCGTGCAGCCCGTGGTAGCTCGAGGAACGCGTCACCAGCAGGCTCTTCTCCGGCCTGCCGATGGCGCTCCAGTAGCGGCGGATCAGCTTGGCTGTGGCGTCGACCGCGTCGCCGCCGCCGCTGGTCAGGAAGATCTTGGGGTTGTCGATCGGCACCATCGCCGCGAGGCGCTCCGCCAGCTCGAGCGCCGCGGGTGGCGCACTCGGAACGACGAGTAGGCGGCCAGCTGGCGCATCTGGGCTGCCGCGGCGTCGGCGATCTCGGTGCGTCCATGCCCGACGTTGCAGTACCAGAGCGCAGCGGGCGTGTCGAGCATGCGGCGGCCGCTCTCGTCCCAGATGTAGGCGCCTTCGCCACGGGCGATCACGATCTCGCGCGACTTGACCGTCGGCATGTGAGCCTGGGCGTGCCAGAGCCGCGTCTCGCGTACCTGCGGCTCGTCGCCTGCGGCGCGCTCGCTCGCGTGGGGGCTGAGCGTCGACATCGGATCCCTTCTGGGAGTGGTTGCTAGTCGAGGCGGACCGCGACGGCCTTGGTCCGCGTGTAGCCGAGCAGCGCCTCGAATCCCTTCTCCCGGCCGAAGCCGGACTGCTTGTGGCCGCCGAACGGCAGCTCGACGCCGCCGCCGGCACCGTACGTGTTGACGTAGACCTGGCCGACGCGCACGGCGCGCGCGACGCGGAGCGTCCGGTCGAGGTCGCGCGTCCAGACGGCCGCGATGAGCCCGTAGTCGGTGCCGTTTCGCGAGCGCCACCGCCTCGTCCTCGGAGTCGAACGCCGCGACCGTCAGCACCGGGCCGAAGACCTCCTCGCGGGCGAGCGGGGCGTCCGCCGCGACGTCGTCGAGCACGGTCGGCGCGTAGTAGTAGCCGCGGCGCGAACGCGGCGTCGCCGGCGAGGACCCTGCGGTACAGCCGTCCGCCGTCGGCCGCCCGCTCGACGTAGCCGCCGACGCGGTCGCGCTGCCCGGCGGAGATGAGCGGGCCGAGGTAGGGTCGTCGAGCGGCGCCGATCCGGAGGCGGCGGAGCCTCGCCCACCAGCTCGACGAGTCGCGCCGGACGGGGTGCGCGACCAGGAGCCGCGACCCCGCGAGCACGTCTGCCCGGCGTTCCGCAGGATCGAGGCGACGATCGTCGGCGCGGCGCGGTCCAGGTCGGCGTCCGCGAACACGATGTTCGGCGACTTGCCGCCGAGCTCGAGGGTGACGGGGACGATCGAGTCGGCGGCCGCCGGCGACCGAGCGGCCGACCTCGGGCGAGCCGGTGAACGACACGTGCCCCACGCCGGGGTGCGCGGCCAGCGCGGCGCCGGCGTCCTCGCCGAGGCCCGGCACCACGTTCAGGACGCCGTCCGGCAGCCCCGCCTCGTGCGCCAGCGCGGCGATGCGCGGCGCCGTCAGGGGCGCGTCCTCGGCCGGCTTCAGCACGCAGGCGTTGCCCATCACCAGCGCCGGCGCCAGCGTCCGGGCGGCGATCTGGGCGGGGTAGTTCCACGGGATGATGTGGCCGGTGACGCCGTGCGGCTCGCGCAGGGTGTAGGCCAGGAGCTCGTCGGCGATCGGGATCGTCTCGCCGTACACGGCCTCGGACGCACGCGCGTAGAACTCGAAGTAGCGGGCGGCGACCGTGATGTCGGCCTGCGCCTGCCGCAGCGGCTTGCCGGTGTCGAGGCTCTCGGTCGTCGCGAGCACGTCGTGGTTGGCGCGGACGAGCGCGGCGAGGCGCTCGAGCACCGTCGCGCGATCGGCCGGCCGGGTCGCGCTCCAGCCGGGGGCGGCGGCGGCCGCGGCGGCGACGGCAGCATCGACCTCGCCAGGCCCGCAGGCCGCGACGCGGGCGAGCTCGGCGCCGGTGGACGGGTCGAGATCCGCGACGGTCTCGGCCGTCTCCGTCCACCGGCCTGCGATCAGGGCGCCGGCCGTTGCTGACCCCGGTCGAGGGACTGGTCGTGGCCACGCGGCGACGGTACAGTCCTCGCCTAGATCGAGTCAACTGTCGACCGTTTACACCTTGAAGGTCCCGCAGATCACGGCTCATCAGTCGCTCGCCGACCTCGCCTACGCGGCGATCCGCGAGGAGATCGTGTCCGGACGGCTCCGTGGCGGCGAGCGCCTGGTCGAGGCGCAGCTCGCCCGCGACCTCGGCACCAGCCGCGGTCCCGTGCGCGAGGCGTTGCGCCGGGTGTCGGACGAGGGTCTCGCGGACATCCTGCCGCGCCGCAGCGCCGTCGTGCGGGAGCTGGCCGACGACGAGATCCAGGCCATCGCGGACTTCCGCATCGCGATCGAGACCATGGCCGCGCGGCTCGCGGTGCGCCGCGGCGCGTCGACGAAGCCCCTGCACGCGCTGGTCGCGAGGCTCAGCCGGGCCGCTCAGCGCGGCGACGAGCCCGAGGTGGTGGCGCTCGACCTGGCCTTCCACCGGGCGCTCTGCGAGTCGTCCGGGAACTCGTACCTGGTCGCCGCGTACAAGACCATCGAGGCGCAGGTGCGCTCCTTCACCACGCTCGCCGACGGCTACTACCAGGACCTCGCGGCACTCCCGCCCGGAGCACGACGCGATCGCGCTGGCGCTCGATGGCGGCGACGAGGCGCTGGCCGACCATGCCGTCCGCGACCACATCGAACAGGGCACCGTCCTGCTGCTGCCCCGGCGCCAGACCGGCTAGCGCCTGGGCCGCCGCGGGACGGTACGGCGATCCCGCCGACACCCCGCAGCGCCGGTGTCCATCCGGTGAAGGAGTTCCGTCCGGCGCGCGGAACACCCTGCGCCAAGATGGTGCTAGCCGCAACGGTATGCATCCTTCTCGCGCTCGTGGCGCTCGTGAACATCGAGGCCTGGCGTCGTCGGACGGTCGCCGAGATGCGTGCCGTCGAACGTCGCCGGGCTGCGCGCGACCGGGCCTGGGAGGCCGTCAACCTGCTGGAGCGCGAGGCGGCGTAGGCAGCGCCTGCGGCCGCGACGGCCGGAGGCTCCGCCCGCCCCACGCGAGCCGTCGCCGCCGCTCGGCGGCCGGCTCCGCTACCGGCTCCTCCACGAGCGACACCGCCTCCTCGGCGGTGGACGTGCGCGGCGCGAGCAGGGCCAGCGCGACGAACGGCATGAACCACGGGATGTACAGGTAGTGCCAGTGCGTGAGGCAGATCTGGAACCCGACGATGAGGGCGCCCGAGAAGGCGGCGACGCGGTACAGGTCGAGCCGCTTCGGCAGCACGTAGAGGGCGGCCGCGAGCAGGACCAGCCCGAGCTTCAGCACCTTCTGCTCGGCGGCCAGGTCCGGGAAGCCCGGGTACTCGCCCCAGTCCCAGATCGAGAACGGGGAGGGCCGGTCGAGCTGCCAGCCGAAGGTGCGGTCCCAGAAGTTGCACGAGCCCGTCGATCGGCCCGTCGATGAGCATCAGCGGCACGAACGAGAGGACCAGCGCGAGCAGGAAGCCGAGCCCGACCTTGAGGCCGGTGGGGCCCGGGCGCAGAGCGGTCCGAGGCACGCCCGAGCAGGCCGGGGCGCGGCACGAGCGGCGGGCCCGCGCCTCCGTGTACTCCCACTCCAGCGGCTCCTGGCGCGGCGTGCGGTCGGCGCGGATCCAGAGCGGCAGGAGCAGGACGGGCGCGAACTTGGCCGCGGTGGCGAGCCCGAGCATGAACCCGCGCAGGCGGGGCATCGTGAACAGGGCGAGCCCCCAGGCCAGGAACGCCGCGGGTATCGCGTCGTTCGTGTTCGAGCTCATCGAGTAGACCGTGAACGGGAACGTCGCCCACAGGAACAGCGCCGCGACGGCCAGGCGTCTGCCGCCGAGCTTCCAGCCGGTCAACGTCGAGCCCCGCCGCGGCCAGGAAGTCGAACAGGATCGACGTGCCGTGCGCGGCCGGCAGGTCGTCCCAGCGGCCGCTCCAGCCGAGCGCCGCCGTCATCGGCATGTACGAGTAGTAGGTGACGGGGCCGTACGTGTCGCCGCGGCCCACGGCGGACTCGCAGGCGCCGTCCGTCTGCACGTAGGCGGCGTAGGTGCCGTCGGAGTACTTCGTGCCGCACGGCTTGCCGGTGCTCTGCGGCATGTTCCCGTACGGGCTGCGCGACTCCAGCAGGCGATCGGCGCCGACGACGCTCGCGTAGCCGACGTCGATGACGTTCGAGCCCCACACGTTGAGGCCCGCCCGGAAGCCCAGCGCGAACACCGCGAGCCCGGCCACCAGCCAGATCGGCCAGCGCGTGCCGTAGCCCGGTCTGGCGCCCTTGCCGAAGCCGAGCCAGAGGAGGCGCCCGAAGAGCCAGAGTAACGGCGGGTACGCCAGCGGCACGCTCCAGAAGATCTCGCCCGGCGTTGAAGAAGTAGAGGGACAGGCCGAAGCTCGCGAGCATCAGCACGTCGAGGTTGCGCACCGAGAGCGGCCGCCGCCAGTCGAACAGGCCGACGACGAACAGCGCCATCAGCGGGATGAAGATGCGCGGGTCGTTGATGCGCTTGCCGAACGACCACTTGCGCCCGCGGGCCATCGACCACGCGACCTGCGGCCCCGTCCACGACGACAGGATCTTGTGCGTCTTGTCCCAGAGGCGGACGCGGGCGATCTCCTTGCCGTTCGCGAACCACGACAGCGTCCAGATGTCGTTG
Source organism: uncultured Actinomycetota bacterium (assembly GCA_963767885.1). GTDB lineage: Bacteria > Actinomycetota > Thermoleophilia > Gaiellales > F1-60-MAGs149 > CAVYFW01. The sequence continues at coordinate 8,119 of CAVYFW010000014.1, forward strand.
TCGTACTTGAGCGTCGACGAGGTGCGCTGGTGGTCGTCGCGGTACCGCTGCACCCAGTCCTGCGACTTTGTCGTCCCGCTCCATGTAGCCGCGGGCTTCCTTCTCGGTCAGCCGCGCCTTGGGGTGCAGGTCCTCCTGCAGGTCGACCTTGACGACCTTGCCGTTCGTGTCGTCGACGGTGACGACGGCCAGGTCCTGCGTCGACTTCGGGTCGCGCAGCCGCGCCACCCACTGCCGGGTCGCCGCGTCGTACGTCGCCGTCCAGCGCGCCAGCGGGTGGCCGCTGACCATCGTCTGCACGCGCTGCGCGACGTTCGCGATGCCGGTGACGGCCTCGAGGCGCAGGTGCGAGGGGGCGTCGGCGAGGGGAGCGCCGGGCGCCGAGTAGGGCGAGGAGCCGGTGGACGTCGAGGACGTCGCCGGCGTCGAGGTCGACCCGACGTCGGCTGCCCACGCCGCCGGCACCGCCAGCACGCCGAGCGCGACGAGCACGGTCGCGAGCACGGGCGCGCCTGCGCCATCGCGCCAGACCTAGCGGAACGACCAGAGCTTGTTGCCGAGGAACGAGATCGGCGTCACGAGGCAGACCGCCAGCACCTGCGCCGGGATCTTGCCCATCCCGAACTGCTCCACGAAGACGCTGAGCAGGATCAGGTTCGGGATCAGGGCCGAGACCGCGACGGTGAAGAAGCGCGCCGCCTGGAACGCCGCGTGGCTGGCGTGCCGCTGCGACCGGAACGTCCAGTAGCGGTTCCACGTGAAGTTGTTGGCGACCGCCACGGCGAAGGCCAGCGTCGCGGCCGCGATGTAGTGCAGGTCCAGCACGTGCAGGCCGAACGCGTAGACGGCGAAGTTGACGACGAACCCGGAGAGCCCGACCAGGCCGAACTTGACCAGCTGCAGCCAGTTCTCCGGCTTGCGCAGCCCGCGCGCGACGCGCTCCCGGCTGACGGGACGGGGCCCCGGCAGGGGAGCCGCTTCGGTGCTGGTGTCAGGGTTCAACGTCTGCGGGCGCGGCGGGGCGACCGCCGCCCCGCTCCGTGGGCGGGGATGCTAGCAGCGGCCTGGCGGCGCGGGCTGTCAGGAAGCACCCTCGAGCAGCGGGACGAAGCGGCACGGCACACCATGGGTGACCTCCGGCACCGTGCGGTCCACGGCGCACCAGCTCGAGGCGCTGGCCCCGGTCGTCGCCCACGGGCACGACGATCCGGCCCTCGACGGCGAGCTCGTGGTAGAGCCGCTCGGGGAAGCGCTCGGCCGCGGCGGAGACGAGGATCGCGTCGAACGGGCCGGCGCCCGGGACGCCCCGCTGGCCGTCGACGGCGAGCACCCGCACGTTGGTCGCGCCGACGCCCGCGAGCGCCCGCGCGGCACGGGCGGCGAGCCCGCCGATGCGCTCCGTCGCCACCACCTCGCGCACCAGGTGCGATGCCACTGCGGCCGCGTAGCCCGAGCCGGCGCCGACCTCGAGCAGGCGCTCGCCGCCCCGCAGGCCGAGCTGCTCGAGCTGCAGCGCGACGATGTACGGCTGCGAGATCGTCTGCCCGTAGCCGATGGCGAGCGGCGTGTCGTCGTACGCCTGCGCGCGGTCCTCCGGCAGCACGAAGCGCTCCCGCGGCACCTCGCCCATCGCCGCGAGCACGCGCTCGTCGGCGATGCCGCGGCCGCGCAGCTGGCGCTCGACCATGTGCCGGCGCGCGGCGGCGAAGTCCTCCGGCGTCGGCTGGCCGGCCGTTGCGGTCGGCGCAGGCTCCGGCGGCGGATCGCGGGGCGGCTCGGGCGGCGGCGCGGGCGGCACCGGCACGGACGGCGGCGCGGCCGCGGTGGAGGCGGCGCTTCGGTTCGTGCGCAGGACGCGCGCGGAGACGGGCGGCTTGGACTCGGTCACCGCCCTCCGCAGGTTAGTGGACAGGGCGCCCCGTCGAGGCCGAAGTGGCGGGCCACGAGGCCGTACACGTCGGTGATCGACGGCTCGGCGGGCAGGGACACGCGCTCGACGCCCACCGTCACCAGCGGCACCAGCGACTCCTCGGCGCCGAGCCGCCGTGCGAGCCGCCGCCGAGGTGGTGCGAGCCGCCGGCGTCGGTGAACTCGACGCCGGCCGCGGCCGAGGCCACGACCTCGCCCGCGTTGACGCAGTGCCAGGATCTGGTGCGAGCCGCTCGAGGGCGTTCGGGTAGGCCTCGGAGTGCAGGAGCGCCGCCGGTCGCGCTCCAGCGCCAGCGCCCCGGGCTCGCCCGCCAGCGCCCAGCGGTTGCCGCGCCGGTCGGGATCGCCCGTCGGCGTCGCGCCGGAAGCGCAGCTCCACGCCGTCCCGCCGCACGACGCTCCAGCTCGTCCTCGCGGAAGCCGACCACGTCGATCTCGGCGAGCTCCTCCACCCGCGCGGCGAGCGCGCGCGCCGGCGGCGCGTCGGTCAGGCGGTAGATCATCGCCGCGCGGTTCGACGCCGCCACCGCGATCGGCGCTGTCGGCGGGCTTCGAGCGCAGCGAGGAGACGAACTGGGGCAGGTCGGGGAACGCCGTGCGCAGCTCGAAGGCCGTCGTGCACCTGCGACTGCCCGTGGTCGGCGACAGAGGATGACGGCGTAGCGCTCCAGGAAGCGCTCCAGCCCGCCGGCGGCCTCGACCAGGGCGCTGACCGCCGCGTCGGCCCGCTCGACCGCGTCGAGCGCCGCGTCGGGGCCGACGCGGTGCTGCGCCATGTCGACCTCGGGCAGGTAGTAGAGGAGGAAGTCGAAGCCGTCGCGCGCGACCAGCCAGCGGCCCACCGCCGCCGCGTGCTCGTCGTTGCGCCCGTGCACGCCGAGGTTGCGGGGCGCGCCGGTCGCGTCGGAGGCGAAGAGCTCGCCGAAGAAGAACCGCGTCGGCCCGTACGCCGCGTCGAACATGCCGATGCGGCGGGCGAACCGCACCGCGCGCGGTCGCTTGAGGGCGTGGCGCACCCGACCGCGGAAGACGAAGAAGTTGATCGCGCCCGCGACGAGCCCGGCGTCCTCCACGAGCTCGAACACCGTCCGCACCCGCTGCGAGAGGTGCAGCGTGTTGAGGTTCATCATCGAGTCGTTGATCGACGCGAGCGCGCCCTCGACCAGCGTCGCGCGGAACGACGAGCCGTACTCCACGAAGCGCCCCTCGCCGCCGTCGGTACCAGACCAGGCCCGGGATGAACGACCCGTCGGGTCCGCGGCCGGTGGCGAAGGCCGAGAGGCAGACGGGCGTCAGCGACGGGAAGCAGGACACGGCCGGCGAGTGCTCGGTGCCCTGCGCGACGAGGGCGGCGATGGTCGGCGCGCGCCCCTCCGCCAGCGGCGCGGTCGAACAGCGGCCGCCCGAGCCCGTCGATGACGACGAGCACGAGCTTCTTCTGCGCCCGTTGCGGGAGGTCAACGCAAGCTGCGCAGCCCGGCGTACTGCCCCTGGTCGCGGCGGCGGCTGCGGTAGAGGAACCAGGCCAGCACCACCACGAGTGCGTAGCCGACGAACGGGACGAGCGCCAGCAGGGCGCAGACCGAGCCCGGCGATGCCGGTGATGCGCCGCAAGCCCGGCGCGCGTGCCCTCGCCCTTCAGCGCGCCCGTCCACGAGACGGCCGACGACCCAGGCGCTGAGGGCGCCGAGCACCGCGCCCACGGCGATGAGCGCGAACGGCACCTCGTCGCCGCCGGCGAGCTCGGCCGCCGCACCGCCGCCCGCGCCGCCGAGGATGACGCGCCAGAGGGTCGGCAGCCAGGCGGCCGCGGCCGCGCCGAGCACGCCGATCACGCACGAGATGGCCACGATGGGCGAGTCGTCGTAGACGTCGAGCGCGCCGGGCGTGCCCCCGAAGGCGGAGGCGAGGGCGCCGATGGCGATGGGCAGGAGCGGCACCAGGCCGCAGGCGATGGCGAGGCCGAGCGCCTGGCCGAGGGAGATCGCGAGATCCACGGCCGGGATGGTAGACCCGTCCGGCGCGCAGGTGCGACGTGCGAGGATTGGCGGATGCAGGCCGTCCGCACCGGCGAGCAGGCGGGGCGCATCGTGGTCATCGCGCTCGTGGTGGTCGTGACCGCGGTGGTGGGGACGGTGGGTGTCTGGGGCGCGATCTCGTCCGACGGCGCGGGGGCGGACAACGTCGAGCTCGCGGACGCGATCTCGCAGGTGCTCTTCGGCACGGCCTTCGTGCTCGGCGGGCTGGTGGCCTGGTGGAGCCGCCCGGACAACAACACCGGCCGGCTCATGGCCGGCACCGGGATCCTCTTCGCGGCCGGGTCGTGGCAGACCGTCGACGACGGCTGGCTGCTGATCGCGGGCGCGCTGGCCTCCCTCGCCGCGGTGGCGACGTTCCTGCACCTGATCCTGGCCTTCCCCGCCGGGCGCATCGTGCACGGCCCCGACCGGTGGGTGGTCGGCGTCGCCTACGCGGTCGTCGTCGGCGTGGCCCTGGCGGTGCCGCTTCGTGCAGCCCAACCAGGCGGACTGCGACGGCTGCGCCGACAACCCGCTGGCCGCCGCACCGAACGAGACGGTCACGACGATCGTGATCGGCCTGGCCAACGTCGCCATCGGCCTCTGCGTGATCGCGCTGCTCGTGCTGTCCTGGCGGCGGTTCCGGCGGGCGACGCCGGCCCTGCGCCGCACCATGGCCCCGCTGGTCGGCACCGCGTCGCTCGCCGGCGTGCTGTTCCTGGTCGGCCTGACGGTCTCGGTCGGCCCCGAGTGGCTGCAGCTGGCGGTCGGCATCTGCTTCGTGACCGTCATGACGCTGGTGCCGGTGGCGTTCCTGATCGGCCTCCTGCGCGACCGCCTGCAGCGGACCTCGTCGATCCAGGGCCTGGTCATCAGGCTCGCCGGCGCCGCGGACCACGAGCAGCTGCGCTCGATCCTGGCCGAGGCCCTGCGCGACCCGGACCTCACGATCGCGTTCTGGTTCCCCGAGCGGCAGACCTACGTCGACCCGCACGGCCACCCCGTCGACGTGCCCGAGCGGGGCGTCACGGTCGTCGAGCGCGACGGCGAGCCCATCGCGCGCCTGCTCCACGACCCGGCGCTGGACGAGGACCCGCAGCTGCTGGAGACCGTCGCCGCCGCGGCCGCCATCGGGCTCGAGCGGGCGCGCCTGGAGGCGGAGCTGCGCGCGCGCCTGGACGAGCTGCGGGCCTCGCGGGCGCGGATCGTCGAGACGGCCTACCACGCGCGCCGCCGGCTGGAGCGCGACCTGCACGACGGCGCGCAGCAGCGGCTCGTCGCCCTCTCGCTGACGCTGCGCATGATCCGCAGCCGCGTCGGCGAGGACGAGTCGACGGTGTCGCTGGTCGAGGGCGCCTCCACGGAGCTCGCGGCGGCCCTGGCGGAGCTGCGGGAGCTCGCCCGCGGCATCCATCCCGCGATCCTCACCGACCGCGGGCTCGACGCGGCGCTGCAGGCCCTGGCCGACCGCTCGCCGGTGCCCGCGGATCTCGACGTGCAGTCCGACCTCGGGCTGCCGCCGGCCCACGAGGCGGCGCTCTACTTCGTGGCCTCCGAGGCGCTCGCCAACGTCGCCAAGTACGCCGGGGCCACGAGCGCCTCCGTGCGCGTGTGGGCGGAGGCGGACGCCGTCGCCATCGAGATCGCCGACGACGGCAAGGGCGGCGCCGACCCCGGCCAGGGCTCCGGGCTCGCGGGCCTGCGCGACCGCGTCGAGGCGATGGACGGCCGCTTCGGCGTGACGAGCCCGCCGGGCGAGGGGACGACGGTGCGGGCGACGCTGCCGGTTGCGCCGCCCGCACCCACGCGCCGAGCAGGAGCCAGCGCCTACCGCGTCCGCATGAGCTCGCGGATCTCCTCCAGCACGATCACCTCGTCGCTCTTGGCGGCGGGCGGCTCGGGCTCGAGACCCTGCCGGCGGCGCTCCATGTACATGTTGTAGGGCTTGACGACGACGAAGAAGATCGCCGCCGCGACGAGCACGAACGAGAGCACGGCGTTGAAGAACGAGCCGTAGCGGAACACGGAGCCGTTGATCTCGAACGTCAGGCCGGAGAAGTCCGGCTTGCCGAAGATCGCCGCGATGATCGGCGTGATGATGTCCTCGACGAGGGACGCCACGACCATCCCGAACGCCGCTCCGAGCACGACCGCGACCGCCAGGTCGACCACGTTCCCGCGCAGCAGGAACGTCTTGAACTCGTCGATCACGACTGCCTCCTTCCGTCGGTGGGCGCGCGCCGCGATCCTAGAGGGCATCGCCGCGTCCGATGTCGGCCGTTTCCGGGCCCTTCGACAGGAACCTGCGTCAGACGAGCAGCAGCATGCCGTCGGGCTCGACCCCGAAGGTGGCCGTCCGGACGTCGCCGATGTCGTCCCCGTCGACCTGCGCCGGCAGCGGGCGGTCGCAGTCGACGACGGCCTCGCTGACGTCGTGGAGGTACGCGATGCGCCGCTCCGTCTCCTGCGCGTGGCCGCCCGTGAAGAGGACGTAGCGCAGGTACGCGGGGACGTCCCGGCGACGCAGCGCGACGGGCGCGACGAGATCGAGGCCGCGGTCGTTGGCGGCCCTCGGTGCGAGCCGCAGCGCCAGCGGGCCGACGTACGACCACGGGTTGAGGTTCGCGGCCGCCACGAAGGCGCAGCGGAGGGCGTCGTCGCCGTGGTGCAGCGTCGCCCTCGCGGCGCCGTAGCGGCCGCTGGCGACGGCGCGCGTGACCTCGAGGGCGAAGACGACGTCGCGCGGGCGGCGACCCTTGCCGCGGCCGCGGGCGTCCACGCGGCGCACGATGTCGGCGTCCAGCCCGACGCCGGCGTTGAAGGCGAAGCGGCGGCCGTTCAGCACGCCCAGCGGCAGGCGCTGGACGCGGCCGGCGGCGAGCGCCTCGGCGATCTGACGCGCGGCGGGCTCCAGGCGGCGCGGGAGGCCGGCGGCGCGCGGCAGGACGCTCGTGCCGCCGGCCGGCAGCGCACCCACCGGCAGGCGCCCGGCGACGCCGTTCAGCACCTCGTTGGCGGTGCCGTCGCCGGCGAAGACGATGACGGCGTCGAGGCCGTCCTCGACCGCCTGGTGCGCGAGGTCGCGGGCGTGCAGCGGCCGCTCGGTGCGGACGACGTCGATCTCGGCGTACGGCCGCAGCGCGTCCATGACGATGCGCTCCGACGCGGGCGTGACGCCGCTCGCGACGGGGTTCTCGACGACGAGGATGTGCGGACGACCGCTGCGGCTCACGCGAAGTTCGGCGGCCGGCGCTCGCGGAACGCGGCGACGCCCTCCGCGAAGTCGGCGTGCGCGGCTGCGGCGGCCTGGGTGACCGCCTCGGCCTCCAGCGCCTCGGCCAGCGTGCGGCCGGACGACTCGCGCAGCAGCTGCTTCGTGGCGGCCAGGGCGGCGCGCGGGCCGCGGGCCAGGTCGGCGGCGAGCGAGCGCGCAGCCGACACGACCTCGTCGCGCGGCACGACGCGGTCGGCGAGCCCGATGCGCTCCGCCTCCTCGGCCTGCACGCGGCGGCCGGTGACGGCGAGGTCGTAGGCGCGCGCCGGCCCCACGAGCCGCGGCAGCGTCCAGGAGACGCCGGTGTCCGGCACGAGGCCGATGCCCGCGAAGGCCACGGCCACGAAGGCGTCGTCCGCCATCACGCGCAGGTCGCAGCAGAGCGCAAGCCCGAAGCCGGCGCCCGCGGCGGGCCCGTTGATGGCCGCGATGACCGGCTTGGGCCCCTCGGCGAGGAAGCGCGCCAGGGGGTTGAAGCCCTGCCGCACCTCGACCGAGAGGTCGTCGACGGTGGTGAGCTCGTCGAGGTCGCCGCCGGCGGAGAACGCTCGGCCGGCGCCCGTCAGCACGATGGCGCGCACGCCGTCGTCGCCCATCGCCTCGACCAGCGCGGCGTGCATCGCCTCGCGCAGCGGCCGGGCCAGCGCGTTCAGGCGATCGGGCCGATTCATCGTCAGCACGAGCACGGCCCCGTCGCGTTCCGTCAGCACCGCGCCCGCCGCTTCGACTGCCATTCCCGCAACTCTACCCCCGCGGGCAGGCTCCACCGGTAGGATGCCGCTCCATGGACACGATCCCCGAGCGACTCCCCCGGGCCCCCGGGCAGGTCACCCGGGCCACGATCGCGTGCTACGCCTGCGCGATCCTGCACGCCGCCATCGCGATCACCGTGGGCCTCTTCGACGGAACGGGGCGCTCGATGGCCATCGGCCTCGTGGCGGCGATCGGCGGTGCGACGCTGTGGGTGGCGATCGGCACCGGGCTGGCCCTGCTGGCGCAGATCGCCGACCGGCGCTAGGCCGAGCCGCAGGCGGCGACGGACGTGCTCGGCGCGGACGAGCTCGTCCTGGCGACCGCGATCGCCGTCGGCGCCGCGGCGGCGCAGGGCACCATCGGGTTCGGCATGGCGCTGGTCTCCGCGCCGCTCCTGACGCTGGTCGACCCGGCGTTCGTCCCCGTGCCCCTGCTGCTCGTGAACCTGCCGCTGAGCGCGCTGGCCTGCTGGCGGGAGCGCGGCGCGGTCGACGCGCGCGGCCTGCCGTGGGCCCTGGCCGGCCGGCTGCCGGGCACGGTCGCCGGCGCGTGGCTGGTGGCGACGACGTCGGCGCGCACGCTGCAGGTCGCCATCGGCGGCGCGGTGCTCCTGGCGACGGGCGCCTCGTGCCTGCGCAGCACGCCCGCGCCGACGCCGCCGGTGCTGGTGGCGGCGGGGACGGCGTCGGGCGTGATGGGTACCGCGGCGTCCGTGGGCGGCCCCCCGATCGCGTTCGTGTACGCCCGGGCCGGCGGCCCGGCGCTGCGCGCGACCCTTGCGGCGTTCTTCCTCGTCGGCACGACGATGTCGATCGTCGTGCTCGCGTACGCGGGCCAGGTCGGGCGACACGAGCTCGGCCTGGCCCTCGCGCTCGTCCCCGGCACGGTCGTCGGCTTCGCCCTGAGCGGCTTCCTCACACGCCACGTGGACCGCGGCCGCGTGCGGGCGACGGTGCTGGCGACGGCGGCGATCTCGGCGGCGGTCGTGCTGGTCGAGGCGCTGGTGTAGGACGGCGTCGGATGATGAGGCGTGCGCGCTTCCTGGCCGCCGAAGGTCTTTGACAACGAGCGCTGTTCCTGAACCGCCGTCGATGCCGATGGAGAGCGCAGCCAGTTATGAAAGCGTGAGCGAGCCCTGCCCCGCAGCGACGAAGGAGCGGAGGGGCTTGCCACCAGGAGCGAAGCGACTGCTGCCGGCGAGCGAGAGCCGGAGCGCCGAGGCTGTTTTCGGCGCGGAGGCGGTTTCCTCGTCCGTAGGAGGGGTCGCTCTCGAGCGAGCGCAGTGAGCGCGTTGGCCGCAAGGAGCTCGCGCGCCAGACACGGCGCTCGGGGTAGTCGTCGCCGCGAGCGACCGACTGGCACCCCTCCGTAGGACCCGCCGCCCACGACCGACCAGCAGCGAAGCACGACCGATCCGCCCCCGGCCGATCCGTCTGCGATCAGGCCCGCCAACGCGGTACGTCGCCACCGAAGGACCTCGCCAAACGACCTTGCCCGTGGGCGGCCCCACCCCGACGTCGCGATCAGCAGGTACTCCGCTGGGCAGTCCGATCGGCGCCGGCGGGTCCTCCGGAGGGGTGGTTGTGGGTCGCTTCGCGGCCAGGACCGTCGCTCACGGCGACGCCGGCGGCGCTCCGCTCCCGGTGGCCCATGACGCTCCGCTCGTTCCTCGCTGCGCTCGAAGAGCGACCCCTCCTGCGGACAAGGCACCGCCTCCGACAGCACGATACTGCCGTGCTGCTCCGGCTCTCGCTCGCCGGCAGCAGTCGCTTCGCTCCTGGGTGGACAAGCGCCTCACTGCGTTCGGCGCGGGGCTCGCTCACGATTTAATGACTGGCGTCGATGTCGGCGGCCTCCGATGGCGTCCCGGAAGAGCGATGCCCACCATCGTCACCGTCGGCGTTCAGGAAGAACGCCCGTCGCTATACCCCGCGCCGCCCCTCCCAGCCGGTCGTCGCCGTCCGCCCCGACATACTGCCGCGATGCGACTGGGAGCAGTGGGGGCGTGGCTCGGCGGCCTGGCGGTCGCCCGTTCGGACGACGCGCGGGCGGCCGCGCGCGACGTGGAGGCCCTGGGCTATGGCTGCCTGTGGTCGCCGGAGGGCATGGGCACCCGCGAGGCCATCGCCAACGTCGGCGTGCTGCTCGCCGCGACCGAGCGCATCTCGGTGGGCACCGGCATCGCCAACATCTGGGCGCGCGACGCGATCGCGGCGGCGTCGGCGGCGCGCGTGCTCGACGACGCCTACCCGGGCCGCTTCGTGCTCGGCCTCGGCGTCTCCCATCCCGTGCAGGTCGATCCGCGCGGCCACACGTACGCGCGCCCCGTCGCGACCATGCGGGCGTACCTGGACGCGATGGACGCCTCGCCGTTCGAGAGCCCGGACGCCAGCGCCGACGAGGTCGAGCTCCCGCCCGTGCCGCGCCTCCTGGCGGCGCTGCGCCCGCGCATGCTGGAGCTCGCCGCCGAGCGTGCGGACGGCGCCCACACCTATCTCGTGACGCCGGAGCACACCGCGCGGGCCCGGGCCATCCTCGGCCCCGACCGCGTGCTGGTGGTGGAGCAGTCCGTGGTGCTGGACGCCGACCCGGCCGCGGCACGCGCGCGCGCCCGCGCGCACCTGGACTGGTACCTCGACGTGCCGAACTACCGCGCCAACCTGCGCTGGCTCGGCCTCGCGGACGCGGACCTGGACGCCGGCGGGACGGACGCGGTCGTCGACGCGCTGGTGGCCTGGGGCGACGAGGCGGCGATCTGCGCGCGCATCGACGAGCACCGCGCCGCCGGGGCCGACCACGTTGGCCTGCAGCCGCTCGGCGCGGCCGGCGACCCGCTCGGCGTGGAGCTGCTGCGCCGGCTCGCGCCGGCCGTCCTCGCCTGACGGTCAGGCGGCGACGAGCAGGAGCGCGTTGCCGGACGGGTCGCGCACGACCGTCCCGTCCGCGTCCTCCTCGACCGGCGCGCCGCCGGCCCGCACGCGCTCGATGGCGGCGTCGCGGTCGGCCGCCGTCGGCAGCACGACCGTGGCGCGGCGCAGCGTCGCCGACCCGGGCGGCGCCGGCGGGCGGCCGCGGCTCTCCCACGTGTTGGCGCCGATGTGGTGGTGGTAGCCGCCCGCTGCCAGGAAGGCCGCCTGCGCACCGAGCGACGCCATGAGCTCGAAGCCGAGCAGGTCGCGGTAGAAGCGGACGGCCTCCGGCACGTCGGCCACCCGGAAGTGCACGTGCCCGATACTGGTGCCGGCGGGCAGGCCCTCGAACGCGGCCTCCGCCGGGTCGTCGAGCTCGCCCAGCAGCGCGTCGACGTCGAGGGGCAGCGTGGTCAGCCGCTGCCCGACCTCGCCCTCCCACAGCGCGCGCGGCCGGTCGGCGTAGATCTCGATGCCGTGGTGGTCGGGGTCGCGCAGGTAGAGCGCCTCGCTGACGTCGTGGTCGGAGGCGCCCGTCAGCTGCACGCGGTCGCGCGCCGCGTGCGCCAGCCAGCGCGCCAGGTCGGCGCGCTCCGGCACGAGCAGCGCGACGTGGAAGAGCCCGCTGTACCCGTCCGCGGGCGGCGCCCCGGGCACCTCCTCGAGCACCAGGAGCGGCGTTCCCGGCACGCCCAACGTCGCCCTGTCCGCGCCCTGCTCCTGCACCTCGAGGCCGATCTCGTCGCGCCAGTACGCCAGCGAGCGCTCGAGGTCGGCGACCGTCAGCACGACGGCGCCGAGCGTCGTCTCGGCGGGCAGCGTCGGCGCCATCAGCCCGCGGCGACCGGGAAGCCCGCGGCGGCGAGCGCGTCGACGACGGCGCGGCGCGTGTCCGGGTCGGCCTCGTCGTAGCGGATGGAGACCTCGCCCATCACGTTGGCGGAGGCCGCCGTCAGGCCGTCGATCGTCCCGATGGCGCCACCGATCTTGGCGACGCAGCTGCATGCAGTGCACGCCCTCGACCTGCAGCGTCTCGGCGATCTCGGCCACGGCGGCAGTATCACCCCGTTCGGGGAGGGTGCGTACCACTCGAAACGCATGCGACCACGACGCATGCGCCTAAAGGCCAGCGCGCGGGGTGCCGATCCCTTCAACGTGAACCTCCGCCTGCTCTCGCGCCGCCCCGCCCCGCCGCCCCTGGTGGTGCCCCAGGTCAACCAGAAGGTCGCCGTGCTCGCCGACGGCGCCCGCTACGGCGGCCGCGTGGACGACATCAGCAACGGCTGCATGGTGATCGCGGCGCCCGACGCGAACCTGGCCACCGAGCGCGCGGTGCTGCTCGAGTGGCGCGACGAGGCCGGCATCTGGCGGATGCCCGGCGTCGTCCGGCACTCGCAGGTGGAGCCCTTCCCCACGACCTGGATCCGCCCGACCGGCCACTCCGAGTGCATCTCCGAGGGCCAGGTGGCGTCGCCCGGCGGCGGCCTGCGCATCTCGGCCCGGCTGGTCGAGTCCTACCGGCTGCCCGTCGGCACGCGCATCCCGATCTCGACCGTGCAGCTGGCCGGCGACCGCCTCGCCTTCTGGACGATCCTGCCGCTCGGCCCCGGCGACCACGTCGAGCTCTCGATGCGCACGGCCCGCGGCGAGGTCATCCGCGCCGGCCTGGTCGTCGCCGAGGTGCACAACCAGAGCGGCTCCTGGCTCGGCCGTGTGGACTGCGACGCCGAGAACCCCTCCTCGCCCGCGGTCGCCCGCCTCGTCGAGCACCTGCTCGCGGCGCAGCAGCCCGCCATGCGCGGCGCGGCGTAGCGGTCGAACCGCGCGCGCCGACCCGGCGTTCGCGGCACCAGCGCATCGTCAGCGCGACGCCAGCGCGAGGCCCGATGGTCAGCGCATGGCCATCGGAGTAGGCTCGCGCGCATGACGACGGGCGGGGCCCTGCGCCCCGGCGACGAGCTCGCCGGCTACCGCGTCGATGCGTGCGTCGGCCGCGGCGGCATGGGCGAGGTGTTCCGGGCGCACGACGAGCGCCTCGGACGCGACGTGGCCATCAAGCTGCTGGCCCCGCAGCGCGCCGACGACCCCGCCTTCCGCGAGCGGCTGCTGCGGGAGTCGCGCCTCGCCGCGAGCCTCGACCACCCGAACGTCGTCCCCGTCTACGACGCCGGCGAGGTCGACGGACGGCTGTACCTGGTCATGCGCTACGTCGACGGCACCGACCTGCGCGCCCTGCTGCGCCGCGACGGCGCCCTCGAGCCGGCCCGGGCGCTGGCGATCGCCGACGGCGTGGCAGCGGCCCTCGACGCCGCCCACGAGCACGGGCTCGTGCACCGCGACGTGAAGCCGTCGAACGTGCTGCTCGACGCGCGCGGCCACCCGTACCTGGCCGACTTCGGCCTCACCCGCAGCCCGTCCGACCCGACGCCGGGCGGCGACGGACAGGACCTCGGCACGGTCGACTACGTGCCGCCCGAGGCCGTGCGCGGCGAGGCCTCCGGCCCCGCGAGCGACGTCTACTCGTTCGGCTGCCTGCTCTACGAGGCGCTCACCGGCGACGTGCCGTTCCCGCGGCCGTCCGCGGTGGCGACGCTCTTCGCCCACCTGGAGGAGCCGCCGCCCGCGGCGAGCGCGGTGCGCCCCGCGCTGCCGGCCGAGCTCGACGCGGTGCTGCAGCGCGCGCTGGCCAAGGAGCCGGCCGAGCGGCAGGCGAGCTGCGGCCAGGTCGTCGCCGAGGCGCGCGAGGCGCTCGGGCTGGCGGCGCCGCGCCGGGCCGGCCGCTGGTGGATCGCCGCGCTGCTGGCGGCGCTCGCCGCCGTCGCGATCGCGGTCGCAGCCGTCGTCCTGACCCGCGACGACGGTGCCGCGCCGGCGGCGCTGGGCGCCCTGACGCGCATCGACCCGGCGACCAACCGCGTCACCCTCAGCGAGCCGCTCTCGCCCCACCCGGGCGTCGTGGTCGTCGCTGGCGACCGCGTGTGGGTGGGCGACTTCGAGGGCGCGTCGCTGTACAGCGTCGACCCGGCCAGCGGGGCCGCCCAGCGCGTGTCGCACGTCGGCGAGCCGCGCGATCTCGCGGCCCTCGGCGACGGCGTCTACGTCGCGAGCGACGGCGCCGAGCTCTTCACCGGCACCGTCACACGCTACGACGCGCGCACTGGCCTGCGCACCGGCGCGGTCGACCTCCTGGCGTGCGCCGTCGGCGCCGGCGACGGCGCCGTCTGGGCCGCGGGCTGCCCCTCCGCACAGCGCCTGTCGACGGGCTCGGGGTCGCTGGTGGTGGAGAAGGAGGTCGACGTGCCGTACCCCGAGGTGCGCTCGGCCGCCGACGACCGCTACGTCTTCCGGGACGTCGCCGTGGGCGAGGGGTCGCTCTGGCTGCTGGGCGACGCCGTCGACCGCCGCGTGTACCGGCTCGATCCCGTCAGCGGTGAGGTGCTCGCGATCGTGCGGCTGCCCGTCTCAGGCCGCTCGATCGCCGCCGGCGAGGGCGGCGTGTGGATCACGGCACCGCTCGAGGACGTCGTCCTGCGCCTCGATCCGGTCACGGCGCAGGTGACGGCCACCATCCCCGTCGGCCGCGGCGCGAGCGGCATCGCGACCGGCGCCGGAGCCGTGTGGGCGACCGGCAGCCTGGACGGGACGGTCACGCGCATCGACCCGGCGAGCGGCCACGTGGTCGCCGACGATCGACGTCGGCGGGCGCCCGCGCGAGGTGGCGGTCGGTGCGGGCGGCGTCTGGGTGTCGGGCCATGCGTAGGGTCGCCGCGATCGGGCTGGCCCTGGCGCTGCTCGTGGTCGTCGCCGGCTACGGCTCCGGCGGCGGCGACCGCCCCATCCGCGTCGGCGTGCTGGCGGACTGCCGGGGCGGGTTCGCTTCGCTCCGCGGGCCCATGCTGGCGAACGCGGAGCTGCCCCTGCTGGCGCGCGGCGGCAGGCTCGTCGGGGAGGGGCCCGAGGAGGGCGTGCGGGGCGCCCACGTCGGCGGGCGCCCCGTCGAGCTCGTGCCGGCGTGCACGGAGTTCTGGGAGTTCAGCGTGCTCGTGGAGGAGGTGCGGCGGCTGATCGAGGTCGAGCACGTCGACGCGGTGGTCGGGCCGATCGGCGACGGCGACAGCCTCGTCCTGCGCGACGTCGCCCGGCGCTATCCCGACGTGGCCTTCGTCGTCAACTTCTCGGCCCCGCCCGAGCTGACGCTCCACGACGCGGCGCCCAACCTCTACCGCTTCGACGCCGACGCGGCGATCGCGTCGGCCGGCCTCGGCGCCTACGCGTACCACCAGCTGGGTTGGCGGCGCGCCGCGCTCGTGCTCGACGAGTCGTCCCAGGGCTGGGCCGGCGCGGACGCCTTCACGGCCGAGTTCTGCGCCCTGGGCGGCACGATCGCCGCGCGCGTCGGCAACGATGCGTGGGCGCCGGACGGCTCCGACGTCGACCAGGTGCCCCGTGACGTCGACGGCACGGCGCTCATGCTCGAGGCCTACAGCGGCGCGGGTGGACTGATGGCGGCGCTCGCCGAGCGGGATGGGGATCCGGCGCGGAGGCTGCTGCTGGGCCCCGCGTTCCTGCTCGACACCGCATCGTTGGCGGCGCTGCCCTCGTTCCTGGACGGCGTCGTCTCCTCCGCCGCGATCGCACCCGTCGCGGACACGCCCGCGCTCGCCGCCCACGTCGACCGCTTCGCCGCCGCGTTCCCGACGCTGCCGCGCGAGCTCGCGACCGGGCCCGTGATCCTGCCGTACTACGACGCGATGGAGGCGGTCATGCTCGCGTTGGAGTCGACGGGCGGCGATCCTGGCGAGGGCGGCGCACGGCTCCGCGACGCGCTCGCCCACGTGGAGGCCGACTTCCCGGACGGGCACGTGCGGCTCGACGCCAACCGCCAGGGCATCCGCGACGTGACGCTCGTGCGGGTGGCCCACGAGAACGGCCAGGGCGTGCTGCACACGATCGCCACCGTCCCGGACGTCGAGCAGGGCTTCGGCGGCATCCTCGCGGCCGCGCCCCCGCCGTCCTCCGCCGGCCTGCCGTGCCGGATGGCGACGCCGCCGCCGCCCTGGGCCGCCTCGCCCTGAGGCGATCAGGGGCCCGGCGGCCCGAGCGTCCAGGTGAAGCGGGTGTCCGCGTCCCGCGGGGCGAGGCCGCCGGGGCGCAGGCCGCGCCGCACGAGCAGCGTGGCCCGCGCGGGCGCCGCGGCGAGCGCGGTGCGGGCGCGGCCGAGGCCCTCGTGGCGCCAGCGATCGGTCAGGCCGACCACCACCAGGCCGGCCTCCTCGGCCGCCTGCAGCAGGCCGTCGGGGCTCGGCTCGACCAGCCGCGGCTCCGTGGCGACGCCCAGGCCGCGCTGCACGGCCAGCGACGCGTTGGCCAGCAGGCGGCTCGCGTCCCGCCCGCTGGCGCCGGTGCTGGCGCCGGCCAGCAGCAGCGAGGCGTCGAGCGCACGGGCGAACCAGGCCCCGAGCTCGGTCGCCGCCCAGTCGTGCGGCGAGCCGGTGAAGGGCACGAGCACCGGGCCGCGCGGCACGCCGTCGCCGACCACCACCGCCACGTCGCACGGCGCGTCGGCCAGCAGCGTCAGCAGGCGCGCGTCCTCCAGCAGGCCGTCCGGCGCGTCGACCAGCACGACCGACGCGTCCTGCTCGGCGGCGAGCCGCGCGAGGTCGGAGCCCGGGGTCAGCGAGGTGAAGGCGGCGACCCGCACGTGCGCCGCAAGCGACCCCGTGGCGGCGCGCGCGTCGTGCACCGCCCGCACCGCGGCGGGCAGCGCCAAGGCGTCGCCGACCGTGGTGGCGGCGACGATCTCGCGCTCCGCGTCGCTGGCCAGCAGGCCCGCCAGCTCCAGCAGACGGCCGAGCGCGGCGGTCGCGAGGGCGGCGACGGCGATCGTCGGCCGGGGCGCGGGCCGCGGCGCGGCCGGCGACACGGCGTCACGCGCCGGTGCGGCGTCGGTGGCCGGCGCGGCGAGGGCGGGGTCGTGGCGCAGGATCGCGCGCTCCAGGTCCTGCAGCGCGGCGCTGGGCTCCAGCCCGAGCTCGTCGACGAGCACCTGCCGGGCGGCGCGGTACGCGGCGAGCGCGTCCGCCTGGCGCCCGCAGCGGTAGAGGGCGAGCATGCGCAGGGCGTGCGGCCCCTCGCGCAGCGGGTGCGCGGCGACGAGGTCCTCGAGCTCCGCGGCCGCGACGGCGTGACGGCCCAGCTCCAGCTCGGCCTCCAGCCGCCGTTCGACGGCGATCAGCCGCAGCTCGTCGAGCCGCGCCGCCACCGGCCGCAGCACGCCGGCGGTGGCGAGGTCGGCCAGCGCCGGGCCCCGCCACAGCGTGAGGGCGCTCGCCAGCGCCGCCCGGGCATCCTCCGCGCGGCCCTCCCGCAGCAGGGCGGCGCCCTCCGCGGCGCGGCGCTCGAAGCGGGCGACGTCGACGGCGGCGGGGTCGACCCGCATCAGGTAGCCCGGGTCGCGGGTCTGGATCGCATCGCGCCCGAGCTCCTTGCGCAGCGCCGAGACGTGGCCCTGCACGACGTTGGCGGCCGTGTCGGGCGGCTCCTCCGGCCACGTCTCGTCGATCAGCCGGTCGACCGGGACGACCTGCCCGGCGTTCAGCACGAGCACCGCGAGCACCGTCCGCTGGCGCGTCCCGCCGAGCCGCGCCGGCCGTCCGTCGACGTGGGCCTCGAGCGGCCCGAGCAGGCCGTAGGCCGTCGCCATGGGCGCGAGGATAGTCTCCGGCTCAGCGGCTCGCCCGCGGCGCCGGGCGGCGCACGCAGAAGTGCCGGTCGTAGCGCACGCGGGTGGTCGCCGGACCGGCCTCGGCGATGGCGGCGAGCGTGCCGTCGGCGAGCTGGGTACGCATCTCCTGACGGGTCTCGGAGAGCGTCCGGGTCGTGAACCGCACGCGGCCCGGGAAGCGGCACACCAGCCGCACGGCGCCGCGGGTCGACGCGAAGCCGGCGGCCGTGCCGTCGGGCTCGTCGTACGCCAGGCACATCGGGTTCGTGCGCGGGCTCGAGCCCTGGGGGCTGCGCCCGGACGTCACCCAGCCCAGGAACTCGTCGGCGTCGATGTGCAGATCGGTGCCGGCGACGACATCGACGTGCGGGATCGGCTCGCGCCCGAAGTCGAGGGCGGGCAGGCGCGGATGGCCGTGCGGCCACACGAGGTACGTGACGGCGGGGCCGCAACGCGTCGCGGCGCGGGCGGCGGGCGGCGACGCGAACCAGGCGGCCGAGGCGAGCGCGAGCGCGACGAGCCAGGCGTGGCGGGCAGGGCGGGACATGGGCACCTCCGGTCGATGGGCCCATGCTGTGCGCCGCCGCTGGCGCCGGCCTGGCGAGTGGCTGGCGGGCCGGCCGAACAGACACCACGGCGCCGGCCGCTTCCGGCCGGCGCCGAGGCGCGTCAGTCGTCCTGGGGAAGGAAGGGGTTACGGCTGCTGCGGCAGCTGCGGCTGCTGCTGCTGCTGGCGCAGCCTGCTGCGCGGCGGCGGTGGAGAGGTCGCCGAGGGTCACGGAGACCTCGGTCTTCGACTTGTCCGCCCGCACGAGGCCGAGCTTGATCACGTCGCCGGGCTTCTTGGTCACGACCGCGTCCTGCAGGTCGCTGACCTCCTTCACCGGCTTGCCGTCGACGGACACGATCACGTCGCCGCCGATGTCGTACGTCTCGCCGTCGATCACGACCTGGTCGGTGGCCGCCTGCAGGCCCGCGCCCGCGGCCGGGCCGTCCGGGATGACGCTGGCGACCATCGCGCCCTCGTTCGTGCCGACGTCGACGCGATCGGCCAGCGTCTGGTCGACCGGCGACAGGGAGACGCCGAGCCAGGCGTGCTTGACCACGCCGTCGGCGCGCAGGCCGGACACGACGTCCTTGACCATGTCGATCGGCACCGCGAAGCCGATGCCCACGTTGCCGTCCGTGGTGCCGCCGGTCTCGATCTGCGAGTTGATGCCGATGATCTCGCCCTGCATGTTGAGCAGCGGGCCGCCGGAGTTGCCGTGGTTGATGGCGGCGTCGGTCTGGATCGCATCGCGGATCGCCGTCACGCCGTTCGGCGCCTGGATCTCGCGGCTGATGGCCGAGACGATGCCCGAGGTGACCGTGCGGTCGAGGCCGAACGGGTTGCCGATGGCGACGACGCCGTCGCCGACCTTGACGTCGGCCGAGGAGCCGAGCGGGATCGGGTTCAGCGACGAGGCGGGGACCTCGACCTTGAGCAGCGCGACGTCGGTGGCCGGGTCGGAGCCGACCACGCGCGCCTCGACGCGGTCGTTGTTGGAGAAGGACACGAAGACCGTCTGCGCGCCCTCGACCACGTGCGCGTTGGTGACGATGTAGCCGTCCTCGTCGATCACGAAGCCGCTGCCCTGGCCGTTCTCCTGCTCGACGCGGACCACGCCGGGGCCGGCCTCGTCGTAGATCTGGCCGATGCTCAGCTGGCCCGACGACGACGGGCTGCACGATCGTGCGCGTCTGCGAGGAGCTGCCGTTGGCGGCCGGCGCGGACTCGCGGATCGTGACGGTGTTGGTGCCGCCGTCGTCGAGGGCGGCGATGCCGGCGGCGCCGGCACCACCGGCGAGCAGGGCGACGAGCGCCAGCGGCAGGAAGCGGCGACCGAAGCCACCGCCGCCCCTGGGCGGGTCCTCGCGCGGCGGCTCCTGACGGGGCGGCTGCGGCGGGGCGGGCGGCGGATCACCGACGGTCGACGACGACGCCGTTTGCTCGGTGGGTGCGAAGAAGTCGAGATCGGTCCGCCGAGCGTCGGGAACCGAACCGTGATTCGACGGAACGGGGTGCATGAGGAGGGTTATAGCCCGCCTTCGTGAATGCCCAGTCATCGTTCGTTTGGCCCGCGCGGCGCCTCCGTTAAGGTGACGTGAACCGACAGGCCGGATCGCCGTCCGGGTCGGTCGGGGTAGCGTTCCCGTCGGTGGAGAACCCGCGGCGCCGCTTGTCCCTGGTCGTGTTCCTGGCGGGCGTCGCGTCGCTGGCCACCGAGGTGACCGGCGCGCGGCTCCTGGCGCCGTACTTCGGCACGTCGAACGTCGTCTGGGCCAACGTCATCGGCATGACCCTGCTGTACCTGTCGGTGGGGTACTGGGTGGGCGGCCGCCTGGCCGACCGGCACCCGCACATGCGCGCGCTCGCGGCCGTGGTGATGGTCGCCGCCCTCACCGTCGCGCTCCTGCCCTTCGCGACGCGGCCGCTGTTCGACGCCGCCACCGGGGCCTTCGCCGACCTCTCCGCCGGCGCCTTCATCGCGTCGTTCGCCGGCACGCTCCTGATGTTCGCCATCCCGATCACCTGCCTGGGCGCCGTCGCCCCGTGGGCCATCCGCCTGGCGGTGACGGACGTGCGCGAGGCCGGCACGGTCGCCGGACGCCTCTACGCGCTCTCCACCGTGGGCTCCATCCTCGGCACCTTCCTGCCGGTCCTGATCCTGATCCCGGCCATCGGCACGCGCCGCACGCTGCTCGTCTGCGCCGCCCTGCTCGCGCTGTCGGCCGCGCTGCTCCTGCCGCGCCGCGCCCTGGTGGCCCCCGTGGCGGTAGCCGCCCTGATCGCCCTGCCGCTGGGCCAGATCAAGGGGGGCGGCGACGACCGGGTGCTCTACGAGACGGAGTCGCCGTACCAGTTCGTGCAGGTGCTCGAGCAGCCGGACGGCGACCGCATCCTGCACCTCAACGAGGGCTGGGCCGTGCACTCGATCCTGCCCGCCGACGGCCCGCTGACGGGCGGCTACTGGGACTCGTTCCTGTCGCTGCCGCTCCTGACCGGACGGCCGGCCGGGAACCTGGCGATCCTCGGCAACGCCGGCGGCACGGTCGCCAACCTGTACGAGGCCGCCTGGCCCGAGACGTCCATCGACGGCGTCGAGATCGACCCCGTGGTCAGCGACGTCGGCCGCAAGTACCTGGGCATGGCACAACCCGCGCCTGAAGGTGCACACCGCCGACGCGCGCTTCTGGCTGTACGGGGCCGACGGCGACTACGACGCGTTCATCATCGACGCCTACCGCCAGCCGTACATCCCGTTCCACCTGGTCACGAAGGAGTTCTTCGAGCTCGTCCGCGACCACCTGAAGCCGGGCGGCGTCGTGGCCATCAACGTCGGCACCCCGCCCGACCTGACCGAGGCCGTCGATCGCATCGCCGACACCATGCGCGCGGTCTTCCCGGCGGTGCAGGTGTCGCGCTACGACGAGTTCAACTCGATCGTCGTCGCCTACGCCGACCCCGCGGACGCCACGGACGCCCGCGGCCGCCTGGCGTCCGCCGCCGGCCTGCCCGCCGCCGCCGCGCACCACCTCGGGCGCACGCTCGTCGACGTGCCGTCCGGCGGCGAGCCGCTGACCGACGACAACGCGCCGCTCGAGCGCATCACCGACCGCGCGCTGCTCGAGTACCTGCGCCGCGGCGCGCCCGGCAGCTAGCAGTCCTCGATGATTGACGGCCAGGAGCCCTCACGCGCGAGGATCGTCGGTCCACTATGAGGGTGGAGCCGTCCCCGCTCCGCGGACCGTCCGAAGGCGAGGTTCCCATGGCCACCGTGGGCGACGTGATGACCACCGACATCCTGACCGTGCCGAGCACGGCGACGCTCGGCGAGGTGGCCCGGCGGCTGCGGGCGCGCAACGTGGGCTCGGCGGTGGTCGTGGACGACGCGGAGCAGCCGCTGGGCATCATCACCGACCGCGAGCTCGTCGACTCGGTCGCCGCGAGCCGCAATCCCGACCAGGGACAGGCGGGCTCGTGGATGCGGCCCGAGATGTGGTCCGTCGACCGCGGCTCCAGCCTGGAGGAGGCCAGCGCGCTCATGCGCGACGCGAACGTGCGCCACCTGCCGGTCACGGCGGAGGGGCGCGTCGTGGGCATCGTCTCGATCCGCGACCTGCTGGTCGGCAAGCTGTAGCCCCGACCGGCGCAGGTAGCCTGCCCGGGTTGCGCCGCCGCCGCTGGCTCCTCGTCGTCGCCGTCCTCGTCGTCCTCGCCCTCGCCGGTGGCGCGCTCGCGTGGTGGCAGGCCGGACGGTCCGACCCGGTCGCGCCCGACGCCGCCGTCGCCGCGTTCCGCTCGGATCCCGGGCCGCCCGCGCCGGCGGGCTCGCTGCCCCTCCCCGGCGTCTACGGCTACGCGGTCACGGGCTGGGAGTGCGGCGGCTTCGGCCCCATCTGCCTGCGGCGCGACCTGCCGGCGGGAGCGGAGCTGACCCTGCGGCGCGCCGGCGGCGGCGTCCAGGAGCGCCTCTTCCTGTCCGAGCAGCACGGCGAGGGCCGGTCGCTCGTGCGGGGCGACGGCGGCTGGCGCCTCGCGGAGCAGTGGAGCGACCTGCAGTTCCTCGGGCTCGGGCAGCAGACGACCGACACGGCGGAGCCGCAGCCGCTCGTGCTGCCGGACGACCTCGCCGTCGGCGCGAGCTGGCGCGAGCAGTACCGCCTGCGCAGCGTGCCCGTCGAGGCGACGGCGCGCGTCGTGCGCAGCGAGACGGTGCAGGTCGGCGGCCAGCCCGTCGACACCGTCGTCATCGCCACCGACACGACGCTCGGCGGCGCGCTCGCGGGCACCTTCCGCGAGACGACCTGGTACGCGCCGTCGCTCGGCGTCGACGTCCGGCGCCAGGTCTCGCGCCGCATCGACGGCTCGTTCCGCTACGAGCTCGAGCTCGATGCACGGCTGCTGGACGCTATTCCCCGCAGGTGACGGGGGCCGGCCGCCGGGGGTATAGACAGCCCGGTCCGTCTAAACTACAGGGCCGAACCTCTCGCGAATTCACGCTGCTCTGGGAGCGCCTCACTTGCCCGACCTCGTCATCAGGAACCTGCACGCCAAGATCGCGGACTCCGACCAGGAGATCCTGCGCGGCATCGACCTCGAGGTGTCGCGCGGGGAGATCCACGCGATCATGGGGCCGAACGGCTCCGGCAAGTCCACGCTCTCGCACGTGCTGATGGGCCACCCCGGCTACGAGGCCACCGAGGGCGAGGTCCTGTTCATGGGCGAGAACCTGCTCGAGCTGGAGCCGGACGAGCGGTCGCGCGCCGGTCTCTTCCTCTGCTTCCAGTACCCGCACGCGGTTCCCGGCGTCACCGTCGCGAACTTCCTGCGCATGGCCGTCAACGCGCACCGCAAGGGCGGGCCGGACGGCGAGGACAACCCCATCCGCATCCCGGAGTTCCGCAAGCAGCTGCAGGAGAACATGGAGCTGCTGAAGATCGACCGCTCGATGTCGAGCCGCTACCTCAACGACGGGTTCTCCGGCGGCGAGAAGAAGCGCCTCGAGATCCTGCAGATGGCGATGCTGCGCCCGCAGATCGCGGTGCTCGACGAGACCGACTCGGGCCTCGACATCGACGCCCTGCGGATCGTCGCGGACGGCGTCAACAGCCTCGTCGGCCCCGAGATGGGCGCGCTCGTCATCACGCACTACCAGCGCATCCTCGAGTACGTGAAGCCCGATCACGTGCACATCCTCATCAACGGCAGGATCGCCCGGTCCGGCGGCCCCGAGCTCGCGCACGAGCTCGAGCGCGAGGGCTACACCGGCGTCCTGCAGGAGGCCTGAGCCATGGCTCCCGAGCTCGAGACACCCGCACAGGTCGACATCGGCGCGTACAAGTGGGGCTTCCACGACGAGGAGAAGCCCGTCTTCAAGACGCGCCGCGGCCTCGACGAGGACGTCGTGCGCGAGATCTCCGCGCACAAGGGCGAGCCCGCCTGGATGCTCGAGTACCGCCTCAAGGCGTACGAGATCTTCCGCGCCAAGCCGATGCCCACCTGGGGCGCCGACCTCAGCGGCATCGACTTCGAGAACATCTTCTACTACCTGAAGCCCGCCGAGCAGAACGCGCGCTCGTGGGACGACGTGCCCGAGGACATCAAGAACACGTTCGAGCGCCTGGGCATCCCCGAGGCCGAGCGCAAGTACCTCGCCGGCGTCGGCGCCCAGTACGAGTCCGAGGTCATCTACCACAACCTCAAGAAGGAGCTGGAGGACCGCGGCGTCCTCTTCCTGGACACCGACCAGGCGCTCCTGCAGCACGAGGAGCTGTTCCGCGAGTACTGGGCGACCGTCATCCCGGCGACCGACAACAAGTTCTCGGCGCTGAACTCGGCCGTGTGGTCGGGCGGCTCGTTCATCTACGTGCCGCCGGGCGTGCGCGTCGAGCAGCCGCTGCAGGCCTACTTCCGCATCAACGCGCAGAACATGGGCCAGTTCGAGCGGACGCTGATCATCGTCGACGAGGACGCCTACGTGCACTACGTCGAGGGCTGCACCGCCCCGACGTACTCCTCCGACTCGCTGCACTCCGCGGTCGTCGAGATCATCGTCAAGCCGCGCGGCCGCGCCCGCTACACGACGATCCAGAACTGGTCGAACAACGTCTACAACCTCGTCACGAAGCGCGCCGTGGCCTACGAGGACGCGACGATGGAGTGGGTCGACGGCAACCTCGGCTCCAAGATCACCATGAAGTACCCGGCCGTCCTGCTGAAGGGCGCCCGCGCGCACGGCGAGATCCTCTCGATCGCCTTCGCCGGCGAGGGGCAGCACCAGGACGCGGGCGGCAAGGTCACGCACATGGCGCCGGACACCACCAGCGTGATCACGTCGAAGTCGATCTCCAAGGACGGCGGCCGCTCCTCGTACCGCGGCCTCCTGCGCGTCAACCGCAACGCCGAGCGCTCGCGCTCCAAGGTCGTCTGCGACGCGCTGATCCTCGACCCCGAGTCGCGCACCGACACGTACCCGTACATCAACGTGTCCGCCGACAACGTCGACATCGGCCACGAGGCCACGGTCTCGAAGATCGGCGAGGAGCAGCTGTACTACCTCCGGAGCCGCGGCCTGTCCGAGGCCGAGGCGTCCGCGATGATCGTGGCCGGCTTCATCGAGCCGATCACGAAGGAGCTCCCGCTCGAGTACGCCGTGGAGATGAACCGTCTGATCCAGCTGCAGATGGAGGGCTCCGTCGGATGACGTGGCTCGAGGAGCGCCGCCAGGCCGCCGCCGAGGCGAACGCGGCCCTGCCGGTTCCGACCATCCGCGACGAGCACTGGCGGTTCACGAACCTGCGGGGCATCGACTTCGCGGCCTACCGCGCGCCGGCGCCGTCCGTCGATGCCGCCCACGCCGAGGGGACCATCCTCGCGGTCGGCAACGAGGCCGGCCGGCTGATCCAGCGCGACGGCGCGGTCGTGGTCGTCGAGCTCGACCCCGCGGTCGCGGCGCAGGGCGTGATCTTCACCAGCCTGGAGTCGGCGGCCGCCGAGCATCCGGAGCTGGTGGAGCGGTACCTGGGCACCATCGTGGGCACGGACGAGAAGTTCGCGGCCGAGAACGCGGCGCTGTGGTCCGGCGGCGCGCTGGTCTACGTGCCGCAGGGCGTGCACGTGGAGCTGCCGCTGCACGCGGCCTTCGAGCTCGCCACGGCGGGCGGCGCGCAGCACTGGCGCCTGCTCGTGGTGGCCGAGGAGTCGTCGCGCTTCACGCTCATCGAGGAGCACGTCGAGGGCCTGCCGGGCTACGCCAACGGCGTCGTCGAGCTGTCCGTGGGCGCCAACGCCCACGTCGAGTACGTGACGGTGCAGAACCGCCACCTGGACTCGCTGCACTTCGCCCACCACCGGGCCGAGGTCGCGCGCGACGCGCGGCTGGAGTGGGCCGCCACGGCGCTCGGCGCGCGGACGGGCAAGACGCGCATGGAGTCCCGCCTCGCCGGCCCGGGCTCGACGGTGCGCCTGACCGGCACGTACATCGTGGACGGCGACCGCCACCTCGATCTCGACACGACGCAGGAGCACGACGCGCCGCACGCCACCAGCGACCTCGCCTTCAAGGGCGTGCTGGCCGACGAGTCGCGCGCGGTCTGGCGCGGCGTCATCCGCGTGGCGCCCGGCGCCCAGCGCACCGACGCCTACCAGGAGAACCGCAACCTCCTGCTCTCGCCGCGCGCCCACGCGGACTCCATCCCGGGCCTCGAGATCGACACCAACGACGTGCGCTGCACCCACGGCGCCACGGCCGGGCCGGTCGATCGCCAGCTGCTCTTCTACCTGATGAGCCGCGGCATCGAGCGCAAGGTCGCGGAGCGCATCGTGGTGGAGGGCTTCTTCGCCGACGTGCTGGAGCGCATCGAGTCCGAGCCCGTCCGCGAGGCCATCCGCGGCGCGCTGCTGAAGCGGCTGCCGTGAGCGCGCAGGCGGCGCAGCCCGCCAAGACGGCGCCGCTCGACGCGGCCCGCCTGCGGGAGGACTTCCCGATCTTCAGGCGCGAGGTGCACGGCCGCCCGCTGGCCTACCTCGACTCGGCCTCCACGGCCCAGAAGCCGCGGCAGGTGCTGGACGCGATGGTCGACCTCTACTCGACCTCGTACGCGAACGTGCACCGCGGCGTCTACACCATCGCCCAGGAGGCGACGGAGGCCTACGAGGCGGTGCGCGAGCGCGTGCGGACGCTGCTCAACGCGTCGTCCACGAAGGAGATCGTGTTCACGCGCGACGCGACCGAGGCCCTCAACCTCGTGGCCTACAGCTACGGGCGGACCAACGTCGGCGAGGGCGACGTCATCGCGGCCACCGTCATGGAGCACCACTCCAACCTCGTGCCGTGGCAGGTGCTGGCGCGCGAGACGGGCGCGACCCTCTGCTTCGTGCCGATGACCGACGAGGGCGAGCTCGACCTGTCGACGCTCGACGAGATCGCGGCGACGGGCCCGGTCAAGCTGCTGGCCGTCACCGACCAGTCGAACTCGCTCGGCACGCGCAACCCGGTCCGCGAGCTCGCGGACTGGGTGCACGGGCAGGGCGGCGTGATCGTGGTCGACGGCGCGCAGTCGGTGCCGCACCGCCCGGTCGACGTGCAGGCGCTGGACTGCGACTTCCTCGCCTTCTCCGGGCACAAGCTGTGCGGGCCCTCGGGCGCCGGCGGCCTCTACGGGCGCCGCGCGCTGCTGGAGGCCATGCCGCCGTTCCTGACCGGCGGCGAGATGATCCGCTCGGTGCACCTCGACCGCACGTCGTGGAACGAGCTGCCCTGGAAGTTCGAGGCCGGCACGCCCGCGATCGCCGAGGTCGTCGGGATGGGCGCGGCGATCGACTACCTGCAGGCCATCGGCCTCGACGCCATCCACGCGCACGAGGCGCGCATCACCGCCTACGCGCTGGAGCGGCTGCGCGAGGTGCCCGGCGTGACGGTCTACGGACCGTCGGAGCCGACCCACCGCGGCGGCGTGGTGTCCTTCGTGCTCGACGGCGTCCACCCGCACGACGTGGCGGAGATCCTCGACCGCGACGCCGTCTGCGTCCGGGCCGGCCACCACTGCACGCAGCCGGTGATGGAGCGCCTCGGCATCGGGGCCACGACCCGCGCCTCCTTCTACCTCTACACGGTGGAGGAGGAGGTCGACCGCCTCATCGAGGGACTGCACCGGGCCCGCGAGACGTTCGGGCTGTAGGAGCCCATGGACGACCTCTACCGCGAGCACATCCTCGACCACTACAAGAACCCGCGGAACCACGGGACGCTGGACGACCCCAAGGTCTCCGTCGAGGGCCAGAACCCGCTCTGCGGCGACCACCTGCACCTCGACGTGCGGGTCGAGGACGGCCGCGTGGCCGCGATCCGCTTCAGCGGCAAGGGCTGCGCGATCTCGCAGGCCGCGACCTCGATGCTGACCGAGATGGTCGAGGGCAAGCCGGTCGACGAGGTCGCCGCGCTGGGCCGCGAGGACATCGTGGAGGAGGTCGGCATCCCGCTCTCCCCCATGCGCCTGAAGTGCGCGCTGCTGGGCCTCGGCACCCTCAAGGTCGCGCTCAACCGCGCCGCCGGCACGCCCCTGCCCGCGGAGTGGGCGGGCATGGACGAGGTGGAGTGGAGCTAGGCGACTCGCCCTAGGGCGTGCGCAGGCAGTACGGGAAGTCCGTCAGCGTCTCGGCGCCCTCGGGCGTGATCAGCAGGAGATCCTCGTAGCGGACCCCGCCGAGGTCCGGCAGGCCCTCGATGCCCGGCTCCACCGCGATCACGTCGCCGGCCAGCAGCTCGTCGTGCCCGGCCAGGCCGAGCAGCGGCGCCTCGTGCACCTCGAGCCCCACGCCGTGGCCGAGCGAGAAGTAGAAGCCCTGCGTGAGGGTCTCGCCCGGCGTGCGGGTGCGCTGCGTCGGGTAGCCAGCGCCCTCGACGACGTCGGCGGCCGCCTCGTAGAGCGCCCGACCCGTCACGCCCGGCGCCGCCAGCCGCCGCGCCGCCTCGAGCGCCTCTCGCACGACGCCGGCCAGCTCCGCCACGCGCGGCGGGACGTCGCCGACCAGGAAGGTGCGCGTCATGTCGGCCCAGCAGGCGGTCTGCTCGTCCTGCGGCCAGAGGTCGATGACGATCGGCAGGTTGGCGGGCAGCGGCCCGCTGCCGGAGTCGTGCCCGCCGCCCGACCACGTCGAGACGACCATCAGGTCCTGCGTCGCCGGCGAGCCGGCGGCCGCGCACGCCTCGCGGATCGTCGCGCGCACGGCCTCGGCCGTCAGCACGTCGCCGTCGACCACCAGCCGGTCGCCGTCGATGTCGGCACGGCGCAGGAGCGCGGCGCCCGCGGCCATCCCCTCCTGGGCGGCGCGCTGTGCCCGCCGGATGCCCGCGAGCTCGGCGGGATTCTTGCGGCGGCGGCGCTCGTGGAAGCCGCGCGCGTCGACGTCGAGCACGACGCCGTCTGCGCGCAGGCGATCGGCGATGACGACGGGCAGGTCGCCGGGCACCGACGCCCGCTGCACGCCGGCGCGCTGCACGGCGCGCGCGGCTATCTCGATGGAGATGTCCTCGCGGGCCATGCCCTCGGCGATCAGCTCGTAGAGGCCGAGCTCCTCCGGCATCAGCAGCTCCGCCTCGGGCAGAACGCGCGCGATGCGGTCGCGCTCGAGGGCGTTGGTGAGGATGACCTGGCGACCGCCGGTCTCCAGGTACAGGAAGGCGTCGCCGATGCCGATCGGCACCTCGTGGCGCAGGGCGGCCGAGCGCTCGGTGTCGCCGTAGATGAGGACGTCGGACATGCCCCGCAGGCTAGCTAGGCGGCCGAGGTCGCCGGTGCAGGCGCCATGGCGGACCGCACCTGCAGCGCGAGCAGGGATACCGCGCTCCCGAGGGCGCCGGCGATGATCAGGACGCGCGCGTCGTCGAAGGGCTGCAGGCCGTCGGCCGGCGTGGCGCCGCCGAGGATGGCGACGAGGGCCGCGACGCCGATGGTGGCGCCGACCTGCCGGAAGGTCATGAGCGCGCCGATGCCGGTGGCGAGGCGCGCCGGCGGCAGCCCGGAGACCGCGCCGACGGTCGAGGCGGGGAGCGCGAGCCCGACGCCGGCGCCGCCGATCAGCAGGCCGGGCAGGAAGTCGAGCAGGAAGCCCGGCTCGGCGCCGACCCGCCAGATCCACCACACGCCCGCGAGGGCGAAGAGGATGCCGCCCGCCGCGCCGACGAGGCCGGCGCCGAACCGCGGCACGGCCCGTCCGCCGTGCGGGGCGAGCAGCGCGGCGACGACCGCACCGGGGGCCAGGGCCAGGCCTGCCTGCAGCGGCGTGTACTCCCACACGTCGCTGAGGAAGATGACGTTCGCGAGCAGCATGGCGCCCAGCGCGAGGTAGAACAGCGCGGCGCCGAGGCTCGCGAGCGCGAAGCCCGGCGCGCCCACGACCTCGGGCTCGATGGCCGGCGCGTGGTGGGTGCGCGAGCGCACCACCAGCCAGGCGGTCGCGCCCGCGGCGATGGCGAAGGCGGCGACCACGCGCAGGTCCCAGCCCCACCCGGGCCCCTCGACGAGGCCGAGGGTGAGGGAGGCGACGGCCACGATCAGCAGGCCGACGCCGAGCAGGTCGGGCACGCGCGCCTGGTCGGGATCGCGCACCTCGGCCAGCACGCGCGGCGTCAGGACGGCGGCGACGATGGCGATGGGGACGTTGACGAGGAAGATCAGGTGCCAGCTCGCCTCCACGAGCAGGCCGCCGATGGGCGGGCCGGCCGCAGCGCCGACGGCCCCGATCGAGGCCCAGGCGCCGATCACCCGCGCGCGGCGCTCCGGCGCCACGATGGGCAGCAGCAGGCCGAGCGAGGTCGGGGTCACGGCCGCGGCCCCGACGGCCTGCAGGACGCGCGCGGCGACGAGCGCCTCGACGGTCGGGGCGACGGCGCAGAGCAGCGAGCCGAGGGCGAACACCAGGAGGCCGGCGGTGAACACGCGGCGGCGGCCGACGAGGTCGCCGAGCTTGCCGGCGGGGATCAGCAGGGCGGCGAAGACGATCGTGTAGGCGTTGAGGATCCAGGACAGGCTGGAGACGCTCGTGCCGTCGAAGTCGGCCCCGATCGATGGGAAGGCGACGTTGACGATGAACAGGTCGAGCACGGCGAGGAAGACGCCGGTGGCGACGACGGCGAAGGGCAGGCGGAAGGCCCTCGCGTCGGCGGCGGTCGAGGCGGTCATCGGGAGCTCCCATCAAGTTGCATCACGCAACGGACTGTAGGCGAGTTCGTCTCATGATGCAACTGACAGGTGCGAAACGCGCTAGGATGGGCTCGTGCTCGGCAAGGACTACGACACGCAGGCCTGCAGCATCGCCCGCACCCTCGAGATCGTCGGCGAGCGCTGGACGCTGCTCGTGGTGCGCGACGCGCTGCAGGGCAAGAAGCGCTTCGAGGAGTTCCAGGCCAGCCTCGGCATCGCCCGCAACGTCCTCGCCAAGCGCCTCGACACGCTGGTGGAGCACGGCGTCATGGAGCGCGTGCCCTACAGCGAGCGGCCGCTGCGCCACGAGTACCGGCTGACGGAGGCCGGCCGCGAGCTGCGGGTGCCGCTGATCGGGCTCCTGCGCTGGGGCGAGCGCCACGTCCACGATCCCGACGCCCCGTACGTGCGGGTCAGCCACCGCGACTGCGGCGGCGACGTCGTGGCGGAGCTGCGCTGTACGGAGTGCGGCGCGTCGCCGACGCCCCGCGAGGTCGAGGTCGAGCGCCGCTCGCCCGGCGCCGTGCCCGCCTAGAGCGGCGGGTTCTCCTCGGAGCCGTCGCGCAGCAGGCGGCGGCCGCGCAGCGCGAGCTCGACGCGGAAGCGGTCGTCCGCGAGGTCGAGGTCGAGGTCGGCCAGCTCCTCGATGCGCGCGAGCCGGTAGCGCACCGTCCGCTCGTGCAGCCCGAGCGCGCGCGCCGTCGCCGCGACGCTCGTGCCGCTGCCGAGCCACGCCTCCAGGGTGGCGACGAGCGGCCCCGCACCCTGCCGGCCGCCCTCCAGCGGGCCGAGCACGGTCTCGACGAGGTCGGCCAGGGCCGCGCGGTCGGACAGGATCAGCGCCTCGGCCCGCACCTCCTCGTACGGCACGACGCCCTGCAGGCCGAGCCGGCGGGCGACCTCGAGCGCGCGCCGCGCCTCGCCGTACGACGCGCGGATGCCGTCGACGCCGAGCCCCGGGCGGCCGAGGCCCGCCGGCTCCGGCCCGCGCGGCGCCCGGTCGCCGGCCAGCACCGCCACGACGACGCCGTCGCGCGGCGCCGCCAGCGCGCCGTCCTCGCGCAGGCGGTGCAGGACGGACTCGTTCACGTCGCCGACCACCAGCACGGAGCGCCGGCCCTGCAGGTCGACGCCGAGCCGCGCGGCCGCGGCGAGCATGGTGTCCGGCGCCGCCGCGCCCAGCAGGCCGTCGAGCAGGGCGAGCCGCGCCTCCTCGGTGCGCTCGACGGCGCGCAGCTGCTCGCGGACGTAGCCGTCGGCGAGGGCCTTGGCCCCGTCGTCCAGGGCCCGCAGCAGCGCACCGGCCAGGCGGGCGTGCCCCGCGACCGGCTCCTCGCGGGCCAGCGAGCGCCACAGCACCCAGCCCGACGTGAGCCAGGCGTCCACGACCAGCGGCAGCGCGAGCCCGTCCGAGGCCGCCCGCGCCCCGGCCGCTGCGAGCCGCTGGACGCCCGCCCGCGTGAGCCGCTCGCCCCCGGTCGCGGCGCGGCCCAGCGCGTCGAGCCAGGCACCGAGGTCGAGGCCCTCGGCGTCGGCTCCGACGTCCGCCACGACGGCGCGGACGTGGGCCGCACGCTGCTCCAGATCGGTCCCGGTAGGGGGCATCGGGGGGAACGTACCCGACGCGGGGCGGCCGGGACCGGGACGTTCCTATACTGCCTGCATGGCCCTGACCGAGGCAGTCCAGGACTACCTGGAGAAGCTCTACTGGTTCGAAGAGGCCCGGATCGAGCCGACCCAGGTGAACCTCGCGCGGGCCATGGGCGTCTCCCAGCCCAGCGTCACGGAGATGGTGCGCCGACTCGTCGACGAGGGCCTGATCGAACGCGACGAGAAGAAGCGCCTGCACTTCACGCCCCACGGGCGGGAGGTCGCACACAAGGTCGTCTCCCGCCACCGCCTGATCGAGGCGTTCCTGTGCGAGGTCTTCAAGATCCCGTGGGACGAGGTGCACGAGGAGGCGCACACGTTCGAGCACGCGATCTCGGACTCGCTCGAGCAGCGCATGTACGCCCTGCTCGCCGACGCCAAGGCATGCCCGCACGGCCACCCGATCGGCGACCACCCGCGCGAGGAGGGCACGCCCCTCTCGCTGGTGCCGCAGGGCTCGGTGGTGCGCGTGCTGCGCTTCGAGAACGAGGACGGGGAGCTCCTGCACCGCTTCCGCGCGGCCGGCCTGGAGCCGCTCGCGCGCTTCGAGGTCGTGAGCACGGCCGACGAGACGGTCCGCTGGAAGCCCCTCGACGACGCGGGGGCGGCCGGCGAGCTCGACGCCGTGACGGCGGGCACCATCTCGGTCCGCGTCGAGCACGAGGGCGACGGCGCGGCGGCCACCGAGGCGCACCCGACCGGCGCGCAGGCCGCGCTGCTCGGCGAGACCGCCTGGGGCATGTAGCCGGGCTTAACCGCGTGGTGGATCGCTCCGCGGAGGCCGTCGTCGAGGCGGGTGGGCGCGAGGTCCGCGTCTCCAGCGCCGACCGGGTGATCTTCCCGGCCACCGAGCGCACGCCCGCGCACACGAAGCTCGACGTCGTGCGGTACTACCTCGCCGTGGGCGACGGCATCCTGCGCGCGCTCCGCCAGCGCCCGACGACCCTCGAGCGCTGGCCGCGCGGCGTCCTGCCCGGGATGGTGCTCGCGACGCGCGCGGACTCGCGGGGCGCCGACGCCTTCTACCAGAAGCGGATCCCGAAGGGCGCGCCGGACTACGTCGAGACGGCCCGGATCGCCTTCCCGTCGGGCCGCAGCGCCGACGAGATCTGCCCGACCGAGCTCGCGGTCGTCGCCTGGTGCGCGCAGATGGGGGCGATCACGTTCCACCCGTGGCCGGTGCGGCGCGACGACGTCGACCATCCGGACGAGCTGCGGCTGGACTTCGATCCCCAGCCGGGGACGGACTTCGCCGACGCGGTGCGGGTCGCGAGCGTCGGGCGGGGCCTGCTCGACGAGCTCGGCTACGTCGGCTTCCCGAAGACCTCCGGCGGCCGGGGCGTCCACGTCTACGTGCGCATCGAGCCGCGCTGGACCTTCACCGACGTGCGCCACGCCGCGATCGCCTTCGGCCGCGAGCTGGAGCGGCGCCTGCCCGGCGAGGTCACGACGCGCTGGTGGAAGGAGGAGCGGGGCGCGCGCATCTTCGTCGACTACAACCAGAACGCCCGCGACCGGACGATCGCCTCCGCCTACAGCATCCGCCCCAAGCCCGGCGCCCCCGTGTCGGCGCCGCTCGGCTGGGACGAGCTCGGCCAGCGTCCAGCCCGAGGACTTCACGGTCGCGACCATGCCGGCCCGCTTCGCGGAGGTCGGCGATCCGCACGCCGCGATCGACGACGTCGTGCACTCGCTGCAGCCGCTGCTCGACCTGTACGAGCAGCAGGGCGCGGGCGACATGCCGTACCCGCCCGACTACCCGAAGATGCCCGGCGAGCCGAAGCGCGTCCAGCCGTCGCGCGACCGCGATCGGCGCGCCTGAGGCCCTACGGGGCCTGCGGCAGCTTCTTCGCGCCCGGCGGCGCCGGGTTCGACGGCGGGGGCACGACGGGGCCGATGTCGCCGTCCGGCGCCTCGTCCAGGTCGACGATCACCGGCGCGTGGTCGCTCGGCCCCTTGCCCTTGCGGGCCTGGCGATCGACCCACGCGGCCTTCACGCGCCCGGCGACGTCGTCGCTCGCGAGCACGAGGTCGATCCGCATGCCGCAGTCCTGGTGGAACATGCCCGCGCGGTAGTCCCAGTAGGTGAAGACGCGCGCGTCGGGCCAGTGGTCGCGGACGACGTCGCGCAGGCCGAGCGACTGCAGGCTCGCGAGCGCCTCGCGCTCGGGCGGCGTCACGTGCGTCTGGCCGACGTAGGCCGCGGGATCGAAGACGTCCGCGTCGGTCGGCGCGATGTTCATGTCGCCGCAGACGACCGTCGTGCCCGGGTGCTCCCCGATCATCGCCTGCAGCGCGGCGAGCCACGCCAGCTTGTAGGCGTAGTGCTCCGACCCGGGCTCGCGGCCGTTCGGCACGTAGACGCAGGTGACGCGGACGCCGCCACAGGTCGCGGTCAGCGCCCGCGCCTCCGGGTGCGGGGAAGCCGGGCCCGCCCTCGATGCCGGCGACGACGTCCTCGAGGCCGACGCGCGACAGGATCGCCACCCCGTTCCACGCGCTCTCGCCGTGGGCCGCGACCTCGTAGCCGCGGTTCGCCAGCTCGTCGCCGATCACCTCGCCGAAGGCGTCGTCCGCCAGCTTCGTCTCCTGCAGGCAGACGACGTCCGGCCGCCGCTCGTCGAGCCACGGCAGGAGGCGCGGCACCCGCTGCCGCAGGGAGTTCACGTTCCAGGTCGCGATGCGCACGGTGGGCAGGGTAGAGCCGCGGCCGGTGTTCGGCGCCGCGGAATCGCGACCGGCGCGGGCGGGACCCGTGCCGCCGCCCGCCGCGGACGACGGCCGCACCCGGCCGAACGCTCGCGCGGGCGGTAGTACGGGCGGGCCGGCACCCCGCAGGCCGACCCGCCCCATCTCGAAAGCAGTATCCGGAGCGGGCCGCCGCCGGAGCCCCGTGCCGCGCTATCGCGCGGTCACCCGGCCTGGCGGCCCGCTCCGTAGCTCAGGCGGCTCCCGTTCGGCCGCGCAACGTCCAGCCGCTCACCAGCCCCGCCACCAGCAGGGCGACGAGCAGGATCAGCGCCAGCTTGAAGCCGGCGATCAGGAACCCGCCCCCGAAGAGCAAGACGCCCAGCAGGAGGATGAGGACGATCCACATGAGCGCGTCGTACCCAGCGCCGGCGCCCGTCCAAACGCCGACGCGCCGGCGCCTACGCGCGCGCGAGCAGGGACTCGATCGTCATGCGCGCCGCAGCCGGTAGAGGAGCACGTCGTCCACGGCGATCGGCTCGACCCCCAGGCTGGAGAAGAGCTGGCGCCAGTTGCCGGGGTAGCCGCGCTGGACGACGATCGAGGTGACGCCCTTGTCGCGCACGAAGCGCTGCAGCTCCTCCTCGGCGTTGGCGGGCTCGGCGCCGCCGTAGAGGGTGTAGACGATCGGGTACGCCGCGTACGGGTCGGGCAGCACGGCCGCCGCGTAGCCGCCGGCGAGGTCGAACCAGTTGTCGGTCGTCGCCTGCCAGTACATGCTGTTGCCGCGCACGCCGTACGGCACGACGATCACGCGCTCGTCCTTCGCGATGTACTGCTTGTAGGTGCCGTCGGCGAAGAACTTCGGCACCGGCACCTCGGTCCGCCACCAGCCGCCGTGCGGGTTCGGCATCAGCAGCAGCACGCTCAGCCCGATCAGCGCCCAGCGCCACGGGCTCGACGGCCGCTGGGCGATCCACAGCGACGCCAGCACGGCGACCGCGAGGGCGGTGTAGACCACGAACCGCGTGGGCAGCGCGAGGCGCACGAGCGGGAAGTGCTCGGTGTACTGCCAGGGGAGCTTGATGGTGGGGATGCCGCCGATGGTCAGGTGCGCGCCGAGAGCGCAGACGAACGCGACGACCGCCACCGTCACGAGCACCCGCCCGGCGACCGTGCGGCGGAAGGCGAACGCGGCGCAGAGGAAGACGATCAGCAGCGGCAGCGGGCGTGTAGGCCAGCTGCTCCGTGAGGTTGCCGACGAAGCGGGCCGAGACGTCGGCGAAGTCCTGGGAGAAGAGCCACGTGACCTGCGTCGGGTAGAAGAGGTTGTCGACGTCCGCGACGTAGGTCTTGGGCTGCAGGCCCTCGTGGATCGGGTTCGGGTGCGCGAGCGCGAAGTACAGGTACGGGCTGACGATGACGGCCATCGCCGCGACCGCCACCCCGGCGCCGGCCGCAGTGCGCACGAGCTGGCGGCGCAGCCGCTCGTCGGCGACGACGATGGCGACCCCGAGCGCGAGCGTGCCGGCGAGCAGGGCCGACATCAGCACCTCGAGGAAGATCAGGAACTGGCCGACCAGCACCGCCGTGAGGCTGACGACGTAGCGGCGGTCCGAGATCTCGCCGCGCGCGTGGCGGACGGCGAGCAGCGCCGCGAGCGGCAGCAGGAACACCAGCGCCAGGTTCACGTGGTTCAGGGTCTGGCCGAGCATGTAGCTCGAGAACCCGAACAGGTAGCCGCCGGCCACCGAGGCGTACCAGTTGCGCGTGAGCTCGCGGCAGAGCAGGAACGCCGTGAAGGCGGCGAGGGCCGGGGCGGCGAGCGCGAGCAGGTTGTAGGCCACGACCGGCCCGACCGTCGCCGTCAGCGGCACCATCAGCAGGGCCGGCCCGGGGATGACGGTCGCCCAGGCCAGGTTGAAGCCGCCAGGCGCGTAGATGTCGTCCGTCAGGAAGGGGTGGACGCCCTCCGTGACGACCTGCTTCCAGTGGACCAGGGACCACATGAAGAAGCCCTGGTCCGAGCCGAACGACCCGACGACGGACCCCTGCGGGTCGGTCAGGGCCGGGAAGCCGAAGAAGGCGATCGAGCAGGCGCAGTACAGCGCCAGCGCGGCGACCGTGCCCCACCGCGTGTCCAGGAAGCGCACGGGCCGGAAGCGTACGGGGTGGCGCTCGTCGGGGCGTCAAAAGAGGAGCGGGCGGCCACAATGGGCCGCCCGCTCCCGGTATCTCGCAGCGTATTCGTAGGGGACGCCGCCCGGCCGCGCGTCATCTCGACGCCGCGATCCGGACTACCCCAACGCTCGGCTCTGCGATTCCCCGTCGGTTCAGGGGTTTCGCCCCCTACGTGCGAGTACCTCCACTAGCCGAACTGTCAGTACTCAGTCGGACCACCTCCTTTCCGCGGTAGCAGCACGGTACCACGGCCTCCGGTCGTCCGGCAATCCGCCATCTGGACCTACCAGGACGCCGGTTGATCCGTCCTACTGGTCGACGAAGTTCTTCCAGTACTGGCTCGGCGTCGGCCCGACCTGGCCCTGGTACTTCGAGCCCAGCCCGCCGCTCCCGTACGGCTGCTCCGCCGCCTCGCTCAGGGCGAGGAACGAACACCTGGCCGATCTTCATGCCCGGATAGAGCGTGATCGGCAGGTTGGCGACGTTGGAGAGCTCGAGCGTGACGTGCCCGTCGAAGCCCGGGTCGACGAACCCCGCGGTCGAGTGCACCTGCAGCCCGAGGCGACCGAGCGAGCTCTTGCCCTCGAGCCGCGCCACGATGTCGTCCCCGAGCGCCAGGCGCTCCAGCGTCGCGCCGAGCACGAACTCGCCGGGGTGCAGGATGAAGGCCTCGTCGTCGGGCGTCTCGACGAGCTCCGTCAGGTCCGGCATCGGCACCTTGACGTCGATGAACCCGTAGCGGCTGTTGCGGAAGACGCGGAAGCGGCGATCGCAGCGCACGTCGATGGACGCGGGCTGGATCAGCGCGGGGTCGAACGGGTCGAGGCGGATGCGCCCCTCGCCGATCGCGCGGCGGATGGCGCCGTCGGACAGGACCATCGCGCAATCGTAGAGGCCGCGTCCGGGGCGCCGCGCGGCCGCTGCCGGGCGCGATACTGTGAGTAGGTTCCAACCGCTATGCAGGAAGGCGCCACGTGACGATCGTCCTCCGCTCGGAGATCCCCGGCCCCCGCTCGCGCGAGCTGACGGCCCGCAAGGAGCGCGTCGTCGCGCGCGCGAAGACGCTGTGGACGCCGGTGTGGGTCGATCACGCGGAGGGCGCCCTGCTGACGGACGTCGACGGCAACACCTTCGTCGACTTCGGGGGCGGCATCGGCTGCCTCAACGTGGGGCACTCGCACCCGCGCGTGACGGCGGCCGTGGTGGAGGCCGCGCAGCGCTTCCTGCACACCGACTTCACGATCGTCCCGTACGAGGGCTACGTCGAGCTCGCCGAGCGCCTCCTGGCGCGCGTGCCCATCTCCGGCGAGACGCGCGCGGCCTTCTTCAACTCCGGCGCCGAGGCGGTCGAGAACGCCGTCAAGATCGCGCGCGCCGCCACGGGGCGCGAGGCCGTCATCGCGTACGAGGGCGCGTTCCACGGCCGCACGCTGATGGCCATGTCGCTGACCTCGAAGGTGCGGCCCTACAAGCAGGGCATGGGCCCGTTCGCGCCGGAGGTCTACCGGGTCGTGTTCCCGGACGCCTTCCGCCTCGGTCCCGACGCGGCCGGGATCGCCCTCAACGACCTGCGGCGCGCCCTCGTGACCCGCGTCGACCCGACGTCGGTGGCCGCGGTCATCATCGAGCCGGTGCAGGGCGAGGGCGGCTTCGTCCCGGCCAGCCCGGCGTACCTGCACGGCCTGCGCGAGCTCTGCGACGAGCACGGCATCGTCCTCATCGCCGACGAGGTGCAGACGGGATTCGGCCGCACGGGCCGCATGTTCGCGATGGAGCACATGGGCGTGGAGCCCGACCTCGTCTGCGTCGCCAAGTCGATCGCGGCCGGCATGCCCCTGTCCGGCGTGCTCGGGCGGCAGGCCATCATGGACGGCCCGGGCGACTCGCAGATCGGCGGCACCTACGTCGGCAACCCGGTCGCCTGCGCCGCCGCGCTCGCGGTGCTGGACGTCATCGACGACGAGGGCCTGCTGGAGCGCGGCCAGGTCATCGGCGACCGCATGCGCGAGCGCTACCGGGCGCTGCAGGCGCGCACGCCGGCGATCGCCGACGTGCGCGGCCTCGGGCCGATGCTGGGCCTGGAGTTCGTGCGCGACGACGAGACGCTCGTCGCCCGACCCGGTGCTGGCGACGCGGGTCGTCGAGGAGGCGCTCCAGCGCGGCGTGATCCTGCTCAAGGCCGGCACGGCGAGCAACGTCATCCGCACGCTGGTGCCGCTCGTGGTCACGGACGCGCAGCTCGACGAGGCGCTCGACGTCATCGACGCCGCGGTTTCCGCGGCCGTCAGGCAGGTTCCGGCAGGAACCGCCGGGGGTTCGGCAAGATAGCCCGAGGAGCGGGCCTTCGACCGCCCGCACCCTCGTCCCATGTCGGCTTGAATGCGATCGCATGGGGAGAGGTCACGCGCTACGCGTGCTCGCGCTGCTGGTCGGGCTCGTTGCCCTGCTGGCCGTCTCGGCGCCCGCCGCGACGGCACGCTCGAGGGCTGGAGACGTCGAGGCCGACGTGCTCGCCCGCATCAACGCGGCGCGCGCCTCGGCCGGTCGGGCCCCGCTGACGTCGGACGCGCGGCTGGTGCCGCTGGCGCGCTCGCACGCCGTCCGGCTCGCCCGCTCCGGCCAGCTCTTCCACCGGCCCTACGTGCGCGTCCTGCAGGCCGTGAACGGCACGCGCGCGGGCGAGGTCGTCGGCGTCGGCTTCGACGGCGCGTCGCTCGTCACCGCGTGGCTGGCCAGCAGCGTGCACCGCTCGATCGTGCTCGGCCGGGGCTTCCGCCTGGCCGGGGTGGGGGTCGCCCGCGGGACGTTCGCGGGCACGGCCGCCTGGTACGTCACGGTCGACGTCGCGGGCTGATCCCGCGGCCGCCCCGGTGCGGGGCTCGCGTCGCCGTGCGCTGGTCCGGCGACCACCCGATGAGGGGGCTCGCGTCGCTCAAGACCCTCGGTTGGGGTGCCGATGAGGTACCCACTGCAACCGACGGCTCCGAGCACGGACGCGAGGACTCTCTCACCTTGGGCGACTTCCACATCAAGAAGATCATCCTGCCGAGCGGCAAGGCGGTCGAGATCGTCTACTTCGACGCCGAGGGGCGTCGCGAGGACGACGACCGCGCCGTGCGCCAGGCCTTCGACCTCAGCGGCCCGGCCACGCCGGTCGACGCGCCGTCGACGCTCGAGTGCTGCCCGGCCTGCACCGGCACCCTGGTCTATCCGGTGGACTGGCACGAGGCCGAGGGCGACGCGTGGGAGCTGGAGCTGCGCTGCCCGAGCTGCGAGTGGACGCATCGCGACGTGTACGACCAGGACACCGTCGAGCGCTTCGACGCGATCCTGAACGACGCGACCGACGAGCTGATCGGCACGCTGGAGGAGGTCTCCCGCGACAACATGCGGGAGGAGATCGAGCGCTTCGTGGCCGCGCTCGACGCCGACCTCATCCTGCCGTTCGACTTCTGAGCACCCGCCGCACGGACGCGGACGCCCTGCACGCGCGGGCGTAGGCCGGGCCGGCGGGGACCGGGACGCCATCCTCTACCCTGCGCGGGTGACCGGCGAGCGCATCGGCGACCGGTACGAGCTGAGCGAGCGGCTCGGCTCCGGGGGCACCGCGAGCGTCTGGCGTGCCCGCGACGTCGCCGACGGCCGGCCCGTCGCGGTCAAGCTGCTGCACCTCGACCGGGCCGAGAGCGCGGAGGCGGTCGCGCGCTTCGAGCGCGAGGCGCGGCTGCTGGAGGCCGTGCGCAGCGACCACGTGGTGCGGCTCCTGTCGCACGGCGACCACAAGGGCCGGCCGTACATGGTGTTCGCGCTCGTCGACGGCGAGGACCTGCGCGAGCGCCTGCGCCGCGAGGGGCCGCTGCCGCCCGTCGAGGCGACCCGCATCGCGCTCGCGATGGCGACGGGCCTCGAGGACGCGCACGCGCGCCGCGTCGTGCACCGCGACCTGAAGCCGGCCAACGTCCTGCTCGACGGCCACGGCGCCGTGCGCATCGCCGACTTCGGGATCGCCCGCATGCTCGAGGAGCCGGGCCTGACCCAGCCGGGCCGCGTGCTCGGCACCGGCGAGTACGTCTCGCCGGAGCAGGCGCTGGGCCGCAAGGTCGACGGCCGCTCGGACATCTACGCGCTCGGCGTCGTGCTGTTCGAGATGCTGACGGGCCGCCCGCCGTTCACCGGCCCCGGCTTCGCGGACGTCGCCGCCCAGCACGTGCGCGCCCCGGTGCCGTTCGTCGGCGACGTCGCCCCGGGCATCCCCGCCTCGCTCACCTCGCTGGTCACCCGCTGCCTGCAGAAGCGCCCCGAGGAGCGGCCCGCGAACGCGCGCCTCGTGCGCATGGAGCTCGAGGCCATCCTGGCGTCGCTCGAGGACGACGAGTACGAGACCGGCGAGCACGACGCCGTTCCCCTCGCCGCCGGCGCGAGCCCGTGGGAGGCCGAGCCCGATCCCGTCGACGACCCCTGGCGGACGAGCTCCCAGCACGACGACCACGACGGCGGGGACGACGAGCTCGGCGCCTGGCAGACCGAGAGCGTCCCGCGCGTGCCACCGCAGCCCCGGGCCCCGGAGCCGCGCTACCTGTACGAGGACGACGCGGTGCCGCCGCGCGTCGGGAGCGACTCGGGCGTCACGCGCTGGCTCGCGATCATCGCGCTCGGCCTCGCGCTGCTCGCGGGCGCCTTCATCTGGAACGGCCTCAGCGACGACGACGACGGGACGGCGGGCACGACGACGGACGACGCCGCAGCCGGGACGGGCACCGCTGCCGACACGGCCCCGGACAGCACCGCGGCGACCGAGGGGAGCACCGCGGACGAGGCCGAGGACGCCGTCGCGAGCCGGCCGCTGCGGCTGATCCGATCCGCGTCGTTCGACCCCGACGGCGACGGCGTCGAGCGCGACGACCTGGCGCCGCTCGCCATCGACGGCCTGCCGGACACCAAGTGGGAGAGCGAGCCCTACCGCGGCTCGCCGGACATCGAGCTCATCAAGCCCGGCGTCGGCCTGATCGTGGAGCTGGCGCGGCCGACGGAGATCGACGCCGTGGTCGTGCGCTCGACGCGGCCCGGCTACACGCTCTCGGTCTACACCTCCGCCGAGGCCGACTCGCCGACCGGGCTCGAGGACTACACGCAGGTCGTGACGCCGCGCGAGGTGCTCTCGCCGCAGGTGCGCCTGGCCTTGCGCAAGCCGCTCAAGGCGCGCTACGTCCTGCTCTGGTTCACGAAGCTCGCGCCGACGGCCGTCAACGACCGCTACGGCGTCGAGGTCAACGAGGTGCGGGTGACGGGCGTGCCGGCCGGCGCTGCGGCGGCGACGACGGGCACGGACGCCGGGGCCACGGGCACCGACGAGACCGCCACGGGCGAGGACGGCGCGACGACGACGGACGAGGCCGGCACCGCCGAGACCGCCGACGGCGAGTCCACCGCGCCCTAGACGCGGGCCCCGCACATCGGGTGGTGATCCCTCGATCGGGTGACGTATGGTGGTGGCGTGGCGATCGCCGCCATCTCCTCCGCCGCCGGGGCCGAGCGTTCCCGCTGGCCCCACCCGCCCGAGCGCGAGCCCGTCGCCACGGCGCCGCCGCCGCGTGCCCGTCGCCGCGGCCCGGCCGGCGCGGCGCCCGGGGCCGAGCCCATCGACGTCGACGTCCTGTGGGAGGAGCTCGACGCGCCCTCCCCGCCCGGGCGCCCGCGGTTCCGCCCCTACGTGTTCGGCGGCGCCGTCCCGCTCGCACCGCCGCGCATCGCGGTGCACGAGGCCTACGTGAGCGCGATGCGCCGCCCGGCCCGCCCCGCGCGGGTCGACCTGCTCGCCGTCTGACGGCGCCGCCGCGTCAGTGCGCCAGCGCGCGCTGCCGTGCGTGCCGCGCCACGGCGAGCTCGATCAGGCGGTCGAGCAGCGCCGGGTAGGGCACGCCCGAGGCGTCGAAGAGCCGCGCGTAGACGCTCGTCCCCGTGAAGCCCGGGATCGCGTTGATCTCGTTCAGCACGTGGGCGCCGTCGGGCCGCACGAAGAAGTCGACGCGCGCCATCCCCTCGACCTCGCACAGGCGGGCGGCGCGGCACGCCGTGTCGCGGACGGCCTCGGTCACGTGGGGCGGCAGGTCGGCGGGCACGGCGAGCTCCATGCCGCCGGGGCTGTACTTCGCCTCGTAGTCGTACCACTCGGCCTCGATCAGGATCTCGCCGACCGCGGAGGCCTCGAGCTCGCGGTCGCCCAGCACGCCGCACTCCACCTCGCGCCCCGCGACCAGCTCCTCCGCGAGCAGCTTCTCGTCGTGCGCGAAGCCGAGGTCGAGGGCGGCGTCGAGCGCGTCGGCATCCGGCACGCGCGAGATGCCCACGCTCGAGCCGAGGCGCGCGGGCTTCACGAAGACGGGGTAGCCGACCGCGGCCACGCGGTCCGGCATGCCCTCGCGGGGCTCGTCGGCGCGCAGCGTCACCGAGCGCGCGACCGGGACGCCCGCGTCGCGCAGCACGGCCTTGGCGACGTCCTTGTCCATGGTCAGCGAGGCGCCCAGCACGCTTGCCCCGACGTACGCCACGCCGGCCATCTCCAGCAGACCCTGGACGGTGCCGTCCTCGCCGAAGGGGCCATGCAGCACGGGCACCACGACGTCGACGTCCAGCGCGCGGTCGGCGCCCGAGCTGCAGGTCGACCGGCGCGCCGTCCGGCCACGACCAGCGGCCCTGGCGATCGATGGTGATCGCCACCGCGTCGTAGCGCGTCGCGTCGAGCGCGTCGAGCACGGACGCCGCCGACATCAGCGAGATCTCGTGCTCCGAGGAGCGCCCGCCGCGCAGCACGGCGACGCGGAGGCGGGCGCCGCTCACGTGGTTACCGGCGCGGTCTCGGTCGGTGTCGTGTCCGTGTTGCCGAAGTAGTGGCCGACGTTGATGCGCACCCGGTCGCCGGCCACCGCCGTGGAGCCCTGCTCGGGCGCCTGCGCGATCACGAGCCCGTCCTGGGTGGGGTCGGCGACGGTCACCGTCCGCACGTTCGGGCGCAGGCCCGCGTCCTCGAGCACCGACACCGCCTCGTCGCTCGTCAGGCCGATCACGCCCGGCACCGGCACGGACTCGGGCCCGCTGGAGACGACGATGCGCACGGTCGAGCCCGGGTCGACCTTCGTCCCCGGCGGCGGGTCCTGGTCGATGACGTTGCCGGCCGGGATCGTGCTCGACGACTGCTCGGCCACGTCGACGCCCAGGCCGAGGCCCTGGATGGCGGCGCGCGCCTCGCCCTCGCTCTGGTTGATGACGTTCGGCACGGTCGGC
Organism: uncultured Actinomycetota bacterium; assembly: GCA_963767885.1. Taxonomy (GTDB): domain Bacteria; phylum Actinomycetota; class Thermoleophilia; order Gaiellales; family F1-60-MAGs149; genus CAVYFW01. The sequence goes on from CAVYFW010000014.1 coordinate 52,273, forward strand.
TGCTCCGGGCCGCTGGACACGACGAGCCGCACCGTGGAGCCCTTCGCCACCGACACGCCGGCCAGCGGGGCCTGCGCGACGACCTGCCCCTCGGGCACGTCGTCCGACGGCTGCTCCGTGACCTGGACCTTGAACCCGGCGTCCGTCAGGGCCTGCTGCGCCTGCTCGACCGGCTGGCCGACGACGCTCGGCGTGTCGACCTCCTCCACGCCCTTGGACACGTTGAGCCGGACCTGCGTGCCGGTCAGCACCTCGGTGCCGGCCGTCGGGTTCTGCGCGATCACCACGCCGACGGGCTCCTGCGAGAACACGCGGACGATGCGCGGCGTGAGGTTCGCCTGCTCGAGGGCGTTGACGGCGTCCTCCTCCAGCAGGTCGGTGACCCCCGGGACCTGCACCTGCTCGGCCGTCGTCTCGGTCGACTCGGTGGTCTCCTGCGTGGTGCGTGGCCTCGGTGCTCTCGATCGACGAGCTGCCCGGCGTGCCGTCGTCGCCGCCGGAGAGGATGATGTAGCCGAGCGCGAGCGCCGCGCCGATGAGCAGCAGCACGAAGAGCCACACCCACCAGCGGCTGCCGCCACCGCGCCGGTCGTCGCGGCGGAGGCGGCGGCTCGCGGTAGTACGTCTGCTCCGGCGGCGGCGGGGGCGGCACGTAGCCGGCCATGCGGGTGGCGCCGCCGGTGACGACCGCCGTCTGCTGCGAGACGCCGAGGCCCTTGCGCACGCGGTCGAGGTCGATGCCCATCTCGTCCGCCGTCTGGTAGCGGCGGTCGACCTCCTTGGCCAGCGCGCGCATGACGACGCGCTCGAGGTCGGGCTGCACGTCCGGGTTGAGGTGGGACGGCGGCACGGGCCGCTCCTGCACGTGGCGCATGGCCACCGCGACGGCCGACTCGCCGTCGAACGGGACCCGGCCCGTCAGCATCTTGTAGAGCACGACGCCGACCGAGTAGAGGTCGGCCGGCGGCCCGACCGGCAGCCCGCGCGCCTGCTCCGGCGAGATGTACTGGGCGGTGCCGATGATCGACCCGGCCTCGGTCATCTCCGACGAGCCGGCCCGCGCGATGCCGAAGTCCGTCACCTTCACGCGCCCGTCGCGCAGCAGGATCATGTTCTGCGGCTTGACGTCGCGGTGCACGACGCCGTGGCGGTGCGCGAAGCGGAGGGCCGCGAGGATCTGCAGCGTCAGGTCGATGGCGCGGCGCGCCGGCAGGTGGCCCTCGTCCGCGATGACGTCGTCGAGGGTCGGCCCCTCGAGGTACTCCATCGCGATGTAGTAGGAGCCGTTCGCGCGCCCGTGGTCGTAGACCTGGACGATGTTCGGGTGGTTGAGCCCGGCCGCGGCGCGCGCCTCGCGCTGGAAGCGCTCCACGAACTGCGCGTCGTCGGCGTAGCGCTCGCCCAGCACCTTGATCGCGACCTTGCGGTGCAGCGAGACGTCCTCCGCCAGGAAGACCTTGGCCATGCCGCCCTGGCCGATCTTCTCGATGAAGCGGTACCGGCCGTCGAAGAGGCCGTCGCCCTGCACGCGCGTCGTGTCGTCAGAATGGCTCATTCGGCCCGGATCCGCCGGGATTCTTTCACGCGGAGCACGAGGCGTCCGTCACACGGACACGTCACAGCAGCGCTCGCAGGACGCGCGCGGCGATGGGCGCGGCGGCCTGCCCGCCGGTGGCGTCGGTGTCCTCGAGGATCACGGCGATGGCCGCACGGGGCTCCGCGGCCGGCGCGAAGCCGATGAACCAGGCGTCGTTCAGGGTGCCGCGACCCGTCTCGGCGGTGCCCGTCTTGCCGGCCACCGAGATGCCCGGGAGCGTCGCCGCGGTGCCCGTGCCGTCGTCGACGACCTGGGTCATGAAGTCGGCGAGGGTGCCGGCCGTGGACGGCGTCATCGCCTGGCCGAGCACGTGCGGCGCGGGCCGCTCGACGACCGTGCCGTCCGGCGAGCGCACCTCCTTCACCGGCAGCGGCTCGACGAGCTTGCCGCCGTTCGCCACCGAGGCCGCCACCAGGCACATCTGGAGCGGCGTCGCGAGCAGGCGCTCCTGCCCGATCGCGGTGCGCTCGACGTCGATCGGGGCGCCCGGCGGCAGCAGGCGTCCGGCCCGTCGGTACAGGCCCGAGGCGGCGATCTGGTCGCTGGGGTAGGCCATGGGGATCTTGGAGCCGAAGCCGAAGCGCTCCATCCCTTCGACGAGCGTCTGCTTCCCCAGTTCCTTGCCGACCTGGGCGAACGTGGTGTTGATGGAGTGCACGAGCCCGAAGCGGAAGTCGTGCGGCCCCGGCGTCTCGCCGCGGAAGTTGCACAGGGGCGGGCCCGTCGTGTCGATGCAGGAGGGCCCGGGGAAGCGGGTGTCCGGCGTCACCTTGCCGGCGTCGAGCGCGATCGCCGCCGTCACGACCTTGAACGTCGAGCCCGGCGGGTAGAGGCCCTGCGTGCCGCGGTTGAGGACCGGCGCGCCGGGCGCCGAGAACGCCCGCTGCAGGTCGCGGTCGACGGCGTTGGGGTCGAACGTCGGCGACGACGCCATCACCAGCACGGCGCCGGTGGTCGGCTCGAGCGCGACGACGGCACCGCGCAGCCCGCTCTCGCGCAGGGCCGCCAGCGCCTCGCGCTGCGCCTTGGCCGACAGGTTGAGGACGAGGTTGTCGCCGTGGATCGTCTGCCCGCGCGCCTTGTCGAGCAGGTCCTCGAGCCCGCTCGCGAGATCGCCGTTGGCGCCGGTGAGGTAGTCGTTCCACTCCTCCTCCAGCCCCGCCCGGCTCGCGGCGATCGACGAGTAGCCGACCCACTGCGCGGCGAGCCCGTCCTGCGGGTAGGTGCGGTAGAACAGGGTGCGTCCGTTCTGCCGCACGCGCCGGTTGCGGGCCAGGACCACGCCGTCGGCCGTCGCGATCGTGCCGCGGTCGACGCTGAGCTCGCGGAACACGAGGCGCGGGTTGGCCTGGCGCGTGGCGAGGCTCGGCGCGGCCCAGATCTGCCAGTACGTGACGGCGACGATGAGCGCGCCGAACAGCACCAGCACGAAGAGGTGCAGATGCGTGATGCGCCGATTCATCTCGGCCTCCGGAGGGACGCCAGTTGGTCGCTCCGCGGCCAAGGCCACCGTCACCCCGCGCAGCGGCGCGTCGGCGGCACGGCGCGCTCGTCCCTCGCTCCGCTCGACCGCGGTCCTCCTCCGTCGATGACCGCTCCGCAGCACATAACTGCCGTGCTGCTCCGCTCTCGCCGGCAGCAGCAGTCGCTTCGCTCCGAGCGCGCAGGCGCTCCGCTCGTGCCTCGCTCCGCGCAGAGCCGGCCACGCTGAATAACTGGTCTCGCCGCGGTTCCAAGCACTCCTCCGGCGACAATTCGTCACAGCGCCCTCCGGTTCGCGCGCTGCGAGACGCACAGCAGGAGGCCCACGAGGGCGAAGTTCGCCGTCACCGACGAGCCGCCGTAGGACACGAAGGGCAGGGTCAGGCCCGTCAGCGGCACCAGCTTGGTGACGCCGCCGATGATGACGAAGGCCTGGAAGCAGAAGGCGAAGGTGAGCCCGACGGCGAGCAGCTTCGAGAAGCCGTCGCCGGCCACCGCGGCGATCTTCAGGCCGCGCCAGGCGAAGAGGACGTAGAGCAGGATCAGGCCGGCCGCCCCGGCGAAGCCCGTCTCGGTCGCGATGACCGAGTAGATGAAGTCCGTCTGCGCGTAGGGGATGACGGTGTTGCCGCTGTCGGTGACCACGAAGCCGCGCCCGAGGCCGGTGCCGAAGATGCCGCCGTCGGCGATCGTGTACAGCGACTGCACGATCTGGAAGCCGTTGTCGTGCTCGTCCTTCCAGGGGTCGAGCCACGCCTGCAGGCGCTCGTCGACCTGCGGCGCGACCTGCGCCGCGAGCCAGGCCCCGAGCGCGAAGAGCCCGACGCCGAACGCGACGTACAGCCAGCGGCCGGTGGCGACGTAGACCATCGCGATGACCGTGCCGTAGAGCAGGAACGACGAGCCGAGGTCGTTCATGCGCACGAGCAGCACCAGCGCCGCGCCGCTCATCAGGAGCAGCGGCAGCGTGTGGCGGAGCGCGGGGATGCCGATGCGCAGGACCGTGCGGCTCGGCCGCTCCAGCACCTCGCGGTGGTCGCGCAGGTAGCCCGCGAGGAACACCACCAGCAGCACCTTCGCGAACTCGCCGGGCTGGATCTGGTAGCCGCCGATGCGGATCCAGAGGCGCGCGCCGTTGACCTCGGCGCCGACCACCAGCGTCGCCGCGAGCAGCACCAGCGCCGTGACGCCGCAGGTGTAGCGCAGCGACTCGAGCCGCCGCAGGTCGCGGCCGATCGCGCAGACGCCCGCGAAGAGGGCGACGCCGATGGCGATCCAGAGGCCCTGGTCGCGGGCGAGCTCCGGGTCGATGCGGTAGATCTCGATCTCGCCGATCGCCGTCAGCGTCGCCACCAGCGGCAGCAGGCTCGGATCGGCGTCGGGCAGCGTCAGGCGCAGCACCATGTGCGCCACGAGGTAGAGCGCGAAGAAGAACGCGGCGTACGACAGCGACGCCGTCGACACCTCGTTCTCGCGCGCCGCGAAGACCGCCCCGAAGCCGGCGGCGGTGAGGAGGCCTACGAGGACGAGCGTGAAGAGCTCGCGGTTGCGCGGCCTGGCGAGCCGCGCGATCAACTCGCCGCGGGCTCCGTATCCGCGCGGGTCGACGCGTCCCACGGGCGCGTCGCCGCGATGCGGCCGACGCGACGCTGGGCCTCGCCCAGCGACACGAGCTCGTGGTCGAACAGGGCCTCGCGCTCCTGCTGGCTCAGGGTCGCGACGAGCACGGGGCTCGTGTCGACCTGCCGGTACAGGCGCAGGCCGGCCCCGAGGTCGAGCGGCACGCCCTGGTAGACCGCGACGCGCCCGCTGTCGGAGGCGCCGACGAAGTGCGCCCAGCGCAGCCCGGCGACGCCCAGCACCGCGGCGGCCACGAGCAGGAACACCAGCAGCGCGAGCAGGAAGGCGCGCCGGAAGTGCGTCGGCCTTCGGCGGGGGCGGCGGCGCGGGCGGCTCGTACTGGATGCGCGGCATCGCGGCCGGCTCGATCTGCTCGTGCTCCTCCGTGGCGCCGTCGCCGATGCGGAAGACGATGGCGGTGACGTTGTCGTCGCCCCCGGCCGCGTTGGCCGCGACCACGAGCTCCCGCGCGACCTGCTGCAGGCCCGCCCCGCTCGACAGGATGCGCAGCATCTCGTCCTCGCCGACCATGCCGGAGAGGCCGTCCGAGCACAGCAGGACGACGTCGCCCTCCTGCGCGTCGATGCTCCACGTGTCGACGTCGACGTCGTCGTCCGCGCCGAGCGCGCGCGTGATGATGCTGCGCTGCGGATGCCGCGCGGCCTCGTCGGGCGTCAGCGCGCCGCGGCGCACGAGCTCGCCGACCAGCGAGTGGTCGTCGGAGACCTGCTGCAGCGCGCCGTCCCGCAGCAGGTAGGCCCGCGAGTCGCCGACGTGGCCGAAGGAGATGCGCCCGTCGTTGACCAGCGCCGCCGTCACGGTCGTGCCCATGCCGGCGGCGTTCGGGTCGTTGCGCGCGCGGTCGTGGATGCGGCGGTTCGCCTCGCGGATGGAGCGGGTCAGCGACTCCTCGCCGTCCCAGCCCGGCCGCGTCTCCGTGCGGGTCAGCACCTCGATGGCGAGGGCCGACGCGACCTCGCCGGCGTTGGCACCGCCCATGCCGTCGGCAACGACGAACAGGGGCGAGGCGATCAGGTGCGAGTCCTCGTTGGAGCGCCGCACCTGCCCGACGTCCGTTGCCGACCCGATCTCGACGACCTGCAGGCTCATCCGCCGCCACCCCCGGACCGGTAGGTCATCTCGGTGCTGCCGACGACGACGCTGTCGCCCGCCCGCAGCCGCCGCTCCGCCGCGAGCCGCTGTCCGTTCACGAACGTGCCGTTGGTCGACCCGAGGTCCTCGAGGTAGACGTCGTCACCGCGCCGGAACACGCGCGCGTGGCGTCCTGACGCGAACTCGTCCCCCTCCAGCACCGCGTCGGCTTCCGGCCCGCGCCCGAACACCACGGTATCGTCGCAGAGCACGACGGTGCCTGCCGGGAAGGCCGGGCTGGACGTGACGACCAGCTGGCCGGGCCCCTGCGGCGCGCGTGCCGGCCGCGCGGGGGCGGCCACGCCGCCGGCCATCGCGGGCGCCAGGATCATGCTGTCCTGGGTGCCGCCGCGCACGTCGCGCACGCTCAGGCGGACGATGCGCCAGACGACGAGGTACAGGAGCACCACGAAGGCGACCCGCAGGACGACCAGGACCTGCTCGACCATTCGGCTACGTCCGCTTGCGCTCGAGCCTGAGGGTGGTCGTGCCGAGCGTGAGGACGTCGCCGGCCGTCACGGGCGCCTCGCGGACGCGCCGGCCGTTGACGAGGGAGCCGTTCGTGGAGTCGAGGTCGCGCAGCACGAAGCCGCCGCCGTGGCGGACGAGCTCGGCGTGCCGGCGCGAGACGTTGGTGTCGGCGAGGACGACGTCGCAGTCGCGGCTGCGGCCGAGCACGATGGCGCGGCGCTCGATCGCGAAGCGGCCGCCGGGCCAGGTGAGGGCCCACTCCTCGCGCACCAGGTCGCGCGCGCCGGCCTCGTGCTGCGACAGCACCATCGTGTCGGGCGCCGGCGCGGCCTGCGGGCGGCGCGACTCCGGCAGCGGCTCGGGGATGGGCGGGATGGGGTCCGGGATGGGCGGCGGACCGGGTCCGGCTCGGGCAGCGGATCGGGCTCGGGCAGCGGGTCGGGCACCGACGGCAGGGCGAGCTCGGTGCCGGCCTCCGGGTCGACCGGCGGGGCGACGTCGGGCGCGACGTCGGGCTCCGCGTCCGCCTCCGGGTCCGCGGCCTCGGCGGCGGCCGGCTCTGCCTCGACCGCGGCGACGGCTGGCGGCCTCCAGGGGCTCGTAGTCCGCCGACGCCTCGGGATCCTCGATGGCCGGGTGCCCCGCCAGCGAGTCCTCGATCGAGGCGTCGACGTCCGACGGCGCGGGTTCGGGCTCCGGCGGCCGGCGGCGGGCCACGGCTGCGACCGGCGCGACGGGAGGCGCGTCCTCGGCGAACGAGGACTCGTCGGTGCCGACCATGAACTCGGCCGGCAGCTCCCCCTCACGCGTGGCGCGTCCGTTGGGGCGCGGCTTGGCGGCCGGGCGGGCCCGCGGCGCCTCCTGCATGGCGACCGAGATGCCGAAGCTGCCCAGCGGGAGCTCCTCGGCGCTCTCGATGAGCACGCGGATGCGGCCGGGCACGGTGTAGCCCTCACGCCGGGCGTGCTCGCCGAGGTACGAGGCGAGCTCCGTGCGGAGCGACGCCTCGTAGGTGGCGAACTGCTCGCGGTCGGTCGGCGCGAGGTAGAGCGTGTAGACGTTCGGGACGTAGACCTGCGAGACCGAGATGGTCCGGTGGTCGTCCATCTCCTTGGCCAGCTTGCGGGCGAGCTCCACGGGCTGCACGTGCGAGCGGAAGGTCCGCCCGATGCCGCCCTCGAAGACGCCTTCGAGGCCGTTCTCGATGCGTCGGAGGAAGCCCATGGTCTAGGTCAAGCCGGTAGACCATGGTTCCCGGCGCGGCCCCTCATCGATCCTGGGGCGTGGAACGGGCATGGTCGCTGGTCGCGGGGTCGCCGCCCGCCTCGACGAGCGCGGAGCGAAACGCGAGGAGTATAGCTACGAGGATGGTGCCCACCGCCGTCGGGGCGAGCGGCGCCGGGGGTGCGCCCCACACCACAGGCAGGAGCACCGTGAGCGCGGCCGCCATGCTCAGCCAGACGGCGCCGAACCAGGCCGCGCGCGGGCCGGCGAGCTGCAGGGCGGGCCGGCCGACCACCGCCAGGAGGCCCCACGCCGCGGCCACGCCGAAGGTGGCCGGGCCGGCGGCGTCGAGCACGAGCCGCACGGCGTCGAACGGGTCGTCGAGGCCGGCCAGCGACGCGCTCAGGCCCTGACCGGGCGCGGTGTCGGACAGGCCGAGCGGGCGCCCGGCGAGCCCGGCGGCGAGGGTGATCGCGAGGGCGCCGGCGGCGCCGAGGGCGAAGCGGACGTGGGCGCGCGCCGACGTGGTCGACGCCAGCAGGTAGAGCGGCGCCAGGCCGAGCAGCGCGAGCGGCGGCGCGAGGGCGGGCAGGACGGCGCGGCGGCGGTCGGCGGCGGCCAGCACGGGCCAGGCCAGCACGACGACGGCGGCCGGCGCGACCAGGCCCAGCGCGAGGTTGCCGAGCAGCGGCAGCGCGAGCGCCCCGACCAGGAGCACCGCCAGCAGCGGGCGCGCGACGGCGACCAGGCCGACCAGGATGCCGAGCACGACCGCCCAGCCCGTGGGGTAGAACGGCAGGGCACCGAGCAGCGGGATCGCGCCGATGGCGGCCGCGAGCCCGGTGGCGGGCCGCACCAGGCGGGCGCGGGTCGGGGCGTCGAGGGCGCCGACGAAGGGCAGCGCGGGCGCCTCGATGGCGCCGAGCCGAGCGGACAGGCGGCGGACGGCTGCGGCCGGATCGCCGAGCAGCGAGTGCTCGGCGGAGTCCTCGTGCTCCACGGGCCCGGTCGCCGGCGCCGGCTGCGGGCCGAGCGGCACGGCCGGATGCGCCATGGCGGCGACGGCGCGCTCCACGGTGTCGGGCGCCGGCGTCGGCACCAGCCGCAGGCGCGGCCGGCGGCGCGGCAGGAGGCGCGGCCGGGTGGCGAGGCGGCGCCGCAGGCGGTGCATGCGGCGCGCGGCGGGCGGCGGCTCGTCGAGGCGCAGCGCCGCGGTGGCGGTCCCGTCCAGCCCGCGCTCGATCTGGCGCGCGCCCGCGAGCAGCGCGTCGCGCAGCCGCTCGGCCTCGGGGCGGCGCGCGGGGTCGAGCTCCAGGGCGCTCTCCAGCACCCGCACGACGGGCGCCGGCAGCTCGGGCCGCGCCTCGGAGAGCGGCACGCGGTGGGTCTGGTGCAGGTCGACGAGGTCGCGCGGCGTGCGGGCGCGGTAGGGATTGGTGCCGGTCAGCGCCTCGTACGCCATCAGCGCGGAGGACCAGACGTCGGCCGCGCCGGTGACCGGCCGGCCGCGCACCTGCTCCGGCGCCATGTAGGACAGCGTGCCGAGCAGGCGGTCGTCGGCCGTCGCGTCGGGGTGGTCGACGAACGCGATGCCGAAGTCGGTCAGCTTGAGGATGCCGTCGTCGCGCACCAGCACGTTGCCGGGCTTCACGTCGCGATGCACGACTCCACGCGCGTGCGCATGCCCGAGTGCGTCGCAGACCGCCGCGACCGCCCGCAGGATCGCGGCGTCGTCCAGCTCACCCGCGCGGAGCACCCCGGCGAGGTCCTGGCCCCGCACGAGCTCGAAGACGACGTACACGTAGTCGTCGTCCTCGGCGGTGTCGAGCAGCCGCACGATGGCGGGGTGATCGAGCGTCGCGGCGACGCGCATCTCGCGGCGCGCCCGGCGCTGGAGCCGCTCGTCGCGCGGGATCGCCTTGAGCGCGACCGCGCTGCCGTCGCGCTCGTCGACCGCCTCGAAGACGGTCGCCGTGCCGCCGACGCCGAGCACGTCGAGGATGCGGAAGCGCTCCGCGACGACGCCCTCGGGGAACAGCGCAGGCGTGTGTGCCGCGCGCCGTCCGGCGTGCGCCGTCACGCTCCTCCCCGACGAGTGCGGGAAGGGACGGATGGTAGAGTGGCGAAACCTTCGGGGTGTTGAGCCACGGCTCACCGTTTCGCGCTCCATGCTGGCCTTCCTTTCCTTCTTCGAAGAGCTCGAGGTCGACGAGCAGCCGACCGAGGAGGCCCAACCCCGTAGACGCCCGCGGATGCCTCGACGGCCCGGCAGCGGAGGCGGCGGCGGGCGCTCCGGCGGCGGCCGCACGCCCGGGCTCCAGCGGCTGCTCATCCTGGCCGGCGTGGTGCTGCTGGTCGCCGTCATCGCGATCTGGCAGATCCGCTCGTGCCAGCGCGACCAGGAGGTCAAGTCCTACAAGGACTTCGTCGGCGACTCGAACACCATCGCCAAGACGTCGACCGACATCGGCAAGGAGTTCTCGGGCGCGATCATCAAGCAGGGCCAGACGCCGGACGCGCTCCTCTCGACCATCGAGCAGGAGATCTCCAAGCAGCAGGGCGTCGTGAGAACGCGGCGGCGCTCGACGGCCCCGGCGCGATGGGCGGCCTGCAGCCGTACTTCCTGAACTCCATGCAGTACCGGCAGAGCGGCCTCCAGGGCGTGCACGACGCGCTCGAGCAGGCGTTCTCCAACCAGAACCGCCAGGACAAGTCGGTGACGCAGGACGAGGCCGCGCAGGTCTCGGCGACCCTCAACCGGCTGATCGCGTCCGACGTCGTCTACGAGGACTCCTACCGCCAGCCGGCCGTCGCGGTGCTGAAGGACAAGAACATCGAGGGCGTGGCCGTCGATCCCTCGGTCTTCGTCGACGAGCGCGTGATGGAGCTCGCCAGCCCGAAGCAGATGCAGGTCATCCTGGAGTCGATCCTCGGCGGCACGCCGGCGGCGGACACCAGCACCGACGGCGGCACCGATACGTCCGGCACTGACACGCAGACGGACGCGAACGGCCGGCACGGCCTGTCGCTCGACGCGGACTGCTGCTCCTACCTGGCGGGCCCGCAACGCCGCGGCCAAGCAGCTCTCGCCGACGGAGCTCAACGAGGCGGACGCGAACTCCGACGGCCCGATGACGCTGCGCGTGCAGGTCAAGAACTCCGGCGACTTCCCCGAGAGCGATCTGACCGTCACGGTGCAGATCGACGACAAGGAGTTCACGCAGAAGATCACGGCCCTCGACAAGGGCCAGGAGGAGACCGTCGACATCGAGTTCACGATCGATGACATCGACGTGTCGCTCGAGACCTCCATCACCGTGACCGCCGAGCCCGTCGAGAACGAGTTCAACAAGCAGAACAACCAGCAGAAGTTCCGCGTGCAGTTCCAGCTCGCGTAGCGCGGGACGTTGGATCTCTCGGACTCGACCACGGTCGTCGCCCTCGTGGCGCTCGGCCTCGCCCTGGCGGAACTCGTCCTGTGCGTCTGGTTCCTGCTCTGGGTGCGGCGCGTGCGCGGCGCGCAGCGGGCGCTCCTGGCCGGCAAGAACGTCGACCTCGTCGAGTTCGCGGTCGGCATGCAGGCCCGGCAGGAGCAGGTGGAGGCGATCGTCGACGCCTTCGAGGCGCGCCTGCAGTCGGCCGAGACGCACGTCGGCGCGGCCCTGCAGCGGCGGGCGCTGGTGCGCTACGACGCGCTCGGCGACGGCGGCGGCAACCAGTCGACGTCCCTGGCGATCCTCGACGCCACCGGCACCGGCCTCGTGATCTCCGCGATCCAGGGCCGCGACTACGCCCGCATCTACGTGAAGGACGTGGTGGACGGCGAGGCGGGCTCGATCGACCTGACGCCCGAGGAGCGCCACGCCGTGGAGCGCGCGCGCGGCTGAGCGCCGGTCCGCCTACGCGGCGGGCGGGTCGTACAGCCGGCAGCCGGGGTTGGCGGAGCGCCGGGCGCGCGCTGCGGCCTCGATCGACGCGGCGAGCTCCTCGGCAGCGGAACGGCGATCGCCGGGGGGCGGGACGCGCCGCGGCGCGGTGCGCGGACGCTGCACGCGACGGTGCGGCGCCGCCCCCGGGCGCGGGCCGTGCTCGACCGGGGCGGGCGCGCGGCGCGGCAGGTCGGCCGCTGGCCTCGGCTGCTCGCGCACGAGCAGCATCGCCCGCTGCGAGCAGCCGCAGGCGGTAGATCGCGGCGGCGACGGCCTCGCGGAACCAGGAGCCGGCCATCGTCTGCCGGTACTCGTCGGCGAGCGCCGTCAGGCCCTCGGCGTCGACGACGACGCAGCCGATGCGGCGCAGCGCGGCGACGCGCTCCGGGGCGACGTCGTCCCCGGCCAGCCACACGGTCGGCCGCACGTCGTCGGACGACACGAGCCGGCCGCCGCAGCGCCGGAGGATCGCCGCGAGCTCCGCCTCGCCGGTCGGCGGCGTGCCGAGGACGGCGACCTGCGCGCGGTGCAGCGCCTCGAGCCGGCGCGCGCGGGCGTCGTGCTCCGTGTGCAGCATCGCGATGCCGCCGAGCGCGGACGGGTGGGGCAGGCGCGGCGCGGGGCCGGCGGCGCGGGCTCGGCGAGCGCCGCCACGGGCAGGGTGGCGCGCGGCGCCTCGGGCTCGGCCGGCGGCGGCGCGCGCGGGCGCCGGGCGTCCGGGTGCTGCGGTGCGCGGCGCGGCGGGCGAGGGCTCGAGGCCCGCGAACCGCCGGTAGGCGTCCAGGATGCGGCGGGTCACGCTCACCTCCCCGGATATCGACGGCCGTTCACGGACCGCCTCCCCCCATCGGGGCCGACCGTGACGGGACACACCGCGGTGGTGCGCCGTGGCGGCCCGGGACGTGCGGAACCCCTCTGCTACCCTGGCATCACTGCCGGTCAGGGGAGTTCCGTGCCGAACCACGTCCTCGTGCTGAACGCGACCTATGAGCCGCTGAACGTCACGAGCGTCTGGCGTGCCTGCTCCCTGGTGTTGTCCGCAGAAGGCCGAGGTGATCGAGGCGCATCCCGAGCGCGTCATACGGTCACCATCGACCACCCTGCCGCATCCGGTCGTGATCCGGCTGCGCAGCTACGTCCGGGTGCCGCGCTTCCAGGCCCGTCGCATCACGCGGCGGGCCGTGTTCGCTCGGGACGGCTACCGCTGCCAGTACTGCGGCACGACCTCGCGCCTCACGGTCGACCACGTCCTGCCACGCTCACGTGGCGGCGAGTCGACGTGGGACAACATCGTCACGGCCTGCGCGCCGTGCAACCTGGAGAAGGGCGACCGCCTGCCGACCGAGATCGGCATGACGCTCCGCACGGTCCCGCGCACGCCGCACGCGTCGCTGTTCCTGACGCTGGGCGCACCGGCGATCCCGCCCTCCTGGGAGTCGTACCTCGCCTACGTCTCGTAGCGGCGACCGCCTCCCCGGCCCGCTCGTCAGCGCCGACTGGCTCGCCGCCCACCTCGACGAGGTGCGCGTCGTCGACGTCCGCTGGTACCTCGACGGGCGCTCCGGCCGCGCCGCCTACGCGTCCGGGCACATCACGGGCGCCGTGTGGGCCGACACCGACGCCGACCTCGCCGGGCCGCCGAGCGAGGAGGGCGGGCGCCATCCGCTGCCCACGCCCGAGCACTTCGCCGCGGCCATGGAGCGGCTCGGCATCGACAACGGCGACGCCGTCGTGGCCTACGACGACGCGTTCGGGTCGATCGCCGCGCGCCTCTGGTGGATGCTGCGCTCCGTCGGCGTCGAGGCCGCCGTCCTCGACGGCGGCCTGCAGGCCTGGCCCGCGCCGCTGACCACCGACGTGCCGGCGCCGCGCACCGCCCGCTTCGCGCCGCGGCCCTGGCCCGCCGACGCGTACGTCGACACGGCGCAGGTCGACGAGCTGCGCGGCGACGCGCGGGCGCTGCTGCTGGACGCGCGCACCGCGGCCCGCTTCCGCGGCGAGGACAGCGGCGGCGTCGACCGCCGGCTCGGCCACGTCCCGGGCGCCCGCAGCGCGCCGTGGGGCGCCAACGTCGACGAGGCGACCGGACGCCTGCGCACGGCCGCCGAGCTGCGCGAGCGCTACGCGGCGCTCGGTGCCGGCGAGGCCGACGTGGTCGTCGCGTCCTGCGGCTCCGGCGTCACGGCCTGCCACGACCTGCTGGCGCTCGCGGTCGCGGGCTTCGAGCACCTGGCGCTCTACCCCGGCTCCTGGTCGGCGTGGTCCGCGGACCCGGAGCGTCCCGCGGCCACCGGCGACGCGTAGCCGGCCTCAGCGGACGAGCCGGAAGAACGCGCGCAGCTCCTCGACGAACAGGGCGGGCTGCTCGAACGCCGCGAAGTGCCCGCCGCGCGGCGGCTCGCCCCAGTGGCGGATGTCGGTGAAGCGGCGCTCGGCCCAGCGACGCGACGCGCGCGGGTTCTCGCGCGGGAAGATCGAGCAGCCCGCGGGCACGGCGACGACGTCGGCGTTCGCCCGCGTGAAGATCGCCTCCACGTCGCGGATGCTCTCCCAGTAGAGGCGCGCCGCGGAGGCTCCCGTCCCGGGCAGCCAGTAGAGCATCACGTTGTCGAGCAGGTCGTCCGGGCCCAGCACCTCGTCGAGGTGGGTCTCGTAGTCGCACCACGCCCAGAACCGCTCCGCGATCCACGCGCACAGGAACGCCGGCGAGTCGACCAGCGCGTAGCCGATGGTCTGCGGCGTCGTCGCCTGCACCTCGGTGTAGCCCGAGCCCGCGGCGCGGGCGGCGGCGAGGTCGGCGAGCGCGGCGCGCTCCGCATCCGTCGGCGCGTCCAGGGTCGCCGGATCGGGCGCGGCGAGCGGCGGGATCAGGTGGATGCCGGCGAGGTGGGCGGGGTCGTGCAGGCCGATGGCGGCCGAGATGCTCGTGCCCCAGTCGCTGCCGGCCGCGCCGTAGCGGTCGTAGCCCAGCCGCGCCATCAGCGTGCTCCAGGCGCGCGCGATGCGCTCGACGCCCCACCCCGCGCTGCGCCGGCCGGTCGCTGAAGCCGTACCCGGGGAGCGACGGGCAGACGACGTGGAAGGCGTCGGCCGCGTCGCCGCCGTGCGCGGGCGGGTCGGCGAGCGGCCCGAGCACGCGCAGGAGCTCGACGACCGAGCCGGGCCAGCCGTGGGTCAGCACCAGCGGCAGCGCCTCGGGGTGCGGCGAGCGGGCGTGCAGGAAGTGGATGCCGAGCCCGTCGAGCTCGGTGCGGAACTGCGGCGCCGCGTTCAGCCGCGCCTCGGTGGCCCGCCAGTCGTAGCCGCCGGCCCAGCGCGCGCAGAGCCCCTGCAGGTACGCCAGCGGGACGCCCTGCGACCAGTCGCCGACCGTCTCGCGCTCCGGCCACCGCGTGCGTCGCAGCCGCTCGCGCAGGTCGCGCAGCGCGTCCTCGGGGACGTCGAGGGCGAACGGCGTGACGGCATCGGCGGCCACGCCGCGGAGCTACCCGACCGGGGCCGCAGCCACGCCCGCGCGCCGCCGCGCGAGGGCCGCGACGGCCGCCGCCGCGCGCGGGCCGGCGTGGCCGTCCCAGAGCGGGATCGGCGGCGGCGCGGGACGGCGCGGCGCGGCGAGCTCGGCCGCGATCGCGCCGCCGAGCGCCACCGGGTCGATGCCGACGAGGCGGTTCGTGCCGAGCGCACAGGTGACGGGCCGCTCGGTCGTGCTGCGGAAGGTCAGGCAGGGCACGCCGAGCGCCGACGTCTCCTCCTGCAGGCCGCCGGAGTCGGTCACCACCAGCCGCGCCTCGGCCTCGAGGGCGATGAAGTCGAGGTAGTCGAGCGGCTCGAGCAGCGCGCACCGCCCTCGGCGCCAGGCCGGCGTCGTCCAGCCGCGCCCGCGTGCGCGGGTGCACGGGGAAGACGACCGGCAGCTGCGCGGCGGCGGTGTCCAGGACGTCCAGGACGGCAGCCAGGCGGGCGGGCTCGTCGACCAGCGAGGGTCGGTGCAGCGTCACCAGCACGAAGCCGTTGGGCCGCAGGCCGAGCCGCTCGACGGCGCCGGTGGCGCGGGCCGCCGGCAGCAGGTGCAGGAGGCTGTCGATCATGGTGTTGCCGACGAGCGCGATGGCGGCGTCCGGCACGCCCTCGCGGCGCAGGTTGTCGACCGCGTCGTCGCAGTGCACCAGCAGGAGCTCGGCCAGGCGGTCGGTGATGATGCGGTTGATCTCCTCCGGCATCGTGCGATCGCCGGAGCGCAGGCCCGCCTCGAGGTGCGCGACGGGCACGCCGAGCTTGGCGGCGGCCAGGGTGGCGCCGAGCGTCGAGTTGACGTCGCCGGGCACGACGATGGCGGCCGGCGGGTCGGGTGCCAGCACCGCCTCGACGCCGCGCGATGACGGCGGCGGTCTGCGCGGCCTGCGTGCCCGAGCCGACGCCGAGGTGGTGGGTCGGCTCCGGCAGGCCGAGCTGCTCCAGGAACGTGCCGGACAGCGAGCGGTCGTAGTGCTGGCCCGTGTGCAGGATCTCGACGGCGATGTCGGGCTCCGCGCGCAGGGCGTCGCAGACCGGTGCGACCTTGACGAAGTTCGGCCGCGCGCCGACGACGACCACCACCCGCTGCACGGGCGTGAAGCTAGCCGCGAGGCCGCGTGATGTCGACGACGGCAGGCGTGGCCAGGTCGTACCGGGTCACGTTGGTCGTCGACGCACCGCCGCGGGCGCCGAGCCGTGTGGTCGTCGAGAAGAGCACGTTCGCCAAAGTACCACAGGCCCTCACGCGTTCCCGGCGGGCCCGGCCGCACCGTCGGCGTGCCACCGCACCATCGGGCGGGAATAGGCCGCGACCCGCCGGCAGGAGCGCGTTCGCGCCGCGGGTACGCTGCGTCGGTGGAACGCGCCGCCCGCCACCTGCGCCTGCTCTCCGAGACCGTCGCGCTCGTCACGAGCTCGCTCGACCTGGTGGAGGTCACGCGCACCGTCGCCCACGCCGTCGCGCGTGCCCTCGAGACCGACGCGTGCTTCGTCTACGTGTACGACGAGGCCGCCGGCGAGCTCGTGCTGATGGCCGTCTACGGCACCACCCTCGCGACGGCCACCGCGCCGCCGCGCATGAAGCCGGGCGAGGGCCTCACGGGCTACGCCGCCGCCATGCGCGAGCCCGTCGCCGTCGCCGAGAACGCGCACCTCGATCCGCGCTTCAAGGCCTTCCCGAACCTGCCCGAGGAGCGCTTCCAGTCGCTGCTCGCGGTGCCCATGGTCGACCGCCGCGAGCGCCTGCTCGGCGCGATGAACGTGCGCACCGTGCGGCCGCGCGAGTACGACGACGACGAGGTCGGCCTGCTGACGACGATCGCCGCGCAGGTCGCCCAGGCGATCGAGAACGCCCGCCTGTACGAGCGCGCGCAGCGGCGGGTGGCGGAGCTCGAGGCGCTGGCCCGCATCTCGGAGGCGGTCTCGCAGTCGCTGTACCAGGAGGAGGCGCTGGAGGCGATCGTGCAGACGGCGGCCACGGCGGCGCACGCGAACTGCTGCGCGCTCGTGCTCGACGGGCCGACCGGCGCCACGGTCGCGCGCCGCTCGTCGCCCGAGGGGCCCGACGACGAGGAGCTGGTGGCGGTCGCCGGCGACGCCCCCGTCGACGCGCCGGGCCGCGTGGCGGTGCCGCTGGTGTGGAAGGCGCGGCGGATCGGCGCGCTGGTCTGCACCAAGGCGGGCCGGCGTCGCTTCACCCGCGAGGAGCGGACGCTGCTCGAGTCCGTGGCCCACCAGGCGGCGACGGCGGTCGAGTCCGGCCGCGGCGTGATGCGCGGCATCGTGGCCCAGGAGATCCACCACCGGGTCAAGAACAACCTGCAGACGGTGGCGTCGCTGCTGCGCCTGCGCGCGGCGGGGGCCAGCGACCCGCAGCGCGCGCTCGCCGACTCGGTCGACCGCATCCTCTCGATCGCGGAGGTGCACGACCTCGCGACGGCCAGCCGCGAGGGCGACGTCGACCTCGCCGACCTCGTGCGGCGGCTCGCGGCGATGCTCGGCCACGGGCTCGGCGCGGCCCCGGCGGACGCGGAGCTCCAGGTCGTTCAGGTAGCTGGTGACGTCGCGACGCCCGTCGCCCTCATATTCTGTGAGCTCTACGCGAATGCGCTCGAGCACGGCGGCGGTGAGGTCTCCGTGCGGCTCGACGAGGGGCCGGGCGGCGTGGAGATCGAGGTGCGCGACCAGGGGCCCGGGCTGCCACCGGACTTCGACCCCCAGCGCAGCCTCGGTCTGAAGATCGCGCACGCACTCGCCGAGAGCGATCTCGGCGGCAAGCTCACCCTCGGCGACGGCCGCCCCGGCGTTCGCGCCATCCTCACCTGGAGACCACGATGAAGGTTCTGATCGCCGAAGACGAGACGATCATCCGGCTCGACCTGAAGACGCTCCTGGAGCGCGCGGGGCACGAGGTCGTCGGCGAGGCCAAGGACGGGTCGGAGGCGGTCGCGCTCGCGGAGCAGCTGCCGATCGACCTGATCGTGATGGACGTGAAGATGCCGCAGGTCGACGGCATCGAGGCGGCGCGGCGCATCCTCGCGACGCGGCCGCTGCCGATCGTGATGCTGACGGCGTACGCGCAGACCGACCTCGTCGAGCGCGCGGCCGACGCCGGCGCCTTCGGCTACCTCGTGAAGCCGTTCCGCGAGGCCGACCTGCTGCCCGCGATGCAGACGGCCCGCGCGCGCTTCGAGGAGCTGCAGGCGGTGCGCACCGAGGTCGCGTCGCTGCAGGAGGCGCTCGAGGCGCGCAAGGTGATCGAGCGCGCGAAGGGCATCCTCATGGCGCGCGACGACCTCAGCGAGCAGGAGGCGTTCGCGCGCATCCGCAAGGCGAGCCAGGTCGCGGGCCGCCCGATGCGCGTCATCGCCGAGGCGCTGATCGCGACGTACGGGGACGGGTCGTAGGGCTAGGCGTAGGACCTACGCGCCTGCAGCTAGGCGGCGTGGCGGCGGCCCGTCGTGCGGACCGTGTGCATGCCGCCGCCGGTGCCGGTCTGGCGCTCCTTCGCGACGTCGGCGAGCCGCGACGCGACGTCCTGCACCTGGCGCGGCGAGAGCACGCTGCGCCGCGAGGCCTCCAGCGAGCGGGCCTCGGCGCGGGCGCGCTCGAGGGCCTCGGCGCTCGTGGAGTCGACCCGCTCGCTGTGGCGCTGCACGAAGCGGTGCACGGCGACGAGGTCGTGCTCGCCGATGACGGCGATGCCCTCGCGGGCGGCGCGGGCCAGGGCGCGGCGGCTCGGCTCCTCGCCGACCACCAGCATGTCCCAGTCCTCCGCGTAGCCGACCTGCGTGGCGCCGCACGCGTTGATCATCGACCCCAGCAGCGCGGTGCCGTGCTCCGTCCGCCCGCTGACGGCGATGCGGCGCCGGGCCAGCGAGGCGCGGGCGCGGCGGGCGGTCTCGTGCTGCTCGTGGAGCTGGCGGATCGCCCCCAGGAACGACGGGCGGCTGCCCGCGCGCAGCACGCGCTGAGCCGTCGCGCCCGGAGCGTCGATGAGGCTCGCGAGGTCGTCGGGGGTGTTGCCGGCGGGAGGGAGCGCGTCGGACATGGTGATGAGGGGTACGCGGCAGGAGGGAGCCCTGCCTCGTGCCTTCTACGTCGGGTGGCAGGTCCGGGCGAAGCATCCCCCGACATCGTGATCCGCCTATCCTTCGAGACGATGGCCGTCGACGTCCCGGTTCGCGATCCGCGCACCGCCGGTCCCGGCTCCGGCAGCGACGAGAAGTGGCGCGTGATCGTCCTCAACGACGATCACAACACCTTCGAGGGCGTCGCCGCGGCGCTGGCGTCCACGCTGCCCGGCATCACGTACGAGCGCGGCATGGCGCTGGCCACCGCGATCCACAACCGCGGCCTCGCGGTCGTGTGGTCGGGCCATCGCGAGCAGGCCGAGCTGTACTGGGAGATGCTGAAGGACTACGGCCTGACGATGGCGCCGCTCGAGCGCTAGCGGCGCAGCACCTTCACGAGCACGAGCGCACCGAGCACGCCCGCGGCGATCGGGCCGTACTTCTTGGCCGCGGAGATCCCCTCCGCCTTGGCGAGCTGGACGGTGTCGCCGAGCTCGCCGACGGTGGCCACGAGGCTCTCGCGCGCGACGCGCGCCTCCTCGCGGAGCTGGTCGGAGCTGGTCACGAGGTCGCTGCCTCCTTGATCTCGTCCGGCAGCGGCTGCACGGTCTCGATCGCCTTCTGGGGGATCGGGGGCCCGGCCTTCTTCGCGCTTCGCAGGCCGATGAACGCCAGCAGGCCGGCGATCGCGATGAACACGAACATCACGATGAGCGCGCCGGCCCAGATCGGCAGCCACTCGCCGATGGCCCAGATCAGCGCGATCAGCAGGCAGAACACGGAGAAGAACAGCAGCACGCCGGCCGTGATGAAGAAGACGGCGCCCTTGGCGGCCGCCTTGCCCTTCTCGACCATCTCGGTCTTGGCGAGCTCGATCTCGAGCCGCACGAGCGTCTGCATCTGCTCGGACATCTTCCCGACCGTGTCCTGCAGCCTGTCCACCACCTCGCGCATGGCGCGGATACTACCCCGCTTCCTCCGCGGTCATGCTCGCCTCCTCCCATTCGCGCATGAGCCAGGTCAGCTCCTCCTGCTTCTCCCGGTGCTGCGCGGCGGCGTGCGAGACGAGATCGCGGTCGGTGGCGACCGCGGGATCGGCGAGATCGCGCTCCAGCGCGGCGACCTCCTCCTCCAGCGTCGCGATGCGCCCCTCGAGCTCCCGGATGCGGCGCACGAGCCGCTGCGGCGGCCGCCGCGCGGACGTCCGCGGCTGCGCGGCCGGGCGCGTCTCGGCCGGGCGCGGGGCGGGCTTCGGCGCCGGCTTCACGGGCTCGGCGGGCGGCGCCTGCGCGGATACCGCCGCGAGGTAGTCGTTGTAGTCGCCGGGCCGCAGCACGAGGCGGTGACGCTCGACGCTGAGCGTCTCGTCCGCGACGGCGTCGATCAGCGCCCGGTCGTGCGAGACGAACAGGATCGTGCCGTCGAAGGCGTCGAGCGCCTCCTCCAGCGCCTCGCGGCTCTCGATGTCGAGGTGGTTGGTCGGCTCGTCGAGCACCAGGGTGTTGGCGCCCGAGGCCACCAGACGGGCCAGGCTGAGGCGCCGCCGCTCGCCGCCCGACAGCACGCCGACGCGCCGCTCGACGGTGTCGCCGCCGAACAGGAAGCGGCCCAGCAGGTTGCGCGCCTGGCCCTGGTTGAGGGCGGTGCCGAGGCACATCGCCTCCAGCACGGTGGCGTTCTCGGGCAGCTCCTCGACGTGCTGCGAGAAGTACGCGAGCTCGGCGTTGTGCCCGAGCTTGATGCGGCCTGCGGCGGGGCGGCGCTGGCCGAGCAGCGTCTCGATCAGGGTCGTCTTGCCCGGAGCCGTTGGGCCCGATGACGGCGACGCGCGCACCCCGCTCCAGCGCGAACGACGCGTCCTCGACCAGCGGCTTGTCGCCCGCCACCAGCCGCAGGTCGTCGGCCTCCAGCACGATGCGCCCGGGCCGCGTCGTCTTGGGGAAGCCGAACGCCAGCGACTTCTCGCCGCGCGGCTTCTCGACGCGCTCCATGCGCCCGAGGCGCTTCTCCACCGACTTGGCCTGGCGCGCACGCGTGCCGGCCTTGAACTTCGCGACGAACCGCTCCAGCCGCTGGATCTCCTCCTGCTGGCGCTCCCACGCCCCGGCCTGCGTCTCCAGCTGCTGCGCCTTCTCGCGGCGGTAGGCGGAGTACCCCATCGCGTAGACCTTCGACCGGCCGAGCTCGAGCTCCAGCACGCCGTTGGCCACCGACTCCAGGAACCAGCGGTCGTGCGACACGAGCAGCACGGAGGCGTCGAGGGACTGCACCTCGCGCTCCAGCCACTCCAGCGACGCGAGGTCGAGGTGGTTCGTCGGCTCGTCGAGCAGCAGCACGTCCGGCCGGGCCGCGAGCGCCCGGGCCAGCGAGGCGCGCGTCAGCTCGCCGCCGGAGAACGTGTCGAGCGGCCGCGGCGAGGTCGGCGTGCGCGAAGCCGAGGCCGCGCAGGATCGACTCGATGCGCGTGCGCCACTCGTAGCCGCCGGCCGCCTCCAGCGCGGCCTGGGCGCTCGCGTAGTCGCGCAGCGTGTCCTCGTCGTGCGCGCCGCCGGCCATGCGCGCCTCGAGCTCGGCCAGGCGCGCCTCGGCCGCGTGCACGTCGGCCAGCGACTCGGCGACGTAGGCCTCGAGGGTGCGGCCCGACGAGCGCGGCGGGCGCTGGTCGTGCAGCGCCAGGCGCAGGCTGCGCGAGCGGGCGATCTCGCCGCCGTCGGCGCTGATCTCGCCTGCGAGGATGCGCAGCAGGGTCGTCTTGCCGGAGCCGTTGCGGCCGACCAGGGCCAGGCGCTGCCCCGGCGTGAGGCGGAACGCGACGTCCTTGAAGAGCTCGTGCCCGCCGTAGGCCTTGGCGATCCCGCTGACGTGGAGGGTGGCCACGGGCGACATCGTAGGATCCCCCGGTGGGCGACCTCGCCACGCTGGAGGAGCTCTGCGCCGGACGTCGCGAGACGCCGGACGCCGTGCGGGAGCTGATCGCGGCGGGCCGGCTGCCGGCGGCGTCGGCCGTCGGCGCGGACGGCGTCGAGCGCTTCCCGCGCGACTACTTCGCGCTGCTCGACGACGCCGGCTCGGTCGACGCCCTGCGCGACCGCTTCGAGGCGCGCTACGTCGTCGCCGCGGACACCTACGGCGCGGTGGCCGGCCCGGACGAGCTCGACGACGCCTGGTACGACTACCTGGCCGGCCGCTACGGCGCGCTGTACCTCGACGCGGAGCCGGAGAGCGCCGTCCGCGCCGCCCGCCTGAGCGCCTCGATCGAGCGCCTGCTCGCGGCGCCCGAGCCCGACGACTGGCGCTGGCTCGATCGCCTGGCCGGCCGGGTGCGGGCGCTCGCCGCGACCGTCCGGCCGGACGCCCCGGGGGACGAGGACGAGCCGAGCCTCTACGAGCGCCTGGTGCGCGGCGTGCAGGCGGCCTACCCCGCGGCCTTCGCCGAGCGGCCCGGCTAGCTCGCCGCCGTCGCGGCGCGGGCACGGCGCTCGAAGAGCTCCTGCAGCCGGCGGGTCGCACGGGCCCGCCGCCCCGTCGCCGAGCGGCGCGCCGTCGAGGCGGACGAGCGGCACGACCGGCTCCGAGGTCGCCGAGACGAAGGCCTCCGGCGCGGACGCCAGCACGCCGCGCGGCAGGGAGCGCTCGTCGACCGCGAGCCCGTCCTCCCGCGCCCAGTGCAGGAGCTCGCCGCGCGTCACGCCCGCGAGCGCGCCGTCGGCGAGCGGCGGGGTCACCAGCACGCCGTCGACGACCGCGAAGACGTTGGCGGCGAGCGCCTCCGCGACGTTGCCCTCGGGCGTCAGCCAGAGGCCGGTGTCCGCGCCGGCCGCCCGGGCGTGCGCGAGGCCGACGCGCGAGGCGGCCGTCGACGTCGCCTTGACGCCCGCGGTCGGACCGTCGGCGCGCCGCGGCCACGGCAGGCAGACGGCGGCGATGCCGCGCTCGCGGTCGGCGCTCCGGTCGGGCAGTGGATCCGCCGAGACCACGCGCGTGCCGCCGGCCGTCAGCACGATGCGGATGCGCGTCTCACCGCCGTGGCCGAGGCGCGCGACGGCCTCCGGCACCTCGGCGGCGAGGGCCTCCACGGGGCAGTCGATGGCCAGCGCGGCGGCGCCGGCGGCGAGGCGCTCCAGGTGGCGGTCGAGCGCGAACGGCACGCCGCCGTAGGTGCGGATGGACTCGTAGACGCCGTGGCCGAGCAGGCCCGCGTCGAGGGCGGGGACGGCTGGCTCGCCGGCACCGACGGGGCGGCCGTTGACGAGGATGGCCACGGGCATGCCGGATAGGGTGCCGGACCGGCGTCGGCGTTTGGCGCCGCCCGATCCTGGAGACAAAACGCACGTGGCCTCCGCTGACGTCCACGACGACGTTCCGGACGTTCCGCGGGAGTCGCGACGCGAGCACGCCCGGCGCATGGGCAGCCGCGCGAAGCTCTACGCTGTCGCTGATCGTGCTGGCTGCGCTGGTGCTGGTGATCGTCCTGCTCGCGCTGGACAACCGCAACGACGCGCAGCTCTCCTGGGTCGTCGGCGACACGAACGGCGCCGGTCGTCTGGATCGTGCTCTTCTCGGCCATCGTCGGTTGGGTCGCGGGCGTCGTCACGCACATGCTCATCCGCCGCCGCACGCGCGCGCCGCACTAGCCGTAGCGCGGTACGCGAGCAGCTTCGACGGCGCGTCGTCGAGCAGCTTCGGCGTCGCCGTCTTCCACAGCACGCGGTACTGGCCGAGCTTCGGCGCGATCGTCTCGAAGGTGACGTAGGGGCTCGCGCCGATGCGCTTGCCGGCGACCGTCACGAAGCCCGCGCCGGCCTTGCGCTGCAGGAACAGCCGGCCCTTGCGGATGCCGGGCGAGTCGTCGACGACGGCGTTGAAGCGGATGACGAGGCGCCCGTCGAGCAGGCGGCCGCCGGTGTAGACGTCGCGCAGCTCGACCCACGGGCGCACGCGCAGCTCGACCGGCGCGCTGATGGTGTCGGCCGCGATCGGGTGCTCGACGTCGCTCGTGTCCTTCTCGATGACGACGCGCACGCGCACGTGCTGGCGCGGCGAGGCGCCGGTGGAGAAGGTGCCGTCGTCGTCGGCGACGCAGTCGTCCTCGCGGCGCTCCGTGCCGGTCGCGAGGTTGCGGATCAGCAGGTGGCACTGCGCGCCGTAGGGGATCGCGCCGAGGTCGTCGCGGAAGGTGCCGGTGAGCCCGACGCCGCGCTCGCTCGTGACGTGCCAGCGCGGCACGCCGTCGCGCGCGTGCCCGAAGGCCTCGGCGGCGTCGTCGCCGCCGCCGGCACGGACCTGGAGATCGACGGTGGCGGCCCCGGCGGCGGCGGGCGCGGCGAGGCTGGCGAGAACGGCGGTGGTGGCAAGCAGGCGGCGGGTCATGGCTCGACGGTAGGCGGCGCTCGTGCGCGCGGGATCCGGGAGCTCCCCGGGAATCGCGCCTCGGTACGATGCGACCCGGCTCCATGCGACTCCCGCGCCCCACCAACCCGCTGCTGTCGGGGCGCGACGGCCGCCTGTTCCTCGCCGCCCAGGCGCTCGACGCGCTGGCGGTGGGCATCTCGACCGTCGCGCTGCCCTGGCTCGTCCTCGACGGCGGCGGGTCGGCGGGCGCCGCGGGTCTCGTCGCGACGATGGCCCTCGTGCCGTACGTGCTGTTCGGCCTCGTGGCGGGCGTCGCCGGCGACCGCTTCGCGCGGCGGCAGCTGCTCCTGGGTGCGCACACGGTGCAGGCGCTGGCCGCGATCGTCATCCCGCTGTGGACGTTCGAGGCCGGCACGCCGCCGATCGGCATCGTGCTGGCGGCGGCGTTCGTCATCGGCACCTGCCGGGTGTTCGCCGACGCCGCGGCCTTCGGCGCGGTCTCCTGCATCGTCGGGCGCGCGCACTTCACCGAGGGCCAGGCGATGCTCTCGGCGGCGTGGTCGATCGGCCTCGTCGCCGGGCCGGCCGCCGGCGGCGCGCTGATCGCGGCCATCGGCGCGGGCGAGGCGCTGGTCATCGAGTTCGCCGCCTTCGTGCTGGCGGCGCTGCTGCTGCTGTGCATGCACGACCGACTGGCCGCAAGCAGCGACCGCCCGCACGAGCGGCTGCGCGACGCGCTGCTGGAGGGCCTGCGGGTCATCGGCAACGAGCCGATCATCAAGGCGTTCTTCGTGATGTCGTCGGCGTGGAACATCGTCGCGGCGGGCGTCCTGACGCTGCTCGTGCCGCTGCTCAAGGACGCGATCGGCCTCACGAGCGCGGAGGCCGGCTGGGCGCTCGCGATCGGCGCGGCGATGGGCGTGGTGGCGGCGCCGCTGGTCGGGCCGCTCAACCGGCGCTTCGGCGGCGTCACGATCGTCCTCTGGGGCACCCTGATCAACGGGGTCACGGCGCTGGCGATCGGTCTCGCGTTCGGCTTCTGGGCGCTGCTGCCGGCGATCTGCGCCCTGTACCTCGCGGAGTGGGTGACGATGTCCGCGTTCATCGGCGAGCGTCAGCGGCGCGCGCCGCGGCACCTGCAGGCCCGCGTCGGCATCAGCGGCCGCACGATCAACATGGCCTCGGCCACGGTCGGCGCGGCCCTCGCGAGCGCCGCGACGGAGTTCTTCGAGCTGCGCGAGATCTACGTCGTGATGGCCGTCCTGACGCTGGTCGTGGGGCTCGTCGCCTGGCGGCCGATCCGCCGCGCGGAGCGGCGCTCGCTGGCGCGTTGAGCACCCTCGGCGGGCGCACCAACCCGCTGCTCGCGACGCGCGACGGTCGCCTCTTCCTCGGCGCGCAGGGACTCGACTTCGTCGCGCAGGGCGTGTCCAGCGTGGCGCTGCCGTGGCTGATCCTCGACGGCGGCGGCTCGACGCTCGCGGCCGGGCTCGTGTTCACGCTGACGGTGCTGCCGTACGTCGTCTTCGGCCTGCCGGCGGGCGTGGTCGGCGACCGCTACCCGCGCCGCCGCACGATGTGGATCGCGCACGCGGTCCAGGCGGGCTGCGCGATCATCATCCCCGCGTGGTCGCTGTCCGGGCACCCGCCGCTCGGCGTCGTGCTGGCCGCGGCCTTCATGATCGGCGCGGGGCGCGTCTTCGCCGACGCGGCCGCCTTCGGCGCGATCGCCACCATCGCCGGCCGCGCCGCCTTCACGCGCGCGCAGGCGACGCTGCAGGCCGCGTGGTCGATGGGGTTCCTGCTCGGGCCGGCGCTCGGCGGGCTGCTGATCGACGCGATCGGGCCTGCCCGCACGCTGGTCGTCGAGGCGACGGCGTTCGTGATCGCGATGCTGATGATCCTGCTCGTGCGGGTCCCGTTCGACCCGCCGCAGCGACCGCACCACGAGCGCGCGGCGGCCGCGATCCGCGAGGGCCTCGCGATCATCTGGCACAACCCCGTGGTGCGCGGCTACACGCTGCTCACGACGTCGTGGAACCTGTGCGCGGCGGGTGCCTTCGCGCTGATCGTGCCGCTGCTGCGGGAGGAGATCGGCCTCTCGTCCGCGCAGGTCGGCGTGATCCTCGGCGTCGGCGCTTCGACGGGCCTGCTGGCGGCATTCGTCGCGGGCTGGGCCGGCGACCGCTTCGGCCCCTCGCGGGTCGTCACGCGCGGCGTCCCGCTCAACGGCGTGATGATCGCGCTGCTCGGCCTGAGCCCGGGCTTCGCGTTCGCCCTCTGCGTGAACGCCTTCCGCAGCCTGCTGGACTGGACGATGATCGCGATGTTCATCGGCGAGCGGCAGCGCGCGGCGCCCGACCACATGCAGGCGCGCGTCGGCATCACGGGCCGGATGATGGTGGTCGGCTCGATCGCCGTCGGCTCGGCGATCGTGAGCGTGCTCAGCGTGGTCGTGCCGCTGCGCGCGCTCTACGTCGGCATGGGCGTGGCCATCCTCGGCGTGACGCTCGTCCTCGGCCCGCCGCTGCGGCGAGCCGTCGCCGCGGCGGAGCGGCCATGAGCCGCCACGTCCGGCGCGAGGGCCTCGTCCGCCGGCTGCGCGAGCTCGACGGCACCTCGGGCCGGACGACGTACGCGGGCGGCGCGGCGATCGTGGAGCACGGCGGCGAGCGCTGGACCGTGCGGCCGCCGTTCGGCCTCCAGCACGAGGGCGAATACGCGCGGGTGGAGGCCGGGCCGCTGCTGGCTGCGCTGGAGGCCGACCACCGCGTGGCGGCGCTGCTGGTGCGGCTCGGCGGCTACGCGGTCGGGGTCTTCGAGGGCGAGCAGCTCGTGGCGTCCAAGGTCGGCAGCCGCCTGGTGCACGGACGGCACCGCGCGGGCGGCTCGTCGGCCAACCGCTTCCGCCGCCGCCGCGAGAAGGAGGTGCGCGAGCTCCACGAGAAGGCGGCCGGCGAGGCCTGGCGGGTGCTGGGGCCCTGGCTCGATCGGGTCGACCGCGCGGCCCTGGGCGGCGACCGCGCGGCGGTGCGCGGCACGCTCGAAGCGGAACCGCGTCTGCAGCGGCTGGAGGCGATCGCCCTGCCGCGCTTCTTCACGGTGCCCGGACCCGCGCCGCGACGTGCTGGAGCGCCTGCCGTTCGACGTCTACGCGGCCGAGCTCGAGGTGGAGCCGATCGACGCGGAGGGCGGCTACCCTCGCTCCGCACCGCCCCCGTAGCTCAGGGGATAGAGCAGCGGTTTCCTAAACCGCGTGTCGGATGTTCGAGTCATCCCGGGGGCATGGGCGGAGCGCCGGGGCTGGGCGGTTGGACGGCGCCGCCGTCCGACGCCGGCTCGAGCTGGCCGGGGACCGCGGCCAGCAGCGCGTCCGGGTGGCGATCCCACCGCACGATCACGCGTCGCACCTCGATCGCGAACGGCGGCTCGTGGCCGCGCCAGCGCTCCGCGGAGGCCTCCCACGACTCGCCGAGCGCCCGTGCCAGGAGGTCCACGACGGTGCCGGTATCGCCGCGCACGAGATCGTTCGCGGGCCAGTTGTGCCGCAGCCGCACACGATCGCCCGCTGCGGGCACCCAGTCCTGGAACGCCATCGCCGCGCGGAACACTACGGACAGCCGCAGCCATCCCAGCCACATCCGTCACCGTCCGGCACACCTCGCGGTGCGCGGTGCTCAGCGGAGGGGCAGGGCGGCGACGCGCAGGAACATCGTCATGTTCCCGTTCAGCGGCACGTCCGTGTAGTTCGCAATGACGGCCAGCCCCTCGGACGTCAGGGAGCCGGTCGGGTCGCCGGTGACGAAGCTGGTGCGCCCGAGGGTCGACGGCACCCGCAGCGAGTCCACGACGCGCATGTTGCGCCCGAGCGCGTCGCCGCGGACGAGCGCCACCCGGTAGGAGCCCGGGGTGCCGGCGGTGCCGAGGAAGGCGACGACGAGGTGTCCGTCGACGTGCCGCGCGCCGATCACCGGCTCGCAGATGTCGCACGTCGGAGGGAAGGGCGAGCGGATGCGCCGCGGCGCGGGGTCGCCGGGTCCCCACAGGACGACGGTGATCTTGCGGCCGTCGCGCCCCCAGCGCAGCAGGCGGCAGGTGTCCGTGCAGGTCATGGCCTCGATCTTGCCGCCGGGCAGCCCGGGGATCGCGGCGGGCACGCCCAGCGGGCGGAGCGTCGCTGGATCGAGCTGGACGATCCGGGTGTCGAAGCGCGGCCGTGTGTTGCGCTGCCACGCGAGCCACAGGCGGCCCGTGCGATCCAGGCCGAGCCGGAGCGCGCCGTTCCCGCCCGCCAGCCCGGCGTAGTTGACGGCCTGGCCGTTGGCGTCGCAGCAGACGCCGGGGAACGGGCTCAGCTCGTTGCGGGGGTTGCCGATGGTGACCAGCCGCACCAGGCGGTCGGGGAGCTGCACGAACTCGCCGCCCTCGGAGGACTCGGGCGGCGGGGCGCCGCCGACGATGTCCGCCGCCGCTCCGACGGTGCCGTCCGGCAGCAGCGGCACGCGGACGAGGCGCCAGTTCGCGTAGTCGATGTCCTTGTCCCACTGGAACACGAGGCCGTCGCGGTCCGCCTCCAGGAGCCACCAGTTGACCTCCGCCAGGGCCGTGTGCGGGGTGGTCGACCACGGCCCGAGCCGCCTGTTCGCGACCCGCGCGCTGGCCGCCACGGTCCATGACCCGTTGGGATCGGAGGATGGCGGCCGCATGAACCAGAGGCGCCCCGCCGCGAGGAACGGGAGGTTGTACTCGATCGACGCCGGCACGCGCTTCCACCGCGGCGCCGCGGCCGCGTCGGCGCCGGCGGGGACGAGCCCTGCGACCACGAGGACCGCGGCCACGACGACCACGAGGCGGCGCGCGCGCATCTCCGCTCCTTCCCGGCGGACCCACCACGCGGCGGGCGGCGGAGACGATGATATCCCGCGCGCTGTGGCAATTGCCACATGTGCTGCCGGTCGGTTTCGCGCCGCGCCGCGACGGGAAGCCGCGCCGTCGGTTGGCATCCCCGCAGCCCGCCAGTTGACACAGGCGCCGGCGGAACGCGGGAACCAGCTCGTAGGAGGGGTCGTCCGGCCGGGCCAGGCCGGGCGGCCCCCAACCCGACCTGCGTCATCACCGCGCCCACTGGCATCCTTCCGCTCGTGCCGCGCCTCGTCGACCACCGGGCGCTGCATGGCGCGGCCCGCGCGATCGTCGTCGCCGCGGGCAGCGAGGAGGCGGAGGCGGAGCTCGTCGCCGCGCACCTCGTCGCCGCGGACCTGCGCGGTCACGGCAGCCATGGCGTCGCGCGGCTGCCCCTGCTACCTCCGGTTCATCGACGACGGCCTGCTGGTGCCGAACACGCCGGTCCGCGTGCTCGACGACGGTGGCTCCATCGTGCGCCTCGCCGGCGACCGCGGCTACGGCCAGCGGGTGGGCCACGAGGCGATGGAGCTCGCCATCGGACGCGCGCGCCGCGACGGGCTGTGCTGCCTGACGCTCGCCGACGTCCATCACCTCGGCCGCCTCGGGACCTACGGGGAGCAGGCGGTGGCGGCGGGCATGGTGACGATCGCCTTCGTCAACGCCGTCGACCACGAACCGCCCGTCGCCCCGCACCGCGGCATCGAGACGCGCCTCTCGACGAACCCCCTGTGCATCGCCTTCCCCGGCGGCGACGAACGGCCGGCCACCGTCGTCGACTTCGCGACCAGCGCCATCGCCATGGGCAAGGTGCGCGTCGCGGCCCTCGACGGGCGCGCGCTGCCGGCGGGGGCGGTGCTCGACGCCGACGGGCGCCCGACGACCGACCCCATGGCGTTGCTGTCGGAGCCGCGGGGCGCGCTCCTGCCCGGTCGGCGGCCACAAGGGCTACGGGCTCATGCTGGCCTGCGAGCTGCTGGCGGGCATCCTCGCGGGCGGCGGCACGATCCAGCCGGGGCACGAGCGGCGCGGGTCGTTCATCAACGGCCTGCTCGCCTTCGTCCTCGACCCGGCGCGCTTCGCCGACCCGGTCTGGCTGCGCGGCGAGGTCGACGCCATCGTCGACTACGTCCTCTCGTCGCGCCCGCGCGATCCCGCCGAGCCGGTGCTGCAGCCGGGCGACCCCGAGCGCACGGCGCTGGCGCAGCGGGCAGCAGAGGGCGTGCCGTTCGACGACGCGGCCTGGCGGCAGCTGCTGGCCTGCGGCGAGCGCGTCGGCGTCGACGTGGCCGCCGCGCTCGCCTGATAGCAGGCAGCGGTGCCCGGCTAGCGCACGCGCCAGAACGCTGCCGCGAGATGCATGTTGGCGATGCCCCGCGGGCGCAGCTCGTCCTGCTGCGAACGGCGAATGCGGACGTCGGCGTGCGGGATGGAGGAGCGGCGCAGGAACATGTGTGAGACCTCGGTGCGGGGGAAGGGCCGGATCGACCGTGCGGACATGCTCGCGCGCCCGGCGTCCCGGCCGCCAGGGCCAGGCGTCCCGTACGGCCCGGGAACGTTGCGCGCGACCCACGCCGACCCGCGCCTACGATCCCGCCCGATGCCGCCGCCGCTGACGTTCGAGGCCGTGCGACGCGTCCCGAAGGTCGAGCTGCACCTGCACGTGGAGTCGCTGAGCAGCGCCGCGAGCGTCGAGGCGCTGGCCGACGAGCTCGGCGTGCCGCTGCTCCGGCCGCGCGGCGAGCTCTACCGCTGCGGCTCGCTGGCCGAGCTGCTCGAGGCGTGCGCGTGGTGGTGCGACCTCTTCCGCACGCCCGAGATCGCCGAGCGCATCGCGTACGGCGCGGCGCAGCGGCTGCACGCCGACGGCGTCGTCTACGCGGAGGTCGCGGCCGGCCCGCGCTACTGGCCGCACCTGCCGTACGCCGACCTCCTGCCAGCCCTCTGCGCGGGCTTCGACCGGGCGCAGCGCGACGGGCTCGCCGACTGCCGCCTGCTGCCGACCATCAGCCGCGACCAGCCGGCCGCGTGGGCGCTGGAGCTCGTCGACTGGATCGCCGCCGCCGACCTGCCCCGCATCGTCGGCATCGGACTGGACGGCGACGAGGCGGCGACCGGCCGCACCTGTCCGGTCTTCGCGCCCGGCCTTCGAGCGCGCCCGCGCGCACGGGCTCGGCACGACGGCGCACGCGGGCGAGTCGTCCGGCCCCGAGGGCGTGCGCGACGCGCTCGACGTGCTCGGCGTGCGCCGCATCGACCACGGCGTGCGTGCGATCGAGGACCCGGCGCTCGTCGCGCGCCTGGCCCGCGACGGCGTGACGCTGAACGTCTGCCCCACGCCGAACGTCGCCCTCGGCCTCTACCCCGGCCTCGACGAGCACCCGCTCGGCGCGCTGATCGCCGCCGGCGTGCCGGTCACGCTCGGCAGCGACGACGCGTGCGTCTACGACATCACGCTCGCCGGCGAGCTGACGGCGATGGGCCAGCGGCTCGGCTGGACGCTCGCGGACGTCGAGCGGATCACGCGCCAGGCGATCGACGTCGCGTTCTGCGACGACGTCCGCAAGGCGGAGCTGCGGGCCGTGGTGGCGGCGGCCTACTCGAGCTCGTCGTAGGACGAGCGAGATCGCGCACGCTGCGCCGATGCGGTTGCGCCTGCGCCCTGCGTGCGATCATCCGCGGCCGTGGACGGCGCGGCCCTCGGAGCCCTGGAGACGGGCGGCACGACGTGCGTGTGCGCCGTCGGCACGGGGCCCGACGACATCCGCGCGCAGGACCGCTTCCCGACGACCGGCCCGGACGAGGTCATCGAGCGTGCGACCCGCTTCTTCCGCGAGGCCGGGCCGATCGCGGCGCTCGGCATCGGCGCGTTCGGGCCCGTCGACCTGCACGCGAGCTCGCCGACCTGGGGCCACGTCACGACGACGCCCAAGCCGGGCTGGTCCGGCACGCCCCTGGCACCGGCGCTCCGCGACGCGCTCGGCGTGCCCGTCGCCTTCGAGACCGACGTCACGGCGTCGGCGCTGGGCGAGCACCGCTGGGGCGCGGGCCAGGGCGCCGATCCGCTCGTCTACGTCACCATCGGCACCGGCATCGGCGCCGGCGTGCTCGTCGACGGCCGGCCCGTGCACGGCCTGCTGCACCCCGAGCTGGGCCACCTGCGCATCCCGCACGACCGCGCGCGCGACCCGTTCGACGGCGTCTGCCCGTACCACGGCGACTGCCTCGAGGGCCTGGCGTCCGGCGCGGCCCTCGGCGCGCGACCCGGGCCGGACCCGACCGGGCTGCCGCTCGACCATCCGGTCTGGCAGCTCGAGGCCGAGTACGTCGCGCTCGGCCTGGTCAGCGTGATCGCGGTGCTGTCGCCGCAGCGGATCGTCGTCGGCGGCGGCGTCGGCATGCAGCCGGGCTTCCTGCCGCCGCGTGGCCGCCGAGGTCGAGCGCCTGCTGGCGGGCTACCTGGCCGCGCCGCCGCTCGTGGCCCCGGCGCTCGGCGGCCGCCAGGGCGTGCTCGGCGCGCTCGCGATGGCGTCGGGCGTCGCCGCCGCCTGATCGCGCACGCGATGAGTCCCGACCGCGGCCGGCGTTTCACGTGCAACGCCTGGCCGGCTGAGCCGCCGACCGTCAGGCGATCCGGCCGCCGCCGTCGAGCGGGAGCGTCACGCCGGTCGCGAAGCCGTTCAGGAGCAGGGCGAGCATGCCCTCGGCGACCTCCTCCGGCCGGCCGACGCGCCCCGCCGGCAGGGCGCCGCCGACGCGGGCCAGGAACGCCGTCCGCTCGTCCTCGCCGAGGCGGTCCCAGGCGGGCGTGTCGATGATGCCGGGCGAGACGGCGTTCACCCGCACGGGCGCGAGCTCGACCGCCAGCGCGCGCACGAGGGCCTCGACGCCGCCGTTGATGACGGCGGTCACCGCGGCGCCGGGGCTCGGGCGGTGCGAGGCGACGCCCGCCGTGAGCGTGATGCTGCCGTCGGCCGGCAGGCGCGGCGCCGCAGCGCGCGCCGCCCACAGCTGGCCGAGCAGCTTGACGCCGACGGTGCGCTGGACCGCGGCGGGGTCGAGGTCGACGACGCGCCCGCCGCCCGGCTCGTTCGCCGTCACCGACGAGGTCGTGCAGCGCGTCGAGCCCGTCGACCAGGGCGGACACGGCGGCCGGGTCGGCGACGTCGACGGCGGCGCCGGTGGCGCCGGCGCCGAGGCGGTCGGCGGCCGCGCGGGCCCGGGCCGCGTCGCGGCCGGCCACGGTGACCGTCGCGCCGCGGGCCAGGGCGCCCGCCGCCACGGCGGCGCCGATGCCGGACGTGCCGCCGATGACGAGGACGTGGCGGCCGGCGAGCGGGGTCCTGGCACGGGCGTTCCTTTCGCGCGGGTGGGCTGACGCGGCCGGGCTTGTCCTGCCCGACGCCGCGCGCCGCACGCCCTTCCCACGCGGGCGTAGCGGGCGCTCCGGCGCTCGCCGTCTGCCGACAGCGTGGGCGCGCTCGTCTCGAGCTGTCGTCGGTGTACGCGCTCGGCGCCGTCGTACCCGTCGCGCTCAGGCGTTGCTCGCTGCGCGGTGGTGGGCTGGCGACCGCGCGCCGAGCATCGCGCATGATGCGGCCGCGGGCGGTGTAACGCGCGGCCGTCCGGGTGAGACCAGGCGGCATGACGTCCGCTCGCTGCCGATGCTCGTGACGATCCCCCGGCGCGGTACGCTCGCCCCCGTGGCCGGCGAGCCCGCCCCGAGCTTCCGCGCCTCCCGCGAGGACGAGCTGCTCCTGCGGCGGCTGCGGGACGGCGACGAGGACGCGTTCATGGAGCTGATCGACCGCTACAGCATGCAGATGCTGCGCGTCGCGCGGATGTACGTGTCGACGCGGTCCGCGGCCGAGGAGGTCGTGGGCGAGACGTGGCTGGCGGTGCTGACGGGCCTCGACCGCTTCGAGGGCCGCTCGTCCCTGCGGACCTGGATCTTCCGCATCCTCATGAACCGGGCCAAGACCCGCGGCGTGCGGGAGCGGCGGGTCGTGCCGTTCTCCTCGCTGGCGGACGCGGAGGAGCACGACGACGCGACCGTCGACGCCGACCGCTTCGTGCCGCGCGGCGCCGGGGCGTGGGCCAGCGAGCCGGCGCGCTGGAGCGACCTGCCGGAGGAGCGGCTGCTGGCGCGCGAGACGCTCGAGGTGGCGCAGCGGGCGATCGAGGCGCTGCCGCCGAACCAGCGGGCGGTCATCACCCTGCGCGACGTGGAGGGCTGGGAGGCCGACGAGGTGCGCGACCTGCTCGACATCAGCGACGTCAACCAGCGCGTGCTGCTGCACCGCGCGCGGGCCAAGGTCCGGCGCGCCCTGGAGCGTGAGCTCGGTGCCTGACGTGTCCGCCGCCGAGCGCGAGCTGACGTGCGCCGAGGCCGTGGAGCTCGTCACGGCGTACCTCGAGGGCGCGCTCGACGCCGACGCTCACCGCCGCTTCGAGCTGCACCTGGTGGACTGCGAGGGCTGCTCCAACTACCTCGACCAGATGCGCAACACCATCGCCACGACCGGGCGCCTCGCCGAGGCGGACGTGCCGCACGCCTTCCGCGAGCGGTTGCGCGACGCCTTCCGCGGCTGGCAGTCGAACGCCTGACGCAGCGCACGCGCGGCCCCACCGACCAAGGAGCTCGTCGATGCCCTCGTCCTACGACACGATCGTGATCGGCGCCGGCCCGGGCGGCGAGGTCTGCGCCGGCGTGCTGGGGCGCGCGGGACAGCGCGTCGCGATCGTGGAGCGGGAGCTGGTGGCGGGCGAGTGCTCGTACTGGGCGTGCATGCCGACGAAGGTCCTGCTGCGCCCGCCGGAGGCGGTGGAGGGTGCGCGGCGTGCGCCCGGTGCCCGGCGGGCCGTCACGGGCGGCCCCGACGTCGCCGAGACGCTCGCCTGGCGCGACCGCATCGTGCACGGCTACGACGACGCGGGCCAGCTGCCGTGGCTGGAGGATCGCGGCATCGAGCTCCTGCGGGGGGTCGGTCGCCTCGCCGGGCCGGGCCGCGTGCGCGTCGGCGACGTCGAGCACACCGCCGACGCGATCGTGCTGGCGACCGGCTCGCTGCCGATCATCCCGCCGATCCCCGGCCTGCGCGACCTGGACGGCGTGTGGACGAACCGCGAGGCGACCGGCATGCGCGCCGTGCCGCGCCGCCTGCTCGTGCTGGGCGGCGGTGCGGTCGGCGTCGAGCTCGCGCAGATCGTGCGGCGACTCGGCGGCGAGGTCGCGCTGGTCGAGGGCGGGGAGCGCCTGCTCGGACGCGAGCCGCACGCCGTGGGCGAGGCGCTCGCCCAGGCCCTGGAGCGGGAGGGCATCGCGGTGCACCTCGGCCTGCACGCCGCGCAGGCCGCCCGCGACGGCGAGGACTACGTGCTGCGGCTCGAGGACGGGACGGAGCTCCGCGGCGACCGGCTCCTGGTGGCGACCGGCCGGCGCCCGCGCGTCGAGGACCTCGGGCTGGAGACGGTCGGCATCGAGGCCGGCGAGCACGGCGTCGAGGTCGACGAGCGGCTGCGCGCGGCCGACGGCGTGTGGGCGGTCGGCGACGTGAACGGCGTGCTGCTGTTCACCCACGTCGCCAAGTACCAGGGCCGCGTCGCGGCGAACGACATCCTGGGCCGCGGCGCCACCGCCGACTACCGCGCGGTGCCGCGCGTCGTGTTCACCGACCCGCAGGTGGCCGTGGTCGGCGTGGCCGAGGACCGCTTCTCGGCGACCGCGCCGATGACCGGCGTGCCGCGCGCCTACACGTACGTCGACGACCCGTCGGCCGTCCCCGGCTTCCTGACGCTGGTCAGCGACGGCGAGGTGCTGACGGGCGCCCACGCGGTCGGGCCGGAGGCGGGCGAGTGGCTGCAGCAGGCGACGCTCGCGATCCGCGCCCGCGTGCCGCTCGCCGTCCTGCGCGACACGATCCAGCCCTTCCCGGCGTTCTCCGAGATCTACGTGCACGCGCTGGAGCGGCTCGTGCAGGCGCTCGGCGACGCGGGCGCCTGCCCGGACGTGACGGTGCCGGACTGCCGGCCGCTGGAGGCGACGGCGCGCTAGGGCCGGCTCAGCTGGCGCTGAGCTGGTTGACCCGCCGCTCCACGGCCAGCGCGGCCGTCCACATGACGACGGAGAGCACTGCGTGTTCGACGGGCCTTCGCATGGTGCGTAGGTTCACGCACGGGGACAGGCGGCGCCGTACGGTGCGCCGGCCGGCGAGCGGGTGCCAGCCGTACCGCCCGCGGCAACCCGGCGGGGGATCCTGGCGTCAGAGATCCGGACGCCCACCGCTGCAGAGCCCGGCCGACCCGCCGACCCGCCCGACCCGACGCCACCGCGCGCGGCAACGGCGGGAACGCTGATCGGGGCTCGGCAGCGGGGCGCCGACTCGCCGGACGGACGCTGGTCGCGTCAGTGCTGACCGGCCGGCGGGGACGCGGGGGACGCGACCGGTCGCCGTGTCCCGCGACGTCGGCGTGCGCCGGCCAGGCGCGGCTGCCGAAGCCGAACGGATCGGCGAGGTCGGCGCAGGTGAAGCGGGAGGTGAGGCGGCGGTACGTCGGAGGCATCGTGGCTCCTACGGGGAGTGGGACGATGCGTCCATCCTGCGCCGCCGCGGCGCGCGCGTCGTTCGCAGCGCGCACCTCCACCGTGTAACCGTCGTCACATCGGGCCGGACGTCAGGCCTGGGCCAGCTCGGCGCGCACCCGTGCGGCCGACACCACGTTGCCCTTCCGCTCGAAGAGACGCGCGGCCTGCTCGAGCCGGCACGCGGCCTCTGCGCGGCGCGACGCGGACCGCAGGACCTCCGCGAGCACGCGCAGCGCGTCGGCGTGGAAGCCGAGGCACTCGGTCTCGGCGGTGTAGCGCAGGGCCTCGCGGACCGCGGCCTCGGCCGCGCGACCTCGCCGAGCCGTACGAGCGCGAGCGCACGGGCGGTCGGCCGCTTGCAGCGGATCTCGCAGTCGGGCGGCGACGGCTGGTCCTCGCTCTCGTCGAGCAGCCGCAGCGCCTCCGCGGGGTCGCCGCGCTCGCACACCGCGCGGGCGAGGTCGATGGACGCCAGCACGATAATACCAGCTGTCAGCGATCTCGGTCGACACCTCGAGCGCCGCGCGGGCCGTCCGCTCGGCGCTGTCGAGGTCGACCGGCGAGCATCGCCGCGCGAGCGCTCCACAGGTCGACGATCGCGCGCCACGTGCCCGTGACGCGCTCGTGGATGGCCGCGCGGCTCGCGACGCTGAGCGCCCGCGGCTTCGTCGAAGCGACCCTGCATGGCGCGTAGCGGCGCGAGGAACGCGTTGACGGTGGCCTCGCCGAACGGATCGCGCTGCAACACGCCCAGCAGCCTGGTGCACACGTCGACGCCAGGTGCGACCGGCGTCGGGCCGTCGAGGAGCGAGTACCCGATCCGCGACGAGGCTCCACGACTCGTCGAGCCGGCTTCCGGCGCGCCGCGCGTGCTCGAAGGCCCGCTCCGCGAGATCGAGGCGCGGCGCGCCCTGGAACTGGTGCAGGAACCAGAGGACATTCCCCGCCCGCGACAGGGTGAGGTCGTCGCCGGAGTCGCGCAGCCGGGCGAGCGACGCCTCCGCCTGCCGCGTCGCCTCCCGGAGGTCGACCTCCTCCCACCCGGCGAAGGCGCGCAACTGCGTGCGTACGAGCGACGCACGGTGCTCGGCGTCGTCGTCGCCCAGGGCGCTCGCGGCCTCGATCGCCTCGCCGAGGACCGCCTCCGCGCGTTCGAACTCACCGGCCTGGAAGAGGACGAATCCGAGGTCCGGCGCCAGCTCCAGCGGGCTGCGACTGTCCGTGGACGGCAGCGCGCACGCACGCTCCAGCAGGTTGATGGAGGCGCGGACGTCGCCACGCCGGAACGCCCGCAACCCGGCAGCCCCGAGGCGCGAGCGCGCGCGATCGGCGAGGGCGAGGGCGTCGCCGTCGGTCGGCCCCAGCTCGGCGCGATAGCCATAGGCCCGCTCGAGGTGGTAGCCGACGAACTCCTCGCCGTCGGCCACGCGGTCTCCCAGCACGCGCTCGAGCCACGCCGCGTGACGCTCGTGCAGGTCGGAGCGCGACTCCTTGGAGAGCCCGTCGTAGGCCGCCTCGCGGATCAGCGCGTGGCGGAACCGGAACGCGACCTCGCCGGGCAGCGTCGGCGGCTCCGCCCGGATCAGATCCTGCCGCACGAGGCTCGTGAGCCGGGTCGAGACGGCGTCGCGGCCGGCCGGCTCGGCGAGCGCCGCGACGCCGCCCAGGTGGAACGCCTCGCCCTCGATCGACGCGTGCTCCAGGGTGCGTCGGTCGGCCGGCTCCAGCCGTTCCAGACGTGCCGCCAGGAGCGCCTGGATGGCGGGCGGCACCGCCAGCTCGGCGACGCCCGCACCGCCGTGCGCGACCATCGCCAGCATCTGCTCGAGGAACAGCGGGTTGCCGCCGGCCGCCCGGGTGATCCGCTGCCGCGCCTCGGCATCGAGCCCGACGGCGGCCGGCACCGCATCGACGAGGAGCGAGGCGTCGCCGGACGACAGCGGCTCGAGCACGACCGCGACGGCGTCCGTCGTCCCGCCCCACCCTGGCCGCCCGTCGAGGAGCTCCGGTCGCGTGACGCAGACCAGCAGCACCGGCACGTCGTGGAGGGCGCCGGCGAGGTGCTCGACCAGCTCGAGCAGGGTCGTCTCCGCCCAGTGGATGTCCTCGAACACGAGCACGAGCGGCCGTTGCGACGCGAGCGACTCGACGAGCCTGCGCGCCGCCCACAGGATCTCCTCCTCCATTGCCGCGCCGGACGCGATGCCGACGGCGCTCTCGATCACGGACGCCACCGAGTCGGCGTCGGATGCGGCACCGAGCAGCGCGCGCACGCCACCGTCGCCCGTCGCCTGCGAGATCATCTCCCGCACCGGCCAGTAGGTGATCCCCTCGCCGTACGAGAGGCACCTGCCCGTCAGCACGGTCGCGTCGTCGGCGATCGCGCGCCCGAGCTCCTGGCACAGGCGCGTCTTCCCGATCCCGGCCTGGCCCGATACCGTCACGAGCACGCAGCGCCGTTCCCGCACGGATCGGTCGTAGGCCCCGCGCAGCGCGTCCAGCTCGGCTGCGCGGCCGACGAGCGGGATCTCGAAGCTGCGAGCGATGCCGACGCTGCTCGGGAGGACCTCCAGCAGGCGGAACGCCCGCACGGGACGCGCCCTGCCCTTCACCGTCAGGGCCTCGACGGGAAGGACCCGCACGGCCTTGCCGACGATCAGGTGCGTCGTGTCGCCGAGCAGCACCTCACCGGGCTCGGCCGCGTCCTGGAGCCGTGCCGCGACGTTGATCGCGTCCCCGATGGCGATCGCCCCGGTCGGGTCGGGCACCTGCACCATCACCTCGCCGGTGTTGACGCCGGTACGCGACCGCAGGCGGAGCCCGAAGTCGTGCTCGAGCTCGTCGTTCAGCGCGCTCGAGGCGGTCGCGCATCTCGGTCGCCGCGCGGACGGCACGGAGGGCGTCGTCCTCGTGCACGACGGGGACCCCGAAGACGGCCATGACGCCGTCGCCGATGAGCTCGCGCACCCGTCCGCCGTGCGCCTCGCACACGCCCTTCATCTCCTCGTACCAGCGACGCATGAGGCGGCGCAACGGCTCCGGATCGAGTTGCTCGCCGATCGCCGTGGAGTCCGCCACGTCCGAGAAGAGGACGGTCACGATCTTGCGTGCCTCCCAGCTTGCCTGCGGATCCGGGAACCGGGTTCCACACGCTGGGCAGAAGCGGGCCTCGTCGGCGCTTCCGTGCCCGCAACTCGAGCAGACACGCACCGGTCTAGCCTACTCCGGCGCGCGGGTGCGAGTTCGCTCGCGCGGAGGTAACGGCAGCGCTCGTCACGGTGGGCGAGTCACGGGACTAGACTCGCCGTCGTGGAGTGGCCGCTCTTCGCCGGGATCCCTCCCGAGGAGGCCACGCGATGGCGCGAGGTGGCCCGACGCCGGCGCTTCCGCCGAGGCGAGGTCGTCTTCCACTACGACGACCCGGGCGACACGCTGCACCTGGTCACGCGCGGCAGGTTCGCCGTCCGCGTGATGACACCGATCGGCGACGTGGTCACCCTCGCGCTGCGCGGGCCGGGCGAGGCGTTCGGCGAGATGGCCCTCGTCGACGAGACGGCGCGGCGATCGGCGACCGTCGAGGCCCTCGAGGACGGCGAGACGTACTCGCTGACGCGCGAGGACTTCGACCGTCTCCGCCACGAGCACCCGAGTGTCACGGATGCACTGATCCGCCTGCTGGCCGGGGAGTTGCGGCGCGTCAACGAGCGCCTGCTGGAAGCGCTGTTCATCCCGGCGGACCGGCGCGTCCTGCGCCGCATCCTCGAGCTCGGCGAGCGGTACGGCGCGACGGGCGAGGACGTCAGCATCCCGCTGACCCAGGAGGAGATCGCGGCGATGGCGGGCACCTCGCGCGCTGCCGCGCCTACGCGCCCGGCGCCGCGTACCGCCCGGCCGCGATGGTGCCGGCGATCTTCACCGCCACCGTCGTGAGCGCCGCCTCGGCGTCGACGAACTCCTCCGACGTCACCGACGCGCCGTCCTCGTGCACGAGCGCGTCGCGCCGCTCCTCCAGCGCCTGCAGGGCCTCGGCGTCGAGGGTGCGCGACTCCTCGTCGACGAGGTACGCGGCGGGCAGCGGCGCGTCCTGGAAGCCGAAGGTCTCCGTCAGCAGCTCGAGCGCACCGCGCACCGAGCCGACCCGGCCGCGCAGCCGGTCGAGCTCGCGCGCCACGAGGCCGGCGCGCAGGCCGTCGAGCGACGTCAGGCCGTCGCTCAGCTCGAGCAGCTCGCCGTAGGAGAGCGCGACGTCGTCGTCGGCCGCCGCGAGCAGCGCGTCCGGGTGGCGCTCGACCAGCGCCGCCAGGGTGTCGCGGACGAACGCGTCGAACGCCGTCCAGAGCAGCACGAAGCCCGAGCGCCGCAGCGTGTCCGCGGCGCGGCCGGCCGGGTCGAAGGCCGCGAGGTGGACGAACTCGTCCAGCCGGCCGACGTGGGCGCGGAACACGGCGTAGGGCGCGAACGCCTCGCCGAGGTGGTCGTCGGCCGTGCGGACCGCCGCGACGGGCTCGGCGTCGGGCTCGGTCGTGGCGGGCGTCGGGCTCCAGCTCGAGCTCGAGCTCGTCGTCCTGCTCGGCCTCCGCATCCGCCTCCTCCGCCTCCGCAGCGGGCGCCGGCTCCTCGGCCGTCTCGGGCTCCGCCTCGGCTGCCGCGACCTCGGCCTCGGCCTCCTCCTCGGCCTCCTCGGCCTCCCAGGCCTGCGCCGCCTCCAGCTCCTCGGCCTCCTGCTCTTCGGCCGCGCGCGCGGCCGCCTCCTCCGCCTCCCGCGCGGCGGCGTCCTCCGCCTCGCGCAGCGCGGCCTCCTGCGCCGCGCGCTCCGCGGCCTCCTGCGCCTCGCGCGCGGCGGCGGCAGCGGCCTCGCGCTGGGCCGCCTCCTCCGCCTCGCGCTGCGCCGCCTCCTCGGCCTCGCGCCGCGCGGCCTCCTCGGCCTGCCGCTGCGCCTCCTCCTCCTGGGCCCGGGCGGCGGCCCGCATGGCCTCGATCTCGGCCTCGAGCTCCGCGTCCAGGTCCGGGTCGCCGGCCGGCTCCTCCGCGACGTCCGCCGGGCTCGGCCGTCGCGCGGCTCCTGCGCGGGCGCGTCGGCCGCCTCCTCGGGCATCACGATCGCGGGCATGCCGAGCACCGTCGGCGCGACCTCGTACTCCTCGCGCCGCGGCTCCGGCTCCGCTCGGGCTCGGGCTCGCTCGGCCTGCGGCTCCGGGGCGGGCTCCTCGGACGGCTCCGGCTCGTCGAACCGGATCGCCGGCATGCCGATGACGGTCGGCGCGACGGGCGGGTAGTCCCGCGACGGCTCGTCCCCGCCCACGCCGGACCCGGCCTCCGCGAACGGGTCCGGATCGGAGCCCTCGTCCCCCTCGCTGCCGACGGCCGGCATGCCGCTGAAGGTGACCCAGGCGTCGTCCTCGGCCGCGGGCTCGGCGGTCGGCGGCTCCTGCTCGGCGACGGGCGCGCCGCACGACCCGCAGAAGTTGCCGCCCGGCACCAGCTCGGCCCCACACCGGCTGCACGTCTCGACCTGCGCCATGTTCCTCCAGGACTCGCCCGGCCAGGGCGTGCCGGGATGGGCTCGGATGCTACCGCCGGCCGGCTGCGTCCGCCAGAAGAGGCGCCGCGCGCCCCGCCCGCTCAGCGAGGGTGGCGCTACGTTGAACGGATGCGCTGCTGCTGACGGGAGGGTCGGGGTTCGTCGGCTCCTCGTTCCACCGGGTGCTGGTGGAGCGCCACGGCGTCGACGTGCTGGCACCGTCGCACGCCGAGCTCGACCTGCTCGACGCCGACGCCGTGCTCGCCGCCGCGGGGTCGTTCCGGCCCGACGCGATCGTCCACGCCGCGATCCTCAACGACTTCGGCCGCCTGTATCGCGAGCGCCGCCTGGCGTGGGACGCGTACGTCGGCGCGACCCGCCACGTCGTCGACGCCGCCAACGCGGTGGGCGCGCTGGCCGTCCTCGTCTCGACGGACTGGGTCTTCGACGGCACGCGGCCCGGCGCCACGGAGGACGAGCCGCCGCACCCGGTCAACCTGTACGGCTTCCTCAAGGCCGCGAGCGAGCTCGTCGTGGCCGAGCGGGCCGTGCGCGGCGCCGTGGCGCGGGTCGGCGGCGTGCAGGGCGTCGCACTGGGCGCGGCCGGCGACGCCGCGCCAGCAGGACGCGGGCTTCGGCTACCTCGTGGCGTCGATCGCCGACACGCTCCGCGCCGGCCAGCCGTTCACCGTCTGGGAGAGCGACTCGATCAACTGCATCGCGACCCCGACCCTCGCCACCGACGCCGCCGACATGGTGCACGCCATCTGCCGCCTCGGGCTGACCGGGACGTTCCACTGCGTCGGCGGCGAGGCGATCGACCGCCGCGGGCTCGCCGAGCTGGCCGTGGACGTGTTCGGCCTCGACCGCGAGCCTGCTGCGCTTCGGCCCACCGCCCGCGGACGCGGTGCCCGACGCCCGCGTCCCCTACGACACGAGCCTCGACGCGACCCGCACCGCAGCCGCACTGGGCGTGACCCTGCCGTCGGTGCGCGAGCTGGTCGAGCGCCTGCGCGTCCAGCTCGACACGGGCCGGCTGGCGTAGCGCTACGCCGGCCGGTCGAGCAGCGCCGCGAGCTCCGAGGCCGCCACCGCCCACGCCGTCCCCGGATGGTCGCGCGACGTCGCGAAGACGACGCCCACGACCCGCCCGTCGACGAGCACCGGCGCCCCGGAGTCGCCCGCGGCGACGTCCGCGCCGTGAGCTCCAGGCCGTCCCGCATCGTGCCGTCGAGACGGATCGCGACCGCGCGTCGCACGACGGCGGCTCGCTGCTCGCCGTCCGGGAGGAGGATCGTCGCCTCGCGCCCGGTCGGGTCGGAGCCCGCATCCAGGGCCAGCTCCGGCCCTGCTGGCAGACCGGCGACGCGGAGGAGCGCGAGGTCGGCGCGGTCGGCGCGTGCCAGCGTCGACGCGGGGTGAGCGCGCCCGTCGACGACGGTGACCGGACCGCCCGTCGCGGAGGGCGTGCGCGACGGTGGCGACGACGTCCGGCGCGACGCGGAAGCCCACCGCGCCCTCGGCCGGCCGCGGCGACCGG
This sequence comes from uncultured Actinomycetota bacterium, assembly GCA_963767885.1. Lineage (GTDB taxonomy): Bacteria > Actinomycetota > Thermoleophilia > Gaiellales > F1-60-MAGs149 > CAVYFW01. The sequence goes on from CAVYFW010000014.1 coordinate 96,234, forward strand.
TCGACCGCGACGCGGACGATCGCCGCGCCGGGATCGGCGGACGCCGCGCCGTCGTCGCCCCGCCCCACGACGACCGCGGCTGCCACCGCCGCCAGGACGAGCGGGACGGCTGCCGCCGCGCGCCTCACCAGGGCGGCGCGGTGCTGCCGCGGACGACGAGCGACGTCGGCAGCACGCGGACGTGGCGCTCGGTGCGGCCCTCGAGGCGCTCGATGAGGAGGTCGAGCGCGATGCGGCCCATCTCGCGGCGGGGCTGGTGGATCGTCGTCAGCGACATGTGGTGGAGCTCGGCCAGGAAGGTGTTGTCGAAGCCGACGACGGAGACGTCGCGCGGCACGCGGACCCCGGACTCCTCCAGGCGGCCGAGGGCGCCGGCGGCGATGAGGTCGTTGGCGCCGAAGACGGCCGTCGGGCGCGTCTCGCTGCGCAGCAGCCGCGCCGCGCCGCGGATGCCGCCCTGCTCGGTGAAGTCGCCGCGCTCCACCTGCACGTGCCGCTCGAGGCCGAGCTCGCCCATCGTCTGCAGGTAGCTCGCGCGGCGCTCGGCGGCGCCCGAGCCGTCGCCGCCGTCGATGTGCGCGATCCGCTCGTGGCCGAGCTCCGCCAGGTGCTCGACGGCGAGCCGGGCCCCCTGCGCCTCGTCGATGACGACGCAGTCGACGAGCGGGCTCCGGACGTTGCGGCTGACGACGACGACGGGCGTCGACGCGGCCGCTTCCACGATCTCGCGCGTCTCGAGGCGCGGGCTCAGCAGGATGAGGCCGTCCGTCCGGTACTCGAGCAGCGCGTCGAGCATCGCCCGCTCGCGCGCCTCGCGCCGCCCGCCCGTCGTCAGCAGGAGGCGCATGCCGAGGCGCGCGGCGTGCTCGTCCATGCCCTCCGTGATCTCGGAGAAGAACGGGTTGTGCAGGTCGTCGAGCAGGATGCCGACCGTCCGCGTGCGCTTGCTCGCGAGGCTCCGCGCCATCGCGTTGGGGCGGTAGCCGAGCTCGGCGGCGGCCGCCAGCACGCGCTCGCGGCGCTCCTCGGAGACGTTCGGCCGCCCGCGCATCACCAGCGACACCAGCGCGCGCGACACCCCGGCCCTGCGGGCCACGTCCTCCATCGTGGGCAGGCCGCGGCTGCGGCTGCCCTTGACTTCGCCCGCGGCGTTCTCCATCATCCCCATTCAATCAATAGAGCGCTCTAACAGCAACCCCCGCTGTTGGAGCGCTCTTCTGTCGGGAAGGGCGTTAGAGCGCTCTACTCGGTGGGGTCCGGCAGGGCCGGGCGAGGGAAGCTACAGCGCGAGATTGGAACGCTCTACCGGGTCGGTCAGCCGCCGGGGGAGCCAGCACGAGGCGGGGCGACGTGGCTCCGCGGGGAGGTCGCAGGCGAGGATGCCGCGGGAGGGAGCGAACGGACGCCGGCTCGCTGGCGCACCCATCTCGTGGGGCGTCTGCGAGGTGCCGGGCTGGGGGCTGCAGCTCCCGGCGGCGCGCGTCCTCGCCGAGATGACCGCCCTCGGGCTGACGGCGACGGAGCTCGGCCCGCTCGGCTACCTCGGCGACGACGCGACCACCGTGCGCGCGGTGCTCGACGAGCACGGGCTGCGGCTGGTCGGCGGGTTCGTCCCGGTCGTGCTGCACGATCCCGCCAGCGACGACGAGACGCGCGCCCACGCACGCCGCAGCGCCGAGCTGCTGGCGGCTGCCGGGGCCGAGGTGTTCGTCGCCGCCGTCGTCCAGGACTACGAGTGGTCGCCGCGCGCGCGGCTCGACGACGGCGCGCTCCGACGCGTCGGCGACGGGCTCGACGAGCTCGCGTCGCTCGCCGCCGAGCACGGGCTGCGGCTCGTGCTGCACCCGCACGTCGGCACGCTCGTCGAGACCGCCGAGGACGTCGAGCGCATGCTCGGCGCCACGAGCGTGCCGTGGTGCCTCGACACGGGGCACCTCGCCATCGGCGGCTACGACCCCGTGGCCTTCGCCCGCGACCATGGCGATCGCGTCGGCCACGTGCACCTGAAGGACGTCGACGCCGAGCGCGCCCGCCGGGTGCGCGACGGCGACGAGACCCTGCTGCGCGCGACCCAGGGCGGGCTGTTCCGCCCCCTGGGGCAGGGCGACGCGGCCATCGCCGACGTGCTGGCCGTCCTCGACGAGGGCGGTTACGACGGCTGGCTCGTGCTCGAGCAGGACACCGCCATCACCGGAGCGGAGCCACCGGTGGGCGGCGGACCGGTCGACGACGTGCGCGCGAGCGTCGACTACCTGGGACGCCTGGCTCCGACGAGAGGAGGAACGGGATGAGGACCAAGCTCTGGCGCCTGGTCGCGGTCGCGATCGTGGCGCTGCTGGCGCTGCTCGCGGTGGGGTGCGGCGACTCGGACGACAACAGCTCGTCGAGCGCCGCGTCGAGCGCCGCCGCGCCCGCCAGCGACACCGCGGCCGCGAGCGAGACGGCCGCCGCCAGCGACACCGCCGCCGCCAGCGACACCGCCGCGGCCAGCGACACCGGCGCCGCCACCGCCGCCGGCTCGGACACCGTCGACCTGACGGCGGACCAGGACATCACCATCGCCATGGTCACCCACGGCGACGGCGGCTCCTTCTGGTCCGTGGCCAAGAAGGGCGCCGAGCAGGCGGCCGCCGACCTCGGCATCACGCTCGACTACTCCGAGTCCAACAACGACCCGGAGAAGCAGGCCCAGCTCATCGAGGCCGAGGTCACCAAGGGCGTCGACGGCATCGCCGTGTCGGCCCCGAACCCGGACGCGATCAAGGACGCCCTCGCCAAGGCCACCGAGGCGGGCATCCCGATCATCACGCTCAACTCCGGCGCCGAGCAGTTCGCCGACCTCGGCGCGATCACCCACGTCGGCCAGACCGAGACCGTCGCCGGCCAGGGTGCGGGCGCGCGGCTCAAGGAGGAGGGCGTCACCAAGCTGATCTGCGTCATCCACGAGCAGTCCAACATCGGCCTCAACCAGCGCTGTGACGGCGCGAAGGACGGCTTCGGCGGCGACGTCGAGAACCTCCAGGTGACGGGCACGGCGGACATCGCGACGACGCTCAACGAGATCCAGACGAAGCTGCAGGCCGACCCGTCGATCGACGGCGTCCTGACGCTGAACCCGGACATCGCCATCGCGGCGCGCGACGCCATCGCCGGCGCCGGGTCGAGCGCGAAGCTCGCCACCTTCGACCTCTCCGGCGACGTCATCGCCGGCATCAAGGACGGCTCGATCCTGTTCGCGATCGACCAGCAGCAGTACCTGCAGGGCTACCTGCCGGTCGTGTTCCTGTACCTGTTCAAGACCAACCTCAACACGGTCGGCGGCGGCCTCCCGGTCCTCACCGGGCCCGGGCTTCGTCGACAAGTCGAACGCGGACGCGATCGAGAAGCTGGCCCAGGCCGGCACCCGCTGACGCACTCGTCCGCCGCGGCCGCCGGACCCGTTCCGGCGGCCGCACGGGCGGACGTCGACCGAGGAGGGAGATGTCCAGCCAGACCATGACCCCGCAGGCGCCGTCGCCGGCCCCGGCCCCCGCGGACGAGCGCCTCGCGCGGGTCGGGCTCGTCGCCCGCCTCCTGCAGCGGCCGGAGTTCGGCGCGCTGCTCGGCGCGATCGCCGTCTTCGTCGCCTTCAGCATCACGGGCGACCAGTTCGGCACCCTCGGCGGCGCGGCGCGCTGGACGGACGTCGCGTCGACCTACGGGTTGATGGCGGTGGTCGTCGCCCTGCTCATGATCGCCGGCGAGTTCGATCTCTCGGCGGGCGTGATGACCGGCACGGCGGGGCTGCTGGTCGGCCTGCTGATGACGGAGGCCGACCTGAACACGTGGGTCGCGATCGTGCTGACCATGCTCTTCGCGGCCTGCGTCGGCGCGGCCAACGGCATCGTCGTGATGTCCACGCGGCTGCCGAGCTTCATCGTCACGCTGGCGACCTTCTTCGTGCTGCGGGGCCTCAACCTCGGCGTCACCAAGCAGATCACCGACACCGTCCGCGTCGCCGGCCTCGACCAGGCGCCGGGCTACGACTCGGCGGCGAGGATCTTCGCGAGCGACTTCTGGTCGCCCTACAACTACCGCATCACGGTGATCTGGTGGATCGGGTTCACGATCCTGGCCACCTGGATCCTCATGCGCACGCGCGTCGGCAACTGGATCTTCGCGGTCGGCGGCGACGCCATCGCGGCCCGCAACGTCGGCGTCCCGGTGGCCCGCGTCAAGATCGGCCTGTTCATCGCGACGTCGACGATGGCCTCGCTCGTCGGCATCATGATCGCGCTGCGGCTGAAGTCCGCGCAGGCCGGCCAGGGCGTCGGGCTCGAGTTCTACTACATCATCGCCGCGGTGGTGGGCGGCTGCCTGCTGACCGGCGGCTACGGCTCGGCCATCGGCGCCTCGCTCGGCGCCCTGATCATCGGGATGGCCTTCATCGGCATCCCGTTCTCCGGCTGGGACAGCGACTGGTACTACGTCTTCCTCGGCGTGATCCTGCTGGCCGCCGTGCTCGTCAACAACATCGTGCGCCGGCGCGCGCAGGGGGCCAGGCGATGAGCGCGACGAACGGCGGGGCGCCGCTGCTCGAGGTGCGGAGCATCTCCAAGTACTTCGGCAACGTGATCGCCCTCAAGGACGTCTCGGCCGTCGTCAACGCGGGCCAGGTGACCTGCGTGCTCGGCGACAACGGGGCCGGCAAGTCCACCCTCATCAAGATCCTCTCCGGGGTTCACACCCACGACGAGGGGCAGTACCTGCTCGACGGCGAGGAGGTGCACTTCGACTCGCCGCGCGCGGCCCGCGCGCACGGCATCGCGACGGTCTTCCAGGACCTGGCGACCGTGCCGCTGATGTCGATCTGGCGCAACTTCTTCCTGGGCTCGGAGCCGACGCACGGCGCCGGACCGCTGCGGCGCATCGACGTGAAGCGTGCGCAGCGGGTCATGCGCGACGAGATGCGCAAGATGGGCATCGACGTCCGCGACCCGGACCAGCCCGTCGGCACGCTCTCCGGCGGCGAGCGCCAGGCCATGGCGATCGCCCGCGCCGTCTACTTCGGCGCCCGCGTGCTGATCCTCGACGAGCCGACGTCGGCCCTCGGCGTCAAGCAGTCCGGGATCGTGCTGCGCTACGTCGTGCAGGCCCGCGAGCGCGGCGTCGGGGTCATCTTCATCACCCACAACCCGCACCACGCCTACCCCGTGGGCAACCGCTTCCTGCTGCTCAACCGCGGGCGGCTGATGGGGGCCTACGAGAAGGGCGAGATCGACCGCGACGGCCTCGTGAGGATGATGGCCGGCGGGGCCGAGCTCGACCAGCTGACGTCCGAGCTGGAGCAGGTGCTCGACGAGGTCGGCGACGACGGCGAGGGTGACGGCGACGGCGCACCGGCGGCGCCCGCGTGACGCGCACGATCGGCATCGGCGTCGTCGGCTTCGGCTGGATGGGCCAGGCGCACAGCCGCTCCTACCTGCGGCTGCCGACGCTGTTCGGCGACCTCGAGGCGACGCCGCGCCTGATCGCGCTCGGCGACACCGACCCCGAGCGCCGCGCCCGCGCCGTCGACGCGTTCGGCTTCGCCGAGGCGCACGAGGACTGGCGCCGCATCGTCGAGCACCCGGCCGTCGACGCGGTCGTCGTCACGGCGCCGAACATGCTCCACGTCGAGGTCGTCGAGGCCGCGGCGGCGGCGGGCAAGCACGTCTTCTGCGAGAAGCCCGTCGGCGGCACGCCCGAGGCGACGGCGCAGGCGGCGGCCGCCACGCGGCGCTCCGGCGCGATCACCGGCGTGGGCTACAACTACCGCTTCGCCCCGCTCGTGCAGTACGCCCGGCGGCTGATCGCCGAGGGCCGCCTCGGCCGCATCACGAACTACCGCGGCCGCTTCTTCTCCATCTACGGTGCCGACCCGCTCGGCGCGCTCTCCTGGCGCTACCTGCGCGACGAGGGCGGCTACGGCGTGACCACCGACCTGCTCAGCCACGCCGTCGACCTCGCGCACCACCTGCTCGGGCCGATCGAGCGGGTGGTCGGCACGGTCGAGACCTTCATCCGCGAGCGGCCGCTGCCCGCCTCCGCGGCCGGCAGCCACTACGCCCGCGGGGCGGCCGGCGACCCGACCGGCGCGGTCACCAACGAGGACTACGCCGGGATGCTGTGCACGTTCGCCAGCGGCGCCCGCGGCGCGTTCGAGTCCAGCCGCACGACCGTCGGCCCGGAGAGCCAGATGGCGTTCGAGGTCTACGGCACCGAGGGCGCGCTGGCCTGGAACCTCGAGCGCATGAACGAGCTCGAGCTCTACCTCGCGGGCCCGGAGCCCCACACCGGGTACACCCGCGTCTACGGCGGCGAGCGCTTCGAGCCGCACGGCGCCTTCGCCCCCGGCGCCGCCAACGGCATCGGCTTCGAGGACCTGATCGCCATCGAGGATCGGGCGTTCCTGCGCGCGCTCGCGGAAGGGCGCCCGTACGAGCCCGGCTTCGACGACGCCCTGCGCGCCGTCGCCGTGCAGGCGGCGCTGCTCGCGTCGGCCGAGTCCGGCACCTGGCACGACGTCGTCCCGCTCGGGGAGGGCTGAATGGAGACCGTCCGCCTGACGACCGCCGCGGCGCTCGTCCGCTACCTGATCGCGCAGCGCATCGAGCTCGACGGCGCCGAGGCGCCGCTGTTCCCGGGCGTCTTCGCGATCTTCGGCCACGGCAACGTCACGTCGCTCGGGCTCGCGCTGCAGGAGGCGCAGGACGAGCTGCCGACCTGGCGCGGGCAGAACGAGCAGGGCATGGCCCTCGCCGCCGTGGCCTACGCGAAGGCGATGCGCCGCCGGCAGGTGATGGTCGCGACGTCGTCCGTCGGCCCCGGCGCCACCAACATGGTGACCGCCGCGGCCGTGGCGCTGGCCAACCGGCTGCCGCTCTTGCTGCTGTCGGGCGACACCTTCGCCAGCCGCCTGCCCGACCCCGTGCTGCAGCAGGTCGAGCGTTTCGGCGACCCCTCGACCACGGTCAACGACGCCTTCCGCCCCGTCGTCCGCTACTGGGATCGCATCACGCGGCCCGAGCAGCTGCTGCAGACGCTGCCGCAGGCCGTCGCGACGCTGCTCGACCCCGCCGACTGCGGCCCGGCCTTCCTGGGCCTGCCCCAGGACGTGCAGGCGGAGGCGTACGACTTCCCGGCCCGCTTCTTCGAGCCGGTCGTGCACGAGATCCCGCGCCCGCGCGCGCCGGAGACGCAGCTGCGGCGGGCGGTCGAGCTGCTGCGCGGCGCGCGCCGGCCGCTGCTCATCGCCGGCGGCGGCGTGCGCTACAGCCGCGCGGAGGACGAGCTCGCCCGCTTCGCCGAGGCCCACGGCGTGCCGGTGGCCGAGACGATGGCCGGCAAGGCGAGCCTCGTCGACGACCACCCCGCGCTGGTGGGGCCGATCGGCGTGACCGGCGCCGACCCCACCAACGCGCTCGCCGCCGAGGCCGACGTCGTGCTCGCGGTCGGCACCCGCCTGCAGGACTTCACGACCGGCTCGTGGACCGTCTTCCGCGACGAGGCGCTGCGCCTGGTCTCGCTCAACGTGGCCCGCCACGACGCCGTGAAGCACCTCGGCACGGCGCGTGCAGGGCGACGCCCGCGAGACGCTGCGCGAGCTCTCCGCGCTGCTCGGCGACTGGCGCACCGACGACGCCTGGCGCGGCCGCGCGGACGAGGGCAGCGGCGGGCGCCGCGGCCGCCATCGCGCGCCGCGTGGCCCCGGCGGACGGCGCGGAGCCGCTACGTACGCGCAGGTCGTCGGCGCCGTCAACGGGCTGGCCACGCCCGACGACTACGTCGTGGCGGCGGCCGGCGGCTTCCCCGGCGAGCTGAACGTCAACTGGCGCTCGCTCGGCCGCTCGACGTTCGACTGCGAGTACGGCTACTCGTGCATGGGCTACGAGATCTCCGGCGCCTGGGGCGCGCGCATGGCGCGGCCGGACGGCGAGGTGATCGTGTTCGTCGGCGACGGCTCGCTACCTGATGCTCAACTCCGACCTCTACAGCTCGGTGCTGACGGGGCACAAGCTGATCGTCGTCGTCTGCGACAACGGCGGCTTCGCGGTCATCGACCGCCTCCAGCGCGGCATGGGCGGCGCCTCGTTCGGCAACCAGCTCGACTCCAGCCGCGTCGCCGAGCCGGGCGCGTCGACTTCGCCCAGCACGCCGCGGCCATGGGCTGCGAGACCGAGACGGTGTCCACCATCGCCGAGCTGGAGGCCGCCTACGAGCGGGCGCGCTCGGCGCTGCGCACCACCGTCATCAGCATCCGCACCCAGCCCGACGCGTGGTCGGACGGCGGGGCGTTCTGGGAGGTCGGCGTGCCGGAGGTCAGCGACCGGGAGGCGGTCCGGGCCGCGCGCGCCCGCATCGACGAGGGCAAGCGCGCGCAGCGGGCCGGCTGGTGACGGCCGCCGCCGCGCCGCTGCGGGTGGCCGTCGTCGGCACGGGCCGCATCGGCGCCATGCACGCGGAGCTGCTCGCGCACGACGTGCCGGGCGCCGCGCTGGCCGCCGTGCACGATCCCGACCGGGCGAGCGCGGCACGCGTCGGCGCGCAGCTCGGCGTGGAGGCGGTCGCGGACGTCGACGCGCTGCTCGCGCGCGACGACGTGGACGCCGTCGCCATCTGCTCCAGCACGGACACCCACGCCGACCTCATGGTCGTCGCGGCCGAGGCGGGCAAGCCGATCTTCGTCGAGAAGCCGGTGTCGCTCGACCTGGCCGAGCTCGATCGTGCGCTGGCCGCCGTGGAGCGCGCCGGCGTGCCGCTGCAGGTCGGCTTCAACCGCCGCTTCGATCCCGCGCACCAGGCCGTGCACGAGGCCGTCGCGTCGGGCGCCATCGGGCCGCCGCACATCGTGCGCATCTCGAGCCGCGACCCGCACCCCCCGCCGCTGGAGTACGCGCGGCGCTCCGGTGGCATCTTCCTCGACATGACCATCCACGACTTCGACATGGCGCGTTACGTGACCGGGCTCCGAGGTCGTCGAGGTCTTCGCGCGCGGGGCCTGTGCGCATCCAGCCGGAGCTCGACGCCTTCGGCGACCTCGACACGGCGGTCGTCACGCTCGTGCACGAGAACGGCTGCCTGACCGTCATCGACAACTCGCGGCAGGCGGTCTACGGCTACGACCAGCGCGTGGAGGCCTTCGGCGCCGCCGGTGTCGCCGCGTCCGAGAACCCGCCCGCGCACACTGCCGTCGTGCGCGACGCCAAGGGCACCCGCGGCCCGCTTCTGCCGCACTTCTTCCTGGAGCGCTACCTGCCGAGCTACGTGCGCGCGTGGCGCGCCTTCGTCGACGCCCTGCGGCGCGGCGTGGCGCCGCCCGTCGGCGGGCTCGATGGCCGGGCGCCGCTCGTGATCGGGCTGGCCGCATGGCGCTCCCTGCGCGAGGGCCTGGCTGGTGCGGGTCGCCGAGGTCGATGGCTGAGCGCCCTGTTCGACCTGCTGGCGACCGGCCGCATCGGGGTGGACATCTACCCAGAGGCTGGGACCGCTGGCCGGAGTGTGGACCTTCGAGAAGTCGATCGGCGGCACCGCCACGAACGTCGCGGTCGCGTGCGCGCGCCTGGGTCGGCGGGTGGCCCTGGTCACGAAGGTCGGCGACGACGCGTTCGGCGACTACGTGCGTGCGAAGCTCGAGGGCTTCGGCGTCGACACGCGCTGGGTCGGCATGGCGCCGGACCTGCCGACGCCGGTCGTCTTCGCCGAGCTCGACCCGCCCGATGACCCGAGGCTGCACTTCTACCGCTATCCCAAGGCGCCGGACATGGAGCTCGAGCCGGCCGACCTCGACGACGACGCCGTCCGCTCGGCGCACATCTTCTGGATGACCGGCACGGCGCTGTCCGAGGAGCCGAGCCGCAACGCCGTGCTGTCGGCGCTGCGCACGCGCGAGCGGCACGGCTCTACCGTCTTCGACCTCGACTGGCGCCCGATGTTCTGGCGCGACCCGACTTCGCCGGCGACCTCTACCGCGAGGCGCTGGCCGGCGTGACGGTGGCGATCGGCAACCGCGACGAGGTCGAGGTCGCCGTCGGGACGCGCGACCCGTCCGAGGCGGCCGGGCGGCTGCTGGAGCTCGGGGTCGAGCTCGCGATCGTCAAGCAGGGCGCCGACGGCGTGCTGGTGGCGACGCGCGAGGGCGAGACCATCGTGCCGCCGAAGCCCGTCCGGGTCGTCTGCGGCCTCGGCGCCGGCGACGCGTTCGGCGGCGCGCTGTGCCACCGCCTGCTGGCCGGCGACGGGCCGCCCGAGGCCGTCCGTTGGGCGAACGCCGCAGGCGCCATCGTGGCCTCCCGCCTGCTCTGCGCCGACGCGATGCCGACCGAGGTGGAGATCCGGCGAGCTGCTGGAGACGCCCTGATGCGCACCGTCGGCAACCTGCACCTGCCGGCCGGCTCGGCCGCGGCAGACGGCGACCCCGTCGTCATCACGCCCGAGGGCGCGGGCTGGCGCTACTGCGGGCTGCGCATCGTGCGCCTGGCGCCTGGGCGAGCGCCGCGAACTCCCGTGGGCCAGCTGGAGGCCGCCGTGGTGCCGCTCAGCACGGTGCGGCTGACGGCCGACGTGGACGGGGAGCGCTTCACGCTGCGCGGGCGCGCCAGCGTGTTCGAGCAGGTGCCCGACTACCTCTACGCCCCGCGCGACGTACGCTCGCGCTGGCGGCGCCCGACGGCGGCGACGTCGCCGTGGCCACCGCGCCGGCCCGTGTGCGGCGCGTTCCCCGCCTGCTCCTGGCGGAGGGCGTCGGCCTCGAGGTGCGGGGCTCGGGCCGGGCGACGCGCCAGGTCGTGAACTTCCTGGACGCCGGAGGTCGACGCGCCGGACCGCCTGCTCTGCTGCGAGGGTGCTGACGCCGGCCGGCGGCTGGTCGAGCCACCCGCCGCACAAGCACGACGACGCGTCGCTGGGCGCCTGGAGGCGGAGCTCGAGGAGATCTACTACTTCCGCATCCAGGGGGACGGGGGGTTCGGGTTGCACCGCACGTACGACCCGGTCGAGGGCTGGGACGTGTCGGCGGCGGTCGAGACGGACGACGTGTTCCTCGTCCCGCGCGGCTACCACGGCCCGTGCGCGGCGAGCCCGGAGCACGCCATGTGGGTACCCTGAACATCCTCGCGGGGCCGGGCGACGTGCGCTCGATGGCCATCTCCGACGACCCGGCGCACGCCTGGGTGCGGAGCTCGTGGCCCGAGCAGGTGCCGGATTCCGCGCGTGCCGATGATCAGGCCTGCCACGATCCGCGCGTGACTCCCAGCGCCTGGCCCCACCTCTCCACGGCGGAGGCGCTGCAGCGCGCCCGCACCCTCGACGCGCTCGCCGGCCCGGACGGCATCGTCTGCGGCGCCGCGGCCGACCATCGCGACGCGCTCCGCGCCGTGCTGGAGAAGCGCGGCCCCGAGCTGCGCGACGACGAGGTGGGCGCGCTCAAGGCCCGTGTCGCCGGCGCGCTCGCGCCCGCGGCGACGATGGATCCTGCTCGACGTCGAGCTCGGCGCGCCGGCGGCCATCGCCCGCGGCACCCTGCCCGGCACGACTCGGCGCTCGTGGTGCCGCTCGAGCTCGGGGGCTACGGTGACGTCGTCTGCGTCGAGGAGACGCAGCTGATGCCGGGCTGGTCGCCGGAGGCGGCGCGGCACCTGGGCGCCGCCGCCGCCTGCAAGCTGCTCCTGCCGTACCGCGCCGACGCGCCGGAGCAGGCGGTGCGCCAGGATGCGGTCGTTGCGCGCTGCGCGGCGGCGTGCCGCGCGGCCGGGACGGTGCTCGTGCTGGAGCCGATCGTCTACAAGCGGCCCGGCGAGGACCTGGCTGGCGAGCGCTTCGGCGAGCTGGTGGTGGAGGGCGCGCGACGGCTCGCAGCCCTCGACCCGGGCTGCTCAAGCTGCAGCACCCGGGCAGCGCGGCCGCCTGCCGCGAGCTCGACGCGGGTGCGGGGCGGGCACGCCGTGGGTGCTGCTCGGCGGCGGCGCCGAGGAGGAGGCCCTGGCACGCGCAGCTGGAGGAGGCGTGCGCGGCGGGCGCGTCCGGCTTCATCGTCGGCCGCACGCTGTGGGGCGACGCCCTGGTGCACGACCCGACCGAGCAGGAGCGCGCCCTGCAGGAGCGGGCGGTGCCGCTGGAGCGGATCTCCGCGCTGGCCCGGCGCCTGGCCACGCCGTGGCGGCAGCGCGTGGGCGCCTTCGAGACGCCGCCGCCCGACCCGTTCGGCGCCAGCGCCTGATATCAGCCGACGGCCGCCGCGAGCCAGCGGCACCCGCCGGCGATGCGGCGGTGATCGGCGAGCCGTTCCTCGACGCCGGGCGCTGCGCAGCTCGCCGTCGCGCACGACCGGCTTGCCGGCGACGACGGTGTGCCGCGGCGCGACCGGCCCGCAGCGCAGCCACGCCTCGACCGGGTCCGACCAGGCGCCGGCGAAGCGGATCCCCTCGAGCGGCCAGGCGACGAGATCGCCGCACGCGCCGGGCGCGAGGAAGCCGTTGTGCGCCTCGCGGCCGAGGCAGCGCGCCGAGCCGAGCGTCGCCATCTCCAGCACGTCGCGCGCGCTCATCGTCGTCGGCCCGGTGCGCAGCCGGCCGAGCAGGAGCGCCGTGTGCGCCTCGAGCCACATCGACGCGTGCTCCGAGCCCGCGCCGTCGACGGCGAGGCCGACGTTGACGCCGGCGGCGCGCATCGTCGCCACCGGCGGCGCGCCCGCGGCGATCAGGCAGCACGTGCTCGGGCAGTGCGCGACGCCCGTCCCCCACTCCGCGAGCCGGGCGATCTCGCCGTCGTCGACGAAGATGCAGTGCGCGACCCACGCGCGCGGACGACGCCCAGCCGACGCTCTCGAACCAGTCGACCGGCTTCATGCCGAACTTCGCGAGCGACCACGCCTCCTCGCCGGGGAACTGCGAGAGGTGCGTCGTCATGCTGCACGTCGTGCTTCTCGGCCAGCTCGGCCGCGGCCTCCATCAGCCCGGGCGTGGCGACGTCGCCGGGCGTCGGGCCCGCGACGATGCGCACCATCGCGCCCGGGAGCGGTCGTGGTAGGCGGCGATCAGCCGCTCGGTGTCGGCGAGGATCTCGTCGGGGTCCTGCACGAGCTCGTCGGGCGGAAGACGGCGCCCTCCTCGCGGGAGACGGCGATCGCAGCCGCGGCACGGGTCGAAGCGGAAGCCGAGGTCGCGGGCCGCGGCGATCTCCGCGTCGATCAGCTTCGGCCGCGGGTGCGTGTAGAGGTCGTCGGTCGTCTGCGTGCAGCCGCCGAGCGCGAGCTCCGCGAGGCCGACCCACGCCGAGACGTACGCCGCCTCCTCGTCCATGCGGCATCCACATGTCGCCGAGCGGCCGGCCCAGTCGAGCAGCTCGCGCTCAGGCCCGGCCCGAAGGCGCGGGTCAGGTTCTGGAACATGTGGTGGTGCGTGTTGATCAGCCCCGGCGTGACGAGGCAGCCGCGGGCGCTCAGCGTCTCGGCCGCCTCGGGCTCGTGCCCGGCCCGCCGACCGCGTCGACCATGCCGCCCGAGATCGCGACCCAGCCGCCGGCGATCTCCTCGCCGGTCATCGTGACCAGCAGCTCCGCGTCGCGGACGAGCAGGTCGGCGGGCGCGGTCACTACCCCAGGCCGCGGACGCGCACGTACACGCTGTAGACCGACTGGCTGGCCTGGTCATGAACAGGCGCGTCCGGCGGCGGCCGCCGAAGGTCAGGTTGGCGCACTGCTCCGGCAGCAGGATCTGGCCATGCGCGTCCCGTCGGTGTGAAGACGTGCACGCCGTCGAACCCTGTCGCCGCCGCCCGACGCCGCCGCCCAGACGTTCCCCGTGCTCGTCGCAGCGGATGCCGTCCGGGCCGCCGGGGTCTTCCAGGTTGGCGCACACCTCGCCGTGGCTGACGGTGCCGTCCGGGTCGACGGGGTAGGCGGTGATGGCGCCGGCGCCGCCGGGAGTTCACGACGTAGAGCAGCGACTCGTCCGGCGAGTAAGCAGAGCCCGTTCTTGGCGCCTGCTCCAGCTCCGCGACGACGGCTGTGAGGTGCTCGCTCGCCGGGTCGAGCAGGTAGACCGCAGTCTCAGCTCGTGGCCGGCCCGCTCGCCCTCGTAGTCCGAGAGGGTGCCGTAGCCCGGGTCGGTGAACCAGACCGAGCCGTCCGAGCGCACCACCACGTCGTTGGGGGCGTTGAGCGGCTTCCCCTCATAGGCGTCCATCAGCACGGTGACAGTGCCGTCGTGCTCCGTGCGGGTGACCCGCCGTCTCAGTGCTCGCAGCAGGTGACCAGCCGGCCCTTGCGGTTGCGCGTGTTGCCGTTCGCGAAGTGCGACGGGCTGCGGAACGTGGTCACCTCGCCATCTCGCTGTCGAGGCGCAGCAGCCGGTTGTTCGGGATGTCGCTCCACACGAGGCAGTCGTGGTCGCCGAACCACACCGGCCCCTCGGCCCAGCGGCAGCCGGTACTGGTCGCCAGGCGCTCGACGGCCGCGCTGTCCACGCGCAGCTCCTCGAAGCGCGGGTCGAGCGTGCGCACGGCCGGGTCGGGGTAGCGCACGGGCGCGCCCTGCCAGCGCCACTCGGGGGAGCGGGGGGAACTCGTCGTCGGAGGGCATTGGCGGACGATAGCCGCCGCGGCCTACCGCCTCGG
>CAVYFW010000015.1:0-147832 GCA_963767885.1 uncultured Actinomycetota bacterium
CGAACGGGTGCGCGATGTCGCATGACCCCAACGTTGGGGTCAGTGCGGTGAGTCGAGCCTGAGCGCTGGATGAGCGCGCTCTCATGCCGCGACGGGCAGGAGCACCGTGAACGAGGCGCCGGCGCCGAGCCTCGAGGACGCCTCGATCGACCCGCCGTGGCCTTCCACGATCGCGCGGCAGATCGCGAGGCCGAGGCCGGCGCCGCCGGTGTCGCGCCGACGCGCCGTATCGGCTCGTGCGAAGCGATCGAAGATGCGTGTCCAGCTCCGCCGGGTCGATGCCCTCGCCGTCGTCGGCGACGACGACCGCAACGGCGGCGCCGCGACGCTCGACCCGGACCGCGACGTTCCCGTCCGGCGCCGTGTGCCGGATGGCGTTGCCGATCAGGTTGAGCAGCACGCCCTCGAGCGCGTCGGGATCGCCGCGCACCACGATGTCGTCCCCCGGCGGGACGTCGAGCGCGAGGTGGCGCTCGCCCAGCGCTCGGCTCCGTTCGATCGCCGACGCAGCGATCGCCGCGATGCGGACCGGCTCGGTCCGTGCCGGCACCCCCTCTGCGGCGCGCGCCAGGCGCAGGAGGCCGTCCGTCAGCTTGCCCATCCGATCGAGCTCGTTCACGGCCAGCTCGACCGTCCGCCGGACCTCGCCAGGGTCCGGGTCGGGTCCAGCAGCAGCACCTCCAGATGGCCGCGCGCGATGGTCAGCGGCGTCCGCAGCTCGTGGGACGCGTCGTTGACGAACCGCCGCTGGCCGGCGAACGCGTGCTCGAGCCGCTCCAGCATGGCGTCGATGGCGCCGGCGACCTCCGCGACCTCGTCGTGGGTGCCGGGATCGCCGACGCGGGCTCCGAGGTCGCCTGCCGTGATCAGGGCCGCCCGGTCGGCGATGCGCTCCAGCGGCCGCAGCGTGCGTCGGGCTGCCAGCCACGCGAGCAGCACCGTCGCGGCGAGACCGGCCGCACCCACCTCGAGCAGCGTCCACAGCAGGCTCTCCAGCTGCTCGTCGTCGGCCGTTCGTGGCACGGCCGCGTAGGCGGTCCGCGGGCCGTCCGTCGCCCGCACCACGACGTAGCGGTCGCCGTCGATCGTGCGCGCGCCGCCCGACCTGGCGAGGCCGAGGGCGTCATCCCGATTCGCGTGCACCGCGCCCTTGGCGTCCACGACCAGCAGGAGCACCGGAGCGGCAGCCCGGTCGGCCAGGTAGCGGTCGAGCGGCTCGACCCCGTGGCTCCTCCTCGCCCTCGTCGCCGTCGCCATCGCCGTCGCTCGCGGGCTCCGCGGTGCCGGACAGCGCCGCGTTCGCCGCCTGGCGGGCTTCCGAGCGCAGCCGTGTGCCGACGTCGCGGCGCTCGACCACGTAGACGGTCGTGCCGACGGTGATCAGCAGCAGCGAGGCGAGCGCCGCGAAGACCAGCGCCAGCCGGGTGCGGATGGTCACGCGCCGGCGCCGGTGAACCGGTAGCCCATGCCGCGCACGGTCTCGATGATCGAGCCGCCAGCCGGCTCGTCCAGCTTCGAGCGGAGGTAGCCGATGTACACGTCCACGATGTTCGAGCGCGGATCGAACGAGTAGCCCCAGACCCCGCCGAGGATCTGCTGGCGGCTCAGCACCTGCTCCGGGTGACGCATCAGGTAGGCCAGGAGCGCGAACTCGCGTGCGGACAGCGTCACCGTCTCGTCGCCGGCTGTCGCCTCCCGCCGCAGCAGGTCGAGGCGTACCCGGCCCGCCTCCAGGGTGTCGGCGCGACGCGGGCGTGACGCGCCCGTGGTCCGCAGGTGCGCGCGGACACGCGCGGCGAGCTCGGCGAAGGCGAAGGGCTTGACGACGTAGTCCGTCGCCCCGAGGTCGAGGCCGCGCACGCGATCCTCGACCTCACCGCGGGCCGTGAGCATGATCACCGGCACCCCCGGCTCGATCGCGCGGATGGCGGCGAGCACGTCGAACCCGTCCAGCCCGGGCAGCATCACGTCCAGCAGCACCAGGTCGGGCGCCTCGGCGGCGAAGCGATCGAGCGCGGTGTCGCCGCGCTCCACGATCTCCACGCCATGGCCCTCGGCGGCCAGGCCCTTCGCGATGAACGACGCGATGAGCGGCTCGTCCTCGACCAGCATCACCCGCATGGCGCTGAGCGTAGGCGACCGAGTGTGAGAGGACGCTCATGGAGGAGGATGGGAGCCGCTTCTTAGAAATCTCTAGCGGCCCTCTCACGATCCACGCAGGATCGGCTGGTGGACTGCGGAGCAATGAGCGCCACCGACACCCTCGCGCCCCGACGGGCTCCCGCTCCGCGTCCGAACGCCACCTCCGACCTGCGCCGCCTGCAGCCGCCGCGCGGACACCGTCCGTTCCCTGCCGAGGCGTGGCGATCCTGTCTGACGGTCGCGGCCTGGGGCAGCGTGCTGATCGTCGTCTGCCTGTGGCTGACGCACGGCGGGGCACAGGACGTGCTCGGCGGCTCGGGCGCCGAGCGGCTGTCGAGCCTGGGCCGGGTGACGGCGCTCGTGGCGTCGGACCTGCTGCTGCTGCAGGTGCTGCTGATGGCGCGCATCCCATGGGTCGAGCGTGCCTTCGGGCAGGACCGCCTCGCGCGGCGCCACCGGCTCGTGGGCTTCCTCTCGTTCAGCCTGATGCTCGCGCACGTGGCGCTGACGACGACGGGCTACGCGGCGACCGAGGGGATCGGAGTGCCGGCCGAGCTCTGGACGATGGTCACGACCTATCCGGGGATGCTCATCGCCGCGGCGGGCACCGTTGCGCTGGTGGCGGTCGTCGGCCTCTCGATCCGCGCGGCTCGCGCACGCCTGCGCTACGAGAGCTGGCACCTGATCCACCTGTACGCCTACCTCGGCGTCGGCCTGGCGCTCCCCCACCAGATCTGGACCGGGACCGACTTCGTCGGCACGCCGGTGGCGCGCGCGTACTGGTGGACGCTCTACGCGGCCGCGCTCGCCGCGGTGCTGATCTGGCGCGTCGGCCTGCCGGTGGCCCGCTCGCTCCGTCACCGCCTGTACGTCGCGGCCGTCGTGCCGGAGGCGCCCGGCCAGGTCTCGATCTACCTCCGCGGGCGCTCGCTGCGGCGGCTCGGCGCGCGTGCCGGGCAGTTCCTGGTCGTCCGCTTCATCGAGGGGGACGGCTGGAGCCGCGGCCATCCGTTCTCGCTCTCTGCCGCGCCATCCCCGACGCACCTGCGCATCACCGTCAAGGACCTCGGCGACGGCAGCGGCGACCTCGTGCACGGCCTGCAGCCAGGAACGCGGGTGGCGATCGAGGGCCCGTACGGAGCCCTCACGGCGGACGCGCGGACGCGGCACGGCCTCCTGTTCCTGGCCTCCGGGATCGGGATCACGCCCCTTCGCGCGCTGCTCGAGGAGCTCGAGTACCCGCACGGCGCGGCGACGCTGATCTACCGCGCGCGCGAGCCCGAGGACGTCCTGTTCCGCGACGAGCTGGAGCAGCTCGCGGCGGCCCGCGGCGTCGTGCTCCACTTCCTGCTCGGCCCGCGCGCCCGCGAGGCGTCGTTCCTTCACCGACGTGCGGCGGCCTGGTCCGATCGCGACGCCCTCCTGCGGCTGGTGCCGGACGTCGCGGAGCGCGACGTCTACATCTGCGGCTCCGGCGGCTGGTTGGACGCGGCGATCGCGGCCTGCCGCGAGGCCGGCGTCGATCCCGACCAGATCCACGCGGAGCGGTTCGCGTGGTGAGCGGGCCGCGTGCGCCGCGGAACCGCTCGCTGCTGCGGCGGAACGTGATCGTCGCAGCGTCGACCACCGCCGCCGTGGCGCTGCTGCTCTCGTACCACACGAGCCTCGACTCCGGCGGCGCGCTGGCGTCCGTGGCGACACCCGCGGCGGCCGTCGGTACCAGCGCGTCGGCCGCCCCGGCGGCGACGGGGACGGCGAGCAGCGCTGCAGGGTCGACGACCGTGACCGGCGACAGCGTCGACACCCGCTTCGGGCCGGTGCAGGTCGAGATCACGGTGCAGGACGGTCGCATCGTGGCTGCCGACGCGGTCGTCTCCCCCGACGGCGACGGGCGCTCGGTCGACATCAACGCGCGGGCCGTACCGCTCCTCGACCAGCAGGCCGTGGCTGCGCAGAGCGCCGGCATCGACGGCGTCAGCGGCGCGACCTACACCTCCAATGCCTATGTGCAGTCCCTGCAGTCAGCGATCGACCAGAGCGTCCTCGGCACGTCCTCTGCCGCGACGACAACGCCCGAGGCGGCCGCGACGACCGCGGAGGCGCCGACCACGAGCACGGGCGGCGCAGCGACGTCCGGCGCGCTATCGGGCACGTTCACGGGCGCGAGCGTCGACACCCGCTACGGCCCGGTGCAGGTCGTGATCACGGTGCAGGACGGCACCGTGACGAGCGCGGACGCCGTCGCGTCGCCGGACGGCGATGGCCGCTCGGTCGAGATCAACGCAGCAGCCGTGCCCCTCCTCGACCAGCAGGCGGTGGCTGCCCAGAGCGCCGGCATCGACGGCGTCAGCGGCGCGACGTACACCTCGAACGCCTATGCGCAATCCCTGCAGTCCGCGCTCGACCAGGCGGGCCTGACCTCGGAGGCGGCCTCGTGACCGACGATCCGCTCTCGGAACGACCGTTCCTGCGCGCCTTCGTGGACCAGATCATGGGGCTGCCGATCAGCATCCACGTACGCGGCGCGGGCGCCGTGCGGCCCGAGGTCGACGTCGCGGTGGCCGCCGCGTTTGCCGACCTCCGCGCGCTCGACGCGACCTTCAGCACGTACCGCGCCGACAGCGAGATCAGCCGGCTCGACCGCGGCGAGCTCACCCTCGTCGACGCGAGCCCGCTGGTCCACGAGGTGATCGGGCTCTGCGAGCAGGCCCGCCGCCGCACCGGCGGCGCGTTCGACGCGCGCCTGCCGACGCCGGACGGCGGACATCGCTACGACCCCTCCGGCCTGGTCAAGGGCTGGGCCGCCGAGCGGGCCTTTGCTCGGCTTCGCGCGCTGGCCGACGTCGACGTGTACCTGAACGCCGGCGGCGACGTCGTCGCCTCGCGCATCGCCCCCGACGGGCGAGCGTGGCGGATCGGGATCGAGGACCCCCACGCACCCGGCCGCCTCGTCGGTGCGGTCGCGGTGCACGGCGGCGCGGTCGCGACGTCGGGCACCGCCCACCGCGGGGCGCACATCATCGACCCGGCGACCGGCCTGCCGCGGGACGACGTCGCCTCGGTCACGGTCGTCGGGCCGACGCTGACCTGGGCCGACGTGCTCGCCACCGCCGCGTTCGTCCGCGGGGTGGACGGGCTGGACCTGCTGCCGCGGGACGAGGGGTACGAGGGCCTCGTGATCTCGCGCGACGGCCGGCTCCACCGCACGCCGGGCTTCCGCTTCGCCGGCGAGTCGCACGGCGTTCCGGGATGGCGCGCCAGCGACCGCGCCGTACCTACGCCGGCCCAGGCCTGGCTCCGGCACTCGGTCTCGGCGCGGTAGCGCGCAACGGTCGTCGATCGTCACGCTGGCCATGCGCCGGTCTACCGTAGGTTCACCGCGAGGAAGGAGCCGGTCGTGCCGCTCGACAGCCCGGTGACGGAGGACGCGCGTCGCGCGGCCAGCGTCCACATCGGAGAGCACGCGCTCGGCGAGGCGGCGCGCATCGCGCGGGTCTCGCGCATTCGCGAGTTCGTGCTCGGCGCGCAGGACGGCCTGCTGGTGCCCCTCGGCGTCGTGACGGGCATGGCGGCCGCGAACCCTGGCCGCACGCTGATCGTCGTCGCCGGGCTGGCGGAGGCCGTGGCCGGGGCGATCGCGATGGGATCCGGCTCGTACCTCGCCAGCGAGGCCGAGGAGCGTCTCTACGAGGCCGAGATCCGCAGCGAGGGCCAGGAGATCGTCGACCACCCCGAGCGGGAGACCGCCGAGCTGGCGCTGATCCTGGAGCGCGAGGGCCTGCCACGACCGCACGCCGAGCAGGTCGCCGTGGCGCTGGCCGCCGATCCCAACGTCTTCCTGCGCACGAAGGTCGAGAAGGAGCTGGGTCTGTCGCCGGACGTCGGCGGCGCCGCCCTGGGCGACGCGCTCGTCGTCGGCTGCACGTACCTCGGCGCGGCCATCGTGCCGCTCTGGCCGTACCTCCTGTTCCCCCTCGACGTGGCGCTGATCGTGAGCCTCGTGTGCACGCTCGTGGCGCTCTTCGCGCTGGGGGTCATCAAGGGCCGGGTCGCCCACATGTCGCTCCTGGCCTCCGGGCTGCAGGTCGCCGTGATCGGGTCGATCAGCGCCGGCGTCGGCTACGCCATCGGGCGACTCGTCTCAGGCGTGGCCGGCTAGCGACGCGCGCCGGCGATGGTCGAGGCCTAGGTCGGAATGGCGGTGACGCGTGCCCGTCCCGTCCCTGTCTGCGCCGCGCCGGCGCGATGGCCGCTCCCAGGCGAGAGATCGGCCTCACGCGCCGGCGCGACGTCACGACGGAGCGCTAGTGCGTCACCGCGCCCACGAGCGGCACGAAGTTGACGCCGGTCGGGGTGCCGATGCCGTTCGCCGCGTCGCCCACGGCGTAGACGCTGGTCAGCGTGCCGGCGGCCAGGGTCGCGGAGACCGGAAGGACGGCGCTGAGCGCCGGTACGGCGACCTGGAACGCGTAGGCACCCGCCGGCACCGCGAGCGACGGCGACTGCTGCCCGAAGGCGAGCCCGGCGATGACGCTGCCCGCGCCGGGCTGCGGCGCGACGTCCACGGGCGGCACGCCGGCGCCGAGGTGCGTGACCGCGACCCGCGCCTCGCCGGCGTCGAGCGGTGCCACGTCGTCGGCGAACACCCGCAGCGCGGCCGGGTTGTCGGTGTTGGCGAGGCCGCCGCTGGCGACCACGGTCACGCTGCCCGCGGCGGGCAGCGCGAGGTCGGCGCTGAGGATCGGGGCGCTGTCGGCCGCAGCGCCGGCGGGCCGCACGTCGACGTCGACGTGGCCGCTCGGCAGCTTCGCCCAGCCGCGGCCGGGGTACGACGCGCGGAACGCGAGGTCGGCGATCGTCCTCGTGTCGTTCAGGTAGACGTCGACGTTCGGCGCGCCGCCGATGCCGTGGAGGACGCGCACCTGGGTGCGGGCAAACGAGCGCGGCAGCCGGTCCGTCGTGGCCTTGACGCGGAAGTCGAGCCCGGGGCCGCTGACCGCGCCGAGCGCCCACGCGGTCGTGAGCGTGCCGGCGCGCAACTGCACGTTCCGCAGCGTTGCGACGACGCGCCTCGAGCCCTTGGCCCGTACCACGAAGGTGTAGGTCCCGGCCGGCACCGTGAGGTACGGCGAGGTGCGCGGATAGGCGAGCGCGGGCACGACGACCTTACCTCCGGCGAGGATCTCGACCGCCGGCGCGTCCGGGGAGAGGTGCGCGACGCGGACCCGCGCGGCACCGAACGGCGCGACGGCGGCGTCGGCGAGCACGCGGACGCGGAAGCCCCTGGCGCCGCGCTGGCCGAGGAAGCCCGTCGCGGCGACGGTGGCGGCCGTGCCGTCCGTCACTCGCAGGCGGCCGCTGGCGACGGGCGCGGACGTCCGAGGGGCGCCCTTCGGCCGGATCGCCCAGGCGTAGCGGCCGGCCTCGAGCTCGAGGTATGACGTGATCGCACCCGGTCGCAGGCCGGAGACGGCCTTCGTGCCTGCCACGTAGACGTCGACGGCGGGCGCGTTCGGCGATGCGTGCAGCACGCGCAGCGCCCCCTTGGCGGCGGCGGTGCCGGCCGTGACGAACAGCGCCGCGACGAGCGCTGCGACGAACGCGAGCAACTTCATGGAGCCTCCCGACTCGTGGGTCAGCCGCTCATACGCCGGCACCCGGCAGGTGGATCAGCCAGCCGCGCCAGGCAGTCGCACGGCATCACCGAGTGATCCGCGCGTGGGGCCCGTGCGTAAGGCCGGGGGCATGCTCCTCCACGGCGCGCGGCGCCCAGCGACCAGCGAGAGCGAGCCCGCGTGCGGGCGGCGCCCCGACGCGGACCACGCCACGAGCATGCGCGACGCCGTCGCCGTGGTGCGGGTGGCGAGCGGCGACGAGGCGGCGCTGCGCGACCTGGTGGAGCGCTACGGCGCGCTGGTGCACGGGACGGCCCTACGGGCGTTGCGCGATCGTGAGCTGGCGGAGGAGTGCGCCCAGGACGTGTTCGAGCGCGTCTGGCGCGAGGCCGGTCGCTACGATCCGGAGCGGGCCCGCGTCGGCACCTGGATCATGGCCATCGCGCGCAACCGCATCGTCGACCTCGCCCGGCGGCGCGCACGGTCCGGTGCGGTGCCGCAGGCCCACGTCGAGCCCGGCGGCGAGTCGCCCGACCCGGCCTCGCTCGTCGCGCGCTCGGAGGCGCAGCTGGCGGTGGTCGAGGCGATGGCGGAGCTGCCGGAGCCGCAGCTCCAGGTGCTCCGCCTCGCGTACTTCGACGGGCTCTCGCACGGGGAGATCGCGCAGCGGCTCGACCTGCCGCTCGGCACCGTCAAGGGGCGGCTGCGGCTGGCGCTCGACCGGCTTCGCGCGAGCACCGCCATGGTGGCGATCGGGACGGAGGGGGCACCGTGAGCGCGCCCTCCGACCCCCGCGACCTCCTGCTCGCGCGCGCGCTCGGCACGGCCACGCCCGAGGAGGACGCGCTGCTCGACGCCGCGCTGGCCCGGGACCCCGCGCTCGCCGCGGAGCTCGCCGCCGTGCGCGAGACGCTCGACCTGCTGGACGCCGCCGTCGCGCCGGAGCCGGCGCCGACCGACCTCGCCGACCGCGTCCTGGCACGCGTGTCGAGCGAGCCGTCGCGGCCGGAGCGCGCCCCCGTGCCGCTGCGCCGGCGCCGTCTGGCCGTCCCGGTGCTCGCGGCCGTGCTCGCGGCCGCCGCGGCCAGCGCGCTGACGTACCTCGCGCTGCGCGACGGCGACGGTCTCGGCACCCCCGACGCGACCGCAGCCGTCGCGGCGCCGTCCGGCGAGGCGCTCGGCGAGGCGCGCCTGTACGGCACCGGCACTCCCGACGGGCGCCTCGTGCTCTCGCTGCACGACCTGCCCGCCGCGCCGGCCGGGCACCACTACGAGGTCTGGGTGCTGCGCCAGGGCGCGGACCACATGGAGTCCGTGGCAGTGGTCGGCCCGTCGGGCGGCACCGTGCGCGTCGAAGCGCCGCTGCCCGGAGCCGGCGCCTATGCGGCCACCGATATCTCCGTGGAGGACGACGGCGGGCCGCCCGACCACTCCGGCACGAGCGTCGCCGGCGGCACGTTCAGCCCGACGCCCAGCTGACGACACTCGACGCCCGCCTCGGCGACGCCACGGCGCGAAACGACCGTTCCGCGACGCGAGACCGTGCGCTGCTCCAATCCGGACCGGCGCGCGCGTCGTACCGCTGACACGCCCGCCGGTGCGACCCGCGTCCGGCCCCGAGCCGATCGACGCGGCGCACCAACCAACGCCCCCATCCGTCCGTCCAACCCGCGGCCACCCGCGCGGTGGCCCCTACCCTCGAAGCGAGCTTGCCATGCATGCACGTCAGACCCCTGCTCAACGCCGCGCGACCCGCCGGTTGCTTCTCGGTGTTGCCGTCGGCGCCGCCTCGGTGCTGGCGACCGCCGCGCCTGCGAGCGCGGCCGTCACCGCATCGTTCAGCGGCGGCGTCCTCAGCGTGAACGGCGACGCCCTCAACAACAACATCGTCGTCAGCCGCGATGCCGCGGGTCGGTTGCTCCTGAACGGCGGCGCGGTCGCAGTCGTCGGCGGCACCCCGACGGTCGCCAACACCGCCTCGATCCGGGTGCACGGCCTGGGCGGCGCGGACACCATCAGCCTCAACGAGGCCAACGGCGCCCTGCCGCGGGCGTTCCTCTTCGGCGGCGCCGGCAACGACGTCCTCACCGGCGGCTCGGGCAACGACCAGCTCTTCGGCGAGGGCGGGAACGACACCCTGCTCGGCAAGGGCGGCTTCGACCTCCTGTTCGGCGGCGCCGAGAACGACACCCTGACCGGCGGCGACGCCGACGACCAGGTCTTCGGCCAGGGCGGCAACGACCGCATGATCTGGAACCCCGGCGACGACACCGACCTCAACGAGGGCGGCGGCGCTACCGACACCGTCGAGGTCAACGGCGGCAACGGCGCCGAGCAGTTCACGGCCACGGCCAACGGCACGCGCGTGCGCTTCGACCGCGTCACCCCGGCGCCGTTCTCCATCGACATCGGCACCTCCGAGAACCTGGTGCTGAACGCCAACGGCGGCGACGACCGCTTCGCCGCCACCGGCAACCTCGCCGCGCTGATCCAGGTCACCGTCGACGGCGGCACGGGCGCCGACACGCTGCTCGGCTCCAACGGCGCCGACCGCCTGCTCGGCGGCGACGGGAACGACCTCGTCGACGGCCAGCAGGGCAACGACACCGGCTTCCTGGGCGCCGGCGACGACGTCTTCCAGTGGGATCCCGGCGACGGCAGCGACGTCGTCGAGGGCCAGGACGGGAGCGACAAGCTGCTGTTCAACGGCAGCAACGTCAGCGAGCAGTTCCAGGTCTCGGCCAACGGCGGGCGCGTGCGCTTCACCCGCAACGTCGGCGCCATCGTGATGGACACGAACGACGTCGAGGCGATCGACGTCAACGCCCTCGGCGGCACCGATCTGCTCACGGTCAACGACCTGTCCGGCACCGACCTGGTGACGGTCAACGCCGCCCTCGCCAGCGCGATCGGCGGGACCGCCGGTGACCTGGCGGCCGACAACGTGGTCGTCAACGGCACCAACGGCGACGACGTCGCGGTCGTCGCGGGCGACGCGTCCGGCGTGAGCGTGCTCGGGCTCGCCGCCCAGGTCAACGTCACCGGCGCGGAGGCCGCCCTCGACCGGCTGACGGTGAACGCCCTCGCCGGCGACGACGTCATCGACGCCTCCGGCGTGGCGGCCGGCTCGATCGCGCTGTCGCTCGACGGCGGCGTCGGCAACGACATCGTGATCGGCGGCGACGGCGACGACACCCTGCTCGGCGGCGCCGGCGACGACGTGCTGATCGGCGGCCCCGGCGTCGACACCCTCGACGGCGGGGGCGACGACGACGTCGTCATCCAGCTCGTCGGCGGCGACACGGCGACCTCCGCAACCGCGGCGGACGCCCAGTGGCTCGCCGCCCACACCCGCGTCGTCGGCCGCAAGACCGTCGTCGAGGCGGGCGACGAGGCGCACACGCTGCCCCGCGCCGACCTGCGCGCGCTCGTCCCGCCGGCCACGACGGCCTGAGCCCGACGCGCGCCTCGTCACGGCCAGCGCCCGAGCCGCCCGGCTCCGGCGCTGGCCGTCGGCGTGGACCGCCACGGCCTGCCGCGTCAGCGAACCTTGAGCACGGCGTACCAGACGCGCTCGGCCACGTCGACGAGGTGGTCGCCGGTGCGGGCGAGCCGGCGGTAGAGCTCGCGGCGCGACGCGATCTCGCGGAGGTCGGGGACGTCGACCAGCGCCGACATCGCGGAGCGGTACTCGCGCTGGAGCGCTCGCTCGCTCGCGACGGCGGCGTCGGCGGCACGCGTGGCGGCCGCGTGATCGTGGTGCGCCAGGGCGTGTGAAGGCCGCGAGCAGCTGGCGCGGTGCCAGCGGCGAGCTCGCCGGCCATCGCGGCCATGGCCGCGTCCGGACCGGTGCGCATGAGCTCGGCCTCGCTGCACCGCGTTCTTGGCGCTGGTGACGACCTCGTCCAGGCCCGCGCGAGAGCTCGAAGAGGTCCTCGGGCTCGAGCGGCGTCGCGAAGGCCTCCGTCAACGCCGCGCGCAGCTCGCGCTTGCGCTCGTCCGCCGCCGTGCTCGGCCGCGAGCAGCCGCTCGGCGGCGGCGGCCTCGCCGCGCGCCCAGGCCAGCGAGCGCCTCGATGCCCTCCAGCGTGACGGCGGCCTGCGTCTCCAGCATCGCGAGCAGGTCGGGCCTGGTGCGGCGTGAACCAGCGCAGCGGTCTCATGCGATCGGTCCTCCAGACGGCGAGCGCGACGGCGCCGAGCACCACGGTGGCGGGCAGGGTCAGGAGCCAGGCGAGGGCGATCGAGCGCACCACCGTCCAGCGAACGTGGCGCCAGCGTCGGCGGCCCGCCGCCGATCCCGACGACGGAGGAGGCGACCACCTGGGTCGTCGAGACGGGGGCGCCCAGGTAGGAGCTGGCGAGGATCACCGTCGTCGACGTCGTCTGGCTGACGAAGCCGTCGAGCGGTCGCAGGTGGAAGATGCGCCGCCCGATCGTGCGGACGATGCTCCAGCCTCCCATGGCCGTCCCGAGGGTGAGCGCGGCGCCGCCGGCGATCTTCGTCCACAGCGGCACCGCGAACGCGTCCAGGTGTCCGCGTGGCGAGCAGCAGCGCCACGATCACGCCGATCGCCTTCTGTCCGTCGTTCGCACCGTGGGCGAACGAGAGCGCCGCCGACATCAGCCACTGGCCGCCGCGGAGCGGCGAGGCGACCCGGCGCGTGGCGCGCCGCGAGCAGTCGCGGCGCGAGCGCGCGCGAGCGCGAAGCCGCCGGCGAAGCCGACGGCGGGCGAGACGGCCAGGGCGATCAGCACGCCGAAGACGCCGACCGGCCTCCAGCCGTCGAGGCCGCCCCAGTTGACCGCGTCGATCCCCGCCGCCGCGAGCGCCGAGCCGACCAGTCCGCCGACCAGGGCGTGCCCCGAGCTCGACGGCAGGCCCGACCTTCCAGGTGAGCGTGTTCCAGACGACCGCCGGCGAGGACGCCGGCGCCGATCACCTCGACGGCGATCGTCCGGCGCCGACCGTCGTGATGCCCGCGATCGTGCTCGCCACGGCGCCGCCGACGAGCAGGATGCCGAGCATGTTGAAGATGGCCGACAGGACGATCGCCTGCGCCGGCTGCGCCGCTCGCGTCGCCACCAGCGTGGCGATCGAGTTCGCCGCGTCGTGCAGCCCGTTCGTCAGCGCGAAGGCGAGCGCGAAGGCGATTGCCAGGCCGAGAGCCACCGACGATCAGCGTCCTGCCGCCGGTGTCTCGATCACCGGCCGCAGCTAGCCCAGGTCGAGGAGGCCGTGCTCGCGTGCGTAGCGGACGAGCTCCGCGCGGCTGTTCAGCCGCAGCTTCGTGGCCACGTGGCGACGGTGCGCCTCGATGGTGCGGACGCTGAGGTGGAGCTGGCCCGCGATCTCCTGGTTGGTGTGTCCGAGCGCGATCGCGCGCAGGATCTCCCGCTCGCGACCCGTCAGGTCGTCGTCGCCTGCGCCGGTCGCGAGCTTGGCCGCGAGGGTCGGATGGACGTAGCTGCCGCCATCGATCGCGGTGTGGATGGCCTCGATCAGCTCGGTGTCGGCGGCGTCCTTGAGCACGTAGGCGCTCGCGCCGCGCTCGAAGGCCAGCTGCGCGTAGGCCGGCTGGTGCTGCATCGAGAGCACGACGACCCGCGGGCCGAGCTCGATGACCTCCGGGAGGATCTCGAGACCGGAGCGGTCGCCGAGGCCCAGGTCGAGGACGACCGCGTCGGGGCGCTGCGTCCGACAGAGCTCGAGTGCGGCGTCGGCGGAGCCCGCCTCGCCCACGACCTCGAAGTCGTCGACCTCGTCCAGCAGGCGGCGGATGCCGCCGCGCACGACGGCGTGGTCGTCGACGACGACGATGCGCACTGGGTTGGGCGCGGTCACACGCGTACCTTCGGGCAGGGCAGGGCAGGGCGCAACGTCCGCGCACCGGATCCGGCCTGCGGGTTTCCCGCAGTCGCGACGGTGCGGGTTGTCCGCACGACGCGTACGCCATTGCACCGATGAGACCGCTGCGCGGGCGCTCGAGACTGCAGCGTCACACGTCGGCACACGTCGCCCGACGACCCGTCAGGAGATCCGATGGCCCTCATCGATCGCACGATGCCGAACGCACCCGCCGCGGACGGCGTCGGCATCCGCCCGGCGATCACCGGCGAGCACTGCTGCGTCCACTGCGGGTATCGCATCGTGTCCCGCGGGCCGCTGCTGCCCGACTGTCCGATGTGCCACGTGGCCGAGTGGCGACTGGTCGCCTGGCGTCCGTTCAGCGGCCAGCGGGTCGAGAACGGGCAATCCCTCGCTCCTGCGCCGCGTCGATGAGCCGCGTGTCATCACGACCATCCTGTCCTGGAGGTACGACCAATGCACATCGCCGATCACGACCCCAAGCCGGGCGACGTCATCGAGATCGAAGGCCGCGCCGTCGGGACACCGGGCACCTCCGGCGAGATCCTCGAGGTGCTGGGCGATCCGACGCACCCGCACTTCCGCGTGCGCTGGGAGGACGGCCACGAGTCCATCTACTATCCGTCCAGTGACGCGCGCGTCCGCGTCGGGCAGGAGAGCTGACGCCGCGCACAGGTCGGTGCGTCGCGTGCTGATCGGACCGGCCGATGGCTGACGGCCGCCGCAACGCCAAGCGTCCGGCTCGCGTGCCACACGACCACGCGACCCGGATGCCGCGCGCCGCCTACGAGGCGGAGCTGCTGCGGCTGCAGGCCGAGCTGGTGCAGGCTGCAGGAGTGGGTGCGCGTCTCGGGCAGCCGCATCGTGCTGCTCTTCGAGGGACGGGACGCGGCCGGGAAGGGCGGTGCGATCAAGCGCATCACGGAGTACCTCAATCCGCGCGTCGCCCGCATCGTCGCGCTGCCGAGCCCGACGGAGCGCGAACGGGGGCAGTGGTACTTCCAGCGCTACGTCGAGCACCTGCCGGCAGCCGGTGAGATCGTGCTGTTCGATCGCAGCTGGTACAACCGCGCGGGCGTCGAGCACGTCCTCGGCTTCTGCACGCCGGCGGAGTACCGCAGGTTCCTGCATCAGTGCCCGATCTTCGAACGGCTCCTCGTGGAGGACGGGATCCTGCTGCTGAAGTACTGGTTCTCGGTCAGCGACGCGGAGCAGGAGCGGCGCTTCCGCTCGCGCCTCCACGACCCGATGCGGCGCTGGAAGCTGTCGACGATGGACCTGGAGTCACGCGCGCGCTGGGTCGACTTCTCGCGTGCGAAGGACGAGATGTTCGTGCACACGGACCTGCCGGAGGCACCGTGGTACGTCGTCGAGGCGGACGACAAGCGCCGCGCCCGGCTCAACTGCATCGCGCACATGCTGTCGGCGATCCCGCGCGAGCAGGTCGAGGAGCCGGTCGTCGAGCTCGGGCCGCGTCCACCTGCGACGGGCTACCAGCGGCCGCCGCGCTCGCTCTTCCGCTACGTGCCGGATCACGCGGCGAGCGTCGATCAGACGTCCTGAGTCCGGGCACGCGTGCCTACGAGGCGTGGACCGCGCCGGCGACGCTCGGCGAGGGCTCGACGCGGACGCCGCGGACGATGGTCACGGGCACGCGGCTCTCGGAGAGCAGGGCGCGCGAGACGCTGCCGAGGACGATGCTCTCGGCGCGGTTGCGGCCGTGGGAACCGACCACGACGAGGTCGGCGCCCAGCGCGTGCGCGGTCTCGGCGATCATCGCGGCGGGATGCCCGTAGGCGGTGTGCGCGGTCGCCTCGATGCCGAGCTGGCGCGCCGTCGCGGCGGCGTCCTCGGCGATCTGCCGCACGACGGGCTCGACGTCGATCTGGTCGCCGGCCGGCGCATCCGGGTCGCCATGGGGGGCCAGGGTGCGCACGGTCACCACCTCGAGGTGCGCGTCGCAGTCGCGGCAGAGCTCGCAGGCCAGCTCGAGCGCGTGCGCCGCGCTGGGGGACCCGTCCGTGGCGAGGAGAATCGTCTTCATGGTGGTGGCCTCCATCGGGGTGCGCAACGAGTGTCGGGCCGCGGAGCACGGTCGGGCAATCGGCGGCGGCCCTGAGGCGGAGTGCGGGTTTCCCGAGGCTGCGGGAGCCGCTGACCGGCGCGTGCCGGACGCGCGCTACGACGGGCCGGTGTCGCCCGACCGCGAGCGGCGGCCCGCGAGGATCAGCAGGCCCGCCCCGAGCACCGCCGCCAGCACCGATCCGACGAGGATGCCGATCTTCGCGCTGGAGAGGAGCACCGGCTCCGCGTAGGCCAGGTCGCCGATGAAGAGCGCCACCGTGAAGCCGATGCCCGCGATGGCTGCGAGGCCGACGAGGTGGAGCGGCGTCGCCGCCTCGGGCATCCGCGCGAGACCCAGGCGGATCGCGAGCAGCGCGCCGCCCGCGAGCCCGACCGTCTTGCCGACCACGAGGCCGACGATGATCGCCAGGGCGATCGGCTCCGAGGTCGCCGCGTCGATCGTGGTCGAGTCGAGGACGATGCCGGCGTTGGCGAGGGCGAAGAGCGGCAGGACCACGTAGCTCGTCCACGGGTGCAGCGCGTGCTCCAGCCGCAGCGCCGGGGAGATGGACTCGCGGGACACGTCGACGACGCGCTGCCACGTCCCCGCGGCCGCATCGGGGTGGGCGTCGTCGGTCGGCAGCTCCGCCACGAGGCGCGCGACCTCGGCCGCCCGCGGCCGGCAGCGGCTGGAACGGGCGCGCGGGGGTCAGCAGGCCGACGAGCACGCCCGCGATGGTCGCGTGGACGCCGCTCTCCAGCATGGCGAACCAGACCGCGAGGCCGAGCACGAGGTACGGGCCGAGGTGGCGGACGTGCTGGCGGGCGAGGAGGTACATCAGCGCCAGCCCGGCCAACGACCCGGCGAGCCAGGCCAGCTCGACGTGATCGGTGTAGAAGACGGCGATGACGGTGATCGCGCCGATGTCGTCGATGACCGCCACGCCCAGCAGGAAGATCACCAGCGACTGCGGCACCCGGCGACCGAGCATCGCGACGACGCCGAGCGCGAACGCGATGTCCGTCGCCATCGGGATGCCCCAGCCGTCCGCGTCGGCGCCGCCGCCGACGACCAGGACGAACAGCAGCGCCGGCACGACCATGCCGCCGACCGCGGCGACCAGGGGCAGGATCGCGGCGCGCCGCTCGGCGAACTCCCCGGTCACGAGCTCGCGCTTGACCTCCAGGCCGATGACCAGGAAGAACAGGGCCATGAGCCCGTCGTTGACCACGTGCGCGCACCGTCTCGAAGTGCGACCAGTCGCCGATCGAGAGGGCCAGCTCGGCGCTCCAGACGTCCTCGTAGGAGTCGAACGAGACGTTCGCCCAGATCAGCGCCGCGACCGTCGCCGCGAGCAGCACGACGCCGCCCGCGATCTCGGTGTGCAGGAAGTCGGCCAGCGGGCGCACGACGAGGCGCGGTACCGCCCGATCGGACCGCGCCCAGGGCCGCCGCAGGCGGGTCTCGGGGGGCACGACCGCGACGATATCCGACGTCGCTGGCGAGCGCCCCGGCCGGTTCATGCCTGCCGGGTGAGGCGGCGCGCCGCGCGGGCGCAGACGATCGGCAAGTCCGTTCGCGCCTCAGGAGCTGATTGACGATGATGACCGAGGAGTCGAGACTGGAACGCTGGCTCGGCCGTTCGGTGGCACGCGTGTCCTCGCCTCGCAGCGCCACCGTCGTGATCTGCATCGTGACGTTGGCGGTGACCGTCGTCGCCGGGCTGATGATGACGGTCATCGACCGCGCCAACTACTCGTCGCTGGGCGCGGGGCTCTGGTGGGCGGCGCAGACGGTCACGACGGTCGGGTACGGCGATCACGTCCCCCAGACGGTTGCCGGACGGCTCGTGGCCGTGCTGGTGATGATGGTCGGGATCGGGCTGGTGACGGTCATCACCGCAGCGATCACGAGCGTCTTCGTGGCGCGGGCGCATCGGATCGACGATGCGACCTCGCACGACGCCGCGATCGCGGAGCAGCTCGCGTGATCTCGCGGCCCGCCTGGAGCGGATCGAGGCCGCCCTGAACCGTCGCTCGTAGCCACGGGGCTTTCGCGAGCCGTTTCACCCCGTCGGCATGAGGGGCGCCCCGGCGGCATGGCCCATGCTCCGTGCACACGGCAACGGGCCGCGGCTCCTGTCTGGAACCGGGCCCTCGACGAAGGGAACCGGCGATGGCCGATTCGTCCAGCGAGACGCCCGTCCTCGACCTGCTGGCGGCGATGACGGCGGACTCGATCAAGGCGTCGACCCTCGACGCCAAGTCGCTGATGCTGGTGCGCATCGCGGCCCTCGTCGCGGTCGACGCGCCGGCGGTCTCGTACCTGATGAACCTCGAGGCGGCCGATGCCGTGGGCATGGATCCGGATCAGATCACGGGCGTCCTCGCCGCGATCGCCCCCATCGTCGGCACCGCCCGCGTCGTGGCCGCGACGACCAAGATCATCGAGGCGCTCGAGGTCGAGCTCGAGGTCGTGGAGGCTCAGCAGTAACGCTGCACGAGTCGGTGCTTCCGGCCGAGGTCGCGCACCGCGGCGGCGACCGGGACCAGGTGGAAGAGGTACACCCGGCTGGAGGGCGAGTACAGCTCCACCGAAGCGCGGTCGGCGCGCACGGCCGCCCGGTGCGCCGCGATCGCTCTCCCCATCGCCGGATTGTGCGGGATTCAGGCGACCAGCGCGGCCCGCGCGAGCATCCGCGCCGTACACGTGACCGGTACCTGTAGCCAAGTCGACAGAACCGGTGTAGTTTGCTGAGCCGTACTGCTCCCAGCATGCCGCGCGGACAGGCCGCCGGCGCCGAGCGAAGGAGACCACATGAGCACCACCGACTCCGCGGCCGACAACGGCGTCAACGTCCAGGCCCTGCTGGACGCGCGCACCGCGCTGGTGGACGCCCCCGAGGCGGCCGACTTCACGTGGCGCGCCACGACCGAGTGGGTCCGCGGCACCACGCACCGAGACCACCGTCGAGGAGTTCTCGGGCCTGGGCGCGAACCACAGCCACAAGTCGACCTTCCAGCTACACGGCCGACCACCCGGAGGTCTTCGCGTCCGAGGACAACGGGCCGACGCCCGTCGAGTTCGTCCTCGTGGGCCTGGCCACCTGCCTGACGGCCGGCGTCGCCGCCGTCGCCCAGAACCGCAACATCCAGCTGAACTCGGTCAAGGCCACGATCGAGGGCGACATGAACATCCTCGGCATCCTCGGTGGCGACCCCGAGGTGCGCAACGGCTTCAACGACATCCGCGTGCACTTCGACATCGACGCCGACGCCGAGAAGGCCGACATCGAGGCGCTCGTGGCCCAGTCCCAGAAGCGCTCCGCGGTGTTCGACGTCATCACCAACCCGTCGAACGTCGCCGTCACCGTCAACTGAACGCGCCGGCACGTTGACCCACATCCCCGTCGTAGTGGTCGGGGCCGGCCATGCCGGCCTCGCGGTCAGCCGCGTCCTCTCGGAGCGCGCGGTGGACCACGTCGTGCTCGAGCGCGGCGACGTCGCCAACACCTGGAAGACCGAGCGCTGGGAGTCGCTGCGGCTGCTGACGCCGAACTGGCAGACGCGCCTGCCGGGCCTGGCCTACGACGGCGACGACCCGGACGGCTTCATGGCCGTCCCGGAGCTCGTGCGCTTCCTCGAGCGCTACGCCGGCCACGTCGACGCGCCGGTCCGCCCCTGGACCGCGATGACGTCGCTCGCGGCCGACGGGTCGGGGTACGTGGTGTCGACCACCGACGGAACGTGGCGGGCGCCCGTCGTCGTCCTGGCGACGGGCGCCTACAACGCGCCCCGCGTCCCGGCCCTCGCGGCCGACCTGCCCGCAGCGCTCGAGCAGGTCACGATGGGCGGCTACAAGCGTCCGGATCAGCTGCGGCCGGGGCGGGTGCTGGTGGTCGGCGCCTCGGCGACGGGCGTCCAGATCGCCGACGAGCTGCTGCGCTCGGGCCGCGAGGTCACGGTCGCCGTCGGCGAGCACGTCCGCCTGCCCCGCACCTACCGGTCGCGGGACATCATGTGGTGGCTCGACCGCATCGGCCGGCTCGACGAGCGCGTCGATCAGGTCGACGACCTCGTGCGCGCCCGCAACGTCCCCTCGCCGCAGCTCGTCGGGACGCCGGACCGCAGCGACCTCGACCTCAATGCGCTCGTCGCGCGCGGGGCCGAGCTCGTGGGGCGGCTCGCCACGGTGCGCGATGGCACGGCCTACTTCTCCGGCTCGCTGCGCAACGTCTGCAACCTCGCCGACCTCAAGCTCAACCGCCTGCTCGGCACCATCGACGCATGGGCGGCGGAGGCCGGGCTCGGCGACCTCGACGGCGCGACTCCGCCGCCGACCCGCGTGCCCGAATCGCCCCGGCTGGCGATCGACCTCGTCGCCGACGGCTACGAGAGCGTCGTCTGGGCGACCGGCTTCCGCGCGGACTACTCGTGGCTCGAGCTGCCCGTGCTCGACCGCAAGGGCGAGATCCGCCACGACGGCGGCGTCGTCCGAGACGCGCCCGGGCTCTACCGGATCGGCCTCAACTTCCTCCGCCGCCGCAAGTCCAGCTTCATCCACGGCGCCGAGGACGACGCGACGGATCTCGTCGACCACCTCGCCGGCCACCTGGACGCGGCCGCAAGCACCGCCCGGCGACGCAGCCGCCCGGAAACGGCGCCCTGCTAGCCGCGAGCGCCGAGCGGTGACGCGAGCCGGCGGGCGGCCGTCTCGGGCCGCCCGCCGTTCGCGATCGCCTCACGTGGCGGCGATGCCCTCCATGCCGTTCGTGCCGTCGAACGCCGGCAGGCCGCCCACGGTCTCGACCAGCCGCGGCGAGCCGTCCCGCCCGATGCGGTAGCCCTCGATCGTGCCGGCGCCGGCGACCTGGACGTAGCGCATCGAGAGCGGCGATCTCGACCATCGCATCGCGCCGAAAGGTGCGGCCGAGCTGCGCGCGCTGGCCGAGGCGGCCAACGAGATGGCGGCCGCCCTCCGTGCGGCCGGTGACGAGCGCGCGCGGTCCGACGACGCGCGGCGCACGCTGGTCGCGGCCGTCTCCCACGACCTGCGCACGCCGCTCGCGTCGCTGCGCTTGCTTGTCGACGGCCTCGAGAGACGGTGTCATCGAGCCGGCCGCGGTCGACGAGGCCCTCGAGCGCATGGACCACCACCTGCGGGCGCTCGGCACGCGGGTGGACGATCTCTTCGAGCTCGCCCGCATCGACGCCGGCGACACGGTCTGGGACATGCGCGCCGTGGGCGTCGACGAGCTCGTCGACGAGACCGTCGAGGCCTTCCGCCGCAGGCCGCCCGGCAGGGCCTCGAGCTCCTCGACGTCGTCGAGGACGCCGGGCTGGCCGCCTTCGAGCGCTTCTGGCGCGGTGGCCGCGGCGCGAGCCGGCCGTCGGGCGACGGTTCCGGCCTCGGCCTGCCGATCTGCCGCGCGATCGTCGAGGCGCACGGCGGGCGCATCTGGATCGAGCCCTGCGGCGGCGGCACGCGGGTCAGGCTCCTCGTGCCCGTGGGCTAGCGGTCGCGCCTGCCGGAAGGGCAGGCGCGGCGGATGGCCTGAGCGGTCGTGGTGGACGACCGGGTGACCTTCCCGCCGCTACGGGTTCTGCGCGGCGCCGTTCGCGGACGCCGGGCCCGTGACCGGCAGGCCCGCCGCCACCCACGCCTCGAACCCGCCGTCGAGGTCGGTCGCGCGCGCGAACCCCAGCAGCTGCAGGTTGGCGGCGGCCAGGCTCGACTGGTAGCCGTGCTGGCAGACGAGGATGACGTGCGCGTCGAGGTCGGCGAGGCGCGGGTCGCGGTAGGCACAGGCCGGATCGGCGCGCCACTCGAGCGCGTTCCGCTCGATGCGGATCGCACCGGGGATCTCGCCGCCCTCGCGGATCTGGTCGTCGCCGCGGATGTCGACCAGCAGCGCGCCGGCGAGCTGTGCCGCGTACGCCTCCTCGGGACCGACGCGTGCCAGGCTGGCGCGGGCCTCTGCGAGGAGCTGGTCGATCGTGCGTCTCATGGGCCTCTCCGCGCGCCGCCAGCGGCCTCGGGACGACCGCTCCGTGACGTTCGGCGCACGCACGACGCTAGCACTCGCCGCCGCGGGGCGAGTGTGTTCAAGGCATCGCTTGAATGCTTGAACGGCAACCCCGGAGCCGTCGCGACCCCAAGCGCGCACCGGGTCGGCCGATATAGGTGAAACGACGTGTTCGGCGGCGTCGGGCCACCTCGCCGACGTCCCGGTCAGGCGTCCCCGGCGGCTGTTGCCAGCGTGACGTGATCGCCCGACCCGAGCGGGAGCAGCGGATCCTGCGCCACCGGCTCGCCGTCGAGCTCCACCGCGATGCGGCTGTCGAGCCCGAGCCCGGCGGCGGCCACGGCGTCCGCGAGGCGCAGCGCGGGCACCACCAGGCGCGCCGCCGTCGCTCGCTCGCGCAGCGACCCGCGCACCTCCACCACGACCTCGGGCGCGGCATGCCGCAGCGCGGCCTCGTACTCCTCCGGCGTGTTGACGTTGCGCAGCGCCTCCAGCCCGGGGTCGACCGTCGCCAGGTCGTCGAGCACGAGCAGCTCGGCGTCGTCGAGGAAGCGCGTGCGCCCGCGGGCCAGCAGGGCGCCGAGCCCGCGCTCCCCGCCGGCGAGGAGCTCGTCCGCGACCGCCGCGAGCCGCGTACGGTACGCCGCCGCCAGCGGCTGGCGATGGCCGTGCGCCACCGGCACCGCGGCGTCGTCGCCATCGCGCAGGGCGCCCAGCACCGCGCGGACGAAGCGGGCGTGCAGGAGCGGGGCGTCGACCGATGACGCGAACGCGACGTCCGCCTGCTCGCGCAGCGCGGCGAGCCCGACGGCCAGACCCTGCAGCGGCCCGGCGCCCTCGGACGGGTCGAACGCGAGCATGACGCCCGCGGGCAGCGGCGGCAGCTCCTGTCCGGGCGCGGCCACGGCGACGACGGGCCCGTCCCCGACGGCCCGCGCGAGCACCCGAGCGACGCGGGCGGCGAGCGGCTCGCCGTGCCAGTCGAGCGTCGCCTTGGCGCGTCCCATCCGCGTCGAGCGCCCGCCCACGAGGAGGATCGCGCCGGCCCGCATGCCGCGGGAGCGTAGTGCGCCTACGTGGAGAAGCCGCTGATCGCGTCGCCGACGAGCCCGGAGGACGGCCGGACGCGTCGATCGCCGGCTGGGAGACGGCTCGTTGCAACGCCCACACCGCACGGTGCAGCTCACCGACCAGGCGAAGCGCAAGATCCTCGGCGAGAACCTCCTGCGCCTGCACGGCATGGACGTCGAGGAGACGCGCAACCGCCTCGCGACCGCGGCGCGCTGAGGGCCGCGCGCGGGGCCGGCGCCCGCCGTCGGGAGGCGAACGCCGGCGTGCGCGGCGTCAGCGGGAGGGCGCGTCGCTAGGCGCCTTCGGCGGACGGCGATATAGGGAGAACGACGTGTTCCTCGCGTGCCGTAGGCGCGCCGAGCCCCAGGTAGTCGCGGTGGGTCAGCGAGCGTGGCGTCGCGGTGCCAGCGACGTACTCGATCGCCACGCAGTCGTCCGGGTCGAGGGCGGCGCCGCGCGGCGCGCAGCCGGCCGAGCTCGACCGTGGTCCCGGCGACGACGAGCTCGCCCCACGCCACGTCCCCGCTCTCGGACGGCGGTCCGTCCAGCACCACCAGCCGCGCGGCCGGCCCGGCGCCGCCGTTCAGCGCCCGCAGCGCGGCGATGCGGCCGGCGCCCGACGTCACCACGAGCCGGGGGCGCTCGGCCGCGAGCACCTGCGCGAGCCCGTCCGGGTCCCAGTCGCCGTCGATGGTCACCAGCACGGCGCCGATGCGCGCCGACGCCAGCTGCACCAGGCGCCAGCGCGGCGACGGCGGTGCCCAGATCGCGATGGCGTCTCCCCTCGCGACGCCCAGGTCGAGCAGGCCGCAGGCGACGCGCTCGACGTCGAGGGCGAGCTCCGTGTACGCGACCCGCTCGCCCGGCAGGCCTGCCGCCGACGCGTCGAGGCCCCGCGCGGCGAGCGCTGCGAGGTAGTCACCGACCGTGATCGGTGGCAGGCCGAGCCCGTGCCGCGGGCGCGGCCCATTCCCAGGTCGTGGCACGCCGCCGACGCTACGGGGCGGCGATGCGCGGCGAAATAGGGAGAACCACGTGCGCGGCCACGCCGTCGTCGTGCTCGACGTCGCGCGGCTCGAGATGGGCGGCGAGCTCGGCGCGGCGGCGCACGCCGAGCTTGCGGAACGCCGACGACAGGTGCAGCTCGACGGTCCGCGGGCTGAGGAAGAGCTGGGCGCCGATCTCCTTGTTCGTACGGCCGCTCGCCGCCGACTCGGCCACCTGGCGCTCGCGCTCCGTCAGTCCGCCCGACGCCGTCGCTGCCCCGGCGCCGGCATCCATGCCAGTCGCACGGAGGCCGGCGCGCGCACGGGCCGCCCACGGGGTCGCGCCGAGCCGCTCGAACGTCGCGAGCGCCCGGGCCAGCGGCTCGCGCGCCGCGCCCCGACGGCGGTCGCGGCGCAGGAGCTCACCGAAGCACAGCTCGCTCCGTGCCTCCTCGAACGCGAAGCCGATGGCGGCGAACCCGCTGCGGCTCTCCTCGCACAGCGCCTCCCAGTCGGCGCCGGACTGCATCGCGCGGCAGCGGGCGAGGGCCGCCGCGGCCCACGCACGCTCCGCGAACGGCTCGAACGCGCCGAGCAGCGCGACCGCCTCCGCCTCCCGCCCGCAGCGGAGGTAGGCCTCGGCGAGGTCGAACGGCGCGAGGTCGGGGTCGGCGTAGCCCGCGAACGCGCCGTCGACCACCAGCGGCCGCAGGATCGCGATCGCGGCTTCCGGCGCCTCGTCTCCGAGCTCCAGCAGCCCGAGGCAGCGCGCGATGCGCTCGTCCGTCGTGCCCGCGGCGACCTCCGCGAGCCGGCCGCGGTCGCCCTGCGCCGCGGCGACGTACGCCTGCACCCACCGGAAGTCCTCGAGCTCCGATCGGTTCTCGGAGGCGACGGCGAGACCGTGGAGCTCGCCGGCCTCGGCGACGGCGCGCTGCCAGTCGCCGAGCACGAGCCGCGCGACGACCTCGAACGAGCCGGCGAAGAGCAGCGTCGGCACGGCGCCGTACTGGCGGCACGACGCGGCCGCGCGCTCCACCGCCGCCACCCCGCCGCGGAAGTCGTCGAGGTACATCAGCGCGACGCCGTAGTTCGCGAGCAGGCGGGCGTCGTCCCCCGGCAGGCGCGTCTCGAACACCAGACGCCGCGTCACGCAGGGCGTCGCGGCCCTCGTCGATGCGCGCCAGCGCCGTCAGCGCCACGCCGCGCATCCAGCTCGCCCAGAACGCGACCGTCGCGCTGATGGCCCCCGCGACCTGGGTCGCCTCCGCCGCCAGCGACACCGCGGCCTCCCAGCGGCGCTGGTAGATGGCCGCCTCGCTCGCCCACGCCAGCATCAGCGCGGCGCGCACCGGGTCGTGCGCGGCGAGGGAGCGCCCGGCGTCGGCGAGCGCGGTGCGCGCGTCGCTGCCCGCGTGGATCAGCAGCAGGCCGCGCAGGAACTCCAGCTCGGCGTGCACCGTCGGGCTGGGCGCGAGCTCCTCGGCCTGCGCGATGGCAGCGCGGGCGAGCGGCGCGAGGCCCGCCTCGACGGCCGACGTCGCCGCGAGCAGCAGCCGTCGCGCGCGCAGCTCGGGATCGCTGGTCAGGGACGCCGCGCGGCGGTAGGCGGCTGCGGCCGGCGCGTGGCCGCTGCGCTGCGCGGCCTCGCGCCCGACGCGCTCCAGCGCCCCGGCGGCCGTCTCGTCCATGCCGACGGCCGCGGCCGCGAGGTGCCACGCGCGGCCGTCGGCATCGCCCAGCACGCGCGCGAGCCGGCGGTGCGCGTCGCGCTGCGCGGATGGGATCGCCGAGTGGTACACGGCGGAGCGCACCAGGGGGTGGCGGAAGACGATGCGGTCGTCGACGATGCGCACGAGCCCGGCGTCCTCGGCCTCGGCGAGCCCGCTCGCGGACAGCTCGGGCAGGACCGCGGACAGCGGGTGCGCCGCTCCGGCGCTCGCGATCAGCAGGGTCTCGCGCGCGTCGGCCGAGAGCCGGTCGATCTGCCGGGCGAACGCACGCTCGATCGTCGGGCCGACACGCAGGGGCTCGCCGAGGAAGCGGTCGTCGACGTCATCGGCCGTCAGCGTGCGCGTGAGCTCCGTCAGCGCGAGCGGGTTGCCGGCGCTCAGGGCGACGAGCTCGCGCGCCGCCGAGCCCTCGACGTCGGAGCGCGCGAGCAGCTCGAGCGCGGCATCGTCGGGAAGACCGCGCACCTCCAGCGTCTCGATGCCGGCGACGTCGAACTCGTCGCGGCGGCTGGCGACGATCGTCCCGACGGGCTGGTCGTGCACGCGGCGCATCACGAAGCGCAGCGCGTCGGCAGACGCCCGGTCGAGCCACTGCGCGTCGTCCACCAGCAGCAGGACCGGCTGCGCCCTCGACGCAGCCTGCACGCAGCGACACGGCGCCCATCGCGAGCGCGAAGCGATCGCCGGGCGTGCCCGCCTCGAGCGCGAACGCACCGCTGAGCGCGGTCCGCTGGGGCGGCGGGATCTCGTCGAGGTGCTCGAGGATCGGCATGCACAGCTCCGCGAGACCGGAGAACGCGAGCTCGACCTCGGACTCGACGCCGGTCGCCCGCAGCACCCGCATCCCGGCTGCGTCCGCGGCGGCCCACTGCAGGAGGGCGGTCTTGCCGATGCCGGGCTCCCCCACGAGCGCCAGCGCCGTGCCCGCGCGGGAACGGATGCCGGCGAGGTGGCGCGCCAGGCGGACGAGCTCGTCATCTCGTCCGAGCAGCACGTGCCACCCTTTCGCCCGGCCGAGAAGCGCGCACATAGGGAAGCGAGCTCATTGGCTGTGGCCGCCTGCCGTCGTCGGCGCGACGTTCCGTCACTATCCGCCCGGCCGGGAAAGAATTCAAGCGATATCTTTAGCTCGATGGCTCTCCGCCCCGCGAAGGACGAGCTGTTCGATGCCCTGGCGTCCGTCGCCAAAGCTCTGGGCAACGGCCGCCGCGCCGAGATCGTCGACGTGCTCGCGCAGGGCGAGCGCTCCGTCGACGAGATCGCAGCCGAGATCGGCCAGAGCACCGCGAACACCTCGCAGCACCTCCACGCGCTGGCCCAGGCGGGGCTCGTCCGCAGCCGCCGGGAGGGCAACCGCGTGTACTACCGTCCGGCGAGCGACGCGGTGGTCGACCTCTGGGCCGCCGTGCGCGACCTCGCGGCGGAGCACCTCGCGGACGTCGAGGTGCTGGTGCACGCGTACGCCGGCGACCGTGCGGCGGTGGAGGCCGTCACCATCGACGAGCTGGCCGCGCGCATGGCCTCCGGCGGCGTGGTCGTGCTCGACGTCCGGCCGCGCCCCGAGTACGACGCGGGCCACCTCCCCGACGCCGTGTCGGCGCCGGTCGACGAGCTGCCCGGCCTGGTCGACGGACTCCCGCCGGACGCCGAGATCGTCGCGTACTGCCGCGGGCCGTTCTGCGTCTACGCGGACGACGCCGTCCGTCTCCTGCTCGCCCGCGGGCGCGTCGCCCGGCGGCTCGACGTCGGCTTGCCGGAGTGGCGGCGGGCGGGCAGGCCCGTCGTGCCCTCCGCCTGAGCTGTGGGCGGGGACGGCGCTCGCGTGTGCCGGCCTCCAACCTGAGAGCGGCTCTTACGCGCGCGCAACGGGCGCTTCACCTTCGGCCGCGAGGCTTGCGGCATGCCCAACGCCACCCACGTGCTCGCCGGCGCGGCCGCGGCGCTCTGCACCGGCTCGCTCGCGGTCGCGATCCACGCGCAGAACAGCGCCGACGAGGCGCGCGCGCAGGCCGCGGCATGGCGCGCGCAGGCGCTGCAGCAGACGGGCGACGCGACCGCGGGCGCCGGCTCCGACGACGACCCGGCGCTGTCGCCCGCCCAGCCGCAGAGCGGCAGCGGCGCGCAACCGGTGCTGCCCTCGACGCAGCAGGACTCGCAGGCGCCGCAGGCCGTGCCCCAGATCCCCCGGAGCCGCGAGTCGTGAGCGCCGCGGAGCTCGCCGTGCTCGCGTGGCGGTTCCGCGCCATGGGCACGACCTGGCACGTGCACCACGGCGGGCAGCTCAGCGGTGACGACGCGGCGCTCGCGCAGCGCCTGGTGGCGGCCGACGAGGCGCTCATGTCGCGCTTCCAGCCCGCGAGCGACGTCGCGCGTGTGACCGCCGGCGCCGGCCGCTGGATCCGTGTCGATCCGGTGACGCTCGGCGCCATCGAGGCCGCCGCGCCGCTCGGCGC
Source organism: uncultured Actinomycetota bacterium (assembly GCA_963767885.1). Classification (GTDB taxonomy): domain Bacteria; phylum Actinomycetota; class Thermoleophilia; order Gaiellales; family F1-60-MAGs149; genus CAVYFW01. The sequence goes on from CAVYFW010000015.1 coordinate 27,959, forward strand.
GGAGACGCACGGCGCCTTCACCCTGCTGGTCGGCGGGCCGCTCGCGGCGTGGGGCTATGCCCACGACCTGCAGACCCACCCCGCCGGTGTCGCCGCCGCCGAGCCGCAGCCGCTACCGCCCGGCGGGCGCGTCGAGGTCGACCGCGCGGCCGGCGCCGTGCGCATCCCGGCGGGCACCGCGCTCGACCTCGGCGGCATCGGCAAGTCCTTCGCCGCCGTCCGCCTCGGGCGGCGCCTCGCCGCGCTGTATCCCGAGCGGCCGCTGCTGGTCGACGCCGGCGGCGATCTCGCGGCCGTCGTCGGCGACCACGCGGTCGTGGTCCCCGGCGAGCCGGAGGCCGGGCTCGAGGAGTGCACCGTCGACGTGCCGGAGGGCTGGGGCGTCGCGACGTCCGGCCCGGGCCGCCGGGCGTGGACGAACGGGGACGGCACCCGAGCCCACCACCTGATCGACCCCGACACCGGCCGTCCCGCCGCCGCCGCCCGCGTGACGGTGGTGGCGGACGATCCCGTCCGGGCCGACGTGCTCGCGACCGCACTCGCGATCCGCCCGGCGCTCGCGTCCGGCCGCGCCGAGCCGATCCGCGTGACGCATCCCGACGGGCGCGTCGACGCCACGCCCTCCTGGCGCGAGGTGCTGCGGTGATCCTCTGGGAGCTCGCGCGCGCCTCGGGGCTCGTCGCCTTCGCGGTCTCGACGATCGTCGTCGTCTGGGGCATCCTGCTCTCCAGCCGCGCGCTCCGCCCCGCCGCGCCGCAGGCCGACCTCCACCGCGCCCTCTCGACGCTCGTGCTGCTCCTGGTCGCCGTCCACGTCGGCACGCTGCTCGCGAACCCGCACGCGCACGTCGGCGTCGGCTCGCTGGTCGGCATCGGCGTGTCGCTCGGCGTGCTCGCGGGCGTCGTGACGCTGTGGTTGACCGTGCTCCTGCCGCTGACCTTCCGCCTGCGTCGGTCGCGCCGCATGGGGTACGCGCTCTGGCGCCGGATCCACTACCTCGGCTACGCCGTGTGGGCGCTCGCCTTCGTGCACGGGGTCGCCACGGGCTCCGACGGCGAGGCGTGGGCGCTCGCGCTGTACGGCCTCGCCAGCGCGTCGGTGGCCGCGGCCGCGTGCTGGCGCTGGACGGAGGGACGCTCCGTGTCGCGCACCGAACCGGCCGCACCGCCGCGTCCCGCCGCCGTCCGCGAGACCCCGGCGGCGATGGGTGCGACCGTGACGGTCGACCAGCTGCTGACGCCGCGACGGTAGCCGCGCGTCGGCCGGCGCCGCGACGATCTCGGCGACGCTGGGAGAACGTGCGCAAGCAATCCGTCGCGATCCGGTCTTAGGTACCGACGGCTCGCACCGCGCGCCGCGCAGCCACCACCGGAGGCTCCATGCGCTTTCGCATCCTGATCCCAGCGGCACTCGCCGTCCTCGGCGTCGCGGCCTCGCCGGCCGCGGCCGGCCAGGCCCGCTCCGTCGACGGCGTCGTCGTCACGTCCGCCGGTGACGGGCTCACCCTGAAGACGCACCAGGGCCGCGCGACGTTCAGCGCGCCGGGCGTCGACCTGCGCAAGGGGACCAGGGTGCGCGTCCGCTGGGCACGCGTGGCCGGCGAGCGGGTCGCGACCCGCCTGCAGGTCCGCCGCACCTCCTCGAACGACGACGGCGGCAACGGCGGGATGACGCCGGACCGCTCCGAGGGCATCGAGCTGCACGCGACGATCGCGGCGCTGCCGGGGGCCGAGGTGCCGCCGATCCTGCTGGTGACGCTCGCCGACGGCTCGAACCTGAAGGTGCAGGCGACCGGCGTCGACCTGACCGGGCTGGCGGTCGGCCAGCAGGTCGAGCTGAAGCTCGCGCTGACCGGCAGCGCCGACGGCACCGCCGTGCTCACCCTCGTCCGCATCCACGCGGAGGACCAGCAGGGTGACGACTACGACGACGACGACGCCAACTGCGACGACGACGACGGCCACCACGGCGACGCTCAGCAGGGCGACGACGACGGGGACGACGACTGACGTTGGCTCCGGGGCCAGCCGACGCGACGGGGGCCGCCGTGCGGGACGCGGCGGCCCTCTACCGCGCCCACGGGAACGGCGGCGCCGCCGGAGACGGGTCGACCGAGCGGCCCGTATCCGGCGGCGCTCGTCAGGACGACGCCCCGGAGGCCGGCGGGGGCGGCGACGGCGAGCACGCGGACCGCGGGGGCGGGGAGGGCGAGACCTACGCGGGCGACGGTGAGAGCGCGGACGGTGGCGGCGACGGCGGACGTGGAAGCGGCGACACGTGGGACGCCGGCCTTGCGGACGGCGGCGGCCAGCCGGGCACGGACGGTCCCGAGCGCGACTGAACGCGGCTCGGCATGACGCGTGGACCAGCGCGCGCCGGCGTTTCCAACGCCGCCGCGGCGGGCACCGCACGTCGCAACGCACACGTCGACGCAGGGAGTGCACGTGACGGAGTGGGATGGGACGCCCGGCCGCGCCGCCGAGGAGCAGGACGACCAGACGGACGACGCCATCGACGAGGCGAGCCGCGACATCGACCCCGAGGCCGAGCGGGCCGCGCAGCGCAGCGGCTACGCCGACCGCGCGGCCGGCGACGAGGTCGACGGCACGTAGCCGTTGGTGCAAACCGGGGGCGCGGCCGCCCGCGTATCCCGGGCGAGATGCCGCTGCCTCGTCCCCGTCACCGCAGCCGCGTACGCCGCGCCGCCCTCGCCGGTGCGCTCGCGTGCTCCGTGGCCTTCATCGCGCTGCCCGGCGCGGCGCGCGCGGCGGCACCGGTCGGCGTCGTCGCCGAGTACCGCGTGACGACGCCCAACAGCCAGCCGGCCGGCATCGTGGCCGGGCCCGACGGCGCCGTCTGGTTCACGGAGTTCGCCGGCAACCGGATCGGGCGCGTGCTGCCCGACGGCACCATGACGGAGTTCCCGTTGCCAAACCCGGCGAGCGCGGCCGGGCAGATCACGGTCGGGCCCGACGGCAACCTCTGGTTCACGGAGCAGAACGGCAACCGGATCGGCCGGATCACGCCCTCCGGCGTCATCACGGAGTTCCCGATCCCGACCGCAGGGAGCGCCCCGCGCGGCATCGTCACCGGGCCCGACGGCAACCTCTGGTTCACCGAGCAGGTGGGCCAGAAGGTCGCCTCCATCACGCCGACCGGCACCATCGTGGAGCACGACGTGCCGGCGGGCACCTTCCCGGAGCAGATCGCGGTCGGACAGGACGGCAACCTCTGGTTCACGGAGCTCGGCCCCGACCGCATCGGCCGCATGACGCCGGCGGGGACGGTGGTGAACGAGTTCCCCCTCGCCGCGGGCAGCAACCCGGACGGGATCGCCGAGGGCCCCGACGGGCAGGTCTGGTTCACGGAGAGCGGCGCGAACCGCATCGGGCACCTGCGGACGAACGGTACCGGCGGGGACTTCGCGGTGCCCACCGCGGCCGCGGCGCCGAAGCGCATCGTCGCGGGCTTCGACGCGAACCTCTGGTTCACCGAGCCCGAGGGCGACCGGATCGCGCGCATCACGCCGTCGGGCGTCGTCGACGAGTTCCCGGTCGCCACGCCCGACAGCGGCCCGCAGTACATCGCCGCCGGCCCGGGCGGGATGATCTGGTTCAGCGAGGCGGCGAACAAGATCGGCGTGGCCACGACGGGGCTCGACACGACCGCCCCGGGGGTCGCGATCGCCGCGCCGGCCGACGGCACGCACCTGGCGCAGGGCGCGAGCGTCGCGGCGGACTACACGTGCGACGACCGCGCCGACGGGAGCGGCGTCGTCGGCTGCGCTGGCCCGGTCGCCCGCGGCGCGGCCCTCGACACGTCGGCGCCAGGCCCGCATGCCTTCACGGTGACCGCCACCGATCTCGCCGGCAACGTCACGACCAGCACGCGGACGTACATCGTGGACGCGCCGCCGGCCCCTCCCGCGCCGCCGTCTGGACCGACCGGCGGTCCGGGCCTGGCGATCGCGAGCGCCTCGCTGCGCGCCGCCTACGTCGAGAGCGAGCTGCACGGCACTCTCACCGTCGCCGGCACCGCGGCCGCCGCCGCGCGAGTGGAGGTCCGCCTCCGCCGCGGCGTCGGCGGGCGGGCCGCCGCGACGCTCTTCTTCCGCACCGGCGCCGGCTCGTTCCGCCGCACGCTGCGCCTCCCGGCGCGCCTCTTGCCCGGCCGCCTCTCGGTCAGCGCGAGCGCGCCTGGCCTGGCGGTGACGGTCGCGCCGGCCGCGGGCGCCGTCACGATCGCGCGGCCGCCGGCCGGCATCGCCGACCTCGCGATCGTCAGCACGTCACGCCGCGGTCCCGCCGCCACGTCGGTGCGCGGGGCGTTCCGGCAGCTCTGGGTCCGCTACCACCTGGCGGTCCGTCCGGCGCCCGGCCGCCCGCTGACGGTCACGTGGTTCGCGCCCGGCGCGCGCCGCGGCAGGGTCGTCGGCCGGCCGGATCAGGCCGCGATCGAGTCGTTCGTGCGCAGCCCGGGGCCGCTCGCCAAGGGCCGCTGGCGGGTCGTGCTGCGCGCCGGCCCGACGATCGTGCGCCGGCTCGTCATCCGCGTCGACTGAGCTCGCCTGGCCGGCTGACCGCCGGGCGCTTCACCGATCGTTCACCGTTCGGTTACCCACCGGTCACCGCGGTCGCGGGGATGCTCCCCCGGCGCGGGCTCGTTCCGCGCTGCCGTCGTGAAGGCGAACGCCGACGAGTCGATCGGCCGCGATGGTCCTGCGAACAACCCCGACGGCAACGTCGTCGCCAACGCGGGCGTGGTCGTCACCCAGACGCCGTAGGCCCGTCACCTGCGGCCGGGGCCGCCTCCGACCCGCGTCGGAGGCGGCCCCGCTGCGGCCTCAGACGGTGAACGCCGCGCGGGCCAGCTCGGACTACCGCGCCGCGACGTGGGCGACGACGAGGTCGGCGCCGATGGCCGCGAAGAGCAGGGCGAGGTAGGCGAGCGAGTAGAGGAAGACCGCGCGCGCCGCCGCTGGGGTGCCGGTGCGCTCGAGCCGGACGGCGAGCTGCACGAAGCGCGCCCCGAGCAGGGCAGCGGCGACGGCGTAGAGCGGCCCGAGCAGGCCGAGCGCGACGGGGACGAGTGTCGCGACGGCGAGCACGACGGTGTACGCGAGGATCTGCCGGGCGGTCGCGCGCGTCGTGGCGACGACCGGCAGCATCGGCACGCCGGCCGCGGCGTACTCGTCGCGGGCGAGCACTGCCAGCGCCCAGAAGTGCGGCGGCGTCCAGAGGAAGACGATCGCGAACAGCAGGAGCGGCGCCGCGCCGATGGTGCCGGTGACTGCGGCCCAGCCCACCAGCGGCGGGATCGCGCCCGCCGCGCCGCCGATGACGATGTTCTGCGGCGTGCGGCGCTTCAGCAGTGCGGTGTAGACGACGACGTAGAACGCCCCGCCGGCGAGGGCGAGGGCGGCGGCGAGCGCGTTCGCCCCGAGCAGCAGCGTGGCCACGCCGGCGCCGGCGAGGGCCCCGGCGTACGCGCTGGCGGCGGCTGGCGAGATGCGGCCGGCGGCGACCGGACGCCCGCGGGTCCGCCGCATCAGGCGGTCGATGTCGCGGTCGAGCACGTGGTTGAACGCGCTGGCGCCACCCGACGTCAGCGCCATGCCGGCCAGCGTCGCGAGCGTGAGGCCGGCCGCCGGCACGCCGTCCGCCGCCCACGCCATGGCGCCGGCGGTCGTGACGAGCAGGAGGGCCATGATGCGCGGCTTCGTCAGCTCGACGTAGTCGGCGAGGACCGACGGCCGGACCGGGATCGCTGCGGTCGCCATCTCGGGCCGAGCGTACGGCGGCCTCGACCCCGGTCGACTCGGCGCCGTCCCGGCTTTGGGCTGCGGGTTTCCCGCAGCGGCGGTCGCTACCCCTCCACGATCGTCCGCACCGCCCGCGCGATCACCAGCTCCTCGCGGGCGGGCACCACCACGACACGCGGGTGTGCGCCCGCCGGGCTGATCTCGCCGTCGGCGGCAGGCGTGCGGTTGCGCGCGTCGTCGAGGGCCACGCCGAGCACCCCGAGGCGGGCGCAGATCGCCGCGCGGACGCGCCAGGCGTGCTCGCCCACGCCGCCGCTGAAGGCCAGCGCGTCGAGGCCGTCGAGGGCGACCGCCATGGCGCCGACGGTGGTGGCGACGCGGTACGCGAAGTGGGCGAGCGCCGCGGACGCAGGGGGCGAGCCGTCCGCCTCGAGCTCGCGGACGTCGCCGCTCACGCCCGACAGCCCGAGCAGGCCGGACTCGTGCTCGAGGGCGTGGTCGAGCTCCTCCACGGTCAGCCCGGTGCGCAGCAGGTGCAGGATCGCGCCCGGGTCGACGCTGCCCGACCGCGTCGCCATCGGCACGCCCTCGAGCGGCGTGAAGCCCATGCTGGTGTCGACGGAACGACCATTCCGTACCGCCGTCACGGACGCGCCGCCGCCGAGGTGGCAGACGACGAGCCGCGCCGCCGGCACCCGCTCGGCCACCGACTGCACCGCGAGGCCGTGGAAGCCGTAGCGGCGCACGCCGCGCTCCTCGCGGAGGCGTCGCGGCAGCGCGTACGTCGACGCCTCGGGCGGCAGGCTGGCGTGGAACGCGGTGTCGAAGACCGCCACGTGCGGCCGGCCCGGCAGTGCGGCCCGCGCGAGCCGGAGGCCGCGGAGCGCCGCCGCGTTGTGCAGCGGGGCGAGGTCGGCGAGCTCCGCCAGGCGCTGCTCGCTCGCGTCGTCGAGCAGGACCGGGTCGCGGAAGACGGCACCGCCGTGGACGACGCGGTGGCCGACCGCGGCGACGTCGTCCGGGGCGGCCTCCAGCGCGTCGAGCGGCTCGATCCGGCCGTCCGGGTCGACGAGCGCCAGCTTGAGGCTCGTCGACCCGGCGTTGACCACGAGCACGCGGCTCACCGCGGCCACGACCAGCCGCTCACCTCCGGCAGGTCCTCGCCGTGCTCGCGGGTGTAGGCGCGCGCCACGAGCCGGCGGTCCTGCATCGCCTGGCGCAGCGGCGCGCCGCGCACGGCGAGCCCCGGCACGCGGTCGACGACGTCCATGACGAGGTGGAACCGGTCGAGGTCGTTGAGCATGACCATGTCGAACGGCGTGGTGGTGGTGCCCTCCTCCTTGTAGCCGCGCACGTGGATGTTGCGGTGGTTCGTGCGGCGGTAGGTGAGGCGGTGGATCAGCGTCGGGTAGCCGTGGTAGGCGAACACGACGGGGCGATCGGTGGTGAAGAGCGCGTCGAACTCCATGCCGGAGAGGCCGTGCGGGTGCTCCTCCGCGGGCTGCAGGCGCATGAGGTCGACGACGTTGACGACGCGGACGCGCAGGTCGGGCAGCTCCGCGCGCAGGATGGCCGCCGCCGCGAGCGTCTCCAGGGTCGGGACGTCGCCGCAGCACGCGAGCACGACGTCGGGCTCCTGGTCCGCCGCCACGTTCGACGCCCACGCCCAGATGCCGAGGCCGCGCGTGCAGTGCAGGATCGCGTCGTCCATCGAGAGGTACGTGAGCGCCGGCTGCTTGCCCGCGACGATGACGTTCACGTAGTCGCGGCTGCGCAGGCAGTGGTCGGCCACCGACAGGAGCGTGTTGGCGTCCGGCGGGAAGTAGACGCGGACGATCTCGGCCTTCTTGTTGACGACGTGGTCGATGAAGCCCGGGTCCTGGTGCGAGAACCCGTTGTGGTCCTGCCGCCAGACGTGCGAGCTGAGCAGGTAGTTGAGCGACGGGATCGGCCGCCGCCAGTCGAGCCGTCGCGTCACCTTCAGCCACTTCGCGTGCTGGTTGAACATCGCGTCGATGATGTGGATGAACGCCTCGTAGCAGTTGAACAGGCCGTGGCGGCCGGTCAGCAGGTAGCCCTCGAGCCACCCCTGGCAGAGGTGCTCGGAGAGGACCTCCATCACGCGGCCGTCCGGGCCGAGGCCCTCGTCGGTCGGGAGCTCCTCCCCCTGCCACGTCCGCGTCGTCACGGCGAACACGTCGCCGAGGCGGTTGGAGGCGGTCTCGTCGGGCCCGAACAGCCGGAAGTTGGTCGGGTTCGCCGCGATCACGTCGCGCAGGAACGTCCCGAGCACGCGCGTCGCCTCGCTGAGGGCGCTGCCGGGGTGCTCCACCGGCACGGCGTAGCGGCGGAAGTCGGGCAGGGCGAGCGGGCGCAGCAGCAGGCCGCCGTTGGCGTGCGGGCTGGCGCTCATGCGGCGCTCGCCGGTCGGCGGCAGCGCCGCGAGCTCCTCCACCAGCCGGCCCTCGGCGTCGAACAGCTCCTCGGGGCGGTAGCTGCGCATCCACTCCTCGAGCAGCCGCAGGTGGTCCGGATCCTGCCGCGCCCCGAGCACCGGCACCTGGTGCGCGCGCCACGTGCCCTCGACCGGCACGCCGTCGACGACCTTCGGGCCCGTCCAGCCCTTCGGCGTGCGCAGGACGAGCATCGGCCAGCGCGGGCGCGCGCCGCGGCCGCGCGTCCGCGCCGCGTGCTGGATCTCGGCGATGCGATCGAGCGACCGGTCGAGCGCCGCGGCGAGCTGCTGGTGCACGTCGTCCGGCTCGTCGCCCGCGACGATCAGCGGCTCCCAGCCGTAGCCGTGGAACAGCGCCACGAGCTCCTGCTCCGGGATGCGAGCCAGGACCGTGGGGTTGGCGATCTTGTAGCCGTTGAGGTGCAGCACGGGCAGGACGGCGCCGTCGTTGACCGGGTCGAGGAACTTGGTGCCGTGCCAGCTCGTGGCCAGCGGCCCCGTCTCGGCCTCGCCGTCGCCGACGACGCACGCGACGACGAGGTCGGGGTTGTCGAAGGCGGCCCCGAAGGCGTGGGCGAGGGCGTATCCGAGCTCGCCGCCCTCGTGGATCGACCCCGGCGTCTCCGGCGCGACGTGGCTCGGGATGCCCCCGGGGAACGAGAACTGCCGGAACAGCGCCCGCAGGCCCTCCTCGTCGCGCCCGATGGCGGGGTAGACCTCGCTGTACGTGCCCTCGAGGTACGCGTTCGCGACGAGCCCCGGCCCGCCGTGGCCCGGCCCCGTGATGTAGATGGCGTCGAGCTCGCGGGCGACGATGGCGCGGTTGAGGTGCGCGTAGAGCAGGTTCAGGCCCGGCGTCGTGCCGAAGTGCCCGAGCAGCCGGGGCTTGACGTGCTCCGGCCGTAGCGGCTCGCGCAGCAGAGGGTTGTCGAGCAGGTAGATCTGGCCCACCGACAGGTAGTTCGCGGCGCGCCAGTACGCGTCGAGGCGCCGCAGCTCCTCCTCGCCGAGGGCGGGTTGCACGGCTGCGGTCATGGACATGGCAGGGTCTCCGTCGGTCGGAGGGGGCTTCGGAGTCCTGCCAGCGTAGTCGGGGCGTCTATCATCGGCCGGCCGATGCACCCCTGGGGACCGGACTCGGAACCGTGACGGGCGCCGACCGTGGACCGGACCCGGACAGCGCCCAGGCCGGCGCGGTCGGGCGCCGCATGCTGGACTTCGCCCGCGAGGTCGTGTCGACGCTCGACGTCGAGCGCGTCCTGCAGCGCGTGCTGGAGATGGCCCGCGACCTCACCGACGCCCAGTACGCCGCGCTGGGGGTGCTGGACGAGGGGCGCGGCGAGCTCGAGCGCTTCCTGACGCTCGGCATCGACGACGAGACGCGCCGCCGCATCGGCCCCCTGCCCCGCGGGCACGGCGTGCTCGGCGAGCTCATCCGCGATCCGCAGCCGCTCCGCCTCGACGACGTCGGCAGGCACCCGCGCTCGTACGGCTTCCCGATCGGCCATCCGCCCATGTCGACGTTCCTCGGCGTGCCGATCGTCATCGACGGTGTCGCCTTCGGCAACCTGTACCTGGCCGAGAAGCGCTCCGGCCCGTTCGACGAGGCCGACGAGGACGCCGTCATCACGCTCGCCGGCTGGGCAGCGGTCGCGATCGCCAACGCCCGCGTGCACGAGTCGGTCGCCGGCCGGCGCGACGAGCTCGAGCAGACGGTGGCGGCGCTGTCCGCGATGATCGACATCGCGCTGGCGCTCGGCGGCGAGACGGACATCGACGCGATGCTGGAGCTCGTCGTCAAGCGCTCGCGGGCGCTCGTCTCCGCGAACGCGATGGCCGTGGCCCTGCTCGAGGGCGGCGTGCTCGTCGTCGCGGCGGTCGCGGGCGCGCTCGGCGACGACCGTCGCCGCGTCCGCATCCCGGTCGCCGGGTCCGCGCTGGAGGAGGCGGTCCGCAGTCGCCGCGCGCTGCCGCTGGGCGAGGCGGGCGTCCACGCCGTGCTCGGCCGTGCCGATACGACGCCCAGCGCGCGCGCCGGTCTGGTGGTGCCGCTGCTCTTCCGCGAGCGCGTGCTGGGCGTGCTGCGTGGCCATCGACCGGCTGGCCGACGGCCCGCAGTTCACGGCGGCCGACGAGCGGCTCCTGCAGGCGTTCTCGACCACGGCCGCCGCGGCGCTGGCCACTGCCCACACCGCGGCCGCCGATCTGTCGCAGCAACGCCGCGCGGCCGAGGAGGCCGAGCGCAACCGCTGGGCACGCGAGCTCCACGACGACACGCTGCAGGCGCTCGCGATGCTGCGCATGACGCTCTCCGGCGCGCGGCGCAAGGGCGACGCCGCGTCGCTCGTGGACGCCGTCACGCTCTCGCTCGAGCACATCGACGGCCAGATCGCGAGCCTGCGCGGCCTGATCGCGGAGCTGCGGCCGACGGCGCTGGACGACGTCGGCCTCGGCGCGGCGCTCGAGGCGTTCGTCGAGCGTGCCGCGAGCCTCGGCGGCACCATCGAGCTGACCGCCGACCTCGACTACGAGGCGGGCCGGAACGCCGCGCGGCACACGCCGGAGCTCGAGGCGACCCTGTACCGCATCGCGCAGGAGGCCATCAGCAACGCGATCAAGCACGCGGACGCCTCCGTCGTCCGCGTGACGGTCCGCGACCTGCCCGACGAGGTGGAGGTGCTGGTGGAGGACGACGGCGGCGGCTTCGACACGGGGAAGGGCTCGAGCGGCTACGGGCTGATCGGCATGCGGGAGCGCGCGGAGCTGCTCGGCGGCGTCGTCGAGGTGACGTCCGTGCCCGGCGCCGGCACGCGCGTGCTCGCGCGGCTCCCCTGCACGCGGCGCCCCGTGGGGTCCGCGCAGGGCGTCGCCTGACGACCCGTCGTCCGACGTCGAGCGTGCCGGTCACCCGCCGCCGGGGTCGCGCTCCAGGAGCCGCGTCCGCAGCGCGTACTGGACGAGCTCGGCGCGCGTCTTGAGGCCGAGCTTGCGCATCACGTGCGCGCGGTGCGTCTCCGCCGTGCGCGGCGAGATCCAGAGCATGCGGGCGATCTCCGCGTTGGCGTGCCCGAGCGCGAGCAGGCGGGCGACCTCGCGCTCGCGGTCCGAGAGGCCGTCGTCGCTCCGCGCGTCGGGCGCCGCGCGTGCCGCCAGCAGCCGGGCGCCGAGGGCGGACTGGACGTACTGCTGGCCGCAAGCGACGGCGCGCACCGCCGCGACGAGCTCGGTGTCCGCCGCCTCCTTCAGCACGTAGCCGCTCGCGCCGGCGGCGAACGCGCCGCGCACGGTCGCGGGCTCGTCGCGCATCGAGAGCACGAGGATGCGGGCCTGCGGCGCGGCGCGCAGCACGGCCGGCATGTGCTCGGTCGCGTCGCCGGACGGCATCTGCAGGTCGAGCACGACGACGTCCGGCTGGTGCCGCCGGGCCTCCGCGACGGCGCGCTCGCCGCTGGCCGCCTCCGCGACCACCTCGATGCCGTCCTCGGCGTCCAGCACGTGCCGGAGCGCCGACCGCACGACGGCATGGTCGTCGACCAGGAGCACTCGCGTCGCGGCGCGGTCCGGCGTCGACATGCAGCGCGAAGCCTACCGCCGCGGCCTGCCTCAGTCGTGGGCCACCGGCGGGACGATCACGAGCGGGCATGGCGTGTGGTGGGCCAGCGTGGCCGAGACGGAGCCGAGCAGCAGCCCGGCGAAGCCGCCGTGCCCGCGGGAGCCGACCACCAGCAGCGCGGCGCCGACCTCGCGCGCGACGTCGATCAGCTCGCCCGCCGCGCCGCCCTCGACGGCGCGCCGCTCGAGCTCGACCCCGGCGGGGAGGTCGCTCGCGAGCCCCGCCAGCGTCTCGTCGAGCGTCGCGTCCGCGGCCCGCTCGTACTCGGACGGGTCGACGGCCGAGACGTAGCCGGGCCCGCCGAACGCGAACGCCGGCACGCCCCACGCGTGCACGGCGAGGACGCGCGCGCCGCCGGTGCCCGCGTGGTCGAGCGCCCAGCGCAGGGCGCGGATGCCGTTCTCGGAGCCGTCGACCCCGACGACGATGGTCTGCATGGTGGCCTCCCGATCTGCGCGGCCCGGGCGGCCGCGGTCGCTGTCGCTGTCGCACCCACTGTGCCGCCGGCGGGCGCCGGTCGGCGTCCGTCGGGGCGCTGACTCGCACTGCGGGTTGTCCGCACCCGGCGTCCGCCGTTGCGCCGATGCGGCGCGCCCGCCGCGACGGCCGACGATGTGTGCGAAAGCCACCGGCACGCACCGCCGGTGTCCCTGTCAGGAGACTCCGTTGGCGCTCATCGACGACACCACGCGAGCGCAGCCCGGTGAGGGCGCGCCGCCACTGCGGCCGGCCGTGACGGGCGAGTACTGCTGCGCGTCCTGCGGGCACCGCACGATCGTTGCGGCGCCGCCCCTGCCCCACTGCCCCGTCTGCGACGCCGACGCCTGGCGGCTGGTCGCCTGGCGCCCGTTCACCGGCCCTGCTCGTGCGGAGCTGCCGCCCGGGCAGCCGCCGGGCGCGCCTGGCGTCCCACCACCACCTAGGAGCCGATGATGCACGCCATCCTGCTCACCACCGACGGCACCGCCGCCTCGCAGGCCGCGACGCGGCACGCGGTCGAGCTCGCGCGCGACGCCGACGCCGTGCTGCACGTGCTCGCGGTGCGCCCGCCGGCGTTCTTCGGCATCGGCGGCCCGACGTTCGTGACGCGCCTGGAGGAGGTCCACGCCGCCCGCAGCGTGGCCTGCGAGACGGCCGCCGCGGCCGAGGCCGAGGGCATCGAGGCGCGGGCGCACGACATCGAGGGCTCCGACGCCGGCGCCATCATCGCGGTGGCGGTGGATCTCGGCGTCGACCTCATCGTCGTCGGCTGCCGCGACGCGCAGGCAGCGGATCGCGGCCACGCCGGCAGCGTGTCTCGCGCACTCGCCGAGCAGTCGCCCGTTCCGGTCACGGTCGTGCCCGTCGCGGCCGGCGCGCTGCACTGACGCGCCGCTCGAGCGGGGCGTGCCGAGGGGTCGCGCGCCCGGGACGGAGCGCGACCCCTCGCCGTCAGATGAGCTCCAGCACGACGCCGGCGATCGCCAGCGCACCCGCCAGCAGCATCGTCCAGGCGGCCTGGCGGCGTGCGCCGAGCGTGTAGCCGACGTAGGCCAGCACGATGCCGATCGGCGCCCACAGGAACGGGTCGCCCCAGAGGGAGGCCAGCGCCGTCGCGAAGCCGAGCGCGACCAGCAGGCCGCCCAGCGCCTCGCGGCCGTTCTCGCGCGCCGACGGGTCGGGCTCGGCCTCGAGCTCGGGGCCGAGCGTCGCCTCGAGCCACGGTGCGCCGAGCGTGCGCGCGAGGTTCCAGACGAAGATGGCCTGGCCGATCACGATCAGCGCGATGAACGGCAACGCGAGGCGGGTGGCGTCGAGGTACTCGTCGGGCAGCACGGCCCAGCGGCGCGGCGCACCGTCGGCGCCCTGCCACATCCAGGGGATGACGCTGCCGTAGCCGCCGACCACGGTCAGCACGAGGTGCCAGTCCGCGAGGCGCTGGAGTACCACGGCCGCCCGACGAGCTGCGGGCACGATGGCGTAGACGCAGCCGAACATCACGAGCCCGATGTTGAGCAGGGCCATGTTGTGGAAGTGGCCGACGATCCACAGCGTGTTGTGGGCGACCGCGTCGAAGTGGATCGTGGCCAGCCCCACGCCCTGCAGGCCCGCCACCAGCCACGACACCAGGGCGACCGCCAGGAAGCGCGACGCCGGCGTCCACACGAAGGCCGAGCGGTAGATCGTGAACGACAGCGAGAACAGCGACAGCGCCGACGGGATCGTGACCGCGTACGTCAGTGGCTGGGAGAACCCGTTGACGGCCTGGGCCAGGTCGTCCGGGAAGTCCATGTACATGTGGTGGGCGCCGATGATGACGTTCGAGACGACGCCGATCAGCCAGCCCACCGCGATGACGTGGCCGGCGACCAGTGGCCGCCGCGCGTAGCGCGGGATCAGGTGGTAGTACACCATCACCGCCGGGAACAGCAGCAGGTACACGACGGGGTGGCCGAAGAACCACAGCATGGCCTTGGCCAGCAGCGGGTCGACGCCCGCGTCGGACCCGAAGGCCTGGGCGATCATGACCAGGAGCAGGATCGCCAGCGGGATCGTCGCGATGATCATGTCGATCGCGATGACCGTCGCCGGGATCAGCGGGTAGGGCACCGGCCGCTCGCTGGCGAAGCGCCTCGGCCACAGGATCCCGAGGCCGAGCGCGACGCCGACCCGGTTCCACCACGAGCCCCGGGGGCCGCCTGCAGGCCCGGCCCGGTGACCGTCGCGAGGATGCCGAAGCAGTAGGCGAAGATCGACAGCCCGACGACGAGCACCGAGATCGAGAAGAGGCCGGCCGGCGACGTCGTCCCAGGCGCCGGCGCTGTGCTCGGCGATGGGGTACAGGAAGACCCACGAGCCGCCGAAGCTCATCGACAGCGTCGAGACCACGATGCCGGCGACGCCCGCGATCATCGTCCACCAGCAGGCGACCGCCCAGCGCCAGCCCCAGCGCGTCAGCGGCAGGCCGCACTCGGCCAGGATCCACCAGGTCACGCCCATCAGCGCGAACGCCGCCCAGCCGACGAACGCGGCGAGGCCGTGGGCGGTCATGACCGCGTACCAGGTGGTCGGGTCGAGCACCTCGAGCTCGGCCTGGCTCTGGCGCAGCACGCCGCCGAGCGCGCCGCCCACCAGCAGGATCGCCGTCGACGCGACGATGTAGCGGATGGTCAGGGCGCGGATGCGCGCGAGCGTCGCCGCGTCGCCCTCGACCGCGGGCGCGAGCTCGAGCTCGAGCGGCACCGACGGCTGCAGCGGGATGGACGTCATCGGGCTGCCTCCACGTGGAACGAGGCGGTCATCTGGTGGTGGCCGAGACCGCAGTACTCGAAGCAGCGCACGGTGTAGAGCGCCGGGCTCGTCGAACGTCACCCGCAGGCGCTGCTCCCAGTCGGGCATCATCTGCGACTGCGCGACGAACGTGCCGTGCGGGTCGTAGATCGCGAAGGCGTGGTTGACGTCCGTGGCCGTGAGCACGAACTCGACCTGCCGGCCGACGGTGTACGTGTCCTGGTCGAACGTGAACCCGAACTGCTGGCCGACGACGTGGACGACCTGGCGATCCGGCTTGGCCTCCGCGCGCCACGGCGTCTTGAAGATGGTCGACGCCACGACGACCGCCAGGGCCACGGCGACGATCGACGAACCACACGTTCTCGCGCCGCTTCCAGGCCGCGAGGTCCAGCTTGCGCTCCCGCGCCTTCTGCCGCGTCGAGAGGAAGACGACCGCGAAGATGACGAGCCCGACGGCGACGAGGCCGAGGTAGATCAGGTTGTACAGCCGCATCGTGTCGTTCACGCCGATGACTCCTGGTCTCGCGGTGTCGTTCGCAGTCGCGGGACGGGGGACGGTCACGCGCACGCCCGCGCTCAGCGGACGACGAGCACGCTGCAGGGCGCGTGCGCGACGACGCGCGGACGACACGGAGCCGGTGAGGAAGCGCGAGATCGCCGCTCAGCCCGCGGGAGCCGACGATGACCAGGTCGAAGCCGCCCTGCTCGGCCGCGTCGACGATGGCGTCGGCCGGGTGCCCGACGCTCTCGACGGTCCGGGCGGTCGAGGCCGCGGTCGGCGAGCACGGCCGGCGCCTCGTCCAGCGCGCTGCGGTGGTCCTCGATCGAGCTCGTCGGGTCGACGGCCCCGCCGCGCCCGGAGGACGCCACCGGCACGACGCTGATCACCGTCAGCTCGTCGCCCGCGTGCTTCGCGGCGGCGTACTCCAGCGCGAGCCGCGCGTCCTCGGAGCCGTCGTACGCGACCAGCACCTTGCTCATGCGTCCTCCCTCTCGATTCGCGCCCGGCGGCGATCGCCGCTCCGCCGCGAAGGCTCGCGACCCCCGGCGCGCGCGCCATCGGCGCCGTGCCCGAGATCGAGTGCGGAAAACTACGTAGCCCGCGGGCGGACGCCGCGCTGCCGGGCGGCCGTCGCGGCCGTCGTAGGAACCCGCAGGGCCATCCGGTGCCGCACCGATGCCCGTGCCGCGGCGCCGGCGCGACGCTGCCGGCATGTGACCGACCTCGCCACCACGTACCTCGGACTGCGGCTGCGCTCGCCGCTGGTGGTGTCGCCGTCGCCGCTGACCGGCTCGCTCGACGCGCTGCTGGCCGCGGAGGCCGCCGGCGCCGGCGCGGTGATCCTGCCGTCCCTGTTCGAGGAGCAGGTCGCCCTCGACGCGGAGCTCTGCGGAGCGTCCGGACGCCGCCAACGTGCTGGCGCCCCGCGCGCACGCCGTCGACCTCGACGACTACAACGCCGGCACGGCCGCGTACCTGCGCCTGCTCGAGCAGGCCGCCGGCCGGCTGGCCATCCCGGTCGTCGCGAGCCTCAACTGCGCCCGCGCCGTCGACCTGGCGGAGCACGCCCGCATGCTCACCGCCGCGGGCGCGTACGCGATCGAGCTCAACGCATCGCTCGTCACGCCCGATCCGGCCCGCTCGTCCGCCGAGGTCGAGGAGGACTACGTCGACCTCGTGCGCTCGGTGGCGGACGCCACGCACGCTGCCCGTCGCCGTGAAGCTGCCGCCGTTCCTGACGGCGCCCGCCCACCTGGCGCAGCGCCTCGAGGCCGCGGGCGCGCGCGGCCTCGTGCTGTTCGCGCGGCCGGCCGAGCCCGACATCGACCTCGTCCACCTGGAGACGTCGGCCCGCATCGAGCGGTCCTCGCCCGTCGAGCTGGGCCTGCGCCTGCGCTGGCTCGCGATCCTGCGCCCGCGCGTCGGGCTGCTCGCTGGCCGCGACGGGCGGGGTGTGGTCCGGCCGCGACGCCGTGAAGGCCATCCTCGCGGGCGCCGACGTCGCGATGGTCGCCTCCGTGCTGCTCGAGCGCGGGGTCGAGCAGCTGGCGCGGCTCGAGGCCGATCTCGCGGACGCCCTCCGCGAGGCGGACCTCGCCTCGGTCGGCGACGCCCGCGGCCTCCTGTCCCTGCCGGTCGACCGCGCCGCCGAGACCGAGCGCACGGCCTACCTGCGCGCGCTCGTGGACGCGGGGAGGCGGCGATGAGCGCGCCGGCCGCCGAGCTGGCGCGCCTCGTCGACGAGACGGCGGCGAGGCGGTAGGGTCGCCGGCGTGGAGGGAGGCGAGGCCCCGTACCATCGGGGCGTCATGGTCGGACCGCGCGACGTCATCCTGCGCGACGGGACGACGCTGCGCCTGCGGGCGCCAGCGCGTGCGGACGCGGACGCCCTGCTCGACTTCTTCCGCGACCTGTCCGAGCAGAGCCTGTACCGGCGCTTCCATGGCGTCCCCGCGGTGCGGCCGCAGCTCGTGGAGCTGTACCTCAACGCCGACTGGCAGGAGTCGGGCAGCCTCGTCGGCACGCTGGTGCGCGACGGCAGCGAGCGCATCGTCGCCATCGCGACCTGGATCCGCCTGCGCGAGCCGACGGTCGCCGAGGTGGCCTTCGCCGTCGAGGACGAGCTGCAGGGGCGCGGCGTGGGCACGCGGCTGCTGGAGGAGCTGGCGTCGACGGCGAAGGCCGCCGGCGTGACCGACTTCGTGGCCGAGGTGCTGCCCGAGAACCGGCCGATGCTCGACGTCTTCGCGTCCGCGGGGTTCGGGACGTCGCGGCGCGCCGAGGCCGGCACGGTCGAGGTCCGCCTGTCGATCGCGCCGACCGCCGCGTACCGGGCGCGGGTCGACGAGCGCGACCACGTCGGCGCGGTCGCGTCGCTGCGGCCGTTCTTCGCGCCCCGCACGGTCGCGGTGCTGGGGGCGTCCGCGCGGCGCGGCTCGATCGGCGGCGAGCTCTTCCGCAACGTCCTCGCGGCTGACTTCGCCGGCGCCGCCTTCCCCGTGAACCGCGACGGGACGCCGGTCGCCGGCGTCCGCGCGTACGCGCGCCTGGAGCAGATCCCGGACGCCGTCGACCTCGCCGTCGTCTGCCTGCCCGGCCCGCTGGTGGTCGACGCCGTGCGGTCCGCGCTCGCGGCCGGGGTGCGCGCCTTCTGCGTCATCTCGGCCGGCTTCGCGGAGACCGGCGAGGCGGGCGCGGCCAGGCAGGACGAGCTGCTCGCGCTCGTGCGCTCCTACGGCGGCCGCCTGATCGGGCCCAACTGCCTCGGCCTCACCGTCGCGGGGCCGCGCCTGAACGCCACCTTCGCGCCGCGCTCCTTCCCGCCCGGCCGCATCGCGTTCTCCTCGCAGAGCGGCGCGCTGGGGCTGGCGCTGCTGGAGGAGGCCGGCTCCCGCGGGCTGGGACTGTCGGCGTTCGTCTCCGTCGGCAACAAGGCGGACGTCTCGTCGAACGACCTGCTCGAGTGGTGGGAGGACGATCCGGACACCGCGGTCGTGCTGCTGTACCTGGAGTCCTTCGGCAACCCGCGCAAGTTCGCGCGCCTCGCGCGGCGCGTGGCCCGCGCCAAGCCGATCCTCGCCCTCAAGAGCGGCTCCACCCGGGCGGGCGCCCGCGCCGCGAGCTCGCACACCGCGGCGCTCGCGGGGTCCGAGGCGGCCGTCAACGCCCTCTTCCGCCAGGCCGGCGTGATCCGCGCCGGCACGCTCGCCGACCTGCTGGACGTCGCCGCGCTGCTCAACGCGCAGCCGCTGCCGCGCGGGCGGCGCGTGGCCGTGCTGACGAACGCAGGCGGCCTCGGGATCCTGTGCGCGGACGCGTGCGACGAGGCCGGCCTGACGCTCGCGCCGCTCTCCGACGAGACCGCAGCGGCGCTCCGGGCGGCGCTGCCCGCCGAGGCGAGCGTGGGAAACCCCGTGGACATGCTGGGCTCGGCCACGGCGGCGTCGTACGAGGCGGCGCTGCCCGTGGTCCTGCGGGACCCCGACGTCGACGCCGTCATCGTGATCTTCGTGCCGCCGGTGGCGGTGTCGCCCGCCGACGTCGCGGCAGCCATCGCGCGCGCCGCGGACGCGCCCGACCGCCCGGACAAGCCGCTGCTGGCGGTGGTCATGAGCCCAACCGACCCGCCCGTCGCGCTCGGGGAAGGGACGCGGCCGGTCGCGTCCTTCGCGTACCCCGAGTCGGCGGCACGCGCGCTGGGCCGCGCGGTCGAGCGCGCCGAGTGGCTGCGCCGACCCGCCGGCACCGTGCCGGTGCTGGACGGCATCGACGCCGGACAGGCCCGCGACGTCGTGGCGCAGGCGCTGGAGCGCGGCGACGACGGCTGGCTCGACCCGGACGAGACGCGCGCCGTGCTGGAGGCCTTCGGCGTGCCGGTCGTTCCGGAGCGGCTCGCCGCCACCCCCGCGGACGCGGCCCGGGCGGCCGGCGGAGCTGGGCTTCCCGGCCGTCGTCAAGACGGCCCGCGCCGGCGCGCACAAGACGGAGAGCGGCGGCGTCGCGCTCGACCTCCCGGACGCCGTCTCGGTGGCGGCCGCGGCGGAGCGCATCGGCGGCCCGGTCATCGTCCAGCCGATGCTGCGCGGCGGCGTGGAGCTGCTCGCCGGCGTCGTCCAGGACCCGGCGTTCGGGCCGCTGGTGGCGTTCGGCCCTGGCGGCGTGCTGGCCGAGCTGATCGGCGAGGCGGGCTTCCGCATCGCGCCGCTGACCGACGTCGACGCCGAGGAGCTCGTGCTGGAGGGCAAGGCGGGCCGCCTCGTGCGCGGCTTCCGCGGGGCGCCGCCGGCCGACGCGGACGCGCTCATCGACCTCGTCCATCGCCTGGCCCAGCTCGGGGAGGCGCTGCCCGAGGTCGCGGAGCTCGACCTCAACCCGGTGCTCGGGCGCCCGGCGGACTGCGTCGCCGTGGACGCGCGCATCCGCGTCCGGCGGCCGTCCACGGGTCGCCTGCGCAAGGCCTGGTAGCGCGGCGGCGCGACTCAGCGGACGATCAGCACCGAGCCCGCCGCGCGGTGGGCGACGCGCTCGCTGGTGCTGCCGAGCGCCGCGACCCCGTGCAGGCCGCGCGACCCCACGAGCAGCAGGTCGGCCGCCTGCGACGCCTCGACGAGCCCGTCGTCCGCCAGCAGGTGCTCGTCGTCGAACACGAAATGCGTCGGGCTGCGGGCGATCGCGGCCTCGCGGGCGAGGCCGGGCGGGATCGGGCGGCAGGTGACGATCCGCACCGGCAGCTGCGGGTGGCGCGTCGCGATGCCGATCGCCGCGTCCAGCGCCTGCTCGGAATGCGGCGAGCCGTCGTAGCCCACCGCGAGCGAGGCGGGGAAGGCCGCGGGATCGAAGGGCGGCCGCGCGATCAGGAGCGAGCAGGACGTCTCGTGGGCGAGGCTCGTCGCCGTGTGCCCGAGGACGATGCCGCGGGCGCGCGAGCCGCCGTGCGTCCCCACCGCCAGCAGGTCGGCGCCCTCCTGTGCGACGAGCGTGCGGAGCTCCTCCCACGACCGCCCCTCGACGGTGCGGGTCTCGACCGTCGCGCGGACCTCGATCTGCTCCGCCGCGCGTTCCAGCGACGCCTCCGCGCGCCGATCGAGCTCCGCCTTCCGCCGCTCGAGCGGCCACGCCGTGCCGTTCTCGAACCACGCGAAGGTGACGCCGCCCCAGCGGCCGGCGAGCACGTCCCAGCCGTCCTCGATCGCGACCAGCAGGAGGCGGCCGCCCTCGTCGACGAGGGCCGCGGCCTGGCGCGCCGCCTCGAAGCCGGCCCGCGTGCCGTCGACGCCCGCGATCACGGTGGCATACGTCATCGACCCGCCCGAGCGTACACGCTCGGGCGTCCCCGACCCGGCTGCGGGTTTGCCGCAGTGGAGCGCAGGGGCGGCGCCGATGCCGTCTCTGCCGTCGTGATGGAGAGTGATGCGTACACGCACGGAAGGAGCGTCGCCATGAAGTCCATCCTCATCGCCACCGACGGGTCCGAGAGCGCTCGCGAGGCCCTGCACTTCGCCATCGAGGTCGCGCGCGACGCGGGCGCGGAGCTGCACGTGCTGAGCGTCCGGCCGCGGACCTTCCACGGGCGCGGCGGCCTGACCGTCGCGGTCACCCCGATCGAGGAGGAGCACGGCGCGGAGACCATCGCCTGCGCGGCCGCCGACGAGGCGCGCGCCGCGGGCGTCGACGCCCACCCGCACGACGCGCACGGCGACGAGGCGACGGAGATCGCGAGCGCCGCCGAGCAGCTCGACGTCGACCTCGTGGTGGTCGGCTCCCGCGGGTACGGCGCCGTCGGTGCGGTCCTCTTCGGCAGCGTCTCGCGGTCGCTGGTGCGGCACTGCGGCCGGCCCGTGACCGTCGTGCGCTCGCAGCCCGTCGCCGCGCCCGCGTGAGTCCGCGGCGCCGGACGTGAGCGCCCGCGACTGGCGCATCGCCGCGCCACTGGCCATCGCGGCCGTGGCGCTGGTCGCCGGCGCGCTGCTGCATCTCGGCGGCGCGGGGCGGGCGGGCGACGTCGCCTGGGCGGTCGGCGTCGCGGTCGTGCTCGTGCCGCTGGCCGTCGGCGTCGCGCGCTCGCTGCTGCGCGGCGACGTCGGGGTCGACCTGATCGCGCTGATCGCCATGGCCGGCGCGCTGGCCATCGGCGAGTACCTCGCGGCCATCGTCGTCGCGCTCATGCTGTCCGGCGGCAACGTCCTCGAGGCCACCGCCAACCGACGCGCGCGCCACGCGCTGACCGCCCTGCTGGAGCGCGCGCCGACGGACGCGCGGCGGCGCGGCCCGGGCGGCGAGCTCCAGGTCGTCCCGGTCGACGCCCTGGCCGTCGGGGACGTCGTCGTGGTGCGGCCCGGCGAGGTGGTGCCGGTCGACGGCACGCTGACGTCCGCCGCCGCGGTGCTCGACGAGTCCGCGCTCACGGGCGAGCCGCTGCCCGCGCTGCACCGCACCGGCGAGACGCTGCGCAGCGGCACCGCCAACGCGGGCGACGCCTTCGAGCTCCGCGCCGACCGCCCGGCCAGCGAGAGCACCTACGCCGGCATCGTGCGGCTCGTGCGCGACGCCGAGGGGCAGCGCGCCCCGTTCGTCCGCATGGCCGACCGCTACGCCATCGTCATGCTCGTCGCCACGCTGGTGCTGGCCGCGGTGGGCTGGCTGGTGTCCGGCGACGCGGTGCGGGCCGTCGCCGTGCTGGTGGTGGCGACCCCGTGCCCGCTCATCCTGGCCGCGCCGATCGCGCTGATCTCGGGCGTCGCGCGCGCCGCACGGGCCGGCGTGATCATGAAGGGCGGCGGCGTGGTCGAGCAGCTCGCGGCGTCGCGGACCGTGCTCCTGGACAAGACCGGCACCCTCACGCGCGGCCATCCGGAGCTGCAGCGGATCGTCGCGCTGGACGGCCTCGGCGACGACGACCTGCTGCGGCTGGCGGCGTCGGTGGAGCAGTACTCGGTGCACGTGATGGCCGAGGCGATCGTCCGCGCGGCGGCGGCGCGCGCGGTGGTGCTCGCGGAGCCGACGGGGGTGCGCGAGGCGCCGGGCCAGGGCGTGGAGGGCGAGGTCGAGGGCCGGCGCGTCGTCGTCGGCGCCGCGGCGTTCGTCGCATCGTGCGGCGTGCGCACCGACGGCCGCGCGCCCGCCGCGGGGCCGGCGGGCGAGGCCCAGGTCCTCGTCGGCGTCGATGGCCAGCTCGCCGGCGTGCTCGTGCTGGCCGACCGGCTGCGCCCGGACGCCGCGGCGCTGATCGGGCGCCTGCGCGCGGCCGGCGTCCGCCGCATCGCGATGGCGTCGGGCGACCGGCGGGACGTCGCCGAGGCCCTCGGCAGCGAGCTCGGCGTCGACGCCGTCTACGCCGAGCAGACGCCCGACGAGAAGCTCGAGCTGGTGCGCCGCATGCACGCCGACCCCGCGCTGAGGCCCGTCGTCATGGTCGGCGACGGCATCAACGACGCGCCGGCCCTGGCGGTGGCCGACGTCGGGATCGCGCTCGGCGCCGGCGGCGCGACGGTGGCGTCGCAGACGGCCGACGCCGTGATCGCGGTCGATCGCGTCGACCGGGTCGCCGACGCCGTCGAGATCAGCCGCCGGGCCATGCACATCGCCCGCCAGAGCGTGATCGCGGGCATCGGCCTGAGCGTCGCCGGCATGGTGGCGGCCGCTGCCGGATTCCTGCCGCCGGTGGCCGGTGCCCTGTTCCAGGAGGCCATCGACGTGGCGGTGATCCTGAACGCCCTGCGGGCCCTGCGCGGCTGATTGCGGGTTTCCGCGCGGATCGCGTTCCCTCGCCGATGGTCGTGACCTCGAGGGCGCGATGAGCCACGAGGACGGCCGGACCGCCGAGGCGCGGCTCAGCCGCTGGCGACGACCCTCGCCAGCCGATCACTGGCGTCGGCCAGCGTCGCGGCGCCCAGCCGTTGGCGGTACGGCAGCCTCGGCCTCCGCCACCGCGGGGTGCAGGGGACAGGCGCCGGCCCACGAGCAGGCCCGGTCATGCAGCACGCAGCGGGCCTCCTCAGGCGGGCCCTCGACCGCGTCGACGACGTCGAGGATCGAGATCTCGTTGGCGTGCCTCGCTAGCCGGTAGCCGCCGTTGCGACCCGCGACGGCCACCGCGATGCCCGCCCGCACGAGATCGGACAGCACCGTCGCCATCACGCTCGGCGGCGCGTCGGTCGCCACCGCGATGGCATGACGCTTGGTCAGCCCCGTGTCGTTGCCTGCCAGCTCGATCGCGGCGCGCAGCGCGTAGTCCGTGCGTCGGGAGAAGTGGCCTCGCATGGGGAAAGCGTAGGCGGCCTGCCAACGCAAATCGGTAAGTCGGATCATAAACGTTCTCTACTTCTATGAACGTTATATTACTGTGAGAACGTACGAGCGACCCCCCGACCGGAGACGATCCGATGTCCTCCACCGCCAAAGCCGTCGTAGCCGCCCTCGCCATCTTCGTGGCGGGCACGCTGGGCCTCACCGCCATCGTGGTCTGGGCCGATCACGCCGGCTCGACCGAGCTCGCCGCGGCGGCCGCGACCGTCCCGGCCGTCGAGGCCCCCGCCCCGACGCCGACGGCCTCCGCCGACGCCGAGGCCGCTCCCGCCGACGCCGACGCGGAGCACAACCACGCCACCGACCACAAGGCCGCCCCCGGTCACGTCGACCGTGGCCGAGTCCGAGCACACCCCGTACGACGCCGTCCTGCCGCCCGTCGGCCCCGGCACGGTGCACGAGTACACCATCCCGCTGACGGACGTGACGCTGCCGATCGCGCCCGGCGTGAACTACCAGGGCTGGACGTTCGAAGGCGGCGCCCCCGGCCCCGTGATCCACGTCCGCCAGGGCGACACGATCAAGGTGACGCTGCGCAACGACGGCGCGATCCCGCACTCGATCGACTTCCACGCGGCCCGCATCGCCCCCAACAAGGCGTTCAAGGACGTCGACCCCGGCGAGAGCTTCTCGTTCGAGTTCACGGCCACCGATTCCGGCGTGTTCATGTACCACTGCGGCACGCCGCCGGTGCTCGCGCACATCGCCAACGGCATGTACGGCGCCATCGTGGTCGACCCGAAGCAGGGTCTGCCGCCGGCCGACCGCTCCTACGTGCTGGTCGCCAGCGAGTGGTATCTGAACGGCGACGGCAAGGCCGACGCCGGCCGTGCTGGACATGGAGAAGGCGCGTCACATGCAGCCCGACTACGTCACCTGGAACGGCTACGCCGGCCAGTACAAGGACCATCCGCTGCCGGCCGAGGTCGGCGAGACGGTCCGCTTCTACGTGGTGTCCGCAGGGCCGAGCTTCGACACCGACTTCCACGTCGTCGGCACGCTGCTCGACAAGGCCTACATGGACGGCACCACCAACGCCCAGTTCGAGAACCTGCAGACGGTGCTGGTTCCCGCCGGTGGCGGCGCGGTCTTCGACACCCACTTCGACGAGGACGGCCTGTACCCGTTCGTCTCGCACTCCTTCGCCAGCGTCGACCTCGGACAGGTCGGCCTGGTCAAGGTCGGCGACGTCGAGGGGACGATGAGCCACTAGCCCCCACCCACCGCCACCCGCGGGACAGAGGGCGCCGGGCGCGACATGCGACCGGCGCCCTCGCCGTGTCCGGGGCGCTACGGCTTGAAGACCATCAGCACGACGATGGCCACGCTGGCCGCGGCGCCGACGGCGTTGAGCGCGTCCGCGCGGCGGTCGCGGAGGGCGGCGCGCAGCTCCGGCGTCAGGGCGGCGCCCTCGACGGCGAGCCGCTCGGCCAGCCGGCGCGCGCGCTTCGGGGCCTGACCGCCCACCCCGCCGGCGACCAGCGCGACGACCAGCAGCACGAGCGACGCGACCACCCAGCCCTCGAGCCCGTACGACGTCTCCGCGAGCAGCCACAGGCCGCCGGCGACCGTCACGAGGATGCCGGCGCCGACGAGCGCGACGCCCCAGCGCGCCGTCCCGAGGAGCGCGGCGACCTCGCCGGGCGTGGTGCCGCGTCGGGCGGCGAACAGCGCGACGGCCGCGACGGCGAGCCCGGCGAAGTACGCGATCACGCCCAGCAGATGCACCAGCAGCGCCCACTCGTACACGGCCCGTACCGTACTTCTCCGCGGCGCGATCCGGCCTCGCGCCGATGGACAGGGCGCGTGCGCGCGCGAGGGTTGGCGCCATGGAGGCGATTACGAGTGAGGGCGACGTCCTCGTCGCGGCGCGCGGCGTCGAGCGGACGTTCGAGACCGGCAAGGTGCAGGTGCGCGCGCTCCGCGGCGTCGACCTGGAGCTGCGTCGCGGGCGAGATGGTCGCGATCATGGGCCCGAGCGGCTGCGGCAAGACGACGCTGCTCAACTGCCTGTCGGGGCTCGAGCCGGTCGACGCGGGCGAGGTCGTGATCGACGGCACCGCGCTGTCGGCGATGTCCGATCGCCAGCGCACCGACTACCGCGCCCGCCACATGGGCTTCGTCTTCCAGTTCTACAACCTGATGCCGGTGCTGACGGCGGTCGAGAACGTCGAGCTGCCGCTGCTGGTGGCGCGCGTGCGCTCCCGGCGAGGCGCGGCGGCGCGCGCTGGAGGCCCTCGGCCTGGTCGGCCTCGCCGCCCGCGCGTCGCACCGGCCGGACGAGCTCTCGGGCGGCGAGCGCCAGCGGGTCACGATCGCCCGCGCCCTCGTCAACGACCCGGCCATCGTCTGGGCCGACGAGCCGACGGGCGACCTCGACAGCGAGGGCGCAGACGACATCGTCGCGCTCATGCGCCGGCTCAACGTCGAGCGCGGCGCTGACGTTCCTGATCGTGACCCACGACCCGTCGGTCGGGCGAGCGCGCCGATCGCATCGTCCGCATGGTCGACGGCCGCGTCGTCGACGACGGGCTGGCCGCGCCGCCGCGCGGAGCTCGTGGACGCGGGCGCGACGTCGTGACCGAGCTGTTCGGGCTGCCGATCGACACCGTCGCCGTCGCGCTGACGCTGGCGCTCTGCGGCGCGCTCGGCGTCGTCGCGGCGCTCGCGCTGCGGCGCCCGGTGCTGCTGCGGCTCGGCCTGCGCAACGCCACCCGCCGCCGCGGCCGCTCGGCGCTGATCGTCGTCGGCCTGATGCTCGGCACGACGATCATCACCGCCGCGCTCGTCGACCGGCGACACGATGAGCCACACGATCCGCTCGACGGCCGTCGACGTGCTGGGCCAGACGGACGAGGTGGTCGCGGCGCGCGGCGCCACGGTCGACGCCGACGCAGCCCGGCGCGCCGACGGAGAGCGCGCTACCTCGACGAGGGCGTCGCCATCGACGTCGCGTCGGCGCTGCAGGGCTCGGGGCTGGTCGACGGCATCACGCCCGCCATCGTCGAGCCGGTCGCGGCGCAGGCGCCGGCGCAGGGGCGCACCGAGCCGCGGCTCACGCTCTTCGCGACCGACCCGGCCCGCATGTCCGGCTTCGGCGAGATCCGGACGACGGCCGGCGACGCGGTCTCCCTCGCGGACCTCGGCAGCGGCGAGGTCGTACCTCGACGCGGAGGCCGCCGACGGCCTGCGACGCGGCGCCGGGCGACGTCGATCGACCGTCTTCGCCGGCGCGGCGACGTCGGGCACGCCGCTGCGGGTCCGCGACGTCGTGCGCTACGACGGCACCGGGTCGGCCGACGGCGCCGTGCTGATGCCGCTCGCGCGCGGCGCAGCGCCTGCTCGGGCAGCCCGGCGGCATCCGCCAGGTGCTCGTCTCGAACACCGGCGACGCGACGTCGGGCGCCGCGCGCTCGGACGAGGTGACGTGCGCGCCTGGCGCCGCACGCTCGAGCCGCTCGGGCTCGAGGCGCAGCCCGCGAAGCAGGACGCGATCGACGCCGCCGACGAGACCGGCAGCGCGTTCATGGCCTTCTTCACGACGTTCGGCTCGTTCTCGATCGCGGCCGGCATCCTGCTGATCTTCCTGATCTTCGTCATGCTCGCGGCCGAGCGCCGCAGCGAGCTCGGCATCGCGCGCGCCATCGGCACGCGACGCGGCCACCTGGTCGAGCTGTTCCTGTACGAGGGTGCGTTCTACGACGCCGCTCGCGGCCCTCGTCGGCGCGCTGCTCGGCGCGGCCGTCGCGTACGTGATGGTGCTGGCGATGGCCGGCGCGCTCGGCGAGCAGGGCATCGACATCGAGTACGCCGTCCAGGCGCGCAGCCTCGTCATCGGCTACGCGATCGGCGATGCTGCTGACGCTCGCGGTCGTCGCGCTGTCGGCGCGCCGCGTCAGCGTGATGACCATCGCCGCCGCGATCCGCAACCTGCCCGAGACGCGGGTTCGCCGCGGGCGGCGGCGCTGGCTCACCGCGGGCGCCGGGCTGACGCTCGGCGGCGCTGCTGGCCCTCACCGGCGCGTCGTCCGGCAACGCGACCCCGCTGATGTTCGGCATCTCGCTCGTGCTGGTCGAGCCTCGTGCCCGTCGCTCGCATCGCCGGCGTCCCCGACCGTCCGACGTTCACGGTGGCCGGCCTCGCGCTGGTCGTGCTGTGGATGCTGCCCTGGCGGGTGTGGGAGGACGTCTTCGGCCCGCTGCACATGGACTTCACGACGTGGATCGCCGCCGGGCTCATGGTCGTCGTCGGGGCCGTCTGGACGATCATGTACAACGCCGACCTGCTCCTGCGCGCGGTCATGGCGGTGTTCGGCCGCTCGCGCCGGCTGGCGCCGCTCCTGCGCATCTCCATCGCCTACCCGCTCGCCAGCCGCTTCCGCACCGGGACGACGCTCGCGATGTTCACGCTGGTGGTGTTCACCATCGTCACCGGCACCGCGAGCTCCGGCTCGTTCATCCACGCCTTCTCCGACGTGAAGGCGTACGGCGGCGGCTTCGACGTCCGCGCCACCACGCGCGGCACGGCGCCGATCGACGACCTGCAGGCGACGCTGCGGCAGACGCCCGGCGTGGACGGCGGGCGACTTCCCCGTCGTCGGCAGCCAGTCGGTGCTGCCCGCCGCAGGCGACCCAGGTCGGGACCGGCCGCGAGCTCGAGGACTACCCGCTGCTCGGCTTCGACCGGGTCGTTCCTCGACCACACGACGTACGGCTTCGGCGCGCTCGCGACGCGGCTACGCCGACGCCGCACAGGTCTGGGCCGCGATGGCCGGCACGCCGAACCTCGCGGTGGTCGACTCCACGGTCGTGCCCCGCCGCGACAACTTCGACTTCGCGGTGCTGCCGAGCGACTTCCGCGTCACCGGCTTCTACTACGACGACGGCACGTTCGCGCCCGTTCCAGCTGCGGGTGCGCGATCCGCAGACCGGCACGGAGGCCACCGTCACCGTGATCGGCGTCCTGGCCGAGACGGTGCCCGCTCGAGATGGCGGGCATCTGGACGTCGCAGGCGACGCTCGCCGCCGACTTCCCCGGGCGGGCGCGGCCGACGGTGCACTACCTGTCGACCGCGCCGGGCGTCGACCCCGACGCGGCCGCGGCAGAGCTCGAGTCCGCGTTCCTCGCGGCGGGCATGGAGGCGGAGTCGTACCAGCACATCGTCGACGAGGCGACCGCCGCGTCGCTGACCTTCAACCGCATGATCGAGGGCTTCATGGGGCTCGGACTGGTGGTCGGCGTCGCCGCGCTCGGCGTCATCAGCGCGCGCGCCGTCGTCGAGCGCCGCCAGCAGATCGGCGTGCTGCGCGCCCTCGGGCTTCCGGCGCGGCATGGTCGAGGCGCTGTTCCTGCTCGAGTCGTCGTTCATCGCCCTGACGTCGATCGTCGTCGGCACCGTGCTCGGACTCTGGCTCGCGTACAACATCGTCGAGGACTCGCGGCGGCAGCCGAGCTGGGAGAACCTCACGCTGGTGGTGCCGTGGGCCGAGCTCGCGCTCGTCTTCGTCGCCGTCTACGCCGTGGCCCTGCTGGCGACGCTGGCCCCCGCCCTGCGCGCGTCGCGGCTGCACCCCGCGGAGGCGCTGCGCTACCAGTGAGTGCGGGTTCCTACGGTCGCAGACCCGCGTCTACGCCGAGGTTCCCGAACGCCACTCGCGCGACGCTCCGGGTGTCAGCAGTACGACAGGGAAAGGGAGTGGGACTGTGGGCATCAGGCGGATCCTCGAGTTCGGCGGCCTCGCCGCAGGCGTGATCCTCATCGTGTTCGGCGTCGTCGCGATCTACATGGGCGTCGACGGGGGCTCGACCGTGCGCGACTCGATCAAGCAGGAGCAGATCTACTTCGGCGAGGCCAGCGACCCCGCCGTCGCGAAGTACGCCTCCCAGTGGGCCGGTCAGCAGGTCACGAACGGCGACCAGGCGCGCGCCTTCGCCAAGGTGATGCGCGAGCACACCATGGAGTCGAGCGGCGGCCTGACGTACGCCGAGATGGGCCGCTTCCAGGCCTCGGCCGCGCCGGACGACCCGAAGGGCACGAGCGACAAGGCCCTCGCCGTGATCGGCGATAACGGCCAGCCGGTCGCCAACCCCGTGCGCGACCTGTGGGTGACCGAGACGGCCCTGACGACGGCCCTGAACATGAGCTACATGGCCGAGAACCTGGCCATGTTCGGCATCGTGGTCGGCGTGGCGCTGCTGCTCGCCGGCATCGGGTTCGTCATCCTGGCCCTCGTCGTCCTCGGCGTCCGCGTCCCGCGGAAGCTCGAGGTCCCGGCGGCCGAGACCGCGCAGGCGGTGCCGTCGGTCTAGCGGCAATCCTCGGGACGGCCCGGGCGGGGCGGGCGGCGCGTCAGGCGTCGCCCGCCCCGCCGGCCGTTTCCGCCCGGGCGGCGCGGTCATGGGCGACCCGCCGCCGTGAGCCAACGCAGGAGCCGCTGGCACCATCTCGACCTCCTTCGCGGGGACGGCGCACGGGGAGCGCTGCGCCTACCGGTGAGGACCGGGTGGAGGCCGAGCGCTTGCGCGGAGTCGCCCGCGGGAACCGTTAGGATCGCCTGGGTTGGTGGAGGGTCGAGCAGGCTCGGCGCTACGACGCCGGCGGGTCACCCGCCCGACGTCCGCCGGGGCGCGGCGGCGCGGGCTCGACGTGATGCTGCTGCCGCGTCGCGCGCCCGCGCGACGGCGCGAGGCCCGGGAGCGTCAGGCAGACGCACGTTCCACGGCCGACTGTGCTCGAGACCCGCACCGCGCCGCCGTGCGCCTCCGCGACCGCGTGCACGATGGAGAGGCCGAGCCCCGAGCCGCCTCGCCGCCGCGTGTAGCTGCGCTGGCCGCGCCAGAACCGCTCGAAGACGTGCTCGAGGGCGTCCGGCGGGATGCCCGCTCCTTCGTCGGCGACCTCGATGGCGAGCGTGTCGCCGTGCGCGCGGGCGCGCAGCGACACGGTGTCCTCGCGGCGGGAGTGCGCGATGGCGTTGTCGACGAGGTTGGCGATCGCGCGCTCGATGGCGGTCGGGTCGACGGAGATCTCGCCGTGGGCCTCGAGGTCGATGCTCCAGCTGCTGGCGCGCGTGCGCACGAGCGCGGCGGCCTTCTCGAGGAAGGCGTGGGCGTCGAGCTGCACGCGGTTGATGCGGTCCGGCGTGTCGAGCTGGCCGATCAGGAGCAGGTCCTCGACGAGGCCCTCCATCCGGCCGAGCTCGTCCAGCACGACGACGCAGGTCTCCTCCAGGTCCGGTGTGGCTCCACGATGCGCGCGCCGCAGGACCTCGACGTGGCCGCGCGCGATGGTCAGCGGCGTCATGAGGTCGTGCGTGACGTTCGCGAAGAAGCGCCGCTCGCGCTGCAGCATCGCCTCGCGCTCGGCGG
Source organism: uncultured Actinomycetota bacterium (assembly GCA_963767885.1). GTDB lineage: Bacteria > Actinomycetota > Thermoleophilia > Gaiellales > F1-60-MAGs149 > CAVYFW01. Next base: position 59,236 of record CAVYFW010000015.1, read on the forward strand.
CTACGCGCGCGACCACCGCGGCGGCGCGGCGGCGCGTCTGCACGTGCCAGGCCATGGCGCCGATCATCATCAGCATCAGCGGCACCTCGACGAGCTCCGCCGGGTGCTCCGAGCCGCGCACGATGCTGAGTGTCGTCATCCCGCCGCAGCCCAGGGCGGTCAGGCCCGCCACCACGAGCACGAACGGCACGTTCCAGAGGCGCACTGCGTACATCAGCATCACGGCCGTGAAGATGAAGTGGAACGGCACCGCCTCCCAGCCGTCCCACAGCCACATCAGCGCGAGGTTGCATGCGGCGAAGGCGCCGAGCGCCACCTCCGGCCACCAGCGGAGCGGCCCGGCGAGAAGGGCCCCCACGTGGCGCGGGAGGCCCGCCGACGGTGCCGGCAGCGCCTCCACGGAGCTCGCGGCGTCGATCACGACGCGGCGACCCGGTATCCGGCGCCGCGCACCGTCTCGATGCAGTCCTGCCCTACCTTGCGCCGCAGGCGGCGGATCGACACGTCGACGACGTTCGTCTCCGGCTCGTGGCTGTAGCCCCACACCGCCGACAGCAGCCGGGGTCGCGACACGACGATGCCCGCGTTGCGCACGAGCTGCTCCAGCAGCCGGAACTCGCGGTCGGTGAGCGCGACGGGGCCCTCGCCGACGTCGACGGTCCGCGCGCGGAGGTCGAGGCTCAGGTCGGCGGCGCGCAGCACGGGCTCGCCCGCGACGCCGCGCCGGATCTGCGCGTGGATGCGGATGCGCTCGAGCAGCTCGTCGAACGAGAACGGCTTGACCATGTAGTCGCAGGCGCCGCCGCGCAGCGCCGCGACCTTCGTGGCCACGTCACGGCGCGCGCTCAGCACGATGACCGGCAGCGACGGACGCCGCTCGCGCAGCGCGGCCAGCACGTCGAGGCCGTCGATTCCGGGCAGCAGCAGGTCGAGGACGACGAGGTCCGGGTTCGCCGCCGCCAGCCGCGAGAGCGCCGCCTCGCCGTCGCCGACCGTCGCCACGTCGTAGCCGTCGGCGACCAGGCCGCTCGCGATGAAGCGTGCGATGCGCTGCTCGTCCTCGACGACGAGCACGCGCGCGGGGGCGGCGACGGGTGCGGGTACGGCCTGCAACGTGCGCCACCTTAAGTCCATCAGCGCCTACCGGTAAAGCCCAGTTGTGCAGGGACGAACCGCCCTCGGCGCGCCCCAGTTGGCGGCCGCGTCGCGGAGCCGGACGTGGAGGACGCGAGGGCCGCAGCGGACCCCGCGGCCGAGGAACGTGCGCGCGGCGCCCGGGCCCGGCGCGAGCGCGCGTGCGTGGCCGGCTCCGGGGTCGCGGCCGGTCCACCACTCGCCGCCGACGACGACGCCGGGTCCGGCGCTGCCGTTCGCGGGATCCCGCCCCGTCACGACCAGCACGCCGCGCCGGCCGTTCGGGGGGGCGAGCGCAGAAGCAGCGAGCACGCGCGGGCCGGCGCGATCGACGAGCACCACGCGCGAGACGAGGCGGGTGCCGTGGCCGAGCCGGTCGGAGGCCGCGATCCACACGCGGTGCGGGCCCGGCGACAGCCAGCGGAGCTCGAGCTCGGCCGTCTCCTGCAGCCCGTCGAAGCGGCCGTCGCCGGCGCGCATCGGGCGCGCCGTGGCCATCGCGCCGTCGAGCGCGACGTGCACCTCGGCGACCCCCGACGCGTCCTGCACCACGGTGCGCAGCCGCCCGCGGCGAACGCTCACGTCGCCGATCGACGGCGCGGCGATGTCGACGGCGGCGGACAGCCACGCGTCGGCCGCGCCCACGTCAACGGTGCCGCCGCTCCCGCCCACCAGCGCCGCGCGGAGCGCGTCGCCGCTCGCGGCGGGGTGGCGCCCGGCGAGCAGCGCGGCCGCCGCGGCAACGTGGGGCGCGGCCAGCGACGAGCCGTCCGCGTCGCGGTCGCCCGCCCCGTCGGCGACGATCACCGATGCGCCCGGCGCGAGCAGGTCGGGGTAGGAGCGATGCGCGTCGCACGCGGCGACACGAGCCGGGCCGCGCGCGTCGCTCGCGCCGACGGCCAGGCTGCCGCGGTAGTTGGCCGGGCTGAAGCTCGAGCCGCCTGGTCCCGCGGCGAAGACCGGCAGGATCCCGGCGGCCAGGAGGGCGGCGACGTCGCGGGCGAACGCCTGGTGGCAGCCGGGCGCGGCGAACGTCCAGCTCCCGTTGACGATGCGGGGCGCGTCGTCGGTGTCCGGGTCGCCGTCGGGGTCGAGCAGCCACTGGAACGCCGCGTGGATCGCCGACTCCCGCGCGCGGCCGCGGTCGTCGAAGACGCGGGTGGCGATGAGCTGCGCGCCGGGCGCGACGCCGATCCCGCCGTCACCGGCGAGCACGCTCGCGACGAGGGTGCCGTGTCCGCGCGGGTCGGCTGGCAGGTCGTGCTCGCCGTACGGGTCGAACCAGCCGCCCGGTCCCGGGCGCAGCCGTCCGGTGAGCGCCGGCGCCGCCGCGTCCACGCCGGTGTCGAGCACGGCGACGGTGACGCCCTGCCCGAGCGCCCCGAGCGCCCAGAGCGCGGGGGCGCCGATCGCCGCGACGTTCGGGCTCGGCGTGCCGGCGACGGGCGATGGCGCGACGGCCAGCAGGCGGTCGGGCCGAACGGCGAGCACGTCCGGCGAGTGCCGCAGCGCCGCGATCGCACGAGGTGTCGCGCGGACTGCGAGCGCCTGCGCGATCGGGAGCGGCACGACGCGTGCCACGGCCCCCGGCGGCGATGCGGCCACGGTGGCGCGGAGCGCGGCGTACGTGGCCGCCGCGTCCCGTGCGAGCCAGCGCTCGACGTCGAGCGGCAGCGCAGCGCCCGCCGAGCCGGCCGGCGGGGCGCGCAGGACGACGATCACGTCCCGCATTGCAGACGCGCCCGCCGGGGCGGGGGCGGCCAGGGCCACGAGGAGCGCGATCGTCGTCAGGGCTCGCGCCACGCGGGCCCCCCGCGGCTCGCGACGGAGCCGGGTCGGCGCCGCGACCACGCGACGATCGCGAGGCCCACCGCGAGCGCGGCCAGCGCGGCGGCCGGCGGGGCGACGAGCCCATCGAGCGGCCGGCCGGCCGCAGGCGGCGCGGGCGCGTCCGCTGCGGCGCCGCTGCCGACGACCCACGCCGCGCGCGCCGTCGCGTCGGGCAGGCCCGGACGGTGGACGCGCACCAGCAGGTCGCGCGCGCCCGGCTCGTCGATCAGCACGCTGCCAGGCTGGAGCACGCCACCGGCATCCGGGCGCGCGGTCGCCGTCCGTCGCGCCCCGCCACCCGCCGCGAGGCCGACGTCGACGGCGGCGACCGGGGCCGGCGCCGGCCGGCGGGTGTCGGCGACCGCGACGTCGACGAAGTTCGCGCCGGGGCGGTTGGGGCGGAGGGCGACGGTGACGAGCAGGTCGGCCGCCGCGACCGTCGTCCGCTCCGACGCGGCCGACGGCGCCCCGCCCCCGGTCGGCCCGCGCGCCGGCGCGCTCGCGGTCAGCACGCCCGCGACCACCAGCACCGCGCACGCGACGAGCGCGTCGGCGGCCAGCAGGCGCGGACGGCGCGCCCGGCGCGACGCGGCCAGGCACGCCACCCCGAGCGCCGCGGAGCCTGCGACCAGCGCGAGCTTCACCAGCAACGCGTGCCCGTAGTCGCTGTCGAGGGCCGACAGCGTCGCGACCTGCAGGCCCGCGGCGTGCAGACCGGTGGCCGCGAGCGCCGTCGTCACCACGAGGGCGGCCGGCACGACGCGGCGCGCGCGCCGGAGTCCCTCCGCCCCCAGCAGCGCCAGGCCCGCCAGCCCGCCGGCCCACGTCAGCGCCGCCAGGGCGTGCGTCGCGGCGGCGAGGCCGTCGACGCTCCAGAGGCCGCTCGTGGCGGCCGCGTGGCCGTTCGCGGTGAGCGCGAGCGCGATGGCCGGCGCGACGGCGAGGCCCACCAGGGCGAGCGCGGAGCGGCGCGGGTCGCGCAGGATCGCGACGGCGACGAGCAGCAGCCCGACGAGCGCGGCCTGGCGGACGCCGAAGGCCTGCTCGGCGCCGCCGGGTGCCGCGAGCTCCAGCACGCTGCGGTGCGCCACGTCCGAGCGCAGGACGAGGAGGGCCGTGCCGGTCGCGAGCGCCGCCGTCGCGCCCAACGCGACGCCCCGCGCGAGCCGCCGCAGCTGCCCGAACCCGAGCGGACCCGCCACGCCGGCGAGGAGCGGCAGCAGGCCCACGGCCAGCGAGAGCGCGACGAGGTCCGCGCCGCGCAGGCCCGCCTCGACGACGTCCGCACCGCGCGCGCCGGTGTCGCCACCGGCGAGCGCGGCGGCGCCCTGCCCGGCCTCGCCGACGCCGAAGACGATCGAACCCGCCGTCGCGTGCAGGTCGGCGCGCCCGACGGTGCTCCAGTTCAGGCGGTAGACGCCCGCGCCGAGCGGCGGCAGTGCGACGGTCACCGATCGCCGGCCGGCGTCGCCGTCGGCGGGCGCGTCGATGACGCGGCAGACGAAGGGCGCTGCGGTTGCACCCGGCGTCCCGGACAGGCTGCGGCCGGCGACGTCGACGAGCGACACCCGGGTCTCCGACGCCAGCGCCGGCTCCGTGAAGGTGAGCGTCGCCGTGCGCGGCGCCAGCGCGAGCGCGCCCCCGTCGGCCGGGTCCGACCCGGCGAGGACCGCATGGCCGAGCGCCGGCGCTGGCCCGGCCAGCGTGACGGCCGCTGCGGCGAGTGCGATCGCGAGCCGTGCGCGCATGTCAGAGCACGGGGACGTGGGCCAGCTCGAGCTCGCCGACGTGCACCGTCAGCGTGTCGCCGCGGCGGACGATGCCACGCGTGTTGCGGAAGAGCGTGTAGTACGTCGAGCCGCGCACGAAGTGGTGGTCGTGGAGCCGCATCGCCTGGGTGTCGAGGACGACGCCGTTGCGCTCGACCTCGAGCCGCATCCCGACGAGGCCGGAGTGGATCAGCGTCTCCAGGACGTCCGGGTCGAGCACGGTGTAGCGCATGTCGAGGAGGCCGCCGCCCGCGATGCGGGCGACCTGCTTGACGCGCAGGCCGTAGCGGGTCTCGATGGCTGGGCTTGCCGGCGTCGGCGGGACGGCGCCGACGTCGACGCGTACCGTCGTCGGCGCGTCGGTCCCGACCTCGCGCTGCTGGAGCCACACCGCGGCGCCGGCGACGATCGCGAGGAAGAGCACGAGGGGAACGAGGGCCGACGAGCCGCGGACGTGGCCCGGCGGGCGATCGGCCGTGACGTGGGACATGTGGGGTTCTCCTTCCGGGGCGTGTGGGAGTTCGGAGGTACCGGCGCGCGTGCCACGCCCCCGGGCGCGCACGCCGGTACCTCCGGCGGAGTCCCGTGTGGCTAGGGAGTCACGGTGAGCGTCACCGTGGTCGCGGGACTCCAGGTGCCGGCTGCGTCTCGCACACGCACCCGGATCTGGTGGGCGCCAGCCGCCCAGAAGCGCGCGTCGACGGTCGCGCGGACCGCCTCGTCGAGCTCGTCGAAGGCGCCGTCGACTGCCGCCATGCGCGCGGCGGCGCCCACGCCCGGATCGGCACCCTCGAACCACTCGGCCTCCGCGATGGCGCTCGCGCCGTCCGTGCCGGTGGCCGTCAGCGCGACCGCGCGGCTCGCGACGCTCAGCCGTTGCACCGTCGCCGGCGCGACCGCGGCGGCGCTCGCCACGGGCGCGGTCCGGTCGAGCACGAGCGTCGCCGTCGCGGGCGCGCCCCACGCTCCGGCGGCGTCGCGCCCCCGGATCCAGACCTGGACGGTGCCGTCGGGCAGCGACTGGAACTCGGCCAGCGGCACGCGCAGCACGACCTCCTCGCTCGGCGAGTCGAACGTGCCGTCGGCCGCGACCACGGCGTTGCCGGTGCCGGGCGCGCCCGGCGTGCCGACCGCGCCCTCGCCGCGGGCGATGGCCGAGGCGGCGTCGACGAGCGTGGCATGCAGGAGCACGTTGCCGGTGTCGCCCGCCGCGCCCGTCGTCCCGTTCGTCGCCGGCGGGTCGAGCACGAGGGCCGTCGCGGCCGGGCCGGTGCGGTCGACCACGAACGTGCTCGAGGCCGCTGCGCCGACGTTGCCGGCGCTGTCGACCGCGGTGACGCTGATGGTGTGCGCGCCCTCGGCGAGCGGCGAGCCGCCGATGGTGAGCGAGCCCGTCAGGTGGGAGATCAGCCCGATCACGTTCGGCGTCATCGCCACGGGCGTCGGCCCGCCGTCGAGCGTGAACGTCGCCGCTGCGACGTCCTGGCCGCCGGAGAGGGTCTCGTCCGCGGTGGCGGAGATCTGCAGCACCGCGCCCGCCGCGCCGGGCGTCGGGTTCGGCACGACCTGGATGGTCTCCGGCGCCACGCGCGGCCCCAGCGTGTCGAGGCGGAAGGCCGCGCTCGTCACCGGCCCCCAGCCCGTCGCGTCCTCGCCGCGCACGTACACGGTGTGGACGCCGGTTCCGAGGGTCGACAGGTTGACGGGCGTGCCGAGGGGCGTCCCGGCCCCGGGCGGCACCTGCGCGTCCACCGAGTACTCCTGGCCCGTGATCGTCGGCGAGCCTGGGTCGCACGGGGTGAACGCCGCCGCCACCGTGACCACCGACGACGCCGAGGCCACGCCGGTGCCGCCGTCGACGGTCACCGAGACGCCGCTCGGCGTCGGGCCGACGCAGGTCTGGGCGGTGTTGGCGACCGTGACGAAGGTCAGCATCCCGCCGGGCGCCAGCATCTGCGTGGACGGCGCGAAGCCGCCGTTGTTGTCCGTGCGCAGGCCCTGGTCGAGCAGCGGCAGCCGCGTCGCGCCCGGCGTGCCGTCGGGCACGCCGAGGATCGTGTCGCGGGTCCCGCCGGGCGGTACGAGCTCCACCGTGGCGTCCGCCTGGTACGGCAGCGGGTAGCCGTCCGCGGCGATCACCAGCTGCCGGGCGCCGAGCGCGCCCATCGTGTGGTCGTCCACGCCGGCGTTCACGTAGCGCAGCAGGACGCGGTGGCCCGGCAACGTGCCGCCGGCCGGCAGCTCCGCCGTGTCCGGGTAGGCCCGGCCGTTGATCAGCCGGAAGCGGGCGCGGAACCGGCTCATGTCGTAGCTCAGCGGGTTCGCCGCCATGTTCAGGCGGTGATCGATCTCGGACAGCACGAGGACGCTCTCCTCGTCGAACTCCGTGCCCGCGCCGTACGCCGACTGCAACGGCGCCGCGTTGGGACGGACGACGATCGCGCCGTACAGCCCGAGGGCGATGAGGCGCGCCTGCTCGGCGGTCGGGCCCGCCTCGTACAGCAGGGTGCCCGGATGGCTCAGCGGCAGCCGGTAGATCTTGCTGTCGCCGGTGTCCACCCCGCTGACGTCGGGCGGCAGGATCCCCTGCGGGATCGAGAGCGAGAGCGGCCCCGCCGCGGCGGGCAGGCCGTTGTGCAGGACGATGCGCAGCGCGTCGCCGGCGCACGCCTCGAGCACGGGCCCGCCGGCCGCGGTCGGCGCGACGTTCGTCGCCGAGAACGCCCAGATCGGCACGGGGTCGACGATGCCGGGCAGGCTCGTGGTGCCGGTGCGCGCCCAGAGGTCGACGGTGCGCACCTCGCTCGGGCCGCCGCAGGTGATCGCGGCGCCGGCCGGACCGGGCACGGCGAGCGCGGCCGCGGCGAGCGCGACGGCGGCGCCGAGCGCCCGGACGCGTCGGTGCGGGTGCATGGTCTCGTCCTCCCTCGATCGGACGGCGGCGCGGCTCACGGCTGGCACCCCCCGGGCGGATCGACGCGCCAGAGCGTGAGCATCCCGCCCATCGCCGCGCCGTAGTTCGTCGCCTCGTGCAGGGCGTGCGAGTGGGCGACGTGGTAGTACTCGCCGCACTCGTTGAACGAGGTCACGCCGACCGGCAGCTCGTCCTGGCCGCTCTGCGGGTCGCCCAGGTACGGGCTGCCGCTGTAGTACGTGTCGCCGCCGATGAGCTGGTTGAGCAGGTGCGGCACCACCGTCGGCAGCGGGTTGGTCGCGCGGTCGTAGCCCTCGACGTCGGTGAAGTTCCAGAGCGCGTCGATGGTCTCGCCGGGTGCGACGGTGACCGTGAAGTGCTCCTCGCTGCCGTCCATGCCCGTCGCGTTCTGCAGCGGCCGCCCGTCCTTCGCGATCACGCGGACGTGGTTGCCGTGCGGGTGGAACGGGTGCGTGACCGGGCTGCCGTTGAGGAAGCGGACGAGCGCCGGGCCGGGATGGTGCGTGTCGTCCCCGGCCTGGATGCGCAGCAGCGATCCGTAGGGCTGCGCCGGCAGCCACGCGGCGTCGTTGGGCGCGATGGTGTCCGGGAAGCTGCGCCCGTTGATCATCCAGTAGCGCGGCGTGGCGCGGTTGATGGCGATGCGCTTGCCGCGCTCCACCGCCGCGTGCAGGTCGGGGTCGATCTGCGTCAGCATGAGCACGTACTCCGTCGACGGCTCGAACGCGGAGTCGGCCCGTGCGTACGCCTGGTTGGCGGCGCCGGAGGGCCGGACGACGATCGACCCGACGAGGCCCATCTCGACCTGCTTGCCCTGGTCCGTGCCGCTCTCGTAGAGGTACGTGCCGGGCTGGGTGGCGACGAACGAGTACGTCATCGTGCCGCCGGGCGGCGCCGTCGGCGTGAGGGATGTGAGCGACGTGCCGCTGAACTCCGGCGTGGCCGCCACGCCGTTGGCCAGCACGTGCTCCTGGCCGGCGAAGACGATGGACGTCGGCTCGGGCAGCTCGTTGCGCAGGACGATGGTGACCTCGTCGCCCTGGTTCACGCACAGGACCGGCCCGGGGTACTGGAACTCCCGCGTCTCCGGCGCGTAGCTCCACATGTAGACGGTGTTGCCGTCCGGCAGGGAGATGTCGCCGGCGCGGGCCGTGAGCGTGAACGTCGGGTTGCCGCCGGCGCCGCTCGTGCAGGCGATGGCGCCGCTGTCGTCGCCGCTGGACGGCGCGCTCTCGGACTCCGTGGCGGCCAGGAAGGCGGCCGCCGCGATGGCCAGGGCGGGAAGCGCCCAGAGCAGGCGTCGTGGCCGACGCCGGGTGGGAATGAGGGTGGCGTTCACGGCGTCCTCACGTGTTCGGCGTCGTCTGCGCCGGGCGTCGGTTGCTGTTCGGATAGACCCAGACCTCGGTGATCTGGCCGGCCGGCGTCCCGTCCGGGCCGCTGAGGATGCCGCCGCTGGTGGCCGACGACAGGTAGCGGTTCGCGAGGTGCCGGTCGAAGAGCAGGTACCGGCGGATCGTGTCGGTGTTGTTCGGTGGCGCTCGGAAGATCGCGTCGAACGACTCGCCCGGGTTGATGTCGATCGTCTCGGTCGTGTAGGACGTGTCGAGATACGCGTCCTGCGCCTGGTCGTAGCGGCCGCGCAGCAGCGTCGCGTCCTTGCCGACGACGCGCATCGGGATGCCCGGGAGGGTCATCGAGTGCGGCTGGTAGCCGAGGTTCGCGAAGCGCAGCAGCACCCGGTCGCCCGGGTTGCAGCGGATCAGCGAGGAGATCGGGTTGTAGCGCAGCCGCGGGTCCGAGAGCGGGCTCTGCGGGTTGCCGTTCGGCTCCAGCGTGTCCGGGTAGGAGCGCCCGTTCATGAGCCACAGGTCGGCCGTGTACTCCGACCAGTCCGGCTGCTGGATGTGCGAGCTCTTCCAGTGCGACTCGAGCCACATCTCCGTCAGCAGGAGCGCGAACTCGCGGTCGTACGCGGTCGATCCGTCGCCGTCGTTGTAGGCGTAGCGCTCGCCCGGGCTGAGCGGCGCCCGGTCCTGGCCGGGCCGTACGAACACGATCCCCGTCATGCCCATCTGGACGTGCTCGACGTCCTCGAAGTGGCAGTGGTACATGTACGTGCCGGGGTCGTGCGGGTGGTACGCGTAGCGCAGCGTGCGTCCCATGGGCACGGACAGCGACATCTCGGGGACGCCGTCGTAGTACGGGATGGCGTTGCGGAAGCCGTGCCAGTGCAGCGTGTGGCCGTCGCCGAGGTCGGGCCGCTGCTGGATGCCCAGGTTGGTGACCGAGACGATGGTCTCCTGCTCCTGCTGGACGTAGAGGAGCGGTGCCGAGATCTGCGCGTGGCCCTTGACCTGGATCACGCGGCCGCTCGGCATGCCGGTCACGTCGCGGAAGCCGAACACGAACAGGTTGCGGTTCTCCGGCGCCGCGTTGTCCGGGAACCACTTGCTCGGGTTCGCCGGGTCGGGTGCGCTCACCCAGCCGTCGGTCGCGGCGAGCGCGATGGTGCGCCGGCGCGGGTTCGGCGGCGGGTACGTCACCGCCGGGGCAGGCGCCGCCTGGAGCACGCGCGCCGCACCGGGCAGGGCGCTGGCCGCCGCGGCGGCCGCGAGGCCGGCGCCACCGAGGCGCAGCAGCCGGCGGCGGCTGAGCGACGGCCCGGGGTGGAGGGGTTCGCTCACTGCGTCACCTCGGGTCGGGGTCGGCTGGTCGTCGTGGTGCATCACGGCCGCCACTCGTCGGCGCCTGCGTCGTAGCGCAGGGTCGTAGGGGCACTCGTGAAGAAGGGCCGGGGCTGGTCGTCGATGTCGTGGTTGAGCGCGGTGCCCGTGCCGAAGCTGGCCGGGCCGATGTCGATCGCGGGCGAGGCCGCCGGCAGGCGGTAGTTGCCCATGAGCTCGACGGGCTGCTCGACCGCGACGATCTGCGCACCGACGAAGCGCGGGTTGTAGCGCCACGGGAAGACCGCGACGGACGTGTCGTACGGCGCGATGACGCCGGGGTCGGTGTGGCGGTTGCTCGGGTGGTCGGTGTACGGCCGGCCCGGGTCGGTGGGCAGCTGCTGGATGACGGAGTTGCGCGGTGCCATCAGCACGCCGGTCGGGTTGTCCGACACGCCGAGATCCCAGCGGCTGATCGTCTCCCCCGGGATGACGCCGATGCCGGCCACCCCGCCGGGGAACGCCGAGCCGGCGCGGTTGTCCCAGAACACGTTCTCGAACAGCACCGGCAGCGAGTACGCCGGGCGGCCGGGCAGCGAGTTCTGCAGCTGGTCCGAGTTGCGCACGGCCGCGACGCCGGCAGGGGCGGGCAGGCCGTCCGAGTCCACCGCGGTGGCGGTGGTGATGTTCTTCATGATCGTGTTCGAGACGATGCGGACGTTGGCCGCGTCGTCGAGCGCGATGCCGCCGCCATCGTGTGTCGACACGTTGTTGGCGATGATGTTGTTGCGGATGTTGACCGCGGCGTTGTTGACCATCAGCAGCCGGATGCCGCCGCCGTCGTCGTTGGCCAGGTTGGCCTGGATGAGGTTGTCCTCGATGTCCACGGCGCCCGAGCCACGGGACAGCGTGTTCGGGTTCTCCGGCAGCTCGCCGGCGACGAACACGCCGCCGCCCTCGTCGTAGGAGCGGTCGAAGTACACGCGGTTGTGGTCGATCTGGCCGCCGGAGCTGAACCCGTAGTGCGAGATGCCGCCGCCGTACTCCGCGGAGAAGTTGCCGCAGAGGTCGTTGTGGTCGACGCGGTAGTTCTGCGTGCCCTGGAACAGGCCGATCGCGCCCGCCAGGTTCGACCCGCCGTTGGCCAGGATGCGGTTGTAGGCGATGCGGACGTTGTCGTTCTGCTCGTCCGCGTTGGCGCCGAGGTTCGGGGTGCCGACCCGGATCGCGCCGCCGTACGCCCCCGCGTTCCCGCGCAGCACGTTGTTCGTGATCTGCATGTTGCGGATGTAGGCGTTGAGGAAGATGCCGCCGCCCTGGGAGTCCACGGGCGCCGGCGGATCCGCGCCGGGGAGGTCGACGTTGGCCGCGAAGCCGGCGAGGTCGCCGCCCTGGATCTCGAGGCCGTCGATGCGGGACGGGGCCAGCGAGTACTCGATCTGGTTGCCGACGACGAAGATCGTCTCGCCCTCGAACGGGTTCTGCTGCCCCGCGTAGGTCAGGCCCGCGACGAGGTTGCGCCACGCCGTCGCGTTGTCGGCGTCGGCCTGGAAGGTCGAGCCGTCGATGACGGAGCCGAGCACGCTCGTGCCGTCCGGGTACACGCCGCCCGGACCCACGCCCTGCAGCCACAGGGGCGAGTGGACGACGATGTTCTCGAAGTAGGCGCCCTCGGGGTTGAACGTCGCCGGCGGCGCCGGGGTAGACGACGACGAGGTCGCGGTTGGTCAACGACGACGCGGAGGCCTGCAGCGCCGCCTGGATGGTCGCGTAGGTGCGGCCGGGGCCGACCTGCCGGATGGCCGTCGCGATCCCGCCGTTGCGCAGGACGTGGAACGTGAGGCCGTTGACGGTGCGCGCGCCGCCCGGGTTGCGGATGCTCAGCTGGTACTGGCCGCTCGCCAGCACCGGGGCGGCGGTCCGGGGCACCGTGAAGGTGAGCTCGGTGCTCGAGACGACCGTCGTCGGCATGGCGGTCTCGTTGAGGTAGACGACCGTGCCGGGGACGAACGCCTTGCCGCGGATGCGCAGGGTGCGGTCGCCCGCCGGCGCCGGCGGGCTCGGCGCGGTCGGCGTCGTCCGGAAGTCCGCGAACGGGACGTCGATCGCGTACAGCTCCGGCGTCGTGTCCGCGAGCTTGCACTGCACGGGCGTCATCACCGTCGAGCCCGGGTTGAGGATCGACACGCCGACCTGCGTCGGCGCCACGTCGACCGGGTGCAGCACGCCCGGGTAGCCCTGGAAGGGGGCCGAGATCGTGCGGAAGAGCGGGTTGTAGGTCGGGTTGCGCGAGTGCTCGCCGCCCGGGTCGTTGCCGACCATGCGGTAGACGTTCGGGCAGACGCCGGAGGGCGTCGGGCAGTTGATGGAGTCGCTCGACGGGAGGAGCACGTCGATCATCCCGTTCGGATCCGTCTGCTGCGTGTAGACGAGCCGGTTGGTGAAGTCGTAGAAGCCGACCGGCGTGTTCGCGATGCCGGCCTTCTCGCCGAAGAACGTGGTCTTCGGGTCGACCGACACGTTGAGGTCGTCGATGACGTAGCCCCAGAAGTGGGTCGGGATCGGGACGTCGGTGAAGAACGTGAACCCGGGCGCCACGCTGCGGCGGTCGCGGAGCTTCACGAGCTTGACGTCGCACAGGGGCGTGACGTCGCCCTCGTACGGCGAGCCGCCCTCGTCGGCGAACGCGGGGTTCTCGACCGCGCCCGGCCCATCCGGCGCGATGCCCGCGACGTCGACCACGTGGGTCGCGCCGGCGCAGGGCTGGAAGTAGATGCGCGGCTCGAACTGGTCGCCGTCGAAGACGTTGATGTCCTCCTCGCGCGTCGGCTTGAGCAGCGGGCGGCCGAGGACCGGGTCGTTCGGGATCACGACCTGGACGAGGTAGTCGCCCGCCGGCAGGTCGCCGAAGCCGTAGTTGCCGTTGACGGACGAGAAGTAGTTCGGCTCCTCGACGGTGGAGTCGGCCGGCTCGTCGCCGCCGAACTGCACGCCCGTCATCGGCGCCTCGACGCACTCGCGCGTCGGGTCCCCGAAGACCGGGAGCGCCATCTGGTCGACGACGGGGTTGCCGTCGACGTCGCGCGCGGTGCAGCCCTTGGGCCGCTGCCAGGTCTCGGTGGTGTACGTCTGGAGCGGCTGGTCGTCGGCGTAGTCGTCCGGCGTGCCGTTGACGTCGATCCCGGCGCGGACGTACGAGCCGTCGGCGTTCTTGAGGTAGCCCTCCTCGTCGTTCGGGTCCGGGACCGCGCGCCACAGGCGCACCTCGAGGCCCGGGATGCCCGGCTGCCAGTCCTCGACCGCCGACTCCTCGGGCTTGAGCTCGTTGCGTGTCGTGTCGTAGGTGACGGAGCCGACGATGCCGCCGTTGGTGCCCTTCGCGTACGGCATGACGCCCCAGTCGACCCGTCCGCTCTGGCCCATGATGTCGAGCATCGAGAGGTCGACGCCGGCGCCCAGGAGCGTGGTCTCGCTCGGCTGGTTCGACGCCTGGTACGTGACGCCCGTGGTGCGGTAGCGGTCGCTGTAGGCCTCGAGCACCAGGAACTGCCCGAGCGGGTACGTCTCCTTGAGCTGGTAGTGGCCGCCGAAGTCGGACGTGGCCAGGTTGGAGGCCTGATCCTGCAGTGTGTTGCCGCGGGTCTTGACCACGACGGTCATACCCGGCACGCCACGCTCGCCAGGGTCGCGACGGCCGTTCTCGTTCAGGTCGAGGAACACGTGGCCGTCGATGCGCGTGAACCAGCCGACGAGGGTCGGCTGGCCCATGTCGACCACCTGGCCCCGCCGAACCGTGACGGCGTAGGTGTCGAGCAGGTAGTCCTGCTCGTCGTCCCAGATGGTGACCGCGTAGCTCGAGTCCGGCACGTTGCGGATCACGAACGTGCCGTCCTTGTTGCCGCGCGCCGTGTAGACCTTCTGGTCGCCGCCGTCGAGGTCCGAGAGGGCGATCCAGGGCCGCTTCACCGGGCCGTCGGTCTGCGTGCCCGCGCCGCCGGGGAACGAGGTGCCGTTGTAGGCGACGCCGCCGACCTGCGGGATGTAGACGACGCCGCGCAGCACGCGGCCCTTGATCTGGCCGGTGACGCTGGCGCGCACGGGGAAGCGCTCGGGGCGGACGAAGCCGGCCTCGGTGAACGGGGTCGGCTCGCCGGCGTTGACGAACTCCGTGTCGTTGCCCGTCGCACCCTCGGCGAGCCAGGTGTCCCAGTCGTGCCCGCCCTCGAGCGTGGTGGTGCGCACCCAGTCGGTGCCGTCCGGCGGGATGACCGTGACCGCGTAGCGGTTCGGCCCGAGGTTGGGGATCTCGATGATGCCGTCGGCGCCGGAGATGCAGCCGTCGTTGTCGACGTTCGTGTTGATGACGGGGCTGCCGTCGGCGTCGAAGATGATCTGGCCCGTGCCGTTGCGCCGGTAGACGGTGCACAGCGGGTTGCCGAACCAGTCGGTGCTGACCTCGTCGAGCACGTCCTTGAGGTGGGCCTTGAAGCCGCGCAGCCCGTCCTCCGCCGGCACGTCCCACTGGCCGTTGGTGGGGGCGTTGTCCGCGTAGACCTGGACCCGCAGCGTCAGCAACGGCAGCGGGTACGGTTGCGCCGCGACCGTGACGAGGCCCGGATCCGGCAGCGGCACCGAGAAGTGGACGCCGTCGATCTTGTGGTCCTCGCCGAGGACGGAGATGAGGTAGCGGCCCGGCGGCAGGTCGATGCCGGTCGTCGCGTTCAGATCGCTCTGGTCGCCCTGCGTGACGATCGGGCTCCAGCCCTGGAGCGCCTGGATCGAAGGCCACTCGCAGCCTGCCGGGAACGTGGCGTTCGTCGCGGGACGACACTCCGCCACCGGGTCGAGCGGGTTCGCCGAGTTGTCCTCGTTGATGAGCCACCGGTACGTGCCGACGGGCGCACCCTGGACGTGCCCGCCCGCCGTGCGCGCCGAGATGACGCGGAGCGTGAGGTGGCTCGTGTCGGCGTGCGCGGGACCGGCCGCGCAGAGTGCCGCGAGCAGCGCCAGTGCGGCGCCGAGTGGCCGCACGCGGCGGCCTCCCGTCCATGGGTGACGCATTCATCCTCCCGCTGCTGTCCCCGCGGCGTCGATGGGGCCGCGGGTGCTTTGCAACCGGGCGCGAAGGTAGGCGTTTCTACTGCTATCGACGTCGAAAGTGACGTCGGTGTCATGTTCTCGTCATCGCCGGGCGGCCGCGGTCCCACGACCGCGGCCGCCCGTGTGTCAGCCGGCGAGGCCCATCTGCGCCGCCACGGCGTGGAACAGCACGCTGGCTGGATCGCCGAGCGCCTCGACCGCCGTGTAGTGGTGGTGGTCGTCGAGCACGAGCTCGGTGATCGGCACCGCGTCGCCCCAGGCCGCCGCCATCAGCGCGTTCTGGCGCAGGAACTCCTCGCCCTCCAGGCCGCCGACGGCGAGGATCAGCGGCGCGTCGGACGCGGGCCGCAGCCGCTCCGGGCTGTTGCGCTCCGCGGTCGCGTCGTCGAGCGCGAGCACCTCGTTGAGGTAGGAGCGGCGGATGGGCACCAGGTCGTAGAGGCCGCTGATGCCGCAGCCGCCGCGGATCGCGTCCGCCGGCAGGCCCAGCCCCGCCTGCCACCCCTCGGCCATCAGCATGCCGACGATCTGGCCGCCGGCCGAGTGCCCGGAGACGTGCAGCCGCTCGCCGTCGAGCCCGAGCTCTGCCGCGTGGCGGTGGACGTGGGCGACGGCGGCGCGGCACTGCCGGATCAGCTCGTCGATGGTGACGCCCGGCAGCAGCGCGTACTCGACCGCGACGTAGGCGGCGCCGGCGGCGTTGAAGGCCGCGGCCGGGTACGAGTAGCGCTCCTTCTCGCCCGAACGCCAGTAGCCGCCGTGGAAGAAGAGGTTGGCCGGGAGCGAGGCGCCGGCGTCCTGCGGCCGGAACACGTCGAGGCGCTCCCGCTCGTGGTCGCCGTAGCGGACGTCGAGGATCGCGCCGGGCCGCTCGCGCTGCGCCGCGCTGCGGGTCTCGAAGTCGTCCGTGTAGGCGAGGAAGTCGGGCACGCGGCGGCGCACGTCGAGCAGCGCGTCGAGGCGCTCCTGGTCGTAGTCGAGGAAGACGCGCTCGCTCACGACGGGCTCCCCTCCGTCGACGCGACGGTCGGCCGCGGGCCGTGGAAGTGGGGCAGCACCTCACGCGCGAAGAGCTCCATGGCGCGCAGGACCCGCTCGTGCCCGGTCAGGTAGTCGAAGTACAGGCTCAGGTGGTCGACGCCGATCTCGTGGTACGGCCGCACCTGCTCGCGCACCCGCTCCGGCAGGCCGAACGGCACGTTGGCGACGACCTCCTCGGCGCCGATCTCGTGCTCGACCGGGCGGATCTGGATCTTGCCGTCCACGTACAGCTCGTTGCCCTCGAGCTGCGCGTAGAGCCCGCGGTGGATGCGCAGCACGTCGGTCATCGCGGCGTCGATCTCGGCCTCGGTCTCGCCGATGAAGATCGTGCGGTTGACCGCGAAGCGGGCATCCTCGCGCGGGCAGCCGATCTCCGCCAGGCCCCGCTCGAACTGCGCGTAGCCCTCGGCGAGGTAGGCGAACGGGTTGCGGAACGGGCTCGTGATGACCTTGGGCTGCACGCCGAGCCGCTTGCAGTTCTCGACCTGCCCGTAGATCGACCACGGCGTCACGGCCGAGAGCCACAGCGACGGGTGCGGGCGGGTCACCGGCCGCGGCAGCACCGTCGTCGGCGGGAACGACCAGAAGCGGCCCTCGTGCCCGGCGTCGACGTCGCTGCGCCAGCCCTGCGCCATGACCTCGAGGTGCTCGAGGAAGTGGGCGCGGCTCGTGTCGACGTCCATCTCACGCTGGAAGCGCACGGCCTCGAAGCCGGACGAGCCGCGGCCGACGGCGAGCTCGAAGCGGCCGGGGTACATGACGTCGAGCTGCGCGATGCGGCCGGCGAGCTGCAGCGGATGGTGGTCGCGCAGGATGACGACGGCGACGCCCACGCGGATCCGCTCGGTGCGCTCGAAGATGCGTACGGCGAGCTGGAGCGGGTCGGGCAGCAGGTTGTAGTCGTTGAAGTGGTGCTCGACGAGCCAGACGACGTCGTACCCGAGGCGGTCGGCGGCGATCGCCTGTGCCGTCAGGTCCTCGAAGAGCTGCGCCTCGCTGCGGGCATGGCCGAGGTTGTGGGCGCCCATGAAGACCCCGAACTCCACGCGAGCTCCTTGCTGATCGATCGGTCAGTACGACGGTCTGCGTACGCTACCGCGCGGCGCTGAAGGAGCCCGAGCGGCGGCGGCGCAGGTGCCGGATCGCCTGGGTGAATCGGTGCCGCTCCGTCCATCCCACGCGCGCCGAGGGCGTAGGGTTGCCGGATGGCTCCGACGACCCGCGCGTACGGTGGCAGGTGCACCCTCGCGCTCGCCGCCGCGGTTCTCGCGCTCACGCTGGCCGCGTGCGGGGGCGGCGATGGCGGCGGCGCCCTGTCCGACCTGACGGCGACGCTGACCGACGTGTCGGTGACCGCGACCCTGCCCGAGCGCAGCGAGCGCACGGAGGCCGCCGCGCCGACGGACGCGACGGAGACGGCGCCCCCGGACACGACCGCCGAGGCGCCCGAGACCACGCGCGAGCGCGAGACGGTGACGGTCGAGACGACGGCGCCGCGCGACACCGTCACGGTCGAGACGACCGCGGAGCGCGACACCATCACGGTCGTCGAGACGGAGAAGCGTCCCGAGACGACCGACAAGGCGGAGCCGACCACCGCGGACACCAAGCCGGCCACGGCGGCGGCCGAGGAGACCTCGTCGGATGACGACACGCCCTGGGCCTGGATCCTGCTGGCTGCCGCACTCGTCGGCATCGCCGTCCTCGGCTTCCTGTGGTGGCGACGGCGGCGCGCCGCAGCGCGGACGTGGGCGACGCGCAGCGAGGCGCTCGTCCGCCGCACCCTCGTCTCGCTCGACGAGGTCACGGGCGCCGGCTCCGTCGTCACCGGGCGCGTCGAGGCGCTCGCCGCGGAGGCGCGGGAGCTGGAGGCGGGGGCGCCGGATGCGGCGTCGCGGGCGTCCGTCGGCGGGCTGCGCGCAGGGCTCGACGAGCTCGCACGCGCGCTGGAGGCCGACCGCGCGCTGCGCTTCGAGTCCCCGCCGCCCAGCGACGAGCAGCTGGCCTACTCCAGCGCCCTGATCGGCGAGCAGGTCGCGCAGCT
The DNA here is from genome assembly GCA_963767885.1 of uncultured Actinomycetota bacterium. Lineage (GTDB taxonomy): Bacteria > Actinomycetota > Thermoleophilia > Gaiellales > F1-60-MAGs149 > CAVYFW01. The sequence continues at coordinate 77,755 of CAVYFW010000015.1, forward strand.
GCGACGGCGCCTCCTGCCGCCGGACCCCACGGCGCCGACCGTGTGGGAGCCGCCGGCGTAGCGCGTTCGCCGCCCTGCCGTCGCCGGGCTGAGGTTCACGCCCGGCAGAACGTCGATCCCTGTGCCATGCTCGAAGGGCGGATGCTGCGGCGCCCGCCGGCGACCCGGGGTGGGAGGGATCGATGAGAGCGATGGTGGCGGGACTGGCGGCGCTCGCGCTGCTCGCCCAGGCAGCGGCTGCGCAGGCGGCCTGCCCGGGCCGCACGATCACCGGCACGCCGCGCGCGGACACGCTGCGCGGCACGTGCGGCCCGGATCGCATCCGCGGCCTCGGCGGCAACGACGTCATCGTCGGCCTCGGCGGGAACGACACGCTCATCGGCGGCGCCGGCGTGGACACCCTGCGCGGCGGCGCCGGCAACGACGCGCTGCAGGGCGGTGCTGGCAACGACCGCCTGTCCGGCGAGGGCGGCGCGGACACGCTGACGGGCGGCGCGGGAGCGGACACCGACGGCGGCGGCGCGGGAGCCGACACCGTGGTCGTCGGCGCGGTGGACGGCGCCGATCGCGTCGATGGCGGCGCGGGCGCGGACCTGCTGCGCGTCACGGGCGCGAACGGGCCCGAGGCCTTCGCGGCCGCGGCCACCCTCGGGCGCGTGATCCTCACCCGTGGCGGCGCCGGCGTCGTCAACGCCGGCGGCGTGGAGCGGCTGGCGCTCGAGGCCCGCGGCGGTGCGGACGCCGTGACCGTCGAGGACCTCGCGCCGGCCGGCGTGACCGGAGTCGACCTCGATCTCGGCCTCCGCGGCGCCGGCGACGGCGCGGCGGACGCGGTGACCGTCAACGGCGGGTCGGCGGGCGACACGATCCAGGCCGCGGCGACGGCCGGCGGCCTCGAGGTGACGGGGCTCGGCACGCGGTTCGCCGTGACGCGGTCGGAGCCCGCCGGCGACCGGCTGACGATCGCCGGCCTCGGCGGCAACGACACGCTCGCGTCCGGCGCCCTGGCGGCGCTCGTGCGCGTGACGCTCGACGGCGGCGACGGCAACGACGACGTCACCGGCGGCGACGGCCCCGACACGCTGCGGGGCGGCCGCCGGCAACGACACCCTCGTCGCGCGGATCGGCGACGGCACGGACGTCGTCGACGGCGGCGCCGGCACCGACGCGGCGCGGTTCGAGGCGGCGGGCACGGCCGACGTGCTCGCGGCGGCATCGTCCGGCGCCGGGAGCCTCGCGCTGACGCGGGGCGGCACGGCCGCGGTCGACGGCTCCGGCCTGGAGACGCTCGCGCTCGTCCCGGGCGGCGGGGCGGACACCGTCGGCCTCGGCGACCTCGCCGCAGCCGGTCTGACGTCCGTCAGCGTCGACCTCGGCGGCGACGGGGCCGCGGACGTGGTCACCGTCGACGGCACCGTCGCGGCCGACACGATCCAGGCAGCCGGGTCGGCGGGCGCGGTGCAGGTCACCGGCGTCCCCGTTCCCATCACCATCGCGGGCTCCGAGGCCGCGGCCGATCGCCTGCGGGTCAACGGGCTCGGGGCCGGCGACGTCCTGAGCGGCAGTGCCACGGCAGCGCTCGCCAGGTTGACCCTCGACGGCGGCGACGGCGACGACACGCTCAACGGGAGCGACGGCTCCGACGAGCTCGTGGGCGGCGCAGGCGCCGACACGGCGGACGGCAACGCCGGCGACGACACGGCAGCGCTCGATGCGCGGGACCGACACGTTCGTCTGGGACCCGGGCGACGGCAGCGACGTCGTCGACGGCGGCACCGATGCGGACACGCTGCGCTTCAACGGCTCCGCCGGGGCCGAGGTGATGGCCGCAGCCGCGAACGGCGACCGGCTGCGCTTCACGCGCAACCTCGGCTCGATCGTCATGGACACCGACGACGTCGAGACGCTGACGGTGAACGCCGGCGGCGGCGCCGACGCCGTCACCGTCGACGTCGCTGGCCGGGACGGACGTCGGCGCCGTCGACGTCGATCTCGGCGTCACCGGTGCCGGCGACGCGGCGGCGGACGTCGTCACGGTCAACGGCACGGCCGCCGCCGACGTCGTGCAGGCGGCCGCGGTCGCCGCCAGCGTCCAGGTCAGCGGCCTTGCGGCGACCGTGACGGTCACGCAGTCCGAGGCGGCCAACGACCGCGTCGTCGTCGGCGGGCTCGGCGGCAACGACACGCTGTCCGGCTCGGTCGGCCTCGCTGCGCTGATGCGCGCTCACGCTCGACGGCGGCGACGGCAACGACACGCTCAACGGCGGGAACGGCGCCGACACGCTGCTCGGCGGCGACGGGCAACGACACCGTCGACGGCAACGGCGGCAACGACACCGCGTTCCTGGGCACCGGCAACGACACCTTCGTGTGGGACCCGGGCGACGGCAGCGACATCGTCGAGGGCCAGGACGGCGTCGACACGCTGCTCTTCAACGGCTCGGTGGGCGCCGAGATCTTCGCCGCGTCCGCGAACGGCGGCCGCCTGCTGTTCACGCGCAACGTCGGCAACATCGTGATGGACACCGACGACGTCGAGGTCCTGACCCTCAACGCGCTCGGCGGGTCCGACACGATCACGCGCAACGACCTGGACCCGACCGACGTCACGAACGTCAACGTCGAACCTCGGCGTGAACGGCGCCGGCGACGCCGCGGTCGACGCGGTCACCATCAACGGCACCGTCGGCGCGGACGCCATGTCTGCTCTCCGGCAGCGGCGGCAGCGTGACGATGACCGGCGACGACGCCCACGTGGCGATCACCAACGCCGAGCCGGTGAACGACACGCTGACGCTCAACACGAGCGGTGGCGACGACATCGTCAGCGCCTCCGGGCTCGCCAGCACGTCCATCGACCTGACCGTCAACGGCGGCGCCGGCAACGACGTGCTGGTCGGCAGCCAGGGCGGCGACACGCTCAACGGCGACGCCGACACCGACTACATCGACGGCGGCGCGGGCATCGACGCGCAGTCGGGCGGCGAGACGGTGGTCAACGTGCCGTAAGCCGGCAGCCGTCGCGCGCGGCGAGCCACTAGGATCCGGCCACGGTGGCGCAGACGGTCGACGTGGACGACCCGAGCGAGGCCGGCGCCGCGGCACTGCAGCGCGGTGACTGGGACATCGCGCGGGCGCGGTTCGAGGCGGCGGCCGCCGCCGGCGACGCGCCCGCGGCGTGGGAGGGGCTGAGCCGCGCGGCGTGGTGGCAGAGCGACGCCGAGGCGACCTTCGCGGCCCGCGAGCGGGCGTACCGCGGGTACCGCGACGCCGGCGACCCCGTCGGCGCCGCACGCATGGCCGCGTGGGTCGGCATCGACCACGTCGACTTCCGCGGCGACGATGCCGTCGCCGCCGCGTGGCTCCGGCGGGCGCGCGGCGAGCTCGGCGAGCGGGAGCCGTGTGCCGAGCACGTGCTGATCGCCCTGTTCGAGGCCGACATCGCGCTGCTGCACCACGCCGACGCGGTCTCGGCCGTCCGCATCGCGGAGGAGGCGCTGGAGCTGGCGCGCAGCGTCGCGGCGCGCGACCTCGAGCTCGTGGCGACGGCGATCCTCGGCAGCGCGCTCATCGCCGCGGGCGAGGTCGTCGAGGGTGTGCGACGGCTCGACGAGGCCGCGGCCATGGCGGTGGGGGAGGACTACGCGGACGCCCTCGCGCCGGGCTGGGCGCTCTGCCACACCGTGTCGTCGTGCACCGACGTCGGCGAGTTCGGCCGCGCGGCCCAGTGGTCGCGGACGATGCACGGGTTCTCGCTGCGCTGGTCGTCGCGCCACTTCTTCGGCGTCTGCCGCACCGCCTACGGCGCCGTGCTCGCGACGCACGGCGACTGGCCGACGGCGGAGCAGGAGCTCACCAGCGCGATGGACGACCTGCGCGCCACGCGGCCGGGGCTCGCCGCGCCGACGGCCGTGCGCCTCGGGCAGCTCCGCGTCCGCCAGGGGCGCACCGACGAGGCGCGCAGGCTGTTCGAGTCCGCGCTGCCGCACGCGCAGGCGGTGGTCGCGATCGGCGAGCTCGACCTCGCCGCCGGCGACGCGGACGCCGCCGTCGAGGCGGCCGACCGCGTGCTGCGACGCCTCGGCGCCGCGAACCCGCTGGAGCGCTTCCCCGCGCTGGAGCTGCTGGCCCGGGCGCGCGCGCGGGCGGGTGACGCCGAGGCGGCCGCGGCCGCCGTCGCCGAGCTGCGGGCGGAGGGCGAGCGGCTGACCACCGGCTACCTGCGGGCGCGGGCGACGCTGGTGGCGCGCCGAGGTGCTGCTCGTGGAGCGCGACCACGACGGCGCCCGCCGCGCCGCCGAGGATGCGGTCGACCTCTTCGCCGGGTGCTCGGCCCCGTTCGAGGCGGCGACGGCCCGGCTGGTGCTCGCGGGCGCCCTCGCCGGCCTCGGGCGCGCGGCGCGGGCTGAGGCGGAGGAGCGCGCGGCGCGCGAGGCGCTCGCGGAGCTCGGCCCGGCGGCGCGACGCCCCGGGGCGCCGGCGACGAGCTGACCGCCCGCGAGCTCGACGTGCTGCGGCTCGTCGCCGAGGGCCTGTCGGACGCCGAGATCGCCGGTCGGCTGTTCCTCAGCCCGCACACCGTGCACCGCCACGTCGCCAACGTGCGGCGCAAGCTCGGCCTGCCGTCGCGCGCCGCCGCGGTCGCGTACGCGGCCCAGGCCGGCCTGCTCTGACCGCGCGCGCGTGGCCCGATGGCCGGATCCGGCCATCCGCGGAAGATGGCCGCCTGCAGGCAAATCCCCGCCGCTAGCGTGCCGGTTCAGATGCGCATGGAACACGTTCTCGCATCGCCCGCGGACGAGCTGCGCAGCCGCGTCCGCGGCGGCGTCCACGAGCCCGGCGATCCCCTCTACGACGACGCCTGCACGCTCTTCAACGCGCAGATCGAGCGGCACCCGCTGGTCGTCGTGCGGCCCCTCGACGCCGACGACGTCGCGGCCGCCCTGGCCGTGGCCCGCGCGCACGACCTGCCCGATCGCGGTCCGCGCCGGCGGGCACTCCGTGGCCGGCCACTCGCTGTGCGACGACGGGGTCGTGCTCGACCTGCGCCGGCTCTGCGCGGTGGAGGTCGACCCGGCGCGGCGCGTGGCACGCGTCGGCGGCGGCGCCATCTGGGCCGCAGGTCGACCGTGCGACGAGCGAGCACGGCCTGGCCACGACGGGCGGGCGCGTCTCCAGCACCGGCGTCGCCGGCCTGACCCTGGGCGGCGGCTCCGGCTGGCTCGAGCGGCTGCACGGGCTCGCCTGCGACAACCTCGTCGCCGCCGAGCTCGTGACCTGGGACGGGCGCGTCGTGCGCGCGGCCGCCGACGAGCACGCCGAGCTGCTCTGGGCCCTGCGCGGCGGCGGCGGCTCGTTCGGCGTCGTGACCGCGCTCGAGCTCGCGCTGCACCCGCTGCCGCAGGAGGTGCTCGGCGGCATCGCGCTGTTCGAGCTCGACCGCGCCGCCGAGGTGCTGGCCACGCTTCCGCGACGTCATGAACGCCGCGCCGCCGGCGCTCTCGCTGGCCTGCGCGGTGTTCACGGCACCGGACGAGGACGACATCCCCGCCCACCTGCGCGGCCGCGTGTGCATCGGCGCTGCTCGGCATGCACGCCGGCTCCGTCGCCGACGGCGAGGCGGCCCTCGCGCCGGTCCGCGCCCTCGGCCCGGCGGTCGACTTCTTCGCGCCCGACCGGCTACGCCGACCTGCAGTGCTCGCTGGACGACCCGCCGGGCTACCGCAACTACTGGACGTCCGAGAACGTCGTCGACCTGCCGGCCGAGGCGATCGACGCCATCGTGCAGCGGGCGCGACGAGCTGTCGCCGGGCGCCGCGCAGATCTTCATCGTCGCCTGGGGCGGCGCCGTGACGGCGTACGGCCCGGAGCACTCGCCGCTGGGCGGCCGCGAGGCGCGCTTCATCGTGCACCCGCTGCTGCTCTGGGAGGACGCGGCCGACGACGCGCGCATGCGCGCCCTCGGCCGCGCCATCCGCGACGACATGGCGCCGTGGTCGGTCGGCGCCACGTACCCCAACTTCCTCGGGGCCGACGACGTCGACCGCACGCGTGCCGCGTTCGGCGACGCCGCCGACCGCCTCGCCGCGATCAAGGCCGCGTGGGATCCGCACGGCCTGTTCCGCACCCCGCAGTCCACCCGTTGACAGGAGCCCGCATGCCCTCCATCGCAACACGACGCCGTCCGCTTGCCGCGCCTCGTGCAGGGCGCTCCGGACGGCGTGCCCGTCGTGCTGCTCCACGGCTACAGCGACTCGTTGCGCTCCTTCGAGCCGCTGCTCGAGCACCTGCCGGACGGGGTTCGCGCCCACGCCCTGACGCTGCGCGGCCACGGCGACGCGCCGCGGCCCGACGAGGGCTACGACATCGCGAGCCTCGTGGGCGACGTCGTCGCGTACCTCGACGAGGCCGGCGTCGAGCGCGCCATCGTCGCCGGCCACTCGATGGGCTCGATCGTGGCGGCGTCCGTGGCGCATCGACGCCCCGCAGCGCGTGTCCGGCCTCGTGCTCCTGGCCGGCAAGCCGACGTACGGCGACCCCGCGCTCGACCCGATCTACGACGAGGTGCGGGCGTTCGGCGAGCCCGTCGACCCCGCCTGGGTGCGCGGCTTCCAGGAGAGCACCCTCGCCCGGCCGGTGCCGGACGCGTTCCTGGAGACGGTCGTCGAGGAGAGCCTGAAGCTGCCGGCGCGCGTGTGGCAGGCGCTCATCGAGCCGACCCTGCGGATCGACCGCTCGCAGCGGCTCGGCGAGATCGCCGTGCCGACCCTGCTGGCGTGGGGCGATGCCGACGAGATCGCCACGCGCGAGGACCAGGTCGCGCTGCTGCAGGCCCTGCCGGACGCGCGGCTGCACGTCTACCCCGGCGGCGGGCACGCCTTCCACTGGGAGGAGCCGGCCGTGTTCGCCGCCGACCTCGCGGCGTTCGCGCTCGAGGTCGGACCGGCCTGAGAACGGCTGCGCCGCCGCGGCCCGGGGACCGCGGCGGCGCCGGCCGTCGTCTAGAGCGCCTGCAGGAAGCTGACGCTGGGCAGGAAGAAGTACTCGCCGCCGCGCAGGTGCGACGGCCGGCGCGGTATCCACCTCCTGCGTGGCGCCCTCGCCCCACTCGACCGCGAGCCTCGAGCCGCGGACGGTCACCGCGGTCCTGGCCGATCGAGGGCGTCGAAGCTCGCCGGGTCGTTGGCCCGCTTCTGGACACCTCGAACTGGCCGCTCGATGCTCGACATGACGGCCATGAACAGCACGCCGACCTCGCCGTGCTCGTCGGGGCCGTAGGTCTGCCCGCGGCGGGCGAGCACGGGCGTGCGGCCGTTCCGCTCCTCCATGCGGCGGATGTGCGCACCGACCGGGCAGCGGAGGCCTGCGGGTCCTCGGCGTAGTCGAACGCGTTGGTCGGCGGTTGGCGCCGCTCGGCGCGCCTGCTGCTCGACCGACGGCGTGCCGTCCGGGTGACGGCCGAAGAGCAGCGCGCCGGCGTGCTCGGCGTCCTGCGCCCTGCCACAGGTACGTCGCGACGGCCGTCGTGCTGCGGTCGAACGCGTCCGGGTCCTGCCGCAGCTTGCGGTAGACGAGGTAGCTGCCGAAGCCCGTGCCCGTCCGGCTCCTGGACGAGCACGTCGCCGAGCCGCGCCAGGGGTTCCAGGGGCCGTCGCGCCCGTGTCGGAGCCGTCGACGACGAACGTGGCCCGCTGAGCCCGTCGGCGAAGCCGAAGTGCTCGATCGCCTCGCCCGCGTCGTTGCGCGTGGTCGGCGCCCGCGCTCGTGCGCGAGCACGGTCGCGCACGCCTCGAGCCGGGTCGCGCGATCGCGTCGACGCAGGCGCTGACCCGGAGCCCGCCGCGGCCAGCCGACGATGACGATCGCGTCGGCTCGACGTCCGTAGCCCTCCTGGAGCGCCGTCGTCGTCCGGATCGCCGAGCACGTCGCGCCGTTGCCGCATGCCGGCGGAAGGCCTCGTCTGCCGGCGGCTCTTGCGCGCAGCTTCTCGTAGCCGCTCCGACGACAACCCGATGCCGATGTAGGGGATCACCGTCTCGTTTCGGGGCTCCTTGTCGCGTTGAACGCGACGACCTCCGCCTCGTGCGGCCTCGCCGTCTTCATGTCGCCGGCGAGGTCCGCCAGCGTCTGGCGCGAGCCGCTGTCCACGGGTCGCCGAAGTCCGCAGGAACCGCACGTCGAGCTCGGTCGCGGGCGTGCGCCCGTAGGATGTTCGGCTGGACGTCGGCGAACGGCGTCGGGAACCCGCTGGCGACGTCGAGCGGGGCCGCCGGGCGAGTGCCAGGCTCCCGTCCGTCAGCCCGACTCGGCCAGCGTCGATGCTGAGCCACTGCGACCAGCCGAAGGTGGCGATCGAGCCGCTCTCCGTCATCTCGACCCGCAGCGCGTGCGCGAGTGCCGGGCCCGGCACGAGGTTGCCCGGCGACGGACGCCTGCACGAAGTGCCACAGCCCGGTCTCCAGCGGCAGCGTGCCGCGCTCGTACCCGAGTGCCCGGCACGAGCTTGACCTCGCCGCGCACCCACGTGCCCTCGGCGCCTCCGGCGCTCGGCGGCTGCGTGACGACGCCGAACACGACGACCTGCGTCGCGGCGTGACGTCGACGGTCCGAGCGGGCCGCTGACCAGCAGGTCGCCCGTCGTCCAGCAGCGTCAGGTCGGCATCGAAGGCAGGCCAGTGGTCATGTCTCCGTCCTTTCGGTGCCGCCGGCCAGGAGCCGACGCGGTGCGGGGTGGTCGTGCTGCGCGAACCAGGCGATCGCCGGGCCGGCCATCGTGCGCGCGCCCTTGCGGTCGTAGGCGGCGAGCGCCTCGGCGAAGGCCTGCTCCGCCTCGTCCGCCGCCCCTGCCGCGCGGTGCGCGATGCCGCGTGCGAAGGCCGCCTCCCCGCGGCCGGTCAGCCAGTCGGTCGGCGCTGCGATCGCGCAGGCCTCGATCGCCAGCCGCAGGGCGGCGTCGGCCTCGCCGCGGACGGTGAGGATGCGTGCGCGGACGGTGCGCCACAGGACCTGGGCGACCGCATCCTCGAGCGCCGCGAGGCCGGCGCCCTCGTCGGCGAGCGCGAGCGCCTCGTCGTGCCGGCCCTGCGCCTCGACGGTCCGCGCCAGCTGCAGCGTCACGACGGCGTGGAACGAGCGATCGCCCATCGCTGCCAGCCGCTCGATGCTGTCGCGGAGCACCCGCTCGGAGCCCTCGAGATCGCCCTCCAGGAAGGCGACCTCGGCCTCGTGGCTGCGCGCCGCCGAGTGGATGGTGTCGCCGAGCTCCGCGTACAGGTCGGAGGACGCGGCGAGCTGCGCCCGGGCCGCCTCGAAGTCGCCGTCGAGCGCGTGCAGCAGCGCGAGCGGGCGGCGGATGAACGCCTGCGACATCAGGTGCTCGCGCGTCTCCTCGACCAGCGCGGCGCAGCGGTCGATCGCCGGTCGCACGGGCTCCGGCCCGAGCTGGAGGGCGGACGCGGTCCAGACGAGGATCTCGGGGACCAGCCACGCCTCGCCGCAGCGGCGCGCGTGGTCGGCGGCGGCGTCCCAGGCGATGCGGGCCGCCTCGCAGCGCCCGCGGAACCAGCTCACCTGCGCGCGCGTGTTGTGCAGGAGCGACGAGCCCGCGGTCGTCGCCCTGCGCGCTCGAACACCCTGCCGCCGCGGCGGCGCGGCGTCGAACGTCGCGGAGCGCGCGGTCGCCGTCGAGGTGCAGGGTCGAGCGCGACGTCGAGGAGGCCGGCGCGCGCCAGCTCGGCGTCGCTGCCCGCCGCCCGGGCCGCGGCGGTCGCCCGGTCGAGCGTCGCGCGCGCGTCCTCGAGCTGGCCCTCGGTCAGCAGGACGCCGGCCAGCTCGACGAGCGCATCGGCATGCTCCGCCGAGTCCGGCGGCAGCATCTCCGCCGCCTGCTGCAGCATCGACGCCGCGGCGGGCAGCGCGCTCCTGGCCCGCGAGGCGGCGGCTCCGGCGAGCAGGTGGCGCGCGGCCCGGCCGCCGAGCTCCTCGCGCTCGTCCGCATCGTCGCCGACCTCGCCGGCGTAGCGCCACGCCTCCCGCAGGTGGTGGCCGATGATGGCGTGCGACCCGGGGTCGGCCTCCTCCAGCCATGCGGCGAAGCGGGTGTGCAGGCGCTGGCGGCGCTCCTTCGGCAGCCCCTCGTACGCCGCCTGGCGCAGCAGCTCGTGCCGGAAGCGGAAGGCGTCCTCGCCGGCGATCTCGGGCGTCGCCGGGCCGATGAAGCCCTTGCGCATGAGGGCGATCGCCGCACCGGGCGCGACCGTGCGATCGTCGTCGGCGAGGGCGTGCAGCGCGCTGCGGTGGAAGACCAGGCCCTCGACGGCCGCGCAGCCGAGCAGGTCGCGCTCGTGCGGCTTGAGGCCGTCCAGCCGCGCCTGCAGGAGCGTTCGCAGCGAGCCGGGCAGCGCCGCGGCGCCCGTGAAGCCGCGCTCCAGCTCGAACGCCACCACCTGCTCGGCGAAGAGCGGGCTGCCGCCGCAGCGCTCGGCGATGCGGTCGCCGGTGGCCGCCGGCGCGTCGTGCCCGCGCAGGAGCTCCGCGACCAGCTCCGCGGCGTGCGCGGGCTGCAGCGGATCGATGGGAACGACCGCGCCGGGAGCGTCCGGGCCGGCCCACGCGGGCACGGCGTCCAGGAGCTCCGGACGCGCGCAGACCAGGACGAGGATGGGGCCGGACGCGAAGGCGCCGAGGTACTCGACGAGGTCGACGAGCCACTGCTCGGCCCAGTGCAGGTCCTCGAACGCCACCACCAGCGGCTGGCGCTCGGCGATCCGCTCGAAGAGCCGGCGCACGGCCCACTGGATCTCCTCGCCGGGGGCGCCGCGCTCCGACGCGCCGACGGCCGTGGCGATGCGCTCCACGATCTGCTCGCGGCGCGGCACGTCGCCGAGCACCCGCCCGAGGCCCGCTTCGAGGTCGTCGCCGACGAGGTCGCGGACGATGCCCTCCAGCGCGAACGCGCTCGTGCTCTCGCCGTACGGCAGGCAGCGACCGGACGCCGTCCGCACCTCGGCGCCCAGCTCGGCGAAGAGCTGGCGCACGAGGCGCGACTTGCCGATGCCGGGCTGGCCGACGAGGATGGCGACGCGCGCGCTGCGTGACGTCGTGGCGGCCTCGACCGCCGCCCGCAGCCGCTCGCGCTCGGCGTCGCGGTTGACGAACGGTGCCGCGCCCAGCGGGCGCGGCGCCGGCGCCGCGTCGGGGGCGTCCGACCAGCCGGTGGGCCTTCCCGTCGCCGCCCTCGAGCGCGGCGTAGCCCGCCTCGGCGCGGGTGAGCGCCGCCGTCTCCGCGTCGACGAGCACGCCGCCCGGGCCGGCGTCGCGGGCGAGCTGGCGCGCGCGGGCGACGACCCGGCCGCTCACCGCCTCGCCCGCGCTGACGACCGCCTCGCCCGTGGCGATGCCGACGCCGGCGAGGCGCACGATCGCGTCCGGTGACGGCGCCGGCACCGTGGCGGCGGCGCGCACGGCCCGGAGGGCGTCGTCCTCGTGCGCCGGCGCGATGCCGAAGCTCGCGACCAGCGCGTCGCCCGGCACCGTCTCGGGCACGCCGCCGTGCGCCCGCATGGCCGCGCCGACCTCGTGCAGCAGGCGCTGCAGCTCCTTCTGCGTCCGCTCGTCGTCGCCGGCCCCGCCCGACGCCTCCGCCTCCACGAACACGACCGTCAGCAGCCGGCGGCTCGGCACCGCCGCGGCGCGCGTCCGCGGCGGGACCGGCGCGCTCGCCCGCTCGGGCTCCGCGACCTCGAGGTCGGCGTCCTGGGTCAGCATGCGCCGCTCCAGGTCGCGGAGGCGACGGCTCGGCTCGAGCCCGTGCTCCTCGCGGAGGTGCCGGGTCAGCTCGCGGTAGCGCGCCAGCGCCTCGGCCGGACGGCCGCAGCGGTACAGCACCAGCAGCCGCTGCTCCTGCAGGCGCTCGCGCAGCCGGTGCTCGGCAGCCGCCGCCTCGACGTCCGCGGCGATCTCGGCATGGCGGCCCAGCGCCAGGTCCGCGTCGAAGCGATCCTCGAGCGCCTGCAGCCGGGACTCCTCCAGGCGCGCGGCCTCGAAGCGGATCAGGTCGGCGTCGCCGCAGCCTGCGAGCGGCGGGCCGCGCCAGAGGGCGAGGGCCGAGCGCAGCAGCTCGCCGGCCGCCTCCACGTCCCCGCCCGCCATGCGCTCGCGCGCCTCGGCGGCCAGCTGCTCGAAGCGGCTCGCGTCGACGTCGCCGGCCGCGACGCCGAGCACGTAGCCGGGCGTGCGCGTGAGGACCACCCCGTCGCCGAGCGCGCTGCGCAGGCGCGACACGACCGTCTGCACCGCGTTCGCCGCGTTGGCGGGCGGTCGCCGTTCCCAGATCGCCTCGACGAGCGCGTCGGCCGAGACCACCGTCCCCGGGCGCGTGGCCAGGCTCGCCAGCAGCGTTCGCTGGTTGCGGCCCTGCACGGAGACCGGCTGGTCGTCGTCATCGAAGACCGCGAGGTCGCCCAGGATGGCGATCCGCACTGGTTGCCTCCCGCTCGGCGCTGACAGCGGATTGACAGTGGGCTGTGAGTCGGGCTGCCCATTCTGCGCCGCATGGACAGCATGTTGCAAGCGCAGCAAGGGGCCGCTCCGAGGTCGGGTGCCGCCGGAACCACGATCCCCCGTCGCGCGCGCCGGGCCGGGGACGCCTGCGACGCGTCGTTGCGGCGCGCGTGCGGCGGGGTCCGCATGCCGCCACCGGTCGCCGCCGATCTGGTCCGCCGCGCCGCCGCGGGGGATGCCGCGGCCTGGGACTCGCTCGTCGACGACCTCGGCGGCATGGTCTGGGCGGTCGCCCGCTCCTACCGCCTGCGCGACGCCGACGCGGCCGACGTCTTCCAGTCCACGTGGCTGCACCTGCTGGAGAACATCCACCGGCTGCACGACCCGAGCCGGGTGGCGGGCTGGCTCGCGACCACGGCCCGGCGGGCGGCCCTGCGCGTCGCGCGGCAGAACGCGCGGACGGTGCCCACGGACCACGAGCTCGCCGACAGCGCCGCCGACGACGCGGACGGCCGGCTCGAGGCCGACGAGCGCGCGTCGGCGATGCGGCGCGCCCTCTCGACCCTCGCGCAACGCGATCAGGCGCTGCTCACGCTGCTGGTCGCGGAGCCGCGGCGCTCCTACGAGCAGATCTCGGAGGAGCTCGACATGCCGATCGGCAGCATCGGGCCGACCCGCGCCCGGTGCCTCGAGCGGCTCCGGCGGGCGGCGCTGCAGGTCGGCGTCGAGGCCTGCGCGTGACGCCGGGTGGCCGTGGCTCCGCCCCGCTCCAGCCGACCGACGCCGCGCCGTGCTGCGCGTGCTCGACGCCGGGCGTGCCTGCGGGGGAGGCGCGCCCTGCGGCGGCCGGGCTTCCGGACCCCGTGCCGGACGTCCTCGTCGCCGCTGCCAAGGACCTCTACCGCGCGTATCACCACGTGCCTGCCCGTCCCTGACCAGATGACACCACACCACCGCACCGACACACGCCCGCCGGCGGCGCGAGTGGCCACCCCCGGACTCCAGGAGGAGACACATGCGGTTCGGAGATCGGACCCCTGCTCGTGCCGCAGGGCTATCGCAACGACCACATCGGCGTGCGCAGCTACCTGCCGCGCTGACGCCCGTCCAGCCTGCCGGTCGCCGTCGTGGCCCCGGCAGGTGGACGCGAAAGGAGCCCGCCATGTACACGCGCCTCGTGCGCCGGCTCGAGGCCGGGGACGATCGCCTCCACGGTCGCCCGGCGATTGCCGGCCGCATCCCGTTCGGCTACGGCTTCACGCCCGTGCGATCGCTGCTCTTCCCCCGCCGGCCCTGGATCGTCCCGGCGCCGCGCTGGCGGCGCACGACGGGCCGGCCGCTCGAAGCCTGCTGACCGTGGCCGTCGCCGGCGAGGAGTCCCGCGTCGCCGGCGGAAGACGGCTGCGCCGCCGCGGTCCCGGGGGACCGCGGCGGCGCGAGCCACGCGCTCGTTACGCGTGCACGTCCAGCATCGCGATCATGTTCGGGTGGATCTGGCAGATCAGGGTGTAGACGCCTGGCGTCGTCACCGTGACCTTCACCGACGACGGTAGCTGCGGCGTCGCCGGATTCAGGTCCATCGCCTGCGTGGCGAAGAGCCCGTTGCCGTGCTGCATGTTCCCGGAGAAGGTGTAGACGCCGTTGACCGCCGCATCGGTGCCGTAGATCAGCGCCGGTCCGGCCTGGTTCTCGACCGGTGCCCCTGGCGGCCCCAGCGGGAACTTGTCGGTCGCCTGGATGAAGGCGGTCTGCACGCCGTACGGCCCGAAGCCGACGTTGTGGACCTCGTTCGGCCCGCCCATCTTGATGGTGATGGTCGTGCCGGCCTTGACGCTCAGGGCCTGCGGGTAGAACGCGAAGAGCGAGTAGTTCTTCGTGCCCGCGCCGACCGACAGGACCGCGTTCTTCGGGTCGGCCACGGCCGTCGGCTGGTTGAGGTGCAGGTCGATCGCCTCGACGACGTCGGCGTTCGCCTCGTCCTGGCCCTGCCGCGCGGTCTTGCGCCGGCGGGTCGACCTTCTTGCTCGGCGCCACCACGTCGACGGTGCCGTTCATCGACGAGTGGATCAGGCAGACGATCTTGTACGTGCCGGCCTTGGTGAACTTCATCGAGTAGCCCTTGGGGCTCGCGAAGAGGACGCCGGAGTTGTAGGTCGTCGCCTTGCTGCTCACGTTCGGGCCGCCGGACGGGGTGAGCGTCGCGGTGTTGTAGATGAACTTCTGCTGGCCGCTGAAGTAGAACGGCTGGTTGGCGCCGTCGTTGATCGTCGGGTAGAGCTCGCCCGCCGCACCCGGCTGGATGAGGAAGAACGAGCTGCGCTTCACGCCGCTGCCGAGGATGCTCGCGGTGTGGAAGCCGCCGACGAACTTGATCGTGTCGCCGACGTGGATCTTGAGCGGCTTCTTGCTGCCGGGATAGAACTCGTCCGAGTCGTAGAGCCCCTGCGCGAAGCTCGCGGGTGCCTTCGTCTTGGGCGGCGCGCCCGCGGCGACGGTGTACGTCGCCGCGTGGGCGGCGACTGGAAGAGCGAGAGCGGCTGCGATCACCGCGAGGCTCAGGCCGGTCCTACGCATAGGTTCTCCGTTCGGTGAGCCGCCCCGTCAGCGGCGTGCGCGGCGATTCTAGGATCAGCGACGGTCGGACGGCAAGCCCGGACACGTACGAGTTCGGCTTCACGGGCGCCCGGCTGCGTGGTCGGATGCCCACCGACGACGCTCCGGCCCTCGCCTCAGGCGCCGAGCACCGCCATCGCCGAGACCGCGAAGATGACCAGGGCGATGCCGACCCACTGCCGCCGCCGGAGCCGCTCGCCCAGCAGCACGACGCCCGCAACGACGCCGACCGTCGCGAACTGCGCGGCCAGCACGCTCGCGACGGCCACCGGGCCGCGATCGGCGGCGGCGACGTAGAGCAGGTACGCGACGGCGTCGCCGAGCGCCCACGCGAGCACGTTCCAGAAGTCGCCCGTCCAGGCGGTCGCCACCCGCTTGCGCAGTGCGAACGGCAGCACCACCAGGAGCGCGCAGACGCGGATCAGCACGAAGCCGACGAGGACGCCGAACTCGTCCGCGACCGGGGCGCTGAGGACGAGCACGAGCCCCCACAGCAGGGCGGCGCCCCCCGCGTAGGCCGCCCCGGCGCGCCCGTTGCCGCCCGAGCCCATCGCCGCCAGCACCACGCCGAAGACCGCGACGGGCAGGAACAGCAGGATGGCGGTCGGGACGTCGTCGCCGGCCGCGAGGGAGAGCGCCGCCGCGACGCCGCCCTCGCAGGCCACGATCGGCGCGACCAGCGACACGTTGCCGTAGACGAAGCCGGTGTACCCGAGCCAGTAGCCGATGCTCATCGCCGCGCCGGCGACGAGCGCGATCCCGGCGCCGCGCCACGACCAGTCGGGGAGGTCGACGAACAGGAGGCCCGGCAGCACCGCCCCCGTGCCGAGCACCAGCGCGCCGACGACGACCGCGAGCGGGCCGACGGAGCGTGCCGCCTTCGCGAGGTTGACGTCGGGCAGCCCCCAGCACACGGCGCACAGGACGCCGAGCAGGATGGTGATGCCCACGGCCCGGCACCATAGGCGGTGCACCACCCGGGCCGCCGTCCGGCCGTCTGGGCATATCCTCTGCGCTCCCGCTGGTGACGAGAGGAGGCACGCAGTGACGGATGTCGTCGACCGGCTCGTCGCGGACGGCGTCGAGTTCGTGCAGGTGCTCTACACCGAGCTCCACGGTGTCTGCCGCGGCAAGGAGGTGCCGATCGGCGAGATCCACCACAAGGCGGAGTCCGGCATCGCCATCACCGAGGCGATCATGACCATCGACCTCGGCCACAACGTCATCGCCGGCTTCGAGCACGGCTTCCGCGACATCCACATCGTCCCCGACCTCTCGCAGGCCTGGCAGCTGCCGTGGGAGCGGACGACCGCCTGGTGCTTCGGCGACATCCAGGAGGTCGACGGCACCCCCTACGCCGCCGACCCGCGCCACGCCGTCCGGCGCGCGGTCGAGGCGCTGGCGGACCGCGGCCTGCGCGCCGTCGTCGCTCCCGAGCTGGAGTTCTACCTCGTCGACCCGGACACCTACGAGGCGTACACGCCCGCCCTCTCCAGCGTCTACACCGTCGGCGGGCTGGCCGACCCGCGCGGCGTGTTCCGCGAGATCCACGCGAACGCGCGCGACCTCGGCCTGCTGCCCATCGGCGGCGCGCACGAGTACGGGTGCGGCCAGTACGAGATCAACCTGGCGCACGGCGAGGCCTTCGACGCCGCCGACCGCAACTTCATGTTCAAGACGATGGTCAAGCAGACCGCCGCCCGGCACGGCCTGCTGGCGACGTTCATGGGCAAGGTGCGGGACGACGAGGGCTCCGGCATGCACGTCCACATGTCGCTCAAGCGCGACGACGGCTCCAACGCCTTCGACGACCCCGCGACCGCCGACGGGCTGACCGACATCGCGCGCCAGTTCGGCGCCGGCATCCTCGCCCACACGCCCGCCCTCACGGCGTTCCTCTGCCCGACGGTCAACGCGTACCGCCGCATGGAGGTCGAGAGCCTCGCGCCGACGCACGTCAACTGGGGCCTCGACAACCGCCTCG
Source organism: uncultured Actinomycetota bacterium (assembly GCA_963767885.1). Lineage (GTDB taxonomy): Bacteria > Actinomycetota > Thermoleophilia > Gaiellales > F1-60-MAGs149 > CAVYFW01. Next base: position 94,853 of record CAVYFW010000015.1, read on the forward strand.
CGATGCTGCGCTATCCAGCCCAGCGCGGCGCGGCCTCCCGCGTGGAGATGCGCGTCGGCGACGGCTCGGCGGCGATCCACAACGCGGTCGCGTCGCTGCTCTTCGCCGGCCTCGACGGGCTGGAGCGCGGCCTGGAGCTGCCGCCGGAGTGCGCGCGGCTGCCCTACGAGGACGAGGAGACGCTCGGCGAGCCGCTGCCCTCCTCGCTCGGGGACGCCCTCGACGCGCTGGCGGCCGACGAGTACCTGTGCGACCGCATGGGCGGCCGGCTGGTCGAGATCTTCGACCAGATCAAGCGCTACGAGCTCGACCGCTGGCACGCCCACCTGGCCAAGATCACGGACTGGGAGCGCACCGAGTACGCCCACCACCTGTAGCCGCGGGCCGGCGACCGCACCTGCCGGCGTAGAGTGACGGCGTGAAGCACGACCCGATCCACCGCCCGCCGCTCTGGGAGGCGGTCGTGGAGCGGCTGCGCGCGTCGATCCTCAGCGGCGAGCTCGCAGCCGGCGCGCGGCTCAACGAGGTCGAGCTCGCGCAGCGCTTCGGCACCAGCCGCGGGCCGGTGCGGGAGGCGACGAAGGAGCTCGCCCGCGAGGGCCTCGTCGTCGAGCTGCCGCGTCGCGGGCACGTCGTCTCCACGCTCACGTCGCACGACCTGGTGGAGGTCTACGCGGTCCGCGAGGCGCTCGAGGTCGGGGCCCTGAAGGCGATCGCGCAGCGGGCGAGCGACGACCGGCTGTCGGCGCTCGGGGCGCACCTCGACGCGATGGAGCGCGCGATGGGCGAGAGCGACTGGCTCGCTGCGGCAGACCACGACCTCGCGTTCCACCGCGCGCTCGTCGCCCTCGCCGGCAACGGCCGCATGAGCGCCACGTACGAGCAGATGCTGGCCCAGACGCTGCTCCTGCTGCGCACGGCGGGCTCGGCCAACGCGCGGCTGCGCTCGGACATGCCGCCGGCCATCCACCGCGAGCTGCACGCGGCCCTGCTGGCCGGCGACGTCGGCGCCGCGGTGCAGGCCCTCGACCGGCACTACCGGCACGCCGAGGATCGCCTGTTCGCCGGCCTCGATCCGGCGCCTGCGGGCGCCACCGGTTGACGCAGCGGTGCGGGTTCACGATACTTTGTCAACAGTTGACGATACGTCTCGCCACCATTCGCGAACGGCCCTGGACGCGCGTCGAGCTCGTCTCGATGGACCCGCAGTGCGACGACATCACGATCGCGCTCTACCGGCAGGACACGCCGGACGGCGCGATCGGGATCGTGCACACCTACAGCTCCGCGCCGGGCGCGCAGGAGCGGGTGCGCTTCGTCGCGGCTGCGATGCGCACCCTCGGCGACCTCGCCCCCGGCGGCGACGGATCCGGCGGCGGTCGCGTTCGCCTGCGGCAGCTGGCACGCCGCGATCGCGCGCCGGCTGTTCCTGGAGGCCGTGAAGGTCGACCAGACCGCGCCCGTCACGCCGCGCCCGCTGGAGCTGCTCGACCAGAAGACGGGCCAGACCATCGTGGCCGAGCCGACCGGCGGCGGCTCCTACCGCCTCACGGCGCGGGACGTCGGCGACGCGGCGAGCCGCGCCGGGGTCGCCGCCCGCGGGCTGCGCAAGCTCGCGGAGCTGCCCGACGCCGGCGACGAGCCGACCGCGAGCTTCGCGTGCGGCGCCGACCACGACGCGCTGGTCGGGCTGCTGCTGCCGCGCGCCGTCAACGTCCGCCAGGCCATCCGCGAGGAGGAGGCGATGGCCGCTCGCGGCCTGCTCAGCGCCCCGGGAGCACAGGAATGAGCGAGACCGCGCAGGTGCCGCCCATGACGAGCCGCGAGCGCGTGCTGGCCGCGCTGCGCCGCGAGCCGGTCGACCGGACGCCGCTGGTCAACCCCACCTCGATGGCCACGGTCGAGCTGATGGACCTCGTCGACGCGCCGTTCCCCGACGCCAACCGCGAGCCCGAGCTGATGGCGCGCCTCGCGGCCACCGGGCACACGGAGCTCGGCTTCGACTCGATCATGCCGGTCTTCTCGATCATCCAGGAGTCCTCGGCGCTCGGCTGCAAGATCCAGTGGGAGCAGAAGGACAACTGGCCGACGGTCAAGATGAAGGAGCCGATCTACGAGGGCCCGGACGACATCCGGATCCCCGACGACCTGCTCGACCATCCGGACATGCCGCTGCGTGATCGACGCCATCAAGCTCCTGCGCGCGCGAGTTCGGCGACGAGGTCGCGATCATCGGCAAGACCATGGGGCCGTGGTCGCTCGGCTACCACACGTTCGGCGTCGAGCCCTTCCTGCTGATGTCGCTCGACGATCCCGCGCGAGACGAAGCTCTGCCTCGACCGCTGAAGGAGGTGACCATCGTGTTCGGGCAGGCGCAGATCGAGGCCGGCGCCGACGCGCTGACGCTGCCCGACCACGCCACCGGCGACCTCGTCTCGGCGGAGTACTACCGCCGCTACCTGCGCGACATGCACATCGAGTTCGCCGAGGAGCTGCGACGCGCCGATCATCCTGCACATCTGCGGGCGCACCGTCGACCGCATGGAGTACATCGCCGAGACCGGCATGGCGGCCTTCCACTACGACTCCAAGAACGAGCCGGAGGAGTCGATGGCCGCCGTCGACGGGCGCATCAGCCTCGTCGGCAACGTCAACAACCCCGAGCACGCTCTACTCGAAGGGCCCCGCCGAGGTGCGCGAGGAGGTGCGCGAGAACCTCGAGGCCGGCGTCCAGATGGTCGGCCCGGAGTGCGCGATCCCGCTGCAGACGCCGATCGAGAACCTGCTCGCGATCCGCGACGCGGTGGACGGAGTGGCACGGAGGTGGCCATGGCCGAGCTCAGCGACATCGCCAACGACTTCCTCCGCGAGGAGATCGACGAGTTCATCGAGCGCCCGGACGAGCGCGCGCGGCTCATCGAGCTGTTCGCCCGCACGCCCGACGACCTGCAGCTCATCGCCGCGGCGCTGATCGACGGCGACGACGACACGGTCGACGCAGCTGACCCGTCAGGCGCTCGACGAGGGGCACACGGCGCTCGAGGTCATGGACGACGGCCTGATCGCCGGCATGGCCATCGTCGGCATCAAGTTCCGCGAGAACTTCATCTTCGTGCCCGAGGTGCTCGCCTGCGCGCGCGCCATGAAGGCGGGGATGGCGCACATCGAGCCGATCCTGTCCGCATCGGGCATCGAGCCGATCGGCAAGGTCGTGATGGGCACCGTCAAGGGCGACCTGCACGACATCGGCAAGAACCTCTGCATCATGATGCTGCGCGGGGCCGGGCTTCGAGGTCGTCGACCTCGGCGTCGACACCTCGGCGGACGAGTTCATCGACGCCGTCGAGGAGCACCAGCCCGGCGCTGCTCGGCATGTCGGCGCTGCTCACGACGACGATGCCGAACATGGGCAAGACGATCGAGGCCTTCATCGACGCCGACCTGCGCGACGACGTGAAGATCATGGTCGGCGGCGCGCCGGTGACGCAGGAGTTCGCCGACGACATGGGCGCCGACGGCTACGGCAAGGACGCCATGGCCTGCGTCGCGCTGGCCACGCGATCTGCGTCGAAGCCGGCTCCGAGTGTCTGAGCGCGATCGACCCGGAGGCGTACCAGCAGCGCCTCGACCGCATCGCGCGAGATCTTCTCCTCGATGCAGGAGCACGGTCGACGACCTGTCGACGCGGCGCTGCCCGTACAAGAACCGCCACGACCACTGCACGGCGCAGTTCGGCTGCCGCAACCAGCGCAAGCCGCCGGTCAAGGGCGAGCTGCGGATCTGCGGCGGCGACGACAAGACTCGACTACCGCAGCGCCTGGGAGACCGACCTGAGCCGTCCGGCGCGGGCGGGGCTCCGGTGACGCGGACGCTCTTCGACGACGCGCAGGCGACCGGGCTGCGCGTGCCGACCTCGTGCCGGGCCAGCGGGCGCTGCCGCGAGTGCGTCGTCGAGGTGCTCGACGGCGCCGAGCACCTGTCGCCGCCGACCCCCGTCGAGGAGTTCCTGCGCGAGCCGTACCGGCTGGCCTGCCAGGCGGTCGTCGCGGATCCCGCGGCCGCCGTCGACTTCGCGGTCGCTGCGCCGCCGGCTGCGCATCGTCGCGCCGGCGGCGACGGACGCCGCCGGGCCGATCGACCCCGTCGTCCGCGTCGTCGACGGCGTCGTGCACTACGGCGAGGCGCCGCTCGAGCCGATCGCGCAACGGGGTCTACGGCCTCGCCGTCGACGTCGGCACGACGACGGTCGTGCTGGAGCTCGTCGACCTGCTCGACGGCGCGCACGGTCGAGGTCGTCGCGCTCGAGAATCCGCAGCGCTTCGGCGGCAGCGACGTCATGAACCGCATCTCCTACGACGAGGCCGACGAGAGCGGCGAGCTGCGGCAGGTGCTGCGCCGCGCGCCTCAACCGGGAGCTGCAGGACCTCTACGAGCGCCGCGGCATCGACCGGCGCGAGATCTACGAGGTCGTCGTCGTCGGCAACGCGACGATGCGCGACCTCTTCTTCGGCCTCGACGTCGCGTCGATCGGCCAGCGGCCCTACAAGTCGGTGACCGAGCTCGAGCTGCTGGAGGGCCGCCGCGAGACGACGGCGCTGACCGCGCTGGCCCACGAGCTCGGCGTGCGCGTGCACCCGCAGGCGCGCGTCTGGGGCGCGCCGCTGATCGCGAGCCACGTCGGCGCCGACGTCGCCGCCGACCTGGTCGCCATCGGCCTCGACGGCACGCAGGACGGCGTGCACATGCTGGTCGACGTCGGCACCAACACCGAGGTCGTGCTGGCGGACCGCGGCCGCATCCTGACCGCGAGCTGCCCGGCCGGCCCCGCCTTCGAGGGCGGCTCGTGACCTACGGCATGCAGGCCGCGAGGGCGCCATCGAGACGCTCCGGCCGGCGCCCGACGGCACGTTCGCCATCTCGCACGATCGGCGACGTCGCCGCCCGTCGGGCTCTGCGGCTCCGGGCTGATCGACCTGCTCGCGGAGCTCCGCCGCGCGGGCCGGATGACGCCGAAGGGCGTGTTCGCCGACCGCGCGCGCGTCGTCGACGTGCCCCCGCCGCCGGCATCACCTTCTCGCGCGCCGACGGCTCAGCCCTCGCCCAGGCCAAGGCCGCCAACACCGTCGGCCAGTGCGATCCTGCTGCGCGCAGCTCGGCGTCGACCCCGCGGAGGTCGACCGCCTGTACCTCGCCGGCGGCTTCGCGACCTACGTCGACGCGCGCAACGCGATCGACATCGGCTTCCTCGCGCCGGTGCCCGTCGACCGCATCGTGAAGGTCGGCAACGCCTCGCTGCGCGGCGCCCGCCAGCTGCTGCTCTCGCGCGACGGCGCGCGCGCGGCTGGAGGAGCTGATCCCGCGCATCGAGCACGTCGAGCTCGAGACCACGCCCGACTTCTTCGAGCTGTTCGTGGACGCGTGCCAGTTCAAGCCGCTGCCCGACCAGCTCGCCCAGGGGGAACGAGACGATGACCGCACCCGCGCGCCCATTCATCGTCATCGGCGAGAACGTGCACACGACCCGCGTCCTGCGACGGCCCGGCCCGCAGGTCGCGGTCGACGAGGACGGCCGCGAGCACGTCGCGTTCACCGACCTCCATGGGCAGGCGCGCCTGCTCCCGATCCCGCCCGAGGAGGTGCGCGGCGCAGGACTACCAGGAGGGGCGGGTCAAGCACGTGCGCGCCGCCGTCCGCGTCGCCCGCTCCGACGGGCCGGACGCGGAGACGGGCCTCGCCTACCTGCACGCGCTCGCCGTGCGCCAGGTCGAGGCCGGCGCGCAGTACCTCGACGTCAACGTCGACGAGTACTCGCACCGCCCGCACGAGCAGATCGAGGCGATGGAGTGGCTGGTCGGCGTGCTCGCGCCGACCGTCAGCGTCCCGCTCTCGATCGACTCGTCGAGCATCGACATCATCCGCGCGGGCATGGACGCCGCGGCCGGCATGGCAGAGCCGCCGATGCTCAACTCCGCCTCGCTGGAGCGCGCCGACGCCCTCGAGCTCGCGGCCAGGGCGGGCGGCGCCGTCATCGTCACGGCGGCGGGCGCGAGCGGCATGCCGTCGAACGCCGAGGAGCGCGTGGCGAACGGGAGCGAGATGATCGACCGCGCCGCTGGCGATGGGCATCCCGATGGCGCGCATCTACGTCGACCCGCTCGTCTTCCCGATCTCCGTCGACGGCCAGTTCGGGCACCACTGCCTCGACGCCATCCGCGAGCTGCGCGCGCGCTACGGGCCCGAGCTGCACATCACGGGCGGCATGAGCAACGTCTCGTTCGGCATCCCCGAGCGGCGGCTGATCAACGACGTGTTCCTCGTGCTCGCGGTGGAGGCCGGCGCCGACAGCGGCATCATCGACCCCATCGCGAACAACGTCGACGCCGCCCTGTCCCGCGATCGCACGACGCGGCCGTTCGAGCTCGCGCACGCCGTGCTGACCGGGGCCGACCGCAACTGCCGCGCGTACATGAAGGCGTTCCGGGCGGGCGAGCTCGCGGACGCGCCGGTGGCCTGACGGTGGCCCGCTACCGCATCCTGACCTGGCGCGGCGTGCCGGCGCAGCTGAAGGTGTATCCCGACGAGGGCGGCCGGCCGCGCTCGGTCAAGCTGGACGACTGGTACGTGCAGGAGATCGACCGCATCGCCATGCGGGACGGGATCGTCGGCACCGACGAGTACCTCGCGCTGTGGGAGTGGTCGGGCGACCTGGAGCGGCCGGGGACGCCCGACGAGGTCGTCGGCGAGCTGACGGCGGAGCTGGACGCGCAGTGGCGCTCCGGGGCCCGCCGGGACGAGGGAGGGGCATGACCAGGCGGGTGCTGGTGACCGACTACATGTGGCCGTCGCTCGACATCGAGCAGCGGATCCTCGGCGAGGTCGGGGCGGAGCTCGTCGTCGCCGAGGACGGGTACCGAGGAGGAGCTGACGACGCTCGCCGCGGGCGTCGACGCGATCCTCACGAACTGGAAGCGGGTGCCGCCCTCGGCGCTCGATGCGGCCCCCGACTGCGTCATCGTGGCGCGCTACGGCGTCGGCGTCGACAACATCCCGGTCGACCACGCGACGGCCCTCGGCATCCTGGTCGCCAACGTGCCGGACTTCTGCCTCGACGAGGTCTCCGACCACGCGATGGCGCTCCTGCTCGCGCTCGCCCGCCGCGTGCCCTCCTTCTCGCGCGCGACCCGCGCGGGCAGCTGGGACCTGCTCGGCGGCGGCCGCGGCCTGCCGCGTCTGCGGGGGCAGCAGCTGGGCCTGATCGGCTTCGGCAACATCGGGCGCGCGGTGGTGCCCAAGGCGCGGGGCTTCGGGCTCGACGTCCTCGCCTACACGCCGCGGCTGACGCCCGGCGTCGACGCCGCTGGCGCGCGCACCACGAACGACCTCGCCGAGCTGCTCGCGACGTCGGACTACGTGTCGCTGCACCTGCCCGCCACGGCCGAGACGCGCGGCCTCATCGGCGCGGCCGAGCTGCGGGCGATGAAGCCGACGGCGTACCTGATCAACACGTCGCGCGGCGCCCTGGTGGACGAGGCGGCGCTGGAGCGGGCGCTGCGCGAGGGCTGGATCGCGGGCGCCGGGCTCGACGTGCTGGCGCAGGAGCCGCCGCCCCGACGGCCATCCGCTGCTCGCGCTGGACAACGTCGTCGCGACGCCCCACGCGGGCTTCTACTCCGAGCCGGCCATCGCGGAGCTCGCCACCAAGGCCGCGACGAACGCCGCCACCGCGCTGCGCGGCGAGGTGCCGGCGACGACCCTCAACCGGGCCGTGCTGGAGCAGGACAACCTGCGGCTGCGGCGGTTGCCGGGCGGGTGACGGGAGCGCCGCTACGCGGCGCTCGCCTGCGGATCCTGGCGCGGCTGGAGCACGACGATCGTCGTCTCGTCGGGCAGGTCGCCCGCCGTCACCTCGAGCTCGCTGCCGGCGGCGTGCACGATCCGGTCGCCGGCCCGGCGGTCGAGGAAGTCCTCGACCCGGCCGACGCGGTAGTTCAGGCTCGGCGACCAGTGGTGCATCGGGACGACGATGCGCGGGCGCAGCGCCTCGATCACGTCGTCGAGGTCCGGCAGCGCGATCGTGAGGTTCCCGCCCGCGAGCGCGAGCAGCACGTCGACGCGGTCGCGGAACGGTGCCAGCTGCTCCTCCGTCAGCGGGTTGCCGGTGTCGCCCATGTGGCAGATCCGCAGCCCGTCCGCCTCGATGCCGTACATCGCGTTGGCCTTGGGCTCGTCGGGCCGGTCCGCGCCGTCGCCCTCCATCGTCGCGACCGCCCACAGCGTGGCGTCGGGTCCGAGCCGCGTTCCGGTCCGCAGCACCTCGATGGCGTTCACCACGCGCGGGTCGCCGGGCACCATCTGCCAGCACGAGTGCGCGACGTCGAGGGCCGAGCTCATGACGACGACGTCGGCCGCCTCCTCGATCGGCTCGAGCCCCGCGTCGTCGGGCGTGTACGGGTCGGTGACGATGGCGAGCCCGCCCGCGTCGAGCCGGAAGCAGGCGTGGCCGTACCACGTGATCCTCATGCCGTGTTCGCCTCCTCGGCGTCCTGCGTGTCGCGATCCAGGCGGGCGTCCAGCCAGGCGCGGTTCGCGCGCTGATCGGCCGCCGCCACGTCGAGGCCCTCCGCCGGCCAGTCGACGATGCGGTCCTGCTCGACCACCAGCCAGCCGGCGTAGCCCGACGCGCGCAGCCCGTCGAGCAGCGTGCCGAGGTCGACGTCCCCGGCACCCAGCGGGCAGAACAGCGCGCGCCGCCACATCTCGAGCAGCCCGAGCCGCTGCGCCGCCACCTCGCGCAGCTCCGCCAGCCGTACGTCCTTCAGGTGGACGTGGGCGATGCGGTGCTGCCACGTCGCGGCGGCGGCGACGGGCTCCGCGCCCGCGCCGGCCAGGTGCCCGGTGTCGAGGACGAGCCCGATCTCCGAGCGCTCGAGGACGTGGGCGATCTCGGTCGCCGTCTCCACGTGGGTGCCCAGGTGGGGGTGCAGCACCGCCACCACGCCGCGGGCCGCACAGCGAGCGTGCACCGCGTCGAGCTGCCGCGCCACCTCGTCGAGCGTCGCCCGGTCGGGCGCGTCCTCGGCGCCCGCCAGCACGCGGCCCATGCGCTGCCGCGTGGCGTCGTCGCCGGCGTCGGCCGCCATCACCACGGCGCGCTCCGCGCCCGCGGCGGCCAGCTCCCCGAGGGCGCGGTCGACCCGCGCCAGGTTGGCGTCCTCCGCGCCCGCCGCCGTGAGCTCGAGCGGCAGGTAGACGCCGGCCAGCTCGAGCGAGGCGGCGCGCAGACGCGCGGCGACGGCGGCGGCGTCCGCGCCGAGGTAGCCCTCCGGCCCGAGCTCGACGCCCGCGTACCCCGCGTCGCGGATGGCGGCGAGCACGTCGTCCGGCGCCGGCGTGCCGTCGAGCCCCTCGGTGAACTCGAAGACGCCGAAGCTGACCGGGGAGCTGGCGATCCGTGGCTGCATCGCGGGCGGCGTCAGCGGCTCTCGCGGACCCCGGCCCGCCGCATGAGCTCCGCCGTGGCGGTGTAGGCCTCGTCCACCCACGCCACCATGCCCGCCGGATCCGGCGAGAACTCCAGCTCGATCGCGACCGTCCCGTCGTAGCCGAGGTCGCGCAGCTGCTCGAGGATGGCGAGGAGCGGGGTGTTGCCGCGGCCGGGCGGGAGGTCGCCGTGGTGCTCGCCGTCGCAGTCCGAGATGTGGACGTGGTTGATGCGGCCGCGCAGCCGCTCCAGCGACGACGGGTCGTCGCGGACCAGCCAGAGGTGCGAGCAGTCGATGCAGGCCTGCACGTTCGCCAGGCCGACCGCGTCGAGGAACCGCACCATCGAGTCGACGTCCCGCACGAGCGCGAACTCGAACGGCAGCATCTCGATGGCCAGCTCCACGCCGCGCGCGCGGGCGTGCTCGCCGACGGCGCGGGTGGCCTCGACGGCGAGGCCCCACTCGTAGTCGGCGGGCAGGAGCTCGTGCTGGAAGAGGTACTCGCCGGGGACGAACAGGACGTTCCGGCCGCCCGCGTCCGCGATGAGGTCGACGTGCCGGCGGGCGCGGTCGACGTGGAACCGCCGGACCGACGGGTTGAAGTCGTTGAGGCCGAAGGCCGGGCAGACCACGGACGGCGTCGGGAGCCCGACCTCCGCGACGTCCTGCAGCACGCGGGCGTAGGCGGCGTCGTCGTGCTCCACCGGATCCCAGAACAGGTCGAGCGAGTCGAACCCCATCTCGCGCGCCCGCTCCATGCCCGGGCGGCCGTCGAGATCGGTGTTGAACCACGCGGACATGATCAGCCCGAGGTTCACGGCGCAGCCCCGCGCATCGATCCTCCCTCATGCAAAGGTTTGCCTGCCGCGCATTGTTCGCCATGTCGGCGACGGTCGGTGGCAGATACTCCCAGCCATGCCCGCATCCCCGCCCGGCGTGTCTCCGCCGCCCGATCCCAGCTTCCGGCAGCGCGTGCTGGCCGGCGAGCAGCTGCTCGGCACCTTCCTCAACCTCGGCTCGTCGCTGACCGCGGAGATCGTGGCGCTGGCGGGCTTCGACTGGGCGCTCGTCGACACCGAGCACGGGCCGGGCGCCGAGTGGCACGCCGTCGCCCAGCTGCAGGCGCTCGGGCGGACGCCGGGGCTCGTACGCGTCGAGAGCCTCGAGCGCACCCGCATCCTGCGCGCCCTCGACGCGGGCGCCGCCGGCGTGCTCGTCCCGCGGCTGGAAGAGCGCCGACGACGCGGAGCGTGCGGTGTCCTACGCGCGCTACGCCGGCGAGCGCGGCGTCGCCCGCTCCAACCGCTCGTGGCACTGGGGGAGCCGGGGCGGCACGCTGGCCGACGCGGACGCGGCCGTGGTGACCGCGGTGCAGATCGAGACCGCCGGCGCGCTCGCGGCGGTCGACGCGATCGCGGCGGTCGACGGCGTCGACGTCGTGTTCGTGGGGCCGAACGACCTCGCGCACGCCATCGGCCTGCAGGGCGGGCCCCTGGCGCCGGACTTCGTCGCCCACATGCAGACGGTCGTCGCGGCCGCGCGACGCCACGGCAAGGCGGCGGGCATCCAGGTCGCGGCGGTGGAGCACGTGCTCGCCTACCGCGACCTCGGCTTCACCGTCGTCGGCTGCGGCTCCGACGGCTCGATGCTGATGGAGCAGGCGCGGCGGAACGTGGCCGAGCTCGGATGAGCCCGGCGCCGGCCCCGGACCTCGTCGTCGTGACGGTGCCCGGCGTGGACCTCGCGGGCGCCTGGGCGCGACGGCTGCAGGAGGCGGGTCTCGCGGTGCGGCACGCGCCACGGCTCGTCGAGCGAGCGCCGGGCGAGATGGCGCGCGTGCTGGACGGAGCGGTCGCGGCCATCCTCAGCACCGACGTCGTCGATCGAGCGACGCTCCAGGGCCTCGATCGCCTGCGGGTGCTCGCCCGCACCGGCGTCGGCTTCGACGCCATCGACGTCGCCGCCGCGGCGGAGCTCGGCATCCCGGTGGTCACGACGCCCGGGCAGAACGAGCGCTCCGTCGCCGACCACACGCTCGCGCTGATTCTCGCGGCGGTCCGGCGCCTGCACCGTGACGACGCCGCGCTGCGGGCGGGGCGCTGGGAGCGCGGGGGCGGCCACCTCGCCTGGGAGCTGAGCGGCGCGACGGTGGGGATCGTCGGCTACGGCGCCATCGGCCGGCTGGTGGCGCGCCGCCTCGCCGGCTTCGACGTGCGACTGCTGGTCAACGACGTGGTGCCGCGTGGACGGCGTCGAGCAGGTCGACCTCGACACGCTGCTCGCGCGCAGCGACGTGGTCACGCTGCACGTGCCGCTCACGCCCGCGACCCACGGCCTGATCGGCGAGCGCGAGCTGGCGCTGCTCGGCCCGGACGGCGTCCTCATCAACACCGCGCGGGGCGGCGTCGTGGACGAGGAGGCGCTGGCACGCGCGCTGGCCGGCGGGCGCCTGCGGGCTGCGGCCATCGACGTCTTCGAGCGGGAGCCACCGGCCGGCACGCCGCTCGCCGCCCTGCCCAACTGCATCCTGACGCCGCACGTCGCGGGGCTCAGCGTCGGCGCGATGACGGGCATGCTCGACGTCGCGGCGGCCTCCGTCGTCGCCGTCCTGGAGGGGCGCGAGCCGCCCGGCCGCATCGTGAACGCGCCGCTCGCGGCGGTCCGGCGCGAGGCCGACGCGTCGTGACCGTCCTGCTCGGCGTCCCTGCCTGCCCCGGCTCGCCCGACTCGCTCGAGCACGCCGAGCCGGCCCGGCTGCGCGCCGGCGGGCTGCTCGCCGAGCTCGCGCGGCGCGGCGTCGGCGCCCTCGACCTCGGCGACGTCCCCGGCCTGCCGGCGGCGGAGCGGGTGCCACCGGCGCCAGGCGGGATGCGGAGCGCCGCCGCGGTGCTCGAGCAGGCCATGCGGGTGCGGGACGCGGTGTGGGCCGCCCTCGTCGAGCACGGTCCGCCGCTGGTGGTGCTCGGCGGCGACTGCTCCCTGGTGCTCGGCGCGCTGCCCGGGGCCCGCGACGCGCTCGGCGAGATCGCGCTGGTCTGGCTCGGGCGCTACGCCAACGCGAACGTGCCGGCCACCAGCCCGAGCGGCGACGTCGCCGGCATGGCGCTCGCGCTGCTGCGCGGCGAGGGCGATCCACAGCTCGTCGCGGCCGTCGGGGGGCCTCAGCTGGAGGCCGGCGCCGTGCGGCTGGTGGCGCGCGACCTCGATCCCGGCGAGGACGCGGTGCTCGGTCGCTGCGGCCTCGCGCCGGTCGAGCTCGACGCGCTCGAGCCGCCGCCGGGCCCGCTCTACGTCGCAGTCGAGTGCGGGCTGCTCGACGCGCCCGCGGGGCCGCCGCGCGAGGCCGTCGAGGTCGCGCTGCGGCGCCTCGCGTCCGAGCACCGGGTCGTCGTCGTCGCGCTCACCGGGACGAGCCCGGCGCGCGTCTCGCCGGCGGGCGGGGCCGCGCTGGTCGCCGCGGCGCTCGGCGCCTGATCGCGGGCGAGCGACGGTCCGCCCTGGCCATCAGGTGCGGAGCACGAACGGGTCCTGCACCTCGCCCGAGAGCTCGAGCCAGACGCTCTTCGTCTGCAGGTACTCGTCGATCGCCTCGGCGCCGTTGGCCCGGCCGAGGCCGCTCTCCTTGTACCCGCCGAACGGCGAGTTGTAGGTGACGGCCCGGTACAGGTTGACCCAGACGGTGCCGGCCTGGAGCTGGCGGGCGACGCGGTGGGCGCGCTGCACGTCCTGCGTCCAGAGGCCGGCGGCGAGCCCGTAGCGGGTGCCGTTGGCGAGCGCGACCGCCTCGGCCTCGTCGCGGAACGGGATCATCGTCAGGACGGGGCCGAAGACCTCCTCCTGCGCGATGCGGCTCGTGTTGTCGACCCCGCTGAGCACCGTCGGCCGGTAGAAGAGGCCGTCCGGGAGCCCGTCGACGCGGCCCTGCTCGCCGCCGCTGACGACGTCGGCGCCGGCGGCACGCGCCTCCTCGACCATGCGCGTCACGCGGGCGAGCTGCGGCGGGTTGGCGATCGGGCCCATCTGCGTCGCCTCGTCCATCGGGTCGCCGAGGCGGATGGTCTCCGCGCGACGGGCCACGCGGGCCAGCAGCTCGTCGTGGATCTCGGCCGCCACGAGCGCGCGCGAGCCGGCGACGCAGGTCTGCCCGGCGGCGGCGAAGATGCCCGCCAGGATGCCCGCCTCGGCGGCCTCCAGGTTGGCGTCGGCGAAGACGATGTTGGCGCTCTTGCCGCCGAGCTCCAGCGTCACGCCGGCCAGCCGGCCCGCGGCACGGCCGGCGATCACGCGGCCGGTGGCGTCGCTGCCGGTGAAGGAGACGCGCGCGACGTCGGGGTGGTCGACCAGCGCGCCGCCCGCCTCGCCGTCGCCGGTCACGACGTTGATCACGCCGGGCGGGAAGCCGACCTGCTCGGCCAGCCGCACGGTCTCGAGGACGCTCGCGCTCGCGTGCTCGGACGGCTTGACGACCACGGTGTTGCCGGCCGCCAGCGCCGGCGCCATCGAGTACATCAGCAGCAGGACCGGCGAGTTCCAGGGGATGATGATCCCGACCACGCCGACCGGCTCGCGGAGCGTGTAGTTGAAGACGCTTGAGCGGTCGTGCGGGATGACCCGCCCCTCGACCTTGTCCGCGAGCCCGCCGAAGTAGTAGAGCCACTCGGGGATCGCCCGCAGCTGGGCCAGCATCTCCTTGTAGAGCTTGCCGTTGTCCCGGGTCTCGACGGTCGCGATGGACTCGGCGTGCTCGGTGATGGCGTCGGCGAGGCGCATCATCAGCCGGCCGCGGCGGGTCGGCGAGAGCGAGCGCCAGGCCTCGCCCTCGAAGGCGGCGCGGGCGGCGCGGACGGCGCGGTCGACGTCGGCGGCGTCGGCGGCGCCGATCTCGGCCCACGTGGCGCCGGTGGTGGGATCGATGGACGGGAGGACGCGACCGGCACCGGGCTGGACGTCCTCGCCGCCGATCAGCAGTCCGTAGCGGACCGACTCGGAGGCTGTGGCCATGGGGCGGGTACTATCGCCCCGTCCGCCGTCGGCAGCAAGGAAGGGGCTCCGCCTTCGTGTCCGCCACGTCCGCACGCGCGTTCCGCACGAGCTTCGGCCGCCGGCCGGCCTACGCGACCGACGCGATGGTCGCGACGAGCCAGCCGCGGGCGACGCAGGCCGGGCTGCGCGCGTTCGAGGCGGGCGGCAACGCGGTCGACGCCGCAATCGCCGCCGCGGCGGTGCTGTGCGTGACCGAGCCGATGTCGACCGGCATCGGCGGCGACGCGTTCGCCTGCGTGTGGCACGACGGCGCGCTCGTCGGGCTCGACGCGGCCGGGCCGGCGCCCGCGGTCGTCGACGCCGTGGAGCCGGTCGCCGAGCGCGGGCCGCGCTCCGTCACCGTGCCCGGCGCGGTCGCGGGCTGGGACGCCCTGAGCCGGCGCTTCGGGCGCCTCGGGCTCGACGCCTGCCTGCGCGACGCCATCGACATCGCCGAGCGCGGCTTCTCCGTCGCGCCGATGACCGCGACGGCATGGGGCTCCGGCGCCGCCGCGAGCACGAGCTGGGCCGTCGCGCACGTGCCGCCGGAGCTACGAGCCCGTCCCGCGCCCCGGTCAGCGGGTGCGCCTCCCGGAGCTCGCCGCCACGCTGCGCCGGGTCGCCGAGGAGGGGCCGCCCGCCCTCTACCGCGGGCCCATCGCCGAGGCGATCTGCGCCGCCTCGTGGCTCGAGGAGTCCGACCTCGCCGCCTACGCGCGCGCGCTGGGTCGAGCCGCTGCGCGTCGCGCTACGGCCCGTTCGAGGTGGCCGAGCTGCCGCCGCCGACGCAGGGCATCGTCGCGCTCGAGGCGCTCGCGCTGCTGGACGCGCTCGAGCCGACGCTCGCCAACCAGGTGCGCTGCGTGCAGCTCGCGCTCGAGGACGCCGGCGGCCACGTGCGCGACGGCGCCCAGGTCGAGGGGCTCCTGGCCGACGAGCACCTCGCCGCGCTGCGGGCGCGGACGGCGGCGGGCGTCGGCGAGCCCGGCGGCGGCACCGTCTACCTCAGCACCGTGGACGGCGACGGCACCGCCGTGTCGTTCATCCAGAGCCTCTTCGCGAACTTCGGCTCGGGCGTCGTCGCGCCCGGCACGGGCATCGTGCTGCAGAGCCGCGGCGCCTGCTTCGCGCGCACGGGCCGCGTCGAGCCCGGCCGCCGCCCGTACCACACGATCATCCCCGGGATGCTGCTGCGCGACGGCCGCCTGGCGGGCGCCTTCGGGGTCATGGGCGGCTTCATCCAGGCCCAGGCGCACGTGCAGTTCGTGAGCGCCGTGGCCGACGACGGGCTCGACCCGCAGGCGGCGCTCGACCGGCCGCGCTTCCGCGTCGAGGCGGACGCCGTCTGCCTGGAGGAGGGGCTCTGGGAGCGCGCGGACGAGCTCGAGCGGGCCGGCATCCGCACGCGCCTCGACGGCGACACCCTCAGCTTCGGCGGCGGGCAGGCGATCCTCGTCGAGGACGGGGTGCTGGTGGGCGGGTCCGACCCGCGCAAGGACGGCTACGTGGCGGGGCTGTGATGGAGACGCCCGGGATCGCCGACGACACCCTGTCCACCGCGCTCGCGGCCGGTGACGGCGCCGCGCTCGTGGTGCCGGACGACGACGTCACGCCTGACCTACGCGCAGCTCGCGGCGGCGGTCGAGGAGACCGCGGCGGCGCTGCGCGCGCTCGGCGTGGGCCGCGGCGACCGCGTGGCCTTCGCGCTGCCGGGCGGGCCGGAGATCATCGAGCTCCTGCTGGCGGTCGCCTCGCTCGGGCCGGCGGCGGCGCCGCTCAACCCGGCCTACGCGCAGTCCGAGTTCGCCTTCTACCTGGAGGACCTCCGCCCACGGCTGCTCGTGCTGCCCGCGCGGCGACCTCGCACCGGCGCGGGCGGCGGCGGGCGAGGACGTGCCGGTCGCCGACCTGGTGGTGCGGCCCGGGACAGGCGCCGGCGCTCGAGGGCGCCGCGCGCGCGGCGGAGGCGACCGACGCGGCACGGCCCGACGACGTCGCGCTCGCTGCTGCACACCAGCGGCACCACGAGCCGGCCGAAGCAGGTGCCGCTGCGCCACCGCAACCTGCTGGCCTCGGCGCGCTCGATCGCGCGCCACTACGCGCTCGGCCCGGAGGACGTCTCGTACTGCGCGATGCCGCTGTTCCACGTGCACGGCATCGTCGCCTCGACGCTCGCGCCGCTCGTGTCCGGCGGCACCGTCGTCGCGCCGCGGCGCGTGGCGCCGCAGCCGCTTCTGGCCCGCGCTCGGCGAGGCCCGGCGTCACCTGGTACAGCGCGAGCCCGACGCTTCCACGAGATGCTGCTCGACGGCGCGCCCGACGAGGTGCCGCGAGGGCGCGCGGCTGCGCTTCGTCCGCTCGTGCAGTCGCCGCCATCCGCCCGGCCCTCGCGGACCGCCTGGAGGAGTACCTCGGCGTGCCGATGCTGGAGGCCTACGGCATGACCGAGGCGAGCCACGAGATGGCGGCCAACCCGCTGCCGCCGGCGCGGCGCGTCTCGGCTCGGTCGGCATCCCGACGGGCACCGAGATCGACATCGTCGACGAGGCCGGAACGTCGCTCCCGCCGGGCCAGCCGGGCGAGGTCGTGATCCGCGGGCCGGGCGTGATGGCGGGCTACGTCGGCGATCCCGATGCGAACGACGCGCGCCTTCTTCGGCGAGTGGTTCCGCACGGGCGACCAGGGCGTGCTCGAGGACGGCTACCTGCGGCTGGTCGGGCGCCTCAAGGAGATCATCATCCGCGGCGGCGAGAACATCTCCCCGCTGGAGGTCGAGGACGTGCTCCTCGAGCATCCCGGCGTCGCGCAGGCCGTGGTCTACGGCATCCCGGACGACCGCTACGGCCAGGTCGTCGGCGCGGCCGTCGTGCTGGCCGACCCCGCGGTCGACGCGGACGTGCTGCGCCGGCACTGCCGCGAGCGGGTCGCCGCGTTCAAGGTGCCCGTCGTCGTCCACGTCGTGGACGCCATCCCGCGCACGCCCACCGGCAAGGTGCAGCGCCCGCGCATGGCCGAGCACTTCGGGGAGGCGTGATGCGGGTCGCGATCGTCGGCGCGGGCGCGATCGGCGGCTACCTGGGCGCGGCGCTCGCGTCGCGGCGGCACCGACGTCGTCCTGATCGCCCGCGGCGCGCACCTCGACGGCGATCCGCCGCGACGGCCTGCGGGTGCGCTCGCCGCGCGGCGACCTGCACGAGCGGCCGGAGGCGACGGACGAGCTCGAGGCCGTGCGCGGGGCGGACCTGGTGGTGCTCGGCGTCAAGGCCTACAGCCTCACGGAGCTCGCGCCGCGCATCGCACCGCTGCTCGATCCCGACGCGGCGATCCTGCCGGCGCAGAACGGCGTGCCGTGGTGGTTCTTCCAGGGCCTCGACGGGCCGCTGCGGGACACGGTGCTGGAGACCGTCGACCCCGGTGGCGCGATCACCGCGGCGATCGAGCCGCGGCGGGTGGTCGGCTGCGTCCCGTACCCGGCCACCGAGATCGTCGCGCCCGGCGTCATCCAGCACGTCGAGGGCACGCGCTTCACCATCGGCGAGCCGGCGGCGGCATCAGCGCGCGCTGCCAGGCGATCGCCGCGGCCTTCGCGGCCGGCGGCCTGCGCTGCCCGGTGGAGGAGGACGTGCGCCGCGAGCTGTGGCTGAAGCTCGTCGGCAACGTCGCGTTCAACCCGACGACCGCGCTGACCGGCGCCACCCTCGGCGAGATCGCCCTGACGCCGCAGAGCACGCGAGCTCGCCCGCGCGGTGATGGAGGAGGTCGCGGCGGTCGGCGCGGCGCTCGGCATCACGCTCCCCGTCTCGATCGAGCGGCGGCTGCAGGGCGGCGCTCAAGGTCGGCGACCACCGCACGTCGATGCTGCACGACCTCGAGTCCGGCAAGCCGCTGGAGATCGAGTGCATGACGGGCGCGGTGCTGGAGATCGCCGGCCGCGTCGGCGTCCCGGCGCCGCACACCGCGGCGCTCGACGGGCTGATCCGGCTGCGGACCGTGCTCCGCGACCGGGCCGCCGCGGCCGCTCCGGTGGCATGAGCGGCCTGCTGTCCCTGCCGGCGCGGGAGCTGCTCGCCCGCTACGCGAGCGGCGACGCCTCGCCCGTCGAGGCCATGACGCGAGGTCGCGGAGCGGACGGCGGCGCTGGAGGGCCTCGGCGCCTTCACGACCCTCTGCCTCGACCGTGCGCACGAGGAGGCGCTGGCCTCCGAGGCCGCCTACCGCCGGGGCGAGCGCGCAGGGCCCGCTCGCCGGTCTGCCGCTGGGCTGCAAGGACCTCTACGACTCCGCGGGCGTCCGCACCACCTACGGCTCGACGATGTTCCGCGAGCACGTGCCGGCCGCCGACGCGGAGGTGCTGCGGCGGGCGCGGGCGGCCGGCGCGATCCTCGTCGGCAAGACGCAGACCCACGAGTTCGCGTGGGGCATCACCTCGGTCAACCACGGCATGGGCACGAGCCGCAACCCGTGGGATCCGGCGCTCGTCTCCGGCGGCTCCAGCGGCGGCTCGGCGGTCGCGCTGGCGACGCACCAGGTGAGCCTCGCGCTCGGCAGCGACACCGGCGGCTCGATCCGCGTGCCCGCCTCGTTCTGCGGCATCGTCGGCTTCAAGCCCACCTACGGGCGCGTCAGCCTGGCGGGCATCTGGCCGCTGGCCCGGACGCTCGACCATCCCGGCCCGATGACCCGCACGCCGGCGGACGCCGCGCTGCTGCTCGGGGTCATCGCCGGCCCCGACCGGGCCGATCCGGCGACGCTCGACGTGCCGCTCGGCGACCTGGACGCCGCGCTCCGGCGGGGGCTCGAGGGCATGGCGGTCGGCCTCTGCCCCGACCTGCACCTGGTGCCGCTCGCGCCGGGCGTGCAGCGGGCCTTCGACGCAGCCGTGGCCGCCGTGCGCGCGGCGGGCGCCGAGCTCCGCGAGGTGGCGCTCCCCGAGGCGCGCCGACATCCTGCCGACGTTCGGCGTCATGCAGCGTGCCGAGGCCCTGCACGTCCACCGCGAGGCCGGCCTGTACCCGGCGCGGGTGGGCGAGTACGGCGCCGACGTGCGCGCCCGGCTCGAGCTCGCGGCGACGGAGGACGCCGGCGACTACCTGCGCGCGGCCGCCGAGCGCGAGCGGATCCGCGCGGCGTTCCGCCGGCTGTTCGCGGAGGTCGACCTGCTGCTGACCCCGGTCGGCGCGTGCACGGCCGTGCCGATCGACGCCGATCGGGTCGACCACCTCGGCCGGCCCAGCGACCCGCGCGACCTGATCATGCCGTACACGACGCCGCAGGACCTGGTCGGCCTGCCGGCGTGCGCGGTGCGGGCCGGGTTCGACGAGCGCGGCCTGCCGGTCGCGGTGCAGCTCACGGGCGCGCAGTGGGACGACGCGCGCGTGCTCGGCGCGGCCCAGGCGCTGTTCGAGGCGACGCCGGCGGTCCAGGAGCGCTGGCCGGGGCCGTAGCGGGTGCGCGGACCACGACGACGGGAGGGCCGATGCTCTGGAAGGGGCGCTATCGCTGCGCGGTGACGCTCTCGGTGGACTTCGACGCCGAGACGCTGTGGAGCGGCACCTTCAAGCTGCTCACGCCGAGCCCGCTGTCGCGCGGCGACTACGACATCCGCGCCGGCCTGCCGCGCATCCTGCGGCTGTTCGAGGCGCACGGCATCCCGGCCACCTTCATGGTGCCCGGCCAGGTCATCGACGACCATCCCGGCGCGTGCCGCGACATCCGGGCCTTCGGCGGCGAGGTCGGGCACCACGGCTACCACCACGAGAGCGTGCTGGAGCTCCCGCTCGACGAGGAGCGCGAGCTCATGCGGCGGGCGATCGGCCGCATCGAGGAGGCGTTCGGCGAGGCGCCGCGCGGCAACCGCTCGCCGCCCTTCGCGCTCGGCCCCAACACCGCCGACCTGCTGGAGGAGCACGGCTTCGTCTACGACTCGAGCCTGTTCGGCCACGACGAGCCGTACCGCCCGCGCGTGCCGGTCACCGACGGCCCGCTCCGCGACCTCGTCGAGCTCCCGGTCTCCTGGGAGCTCGACGACGCGCCGTACTTCCTCTTCTCGTTCTTCCCCTACATGTCGGGGCTCTCGACGCCCTCGCAGGTGCTGGAGATCTGGAAGGCGGAGTTCGACGGCTCCTACCGCGCGGGCGGGTGCTTCCTGCTGGTCATCCACCCCTTCTGCATCGGGCGCCACCCGCGCATCGCGCTGATGGACGACCTGCTGCGCTACATCCGGAGCTTCCCCGACGTGTGGATCGGGACGCACCTGGAGGTGGCGGCCGAGTGGCGCCGCATGCAGGAGGAGGCGGGGCTGTGGGACGCCGCGGAGGGCGAGCCGCGGCAGTAGCTACGCCCGCGCGCCGCGCCACAGGGCGACGCTGGCCGCGAGCGCCCACACCAGCACCGCGGGGATGGCGAGCGCGCCGGAGAGGGCCACGGACGCCGCGACGGCCACCAGTGCCGCGGCGCCGCCGATCCAGGCGAGCCAGGAGCCGAAGGCCCGCGTGCGCACCACGAGGACGGAGACCGTCGCCATCAGCAGCGCGGCCGCCAGCATGCCGCCGGTGCCGGTCGCCGCGTAGCCGACCTGGGGCACGTAGCGGAGCGTGTCGGGGCCGGGCAGGGACTCGTCGTTGACCGGCGACTCGACCGCGAAGCCGATCACGCCGCGCGCCACCGCCGCGACGAACAGCATGGCGACGAAGACCGCGCCGCTGGTGAGGACGACGGTCAGCTCCGCCGTCCCGCCCTCGGCGCTCGCGCAGCCGGGCGACGAGAACGGCGAGGAGGCCGAGGAAGCACAGGCCGGCGACCACGAAGAGGTACATCGAGACGACGGCCGTCGTCCGGTTGCCGCTGTCGGACCACCACGCGACGAGCTCCGCGTCGCTCGCGTGCTGGGGCAGGTCCAGGCTGGCGACGCCGACGAAGAAGCAGATCGCGAACGCCAGGCCCGCGAGGGCCCCGACCGCGCTGCGGGTCCGGCGCGCGGCCGTTGCCGGCTCGGCGTCGTGGGTGAGGGTGGCGGTGGACATGTGGCCTCCGAGGTCGGGCGCCGTGCGGCGCGGTGTGCTCCGACGCTACGTGGCGGTCCGTCGCCGCCACCAGGGGTCGCCGTCCCCGATCCGTCCCGGCGGGCGTCCCGAATCGCGCCCGGCCGGTGCTCGCGGGTGCGGCGGGGTCTACGCTGGCGCCATGGCGCGGATCGACGCCGCCGCGATGGAGCCGCTCACACCGCCCCGGACGGGCGCCCGCGCGCGGCGGCCCGGACGGGTCGCGCTGGGCCGTGCGATGCTCGTCGCCAGCCTCGCGCTCTGCGTCCTCACCGCGGCGATCGACGTCCACGCGCGGCTGGGCCACTCGCTCGCCTACGTCGCCGGCGCCGTGGCGCTCGCCCTCTGCGGCGGCCTGCTGACGGCCCGCTGCCCCGAGCACCGGATCGCCTGGCTGATGGCCGCCACCGGCCTCTGGTCGTCGTTCGCCAACCTGATCTACGCCTACGCGACCGAGGCGCTCGTCGTGCGGCCCGCGTCGCTCCCTGGCGGCACCGCGGCGGCGTGGCTCGACAGCTGGGGCTGGGTCCCCGGCATCGCCGCTCTTCCCGGCGCTGCTCCTGCTGCTGATGCCGGATGGGCACCTGCCGACGCGGCGCTGGTGGCCGGTGCTCGCCCTCGTGGCCGGCGGCGCCGTGCTGCTCGCGATCGGCGCGGCGACGTCCGAGGAGCTCGAGATCGGCGCCGGCGTCGCCAACCCGCTCGCGGCGCCCGACGCGGTCGTCGGCGTCTCGCTGCTGACGGGCGGGCTGCTCGCGCTGGCGGGGCTGGGCGGCGCGCTCGCGGCGTTCCTCGTGCGCTACCGCAGGGCCCGCGGCGAGACTCCGCCAGCAGCTGCGCTGGGTCGCGGTGGCGTTCTGCACGGCGGCGGTGCTCGTCGCGGTGGGCGCGTCGCTCTGGGGCGTCGTGCCGGGCATCGAGCTGGTGCCGGCGCTCGGGGTGCTGGTGCTGCCGGCCGGGGTCGCGGTGGCCGTCCTCCGCTACCGCCTCTACGACCTCGACCTCGTCGTCAACCGCACCGCCGTCTACGCCGTGCTGACCGTGGGCGTGGTCGCGTGCTACGTGCTGGTGGTCGGCCTCGTCGGCTCCTACGCCACCCGGCGCGCCGATCTCGTCGTGGCGCTCGTCGTGACCGGTGCCGTCGCCGTCGGCGTGCACCCGGCGCGGGCCCGCGTGCAGCGGCTGGTCAACCGGCTGATGTTCGGCGAGCGGGACGACCCGTACCTCGCGCTCGCGCGGGTGGGGCACGCCCTCGGCAGCGCACTGCGCGTCGACGCCGCGCTCCCGGGCGCGGTCGAGGCCATCGGCCGCACGCTCGCGCTGCAGCACGTCGCGCTCGTCGTCCACGGGGCGGACGACGCGGCCGCCCGCGAGGTCGCCGCCTACGGCACCCCGGGCCCCGAGCCGCTGGTGGTGCCGCTGGTGCACCAGGGCGAGCACGTCGGCGACCTGCTGCTGGCCGCGCGGCCCGGCGAGCGCCTGCGCGAGCGCGACCGCCGTCTCCTCGCGGATCTGGCGCCGCAGGTCGCGGCCGCCGTCCACGCCGTCGCGCTCGCCGAGGCCCTCGAGGCGGCGCGGCGGCGGCAGGCCGCGCTGCGCGAGGAGGAGCGGCGCCGCATCCGGCGCGACCTGCACGACGGACTCGGTCCCGCGCTGGCCGGGCTGACGTTCACGATCGACGCGGCGCGCAACCTGTCGGCCACCGACCGCGACCGCGCCGACGAGCTGCTGGCCGCCGCGACCGAGCACGTCGCAGGAGCTGATGACCGACGTCCGCCGGCTGATCTACGGCCTGCGCCCGCCGACGCTCGACGCGCTCGGGCTGGCCGCCTCCCTGCGCGGCCTCGGCGACCGGGAGGCGACCGGCGGGACGCGCGTCGTCGTCGAGGCGCCGGACTCCCTGCCGCCGCTCGATGCCGCGGTCGAGGTCGCGACGTACCGCATCGCACAGGAGGCGCTGACCAACGCCCTGCGCCACGCCGGCGCCGGGACCTGCACGGTGCGCCTCGCCGTGGAGGCCGGCGCGCTGCTCCTGACGGTGCGCGACGACGGGAGCGGCCTCGCGCAGCGCCGGCGGCGGCGTCGGGCTGCACGCGATGCGCGAGCGGGCCGCCGAGGTCGGCGGTGCGTGCGACGTCGCCTGCGCGCCGGGCCGCGGCACCGCGGTGACGGCCCGCCTGCCCCTCGCGACGGCGGGCGAGGCGCCGTGAGCGAGCGCGTCGCGATCGTCATCGCGGACGACCACCCGCTGTTCCGCGGCGGGCTCGGCGCGCTGCTCGGGCTCCGTGGCCGACACGCGAGGTGGTCGGCGAGGCCACGACCGGCGAGGAGGCGATCGAGCTCGCGCGGGCGCTGCGCCCCGACGTCGTGGTGATGGACCTGACCATGCCGGGCATCGGCGGCATCGAGGCGACGCGCCGCATCGTCGCGACCGCCCCCGGCGTGCACGTGCTCGTGATGACGATGCACGAGGACGACGACGCCGTCTTCGCCGCGCTGCGGGCCGGGGCGCGCGGCTACCTGCTCAAGGGTGCGCAGCAAGCGGAGACGCTGCGCGCGATCCGCGCCGTGGCCAACGGCGAGGTCGATCCTCGGGCCGGCGCTGGCCGAGCGGCTGCAGCGCTTCCTGGCGGTGCCGCAGGCCGCCGACCCGGCGGACGCGTTCCCGCAGCTGACGGAGCGGGAGCTCGACGTGCTCGAGCTGCTCGCCCGCCGCAGCACCAACGCGGAGATCGCCGCGGCGCTGTTCCTCAGCCAGAAGACCGTGCGCAACTACGTCTCGGGGATCCTGGCCAAGCTCCAGGTCGCCGACCGCGCGGAGGCGCGCCAGCTCGCACGCGCGGCCGGCATCGGCGGTGCTGTTCCGGGGCAGGCGCCGCAGCCGGCGCCCGCCCCGGGACGGCCGAACGGCTAGTCCGCCTTGTTGAACGCCTCGATCGCGCTGGCCTCGGCGAGCTGCGCGTCGTTGAAGCCCTGGGCGGCCTCCGACAGCTTCGCGAGGTCGTTGGTGGCGACGGCCTGCTTGAGCTCCAGCGCCGAGGTGCCGAGCTGGCGGTAGGCGCCGACGAGCTGGTCGGCGAGCTCCTGCTTGTCGTCCGGCGGGTCGACGGCGGCGATCTCGTCGGCCATCTTGTTGGACGTCGCGGCGAGCTGGTCGAGCGAGGCCGCCGCGGCCGTCGGGTCGCTCTGGATGTTCTGGGACGCCGTCGTGGCCTGCTGCTGGAGCTGCTCGACGTACTTCTCCTGGATCGTCGAGACGTCCTTGCGGTAGTCGTTGGTCTCGGAGCCGCAGGCGGTGACGGCGATGGCCAGCGCCGCCAGGCAGGCCAGGGCGAAGACGCGGATGCTGCGCACGGGGTCGGACTCCTTCGATCGGATGGTCGCCACTCTCTGGTGGAGAGCTACGAGCGGCCGGCTGCGTACGGATTCGGCGGATTTCGCGCGCGCGCCGCTGCACATCCGCGAGCGACCCTTGACCGGCCAGATTGTCGACAATAGGATCGTCCGACATCTCGACCGAGGGGCGCGCATGAGCATCAGGGCGGGCGTCGACACCGGCGGCACGTTCACGGACCTCGTGCTGTACGACGAGGACAGCGGCGAGATCCGCATGTCGAAGGTCTCGTCGCACGCCGAGCGAGCCGTCGCGCGCCGTCTTCGACTCGTTCGCCAAGGCCGGGTTGTCGACAACCGACATCTCGTACTTCGTGCACGGCACGACGGTCGCGACGAACGCGCTGATCGAGCGCCGCGGCGCCGACGTCGCGCTGCTGACGACCGACGGCTTCCGCGACATCCTGCGCATCCAGCGCGTGACGCGGCCGAACCACTTCGACCTGCACTGGGTCAAGCCGCGCCACTTCGTCCCCCGCGCGCGCTGCGTCGGCGTCCCGCGAGCGGGTGCTGCGCGACGGCTCGGTGCTCGATCCCGCTCGACGAGGCGGCCCTGCGCGAGGAGATCGAGCGCCTGCGCGACGGCGGCGACGTCGACGCGATCGGGGTCTCCTACCTCTTCTCGTTCGTCAACCCGGACCACGAGCTGCGCACCCGCGAGCTGATCGACGAGCTCTGGCCCGAGGCGCAGGTGTCGCTCTCGCACGAGGTGCTGCCGCGCTGGCGCGAGTACGAGCGCACGTCGACGACGGTGCTCGACGCCTACCTCAAGCCGCTGATGCACGAGCTACATGTCGCGCCTGGAGCAGGAGTGCGACGAGCGGCGGCATCGACCAGCTGCTCGATCCTGCGCTCCAACGGCGGCGTCATGACCCCGGCCAAGGCCAAGGAGCAGCCGGTCGCGCTCGTCCGCTCCGGCCCCTCCGGCGGGATCATGGCCTCGGCCAGCGCTGGGGCGGCGGCTCGCGCTCGGCGACCTGATCGCCTGCGACATGGGCGGCACGCTCGTTCGAGGCCTGCCTGCTGCCCGGCTCCGAGCCCGCCTTCACCAACCTGGAGGAGCTCGAGTACGGCGTCCCGATCGCGCTGACGATGGTCGACGCGCGCGCGATCGGCGCCGGCGGCGGCTCGCTGGCCTGGGTCGACGCCGGCCGGCATCCTCAAGGTCGGGCCGCGCAGCGCGGGCGCCGACCCCGGCCCCGCGTGCTACGGCCGCGGCGGCACGCAGGCGACGGTGACCGACGCGAACGTCGTGCTCGGCCGCCTGGCGCCGGAGTTCCTGCTGGCCGGCGACCTGGAGCTCGGCGTCGACGCGGCGCAGGCCGCCGCTCGACCAGCTCGCCGCCGCCCTCGGGCTGTCCCGCGACCGCGTCGCACAGGGCATCGTCGACGTCGCCAACTCGAACATGGCGCAGGCCCTGCGCCTCGTCTCCACCGACCGCGGCTACGACCCGCGCGGCTCGACGCTGGTGGCGTACGGCGGCGCCGGGCCGCTGCACGCCTGCGAGCTCGCCCGCGCCCTGCAGATGCAGCAGGTGCTGGTGCCGCTCTACCCCGGCGCCTTCTCGGCCTTCGGCGCGCTGCTGGCCGACACCCGCTTCGACTACACGCAGACGCCGCTGGATGCGCATGTCGCGGCTCGACGTCGAGGCCGCGCGCGCGACGTCTTCGGCGCGCTCGAGCAGCGCGCCGCCGACGACTTCCGGGCCGAGGGCTTCAGCCGAGGCGCCGCAGCTCGTGCGCTCCATCGACATGCGCTACGTCGGCCAGAACTGGGAGCTCAACGTGCCGATGCCGGGCGGCGAGCTGACGGCGGACGACTTCGCCGCCGCGACCGAGCTGTTCGAGGCGCGAGCACGAGCGCTTCTACGGCTACTCGATCCCCGGCGAGGAGCTCGAGATGCTGACCTTCAACGTCGCCGCGGTCGGCACGCGGCACGCCGTCGAGCTGCCGCGGCTCGAACGGGGCGGCCGGCCCGAGCCCGTCGCGCGCCGCCCGGTCACGTTCGGCGTCGAGGACGGCCCGGTCGAGACCGCCGTCTACCGCCGCGACGACTTCGGCGCCGGCGTCGAGATCGCCGGCCCGGCGGTGATCGGGCAGGTCGACGCCACGACGCTCCTGCCGCCCGGCGCGAGCGCGCGCGTCGACGACTACGGCAACCTCGTCATCGCGGTCTGAGGAGGAGAACGGCATGAGCTCCACCGTCCCGGCCGCGAGCGGCATCACGACCGACCCGTTCCTGCTCGAGATCATCCGCAACCACCTCATCACGACCTGCCGCGAGATGGGCATCGCGATGATGCGGACGAGCTACTCGCCCATGTTCAACGAGGCGCTCGACTTCTCGTGCGTCGTCTTCGACCGCGAGCTGGAGATGATCGCCCAGGCGCCGTTCGTGCCCGCGCAGATCGGCGCGACCGTGCACGTCGTGCCGACCGCGATCTCCGAGATCGGCACCGACAACCTGAACCCGGGCGACGTGATCTTCACCAACGACCCGTACCGCGGGAACTGCCACCTGCCCGAGTTCGTGGTCATCAAGCCGTACTTCCGCGACGGCGAGATCTTCGCCTACACGGCCAACATCGCGCACATGACGGACGTCGGCGGCATGGTGCCCGCGGCGTTCGGCGACCACGAGAACATGTTCCAGGAGGGCATCCGCTTCCCGCCGGTCAAGGTCTACGAGGCCGATCGCGAGGTCGAGGCGATCTTCCGCATCCTGATCTCGAACGTCCGCACGCCGAAGCACTCGTACGGCGACATGAAGGCGATGATCGGCTCGCTGTACCTGGCGGAGCGCCGCATCGACGAGCTCGTCACGCGCTACGGCGCCGACACGTTCGTGCAGTGCTGCGAGGACATCAAGGACGTCTCCGAGCGGCTGATGCGCGCGGAGATCGCGAGCTGGCCCGACGGCGAGTACACGGCCGAGGGCCTGCTGGAGGACGACGGCGTGGTGCCGGACCGGCCCTGGAACATCAAGGGCACGCTCGTCATCCGCGGCGACGAGCTGATCGTCGACTTCACCGGCACCGACCCGCAGTGCTTCGGGCCGGCCAACCAGACCTTCGGCACGACCGCCTCGAGCGCCTACAACGCGGTGCTGCACATGGTCTCGAGCGACATCCCGTACAACCACGGCGCCTACCGGGCCATCTCGGTGATCGCGCCGCCCGGCAGCTTCGTCAACGCGAGCTACCCCGCCTCCACCGTCGGCGGCAACTCGGACACGCACCCGACCACCGTGGACGTGCTGCTGAAGGCGTTCTCGCTCTTCTCCGAGCGCTCCTCGGCGGCGGACGGCGGCACCTGCGGCTGCATCGGCTTCGGCGGCGAGGACCCGCAGACGCGCGAGCCCTACGCGCACCTGCACCTGGAGGGCGTGGGCTGGGGCGGCCGCGACGACGCCGACGGCAACGACGCGCAGTTCGTCAAGAACGGCAACTGCGCCAACACGCCGGTCGAGGTGGCCGAGACGCGCTACCCGTTCCTCAACATGGAGTACCAGCTGGAGCCGAGCCAGGGCGGCGCCGGCCGGCACCGCGGCGGGTTCGGGACGCGGCGGGTGTTCCGCTTCCTCACCGACGGCGTGCACATCTCGTCGCACACCAACCGCCACCGCGTGAAGGCGTGGGGCCTGTTCGACGGCGAGGACGGGACGAACACGATCATCGCCTTCCGCCGCAAGGGCGAGACCGAGTGGGTGCGGGCGCGCGAGGCGTTCGGCACCCAGTCGTACGGCAAGTTCTCGAACATCGTCATGAACGACGGCGACGAGATGCTGTTCGTGACGCCGTCCGGCGGCGGCTACGGCGACGCGCTCGACCGCGACCCCGAGCTCGTGCTCGTCGACGTGGCGGACGAGCTGGTGTCGGCCGACGACGCGCGCGCCGACTACGGCGTGGTGCTGACCGCCGACGGCACCGTGGACGCCGCCGCGACCGACGAGCTCCGCGCCGAGCTGCGACGAGGGAGGACGTCCGCATGACGACGTACCGCGAGGTCAACGAGATGCCCCGCTGCGGCAGCTGCGGCAAGCTGCTGACCGTCGGCGGCCTGGAGGAGCAGCGCGGCGAGCACCGCATCGTCTTCTGCTCGCAGCGCTGCATCGTCGTGTTCGACACCTACAAGCAGCCGAAGTACGGCGCCGAGGCGGTCTGGCGAGAGTCGATCGTGGGATGACCGAGGGCGCCTACGGCCAGCGCCCGGTCGACACCGTGGAGCGGGTCTCGACGACCGAGCAGGTCGTGCGCTCCCTGCGCGCGGCGATCGTGGACGGCCGCATCGAGCAGGGAGCGCAGCTGCGCGAGGTCCAGCTCGCCGCCTGGCTCGGCACGGGACGCGGCGTGGTGCGCGAGGCGATGCGCCAGCTCGTGCAGGAGGGGCTCGCGCAGCACGAGGTGCACCGCGGCACGTTCGTCCGCGAGATCACGCCCGACGACATCCGCGACGTCTACCTGGCGCGCGAGGCGGTCGAGCTCGCCGCGTTGGAGCTGATCCTGGCCGACCAGAGCCCCGACCTGGAGGCCGTGCGGGCCGCGTTCGAGCACATGGTCGAGGCGGCCGACGACGGCCAGGACTGGCGGGGGATGGCCGACCGCGACATCGCCCTGCACGAGGCGCTCGTCGCCGCCTCGGGCAGCTCGCGCCTGGTGCGCATGTACGCCACGCTCGCGGCCGAGTCCCGCATGCACCTCTGCCGCTACCCGCCGTACCCGCAGGACCGCAACGTCTCCGACCACCGGGAGATCGTGGATGCGCTGGAGGCCCGCGACCTGGCCGCGAGCGCGCTGCTCCGCGAGCACCTGCGCTTCTCGGCGCGCCTCGCCGTGGAGTGGCGCGCGGGCGGGAGCGCGGAGGGCGCGTGAGCGAGCCGGCGCGCGTCGCCATCGTCACCGGCGCGACGGAGGGCATCGGGCTCGCAGTCACCCGGCAGCTGCACGCGGACGGCCTCGCGCTGGTGCTGGTGGCGCGCCGGCCGGAGCCCGGCGCCCGGCTGGTGGAGGAGCTCGGCGGCGAGCGGGCCGCGTTCGTGGCCGGCGACGTCGGCGACCCGGCAACGGCCGAGGCGGCGGTCGCGGCGGCCCGCGAGCGCTTCGGCGGGCTCGACGTCCTGATCAACAACGCCGGTCTCGACCTGTCCGGCCCGGCGCTGCTCGACACCACCCTCGAGGACGCCCGCCGGATCTTCGACGTCAACGTGTTCGGCGCGCTGCAGCTGCTGCAGGCGGCGGCGCGGGCGATGCGCGAGCGCGGCGGGGGCGCGATCGTCAACGTCACCTCCCGCACCGCGCTCATCGGGCTGCCGGGCTCCGCGGTCTACGGGGCGTCCAAGGGCGCGCTGGAGAGCCTGACCCGCGCGGCGGCGGTCGAGCTCGCGGCCGACGGCATCCGCGTCAACTCCGTGGCGCCGGGGCTGACAGAGACGCCGATGATCGCGACCTGGGTCGCCGAGCAGCCCGACCCGGCCGCGCACCTGCGGCGGGTGCTGGCGGACATCCCGCAGCAGCGCCTGGCCGCGCCCGCCGACGTCGCGGCGGCGATCTGCTTCCTGGCCTCGGACGCCGCTGGCTCGATCACGGGCGCCTGCCTCTCCGTCGACGGCGGGTACACGGCGCGATGAGCGGCAGCGCGCCGGTGGTCGCCGTCGTCGCGCTCGAGCTGCCGACGGACCGCCTCGACGTCGAGGAGGCGGTGCTGGCCGGCCTCGGCGCGACGCTGCTCGACCTGCGCGACCGGCCGCTGGCCTCCCTGCGCGACGAGCTCGCGACCGCGGACGCGCTGCTGACCGAGGGCATCGAGCGGGTCGGCGCGGACATCATCGCCGGGCTCGACCGCTGCCGCGTGATCAGCGTCTACGCCGTCGGCACGGACGGCGTCGACGTCGAGGCCGCGCAGGCCCGTGGCATCGTCGTCGCCAACGTCCCGGACTACTGCGCGATCGACGTCGCCGAGCACACCGTCGCCCTGATCCTCGCGGCCTGGCGGAAGCTGCCGGCGGCGCAGCGCGTGGCCCGCAGCGGCGACTGGGGCCTCGACGACCTGCGCCCGCTGCGGCGGCTGCACGGCCGCACGCTGGGGCTGCTCGGCTACGGGCGCATCGCGCGCGAGGTCGCGGTGCGCGCGCGCGGCCTGGGGCTGCAGGTGCTGGCGCACGACCCGTACGTCGCGGCGGCCGCGGCGAGCGACGGCGTGCGCCTCTGCGGCCGCGAGGAGCTGCTGCGGGCCAGCGACGTGCTCTCCATCCACCTGCCGAGCACGCCGGAGACGGCGGGGAGCGTCGATGCCGCGACGCTCGCGCTCCTGCCGCCGGGTGCGGTCGTGGTCAACGCCGGTCGCGGTGCGGTGCTGGACGAGGACGCGCTGCTCGCCGCACTGCGCAGCGGGCGGGTCGCGGCGGCCGGGCTGGACGTCCTGCGCCGCGAGCCCGCGCCGCCAGAGCACCCGCTGCTGGCGCTGGAGACCGTCATCTGCACGCCGCACATGGCCTACTACAGCGAGGAGTCGCTGCTCGCCCTGCGGCGCGGTGCGGCCCTGAACGCGCGGACGGTGCTCGAGGGCGGCGTCCCCGCGACCGTCGTGGCGTGACAATGCATGCTGTGGTCCGCGCGCACCTCGCCCGGCGGAGGAGATGACATGCGATTCGAAGGCGTCTACACCCCGATCGTCGCCCCGTTCGGCGCGGACGACGAGCTCGACCTCGACGTCTACGCGCGTCTGGTCGAGCACCAGCTCGACGGCGGGGTGCGCGGGCTGGTGCCCAACGGCACCACGGGCGAGTACTACGCCCTGTCGTTCGAGGAGCGCGCGCGGCTCCTGGAGCACGCGCGCGACGTGGCGGCCGGTCGGGCGCAGCTGATCGCCGGCTGCAACGCCGCCTCCACGCGCGAGGTGATCCGCCACGGCGAGGTGGCCCGCGAGCTGGGCTACGACGCGCTCCTGCTGGCGGCGCCGCCGACGTCGCTGCCCTCCCAGCGCGAGCTGGCGGCGCACTACACGACGGTCGCCGACGCGGTCGGCCTGCCGATCGTGCTCTACAACTTCCCGGCCCGCGCCGGCGTCGAGATCGGGCTGGAGTGCCTCGACGCGATCGCCGACCACCCGTTGATCGTGGCCCTCAAGGAGTCGAGCGGCGACTTCTCGCGCTTCCTCGCCGTGCGCCGCCGCTACGCGGGCCGCATCGAGGTCATCTGCGGCTCCGACGACCAGGCGGTCGACTACTTCTCGTGGGGCGTGCGCTCGTGGCTGGCGGGCACCGCGAACGTGCTGCCGCACCAGCACGTGGCCGTGATGGACGCGGCCAACCGCGGCGACCTGCAGGAGGCGTTCCGCATCTTCGACGGCCTGCTGCCCTGGATCCAGAACATGGAGAGCGGGAGCTACAACCAGAAGGCCAAGCTGGGCCTCGCGAGCCAGGGGTTCGACTGCGGCGACGTGCGCCAGCCGCTCCTGCCGCTCCCGGCGGACGACGCGGCCGCGCTGCTGGCGGACCTCGACGCCGCGCTCGCGGTGCCGCTGGGAGCCGACGTCGTCGGCTGAGGCCCGGCCGCTCCGGTGACCGAGCCCGTCCTCGCCGGCCGCCGGGCGCTCGTGACGGGCGGCGGCCGCGGCATCGGCCGGGGCCTCGCCGACGGGCTCGCCGACGCCGGCGCGGAGGTGGTGCTGGTCAGCCGCACGGCGCGCGAGCTCGACGAGGCCGCGGCGGCCATTCGCGCGCGGGGAGGCGTTGCGCACACGCTGGCGACGGACCTGTTCGCAGCCGGCGACGGCGAGGCGCTGCTGGACGAGGTCGAGGCCCTCGCGGGCCCGCTCGACGTCGTGGTGCAGGCGGCCGGCGTACAGATCCGACGCCCCGCCCTCGAGGTCGACCTCGACGACTGGGAGCGCGTCCTGGCCATCCACCTGACGACGCCGGTCTTCGTCGCCCGCGCCGCCGCTCGCCGCATGATCGCGCGCGGGGCGGCCGGTCGGCTGATCTTCGTCGGCTCGCTGGGCGGCACCATCGGCCTCGCTCGCATCCTCCCCTACAACGCCGCGAAGGCCGGGCTGCTCGGCGCCGCCCGCACGCTCGCGGTGGAGCTCGCGCCGACGGGCATCACCGCCAACGTGCTGGTGCCCGGCTACATCCGCACGGCGCAGACCGCCGACCTCCTGGCCGACCCCGAGCGCGCGGCGTGGATCGCCTCGCGCATCCCGCAGGGCCGCGTCGGCATGCCGTCGGACCTGGCCGGCGCGGCGGTCTTCCTGGCCTCCGACGCGTCCTCCTACGTCACCGGCCAGACCCTCGTCGTCGACGGCGGCTGGCTGGTGAGCTAGGGTCAGCCCCCGTTCCACCCCGCGACGGCGGCCGGCAGGTCGCCGTCCTCCATCAGCTCGAACAGGCGCGCCAGCGTGTCCTGCTCGATCGGGCGCGGGTTCGTCGGGCGCGGGTAGCAGCGGATCACGCGCGCGGCATGGCTCGCCGAGCGG
Source organism: uncultured Actinomycetota bacterium (assembly GCA_963767885.1). Classification (GTDB taxonomy): domain Bacteria; phylum Actinomycetota; class Thermoleophilia; order Gaiellales; family F1-60-MAGs149; genus CAVYFW01. The sequence goes on from CAVYFW010000015.1 coordinate 128,263, forward strand.
CCCGGGGCGACGCCCGCGGCCGTGGAGGACGCCGGGATGCCGAGACGGGTCGCGAGGTCGCCGGTCCACAGGATCAGCTCCAGCGCGCGGGCGGCCGGGTCGCCGGTCAGGGCGGGGGCGATGGCGTCGAGGCGCTCGCGCGTCTCCGCGACGTTGTAGAGCAGGGCGTAGGGCAGGGCCATCGCCGTCGAGACGCCGTGCGGCAGGTGGGCCTGCTCGGCCAGCACGTAGGCCATCGAGTGCCCGACGACGACGCCCGCGTTGAGCGCCTGCCCCGCGAGGTGCGCGGCCAGCAGCATCTGCTCGCGGACGGCCAGGTCGCTGCCGTCCGCGCACGCGCGCTCGAGCGAGCCGGCCACCAGGCGGGCGGCCTGGATCGCCACGGCGTCGGTGAGCGGCGACGCGCCGCGGGACGTGTAGGCCTCCAGCGCGTGGGCGAGCGCGTCGAGGCCCGTGGCGGCGGTCGGCGCGGGCGGCAGGCTGGTGGTCAGCGCCGCGTCGAGCACCGCGAGCGAGGGCACGAAGGAGGGCGAGCGCAGGATCATCTTGCCGTCCGGGCCCGTCAGCATCGCGACGACGGTCGCCTCCGCGCCGGTCCCTGCGGTCGTCGGCACGAGGGCCAGCCGCGCGCACGCCGGCAGGCGGTCGCCCAGCGCGAGCCCGGCCAGGTGCAGGCTCGGGTCGGCGGCGAGCGCGGCCGCGACCTTCGCCAGGTCCATCGCGCTGCCGCCGCCGATGCCCACGACCTGGACGAAGCCGCGGCCGGCCGCCAGCGAGCGCACGCGTTCGGCGAGCTCGACCGTCGGCTCGCCGCGCACGTCGTCGAAGACGCTGACGTCGAAGCCGGCCTCGTGCAGCGACGCGAACGGGCGCGCCAGGCCGCCCTGCTCCACGAGAACCGCGTCGCACACCACGAGCAGCGGACCGGGGTCGCCTTCCTCCAGAAGCAGTCGCGCCGAGACCGTCGGCCGCCCCAACGCCGACGACGACACGGGCGGGGAAGACCAGGCTGCGCGCGGGAGTTGCCGTCATGCGCGGGATCGTAGGCGCGCGCTGCGCCGGTCCCGCCGTTCGGAACGGTGCGCCCTAGACCAGGACCTGACCGCCGTCGACCATGTACATCTGGCCCGTCATGTAGTCCGACTCGGGCGACGCCAGGTAGACGAGGAACGGCGCGAGCTCGGTCGGCTTCGCGGGGCGGCCCATGAGGGTGCCGGCGGCGGCGAAGTCGGTCATCGGGTCGGCGTCCGGGGCCTGCTCGTGGATCGCCCGCAGGTCCTCGTTGAGCCCGATCCACATCGGCGTGTCGACGACGCCCGGTGCGAAGGCGTTGACGGTGATGCCGTGCTGGATCAGGCCGCGCGCGGTGGCCTGGGTGACGGCGACCACGCCGAACTTCGCCACGCAGTACGGGGTGAAGTCCCAGAAGCCCTGGCGGCCCGCGATCGAGCCCGTGTTGACGATCTTGCCGCCCTTGCCCTGCGCGATCATCTGCCGCGCGGCCTCCTGGGTGCAGACGATCACGCCCCAGGTGTTGACGCGGACGATCTCGTCGAAGTTCGCCTCGTCGACCTCCATGAAGTCGCGCGGACGGTTCATGCCGGCGTTGTTGAAGATGACGTTCAGCTCGCCGTACGTCGCCACGGCGTGCTCGATCATCGCCCGCACCTGCGCCCGGTCGGTCACGTCGACCCCGATCGACGTCGCGGTGCCGCCGGCCGCCGCGATGTCGTCCGCGACGGCGCGCGCCGCGTCGGCGGACAGGTCGGCGACCACCACGCGGCCGCCCTCCTCGGCGATGGCGCGCGAGGCCGCGGCCCCGATGCCGCCGGCGCCGCCCGTCACGATCACCACGCGATCCTGCACACGACCCATGACGGGCTCCCTTCGGTTGTCTCAGGCCAGGGCGGTGTCGTCGCTGCGGGCCAGCAGGTCGGCGCCGCGGACGTAGGTCTTGCCGCAGACGAGCAGCTCGTCGGCCGGGAACTTGGTGATCACGCGGCAGCCGTTGGCGGTGACGACGACCTCCTCCTCGATGCGGGCGGCGGACTCGCCGTCGCTGGCCGCGCAGTACGTCTCGAGGGCGAAGACCATGCCGGGCTCGATGGTGATGGGGTTCTCGAGCGAGTGGACGCGCGAGATCATGGGCGCCTCGTACAGGCCGACGCCGAGCCCGTGGCCGAACTGCAGCCCGAAGCAGGACTGCTCGTCGGGGAAGCCGAGCTCCTTGGCGGTGGGCCAGACCTCGGCGATGCGATCGGTGGTCATGCCGGGCCGCACGAGCTCGATCGAGTTGTCGAGCCACTCGCGGCACTGGCGGTAGGCGTCGATCTGCGACTGCGTGACGCCGCCGACGTTGAACGTGCGGTAGTAGCAGGTGCGGTAGCCCATGAAGGAGTGGATGACGTCGAAGAAGGCCTGGTCGCCGGGGCGCAGCAGGCGGTCCGAGAAGACGTGGGGGTGCGGGTTGCAGCGGTCGCCGGAGACGGCGTTGATGGCCTCCACCTGCTCCGAGCCGAGCTCGAACAGCAGCTGCATCGCGCGCGCCACGACGTCGTGCTCGCGCACGCCCGGGCCGCAGCATGCGGTAGATCTCCTCGTAGACCGCGTCGACGATCGCCGCCGCGTGCTCCAGCAGCGCGATCTCGTCCTCGGACTTGATGGCGCGCGCCCGCATCATGACCGGCTGCGCGTCGGCGGTCTCGAGCCCCTGCCGCTGCAGCGAGTAGAGCGTCTCCATGTCGGTCAGGTCGATGCCCAGCGGGTCGCCGGCCAGTCCGCGCTCGGCCAGCTCGTGGTGGATGCGCGCGGCGAGCGCGTCCGGCACGCCGGTCTCGCGCGGCATGGCCCCGCGCATCGACGTGACGCCGGCCTGCCAGCTCGACTGCGGGAACCACGGCGCGTACAGCTGGTGGTGCTTGGCGGCCGAGCCGAAGTCCCACAGCACCGGGTCGCCGGTGCGGGTCAGCAGCACGCAGCGCGCGCTCTTGTCGCGGGCCCACTCGCCGATGTGCGTGCTCGAGACGTAGCGGATGTTGTTCTGGTCGAACAGCAGGACGGCGCCCAGGTCCGACTCGCGCAGCGACGCACGCGCCCGCTCCAGGCGGTCCGCCCGCAGGCGGGCGAAGTCGATCCGCTGCTCCCAGTCGACCGCCATCGTGGCGCCGCGCGAGGCGATGGTCACGTCCAGGCTCCTCGGTGTTCAGGCTGAGAGATCACTTGGCGTTCGCGTCGTTCAGCAGCCGCCTGCGTTCCCGGCCGGTGTCGGCGAGGACTATACACCTCCACGAGCGCCGGTAACCACCGGTTTCTCAATCACCGGGACGGAATCAGCGGCCTCCCGCTCGCCATGCGGTGACAGGTGCACGCAATTTTCGTGCAGCACTTGTGAACGGAACCGACAGTCCCTATGATCGCCGGTCACGCAGCCCGGGAAGGCAGCGCGAGGAGTGGGACCGACCGGCGACGTCGCCGGCAGGAGGCGGGATGGGCGAACCGACCAACGCGCAACGCAGCGCCCAGCGCGGACCCAGGTGGCGGGTGTCCCGCGGCCTGGCGACGGTCGTCGTCGCGACGGCACTGCTGTTCCTGGTCAGCGCGATCTTCGCGTCGTCCAGCACCAGCAAGGGCGCGCTGCTCTCGATGCTGCCGTTCGCGGCGGTGCTCGCGATCGCCGCGCTCGGTCAGACCCTCGTCGTCCAGCAGGGCGGCATCGACCTCTCCATCGCGGGCTCGATGTCCCTGGCGATCGTCATCGTCACGCACTACCCCGACGGCGACGACTCCAAGCTGCTGCCGGCCCTGGCCATCTCGCTGGTGGTGGCCCTGGTAGCCGGGCTCGGCAACGGCTTCCTGATCGGCGTGCTCGGCCTGAACCCGATCGTCGCCACCCTGGGCACGAACGCGCTGCTCTACGGCGCGGTGCTCCAGGTCTCGAGCGGCATCCCGCGCACGACCACCGACCGCCTCGAGAACGCCGCCGCCGGCCTCACCTTCGGCATCCCCAACTCGGTCTACTACGCCATCGCGGCGACCGCCGTCGCCACGGTGGTGGTGAAGCTGACGCCGGCCGGGCGGCGCTTCGAGGCCGTGGGGTCGAACAGCCTGGCGGCGCTGACGTCCGGCCTGCGGGTGAAGCAGTACCGGGCCAGCGGCTACATCTGGGCCCAGGTCTTCTACTGGCTGGCCGCGGTGCTGCTGGCCGGCATCGTCAAGCAGCCCACGGCGTTCCAGGGCGACGCGTACCTCCTGCCCTCGGTCGCGGCGGTGGTGCTCGGCGGCACGTCGCTGCTCGGCGGCCGCGGCAACCTCGTGGCGACCGCGGTCGCGGCGCTGTTCCTGTCCCAGCTCGAGCAGTTCGTGCTCGCTCTGGGCGTCACGTTCGCCGTCCGCACGCTCGTCGAGGCGGCAGCGCTCGCGATCGGCGTCGCGCTCTACACGCTCGACTGGCGCGCCATCGGCCGCCGCGTCGGCCAGCGCCGGTCCGGACGCGTGGCGTCACCCACCTGACGCGTGGCGCACGACCACGCGACCCAAGCTCGACACGCACCAGATCGAACCCACGGAGGAGGAGGCCAGAACGATGAATCGACGAATGTCCGGCGCGGGCCTAGCGTTGGCCATCGCAGGCAGCGTGCTCGTGCTCGCGGCCTGCGGCGACGACGACGACTCGAGCACCAGTGCGGCAGCACCGGCGGAGTCCAGCGCGGCTCCGGCCGAGTCCAGCGCTGCCGCTCCCGCCGAGTCCAGCGCCGAGGCGCCCGCCGAGTCCAGCGCGGCCGGCGACTCCAGCGCCGAGGCGCCCGCGGAGTCCAGCCCGTCGGCATCGGCGGACTCGGCCGACGCCGGCGGCGTGCCGGCGTGGTGCGGCGACAAGAAGATCAAGCTCGGCTTCACCGACGGCTTCGGCGGCAACAGCTGGCGCCTGGTGACGACTGCCGCCGCCCGCGACGAGGCGTCGAAGTGCCCGAGCGTCACGTCCATCGACTACGCGGACGGGCAGGGCGACACCCAGAAGGCCATCTCCGACATCCAGGGCATGGTCGCCAAGGGCGTCAACGCGCTGGTCGTGTTCCCGGATGCCGGCGAGGCGATCCTGCCGGCGCTCCGCAGCTCCTACAAGGCGGGCGTCGTGACCGTCCCGTACCGGGTCACCCCCGGCGGCGAGGCGGGCAAGGACTACGACGTCTTCGTCGACACCGACGTCAAGGAGGCGGGCAAGCTCTGGGGGCAGTGGATCCTGGAGAACATCCCCGACGGCGGCAACGTCCTGTTCCTCAGCGGCCCCGCGGGCAACAGCCAGGGCGTCGGCGAGGCCGAGGGCCTGCACGAGGTGCTCGACCCGACGGGCAAGTACACGTTCATCGGCGAGCAGCCGTTCGAGGTCACGGGCTGGGATCCGGCCGAGACCCAGAAGGTCCTGACGGCGGCGATCGCCAAGAACGACAAGATCGACGTGATCGTGTCCGACTTCGGGCCGTCGCTGGTCGGCGCGCTGCCGGAGTTCCAGAAGGCGGGCAAGTCGATCCCGCCGATCGCGACGTCGGACGGCAACGTCCTGGCCTGCTTCTGGCAGGACAACAAGGACGCCAACCCCGACTTCAAGCTGTTCACGATCTCGACGCAGAACGACCACGCACGCCTCGCCATCCAGTGGGCCGTGGCCCTGGCGACGGGCGGTGAGAAGCCGGCCACGATGTCGTTCCCGAACACGCCGTTCGAGAACTCGGTGACCGGCGACCCGAACCCGGTCGACTGCGAAGCCGACCTCCCGGGCGACATCTACCTCTCGGCCGAGATGTCGGGCGAGGACCAGGCGGCGCTGCTGGGCTAGCCGGCTGGACGGGGGCGCGCGGCGACCGCCGATCGTCGCGCGCCCCCGACCGACCACTCGTTTCATGACTGACCAGACCCTGATCGAACCGGCCGAGGTGGCCATCCAGCGTCCGACGATGACGCTGACCGAGATCTCGAAGCACTACGACGGCGTCGCGGCACTGACCGACGTCTCGTTCGAGGTGCTGCCCGGCGAGGTGCACGCGCTGCTCGGCGAGAACGGCGCCGGCAAGTCGACGCTGATGAACGTCGCATCCGGCGCCACGGCCCCGGACGGCGGCGCGATCGTGTTCGACGGGCAGACGCTGGAGGGCCTCGTCCCGGGGGTCGCGCAGGAGCTCGGGATCGCGATCGTCCACCAGCACCCGGCCCTGCTGCCCGACATGACCGTGGCCGAGAACATCCTCGTCGCGGTCGCGCCGGAGCATCTGCGGCGCCACGGCGACGACGCCAGGATCGCCATGCGCCGGATGCTCGACGTCGTCGGCTTCACGGGCCACCTCGAGGCGCGCGTCTCGTCGCTGAGCGTCGCCCGGCGGCACCTGCTCGAGCTGGCCAAGGCGTTCGCGGCGCAGCCGAAGCTGCTGATCCTCGACGAGCCGACCGCGCCCCTGTCCCAGGAGTCCGTCGACCTGCTGTTCCGCGTCGTCCGCGACCTCGCGGCGCAGGGCACGGCGGTCGTCTACATCACGCACCGACTCGGCGAGGTCCGCGAGATCGCCGACCGCGTCACGGTCCTGCGCGACGGGCGCCTCCGCGGCACCTCGTCGGTCGCGGACATCACGGATGCCGAGCTGCTCGCGCTGATCATCGGCCGCACGCTCTCGTCGACGTTCCCGCCGAAGCACGTGCCGGCCGACGACGATCCAGAGCTGCTGGCGGTGGAGGGCCTCGGCGGCCGGGGCTTCTCGGACATCTCGTTCGCCGCGCGACGCGGCGAGATCGTGGGCATCGCGGGCGTCGTCGGCAACGGCCAGCCGGCGCTCCTGCGCACCCTCGCGGGCCTCGACAGCGCCACGGAGGGGACCATCCGCGTCGGCGGCGCCGAGCTGACCCGCCGGCGCGCTGCGGGGGAGCTCCGCCTACATGCCGTCGGACCGCCACACCGAGGGCCTGATGATGGGGCTCAGCGTGCGCGAGAACGCGTCGCTGTCGGCTCTCGACCGCCTCAAGACCGCCATCTTCTTCATCAGCCGTCGCCGCGAGCTCGACGTCGTGGAGCGCGAGCTGTCGACGCTGGCCGTGAAGGCGCCGTCCCTCGAGGCGCCGGTGTCGGCGCTCTCGGGCGGCAACCAGCAGAAGGTCGTGATGGCGCGGGCCATGCTCTCGGAGCCGGCCATCCTGCTCGCGGACGAGCCCACGCAGGGCGTCGACGTCGGCTCCCGCGCCGAGATCTACCGCATCCTGCGCGAGGTCGCCGACCGGGACGTGCCCGTGGTCGTGGTCTCGAGCGACGCGCAGGAGCTCGAGGGCCTCTGCGACCGCGTCATCGTGATGTCGCGCGGACACGCCGTGGAGACGCTCGAGGGCGACGCGGTCAACGAGGAGCGCATCATCGAGGCCGCCGTCAGCGCCACGGCCCTCAGCCGGGCGGAGGGCGCCGACACCCGTGGCGGGTCGACGCAGCTGCACCGGCTGATCCAGGGCGACTACGCCCCGGTCGCGATCCTCGCGGTCGTGATGCTCGCGCTCGGCCTCTACGTCTACCAGCGCAACAGCCTCTACATCTCGGACTTCAACATCACGTCGGTGATGTTCGCGTGCGCCGCGCTCGGCTTCATCGCGCTCGGGCAGACCATCGCGATGCTGCTGGGCGGCATCGACCTCTCCGTGGGGCCGCTCGCGGGCTTCCTGGTGGTCGTCGGGTCCTACTTCATCCTCGACGAGCACGGGCCGGCGGTGTGGATCTTCGGCCTCGCCCTGATGCTGGCGTGCGCCATCGCCGTCGGCCTCTTCAACGGCGTGCTCATCCGCTACGGCAAGTTCACGCCGGTCGCCGCCACGCTGGTGACGTACATCGCGCTCGGCGGCTTCGCGTTCGTGCTGCGCGACCGGCCGGGCGGCTACATCACGGCCGACGTCACCGACCAGATCTCCCGGACGGTCGGCCCGGTCCCGCTGGCCTTCGTCCTGTTCGTCGTCGTCGCGTTCGTGCTGGAGTGGTGCCTGCGGCGCACCCAGTGGGGCCTGCGGCTGCGCGCCGTCGGCTCGGACGAGGAGTCGGCGCGGCGGGTCGGCGTGCGCATCAACCGCACGGCGCTGCTCGGCTACGCGGCCGTCTCCGCCCTCACCTTCCTCGGCGCGCTGGTGCTGCTGGCCCAGCTGGGCGTCGGCGACCCGGCGCAGGGGACGGGCTACACCCTCACCAGCATCACGGCCGTCGTGCTCGGCGGGACGAGCCTGCTCGGCGGGCGCGGCACGTTCATCGGGACGCTGCTCGGGGCGGGCCTCATCGTGCAGGTCCTGAACGCGACGACGTTCCTCGACCTCGACCAGACCTGGCAGTACCTGTTCCAGGGCCTGCTGATCGTCATCGCGGCGGTCGTCTACAGCCAGGTGCGCCGGACCGGCCGCACGTAGGCGCGGCCGCCACGACCCGAACCATCCGCGAGGAGCAGCCAGTGAACCTCACCGGCATCCACCACACGGGCCTCGTCGTCTCCGACCTCGACCGCTCGATCTACTTCTACCACGACGTCCTCGGCCTGCCGTTCGCCTGCGAGCCGACGGACTGGTTCAGCGGCGAGGCGCTCGATCGCGGCGTGCAGGTGCCGAACGCGACGCTCCGCCTCTGCATGTTCTGGGCGGGGCCGAGCTCCCGTCTGGAGCTCCTGCAGTACCGCGACCTGTCGGCACCGATGGAGCGGCCGTACCCGAACAACACCCTGGGCGCGGGCCACGTCTGCCTCCAGGTCGACGACGTCCGCGCCGCCAAGGCCGAGCTCGAGGCCAGGGGCGTGGAGTTCTACTCCGACGTCAACGTGGAAGACGAGGGCCCGCTGGCCGGCTGGCGCTGGGTCTACTTCCCGGACCCCGACGGGCTGTCGCTGGAGCTCGTGGAGGTCGCCTACGCCGACGAGGCCGCACGCGCGGCGGCCGCCGACGCGTACCTGCGCACGCGCCCCGCCCTCGCAGCGCTGCAGGCAGCGCGCTAGCGTGGCCCGCCCGCGCGCATCCGCGGCGGCCGCAGCAGCACTTGGCGGCATACTCATGGGTATGGAAGCCGGTGCCGATCCGCGTGCCAGCGAGGCCGACGGCCTCGGTCCGCGGCTGCGGGCCATCCGGCTCGCCCGCGGGCTGGGCGTGCGCGAGCTCGCGCGACGGCTGGACGTCTCGCCGAGCGCGATCTCGCAGATCGAGACGGGGAAGATCCAGCCATCGGTGCGGACGCTCTACGCGCTCGCCGCGGAGTTCGGGGTCAGCGTGAACGACGCCCTGTTCGACGAGGGCGCCGCGCGTCCCGACGGCGCCGCGGCCGGCGCCGAGCCCGCCGCCGCCGCGCCCGGGCCCGGCCTCAGCGTGCAGCGGGCGGACGGGCGCCGCGCGATCACGCTCAGCTCGGGCGTGCGCTGGGAGCGCCTCATGGTCTGGGCCGACGACGACACGGAGTTCCTCGAGGCGACCTACGAGCCGGGCGGCGCGTCGAGCCCCAACGACGCCTTCGTGCGCCACAGCGGCCACGAGTTCGGGCTCGTGCTCTCCGGGACGCTGCACGTGACGGTCGGCTTCGACGAGTACGTGCTGAACGCCGGCGACTCCATCACGTTCCCGTCGTCGACGCCGCACCGGCTCAGCAACGACGGCAGCGAGACCGTGCGCGCCGTGTGGGTCGTGCGCGGCCGCCGCGGCGAGGCGTCGCCGGCGACCCCGGCGCTCGACGCCGGCGAACACCATCACTGAACGATTTCGCGGGATGCGTTGACGGGAGCCGCGTCATCGTGCAGCATACCTGCACGATGGCTGCCGACGCTGGCACCGCGCCAGGACACGCGCTCGTCGTCGGTGCCACCGGCATCAGCGGCGGCAACGTTGCGACCCGCCTGCTCGACGACGGCTGGCGCGTCTCCGGCCTGAGCCGCCACGCCGACGGGCTCGACCCGCGCGCGACGCACCTCGCGGCCGACCTGCTCGACGCGGACGCGACGGCCGCCGCGCTCCGGGGCACGGCGCCGACCCACGTGTTCTTCACGACCTGGTCGCGGCGCGCCACCGAGGCCGAGAACATCGAGGTCAACGGCGCGATGCTCCAGCACCTGCTGGACGGCGTCGCCGGCGAGGGCTCGGTGCGGCACGTCGCGCTCGTCACGGGCCTCAAGCACTACCTGGGGCCGTTCGAGGCCTACGCCAGGGCGCAGCCGGACACGCCGTTCTCCGAGGAGCAGCCGCGCCTGCCGTACGAGAACTTCTACTACGTCCAGGAGGACATCCTCTGGGCGGCGGCGGAGCGCGACGGCTTCACCTGGTCGGTGCACCGCCCGCACACCATGATCGGCTGGGCGCTCGGCAACGCGATGAACATGGGCGTCACGCTCGCCGTCTACGCGGCGATCTGCCGCGAGACGGGGCGGCGGTTCCGCTTCCCGGGGTCGGAGCAGCAGTGGGAGGCGGTCACCGACGTCACGGATGCGCGCCTCCTGGCCGACCACCTGCTGTGGGCCGCGACCCAGCTTCCCTTAATGAGGTATCCTGAAGGCCGGTTCAGCTCTACGTAAGCCAGCCAGCGTTTATCCAGCGCCGACCAGCCTACGGGCAAGGCGTGGCGACATCCCCCGACCTCCCACCGTTGCCCTGCAGAGCGCGTTCGCTATTCACATGGATGTCAAGGACACGATGGCACCAATGAACGGCACGATCAAGCGGCTCGTCAGCGACAAAGGTTTCGGCTTCATCCTCGCGAGCGACGGCAATGAGTATTCTTCCACAACTCCGCGTGCGCGGGCACGCGGTTCGACGAGCTGCGCGAAGGCCAGGCGGTCACGTTCGAACGTGGGCAGGGTCCCAAGGGTCCCCGCGGCGAGACGTCCGACTCGCGTAAGCGGAGTGGACGCGCTGACGCATCGGGCGAAGGCGCGACCTCCCGCACGATAGCACCCCGGCCGGCCCGAGGGAGGGCCACATCATGTTGAACACTGCTTCTCGGACGTGGCTTGTGGGTGGCGTCTGGCTTGCGACGCTGGCCCTCGTGATTGCCGGCAGCGTGGCGATGGGCGCGCGGACTTCTACTACGGCGCTGTTGCTCGCGCTCAGCGTCGCGCCGGCGGGCATCATGTTGCTGATCGGGCTTGGTGCGCCATCGCCGACGGTGGCAGAGGTGCTTTACACGGTCGACAAGTCGTAGACCGTTCGGGAATCGTCGATACAGACAATCGTTCTTTCGGATCTTGCCGCGTGCTGTGCTGCCTGTAGGTCGCAACGAGCCTCTTCCTGACTCGCTCCTCCTGACGTTCTGCCTAGCAACGAGACGAAATCCACCCGCGGTCCGTTTTCGGACCGTCGGGACGCGCGCGGCCGCATTCGGCGGCGCTTTTTGTCGCGGATGCGACAGAGGAGTCAGTGATGGGTCGTAAGTTGTGTATGCTGGGAAACTTTCATTACAAACGGGCGAGACCCGAGCTCCAGGAGCTCTTTGCCCGCTCGGGAACCGTCGAAACCGTCAAGGTAATGCGCGACATGGCCACGGGCAGAGCACGCGGCTTCGCGTTCGTGGAAATGAGCACGGACGATGAAGCGCAGAAGGCCATTACGGAGCTGAACGACTATCAGCTCGGCGGCCGCGGCCTGACGGTGAACGAAGCGCGTCCAAAGCCGGCCGGCGGCGGCGGGTTTGGCGGCGGCGGGTTTGGCGGTGGCGATTCCCGTCGCCGCTCCGAGCCACGCTGGTAACGAACTCTGGGCCTGTCGAGGGCAGACAGTCCCTGTCCTCGACACTCGCTATACCCATTGATAGGACTGCGTCTCATGCGCCGGAAGGTCTGAATCGGCGTATACTTAGCGCTCCCTGCTTTTCTGAGCTCTGCGGCCCGCCCTGCCCTAGCCCTCACCAAAGCTTTTGCGTGAGGGCTGCCATGCCAGTTTCCGTCCTATTTTCGATAGGTTCCTTGTAATCCAGCGTCCAGTAGGGATGGGTGCGTTTCAGTTCGTGGTGCTGGCCACGCTTCGCGCCCGGACGGCTGACAATCAAGGGCTGCCGGCCAAGAGTCGAGGGCGGACACAAGCACATCGTGACCGCGCAGGTCGAAGTCGCGGAGGGGAAGGTTCTGCAGTTGTTCGCCGGTCCCCCGTAGTCGTCGGCGAACCGGCCACGATCAGCAGCGCACCGGTCGACGAACTGGCGGTGCTCGTGCCATCTGCTTAGATTGACGAGGTGCCTGTGGGTCCACGCGTGCCAGTGAATCAATCCAAGCGAGCTGTCGTTCGGTATGGCTATCATCACGCCGCGTTGGCTCTATGTCCTGGCGGCGGCCACCGGTCGCGCTGGGGTGACCCGCTTCTCGTCGACGAGACCCTGAACACGTCGACCCCGGGAGCATCGCCCAGGCGATGTCGTCGGTATCGGTATTCACACCGGCAATGCCCTGCGCGGCTACGCCATCGGGCGACCTGGCACGTGCGCGGGGCGCGTGGGTGGTGCTTCGGCGGGATCCACGCCACGCTCTTTCCCGACGAGGTGCTTGACAGACGGCGCCGCCCATGCGGTGGTCAAGGGCGACGGCGACATCGTCTGGCAGCGGTCGTTGCGTGACTGCTTGCCGGGCGGCCATTGCCGCATTTACGACGGCGGGCGCATCGCCGGCGAGCAGTTTCGTGCCGGCGCGCTGGGATCTGCTGCCGCCCGACCGCTATATGTGGGCCTCGGTGCAGACGGTTCGCGGCTGCGCGAAGCACTGCTCGTTCTGCTCGGTGTGGCGGACCGACGGGCAGGAGCCGCGGCAGGCGAGGTGCCGACGCGGTGGTCGCGAGATGATCGAACTGCGGCGTCGCGGTTCCGTTTCATCGCACTGGCCGACGACAACTTCTATCCGGTGCTCGCTTCGACGATCATCGCGAGGCGCGGCGGCGAGCGCCGACCCGTCAAGCTGATGGAGCTGCCAGGCGATCCGCGAGCGAGCGGTTCGACCTGATGGAGCGAGCTCGCGCGAGCTGCCGAACGACACGGTCCTCTTCACGCAGATCACGATGGAAGCCGCCGAGGATCCGGAGTTCCTCGACGCGATGCGCAGGGCGCACATCCGCGGCGCGCTCGTCGGCGTGGAGTCGGTGACGGCGAGCGGATTGAAGGACGTCTACAAGGGCTTCAACCTCGTCGGGCGATGAACTGGTCGCGCGGCTGAAGGCGTTCCGGAAGCACGGTGTCACGTGCTCGGCTCGTTCATCTTCGGCCTGCCGAGCGATCGGCGCCGACACTTTCGACGCGACGGTGACGCTGGCCGACCGCGCCGACCTGACGTTCGCGCAGTTCGTGCTGCTGACGCCGTTCCCGGGCACCGTGGACTTCGAGAAGTGGGCGAGCGACCCGGACCAACCGCGAAGAAGGTCGATGGCGTGCCGGTCACCCAGCACTGGCTGATTCCGGAGCACAAGCGGCCGAAGATTGTTCATGGCCGCATCCGACGGATGTCGGCTCGAGGGAGATCCGCGCGCGGACGCAGGGCGTGGGACCAGTTCTACAGCTGGCGAACGGATCTGGAAACGGTCGGGCGCTCGTGGTCGACGTCGGTGCAGATCCCGCGTGGCGTTCGTCCTGATCTCGAAGCTGTACCGGCAGATGTACGCGAACACCGGCATCGCCACCGACAGCGCGCGCGTGAAGCGCTCGAATCGGTGGGCGCGGTGGCTGCTCATACCGGTCCGTCGCCTGTTCGTCACCAAGCCGATGCGAGCTGTCAGATGCCCGGCGTGCGGCCATCGGCCGTCATCGAGCAGACGTCCGCGTAACCATCGGCTGGCGCGGTATGCTGTGCGCGGTGCCAATGCATCCGCGTGCCCGTCAGCTGATTGACGACCTCCGCCTTCAACCGCACCCCGAGGGCGGCTACTTCCGCGGAATCCATCGCTCGTCCGCGCGCGTTCGTCCAGACGACGAGCGCCCTGACCGCGCAGCGGTCACCACCTATTTCTTGCTTGTCGGTGGGCAGCACAGCCGCTGGCATCGCGTGCGCTCGGACGAGCTGTGGCACCTCTATGAGGGCGACGCCCTCGATCTGCTTCTTGCGCCGCCCGCCATCACTCAAGTCGACGTGCTGGTGGTGAGCCCGTCCACTGGGCCGGGACAGCCCATTCAGGTCGCGCCAGCAGACTGGTGGCAGGCGGCCCGATCGCGGGGCGCCTACAGCCTCGTCGGATGCACGGTCGCCCCCGGATTCAAGGTACCACCGAATTTCGCGTTCCTTCGCGACGATCCCGATCGTGTCGCTTTGCTCGCGGCGCTCGGTCCGGAGTACGTCGCGCTGGCCTGAAGCCATCTTCCGCTCTGCGCAAGGACCTGGCTGCCGGATTTCCGTCACTGCGCAAGTTTCCCATGGCGGTGGGAGAAAAGCCCCGACGTGCTCGGTGGCTGAGGGCGGGCGCGGACGCTCCCAGCGCCTGGGGCCCTCGATCTTTCAAGTGTCCGCGCTGGCATCGTTGTTGCGAAACGATGCCCTGAGACTTGATCATGGCCGCTCACGGCGGCATTGGAGGATGCGATGTTCGATCAACTGATTCGTCGCTGGTGGATTGTCGCCGCGCGTGGTCTGGTTGCCGTCGCCTTCGGCGTCGCCGCGCTGCTCAACCCCGAGAACACCAGGGCGTTCCTGGTGACCTTCTTCGGCCTGTTTGGTTCGCCGACGGCATCTTCTCGATAGGGGCCGGCTTGTCCACGAACTGGCTCACGCTCTTTCTCGAGGGTGTCACCGGCATCGCTGTCGGCCTGGTGACCTACTTCGAGCCGGGCGCTGCGGAGTTGTCGTTCGCCTACCTGATCGTCTTGTGGGCGATCGTGACCGGCGCGCTCGAAGTCATCGGCGCGTTCCGTCTCCGCACCGACGCCAGAGGGCCGATGGTGAAAGGGGAGTGGCTGCTTGGTGTGAGCGGCCTGGTCTCGCTGCTGTTCGGGGCCGTTGCGGCGAGCCGGGTTGATGCGAGCGCCGTGACCTTCATGTTGATCATCGGCGCCTACGCGGTGATATCCGGGGTGCTATTGCTCGCACTCAGTGTGAACATTCGAGGTTGGCAGCCGACCCTGCCGGTGCCTCGAACGGTCTGAGTCAGCGCAGAACGCCCAGGAGCACGGCCAGCGTGACGCTCATGGCAGCGAGCGTCACACTGGTGACGCGTCGAAACTGGTCGCTGCCGAGGGCGACGGCCAGCCCCATCTTCAACAGGCAGTTCATCAGGATGCCAGCGGCGATCGCCCTGGCGGGACCTTCCGCCGCGACGCCCGCACCGGCTGTCTGCGCCATGGAAATCGTGAGCGCGTCGACGTCGGTGAGGCCCAGCACCGCCCCTGAGAAGAGCAGTCCGCGCTCTCCGAAGAAGTAGCGGACGCCGCTGACGGCGAACAGCACAACCTGAAACACCACCGCCATCTGGAGCGCGGGCACGATCTGCAGCGGATTCGAGGGCATGTCGGCCGGCCCGACCGCGTCGGTATTCGTTCGCCACCACAGATAGAGCGTGATGATGCCTACAGCGAACGGGACGACGAGGTACGGCAGCAGGGCTTTCGCGACCGAGAGGTTCAACACCGAGGCTGCGATCGCCACGCGCGGAAACAGCATCGTGCAGGCCCCGACGGCGCCGAGCGCCAGCGGGCCCGACAGCATTCGTTCGCGTCGGCTCAGGCGCGCGAACGTGAACGTCACGTTCGTCGACGAGACGATGCCGCCCAGCAGTCCCGCGAACGGATAGCCCGCTCCGCGCCAAACATGCGCCGGGCGAGATCGCCGGCGAAGCCAGCCCCATGAAGAACAACGCCCAGCAGCCACAGTCGCGCGGCCTCGATGCCGCCGAACAGGCAGAACGGACCTTCGGGGAGCAGCGGCAGAACCACGACCGCCATCACCCCGAAGCGGGCAGCCGCGCGCAGTTCCTCGTCCGCGATCCGGCCGACGAGCGCGTGAAGCTGTGACTTCTCGACGAGCAGCAGTGTACCAGCGCGCGATGACGCCGCTCGCGAGGGCGAGCCATCCCATCCCCGCGGCAAGACCGGCGGCAATCACGACCAGCGCGGCGGTTTCGGTCGTGGCGTCGACGGACCGCGAACTGGCCGGCCATGTAGCCGGCCACCACAATCGCCACGGCACCGGCCGTCAGCGCCACCGCGAGGCCGACCATGTGGAGGCTGGTGAGCCACCCGGCGAGGCCCGCGACTCCACCGAGCAGCGTGAACGTGCGCACGCCGCCCAGCCGCGCCTCGGCGCCGCTGGCGTGGCCGGAGCGCTGTCGCTCAACGCCAACGGCCGCTCCGCCGAGGGCGGCCACGACAATCCCCAGGACGCTCGGGGTCATGCGGGGCCACCCCGCTCGATCAGCAGGCGGAACCTGATGAGGTATCGCATTGGGCAGTTCGTTACTGACGCAGAATCGATGCCGAGGCCGAACCCTGGCGGATCCTATGCCGAAGGCTGGCCTCCCTGCCGGGTTTCCGGCGGCACAATCAGGTTCGCGGAGGACACCTACGGCCACGACGAGAGGCTCGACAGCGCACTCTCGGCGTCACAATCCGCTTGGTGATGGGCGATGCGACTACCAGAAGCGCACGCGGCCAGTGTCCACGTGCACGAAGTCCGAAGCGGGATAGTAGCCCACCCCTCCAACGCGAGCCTCGAGCGCCGCGCGACGAAGCTCGGGAAGCGGCACGTCGGCGAGCCTGATGTCGATGGCCTGACCCTTCATGTGCAGGCTGCCAGCTGCCACCCCCTCGCTGCGATGCCGGAGCATGTCGTTGGTTGCGGGGGAACGATAGCCGGAGATCACCTGAAACGGTCGGGTGGAACCCGTCAGACCCTTTACGCCATGAAGCAGATCGAGCAGGCGCGCGTCGATGTCGTGGACTTCGCCGGTGCGAAAGTCACGCAGGAAGTGATTGACGGTGGCGAGCGCGTCCTGCAGATTGCACTGTCCGCCGCTGAAGTACTCGACGGTGAGCCGTTCACCGGTATGAGTGTGCGAAAAACTCAGCGCGCGGTTGGCGACGGATGCGAACAGCCGCCGCGGTGCGCCCACGACGGGCACCGCCGACGCGAGCGCGGCGACGAAATGACGACGGGTCATCATGGGGTCGTTTAGTGTAACCCACCCGGGACAAATCGTCATCAGCGGCGTCCGGTGACACTCCTGACGCTCGGCCCGACCTCGCCGCCCCGCCGGGCGGTTAGACTCTCGTCATGGACATCAAACGCTTCCGGGTGCGGCAGGGCGACAAGTCGCGCTTCAGGGGCCGCCGCCCGGACGACACGGGGCCGTTCGACAGCAAAGGCGCAGCGGAGGGCCACGTGCGCAAGGGTCTGGAGCGCCTGCAAAAGCGCCAGGAGCTGCTCTACGCCCAGGACCGCTACGCGTTGCTGCTCGTATTCCAGGGCATGGACGCTGCCGGAAAGGACAGCGTCATCGGACATGTGATGTCCGGGGTCAGCCCGCAGGGCACCGAAGTGCACTCGTTCAAGGTGCCGTCCTTCGGAGGAGGAGCTGGATCACGACTACCTGTGGCGGGTGAATCGGCGCACTGCCCGCCCGCGGGCGCATCGGCATCTTCAACCGCTCCCACTATGAGGAGGTGCTCGCCGTGCGCGGGTCCACCCGCAGATTCCTCGACGCGCAGAAGCTTCCCGCGGATCGGGGTCACGCCGCCATATCTGGAAGGAGCGGTTCGAGGACATCAACGCGTTCGAGCGCTATCTCTCGTCCGAAATGGCACCGTCATCCGCAAGTTTTTTCCTGCACGTCTCCCGCGACAAGCAGCGGAGGCGGCTTGCTCGAGCGGATTGACGATCCGGCCAAGAACTGGAAGTTCTCCATGGGGGATCTTCCCGAGCGGGCAAAATGGAAGTCGTATATGGCCGCCTATGAGGAAGTCCTTCGGCGACGAGCACGGACGAGGCGCCGTGGTTCGTGATTCCGGCCGATCATAAGTGGTTCACGCACGCCTTGGTGGGCGAGATCATCGTGAAGACGCTCGAAGGCCTCGACCTGGCCTTCCCGACGCTGACGCCAGCCGATCGGCGGGGCCTGGGGGCCGCGCGGCGGCTGCTCGAGGGCCATGGACGCCGCTGAGGCCGCCAGCCGGGTCGTCGCGTACGTCGAGCGGGTAACCGATCTCACCACGCGGTATCGGCGTGGTGAGATCCGCGTGCACGTGCCCGAGGCGCTCCGTGATGCGTCACGACCGCTCGAGGCGCTGGTCGAGCAGCATCTGCCGGCCTCGCACGCGGCGCTTGCAGCCGCATCGCGCAGCCTGTTCTTCTCGTTGCCGCTGGCCTTCGACCCGTCAGAGGCGGTCGGCCCCTATCTCGCCATCGTCGACCGCGACGGCTCCGGCGAGCCCTACCGGTTCCTGGACATGGGCGCCATGATCGCCACGCACGCGTTCGGCGAAAACGATCCAACCGTGGTGGGCGCTATTCTGGAGTGGCTGCCGTTTGTCGTCGAGCGCTACGCACACTCGGAGTACCAGACCGTGTTGTCACTGCGCGTCAAGGCGGAGCTGAATCGCATCGCTCCGGCCGGCACGCCGCGACACTTCGTCGTCAACACGGGAGCTGAAACCGTTGAAAACGCCATCAAGTCGGTGCTGCTCAACCGGGTGATGACGTCGGAGACGGGCGATGGGGGCTTCATCGTGTCGTTCGAAGGCGCGTTTCACGGTCGCACGCTTGGCAGCCTCGGCGTGACGCATCGTAAAAAGGCGCGCCTCGGGTTTCCACGCAGTTCGACTGGCCGCACGTGTCGTTTCCAGTCGAGGACGCCGGTTCCCCGAAGGAGACAGCGCGGCGCGAGGAGCGGAGCCTGAAACAGATCTGGGATCTCCTGGTGTCCGGCCGGCTGCCGCGCGCCGAAAAGAGCCGCGATGCGTTTCTGCGCGAGCTCAGCGCGCTCGACGAATTTCTCGAGCGGCCGGAGCTGCCGGAGCGGGAGTCCCTGAACGCGTTTGTGCTGGCGCAACGCGCGGCGCTCACCGACGAGGTCCTGCGCCGGGCCCGACGTGTCGCGGCCGTGCTCGTCGAGCCGATTCAGGGCGAAGGTGGTGTGCGCGTCGCCAGTGCGAGATTCATGCGCAGGCTGAGGCTCCTGACCCGGATCTACGACGTGCCGTTGGTGTTCGACGAAGTGCAGACCGGTTGGGGGATGACCGGCCGCCTGTGGGCGCACGAACTGTTCGACCTCCCCTGTCCGCCCAATCTCGTGACGTGGGCGAAAAAGGCCCAGAACGGCATCCTCTTTGTCAGCGAGGAACTGGCGACGTTCTTTCAAGAGGAGAAGAAGTTCAATACCACCTGGGAGGGCGATTCGGCCGGTATGGCCCGGCTGCTCTCGCTATTGGGCAAGCTGGACCTCGAGCAGGTGCGGCGCACGGGCGAGCGGGCCCGCAAGGGACTTGACACGCTGGCTCGCGACTACGGCGAGATCGTGAGCCATGTGCGCGGCGCCGGGGTGATGCTGGGATTCGACGTCGCCCGAGCCGATCTGGGCGACGCCCTGCTCGACCGCGCGTTTCGCCGCGGCCTCGTGCTGCTGCCTTGCGGTGAGCGCAGCGTGC